>NZ_CP132507.1:2601224-3889336 GCF_032191775.1 Rhodoferax mekongensis | reverse complement strand
CGAAAAAACCCTACCGGATCCGGTAGGGTTTTTTTTCGCCTTCGGTTTCTAAAGCCAGACCTTAATTCAGTTGGTTCATCCACTCGCTTTCGCGTTCATTGATGATTGCCAGGAAGTTCTCTAGGGCGCATTGTTCTCGAGCCATATTGGCAAAGATTTCAAAACCTTCTTCGAGAAACTGTTGCAATGTGGAAAGATTTGCAGCCGCCGCAGGGCGGCGCATTGCGCGGAGCGTTAGCTTTATCCCAGGTAATCTGGTTACTTTGCCTAATTTACTTCCTAGCTGAATGACTCGCTCTAACTGGGACTTTCGATCTTTACTCCGTTCGACATTTCGCCACGCTTGTTGATACAGACAATCGTCAAGGCGACTTTCCACTAGCTCGCAATCTAGCTTATTTGAAACTGAGGCAGCCATTGCAGCATCCAATTCTTCCGTAAGGGCATGGAGGTCTGCGAGGGCCACTGCGATATCAACGATAGACCTTGGGAAGAGACGCTCCACTGCACCTGCGATCTTTGAAAATTCGGCATCTCGTTGGCTGAAGTCTTTCGGACTATAAAGCTCGTTGAGGAAGAAGCGGCACGCTGGACCATAAGTGTCTGAAGCTAGCAAATCTTGATACGTTGCCTCGAATCTGCGGCATTGATACGCTTTCACCAAACTCAATGCGCGCAAAACAGCGGGCGAACTGCGACTTTGCAGCCTAAGCACCTCAACTTGCGTCAATGCATCTCTAATCTGTTGTTTCCCTCGTGGTGAATTCATCAGCCGAAGTGTAGGAAAACTGTGTGCAGGTTTGGTAGTGCTGCTAGCGATTAGAGGCCCTATGCAACACGAAACTAGGGAAAACCCTTATAGTTCCGCCATGTGTGCAATTAAGACCGCCCTCCAAGACTCACCGTCGGTACAAACGGTGCGGGGTCCAGCGAGAGTGGCGCAATTTCTCAACATAAGAACTTTAGGCCCCAATCATCGAGCGCGTTTGATGCGTCACCTGATAGCGTTGGAGCCACAAGACAGGTATCTCCGGTTCGGCTATACCGCCAGTGACCAGCAGATTGCGAATTACGTTGAGCGACTGGATTTTGTCAACGATGCCGTGTTCGGCGTGTTCAATAACCGTCTAAAGATCGTAGGGATGGCGCATCTGGCAACCTACATGGACGCTGATGGTTCGAACGTCGGAGACTTTGGGGTTTCAGTCAGTCCATCAGCACGTGGGAAAGGGATCGGTGGACGTCTCTTTGAGAGAGCGGCTTTACATGCTCGCAATGAAGGCGTGGATGTTCTGCAAATCCACGCGCTGGCTGAGAATGCAGCGATGTTGGCCATTGCTCGTAAGTGTGGGGCTACGGTTCACCGTCATGGCCCTGAATCAGAGGCTTATCTCAAGCTACCGCGCCCGGACCTCGAGTCGCGTCTCAGTGAACTCCTTGAGGAGAGCTGGGCCGGCCTGCAATATGGCGCAAAGGCGCAGACCAGAATTTTCTGTGGCCTCATCGCAGGGTTTCAGTCTTTACGAAAAAGCGCAAGCTCTGCAACGAAAGCGTGCTCACCGTAGTCAGGTCTCATTGCACTAACGGAGTGAAATACAAATCCGCTATCCTTGGGGCTTCGAAATCACCGCCCTCCAGGGCACACCTCTAGTGTCAGACCCGCATCCTGCGCGAAACTTTGAAAAAGAAGACAAGCGCACATTTCTCCAGAAGCTCGCAGAGTTCATCCATCCTGGCCCCGATTCCACCGCGGAGTTGATCGAAACACTCGCCGAGGCAGAGGACAACAACATCATCGGCGCGGAATCACGGGTGATGCTCGAAGGTGTGATCCGGATGGCGGACATGACCGCTGGTGATGTGATGGTACCTGCAACACGCATGGACTTGCTGGATATCCAGTCCGCTCCGGATGTCTTGATGCATGCAGTGATTGACACGGCACACTCCCGTTTCCCCGTGTATGACGGCGAACGAGAAAACATCATCGGCATCCTGATGGCCAAGGACTTGCTGAAACTTCAGCGTGCTCCAGAGCTCAACATCAGGGCCTTGCTGCGGCCGGCAGTATTCGTGCCAGAGTCAAAGGGCTTGAACGACTTGTTGCGTGACTTCAGGGGCAATCGAAACCACTTGGCGATCGTGATCGATGAATTCGGCCGGGTAGCTGGCTTGATCACCATTGAAGACGTCTTGGAACAGATCGTGGGCGAAATCGAGGACGAATTCGATATCGCAGAAGACGAAGGCGACATTTTTGCCCTAGCGGATAAGACTTATCGGGTGAGCGGCGACACACCGCTTGAGCGAATCAATGAAGCCTTTACGGTCACCATGGAGGCTTCTGATCCTGATGACACTTTTGACACTATCGGAGGCCTCATTGCCCATGAGATGGGCCATGTCCCCAAGCGCGGTGAACGTCACAGCTTGTGCGGGCTCGACTTCCTGGTGCTGCACACCAAAGGAGGTGCCGTGAAGTGGTTCAAGGTGTCGTACACCCCCGATAACGCACTACCTGGCTGATGGACCGCAAGTCGGCAGACGCGCGACGCAATGAAGTGGCGTCGTTGCCTACCATTGCTATTGTTTTTATAGCTGCTGCCGCACAATCTATCGGCGTGGGTTGGCCAATTGGTGCTGGAATAGTGCAAGGCCAAACTATCTGGTGGTTGCAGACGGTCTCCATGGCGGCATTTGTGGTGGCAGTTGCCAGACTAAATTCACCCGCCAGTGCAGCGCGATATACATGGGCATTCGCGACCACTTGGTTATCCACCACCTTCTGGTGGCTGTTTGTTGCCATGCACACTTACGGTGGCTTGCCGGCACTGCTGGCCGTCATAGCCGTCATCGCATTGGCAGCGGCTTTGGGAGCCTACTATGCAATAGCAATATGGCTGTGGCGCAAGTGGTTTCCAGTACATAACGCTTTGGCCATAGGCGCATTTGCCGCACTCTGGTTGATGGCCGAAATGGCACGCGGAACATGGCTCACGGGCTTCGGCTGGGGCGCTATTGGTTATGCCCATGTGGATGGGCCACTTGCCGCGTACTTGCCTTGGATAGGGAGCTACGGCGTATCAGGTTTGGCTGCCTTGTGGGCCGCAGTCTTGGCCATAGCTTGGACTCAGCGCCGGTGGGGGCCTGCCGTCGCGATGAGCGCATTGCTATGCATCCCCTCCGTATTGCCCGCAGGCTGGAATGGATTCACCGAGCCCACCAGCACTCTGCAAGTGACCCTTCTGCAAGGCAATATTCCGCAGGATGAGAAGTTTGAAACCGGGAGTGGCGTGCCACTGGCCTTGCAGTGGTATCGCAATGCGCTGAACCAAAGCACTGGCGATCTGGTCATCGCGCCTGAAACCGCAATTCCCTTGCTGCCACAGCAATTGCCAGATGGCTATTGGGATGCGTTGACCACCCGATTCATGCAGGGCACCCAGTCAGCGCTCATCGGCATCCCTTTGGGCAGTTTCAAAACCGGATACACCAACTCGGTCATCGGCTTGACGCCAAGTGAGCAAAAGGTGTGGCAATACGACAAGCATCACTTGGTGCCTTTTGGAGAGTTCATCCCGCCACTGTTCAAGTGGTTCACCCAGCTCATGAATATTCCGCTGGGCGATTTCAACCGTGGGCCCTTGGGGCAGGCTTCATTGCCTGTACGCGGTGAACGCGTCGCACCAAACATCTGCTACGAAGACCTCTACGGTGAAGAGCTCGCCACACGGTTTACGGACATCACGACGTCCCCCACCATCTTTGCGAACGTGAGCAACCTCGGTTGGTTCAACAACACGGTCGCTCTGCAGCAGCATCTCAACATCTCCCGGGCGCGAGCCTTGGAATTTCAGCGCCCCTTTGTGCGAGCCACCAATACCGGCGCCACGGCATTCCTGTCACATGAGGGCAAAGTGATTGACATGCTGCGCCCATTGACCCGCGGTGTGCTGCAGGGCCAAGTGCAAGGCCGCACCGGTTTGACGCCGTTTGCGTGGTGGGCCTCACGTTTCGGGCTCTGGCCACTCTGGATCGTGGCCTTGGTGATCGTGGCTGTCGCCTTCTACAAACGCAAGCCTCGCTAAAGCTGGCCGCAAGCGGCGGTGCGTGGCTGCAGAACCACGTCCACCCCCGTAAAATGCGAGGTTTACTTGAACGCAGCTTGCCCTGCACCGGCCACGGCCGGAGATTGCACTCACACCATGCTTACTTTTCAGCAAATCATTCTTCGCCTTCAGGACTACTGGGACCGCCAGGGTTGTGCGCTCCTGCAGCCTTATGACATGGAAGTGGGTGCAGGCACTTCGCACACAGCCACCTTTTTGCGCGCCATCGGCCCGGAGCCTTGGAAGGCCGCGTATGTTCAGCCCAGCCGCCGTCCCAAGGATGGCCGCTATGGCGAGAACCCCAACCGCCTGCAGCACTACTACCAATACCAGGTGGTGCTCAAGCCCGCACCCGCCAACATCCTTGAGCTGTACCTCGGCTCCTTGGAGGCACTGGGCTTCGACCTCAAGAAAAACGACATCCGCTTTGTGGAAGACGACTGGGAAAACCCCACGTTGGGCGCATGGGGCCTCGGCTGGGAAGTCTGGCTCAACGGCATGGAAGTCACCCAGTTCACCTACTTCCAGCAGGTTGGCGGCATCGACTGTAAACCCGCCACTGGCGAGATTACCTACGGCCTTGAGCGCTTGGCCATGTACTTGCAAGGCGTGGACAACGTCTACAACCTGCAGTGGACAGAAACCATGAAATACGGTGACGTGTATCACCAGAACGAAGTGGAGCAGTCCACCTACAACTTCGAGCACAGCGACGCTGACTTCCTGTTCACCGCCTTCAACGCGCACGAGAAGCAGGCCAAATACCTGATGGAGCAGCAGCTTGCACTGCCCGCCTACGAGCAAGTACTGAAATGCGCCCATAGCTTCAACCTGCTGGACGCCCGGGGTGCCATCAGCGTGACTGAGCGTGCTGCCTACATCGGCCGCATCCGCAATCTGGCGCGCAGTGTGGCGCAGGCCTACTACGAGAGCCGGGAGCGATTGGGCTTCCCCATGGCGCCGCGCGAGTGGATTGAACAGATGCCCAAGAAGGCCGCGTAAGCGCACGGAGAAACAAAGACATGACAACAAAAAACCTTCTGGTAGAACTGTTTGTAGAAGAGCTGCCCCCCAAGGCATTGAAGAAGTTGGGTGAAGCGTTTGCCACGGTGCTGGCGGACTCCCTCAAGGCCCAGGGCCTGGTGGCAGCAGATGCGGCCGTGACGCACTTCGCATCGCCCCGTCGTTTGGCTGTGCACGTGGCTGCGGTCGCCCCCCAAGCTGCAGACAAAGCGGTCTCGCAAAAGCTGATGCCCGTGGCTGTGGGCCTGGACGCATCCGGCAACGCCACCCCCGCATTGCTCAAAAAGCTGCAAGCCCTGGGCGCGGATGCCAGCGCCGTGCCAGCTCTCAAACGCGCCATGGATGGCAAGGCTGAAGCTTTGTTCTATGACAGCATTGTCAAGGGTGCCACTCTGGTGGATGGCCTGCAGAAGGCCTTGCTGGAGACCATCGCCAAGCTGCCCATCCCCAAGGTCATGAGCTACCAGCTGCAAAGCGGTTGTGAATTGCCCGGCTGGACTAGTGTGAGCTTCGTGCGCCCTGCGCACGGCCTGGTGGCATTGCACGGCAGCGACGTGGTGCCGGTGCAAGCGCTGGGCCTGCAATCCGGCAACCGCACTGAAGGCCACCGCTTTGAGGCGGCAGTGTCTCCCGTCGTGATTGCGGATGCCGATGCCTATGCCGTTACGCTGGCCAAAGACGGCGCCGTGATCGCCAGCTTTGCGGAACGCCGCGCTGAAATCGTTCGCCAGCTGGATGCTGCAGCTGCCCAGGTGGGCGGTGGATGCAAACCCATTGAAGATGACGCCCTGCTGGACGAAGTGACCGCACTGGTCGAGCGCCCGAATGTGCTGATTTGTGAGTTCGAAGCCCAGTTCCTCGAAGTGCCGCAGGAATGCCTGATTCTCACCATGAAGGCCAATCAGAAGTACTTCCCGTTGCTCGACGCTGCCGGCAAGCTCACCAACAAGTTCCTGGTGGTTTCCAACATCAAGCCCGACGATGCCAGTTTCGTCATCGGCGGCAATGAACGCGTGGTGCGCCCCCGTTTGGCCGATGCCAAGTTCTTCTTCGACCAAGACCGAAAAAAGACTCTTGCTTCCCGCGTGGAAGGTCTGGGCAAGGTCGTGTACCACAACAAGCTGGGTACCCAGGGCGAGCGCGTGGAGCGCGTGCGCGCGATAGCCAAGTGGGTGGCGGAGCGAATTGGCGCCGAGCCTGCGTTAGCAGACCGTGCCGCGGTCCTTGCAAAAGCAGACTTGTTGACAGACATGGTTGGTGAATTCCCTGAACTTCAGGGTGTGATGGGCGGCTATTACGCACGGCACGATGGTGAGGATGAGTCTGTGGCTGAGGCAATTGAAGACCAATATCTTTTGCAGCGTGACCATACTGCGGCAGTCAATCTCGTTTCGTTCGCATTGGACATTGCAGATCGCGTCGAAACGTTGGTCGGCATTTGGGGAATTGGACTAAAACCCACTGGCGAGAAAGATCCCTTTGCGTTGCGTCGACACGCGCTAACGTTGGGGAATCGTTTCGAACTGCTTGGGTTAGCGACGTTTTTAGATGTGGGGCAAATGCGCCTTCACTTGGCTGAGTTGCTTGATTTCGCTCAGCAACAGTTTCCACCCGAGCTTCTGTCATCCGACACAGTGTCCGGGCTAAGTGAATTTATCTACGATCGTTACCAAAACCGTTTGGTCGCCAATGGTCTTTATCGTCCGGAGGTCGTCGATGCTGTCGTATCCACGCGTCCACCGTTACATGACATCGTTCCTCGTATTCAAGCTGTAAAGGTGTTCGCCGCACTTCCTGAAGCGCCAGCCTTAGCTGCCGCCAACAAGCGCATTGGCAACATCCTCAAAAAGACGGACGATGTTGACGCACACGTGAGCGAAGTGCTATTGCAAGAGGCGGCCGAAAAGGCGCTGTTCGCAGCCATGCAAACCGTGCTGCCCCAGGCCCAAAGCCAATGGCAAGCCGGCGACTACACCGCTTCGTTGCAGTCTTTGGCAGCTTTGCGCGTGCCGGTTGACGCCTTCTTTGAAGATGTCATGGTCAACGCAGAGCAGATGGACCTGCGCCTGAACCGTTTGGGCTTGCTCAAGAGCCTGCATGTCGCCATGAACCGCGTGGCAGACCTGTCCAAACTCGCTGCATAAATTGCCAACAACCGCATGAATCTCTGCATTCTCGACCGCGACGGCACCATCAACGAAGACAGTGCGGAGTTCGTGAAGTCTCCTAACGAATGGCGCCCTTTGCCCGGCGCGCTGGAAGCCATTGCCAAGCTCAACCATGCCGGATGGCACGTAGTGGTCGCGACCAACCAGAGCGGCTTGGGGCGAGGCCTGTTCGACGTGGTGTCGCTCAATGCCATGCACGCCAAGATGCACTCCATGCTCGCCGCAGTCGGCGGCAAGGTCGATGCCATTTTTTACTGCCCCCATGCGCCGGATGACCAATGCCGCTGCCGAAAGCCCGAGCCTGGCTTGTTCGAGCAGATTGGCGAGCGCTTTGGCATCGACCTGAAGGGCATGCCCTGCACCGGGGACTCACCGCGGGACTTGATTGCCGGCGCTGCAGTAGGTTGCGAGCCGCATCTTGTGCTTACCGGCAAAGCGGCATCCCTGCGCGGCAGGCCCTTGCCGGACAACTACCCGCCCGGTACGGTCGTTCATGACGACCTGATGGCATTTGCCGATTACCTGGTAGCCCGGCCATGAGCGGCATGCCTCCCTACACCGCAGTCCCCACCCAAAAGCGCCCCAACTGGTTCATGGCGGTGCTGCGCTCCTGCTTGCACATGCTGTGGATGCTGGTGACAGTGATTCCCTGGGGAATCATCATGCTGGTCGCCTCCATCCGTGTGCGCGGCAAACCGCTGTGGTGGATGGCGGTGCGCTGGCTGAGCTGGGCCATCGGTGGTGCGCGCGTGCTGCTGGGTATCCGCACCCACGTGATCGGCTGGGACAACTTGCCCACCGGTGACACCGCTCCGGCGATTCTGCTGGTCAAGCACCAGTCCACCTTCGAGACCTTTTTGATGCCTACGCTCATGCCGCATCCGCTGGCGTATGTGTTCAAAAAAGAGCTGCTCTATGTGCCGTTTTTTGGATGGGCCATGGGGCGCCTGGACATGATCCACATAGACCGCAGCCAGCGCGCCGAGTCTTTCGCCAAAGTGGTGGAGCAGGGCAAACGCCTGTTGGCGCAAGGCATCTGGGTCATCATGTTCCCTGAGGGCACCCGCATTCCCCGGGGCCAGACCGGTACCTACAAATTGGGCGGCACCCGCCTCGCCGTGGCGACCGGCGCGCCGGTGATTCCGGTGGCTGTGACCAGCGCCAAATGCTGGCCGCGCAAAGCCTTCATCAAGACGCCGGGTGTGGTGGAAGTGTCTATCGGCAAGCCCATCCCCAGCGAAGGCCGCGACCCCAAAGAGCTGATGACCGAGGTGCAAACCTGGATCGAAGCGGAAATGCGCCGCCTGGACCCCGAGGCCTACCCCGCCAAGGGCTGAGACGGCGCGCGCCATGCATCCGCTGCTGCGCTTCACGCTGGATCTTTTTGAGCCTTTTGAGGCTCCAGCGCCCGTAGATCTTGCGCAAGCAGCTCCTAAAAAAGTAGCAAAAAAACGCTCGCCACCACGCATAGGGATGACACCAGTGACGCCGGTGACGACCCTTCCAACTCCGCCCGCCGGCCCCTTCGAGCCCGGTCAGCCTCTCCCGCAAGCTATCGCGCCGGTGAGCTACAGCCACCCGCAAGCCACCCGTGAAGTGCGCTTGGACGGTGCCGTGGTGCGCTATGCCTTTGCCCGCGGCAAGCGGCGCACCATCGGCTTTGTGGTCGGCCCTGACGGTCTGGCCGTGCGTGCGCCACGCTGGACGCCTCTGTACGAGGTCGATGCGGCCTTGCAAGAAAAAGCCGCCTGGATCCTGCGCAAGCTGCATGAAACCCGGGAGCGCGTCACGCGCCAGGAGCATGCGCAGGTGGAATGGGCGCAGGGGGCCGAGTTTCCTTTTCTGGGCGACACCGTACGCATTGCCCTGGACGCCGCCCACGGCTTCAGTGCCAAAGGGGCCGCGCTGGATGAGCTGCCCGATGCAGACGGTGTGCGCCAGCTGCGTGTGGCCTTGCCCCAAACAGCCAGTCCGACGCAAATCCGGGATGCCGTGCAAGCCTGGCTCATGCGTCAGGCCAAGGCCTTGTTTGTGCAACGGCTGGACCATTTCGCCCCCCTGTTGCATGTGCAATGGAAGAAACTGAGTCTGAGCAACGCCGGCACACGATGGGGCAGTGCCAAAAGCGATGGCTCGATCCGACTGAACTGGCGGCTTATTCACTTCCGGCAGGAGGTCGTGGACTATGTGGTCGCCCATGAACTCAGCCATTTGCGGGTGATGGACCACAGCCCCCGCTTCTGGGACACGGTACGTACCGTGGTGCCTGATTACGCTGAGCTGCGCCACAGCCTCAAGGACCCGGCGATCCCGAAGTGGTGAGCGGGCTAGCCAGCTTGGGGGTGGTCTGCGCTATTGCGACCCCACCAGACGACCGCTCCGCCCATCAGTGCCATTCCCACGACAAGCACGGTGATGACGCCCCGCGCATCCGCACCTTGTGCGCCCATACCCACCGCCAGTCCGGCAAGGGGTTGGGTGAGGTTGTTGAGCAGCACGACCACGCCACTGGTTTTGCCGAAGTCCTGCGGAGGAATGATGCGCTGGCGGCCGGCGCGGATGTAGACGCTGAACATCTTGTCAAACCCGATTACCAGCAAAAAGCCCAGTGCATAGACCAAGGGGTGCACGGCCCAGGCCGTCATCAGCCCACCCACGAGCAGCAGGGTGTAAGACCACACCCCCAGCGCATGGCCGCGCCAATGTACACGCGCCACCCAGGCCAGCACCAACACCGTGACTACCGCGCCCGCAGTCTGCAGCTGCGCATAGCGTGCATCGCTTTGGCTCAGTAGTCCTGTGACCATGGCCGCTGCGGTGGCTTGGGTCACGCCCACCACGAGGTTGACGCCTGCAGCCAGTGCGATCAGCGGCTTGATGCCGGGCAAGCGGGCGATGTGTTGGAGCGCAATGCGCAGGGGTATCCACCAGCTTTCGCCTGACGCAGTTCGGCCTTGCGGTAAATCACCCGTGTGATGATGCTGCCACCAAGCGAGCCCGGCATCCGCCGCGATGAAGAGCAAAGCGCTGCAACCCAGCACCCCTTGCCAAGGCCACATAGCCAGAGCAGCGGCTGCGACCACGGGCCCGGCCACCATGCCGAGCTGGTCGGCGATCTGCGCATGGGCCAGTACCCGCTCAAACCGTTCGCCGGGAAAGATGTGGGGCAATAGCACCTCACGCGCCATCACCCCCTGGGTGGTGAACACACCGCAGGCGGCGGACACCAGCACCAGCGCGACCAGTGCGGGCTGGCCCTCCAGCGCAAAGCCCGCCGCCAGTCCGGCCACGCAGCTCAGCGCGCGCAGTGCCTGGCTTTGGCGCAGCAGGCGCATGGGGGGATGCCGGTCGCTCAGTACCCCGCAAATAGGAAAGGCGACAAAGCGGGTGAGCGTTTCCACAAAAAAGGCAATGCCGGTCCACGACGCGCTGCCCGTCTGCTGGTACACCACCAGCGGCACCAGAAACAACAAAACCTGGTCCGCCAAACGGGACAGCAACAGGGAGCCGTAGAAACTGAGGTGGTGGGTGCGCGCCATGGCTGCACTCTAGCGCGCCGGAAGCCGCCCGTAGGCCGTGGAACGCGCAGGAGAGCCGCGTTCTGGTTTAGTAACCCACTTTTCTTTTGATTCATAATTGACGTTTACGTAAACGTCAACTTTGCGCGGCGACGCGAAGCCTTTGTCCTTGCCACCACCCGCCACGAACGAACCATGAGCACCACTTACAGCATCAGCGATCTGGCCAAAGAGTTTGACCTGACCACCCGTGCCATCCGCTTCTACGAAGACTTGGGGCTTTTGCAGCCGGAGCGTACCGGCCCCGGCGGCCGCAACCGGGTGTACAGCGGGCGTGATCGTACCCGCCTCAAGCTCACCTTGCGGGCCAAGCGCCTGGGCCTGAGCCTGACGGAGGCCAAAGACATCATTGAGATGTACGACAGCCCCCGCGACACCGGCGCCCAGCTCCAAAAGTTTCTGGACGTGTTGGCCGCTCACCGCAAACAGGTGGAAGAGCAAATGGCCGACCTGCAAGCCAACCTGGACGAGATCAAGGTACACCAGCGTGAGGCCAAGGCCCTGCTCGCCAAGAGTGAACTCAAAATCAGCAAACCGGTCGCCAAGGCCCTGGCTACCAAGCCCGCAGCCAAAGCGGGCGGCAAGAAGGCGGCATAAGGGCCGCATAAACGCTGCAAAAAGGCCCTGCGCGTCACCGCGCTTTCACACAGACACACTACAACGAGGAGACCACCATGAGCAACATGCCCGGACTGAACTACCAACTCGGCGAAGACATTGACGCCCTGCGCGATGCCGTGCGCGAGTTCGCCCAAGCCGAAATCGCCCCCCGCGCCGCCGAGATCGACCGCACCGACCAATTCCCCATGGACCTGTGGCGCAAGATGGGCGACCTGGGCGTGCTCGGAATCACCGTGGGCGAGGAATATGGCGGCGCCAACATGGGCTACCTGGCCCACATGGTGGCCATGGAAGAAATTAGCCGCGCCAGTGCCTCGGTGGGCCTGAGCTATGGTGCGCACAGCAACCTGTGCGTGAACCAGATCAAGCGCAACGGCACGTCCGAACAGCGTTCCAAGTACCTGCCCAAACTCATCACCGGTGAGCACGTGGGTGCCTTGGCTATGAGTGAACCCGGCGCCGGCAGCGATGTGCTGAGCATGAAGCTCAAGGCCGAAGACAAAGGCGGTTACTACCTGCTCAACGGCAACAAGATGTGGATCACCAACGGCCCGGATGCTGATACCTTGGTGGTCTATGCCAAGAGCGAACCCGAGCTGGGCGCGCGTGGAGTGACCGCCTTCCTGATCGAAAAGTCCATGCCGGGTTTTAGCATCGCCCAGAAGCTCGACAAGCTGGGCATGCGTGGCAGCCACACCGGCGAGCTGGTATTCAACAACGTGGAAGTGCCGTTGGCCAACGTGCTGGGGCAGGTCAATGGCGGCGCCAAGGTGCTGATGAGCGGCTTGGACTATGAGCGCGCGGTGCTCTCCGGCGGGCCGCTGGGCATTATGCAGGCCGTGATGGACAACGTGATCCCTTACATCCACGACCGCAAGCAGTTCGGCCAAAGCATCGGCGAATTCCAGCTCATTCAGGGCAAGGTAGCCGACATGTACACCGTGCTCCAGGCGGGCCGGGCCTTCGCCTACACCGTAGCCAAGAACCTGGACTTGCTGGGCGCGGAGCATGTGCGCCAGGTCCGCAAGGATTGCGCTTCCGTGATTTTGTGGACGGCCGAGAAGGCCACCTGGATGGCGGGCGAGGGCGTGCAGATATTCGGTGGAAACGGCTACATCAACGAGTACCCGCTGGGGCGCTTGTGGCGCGATGCCAAGTTGTATGAAATCGGGGCGGGTACCAGTGAGATCCGCCGCATGCTCATCGGACGGGAGCTGTTCGCTGAGACAATGTGAGCCGTGGCCCCCACGGTTGCCCACTGCGTGTGGCGCCCTGCCCCCCGAGGGGGCCGCGTTTCACCTCGGGGCGGCCCTTCGGTGAAACATGGCCCTAAGCTTGACCAATGACACCGATGAAATCCGCTATTGCACGCACCCTGACAACCCTTCTCCACGGCACCCTGCGCGGCTTGATGCGCGCGTGGGTGCTCATCGTGCCCCTGGTGGTGGCGCTGAGTTTGATCCGGTGGGGGCAACTGGCGTATTTCTGGCCGCAGGGCTACCACGCGAGCAGCGGTGATGTCGCGACCGTCGCCTTGCAGGGCTTCCGGTTTGACCTGAAGGTCAGCGCCATCGCTGGTTTTTTGCTGCTCTTGGTGCTGCCGTGGGTGTCAGGCAAGGCGCACAAGCGCATCGTCGCGGGGCTGGCGCTGCTGTATGTGATGCTGTCGCTGATCAACCTGCATTACTTCGGCTTCTACAAAACGCCTATCGATTCCCTGATCTTCGGGCTGGCTGAGGACGACACCGCTGCCGTGCTCAAGACCATCTGGCACGACTTTCCGGTCATCTGGACGCTGCTGCTGGCAGCCGTGCTCACTTGGGGCTCAGTAGCTTTGCATCGCGTGCTTGCACGCCGCATTCAGCCGGATACAGTGCTGCACACCCGCCACGCGGTGGTCAAGCTGGTGGTCGTGATCGTGGCATTTTTCGCCTTGGCATTTGCCGGCAAAGGCACCATCCGTGAAATGGCGCTGCAGCGCCAGCACTTGACGGTGACCACCTCCCAGTTTCTGAACGACATGGTGCCCAACGGCATCATTGCACTCAAATACGCGTGGGACAGCCGCGGCCAGTCGCAGGATTTGTCCGACCCGAATGTGGGCGTCAAAGCTATGGGCTTCCGCTCCCCGCTGGCGGCGGCGGAGGCCTTGGGCCTGCCGCATGCGAACGATGCGGAAGTCAAAGCCGCGCTGTTTGCGCACGATCCCTTGCCCGCTGGAACCACCAAAAAGAACCTGATGTTCTTCCTGATGGAGTCCTGGAGCGCCGAGCCTATGCTCTACCAGAGCCCCACGTTTGACGTGCTGGGCCGCATGGCGCCCACCTTGCAGAACGCCTGTTACTTCAAGAATTTTGATTCCGCCCACGCGGGGACCCACCCGTCGCTGGAAGCGATTCTGTATTCCACGCCCATCACGCCGCTCACCCTCGGCGATGCAGGCCGCCGCACCATTCCCTGGACGGTGGCACAAGTGGCCAAGGAAGCGGGTTACCAGACCCTGTTTGTCACCTCCGCCCGCTCCGGCTGGCGCGACCTGAACCGCGTTCTCAAGGTGCAAGGCTTTGACGAAGTGGTCGACGCCAACAACCTCAAGGAAGCCTACCCGGAAGCCGTGTTGGGTATCTGGGGCGTGTGGGACGACTACGTCTTCAAGTACCTGAGCAAACGCATGGCTGCGCAGCCCAAGGACAAGCCCATTTTTGTGTTTGTGCTCACCAGCACCAATCACCCGCCCTACGACTTGCCCGCCGACTACAAGCGCGTGCCGCGCGACATGGCGCAGTGGAAGGGCGAGACCAGCTCCGAGACGCTGATTCCCAACCTCGACACGTACCACTACGCCACCGACTTGCTGGGCGGCTTTGTGCAAGAAGTGCAAAAGGGTCCGCTCAAGGACAACACCATCATTGCCGGCACGGGCGACCACAATGTCCGCTCCTTCGGGGTGTATGCCGACGCCAGCCGGCGCTATCTGGTGCGGCAGGTGCCGTTTGTGATTTGGGGTAGCAAGCTCCAGTGCGGCAACCAACTGGAACAACCGGCCAGCCATCGCGACATGTTCAACACCCTGTTCCCGCTGGCGGGCATCGAGGGCAACTACATCAATGCAGGGCGCAACTTGCTCAAAAACCTGCCCGCGCAACCGGATGCCTTGAACGCGCCACGGGCTGTGTTTTTCACAGGCGAAGCGCGCAATGCGCAGGGCATGTGGCAGCTGGGCAACCCCAAGTCTTTTGTGTGCACTTCGTCCAAGCCTACCCAGCAATGCGAGTTCAATGCACTGGACGATCAGCAGGAACGTGCCCGGTACGCACTCCTCGACTGGAACGTGCGCGTCTCGCTTCATAAATAATCGGGGTCTATGACCGACAAACTCAACGATCTCTTTTCCAGCAACCGCGCATGGGCCGCGGAGATGGAGCGCACCCGTCCCGGCTTTTTCACCGGGCTGGCCAATCAGCAAAAGCCCAAGTACATGTGGATCGGCTGCTCCGACAGCAGGGTGCCCGCCAATGAAATCATCGGCCTGGCACCGGGTGAAATTTTTGTGCACCGTAACGTGGCTAATGTGGTGGTGCATTCCGACCTGAACGCCTTGTCCACCATTCAGTTTGCGGTAGAGCGGCTCAAGGTCAAGCATGTGATGGTCGTGGGCCACTACGGCTGCTCGGGCGTGCAAGCAGCGCTCGAGGGCGCCCGTATCGGCCTGGCCGACAACTGGCTGCGCCATATCCAGGACGTGCGGGACCGCCACCGCGATATCCTGGACGCGATCCCCGACCACGGCAAGGCCGCCGCCTTGTGCGAGCTCAATGTGATCGAACAGGTGATCAACGTCGCGCAAAGCACCGTGCTGCAAGACGCCTGGGCCGCAGGGCAGGAAGTGACGCTGCATGGCTGGGTGTACGGCGTGCACGACGGCCTGGTGCAGGACCTGCACATGACGGTGGGCCGCGAGGACAACCTCGATGCGCTGTACCGGGAAGCCATTTCCGGCGTGCGGCTCATGCCCCGTCATCCCCGTTAAGCATCAAAACGGCCTGTGGCGCCCATGGAATATGCGCGAGCAGCTATCAAAAATATAGTGAATCTCGCGCATGTTTCCTACCCGGCTTGATTCCTCGGTTGCCTACGACATCGCGCGGGCGCTGCTTGACGGCTTTAACCGCCACTACCAGCTCTTCCGCACCGAGAGTGCGCGGGCCAAGCACCGGTTTGAAACCCGCGACTGGCATGGCCAGCAACGCGCCCAGCGCGAGCGCATTGAGTTTTACGGCTTGCGGGTACAAGAGTGTTCGCGCCGGCTGGAGCGCGAGTTCAAGGCCGGCGAGCAGGGCGCCGAGGTGTGGCAGCAGATCAAGCTCCACTACATCGGCCTGTTGGTGAATCACCATCAGCCGGAACTGGCCGAGACCTTCTTCAATTCGGTGACCACCAAAATCCTGCACCGCAGCTACTTTCAGAACGATTTCATTTTTGTGCGACCAGCGGTCAGTACCGAGTACATCGAGAACCTGGACGCGCCGGGTGCCCGCTACCAGCCCACCTACCGCTGCTACTACCCCACCCTGGACGACGTGCAGGCGCAGCTGGTGCGCATGGTGCAGGACTTTGACCTGCGGGTGCCGTTTGAAGACCTGGAGCGGGATGCCCGCAACGTGCTGGCGGTGATGACCCGGCAGTTGGGTGAGGCCAAGTTGCTCGCCAACTTTCAGGTGCAGGTGCTCTCCAGCCTGTTCTTCCGGAACAAGGGTTGCTACATCATCGGCAAGCTGATCAACGGCTATACCGAAGCCGGCTTTGCGCTGCCGGTGCTGCACAGCAAAGACGGCCAGCTGCGTATCGATGCGGCGCTGTTCGGGGAGGATGATCTTCTGCGCCTCTTCAGCTTTGCGCGGGCCTACTTCATGGTGGACATGGAGATCCCCAGCGCCTATGTGCAGTTTCTGCGCAGCATGATGCCGCGCAAACCGCGCAACGAAATCTACAACGCGCTGGGGCTGGCCAAGCAGGGCAAGACCCTGTTTTACCGCGACTTTCTGCACCACCTGCAGCACAGTAGCGACAAGTTCCGCATTGCAGCCGGTATCAAGGGCATGGTGATGCTGGTGTTTGACCTGCCCAGCTACCCTTATGTGTTCAAGGTCATCAAAGACTACTTTCCGCACCAGAAGGAAACCACCCGCGAGCAGGTCATGGGCAAGTACCAGCTGGTCAAGCAGCACGACCGCGTAGGCCGCATGGCCGATACGCTGGACTATGGCGATGTGGCGTTCCCTCGGGATCGTTTCAGCGATGAGCTGATTGCCGAGCTGCAGCAGTTTGCGCCCAGCCAACTGGAGATCAGCGACCGCGATGGCGATGGCCGTACCGAGGTCATCCTCAAGCACGTCTACATCGAGCGCCGCATGATCCCGCTCAATATGTACCTGCAAGAAGCGTTTGATGCGGGCGGCGCGGACCGCAGCAACCAGAGCCCCGCAGCCCTGCGGGCACGGCACCAGATTGAGCGCTCGGTGATTGACTACGGCTACGCCATCAAAGACATGGTGGCCGCCAACATCTTCCCCGGCGACATGCTCTGGAAGAACTTCGGCATCACCCGTAACAACAAGGTCGTGTTCTATGACTACGACGAAATCGAATACCTCACCGATTGCAACTTCCGCAAAGTGCCCGAACCACGCAACGAGGAAGAAGAAATGTCCGGTGAAGTTTGTTACGCCGTCGGCCCGCGCGATGTGTTTCCCGAAACTTTTGCGCCTTTTCTGCTGGGCAATCCGCTGGTGCGCGACGTGTTCATGCAATACCACGCCAATCTGCTGGACCCCGCCTTCTGGCAGACGCAGAAGGAGCGTATTGCTGCGGGGTATGTGCATGATGTGTACCCGTATGAGAAGGAAAAACGATTCACACGGCTGTGAGTTTTTTACTTTGTCGTACACTCCGCCCTGCCCGGGGTGCGCAGTGGTTGCGCTGAGATGGATACCAAACCCGTGAACTTGATCTGGTTCATACCAGCGTAAGAAGTGCAGAGCAGTGCCCCCGGCCGTGTGCCGTGCGGGCCGTGGCTCATTCCAAGTTTTCGGGGGCGTGTTTTTCTCTTTCTTCGGGCGTTAACCCGGAGATTTCCCAGTGAACGCACCCGACAAACTCGCCCAATTCATTCGCCTCACACGCGAGCCGCTTCCCGCTTCCACCAAACGTTATCTGCAAGGCAGCCGCCCTGACATTCAGGTGCCGCTGCGCGAAATCATGCAGAGCAATGGCGAGGCCATCACGGTGTACGACACCTCCGGCCCGTACACCGACCCGCGTGCCCACATCGACGTGCGTTCGGGCTTGCCGCTGGTGCGCGCACAGTGGATTGCCGGTCGTGGCGACACCGAGTTGTACGAAGGCCGCAAGCCCTTTGCGCTGGATGATGGCCTGAAGCACGGCGAAACCGACGCCCTGGCTGCCTTGCGTGCTCAAGCCGCCGGCCTGCAACGCCAGCCGCGCCGTGCCAAGAGTGGCGCCAACGTCACGCAAATGCACTACGCGCGCAAAGGCATCGTCACACCCGAGATGGAATACGTCGCCCTGCGTGAGAACCAGAACCTGGAGTGGCAAGCGCAATACCTGAGCAACGCAGACCGCGAGAAGCGTCTGGCCGGCAACAGCTTTGGAGCCAGCATCCCGAAGGTGGTGACGCCCGAGTTCGTGCGGGATGAAGTGGCCCGCGGCCGCGCCATCATCCCCGCCAACATCAACCATACCGAGCTGGAGCCCATGGCGATTGGCCGCAACTTCCTGGTGAAGATCAACGCCAACATCGGCAACTCGGCAGTGACGTCCAGCATCGAGGAGGAAGTGGAAAAGCTGGTCTGGTCCATTCGCTGGGGTGCCGACACCGTGATGGACTTGTCAACCGGCAAAAACATTCACACTACACGCGACTGGATCGTGCGCAACAGCCCGGTACCCATCGGCACCGTGCCGATTTACCAGGCGCTGGAAAAGGTGGGCGGCATTGCCGAAGACCTGACCTGGGAGATCTTCCGGGACACATTGATTGAGCAAGCGGAGCAGGGCGTGGACTATTTCACGGTGCATGCCGGCGTACGCCTGCCCTTCATCCACCTCACGGCGAACCGGGTAACAGGCATCGTCTCGCGCGGTGGCTCCATCATGGCCAAGTGGTGCATCGCCCATCACAAAGAAAACTTTTTGTACACGCACTTCGACGAGATGACGGAGATCATGCGCGCGTACGACGTGAGCTATTCGCTGGGCGATGGCCTGCGCCCGGGCTCTGGTGCTGATGCGAATGACGAAGCCCAATTTGCCGAGCTGCACACCTTGGGTGAGCTGACGCACAAGGCCTGGCAGCAGGATGTGCAGGTCATGATCGAAGGCCCCGGCCACGTGCCCATGCACATGGTGCAGGCCAACATGACCGAGCAGCTCAAGCACTGCGGTGAAGCCCCGTTCTACACCCTCGGGCCGCTGACGACTGACATTGCGCCGGGCTACGACCACATCACCAGCGGCATTGGTGCAGCCATGATTGGCTGGTTTGGTACCGCCATGCTGTGCTATGTGACGCCCAAGGAACACCTGGGCCTGCCGGACCGCGAGGACGTGAAGACCGGCATCATTACCTACAAGATTGCCGCCCACGTGGCCGACGTGGCCAAGGGCCATCCGGGCGTGCGGGCGCGGGATGATGCCTTGTCCAAGGCGCGCTTTGAGTTCCGCTGGATGGACCAGTTCAACCTCTCGCTGGACCCCGACACCGCCAAGCAGTTTCACGACGAAACCCTGCCGGCCGAAGGCGCCAAGGTGGCGCATTTCTGCTCCATGTGCGGCCCCAAGTTCTGCTCCATGAAGATCACCCAGGAGGTGCGTGACTACGCCAAGAACTTGGGCGTGAGCGAGGAGCAGGCGTTGCAATCGGGCATGGCCGTGATGTCGGGCGAGTTCAAAAAGGTGGGCGGGGAAATCTACATCCCCATCAACCTGGTACCGACCTCCGACCAAGACCCCAAGGCCTGACGATGGCGATGCGCATAGGCATTGCCGGCGCGGGCGTGCTCGGGCGGCTACTGGCGTTCACGCTCAGCCGCGCAGGCCACGACGTGCAGGTGTTTGACTCGGCGTCGGGCCCCGGCCCGCGTGCGGAGTCCGGTTCGCGGGCTGCGGGCTGGACCGCGGCTGGCATGCTGAGCCCAGTGGCTGAGCTGGAGCGCGCGGGTAGCGAAGTGTTTGTATTGGGCGTGCGCTCCTGCCAGCTCTGGCCGCAGATCGTGCAGGCGCTGTCTGAGCCGGTAGCCCTGCACATGCACGGCAGCCTGCTGCTGGCCCACCGCAGCGATGCCGGTGCGGCCCAGCGCGTTGTCGGACTCTTGCAAGCCAAGGCCGATGCGCCATACCAACCGCAGTCGTTAACGATGGATGCACTGCGCGCGCTGGAGCCCTCCATCCAAGGCCCGGCGCTGGCTTGGTTGCTGCCCAGTGAGGGCCAGATACACCCCGTTCAGGCCCTGCAGGCGCTGGGCGCACAAGCCGCGGTGCAAGGTGTGCAATGGCATTGGGGCAGCACCGTCACGGCGTTGGACGCAGGCGCGATCCAGGTCGGTGAAACACAACATCGCTTCGACCATGTGTTCGACGTACGTGGCGTGGGCGCCAAGCCCGCGTTGCCGGTGCGCGGTGTGCGTGGCGAGGTGTTCTGGTTGCACGCGCCCGGCGTGCCCTTGCACCGCCCGGTGCGCCTGCTGCACCCGCGCCACTCCATCTACATGGTGCCTCGCCCCGGTGATGTGATCGTGGTGGGGGCCAGCGAAATCGAAAGTGAAGACCGCTCGCCCGTGTCCCTGCGCAGCACGCTGGAGCTGCTGAGTGCGGCCCACAGCGTCATGCCCGCACTGGCCGAAGCCCGCGTGGTGCACACCGAAACCAACCTGCGCCCCGCGTTGCCCGACAACCTGCCGGCCATCCGCCACAGCGCACGCAAAACAGACATCAACGGCCTCTTCCGCCACGGCTGGCTCATCGCCCCGGCACTGGTGGAGCAGGCATTGCAAGAGCTCAAGCTATGACCACCACAGACACCGAGCCAAAGACCATCACAATCACTGTGAACGGCACCCCGGAAACGACAAACGCCCGAACCCTACAGGAATGGTTGGATGCACGCGGAGTGCTGCCGGCGGCGCTGGCCACCGCCGTCAACGGCAACTTCGTACCCCGCAGCCAGCGCGCCCAGCAGCCGCTGGCAGAGGGCGACACCATCCTCACCTTTCAACCCATCGAAGGCGGTTGACCCATGACTACACACATGAATGGCGAAGCGGTGGATCAACTTACCGCATCACAAAAGATCGATGGACTCGAACGCTCAACCGCCACACAAAGTGACTTGGCGGCAGCGTGTTCTGCGCAGGTCAAGGAGGAGCCCGCAAAGCGGGCGGGGGACACGGAGCAGAGCACACTGCCGCCAAGTCGCCTCGAAGAAGTAAGCGAATGGCACATAGGTGGAAAAGCATTGACCAGCCGCTTCTTCCTGGGCACCGCAGCCTACCCCTCGCCCCAAATACTGCAAGACGCTATTGCAACTTCCGGCGCCCAAGTCGTCACCATGGGCCTGCGCCGCCAACTCGCCCACGGAGCCGAGGCCGGCGACTTCTTCGCCCTCATCAAAGCCACAGGCGCCCACCTGCTGCCCAACACCGCCGGCTGCCACACCGCCCGCGAAGCCATCACCCTGGCCCACATGGCCCGCGAACTGTTTGACACCACCTGGATCAAGCTCGAAGTCGTGGGCGACGCCCACACCCTGCAGCCCGACCCCTTCGAACTGCTGGCCGCCGCCACGCAACTGGTGAAAGACGGTTTTGAAGTGTTTCCCTATTGCATGGACGATCTGGTGAGCTGCCAGCGCCTGCTGGATGCCGGCTGCAACATCCTCATGCCCTGGGGCGCGCCCATAGGCTCCGGCCAAGGGTTGGTGAATCCCGGCGCACTGCGCACCCTGCGCGCGCGCCTGCCCGGCGTGCCCCTCATCGTGGACGCCGGCATCGGCTCGCCGGCCGATGCGGTGCAGGCCATGGAACTGGGGCTGGACGCGGTGCTGCTCAATAGCGCTGTGGCCCATGCGGTAGATCCGGTGCGCATGGCCCGCGCGTTCAAGCTCGGTATAGCTTCCGGCCGCTTGGCCTATGAAGCCGGGGTCATGCCCCGCCAGGACATGGCGGTGGCGTCTACTCCGGTCGCGGGCCACCCCATCTTGTTGTGAATTTGCTATGAAAAAAGAAGCTACCCGCGCAATACCTATGGGCGCCAGAAGCACTTTAGACACCGAATTTGCCCGCGCCTCTGCGGGCCGACGCCCCGTGGTTTGGAGCATTGCCGGCTCCGACTCTGGCGGCGGTGCCGGCTTGCAGGCGGACCTGAAAGCCTTGCAGGCATTCGGGGTGCATGGCTGCACGGCCGTGGCCGCCATCACCGCGCAGAGCTCCGTGGAGGTTGTGCGTGTGGAGCCTGTCAGCGCCGATCTGCTGGACGCGCAGTTGGCCGCGCTGGCGCAGGACATGCCGCCGCAGGCCATCAAGACCGGCTTGCTCGGGAGTGTGGACAACCTGCGCGTGGTGTGCCGGTGGGTGGATGCATTGCGTGCACAGGGTTTCCCGATAGCGCTGGTGGTAGACCCCGTGCTGGGTTCCACTACAGGTACCCCATTTGTGGACGACGCCCTGCTGGACGCCTACTGCCGCCAGCTGCTGCCCCGCGCCACATTGATCACGCCCAACCGCAGGGAGGCATTGCGCCTCTTGCAGGCCGAGCGTGCAGATCACCCCCTGCATGCCGCCCCGGCTCCCGAACTGGCGCAAGCGCTGCAAGCCCGTTGGCGCCTGGGTACCCGGGAACGCGCACCTGCCAATGGGCAGAGCGCGTATGACTGCTTTGCGGTAGCCATCACCGGCGGTGATGACGCGCGTGCGCAAGGGTTGGCCAGTGATTGGTTGCAAAGCCCGCAGGCTACAGGCTGGCTGAGTCTCCCGCGTGTAGACACTTCGCAGCACCACGGCACGGGCTGCACTTTCGCCTCCACGGCGGCGGCGGCGCTGGCCAGCGGCTACTGTGTGGCGGATGCGGTGGTCATGGCCAAAATGGCTACGACCCATGCGCTGCGCCATGCCTATGCCGCAGGGCAGGGCGCAGGTCCGGTGCAGGCACTGCCTGACTTTGCGCAGCACGTGGGCAATCTGCCTTGCCTACAAAAAACGCCAGCGGCGCAGACTGCTTTTCCCGGTCTCACCGACCCGGCTTTGGGCGTCTATGCGGTGGTGGACAGCGCCGCCTGGGTGCGCCGTGTGTTGGCAGCAGGCATCCGCACGGTGCAATTGCGCATCAAAGACCCGGAAGAGCCCACGCTGTCTGCCCAGATCGCCGAGAGCATTGCAGCGGCCCAGGCCACGCCGGGCGCACAGCTGTTCATCAACGACCACTGGCAACTCGCCCTGCAACTTGGCGCCTATGGCGTGCATCTGGGGCAGGAAGATATGGACACCGTGGATTTGGACGCATTGCGCCAGGCCGGCGTGCGTCTGGGGCTCAGCACCCACAGCTACTGGGAGGTTGCCCGAGCCTGGGCGCTGCGACCCAGCTACATCGCCTGTGGCCCCATCTTTGCCACGCAAAGCAAAGACATGCCGTGGATTCCCCAAGGCTTGGACAACCTGCGCTACTGGGCGGGTGTGTTTCCAGTACCAGTGGTGGGCATCGCGGGCATAGATGCCAGCAATGTGATGGAAGTTGCCGCAACCGGTGCGGCCAGCGCAGCGGTGATTTCGGCGATCACCAAATCCTCAGACCCCGAGGCTGCCTGCGTCGCCTTGATGGCCGGCTTCGCAGCCGGTGCGGCTACGGCAAGCTAAGCGCCAAGTAGCTCTTGTCCCCGCCGTGCTGCACCAGCACAGCGACAGACTTGCCCGCTTTCGCCAGCAGCTGGCGGGCTTGCTCTACCGAGGTGAGTGGCGTCTGGTTGATGGCCAGCAGGATGTCGCCGGGTTCGATGCCGGCTTTGGTGGAGGGGCCTTCTGCCACGGCATCCACCAGCAGGCCTGTTTTGGTGTCCGCAGCGCGCTGCTCCAGCGGCAACAGATTGCGGACCGCAATGCCCAGTGGAGCGAGGATCGGAGAGTCCGGCAGGTTGCCAGCCTTGGCGTTGACGGCCGCTTCGGGAGCTTCCAGGGTGGCAATAGTGTTTTGTGCCTTGCCGTTGCGCAAGTAGTCCACCCGAATCTTCTGCCCCGGCACGGCCATGGCGATCCACAAGGGCAGATCGCTGGAGGTCTCAATGGCATGGCCGTCGATGCCCACAATCACGTCGCCGAACAGCAGGCCCGCTTTGGCGGCTGCACTGCCGGCATGCACTTCGGACAGCAGTGCGCCCGCCGGCTTGGACAGGTGCAATGCGGTGGCCAAAGCTTGCGTCACCTCTTGTGCCGACACACCCAAAACGCCGTGCGCGGCATGGCCGGTGGCTACAATCTGGCGTGCTACGGATTGGGCCAGGTCGATGGGGATGGCAAAGCTCAGACCCTGGTAGCCGCCGCTGCGGGTAAAGATTTGGGAATTGATGCCCACTACTTCCCCACGGGCGTTGAACAGGGGCCCGCCCGAGTTGCCGGGGTTGATGGCGGCATCGGTCTGGATGAAGGGCACGGTGTAGTCGTCGGGCAGGGTTCGGGCCTTGGCGCTGACCACGCCGGTGGTGACCGTGTTGTCCAGCCCGAAGGGCGAGCCAATGGCCAGCACCCATTCCCCCACGTTCAGCTCCGTGGGTGAGCCAATGGTGACTGTCGGCAGGTTCTGGGCTTCTATCTTCAGGACCGCCATGTCGGTCTTGGTGTCCACGCCCAGAATGCGGGCGGGGAACTCACGGCGGTCGGTCAGTTTCACGGTGACTTCGCTGGCGTGCGCCACCACGTGGGCATTGGTCAGCACCAGGCCGTCGCCACTCACGATAAAGCCGGAGCCCAGGCCGCGCACCGGCACTGTCATGCTGGCACCCGTGGCGCCAAATTGCTCCTGGAATTTGCGCAGAAAGGATTGCATGGCGTCACTGTCATCCGCTTCCGGGCTGCTGCCCTTGGGGGCGTCTTTGCCTCCGGCGGACACCAGGCGGGTGCCAGTAACACTGATGTTGACCACCGCGGGGCCGTAGCGCTTCACGATTTGCGTGAAGTCCGGCGCCACGATCTGGCGGATGGCCTGTGCGCTCGTTGTGGAGGGGGATGGTGCTTCCTGCGCGAAGGCAGAGTGTGGCGCAGCAAGCATGAGCGCGGCAGCAAGGCCGGCAAGCGCAGTCGCGCGGAGGGGGAGTCGCACAGGGGTAGTGAGGGTCAGCATGTCTGCATGGTGCCATGCGGGGGTGAAGTGCTTGCAATCTTGGGTGAAGCACGGGTAAAGATGAAGCTTGGCATCTTCTGGCAGAATTGACGTTTACGTAAACGTCAATTCATATGAGACGTCCCGCCACCCTACTGACCCCGAGGAAGACCATGCCAGAAACCGTTGTGATCGTCAGCGCTGCCCGCACGCCCATGGGCGCTTTTCAGGGCGACTTCGCTTCTCTTGCCGCCCACGACTTGGGCGGTGCCGCCATCCACGCCGCCGTGGAGCGCGCCGGCATCAGCCCGGAGCTGGTGACCGAAGTCATCTTCGGCAACTGCCTGATGGCCGGCCAGGGCCAGGCGCCAGCGCGTCAGGCAGCCTTCAAGGGCGGCTTGCCCAAGAGCGCCGGTGCGGTCACCCTGAGCAAGATGTGCGGTTCCGGCATGCGCGCGGCCATGTTCGCGCACGACATGCTGCTGGCCGGCAGCCACGATGTGCTGGTGGCCGGTGGCATGGAGAGCATGACCAACGCGCCCCACCTCTTGCTAAAAGGCCGCAGTGGCATCCGCATTGGCCACGACCGCGTGATGGACCACATGATGCTCGACGGCCTGGAAGACGCCTACGAGGCCGGCCGCTCCATGGGCACCTTCGGGGAAGACTGTGCTGCCAAGTACAGCTTCACCCGTGAGCAACAAGACAGTTTCGCCACAGCCAGCGTGCATCGTGCGCAAGCAGCTATCAAATCAGGAGCGTTTGAGGCGGAAATCACCCCCGTCACCGTCAAAACCCGTGCCGGCGACGTGCAGGTCAGCATCGATGAAGGCCCCGGCAAGATCAAGCTGGACAAGATTCCCGCGCTCAAGGCCGCGTTCAAAAAAGACGGCACCATCACCGCCGCCAGCAGCAGCTCCATCAATGACGGCGCAGCCGCCATGGTGCTGATGCGCGAAGGCACCGCCAAGGACTTCGGCTGCAAGCCGTTGGCGAAAATCGTGGCTCACTCCACCCATGCCCAAGAGCCCAACTGGTTTGCCACCGCGCCGGTGGGTGCCACCCAGAAGGTGCTGGCCAAGGCCGGTTGGAAAGTGGAAGACGTGGACCTGTGGGAAATCAACGAAGCCTTTGCCGTAGTGCCCATGGCGCTGATGGCTGAGCTGAACATTCCGCACGACAAAGTGAACGTGAACGGCGGCGCCTGCGCGCTGGGCCACCCGATAGGCGCGTCCGGTGCGCGCATCATGGTCACACTGATTCACGCCTTGAAAGCCCGTGGACTCAAGAAGGGCGTGGCGACCTTGTGCATCGGTGGCGGTGAGGCAACGGCCATGGCGCTCGAATTGCTATAAATTTAGGAGCTGCTCGCGCTTATTGGATGGGCGCTAGAGTTTCAAATGACCATGCGGGGATGCAGAGTGTCGGGGGCCGATTTGGCTGCGCCGAAGCTTCGCTTTCTGCTTCTTGGCAGTATGAGGCCCCCGGCACTCTGCATTCCTGCATAGCGAGAGCCACAAACTTGGAGTGAGCATGACTGTTTTTGTAATCGGCGCATCCCGCGGTATCGGCTTGGAGCTGGTGCAACAGTACCTGGACGCAGGCGACCGCGTGATCGCTACCGCGCGGGACGAGGCGGGCCTGACCCGTTTGCGTGACATGGGTGCCCAAGCCCTGAAGCTGGACGTGACCAACCCCGCCAGCATCAGCGGCCTGAGCTGGCAGCTTGATGGCGAAAAGCTGGACGTGGCGTATTACGTGGCAGGTGTGTTCTCGGAAGACGATGCCAAGTCTCCGCCGACGGTGCAGGCCTTTGACTCCATGATGCACACCAATGTGTTGGGCGCCATGCAGGCTTTGCCACAGGTGGCGCCGTGGGTGGAAGAGGCGCAGGGGCAGTTTGTGTTTCTGACCAGTGACTTCGCGCAAATCGGCGGTGTCGAGAGCAGCCGGGGCTGGGTGTACCACGTGAGCAAGGCGGCACTGAATATGGCGGTGGTGGCCGCGCAGCCGGATTACCCGAATGCCCAGTTCCTGCTCATCCATCCCGGTTGGGTGCGTACGGATATGGGCACGTCCGCCGCGCCCTTGTTGCCTGAGGAGAGCGTGTCAGCCATCCGTGCCACCGTGGCCGCACGCAAGACAAACGCGACAGGATTTGCCTGCAGCGATGTGCCCTACCTGCGCTGGGACGGAACCCCGTTTTCCAGCTGGTAGCGCCCCACAATAGAAAACGACCCGAGAGAGACATCCCCATGCTACTGACCCAAGACCAGGAAATGATCCGCGACGCGGTGCGCGACTTTGCCCAAGCCGAGCTGTGGCCGAACGCTGCGAAGTGGGACAAGGAACACACCTTCCCCAAAGCCGCGCACCAAGGCCTGGCCGCGCTGGGCGCCTACGGCATTTGCGTGCCTGAAGAATGGGGCGGCGCGGGGCTGGACTACGTGACCCTGGCGTTGGTGCTGGAAGAAATTGCCGCAGGTGATGGCGGCACTAGCACGGTGATCAGCGTCACCAACTGCCCGGTCAACGCCATCCTGATGAAGTTCGGCAATGCGCAGCAGAAAAAGCAGTGGCTGGAGCCCCTGGCCCAGGGCCGGATGCTGGGTGCCTTTTGCCTGACCGAGCCGCATGTGGGCAGCGATGCCTCCAGCCTGCGCACCACAGCGGTGAAGGACGGCGATAGCTACGTCATCAACGGCGTCAAACAGTTCATCACCAGCGGCAAAAACGGCGATGTGGCCATCGTCATCGCGGTGACCGACAAGGCGGCCGGCAAGAAGGGCATGAGCGCCTTTCTGGTGCCCACCCATGCGCCGGGCTATGTGGTCGCGCGGCTGGAAGACAAACTCGGCCAGCACAGCAGCGACACCGCCCAGATCAACTTCGACAACTGCCGCGTTCCCGCCGAGAACCTGATCGGCAAGGAGGGCGAGGGCTATGGCATCGCGCTCGGTGGGCTGGAGGGCGGGCGCATCGGCATTGCCGCGCAAAGCGTGGGCATGGCCCGCAGCGCACTCGATGTGGCGATTGCCTATGCCAAAGACCGCCAGAGCTTCGGCCAGCCCATCTTCAATCACCAGGCCGTCGCATTCCGTTTGGCGGACTGCGCTACCCAGCTGGAAGCGGCGCGGCAGCTGATATGGCATGCCGCTGCCCTGCGTGACGCGGGCCGCCCCTGCCTGAAAGAAGCTGCCATGGCCAAGCTGTTTGCCAGCGAAATGGCGGAGAAGGTGTGCAGTGCCGCCATCCAGACTTTGGGCGGCTACGGCTATGTGAGCGACTTTCCGGTGGAGCGCATCTACCGCGACGTGCGTGTGTGCCAGATTTATGAAGGCACCAGCGACGTGCAGAAGATCATCATCCAGCGCGCACTGGCTTGAGCTCCATGGCGCACGTACTGCCTGCCGGCGTTACTGTCTTTGAGCGAGGCTGGCTGTCCAGCAACAACATCCTGATTCAGGGCGAGGGCGGCACCGCACTCATCGACAGCGGCTACTGCACCCATGCCGAGCAGACGCTTGCGCTGGTGGACTCGGCTCTGCAAAGCCGGCCGCTGGACTTGCTGCTCAACACCCATTTGCACAGCGACCACTGCGGGGGCAATGCCGCACTGCAGGCGCGTTACCCCGCGATGGAAACGCATATTCCACCGGGCCACGCCGACTTTGTGCGCGTGTGGGACGCCCATGCCCTGAGCTACACACCCACCGGCCAGCAATGCCCACGCTTTCATTTGAATGCCACACTGCAACCGGGCACCGATATGCGGCTGGGCGACTTGCATTGGCAGGTGCATGCGGCGCCGGGGCATGACCCGCATTCGGTCATCCTGTTTGAGCCGCAAAGCCGCACGCTGGTGTCGGCAGACGCCCTGTGGGAAAAAGGCTTTGGCGTGGTGTTCCCCGAGCTGGACGGCGATGACGCGTTCGACGAAGTCGCCGCCACGCTGGCTGTGATCGAGCGGCTGAACCCGGCCACCGTCATTCCCGGCCATGGCGCGCCCTTCACAGATGCTCCGCAGGCCATTGCCTACGCCCGCCAGCGCCTGAACGGTTTTGTGCAAAACCCGGCCAAGCACTTGCAGTACGCGGCCAAGGTGCTGCTCAAGTTCAAGCTGCTAGAAGCCCGCCATGTGCCCCTGCCTGCGCTGATTGCGTGGGCGCGCAACACCAGCTATTTCAACCACACCTTCCAGAGCCACTTTGCCGGCGCCACTTTGGAAGAGGCTACCCAGCAACTGGTGCACGACTTGGTGCGCTCCGGTGCTGCAACGTTGCAAGATGGCGTGGTGTACAACCTCGGGTGAGTTGTTTGATTGGGGGCGCGGATGATGAAGCTTGTTTCTTTCTTGCTGGTTTACTTGTTTGGATTTTGGAGCTGGAATGCCTCGGCCCAAACGGTGGAGTGGGTGGATGTGCATTTTCACTACACGATGGACGATGCCAGCAGTACCAAAGAGTTGGCGGAAAAGTCTCTCGCTTTGATGCAATCCGAAAACATGCGGACCATGGTGGTTTCATCGTCACCACGTCCCGCGCTCAATGGTCCGGATTTTCTGGAAGTCCAGAGGATCTTGGCTCAGCATGGCAAACGCTTTGCCGTGTTGGCGGGTGGAAATTCTCTCAACCCCATGATGCATCACCTGCACGAAGGCAAGCTTCCGCCTGATGCGATCGAGAAATTTCAGGCGCTGGCAGAGCGTTCTGCGCAGAGTGGCGTAAAAGGCTTTGGCGAAATCGCGTTGCATCATATTTCTCTGAATGAGCAACATGCGTACGAGGTGATTCCTGCGGATGATGCGTTGGTCAAAATTCTGGTGGATACCGTGGCGAAGTACGACCTGGTACTGGATGTTCACTTTGACCCTGTATTGGCCAAAATGGTGAAACCATCAGTCCTGACATCATCCCGCAACCCGGGGGAGTTTGAACCGAACTTCGAGGCCTTTGAGCGCCTATTAGCGCATAACCGTAAAGCCAAGATCGTCTGGGCTCATGCCGGCGGTACCGACATGCTCGGAAGTTTTACCCCGCAATTGGCCGCGGCCATGTTGGCCAAGCATCCGAATCTGTATATGAGTTTGCGTCCTCGCGGCCAGCAGCCCAGCGTGATGTTGCCTGCACGTGGCAGGCTCAACAGTGATTGGGTGGCAGTAGTCGAGAAGTACGCCGATCGATTTGTCATGGGCAGTGACAGCTTCCTGGTTGCAGACAGCTTTCAAGGGGGCGGCGCAGCGCGCATTTTTGCAGAACGCTCGGCCAACCAGCGGCAGGGCATCCAGATGGTGCTAGCCGCTTTGCGTCCTGAGGTAGCCCGAAAAGTGGGCTCGGAAAATGCGATACGCCTTTACAAACTTGAACCTTGAGGAAACAGGATGCCCATTACCAAAGGATACCGCGCACTGGTGGACGAAGCCATGGCGCAGGTCACCACCTACAGCGTGGCCGAGGTGCAAGCCCGTTTGCAAGACCCGCGCGTCCAGATCGTGGACATCCGCGATATCCGTGAGCTGAACGATGGCACCGTAGTGGGTGCCTTTCATGCGCCGCGCGGCATGTTGGAGTTCTGGGTAGACCCCGAGTCGCCGTACCACAAGCCTTTGTTTGCCGATGAGTCCAAAGAGTTCATCCTGTTTTGCGGTGCGGGCTGGCGCAGTGCGTTGGCTGCCAAAGCCTTGCAGGACATGGGCATGAGCAATGTGGCCCACATCGACGGCGGTTGGGGTGAATGGGTGAAGGCTGGCGCGCCCACAGAAACCCTGGAAGCGCAAAAGGCACGCCGCCAAGCCAAGGGCTGATGCCACCTCAAGCCGAGGCATGATGGAGGGCATGAAGCCCTTTGTGATGACCGATGCCTGCCCCTGTGGCCGGCAACACCAGAAAATAACACTCCCCTATGGCCAATGCTGCGGCCGTTGGCTGGAGAGCGACACTCCCGCACCTGATGCTGAGAGCCTGATGCGCAGCCGTTACTGCGCCTTTGTGCTGGAGCGCGAGCCGTACCTGCTCAAAACCTGGCACGCCAGCCACCGCCCGGAGCGCATCGAGTTCGACCCCGGCGTCAAATGGTTGGGGCTGGACGTGCGCAGCCACACCATACAAGATGCCACCCATGCGGAGGTCGAGTTCGTGGCTCGCCAGAAACCGGTAAGTGGGCCAGCAGTGCGCCTGCATGAGCACAGCCGTTTTGTGCTGGAGGCGGGTGAGTGGCTGTATGTGGATGGAGATCAACCATGAAATTTGAAGCCGTTTTGTTTGACTGCGACGGCGTGCTGGTGGACAGCGAGCGGATTACCAATGGTGTGTTGCGCGACATGCTGGCCGAGCAAGGCTGGACCATGAACCTGCAGGAGTGCATGGCCGTGTTTGTGGGCAAAGCTGTGATGGATGAGCGCGCCCGCATCGAGGCGGAAACCGGCAAGCCACTCACGCCCGAGTGGATGGCGTCGTTCCGCGCGCGTCGCAATGCCGCGCTCATGGAACATGCCAAGCCGATTCCGTATGCGCCCGATGCGATTGCCCGCATCCACGCGGCCTACGCGGGCCAGATTGCCTGTGCTTCCGGCGCAGACTTGCCCAAGGTGCTGATGCAAATGGGCAAGACCGGCTTGCTGCCTTACTTTGAAGGGCGGGTGTTCAGCGGGCACGACTTGCCGCGCTCCAAGCCCCACCCGGATGTGTACCTGGCTGCGGCCGCTGCGCTGGGTGCAGACGCTAAGCGCTGCGCTGTGGTTGAGGACACGGTGACCGGCGTCACAGCGGGTGTGGCCGCAGGCGCTACCGTGTTCGGCTACGCCCCCCAGGGCGGCGGGCAAGCTTTGCTGGACGCGGGCGCGTCTCAGGTGTTTGCTTCGATGGCGGATTTGCCCACACTGCTGGGGGCTTGAGCGCTCAGGTTCCGGGTGTGGCGCTGCGCCGGAACTCGGCGGGCGTCTGTCCGGACCATGTTTTGAAGGCGCGGATAAAGCTCTTCTCGTTCTGAAACCCTGCGGCCTCCGCCACCTGCTTGATGGGCCGCTGGCTGCGCAGCAACAGTTCGCTGGCTTTGCTGTGGCGCACCTCATCTTTGAGGGCCTGCAGTGTGGCGCCTTCTTCCCTGAGTTGGCGGTGCAAGGTGCGGGGGGATACGTTCAACAGGGCGGCCAGTGCCTCTGCACTGTGGGTGTCTTGGGGCTGGGCGCTCAGCAGCTGGCGCACCTGCTGCACCAGCAAGCGGTCGCGCCGGTACTGGTGCACGGTCAGTGGCAGCGCATGTTGCAGCATCTGCTGCAAAGATTTTTCATCCCGCCGCAGGGGGAGCTTCAGGTACTCCGCATCAAAAACAATAGCGGCCCGCGCTTGCTGGAAGCGCGTGGGGCCCGGAAACAGCACTGCATAAGCATCTGCGTGCGGCGGTGGTTCAAAGGGGAAGTCCGCCTGTAGCAGGGTGATGCGCGAGTCGATCAGCCAGCAGGCTACGCCCAGCACATTGCGCAGTACGGAGACCATGCAGAACTCGCGGAATGGCTCAGGTAGCCGGTTTGTTAGGCGCAGACGGGGTGGCCGAAGTTTTTGCTCCGTGTCCCCCGCCCGCGTTGCGGGCTCCTCCTTGACCTGCGCAAATACTTCGGCCACCCCGTCCTCGTACCGGCCGTCCTCGGTGAGCGTGATGCTGGCGGTGTCACCTGCGGTGCTCAGCGTGAGGGTGATGTCCGGGGCGATCAGACCATGGTGGCGGCACCAGCGGCTTAGTGCGACGTACAAGGTGGGTGCTGAAATCGAGGCGCGGGCCAGCATGCCGTAGCTGCCCCAAGGCAAGCGACGGCTGAACCAGCCCAGGGCTTCGTCGTCCAGTTCGCGCATGGCCGTCTCTGACAGGCGCTCCATCTGCCACGCCGTGATGCGGGCATCCGATTGTTGCAGTTCACCTGGCGTAATCTGCGCCATCTCCAGTGCCCGGGAAGGATCTTTCTGATACCGCGCATACGCCTCTACCATGGCTCTGGCAAAAGCCATGGGCGTGGCGGCAACAGGGGCTTGGGAAGGCATGTCGCCAGTGTGCCAAAAATTGTGCCTCTTGTGGCGCAATTTGCAACCTCAGCGAGGCGGTGCTTGCCAGCCGTCAGTCGCACAATGCCGGATAACTGTTCAACCTTGACCGGATGCGCCCATGACGATGCTGGAATCCAAACTCAACCCGCGTTCTGCCGACTTCGCGGCCAATGCTGCCGCCATGCGCGCGCTGGTGGCAGACCTGAATGCCAAGATCGAAAAAGCGGCGCTCGGCGGTGGCGAAGCAGCCCGCGCCAAGCACACCGCCCGCGGCAAGCTGTTGCCCCGCGACCGCGTAGGCATGCTGCTGGACCCCGGCACCCCCTTCCTAGAACTCTCCTCCCTGGCCGCACTGGCCATGTACCCCGACCGCGATGGCACCGATAGCGCGCCTTGCGCCGGCGTCATTGCCGGTATCGGCCGCGTTAGCGGTGTGGACTGCATGATCGTGTGCAATGACGCCACCGTGAAGGGCGGCACCTACTACCCGCTCACCGTCAAAAAGCACCTGCGCGCCCAGGAAGTGGCCGCGCAGAACAACCTGCCGTGCATCTATCTGGTGGATTCGGGCGGCGCCAATCTGCCGAATCAGGACGAAGTGTTCCCCGACCGTGACCACTTTGGCCGCATCTTCTTCAACCAGGCCAATATGAGCGCGCAGGGCATTGCGCAAATCGCCGTGGTGATGGGCAGCTGCACGGCCGGTGGCGCCTATGTGCCCGCCATGAGCGACGAGACCATCATCGTCAAAAACCAGGGCACCATTTTCTTGGGTGGTCCCCCGCTGGTGAAGGCGGCTACCGGCGAGGTGGTGACCGCCGAAGATCTGGGCGGTGGCGATGTGCACACCCGCCTCTCCGGCGTGGCCGACCATCTGGCACAGAACGATCTGCATGCGCTCTCATTGGCGCGTGAGGCGATTGCGCATTTGAATAGAAAAAAGGCCCCGGCGCCCGAATTACGTGCGCCGGTAGCTCCTAAATATGTAGCAGATGAGTTGTACGGCGTCATTCCCACTGACACCCGCAAGCCTTTCGATGTGCGCGAAATCATCGCCCGCATCGTCGATGGCTCGGAGCTGCATGAGTTCAAGCCCCGCTATGGCTCTACGCTGGTGTGCGGCTTTGCCCATGTGGAAGGCATGCCGGTGGGCATCATCGCCAATAACGGCATTTTGTTCAGCGAGTCCGCGCTCAAGGGCGCGCACTTTATCGAGCTGTGCTGCCAGCGCAAGATTCCGCTGGTGTTCCTGCAGAACATCACCGGTTTCATGGTCGGCCGCAAGTACGAGAACGAAGGCATCGCCCGCAACGGCGCCAAGATGGTCACGGCCGTGGCCACCGCGCAGGTGCCCAAGTTCACCATCATCATCGGCGGCAGTTTCGGTGCCGGCAACTACGGCATGTGCGGCCGCGCCTACAGCCCCCGCTTCTTGTGGATGTGGCCCAACGCGCGCATCTCGGTCATGGGTGGCGAGCAGGCGGCCAGCGTGCTAGCGACCGTGCGTCGCGATGGCATTGAAGGCAAGGGTGGCAACTGGAGCGCGGAGGAGGAAGAAGCCTTCAAAGCACCCATCCGCCAGCAATACGAAGAACAGGGACACCCCTACTACGCCACGGCGCGCCTGTGGGACGACGGCATCATCGACCCCGCCGATACCCGCCGCGTGCTCGCGCTGGGCCTCAGCGCGTCATTGAATGCACCCATTCCCGACACAAAATTCGGCGTGTTCCGCATGTAATTTTGAAAGGGGCGAGGAATGCGTTTTCGTTATTGGTCTGCCGTAGCAGCGTTGTATGCATCGATGTTGATGCCGCACGCACTGGCACAAACGACATCCGCCACGCCCTCGGAAGTGATGGCCAAGGACATGCGCGAGGAAATTGTGCGCATCCCTGTCACGGTCAAAAACCTCTATGGCAAGGAAGAGACCAAGCCCATGCCCGTCACCATCTATCGCCCTGCGGGCGAGGGGCCTTTCCCCCTGATGGTGTTCAACCATGGCCGGGCAGTCCCGGAGAAAAGGGCCAGCCAAGGCCGCTATCGCCCGGAGATGGCCGCCCGCTACTTCACTGCGAAAGGCTTTGTGGTGATGGTCCCTACCCGTATTGGCTATTGGGAAACCTATGGCGACTTTGATCCCGAAGACACCGGCGGCTCCAACAGTCCCCGGTTTGAGGGCTTTGCCGACGCGGTGTACACCCAGGTCATGGCGACGGTATCCATGGCCAAGACCTTGCCGTATGTGGACGCCACTCGCTGGGTCGTAGCCGGACAAAGTGCGGGGGGGCACACCTCGGTCATCGTCGTGTCCAAATCCCCGCCGGGGCTCGTGGGTGGCATCAATTTCGCGGGCGGTTCCGGCGGCAATCCTTACACACGGCCAGGGCAACCTTACTCGCCGCAAGCGGTTGAATATTTCTGGGGCGGGCTCGCCAAGACGGCCAAGGTTCCCATGATCTGGTTGTATTGGCCGAATGACAAATACTGGGGTGCAGAGTTACCCAAGTCCTGGCACAAGGCCTGGGTCTCCAACGGCGGCAAGGCCGAGTTTCCGGTGTTCGGTCCCTCGCCCGGTGACGAAGGGCACCACGGCCTGGACGAAGACATGGACCATTGGCTGCCCTACGTGGACAACTTTCTCAACCAGTTGGGCTTTACTGCCCCGGCCATCGCAACCCGCCCAGCCGCCACAGGGTATGCAGATATCAACGACCTCAGCAAAGTACCCGTGCGCGAGGAACACAAGCAGGGCTACCAGCAATTTCTGGCAACCAAACTTCCGCGCGCATTCGCCGTCACCGAAAAGGGCGGCTACGGCAGCGCAACGGGTGACTACGCCGTGGGTCGGGCCATGGGCAAATGCCTTCGCTACGGTTTGAAATGCAAGCTTTACGCGGTCGATAACGATGTGGTTTGGAGCGGCAAATGAGCGCTTGGGGCGGTCCTGTGCGGAACATTGTTGTAGGGGCTTGGGCCGTTTGGGTGGGCCTGTGCAGTGCAATGGCAGCACCCGTGACCCAGGAAGTGAGCTTTGCCAGCCAGGAAGCGGGTGTCACGCTCAAGGCCTATTGGACCGCTCCCGCTGGATCGGCCAAGGCGCCAGCTGTTGTTGCATTGCATGGCTGCGGCGGGCTGCCGCAAGACCGGACCACGCTGAACTACGCGCAGAGCCGCTATATCCGCATCTTCCACGATGCGGGCATGGGCGTGTTGTACCTGGACAGCTTCGGGCCGCGTGGGTTCCACAGTATTTGCGAGCAAAAGCCCACTGAGCGCACGCTGACTGAGGCCAACCGGCGCCAGGACGTGCTGGCGGCTTTGCAATGGCTGGCCACACAACCCGAGGTAGACGCCAGCAAAATGGCGGTGGTGGGCTGGTCCCACGGCGGGCAGACGGTGCTGGCCACTGCGGACCGCAATGCCGATGGCGTGGCCCAAGCGCGCATCAAGCCTGCGGCATTGGTGGCGTTTTACCCAGGGTGCAATGTGTTTGAGAAGCAATGGGCCTACAGCGTGGTGGCGCCCTTGCTGGTGATGAGTGGTGAATTGGACAACTGGACGCCGGCTGCAACCTGCAAATCGAGGACTGATCGGCTGACTGCAGCCAAGCAGCCGGTGCGCTATGTGCAGTACCCCGGCAGCTACCATGCGTTTGACAGCGCCACGCCGGTGGTTGAGCGCGACAACGTGGGTGGCACCAAATCCGGCAAGGCCATGGTGGGTGGCAATCCGGAAGCACGGGTGGCGTCTGCCCGCGAGATGCTGCAATTCTTGTCCCGCGAGTTGGCGTTCCCGGTAGATCTGGCTGTGCTGGACGACAACGTACACGCGGCACCTGTGCCTGCGCCCAGCGGCTTTGCTGCCCTGGCCAATGTGGATGCGCTGCCTCGCATGAGCGAAAAGGGCAAAACGCTATACCGCGAATGGCTGGAAAAGTCATTTCCCCGAGCCGTGGCCCTTTCCGACAAGGGCGCGATTGCCCGAGGTTACGGCCGAACCGCCATGGAAACCGCCATCAAAAATTGTGAAAAGTTCGGTAACCCCTGCCGTCTCTACGCGGTAGACGACCAGGTGGTCTGGACCAACCCTTAGGCGTGGGCTACACGCGTCATTGAAAGAAAGAAACCCATGTTCACCAAAATTCTCATCGCCAATCGTGGAGAAATTGCCTGCCGCGTGGCCGCCACCGCTGCGCGGCTAGCTATCAAAACCGTAGCGGTTTATTCCGATGCGGATGCGCATGCCAAGCATGTTGCGGCGTGTGATGAGGCGGTGCACATCGGGGGCAGCGCACCGAAAGACAGTTACCTGCGCTGGGAGCGCATCATCGAAGCGGCCCAGGCCACGGGCGCGCAGGCCATTCACCCCGGCTATGGGTTTCTGAGCGAGAACGAAGAATTCGCCAACGCTTGCGCTGCCGCGGGTCTGGTCTTCATCGGGCCGCCTGCCAGCGCCATCCAGGCCATGGGCCTGAAGGCCGAGTCCAAGCAGCTGATGGAAAAGGCCGGTGTGCCGTTGGTGCCCGGCTACCACGGCAAGGACCAAGACCCCGCCATGTTGCAGCGCGAGGCCGACCGCATCGGCTACCCGGTGCTCATCAAAGCCAGCGCAGGTGGTGGTGGCAAGGGCATGCGCGCGGTGGACAAGTCAGAAGACTTTGCCGACGCGCTGGCATCGTGCAAGCGCGAGGCGATCAACAGCTTTGGCGATGACGCGGTGCTGATTGAGAAATACGTGCAGCGACCGCGCCATATCGAGATTCAGGTGTTCGGCGACACCCAGGGCAACTATGTCTACCTGTTCGAGCGCGATTGCTCGGTGCAGCGCCGCCACCAGAAGGTGTTGGAAGAGGCTCCCGCGCCAGGGATGACGCCCGCATTGCGCGCCCAGATGGGCCAGGCCGCCGTGGAAGCCGCCCGTGCCGTGAACTACGTGGGCGCTGGCACCGTGGAGTTCATCGTGGAGCAGCCCGGCGGCTACGAGCACCCCGAGGCCATGAAGTTCTATTTCATGGAGATGAACACCCGCCTGCAGGTGGAGCACCCGGTCACCGAGGCTATCACCGGCCTCGACCTGGTGGAGTGGCAGTTGCGTGTGGCCAGTGGCGAGCCGCTGCCTTTGCACCAGGACCAATTGCAGATCCACGGCCACGCCATCGAGGCCCGCATTTGCGCCGAGAACCCCGATAACAACTTCCTTCCTGCCACCGGTTCATTGCAGGACTATGGTTTGCCGCCCCATGCGAGCTTCACGCGTGCAGAGCGCGGCGTGCGGGTGGACTCCGGCGTGCGCGAGGGCGATGCCATCAGCCCGTTCTACGACTCCATGGTGGCCAAGCTGATCGTGCATGGTGCCACCCGTGAGGAGGCACTGGCCCGATTGGACGCAGCCTTGGCGCAGACCCACATCGTGGGCCTGGCGACCAATGTGCAGTTCTTGCGCCACGTGACCACTAGCGCTTCGTTTGCAGCCGCCCAACTGGATACGGCGCTGATTCCGCGCGAAGCAAGCGCCTTGTTCCATCAGGATAAGGTGGGCTTGCCACTGGCCGCGGCGGCACTGATTGCCCACACATTGCAGACGGGATCACGCCAAGCCGCACAAGCCGATGCGCGCGGCTGGCAAGACCCTTGGGCGCAGCGCGATGGTTGGAAGTCCCACGGCGCTCAGGTGCGCAGCTTTGCACTCGAATATGCCGGCGCGCCCCACACCGCCCTGTTGCGCACAATGCGTGGCGGCGCGCTGGAGCTGACGGTGGACGGGCAGACGTACCCGCTGCAATGGTCGGCGCAAGGCGAAGCCTTGGATGTGCGCGTCGGCGAGCAGCGCAGCTTGTTGCATGTGTATGGAAATGGGCCTCTGGCGCACGTATTCACTGCGCGAGGCGCTACACAAATCATAGCGATTGATGCGTTGGCCCATGCTGGTGATGCACAGGCTGAAGGCGGCCGCCTGACCGCGCCCATGCCCGGCAAAGTGGTGTCGTTTGCAGTGAAGGCGGGCGATGTCGTCAAAAAAGGTCAGGCCCTCGCCGTGATGGAGGCCATGAAGATGGAGCACACCATTGCCGCGCCGGCCGACGGCACAGTGGATGAACTGCTATTCGCGCCGGGCGACCAGGTGACCGAGGGTAGCGAACTGCTGCGCATGGCGGTCCCCGCTTGAAGGAAGGCGGCCTGCGCTGCGGTGAAAATGCGGGTATGAGTTCTTTGCGCATTACCTACTATTCGGCCGATTACGACGAGGCTACCTGGATCCCCGGCCTTCAAGGCGCCATTCCCGGCGCCGAGGTCTCCCTCTGGCAACCCGGCGCACCGGCGGCGGACTACGCAGTCGTTTGGAAGCCCCCGCAGCAAATGCTGGACGAGCAGCAGGGCCTGAAGGCCATCTTTAACACCGGTGCCGGTGTGGATGCCCTGATGAAGCTGAACCTGCCTGCCGGAGTGCCCGTCATCCGCTTGGACGATGCCGGCATGTCGGTGCAAATGGCGGAGTATGTGTGCCACGCGGTGATCCGCCACTTCCGTGAGTTCGATGGCTACGAGGCCGACATGGCCAACGGCAAGTGGTCTTTCCGCAAGCCGCGCAGCCGGGTGGACTACCCTGTGGGCGTGCTGGGGCTGGGGGTCTTGGGCGAGCGCGTGGCCAAAGCCGTGGCGCAGTTCGATTTTCCGGTGAATGGCTGGAGCCGTTCACCCAAAAATCTGGAAGGTGTGCAGTGCTTCCATGGGGAAGTGCGGCTGAAGGACTTTCTGGCGGCCAGTCGCATCGTGGTGTGCCTGCTGCCTCTCACGCCAGAGACTGACAGCATTCTCAATGCCCGCACACTGGCCCACATCCGCCCCGGTGGTTATGTGATCAACGTGGCCCGTGGTGCCCATGTGGTGGATGCTGATTTGCTCGCCGCCATCGACAGTGGCCATCTTGCAGGTGCCACGCTGGACGTATTCCGCGTGGAGCCCTTGCCCAAACGGCACCCTTTCTGGTCGCACCCCAAAATCACGCTCACACCCCACACCTCAGCGCGCACCCTGCGTTCGGAAAGCATTGCCCAGATCGCCCGCAAGATTGCAGCGCTGCAAAGCGGGCAGTCGGTGGCAGGGTTGGTGGATGCTGGGCGGGGCTACTGAGCGGCATGTCGGACCTCGACGCCTTCACCGCTTTGGCGCGCGCCCGCACTTCGGTGCGCGGCTTTACCGACCAGCCGGTGCCTGATTCCCTGTTGCATGAGTTGCTCGTCAATGCGCGTTTGGCGCCCAGTGGTGCCAACCTGCAGCCGGGCAGTTTCATTCAGGTGCGTGGCGCGGTGCGCGAGGCCCTGTCGCAGGCCATGTCTGGTGCTTACCGCGAAGGCAGCGCCGAGGCCGAGGACTACAGCTACTTCCCCGACCCCATGCCCGGCCATTTGCGCCGCCGGCAAGTGGCCGCGGCCCGAGCCCTTTACGACAGCATAGGCATTGCCCGTGAGGACCGCGCCGGGCGCGACCAGCAGTTTGAGCGCAACTTCCGTTTCTTTGATGCACCGGTGGCGCTGGTCGTGACCATCGAGCGGGGTTTGGGCAGCGGCAGCTTCATGGATTTGGGCATGGCGCTGTACGGCCTGTTGTTGGCGGCGCAGTCCCGCGGGTTGGCCAGCTGTGCCATTGGCGCGCTGGCGTCGTACCCCGGTCTGGTGCGCGAGCATCTGGGGCTGGGGCCGGAGAGCCATGTCGTGTGTGGCGTGGCCCTGGGGTACGCTGATGAAGCGGCTCCGGTCAACCGCACGCGCACCAGCCGCATCGACGTGGACAGCTTTTTCAAAGTGGTCGGCTAAGCCGTTTCGCCTAGCCACTCCACTACCGTCGCAGCGCCAATGCCGCCTGCGCCGGCCACCGCCGCCAAGCCCAACGCACACGGGCGGCCCAGGCGCTGCAAATCCGCCAACACCCGCACCAAGGCAATGGCGCCTGAAGCGCCGATGGGGTGGCCCCGCGCGATGCCTCCGCCCAGCCGGTTGATGGAGTCCGGGCTCAGACCCAAGGCCGCGCAATACGAGAGTCCTTGCACGGCAAAGGCATCGTGCAGCTCGATGACCTCACAGTCACTGGCGTTTTGCAGGTTCGCACGTTGCAACACCGCCCGCGTGGCCGCTTCGGCCGCCAAGAGCGGCATGGCGGGGTCCAGGCCTACCGACGCGCTGGCGCGCCATTGGGCAGCAGGCCGTACGCCATGTTTGCAGGCTGCGGCTTCCGTCATCAGCAGCACCATGGCCGCACCATCGGCGCGGGTGGAAATGGCCAGGGTGCTGACGGCGCAGTCCAAGGGGGCTATGCCTGCATCTGTCTGAGCGCCCACCGCTTGCACCGGCAGCCGGGCAACCGCAGCAGGACGCATGGCGCGCGGGTAGGCATCCCAATGCAGGCCCGCCACGGGCACGATTTCAGTTGCCTGCAGCTCGCGGTGCGCCAAAGCCCGCTCGTGGCTGTGCAGGGCGTAGGCGTCTTGCTGGGCCCGGCTGATGTGGTGGGTCGCTGCAAAGTCCGCAGCCGCTTGCAGCAAGTCGGGGTCGCGCGCCGGTTCAGGGGCAAAAGCGGGACGCTCGTAGGGTGATGTGGGATCGCCGGCCACCAAGGGGCGGTGCTGCCGTATGGGCGCGCGGCTCCAGGCTTCGACACCCCCAGCCACCACGACGTCGGCCTGGCCGCTGGCGAGCAGCCCGGCGGCAATAGCTACTGCATCCAGTCCGGCGCAGCATTGGGTGTCAACAGAAAACGCAGCGCAGCGGTCCGGTAGCCCGGCAGCCAGTGCCACCATGCGTGCCGGGTTGCCGCCTGCGCCCAGCGCATTGCCCATGACCACGGCATCCACCGCGCTGGCCGGTATGCCGGCACGCTCTAGCAGTGCTTGCAGCACTGGGGCACCGATCTCATGAGCATGCAAATGACGGAACGCGCCTCCGTGCGGCGCGACCGCGCTGCGGGCCCACGCAGCGATCAACGCAGCGGTGTCAGGCATGGCGCGGCCTCGTGCAGGGGAGAGGGCAAGTTGCGGCTCAGGGCCGGGTGGTCCGTCTTGCCGCTGGCCGTAAATGCCCAATCAGCGTGCACCCAAAGTTGGCGCGGTACCTTGAAGGCTTCGAGCCGGCTGCGACACCAGTTTTGCAGGGCATGCAGGTCGGCGCGTTCACTGCCCGTTGCCCACTGGATGATGGCCACGATCTGCACACCGCGCTGGGCATCCGGCAGCCCATGCACCGATGCGCGGGCCACGGCGGGGTGGGCTTCCAGTACGGCTTCCAGTTCTTCGGGGAACAGTTTTTTGGCCATGGTGACCAGCATGCGGCTTTCGCGTCCGGCCACCCACAAGCGGCCTTGCGCGTCCAGGTGACCCAGGTCGCGCACGCAGACCCAGTCACCATCGCGCAGAGCGGCGGTGTGGTCGTGGGCCGCGCCCACGTAGTCCATGAACACCATGGGGCTGCGGACATAGATCAGGCCGTCCGGACTGTCCGGCGTGGCCCCACGCACATCCAGCTCCACGGTATCGAACGGACGCCCCACCACTTGGTCGGGCAGGTCAGGGTGGGATTCGGTCCAAGCGATAAAGCTGGTCTCGGAGGCACCATAAAACTCGATGATGTGCGCCTGGGGAAACAGCGCTTGCAAGTCCGGAGTGCGGCTGCGCGTCCAGCGTGCGCCGCTGATCAAAATGAGCCGCACGCCACGCACGGGAGGCAGTTGCCGGTGGGCGGCCCACTCCAGCATCAGCAGCAACTGGCTGGGCACCGCCACCAGGCAGGGTGTTTGCCCCGTGGCCAAGGTGGCCAGCGCTGCAGAAGCCGAAAACTGCTCTTGCACCACCACGCCTGCGCCCGTCCACAAGCCCAGCAACATGCCGAAGAGAAACAGCGAATGTGAATCCCGACCCGGTGCGAGGATGCGGGTGGAGGCAGCGTCGCCAAAGGTGCTCAGGCACAGCGCGAAGCTTTCCGTCCAGGAATGGTGATGACGCCGGAAGCCTTTGGGCAGGCCGGTGCTGCCGGAGGTGAAGCCGGTGTAGAAAGGACTCAGCGGGGTAGGTGCGGCACTGTCGCAGGGCGTATCAGGCAGATTGGCACGCACGGCAGTCAGCACCGCCTCGGGCCAGGCCGGGTCGCTCACGGCAGCACAACGGCCGCTGGCAATCGTGCCCAAGAAAGCGGTCAAGCGTTGCAGCAGCGGCAGGCCGCTGTCTTGCAACACAGTGGCTGGTGCGCGGGAGCGAGACAAAGCCTCCGCATGGGCTTGTACCCGCTGAGCCAACTCCGCGAAAGTGATGTTTCCGGCCTCGCTCTGGATGGCGAGTGCCGTTCCCCGGTCCCGGGCCCAGCGGACCAGCCGGCTGTGCACCAGCTCCGGGGTTTCAGGCATCAGGCGCCTTGCTTGCCGAATTTCCAGTCGGGCAGGCCGCGCGCCACGGTGTGGCACACCACGGCGGTGAGCACGCACTTGATCAGGTCACCGGGCACGAACGCGCTGGTGGCGATCAAAGCTTGGGTGAAGCTCATGCCGGCGATTTTCATGAGACCGACTACGCCACTGGCGTGGATCACCAAGAGGCCGCCGATGGCTGAGGCTACAAAGGCACTCAGGGCAACACCGCGTGGCGAGCCGGCGGGCAGCGCGCGCATGACCAGACCTGCGACGAAGGCGCCCAAGGGCCAAGCCAACAGGTAGCCGGCCGAGGCCTTCATGAACACATCGAGTCCGCCGCGACCGCCGGAGAGCAAGGGCAGGCCGATGGCTACAGCCACCAGGAACAACACCAGTGCGCGCAGCGCCAGGCGGGGGCCCAGCAGGCAACCGGCAAGCATCACGCCCAGCGTTTGCAAGGTGATGGGAACGCCAAAAGGCAGGTCGATTTTGGGGATCAAGCCCAGCACCGCCATGAGGGCGGCAAACAGGGCGACGAGGGCGATGGAATGGTTACGTTGCATGGGGCTATTGTCGCGGTTTTGAGGTGGGCGGCTCGCCCAATCGGACGTCGAGTGTATCTGCGACCCTCCGTGCCGTTTGCAACATCTGGATGGTCAGCGGAGCCAGCAACCGGAAGCCACCGCCCTTGCCGGTGCGCAAACGGTAAGAGTCATCCAGACGGTTCCAGACCACAAAAAAATATTCAATAAAACGCAGCATCAGGGCAAGTTGCAGTGCAAATCGATCTGCGCGGATGCCGAAGCGTTGGAGTGGCGTCAGCAGGCGCTCCAGCACGTCCTGCAATTCGCCGCTGCTGGTGGTCAGGGTGAGGGCAATGCTCAGCAAGCACGCGCTGGCCATGCGCAGTACGCTGACTACGCCCACATCCATTTGCTGCAGTACGGCGTGAAATGCCAGCACCAATACCAAGGTGAATAGCAAGGCCCGTAGGGGTTTGAGCCCTTGCCTCATCGCTTGCCCCAGTGAAAGGTAGACCAAGCTGCACAGCACTCCCGCCACGCCGAGATGGGTCATGGATGAAAGCCGGAAGATGGCTGCGCACACGACCACCAGCAGGCCCAACTTCCAACCGGCGGGCACGGCGTGCAGCCAGGTGCGGTGTTCGCTGTAAAGGCTGCCCATGTTCAGCGCGTCAAGGCAGTGCGCGCCGCAATGCGGGCGGCTACATCAGCGCGGTACGCTGCGCACACCGCTTCGGCGTCGCCGTCGGCACGCACCCGGCCAGAGTCCAGCCAGATGACGCGATCAAAGTCGCGCAAATGCTCCAGCACGTGGGTGGAGACGATGATCTGCTGCGATGCCCGCGCCATGTCCTCGTGCAGCAAGGCCTGGCCCGGCAGGTCCAGGCTCGCAAAGGGTTCGTCCAGCAGGATCAATGCCGGTTGGCACAGCAGGATCGCCAGCCAGCAGACATGCTGGCGCTGCCCTTGGCTCAGGCTGCTGATGGCGCGTTCGGCCCAGGCTTCCAGTCCGCGGGTGGCGAGGAAAGCGCGGGCTCGGGTGATGGCCTCGCGCCGCGTCAAGCCGGTGGCCGTCAGACCCAGCGCCAGCTCTTCTTGCACCGTGGGAAAGACGATCTGGTCGTCCGGGTTCTGGAACATCATGCCCACGAGATTGGGCCGCTGGGCGTTGATGCGGAATGCTTGCAAGCCCTGCACGGTGACGCTGCCACTTTGCGGCGCCTCCAGTCCGCAGGCCATGCGGAACAGGCTGCTTTTGCCGGCGCCGTTGTCGCCAATGAGCCCGATGCGGGGCTCATTCAGTTGCAGAGTCAGGCCGTCGAACACCGGGGTGATTCCCCGCGTCAGGACGGCGTTGGAGATGCTTAACAAAACGGGCGCCTCTTAAGTGCCCCGGATGGGTGCTCCGGGAAAAGCCTGTGACTATAACAATGCCTCTACCCAGGCCCTCCGGGGTGGCTTGCGGGTTCGCGGTTTAATACAAGGCTTCGCGTTTGAAACTCTGAGTACGCCCCATGAACACTCCCTCCCGCGTCAAGATCATCGACGTCGGCCCGCGCGACGGGCTGCAAAACGAAAAGCAACCGGTGCCAGCCGCCATCAAGGTCGAGCTGGTGCACCGCTTGCAGGATGCCGGCCTCAAGGAAATTGAAGTCACCAGTTTTGTGAGTCCCAAATGGGTGCCGCAAATGGGCGATAACGCCGAAGTGATGGCGGGTGTGCAACGCCGCGATGGCGTGCGCTACTCGGTGCTCACGCCCAACATGAAGGGCTATGAGGCGGCGGTGCTGTCCCGACCCGACGAGATCGTGGTGTTTGGCGCTGCGAGTGAAGCCTTCAGCCAGAAAAACATCAACTGCTCGATCGAGGAGAGCATTGAGCGCTTCCGCCCGGTGGCCCAGGCAGCCAAAGAAGCCGGGATCGCAGTGCGGGGCGCAATCTCCTGCGCGGTGGGTTGCCCGTATGAAGGCGACATCGCGCCCGAACGTGTGGCGCTGGTAGCCCAACTGATGCGCGACATCGGTGTGGAGCACGTGGGCGTGGCCGACACCATTGGCGTGGGTACTCCGGTCAAGGTGCAGCGCGCCTTGGAAGCCACATTGCAGTACTACACCGTGGACCAGGTTTCCGGCCATTTCCACGACACCTATGGCATGGCGCTGGCCAACACGCTGGCGTCGCTGGAGCTGGGTATCTGGCACTTTGATACCTCGGTGGCCGGATTGGGCGGCTGCCCCTATGCCAAGGGAGCCACCGGCAATGTGGCTTCTGAGGACGTGGTGTACATGCTGCACGGCATGGGTATAGAAACCGGCATCGACCTCGACAAGCTGATTGACGCGGGCCAATTCATCAGCGATTTTCTGGGCCGCAAGCCGCATTCGCGTGCGGCCAATGCGCTGCTGTCCAAACGCTTGGGCTAGTTAAAAAGATGTGTGGAGCTGAATTGACGGAATTACCTGAAGGCGTGCAGCGCGTAGCGGCTGCATTGCAAGAAAAAAACCATCCCCATGGCCCTGTGATGTTGGATGGTGCTGCGCGTACCGCTCAGCAGGCCGCAGACGCGCTAGGCGTGGCGGTGGGTCAGATTGCCAAGAGCATCATCTTCAAGCGGGTTGCTGATGAGGCGGCTGTGCTGGTCGTGACCTCCGGCGACCGGCGTGTGGACGAAGCCAAGGTAGCCGCGCTGGTGGGGCCACTGGCGCGGGCGAATGCGGCGTTTGTGAAGGAGCGCACCGGCTTTTCCATCGGCGGGGTGAGCCCGGTGGCGCATGCCATGCCCGGTGTCACCTTGATTGACCGCGAGCTATTCCGCTTCGAGCAGGTGTGGGCCGCAGCCGGCCACCCGCATGGGGTGTTCCAGTTGCATCCGCAAGACCTGGTGGCGCTGACAGGGGCACCGGTGGCTGATGTGGTGGAAGCGCCGGAGGAAGAAAACGTGCTGGATACCCTTGCGCGTGAAAATGCTATCAAAACGCTAGCTGCTCGCGCAATATCCGTGGGCGCCATGGCCGAAAACATTCCTAGTCCCTGTGTGAATGTGTGCCGCATGGACACGGGCAGTGGCCTGTGTGAAGGGTGCTTCCGTACTATCGAAGACATTCGCGAATGGGGCCGCAGCGACGATGCCGCCAAAAAGGTGATGTGGGGCCAGATCACCGAGCGTTTGCGCCAGACGCACCCGGAAGCTTTTGTTGAAGCCTAGTCAACACCCTTCAGCCTGACAAACTACCCACATCCGGAGCCCGCATGAAACACATCACGTTTTATCTGGATTTCATTTCTCCCTACGCTTATCTCGCGTTTGAGGAGTTGCCTGTCGCGCTCATGGGGCTGAGCTACAGCGTGCGCTACAAGCCCGTGTTTCTGGGCGGCTTGCTCAAGCACAACGGGGTGCTGGGTCCGGCTGAGGTGCCGCCCAAGCGGGCCTGGATTTACCGCCATGTGCAGTGGCTGGCGCAGCGGCAGGGTGTGGAGCTGGCTTTTCCCGCCATGCATCCTTTCAACCCGCTGGGTTTGCTGCGGCTGGCCATTGCGACACAGGCCCAGGGCTTGCCCAATCGCTATGTGTGCGAGACCTTGTTCAAACATGTGTGGACAGGGGGAGCCGATGCGGCGGATGCTGCGCGGCTTCAGGCCGTGACGGCCTTGCTGGCTCCCGGGCGCGAACCGGGTGAGGACAGCGTGAAAGCGCAGCTCAAAGCCCATAGTGATGAGGCCATTGCGCAGGGCGTGTTCGGCGTGCCGAGCTATGAGGTTGACGGCAAGGTGTTTTGGGGCTTGGATGCCTTGCCCATGCTGCGCGCCTACCTAGAGGGCGACGCCTGGTTGGCTGACAACGACGCTGACAAACGCTGGAATGCCGTGCAAGCCATTCCCTCGGGTATACCCTCGCGCACGGCCTGATTTGCCGTGATGTGAAAAGCCCCTGCAGGGTTAAACCCTATTCTGTCAGAGGGGCGTCAGTTTGGCGCAAGCCTGCGTTGGTTTCGCGTCAGAGCAGGGTCAGTGGGTACTCCAAGAATACGTTCAAGCCTTCATGTCGAGGGCTGAACATAATGATTGGAGAGACAACATGGCAAACGCAGCCCCACGGCCGATGTCTGCGGAAGAGAAGAAGGTTATCTTCGCTTCCTCACTCGGCACTGTTTTCGAGTGGTACGACTTTTACCTGTACGGTTCTTTGGCAGCCATCATTGCCAAGCAATTCTTCAGCGGTCTGGACGAAGGTTCTGCCTTCATTTTTGCGCTGTTGGCGTTTGCCGCCGGCTTCATCGTGCGTCCCTTCGGCGCGCTGGTGTTCGGCCGTTTGGGCGACATGATCGGTCGCAAGTACACCTTCCTGGTGACCATCCTGATCATGGGCTTGTCCACTTTCATCGTGGGTATCCTGCCTAACTACGCCTCCATCGGCGTGGCTGCTCCCGTTATCCTGATCGGCCTGCGTTTGCTGCAAGGCTTGGCGTTGGGCGGTGAGTACGGTGGTGCTGCGACCTACGTAGCTGAACACGCTCCTCAGGGCAAGCGTGGTGCTTACACCGCTTGGATCCAGACTACAGCGACACTGGGCTTGTTCCTGTCCCTGATGGTGATTCTGGGTACACGTACCGCTATCGGTGAAGATGCCTTCGCGGATTGGGGTTGGCGCGTTCCGTTCCTCGTGTCCATTCTTCTTTTGGGCATTTCTGTCTACATTCGTTTGAGCATGAACGAATCCCCCGCTTTCACCAAAATGAAAGCAGAGGGCAAAACTTCCAAGGCGCCCCTGTCTGAGTCTTTCGGCCAGTGGAAAAACCTGAAGATCGTGATCTTGGCTTTGATCGGTTTGACTGCCGGTCAAGCGGTGATCTGGTACTCCGGCCAGTTCTATGCCTTGTTCTTCCTGACCCAGGCCTTGAAGGTGGACGGTCCTACCGCCAACATCATGGTGGCGATCTCCTTGATCATCGGCACACCGTTCTTCATCGTGTTCGGTTCCCTGTCTGACAAGATCGGCCGCAAGTGGATCATCCTGGGTGGCTGCTTGTTGGGAGTACTGACCTATTTCCCCGTGTTTGAAGCGTTGACCAAAGCAGCTAACCCTGATTTGTACGCCGCACAGCAGACCGCGAAGGTGACTGTAACTGCGGATCCCGCAGAGTGCTCGTTCCAGTTCAACCCCACGGGCACCAAGAAGTTCACTTCCAGCTGCGACATTGCCAAGCAACGTCTGGCTAGTGCCTCGGTATCGTATGACAACGTGGCAGCGCCTGCTGGTACACCCGCTGTCATCAAAGTCGGCGATACAGTGGTGAACGTGAAATACACCCCCGAGCAAATCGCAGAAGCCAAGGCCAAAGCCGAAGCCAAGCTGGCTGAGCTGTCTGCTGCCAACCCCGTGGACGAAAAAGCCGTGGCTGCTGCCAAGAAGTCTGTGGCTGACCTGAGCAACGAGAAGACCGCCGCCGGTACCCTGTTGGGTTCCAACCTGGGTGCTGCTTTGAAGGCTGCCGGCTACCCCGCCAAGGCTGACATGGCCAAGTTCGACAAGGTCAAGGTTGTCATCATCCTCACCTACCTGGTGTTGTTGGTGACCATGGTGTACGGTCCCATCGCCGCCATGTTGGTGGAAATGTTCCCGACCCGCATCCGCTACACCTCCATGAGCTTGCCCTACCACATCGGTAACGGCTGGTTCGGTGGCTTGTTGCCCACGACTGCCTTCGCTATCGTTGCGCAGACCGGCAACATGTACAACGGCTTGTGGTACCCCATCATCATTGCGGGTGCAACCGTGGTGATCGGTGGCTTGTTCATCAAGGAAACCAAAGACGTTGACATCTACGCCAACGACTGATTTTTGCGAGTGAAGTGAGTTAACGCCCCGGTCTCCAAGCCGGGGCAATTTCCAGGCTCTCCGCTCCGGAGAGCTTTTTTTTTGAAAGAAGTGGTATGTGGAAAATTGCTGTGGGTTTTGCGTTGTTTGCCGGCCTGGCTTTGTACATCCTGAGCAAGGGTGGAGATATTGATATGAGTGGTGAGAAGCACGGCGCTGATGCGACGCACAGCGAAGCTCCCGCAACTGCGGTCTCTGCACCTGCCGCTGCCCCCGCAGCACCTGCTGCCAGCGAAGCCAAATAAGCGTCTCCCGGATAGGGTAAACGAGGGGGCCTGATGGCCCCTTTCGTTCGAGTGGAGCTGCACCGCAGTCCTAAAATGCCACTCATGAAATTCACAAAAACGGAAGTGGGACAAAAAGCGTTCAAAGAGCGTTCGCCCTTGTTTTCGGCCCGCCAACGCTCCGCTTTCATCCTGTTTGACGGTCAAAAGACGGCAGACCAGGTGCTGACCGCGACCGCCGGCATGGGGGTGACCCGGGCCGATGTGGATTACATGGTGGAACAGGGCTTTCTGGCCCCCGTAGCGGGTCAGGTGCCTGCATCGGTGCCTGGGCCTGTCGTTGCGTCGGCAGATGCGGTGGAGCTGGCGGAAGCGTCTGCCAGCCCGGCGCAGCCCGTGAGTGACCGCACGCCCCAAGAGCGATACAGCGACGCGAAGCCGATTGCTACCAAGCTCACGGCGGGCTTGGGCCTCAGGGGTTTCATGTTGAACCTGTCGGTCGAATCCGCCGCAGGGTACGAGGACCTTCTGGCCCTTTTGCCCAAGATCCAGGACGCCGTGGGCACCAAAGCCTGTCGGGAATTGGAGCGTGCCCTGAAAGGGTAACGGTGCGTGCCTAGAATGTCTCTCCCCACCGCAGAGAGCATTCACCATGACCCAGGGCACCATCCGCATTCGCGGGGCGCGACAGCACAATCTCAAGAACCTCGATCTGGACATCCGCACGGGGGAGCTGACCGTGGTCACCGGCCCCAGCGGCTCGGGAAAATCCAGCCTGGTGTTCGACACGCTGTACGCCGAAGGCCAGCGCCGCTACGTGGAAACTTTCAGCGCCTATGCGCGCCAGTTTCTGGACCGCATGGACAAGCCCGCCGTCGACAAGGTTGAGGGTGTCCCGCCTGCGATTGCAATTGACCAGACCAATCCGGTGCGCTCCAGCCGCTCCACCGTGGGCACCATGACGGAGCTCAACGACCACCTCAAGCTCCTGTTTTCCCGCGCGGGTAGCCTGTTTGACAAAGACACTGCGCTACCCGTGCAGCACGATACCCCCGAGACGATTTACACCACGCTGCTGCAGCGCGCCGCTGCCGAAGGTAATCCCCGCTTGGTGCTGACCTTTCCTGTAGAGCTGCCGGGCAACGCCACCCCTGACGAAGTAACCCAGTGGCTGAGCGCCAGTGGCTTCACCCGTGTGCAGGCCGAGCGGGAAGAAGTGCGTGCGCTGAGCCCCGCCGGGCCGCCCCAAGGGGCGAAAGCCCCCAAGGGGGGCAGCGCAGCACGCGAAGCGGCAAGCGTGGGGGCAGTCAAAATTCTGGACGTCGTGGCGGACCGCTTCCGCATCGACGGTGTGGAAAAAGCACGCGTTCTGGAGGCTATTGAGACCTCCCTCAAGCGCGGCAGCGGGCGATTGAACGCTTATGTGTTGAAAGAGGACCTGGCGCCCGTGGATAGTGCGCGAGCAGCTCCTGAAACCATAGCAAACCCAGCGCCTGAGATCTGGCGTTTCTCCACGGGTCTGCACTGCCCTCAGAGCGATATCCGCTACACCGACCCGATTGCGTCCATGTTCAGCTTCAACTCGGCTGTAGGCGCCTGCGACGCGTGCCGGGGATTCGGGAGGGTGGTGGGCGTGGACTATGGGCTGGTCATTCCCAATGACAAGCTCACCTTGCGCGCCGGTGCCATCAAGCCCATGCAGACGCCCGCTTGGCAAGAGTGCCAGGACGACTTGATGCGCCACGCCGAGGCCAGCGGTATTCCGCGCGACACACCTTGGTACAAGCTGACCGCAGAACAAAAGCACTGGGTGCTCAAGGGCTCCCCAAACTGGAACGGCAAGTGGAACCAGCACTGGTTCGGGGTGGACCGGTTCTTTGAGTACCTGGAGACCAAGGCCTACAAGATGCACATCCGCGTGCTCTTGTCCAAGTACCGCAGTTACACAACCTGCCCGACCTGCAATGGCTCGCGATTGAAGACGGAGAGCCTGCTTTGGCGCATAGGCACCAAGGACCAGGCTGACATGGCGCTGGACCCGGCCAAGCGTTTCATGCCCAAGGGCGTGAAGTGGTCTCGTGAGCAGTTGGAAGCGCTGCCCGGCTTGTCGCTACACGATTTGATGCTGATGCCATTGGACCGGCTCAAGCGGTTTTTTGATGCGCTGCAATCCGATTTGGGCATCTTTGGGGGGGCGGAGCCCGGCGTGCCGGCAGGGGCCTCATCAACTCGCTTCGCGAGTAGCAAATCGGCCCCTTCCGGCACACCGGGCTCCGCTTCGCGTTCGGAAGATGTCGCGCCGGATAGCCAAGCCGAAGGCAGGGAAGTGGCGGGTGACGATTTGGCAGTTGCGCAGCAAATGCATGAGGAGCCCGGCGCTTCCCTGCCTGCGGCCCGCCCGGAGAAAACAGCTCCAACCGCCTCCGAGGCCGAGCACAAAACCCTCAAGCTTTTGTTCGAAGAGGTCGGCACCCGGCTCAAATACCTGTGCGATGTGGGCATTGGCTACCTCACTCTGGACCGCCAGAGCCGCACGCTGAGTGGCGGCGAGGTGCAGCGCATCAACCTCACCACCGCATTGGGCACCTCGCTGGTCAACACGCTGTTCGTGTTGGACGAGCCCAGCATCGGCCTGCACCCGCGCGACATGAACCGCATCATCGTGGCCATGCAGCGCTTGCGCGATGCGGGCAACACGCTGGTGGTTGTGGAGCATGACCCGGCGGTGATGCTGGCCGCCGACCGCATGATCGACATGGGCCCCGGCCCGGGTGAGAAGGGCGGCCAAATCGTATTTGACGGTACCACCGAGGCCCTCAAGGGCGCAGACACCATGACCGGCGCCTACCTGGGCGGCCGCAAGCAGGTGGGCATGGGCTTCAAGCGCATGGTCGCACCCAACCACCCGCGCCTGATTCTGGAGGGCGTGACCGAGCACAACCTCAAAAACGTGTCGGTGGAGATTCCACTGCAGCGCTTGGTCTGCGTCACCGGGGTCTCCGGCTCCGGCAAGTCCACGCTGATTCAGGATGTGTTGGCCCCTGCCTTGTTGCGCCACTTCGGAAAAGCCACCGAAACACCGGGCGCCCACACGAGCCTGCTGGGTGCGGAGCAGCTCAGCGACATGGTGTTTGTGGATCAGTCGCCCATCGGCAAAACGGCGCGCTCCAACCCGGTGAGCTACGTGGGCGCGTGGGACGCGATTCGCGAGTTGTTTGCCGGTGCCGCCTTGTCCAGGGAGCGCAGCTACACCGCCGCCAAGTTCAGCTTCAACAGCGGCGATGGCCGTTGCCCTACTTGCGGTGGCTCCGGTTTTGAGCACGTGGAAATGCAGTTCCTGAGTGATGTGTATTTGCGCTGCCCGGACTGCGATGGCAAGCGTTACCGTCCCGAGATTCTGGAAGTGACGATTGAGCGTAAGGGACGGAGCGTCAACGTGGCTGATGTTCTGGAACTTACCGTCAGCGAAGCGGCGGATCTGTTCAGCGCGGACCGCGAGGTCATCCGCGTGCTGCAACCCATCGTGGATGTGGGGCTGGAATATGTGAAGCTGGGCCAACCGGTGCCCACGCTGTCGGGTGGTGAGGCGCAGCGCCTCAAGCTCGCAGGCTTTTTGGCTGAAGCGGCCAAGAGCTCCAGTGCAAGCAAGCAGTTGCTGGCGCGCAAGGGCTCGCTCTTCATGCTGGACGAGCCGACGACCGGTCTGCACTTTGAAGACATCGCCAAGTTGATGCGCGCGCTGCGCAAGTTGCTGGACGCCGGGCATTCGCTGGTGGTGATTGAGCACAACCTCGATGTGATTCGTGCGTCCGATTGGCTGATCGACCTGGGCCCCGAGGGGGGCGATGCGGGTGGGCAGGTGGTGGCGTATGGCACGCCGGAGGACCTGTTGTTGCATCCCACTTCACATACCGGTAAGGCATTGCGGGAATACGCGGCGGCGATGGGTGTGGTGCATGAGGTGGCGGAGTCGTCGGCTACGTTTACTTCTGTTGCTGCGGCGGATGGTCGGGCGCGTGCTCCGGCGGATGGGCTTGCGCCCACGGCCTCATCAACTCGCTTTGCGAGTAGCAAATCGGCCCTAGGCGCGAGCCCATCCGCCTCCGGGGCGGGGGTGGTCGACACGTCGAATTCCATTCGCATCGTGAATGCGAAGGAGCACAACCTCAAGTCTTTGTCGGTGGATATTCCGCGCGGCAAGTTCAGTGTGGTCACTGGCGTGTCCGGGTCTGGCAAATCGACTTTGGCGTTTGACATCTTGTTCAACGAAGGGCAGCGGCGTTACCTCGAATCTTTGAACGCCTATGCCCGTTCCATCGTGCAACCTGCAGGTCGCCCTGAGGTGGATGCGGTGTATGGCATTCCGCCTACGGTGGCGATTGAGCAGCGGCTCTCGCGCGGCGGGCGCAAGTCCACGGTAGGTACCACTACCGAGGTGTGGCACTTCCTGCGCTTGCTTTATGTGAAGCTGGGCACCCAGCATTGCTTCAAAGACGGCGCAGCGGTGGAGCCGCAGTCCGCAGACAGCATTGCGGCCCAGTTGCTCAAGAACTACCGCGGCCAACACATTGGTCTTTTGGCACCGTTAGTGCAAGGGCGCAAGGGCGTGTACACCGAGTTGGCCGACTGGGCGCGACCCAAGGGTTTCACCCATCTGCGGGTGGACGGCAACTTCCTGCCCACCAGTGGCTTCCCGCGGATTGACCGTTTCAAGGAGCACAACATTGAGCTGCCTGTGGCCAGCCTGGATGTAACGCCTGCCAACGAGTTTGCCCTGCGCACCGCGCTGGCGGACGCGCTCACCCACGGCAAGGGCGTGGTCTATGTTCTCAGCGATATTGGCAGCTTGCGGGAGGTGATGGCATCAGGTGAGTCTGCTGCCAATGTGGGCAAGGTGCAGGTGTTTTCCACCAAGCGCGCTTGCCCGGTCTGCGCGACCTCGTATGCCGAGCTGGACCCGCGCTTGTTCTCGTACAACAGCAAACACGGCTGGTGCCCGGACTGCGTAGGCACCGGCGTGGCGCTCACCAAAGAGCAGCGCAAGGTGTTTGACGACTCAGTCAAGGACGATGACAACAAGGGCCGCGAGCAGACCTTTGCCGAAGCCGACATCGAAGACCTGCACGACAAAGCCTGCTCCACTTGCAACGGCACGCGCCTGAATGCCACGGCGCGCAATGTCAAATTTGCTGGTGTGGGCATCACCGACATTGCACGCCTTTCCGTGACCGATGTGCGCCAGTGGGTGCAGACATTGCAATTGGCGGGTGGCATGACGACCCGCGAGGCCGACATCGCCCGCGACCTGGTGCCTGAGATCCGCAGCCGCCTCGAGTTCTTGGAAGAAGTCGGCCTGGGCTACCTCACGCTGGACCGGGGCGCGCCCACACTGAGTGGCGGTGAGGCACAGCGCATCCGCCTCGCAGCGCAGCTGGGTAGCAACCTGCAAGGTGTGTGTTACGTGCTGGATGAGCCAACCATTGGCTTGCATGCGCGCGACAACAAAATCCTGTTGGGAGCCTTGCAAAGCCTGAGTGACAAGGGCAACACGCTGGTGGTGGTGGAGCACGACGAAGACACCATCCGCCACGCGGACCACATCATCGACATAGGGCCGAGTGCGGGCAAACGCGGTGGGCGGCTGGTGGCGCAGGGGTCTATTGCCGATGTGCAGAAGGCTGCGGAGTCTCAGACGGGGCGGTACTTGTTGCATGCGATGAAGCATCCTTTGGCTGTGCGTCGTGGCATGGTGTCGTTTGCGGAGACATTGGCGCTCGACGCGGTAGAGGCGCTTACGCCGGGCGCCTCATACGCTCGCGATGCGAGCTCGAAATCGGCTTCCGGCGCAAGCCTCTCCACCGCGGGTGCGGGTAAGCCTGCGAAGAAGCTCAGTGCCAAAACACAGAAGGCAGCCGTTGAAGCAGCGCGCATTCTGGACAGCGCCGCCGCCAACACGGAGCTAGCAGAACGCACCAAGGTTGCCGCCGAATACGCCGCCTTAGCCGACCGCCGCACCGCCCAAATGTCCGTCGCAGCCGCGGGTAGCCCGGCAGCGGGCGACGATTTGGAGCTCGCAAAGCGAGCGTATGAGGAGCCCGTTGCCGGGCTACCCATGGCGGGTTCAGCAACTACAGCCGCAACGTACAAACCAAAAATCGACTGGCTCACCGTCCACAACGCCACCATGCACAACCTGCAAGGCGTCACCGCCCATGTGCCACTCAAACGCCTGGTGGCCATCACCGGCGTCAGTGGCTCGGGTAAGTCCACCCTGGCGCGCGACGTGTTGTTGGCCAACGTGCAAACCGCCGTGCAAAAGCGCAGCACCAAAGCTGGTCGCGATGCGCTGGAGGCCGGTGAAAAAATCGACTGGCTGGGCTGCGAAGGCGTGACCGGCTATGAATCCATAGACCGCGTGCTCGAAGTGGACCAAACGCCCATCGGCAAAACACCGCGCTCCTGCCCGGCCACCTACATTGGTTTCTGGGACACCATCCGCAAACTCTTTGCCGACACGCTGGAAGCCAAGGCGCGCGGTTATGCGTCCAACCGCTTCAGCTTCAACACCGGCGAAGGCCGCTGCCCCAGCTGCGAAGGGCAGGGCATGCGCACCATCGGCATGAGCTTCCTGCCGGATGTGAAAGTGGTGTGCGAAACCTGCAAGGGCGCCCGCTTCAACCCCGAAACGCTGGCCGTCACCTGGCGGGGCAAAAACATCGGCGATGTGCTGCAAATGGAAGTGGACGAAGCGGTCGATTTCTTTGCCGCCATGCCTGTCATCGCGCATCCGCTACAGCTGCTCAAAGACGTGGGCCTGGGCTACCTGACCTTGGGCCAGCCCTCACCCACACTGAGTGGCGGCGAGGCACAGCGCATCAAGCTGGTCACCGAACTCAGCAAGGTGCGCGACGACGTGGGCAAGCGCGGCAACAAAGTGCCGCACACGCTCTACGTGCTGGACGAGCCTACTGTTGGCCTCCACATGGCTGATGTGGAAAAGCTCATCCATGTGCTGCACCGCCTGGTGAACGGCGGCCATAGCGTGGTGGTGATTGAGCACGACCTCGATGTAATTGCCGAAGCCGACTGGGTGCTGGACCTCGGCCCCGAAGGGGGCAATGGCGGTGGACGGGTAGTGGCCGCCACCACGCCAGAAGATGTGGTCAGGTTGGGCACACACACGGGCAAGGCGCTGGAGGCGGTGCTCGCCCGGTGATTTGTAGCACTTGCTGACAACGGGTAACACATAGCCACCCATGTCAGCACATCCGTGCTTACACTGAAGTCTTTGGTGTCGTAAACGAATGAGAGAGGTTTTTATGGTCCCCACGCTCAAGGCAGCCCGTAGAGTTCTTGTGGCCGGAATGACGGCTTGGGGGATGTTGGCACCCTGGCAGATGCTGCATGCACAGACGTCGAGCACCACCACCACTGCTACTAAATCAACTGCAGCCAACACCAAGCTGGTTGCCGAATACACCCCATGGGCGGGCTCCAAGGCCAATGCAACGGCCTTGATCACCAGTTTGCAAACCGGCAGCACCGTCACGCTGACAGGCTCCGGCACGACCTCTTCCACCAGCTTCACGCCCAGCACCGGCAAGCTGGGGAACGGCGAGGTCAATATTGCTTTGTCTCTTGCCAAGGCGTCGCTAGCCCAACAGGGCATCACCAACCCCACCCCTGCGCAGTTGAGCGCGGCCCTTAACGGCGGCGTGGTTACTTCGCCGACATCTACCACCAGCCTTGCAGGGGTGTTGACCCAGCGTCAGTCCGGTAGTGGCTGGGGCGAGATTGCGCACAGCTTGGGCATCAAGCTCGGTGCCGTGGTCAGTGCCAGCAAGACGGATAAATCCAAGGCGGGCGCTTCCCGCGAGGACCACGCAGGGCACCATGCCGGCAAGACCGGGCATGACACCGGGCGCGATGAGAATGCGGGCAGCAACCGCAGCACCTCGGGCTCCGGCCATGGCGGCGGGCATGGCGGCGGTGGCGGAGGCAGCAAGAAGTAAGCGCGCTGCTTGAAATAAACTGAAACAAACCGCAACCGCCCTGACAACCTGTGTCAGGGCAGCGGCGGCACCATCACGGTCATATTCCAACTACCCGACTGGGTTCAGAAAGACCGTGATGACCAACTTCTTCCTTCGTAGCCATGCCAAACGTACGCTCATCGGTGCCGTGACCGCCCTGGTGCTGGTCGGTGGCCTCGCAGCCTGTGGCCACCGCCCGCATGATTTCGGTGCCAACATGAGCGCCGAGCAATACGCCACCCAGCGCGACAGGATGGTCGACAAATTGGGCGGCAAGCTCGACCTGAACGCTGACCAGAAGAAGCTGCTGGCCTTGGTGGGTGACAAGATGTTCGAGCAGCGTTTGGCCCTGATCGGCCAGACCCAAGACCCGCGCGCTGAAATGAAGGCACTTGTGGCCGGCGACAAATTTGACGCCACCCGCGCCCAGACCCTGATTAACGACAAAACCGCCGCCATCCAGACCAAGAGCCCCGAAGTCATTGCGGCCATGGCCAACTTCTACAACAGCCTGAACCCCGCCCAGCAACAGAGGGTGCGCGACTACATGGACGGTCGCGGTCACTGGTTCAGCCGGGGTTGATCGTCATGGCGCCCGCAACCCTGAGCGCCATTGCAGCACCCTTGCGCGCCTACGGGGCCGTGGTGCTGGAGGGCTATGAAGAACCTCACGCCGAAGTCATGGCCCTGGTGTGGGGCCCGCGCTTTGACCGGGAGCACGCCCTGCGCCTGCTGGAGCGCCGGCCCGGTTACGTGCCCCAGGTGCTGCACGAAGTGCAAAAGGCGGCTGACCTGTTTGACCGGCTGGCCGATGCCGAGCGCGACCGCCTGCGCAGCCTGATCCAGCGCCACCGCAGCCTGCTTTTGGGCGGTGACAATAGGCCCGCAACCCACTGACGCCTATGCACCGCATTTTGCTCATCGATGACGACACCCAGCTCGGCGGCCCCTTGGCCGCCTACTTTGCGCGCTTCGACATGGCGCTGGAGCATTGCCTGCGCCCCAGCGATGGTCTGGCGCGGCTGGCGCAGGGCGGCATTGATGCGGCCATTCTGGATGTGATGCTGCCCGAGATGGATGGTTTTGCCCTGTGCCGCGCCATACGCAAAGACAGCGACCTGCCCATCGTGATGCTCACCGCGCGTGGCGAGGTGATGGACCGCGTGGTGGGCCTGGAACTGGGTGCGGACGACTATGTGCCCAAGCCGTTTGAGCCACGCGAGCTGGTCGCCCGCGTGCAAACCGTGCTTCGCCGCCGTGCCCCCGCCGCGCCCAAGGCTGCAGCGGCCGACCCCAACCACCTGTGCTTTCAGGGTCTGCGCATCGACGTGGCTACCCGCACAGTGCTGCGCAATGGCGACGCGGTGGACCTTACCGGGACCGAGTTTGATTTGCTGCTCCTGCTGGCCCGAGCGCCGGGCAAGGTGTTCAGCCGTGACGACATCCTGAACCAGCTGCGCGGTCATGAGGCCGAGCTCTATACCCGCGCGGTGGACATTGTGGTCAGCCGCCTGCGCAAAAAGCTGGAGCCGCTGGACTGCATCAAAACCTTGCGCAACGCCGGCTACACGCTGGCTTTGGCTCCTTTGGCAGCATCAGCGGCAGGAAGTGCCGCATGAGCATGTGGGCTGATTGGTGGCGCGTCTGCCGGGGCTGGCCGGCGTTCAAGGCCTGCATCCAGGCCCAGCGCCAGGCCAAACACGCCTTGGTGCACTCGCTGCGCGTGCGGCTGATTGCCATGTTTGTGCTGCTGGCCCTGGCCATGGCAACCACTTTCATGTTCGGCATGCAGGCGGCGCTCAGCATCGGTTGGCGCGATGCGGCCAAGCCGCTGGTGGCCGACTACATCGACAAACTGGCCGTTGAGATTGGCGACCCGCCCGACATTGAGCGCGCTCGCGCCATCACCCAGCGCCTGCCCTTGAGCGTGCGCATCAGCGGCCCGCAGATCAACTGGCGCAGCAACCCGGAGCAACCCGACAACCAGCACGACTGGATGGACGACAAACCGGCTGACCCCGAGAGCCCCCGCTTCTATGTGCGCACCACGGCAGATGGCCACCGCATTCAGTTCGGGGTGAGTGTGCAGGCCTGGCATGACCGCCCGCGCTTCATTGGCTGGGTCACGCTGTTCAGCCTGTTGGTGCTCACCACGCTGGCCTATGTGCGGGTACGCCGCATGCTGCGCCCGTTGGACGACATTCGCGCAGGCGCCCTGCGCTTTGGCGCGGGCGACTTTGCACAGGCTATTCCCGTGCGCCGCTCCCACCACCCGGACGAGCTGGGTGAGCTGGCCGCCACCATCAACACCATGGGCGCCGACATCCACCAGATGTTGGAAGCCAAGCGCACCTTGTTGCTGGCCATCAGCCACGAGCTGCGCAGCCCGCTCACCCGCGCCCGGCTGAATACCGAGCTGCTGCCTGAAACGGCCGACGTGCAGCCCGGCCGCGATGCCCTTTTGCGCGATCTGGCCCTCATGCGCGACCTCGTCACCGACTTGCTGGAAAGCGAGCGCCTGGCCAGCCCGCATGCCGCGCTCCACCGCGAGGCGGTAGACGTGCGCGCATTGGTGGAAGACGTGGTCTGCGAGCTGCAAACCGCCCACTCCGCGGAAGCTGATGCCGGCCCTGCCATCGACATGCATGTGCCCCTCGCCTTGCCCTGTCTGCAGCTGGACCCGACCCGCATCCGACTGCTGGTGCGCAACCTGCTGGACAACGCCTTGCGTCACAGCGCGGGTGCATCCGCGGCACCACAAATCACCGTGCATTGGACGGACGGGCAGTTGTCGATCACGGTGCGCGATTTCGGCACTGGTGTGGAGGAAAACCAGCTCCCCAACCTCGGTCAGCCCTTCTTCCGGCCTGATGCCGCCCGTACCCGCGAAGGCGGCGGCGTGGGGCTGGGCCTGTACCTGTGCCGCCTGGTGGCGCAGGCGCATGGCGGCAGCTTCGCGGTGCGCAATGCCCAGCCGGGCTTGGCGATTGAAATCGCCTTGCCAGCCGCTACAGTGTGAGCTGCAGCGCCGGGCAGGCAAATTTTTGCCCTGGCGCTTTCATGAGTTCACTATGTTTTTGATAGCTGCTCGCGCATATTCCGCGGGCGCTGGAGCCTGATTTGACTACCAAAAACCTCGTATTGCTCCCCGGCCTGATGTGCGACGCCGCCGTCTGGGCGCCGCAGGTGCAGGCCTTGTCCGCCACCCACCACTGCATGGTGATGGACTGGGGCCTGACCGACTCGCTCACCGCCATGGCGCAGCAGGTGTTGGCCGACGCCCCCGCTACGTTTGCCCTGGCCGGCCACAGCATGGGCGGGCGCGTGGCCCTGGAGGTGATGCGTCTGGCCCCCGAGCGGGTGGAGCGCGTAGCCTTGCTGGACACCGGCGTGCACCCCTTGGCCGAAGGCGAAGCCGGCGCCAAAGAAAAAGCCGGCCGCATGGCCTTGCTGTCGCACGCGCAGCGCGCCGGCATGCGGGCCATGGGCGCCATGTGGGCGCGCCCCATGGTGCACCCCGCCGTGGTGGGCGGCCCGGTGTTCGAGCAAGTGCTGGCCATGCTGGAGCGCAGCAGCCCCGCCCAGTTTGCAGCGCAAATCAACGCGCTTCTCACCCGGCCTGACGCCTCTCCGGTGCTGGCCGGCATCACCTGCGCTACGCTGGTGCTCACCGGCCGGCAAGACGCCTGGAGCCCGCCCGAGCAGCACCAGGCCATGGTGGACGCCATGCACGCAGTGCGCGCCGAGCTGGTGGTGCTGGAGGACTGCGGCCACATGGCCACCCTGGAGCAGCCCGACGCCGTCAACACCGCCTTCGCCCGCTGGCTGGCCGCCTGAAAAGTGCCAACTACGTCGCGGTTCCTGTAACCGTTACAGCACAAAGTTACATGAATCGTGCCCGGAGCGGTAACAATCTCCCCCTCGGCCGGAAAACCCCGGCCTCCCAACACTGAATCTCACCATGTCGACATTTGAAATTGAAGGCGGCGTGCCCCTGCGAGGCACCATTCGCGCTTCCGGCAACAAAAACGCCATCCTGCCCATGATTGCGGCCTGCATCCTGACGGACCAGGAAGTCATCCTCGACAACGTGCCCGACATCATCGACGTGCGCCATATGCTGGACGTGATCGTCGAAATCGGCGGCAAGGTCGAACGCAGCGGCGAGCGCGTCAGCATCCATGTGGCCAGCGTGCGCACCAGCGAAATCGGCCAGGCCCTGTGCAACAAGGTGCGTACGTCCATCCTGTGTGTGGCAGGCCTCTTGCATCGCACCGGCTCCGCGCGTCTGTATCCGCCGGGAGGCGACGTTATCGGCCGCCGCCGCTTGGACACGCACTTTTACGGCCTCATGAAGCTGGGCGCCAAGGTCAGCATCAATGGCGTGTACGACTTCACCATGTCCGGCCCACTCACCGGCGCCGAGCTGTTTTTTGACGAGCCCTCGGTCACCGGCACCGAGCACATCCTCATGGCTGCTGCCGTGAGCCGGGGCCACACCCTGATCCGCAACGCCGCCTGCGAGCCGCATGTGCAAGACCTGGCCCACCTGCTCAATGCCATGGGCGCCAAGATCAGCGGCATAGGCACCAACCAGCTCAGCGTGGAGGGCGTGGATTCGCTGCACGGCGCCACCTACACCGTGTGCCACGACCACATCGAGGCGGCGTCTTACCTGGCGCTGGCCGCTGCCACCGGTGGCGAAATCACGGTGGAGGGCACCGACAAACACGCCTACGGCATGTGCCACCGCGTGTTCGAGACCCTGGGCGTGAAGATTGATTTGCATGACAAACACATCTTCCTGTCCGGCAACCAGCGCATGCAGGTCACCCGCGACTTTGATGGCGCCATGCCGGTGATTGGCGACGGCCCCTGGCCCCAGTTCGCCACCGACCAGATGAGCTGCATGATCACGCTCGCCACGCAGGTCGAAGGCAATGTGCTGTTCTTCGAGAAGATGTTTGAGTCGCGCCTGTACTTTGTGGACAAGCTCATCGGCATGGGCGCCGCCGCCGTGGTGTGCGACCCGCACCGCGTGGTCATCAGCGGCAAGAGCCGCCTGCGCGGCACCACCTTGCCAAGCCCCGACATCCGAGCCGGCATGGCCCTGTTGGGCGCCGCCTTGTGCGCCAGCGGCAAGTCCACGGTGCAGAACGCCAACATGATCCAGCGTGGCTACGAAAAGCTGGACGAAAAGCTGCTCGCCCTGGGCGCACGCATCACCCACAAGCCCAACTGAAGGCAGCACGCGAAAGCGTGCTTGCTATCAATAAAAGAGCTGCTCGCGCACATTCCATGTGGGCTAGCGGCTCTTTTTTGTTTTTAACCTAGAATGGTGAAAAGGGAAAAAATATGGGCATGACGCCAGAGCAAGAAGCCAGAGTCAGCATCGATGCGCTGCTTGTCGCGGCCGGTTGGCGCGTCTGTGGTGAGGCGAAAGCCAACCTCCAACACGCGCAGGTGCTGAGGCCGTCATTTCTCGCAGCAGCATTTGCACCAGACCAAACAAAAGGGACAACTCCATGACCATCAACGCGCTTTACAAGGAATTGGAAACTTCACGCATTGCGTGGGGGAGCCTAAATGATCTGTTGGTCAATGGAAGTTATGACTTTGGAAGGCAACGGCCAGTACTTGACCAGCAGTCGATGGAAGTTTTTCGCCGTCGTGTCGACTTGGTCTTCGAGGTCTTGTTTTCTTTGCGTCCACAAAATGAAAGCGATGTTGCGCATCTGGTTATTGGATCGAAACTTGCTGAACTGCGCGCGCACCTGCTGAACTTTCAGCGTCATTTGGACGGGTCTCTCAGCCAGCTGAGGTCGCCATGGCGTGATGGTCTCACCATCCAGGATGGGAACGACAATTTCCTTTGGCAGTTGATGGACGGACCGACGAATGTCTCGGCCGTGGACGTGACTCCAAATTTTCAGCAAATGCATCCAGCGCTGAATTATTTGGTCGGCGCGATTGGCATGTTTCTTCCGCTTTGCAAAGCCAATGGGGTGGCGGATCTTTTGCAGCGTGTGGAAGCCTTTGGCAATGCAAATCGTGAAGCCGAACTGCTTCGAAGGCAAACGCAAGAACAGGGTGCGGATGTTTCTGCCACTGCATTACAAGTCGCAGCGCACGAGAAGGAGGCCCGGGACCATGTCGTGCAGGCTCAAACGGTAGTTGCCAGTTTGCGCGAAGTTCAAGTCAAGGCTGCAGCGGATGCGAGTAACGTCGCTACGCTGGTAGAGCAAATTAAAACGGTTGGGGCAAATTCGGACAAATTGGAGGCGCTAATCGGGACCTACACGAGCAAATTTGAGGCGTTTCAAAAGGAATTGGATGCTCGAAATTCGGAATTCACGCAGTTCCAAACAGACTCAAAAACTGCTACGGATGCAAACGTCAAGCGAGAAACAGAGATTGATCGTTTAACGACGCTTGCAGACGCGATGATTTCGGGGTCAACGACCGCAGGGCTCGCCAAGAGCTTAGAGGTGACTCGGAAGCGATATGAAGACCGAATGACTGCCGCAAGAACTGGGTTCATGGTTTCAATTGCGATTTTGGTTCTGTCTGCATTGCCATTGGCTGCCCATTTATTGCCCGGTTTATTTGGTGACTTTTTTCCGAGAGTGAGTGATACAGCCCATGAGAGTTGGTACGGAGTGCTTGGCAAGGTTTTGTTGATGGTGCCCGCCACATGGTTGACGGGTTTTTATACCAAAACGTTTGCAGACTTTTTCCACTTGGAGCGCGAGTACGCCCACAAAGCCGCGTTAGCGATGTCCGTAGATGGATTCAAGAGGCAGGCGCCTAAATATGAGGAGGAAATCACGGCGGAGGTTTTCCTTGAAATTCGTAACAACCCGGCAAAGGGCAGTCCCGTAGAACCTGCTTCTCATCCGCTTTACGACGTTTTGTCGAAGGTTGTTGGAAAAGTATTGGACAAGAAAAAGGAATAAGGCCCATCAATGCGCCAGCTCGACCTCTTCTCCGCCTTGCAGTCCAGCACCGAGGGCATCGACACCGAATTCAAGTCGGCGCGCGGTGGCATGCCGGGCAGTTTTTGGGAGTCCTACTCCGCCATGGCCAACACGCAGGGCGGCACCATTGTGCTGGGCGTGGCCGAGAAGGCTTCTGGCCTGGTGTGGGAGGGCGTGCCCGATGCCGCGCAGCTGCGCACGGTGTTGTGGGGGCAGTTGAACGACCGACATAAGGTCAGCGCAAATTTGCTGCGCGATGACGATGTGCGCACGGTGGAAGACGAGGGCCGTCAGTTTGTGGTGGTGCATGTGCCACGCGCATCCCGGTTGCAGCGCCCGGTGTTTGTGGGGCCTAACCCGATGACGGGCACCTACCGGCGAGCAGATGAAGGCGACTACCGCTGCTCGGACGATGAGGTGCGCCGCATGTTGGCCGACCAGTCCGACACGCCTGCGGACTCGCAAATCGTGGAGCATTTTGGACAGGCAGACTTTGACCCCGAGACGGTGAAGCAGTACCGCAACCGCTTTGCGTCCCGCGCGCCAGACCATCCGTGGCTGCTGCTCGACGATGCGCCGTTGCTCACCAAGTTGAGCGCCCTGCGTCGCGACCGTGCCACGGGTTTGGAAGGTGCCACCGTGGCAGGCCTGTTGATGTTTGGTCGGTTTGAGGCCTTGCGCGATGCGTTGCCCGGTTTTCATGTGGACTATCGCGAGCGTCTGTCTGACGACCCCGCTGTGCGCTGGACCGACCGTGTGTTGCCCGATGGCACCTGGGAGAACAACCTTTTCCAGTTTTATGTGAGGGTGATGCAGCGCCTGTCGGGCGACTTGAGGATGCCATTTCAGCTGGATCGAGAGCTGTACCGCAAGGACGACTCGCCGGTGCACGAGGCGCTACGCGAGGCGGTGGTGAACGCATTGGTGCACGCCGACCATCGCGGGCAAGGCGGCGTGGTGATAGAGCGCTACCCGGACCGCATTGAGTTGTCCAATCCCGGTTCGCTGCTGGTGTCGCGGGTGCAGTTGTTGCAAGGTGGCGTAAGCGAGTGTCGTAACAAGAGTTTGCAGCTCATGTTCCAGCTTATGGGCGGCGGCGACAAGGCCGGCTCCGGCATGGATAAGATTCGGGCCGGTTGGCGTGCACAGCATTGGCGCTCGCCCCGGTTGGAAGAGGTTTTGCAGCCCGACCGGGTGAAGCTGGTGTTGCCCATGGTTAGCCTGATTCCCGACGAGGTGGACCAGGCGCTACGCGTGCGCTTTGGCGACCGGTTTGCCAAGCTGGACAAGACGGCGGTGCAGGCCGTGGTGACTGCACAGGTCGAAGGCAGCGTGACCAACAGCCGCATGCAGGAAATCACCGGGGAACACTCCAAAGACATCACCGGCGTGCTGCAAAGCCTGGTGCGCGATGGCCTGCTGACGCAGCAAAATCAACGGCGCTGGGCCAGCTACCGCGTGGCGGAGGATTTCCCCCAATCAGACGGGGGCTCCCCTCATTTGGGGGTGGACTCCCCCCAAAGCTCCCCTCAATTGGCCGGGGACTCCCCTCATTTGGCGGCGAACTCCCCTCATTGGCCTCTGGAACTCCTGTTATTGGCGGAGCCCGCACGCATCAAAGGAAAGCTGCCTGCGGCTGAAATGCAAGCATTGGTTTTGCGCCTGTGCGATGGCCGTTGGCTGACTTCCAAGGATTTGGCTGCTTTGTTAAACCGTGACGCGGAAAACCTGCAGGGTCGCATTCTTGGCGGGATGGTGAAGAAGGGACAGCTTGAGCTGAGATTCCCTGATGTGCCAAATCGGCCAGATCAGGCGTATCGCAAGTTGGCAGTCGGATGAGGTCGCAAGTAGCCATCAAATACGCTTCTGTTTTGATAGCTTCTCGCGCAATATCCATGAGCGCTAGAGCCTGATTTGGCATAGATACTATGAAAACTCTCCCCATCCGCCTCACCCCCGGCCAAGACCTGCGCGCCACGCTGGAAGCCGCGGTTCTCGCCCAAAACTGCCGCGCAGCGTTTGTGTTGTCCGGCATCGGCAGCCTGTCCACGGCGGGCATCCGGCTAGCGGGCGCGGCGCAGCCCACGCGGCTGACCGAAAGCATGGAGATACTCACCCTCTCGGGCACCGTGGCTGCCAGTGGTGACAAGACCGGTTCGCACATGCACATGGCTATTTCCACCACCACGGGGCAGGTGCTGGGCGGGCATGTGGCGCCTGGCTGCATCGTGCTCACCACCGCCGAGGTGCTGCTGGGCCTGCTGCCCGACTGGCAGTTCACCCGCGAGCCGGACTCGCTCACCGGATACGATGAACTGGTGATCCGTCCCCGGAACTGATTTGCTATTTATTTAATAGCTGCTCGCGCATATTCCACGGGCGCTAGTGGCCAATATGTTTCGTAATCCATCATGAAAACCTTTTACAACCACCTCCACGCCCAACACCAGGGCAAAGTCGAAATGTTCCGCGGCGCGCTGGTGCCGTGTTTTGAGGTGCCGGCCCGTGCCGACCATGTGCTGGCCGAGCTGCAACGCCGCCAGCTGGGCGCGGTGCTGGAGCCGCAAGCCTTTGACGAGGCGGCGCTCACCGCCATCCACAGCCCGCGCTACCTGAACTTTTTGGCAACCGCCTGGGACCAGTGGGTGGCGTTGGACGCAGCCAATGCGGACAAGGACATCCTGCCCTCCGTCTGGCCCACGCGCACCTTCCGCACCGACATTGAACCTGACAACTTTGCCGCCAAGGTGGGGCTGTATTCGTACGACGCGGGCACGCCCTTCACCAGCGGTACTTGGGTGGCCGCTCGCGCCGGAGCGCACTGCGCATTGAGTGCCGCGCAAGCGGTGTTGGCCGGCGACCGTGCTGCCTTCGCCCTGAGCCGCCCGCCCGGCCACCACGCAGGGGCGGACTTTTTCGGCGGCTACTGCTTCCTGAACAACGCAGCTTTGGCGGCACAGCACCTGCGCAATGCTGGGATGCACAAAGTGGCGGTGCTGGATGTGGACTACCACCATGGCAACGGCACGCAGGCCATCTTTTACGACCGGCCCGATGTGTACTTCGCCAGCATTCACGGCGACCCGCGCACCGAGTACCCGTTCTATCTGGGCCATGCGGATGAAACTGGCTCCGGCGCTGGATGGGGGGCCAACCTCAACCTGCCACTGCCTCGCGGTACCGACTACGCCAGCTGGGCCCAGGCCCTGGAGACTGCCTTGGCGGGCATTGCCAAATTTGGCGCAGATGCATTGGTGGTGTCGCTGGGCATGGACACCTTTGAGGGCGACCCGATTTCCGGCTTCAAGCTCAAGACGGACGACTACCTGCGCATCGGCGAGCGCCTGGCGAAAGCCGGCTTGCCCACCGTGTTCATCTTTGAAGGCGGTTACGCCGTGGAAGAGGTGGGGGTGAATGCGGTGAATGTGTTGCAGGGCTTTACCAATCCGTAACACGCGCCGGGGCGGGCAGCCCGCCCGGAGCGGCTAAGCTTGCGTTTATGACTTCGATTTTTCAAATCTGCAGCCCCGTGTGGCTGCGGCGCGGTGTGCGCGCCACCGTTGTAGCCATGGCTTGTGCCGTGGCTACCCCCGCACTGGTGCTGGCCCAGGGCGTGACAGCCACCCTCGACAACGCAGCTTCTACGGAGCGGCTTATCTCCGAGTTCGGTGGCTGGATCGGCAACCGCCACGATGCGGATCAACTGGTCACCACCTTGCGCAGCGGCCGCCCGACGGCTACCGAAGGTGCGGCCAGCAAAGAACCAGCGACCGGACCTTTGGGTTACGGCGAAGTACGCCTGGCGCTCAAGCTCGCGCAAGGCGCACTGGCGCAGCAAGGCGTGGCCTACCCCAATCCGGATCAGCTGCAGGCGGCGCTGCATGGCGGGGTGTTGCGCACTCCGCAGGGCGAACAGGTGATGGATGGGGTCTTGCCCCAAAAGGCGAGGGGCACCGGGTGGGCCAACATGGCCGAGCGCTATGGCCTGACCATGGAAGATTTGCTGCCCCCGCCGGGCAAGGCCGTGACGGTGAAGAGCGCCAAGCAGTCGGCCGCCAAGGGCAAAGCCAAGGCGGGTGCCAAAGCCAAAGCATCTGCAAAAGCATCATCTAAAGGCAAGGCCAAGGCTTCGGCTAAAAAACCGGCAGCCAAGTCTGCCAAGCCAGCGGCCAAAGTCGTCAAAAAAGCGACCTCGGGCAAATAAGCGTTAAGGGCGGCAAGGCCGCGCGGTGGCGGATCAGGCCGGGTTGCGGCGGGCGCGCAGCAGGGCGGCCAGACCCACGGCCGCCACCAGAATCAATACCGCCGGAAAAGCCACCGTGGCCGACCAGTCAATCAGCGCGCCGCTGATGCCGGAGGCCACCAGCCCGCCCAAGGTGTAGTTCAACACCAGCACCGCGGTGCAGTTGACCAAGGCAATGCCTTTTTCGCGTGCGCCTATGTCGGTCATGCACAGGGTGTAGAGGCTGCTGCCGGCGGCGCCGAGCAAAAACACCACCGGCCACGCGACCCAGATGGCGTGCTCCACCAAAGGCAGGGCTGCAGCACACACTAAGGCGACGGCGGCCACGGCCACCATCAGGCTGCGGCGGCCACGCACCGGGTCGGCAAACCGGTCTGCAGCCATGCCCACTGGAATGGCTGCCAGCGTGCTGCCCAGACCGCTCACAGAAATCAACAACGCGGCTGCACTGGCGCCCAGACCCATGCTCAGGCCGTAGAGCGGCAGGATGGAGGCCAAGCCCAGCTCAAAGAAGCCGCCGATAAACCCGGCCAGCATCAGGATGGGGTGCTGCTGCACCGCCTGCCACAGGCCGCGCGGTCCGACGCTGGTGTTGCCGGCCTCTGCTGGGGTGGAGATGGGCGGTATGAACATCGTCCATACCAGGCCCAGGGTCAGCAGTGCGATCACCAGACCCAGCGCCACATGCCCTGTGCTGCCGGCCCAGGCCAAGAGGCTGGGGCCGATGATGAAGGTCGCGCCCACCATGGTGGCGTACATGCCCATGGTGCGCCCCAGGCGCTCGGGCGGCGAGAACTCGGCAATCAAGGCCTCGGCCAGCACCCAGCGCATGCCGCCTGCAATGCCCGCCAGAAGCTCCAACACAAACCACACCGGTATGGAGTCGGTACTCAAGAAGCCCACTGCCGCTGCCAGCGGCACGCCGGAGGCAAACCACATGGCGCGCCGACGGCCCCATCGCCGTGTGAGCGCTGACGCAAAGGGCGTCACGATGAATATGCCCAGCCAGGTCGTCGCCGCAAACAGGCCGGCGATGGTGGTGGACACCTCCCGCTCTGTGAGCAGCACCAGCATCAGCGGCGACAACATAAAGACGCCCGAGAGCTGAAACAGCGTGGAGCCGAACACGGCCAGCAAGCCCGTGCGGGAGCTGGGGTGCGCAGTGGCGCCGGTGGTGGGGTCGTTATGCAAAAGAACGTGCTTCCAGAATGGCGCGGGCGACCTCGGCAAAACCTGCGCCTCGCGCAGAAGGCGTGAGGTAGGTCGGCAGGTGGCTGAGCTGTGGCACAAAGCGCGCAATGTTGGCCACGCCCGCGCTGTGCCTGAAGTGCTCAAACATGGCCTGGTCGTTGCCCGAGTCGCCCACAAACACCCACTGGTCCAGCTCGGTGCTGAGGTCGCGGCCCAGCAGCTCGCGGACGATCCAGCAGGCGCCGGTCCATTTGTTGAAGTCCCCGAAGCAGCCGTGGATGTGGATGCTGCTCACCGTGGTTTGCATGCCGTGGCTTTGCAGCAGGGCCAGCACGCGTTGCACCGTTTCGGGCGAGTGATGGGCAAATTCGGCGTAGTCGAACGCGAGGTCGGTCTCGCGTCCCGCGCTGTCGCGGCTGAGCTCCATGCCCGGCACTTCGGCACAGACCTGGGCGGCAATGGCGTCCATGCGCTGTCGATTGGCGGTACGCACCTCGGCACTTTGTTGATATCTTTTTGATAGCACCTCGCGCATATCCGAAGGGCGCTGGAGGCCGATTTGGCTTGTAACCGCGTTGGCAGCGCCGGGCACAAACGCAACAGCCCCGTTCTCGGCCACCATGGCATCCACCGGCCAGGACGGGCCATTGGTGCCCGCCATGAAGGGCTCGCACCAGCCGATGGGCCGCCCGGTGATGGGAATCACCGTGAGCCCCGCAACCTTCAAATCGCCCAGCGCTTGCAGCGCCTCTGGGGCGATGTGGCCGTCGTGGGTGAGGGTGTCGTCGATATCGGTGAACACCCCGCGGATGGCACGGCGGCTGTCCACCGGCCATTGCGCCAGGGGTTTCACGTGGGGGCCTCTTGGTTAGCCTGCGGTTTGCAGTGCCAAGCCCGCATGCTCGCGCAGCGGGTGGAAGTGGATTTTGGGGAAGCGCTCTTGCGCCAGGCGCACGTCATAGGGGCTGGTGCAGAGGTAGGCCAGGGTATCGGCCGCGTCGTGCGCCATACGCAGTGGGTAGGCGGTTTCGAAGTCGCGCAGATCGGCGGCGTTGTCAGCCGTGATCCAACGGGCGCCGGTGTATTGGCAGCTTTCCAGTCGCACATCGCAGTCGTACTCTGCCTTCAGGCGGTGTTGCACCACTTCAAACTGCAATTGCCCCACGGCGCCCAGCAGCATGTTGCCGCCGGCATCGGGTTTGAAAACCTGGATGGCGCCTTCCTCCCCCAGCTGCATCAGGCCTTGTTGCAACTGCTTGGTGCGCAGCGGGTTTTTGAGCACCACGGTCATGAACATTTCGGGCGCAAAGAAAGGCAGGCCGGTGAACTGCAGGTTGGGTCCATCAGTGATGGTGTCGCCCAGCTGTACGCCGCCGTGGGTGGTAAATCCGATGATGTCGCCCGCGTAGGCTTCGTCCACCGCTTCGCGGCGCTGGCTCATGAAGGTCACCACGCTGGTAGGACGCAATTCTTTGGCGGTGCGCTGCACTTTCATCTTCATGCCGGGGGTGTACTTGCCGGACGCCACGCGCACAAACGCAATGCGGTCGCGGTGGTTGGCGTCCATGTTGGCTTGCACCTTGAACACCACGCCGGAGAAGCTCTCGTCGTCGGGCTGTATGGTTCGGGCTTCGCGGTTGCGGTTGACTTCGGTGTAGGCCACGCGCGGGCCCGGTGGCGGAGACATGTCCACCACCGCGTCCAAAACTTCCATCACACCGAAATTGTTCACCCCCGAACCGAAGAACACCGGCGTGAGTTTGCCGGCCAGGAAGGCGTCGTGGTCCCAATCGGAAGATGCACCCACCGCGAGTTCCATGCTCTCCAGTGCATCGTCAAAGGCTTGGCCAAAGCGTGCGCGAAGGTTGTCGGCATCCGACAGCGCAATGGTCTCGAAGTCTTGCGGGCGCTTTTCGCTGCCGGGCTGGAACACGGTCATGCTCTTGGTCAGCAAATTGATGATGCCGCCAAAGCTCTTGCCCTGGCCCACCGGCCAGGTGATGGGGCAGCAGGGCATGCCCAGTTCACGCTCTACTTCGTCCATGATGTCCAAGGGGTCGCGCACTTCGCGGTCCATCTTGTTCACGAAGGTGATGATGGGTGTGTCGCGCTGGCGGCAGACCTCGATCAGGCGGCGGGTTTGGCTTTCCACACCGTTGGCGGCGTCAATCACCATCAGGGCCGAGTCCACGGCGGTCAGCACGCGGTAGGTGTCTTCCGAGAAGTCCTTGTGTCCGGGGGTGTCGAGCAGGTTGACCACGTGGTCGCGGTACGACATCTGCATGACCGACGAGGCCACAGAGATGCCGCGCTGCTTTTCGATTTCCATCCAGTCGGAGGTGGCGTGGCGGCTGGCTTTGCGGGCCTTCACCGAACCGGCGATCTGGATCGCGCCCGAGAACAGCAAGAGCTTTTCGGTGAGCGTGGTCTTGCCGGCGTCCGGGTGGGAAATGATCGCAAAAGTGCGGCGGCGGCGGGTCTCGGGTGCGTAGGTCACAGGGGGGTCCAGGGTCGGGTGGGCCGCGCATCACAGGCGGGCCGCAGGAGAAGAGGGCGTATTTTACAGAGCCGCCTCGACAGCCGCGCGCGGGGCAGGCCTTAAACTCATCCCCATAACAAACGAGCAATCCCGGAGACACGCGTGAGCATCAAGCAGTTGGCCCAGGCATTGGGTCTGTCCACTTCCACGGTCAGCAGGGCCCTGAACGGGTACACCGACGTCAATGCCCTGACCCGCACCCGTGTGAAGGAAATGGCAGACGCCATGGGCTACCGCCCCGATGCGGGTGCGCGCAGGCTGGTGCGCGGCAATACCGATGCGATCGGGATTGTGTATTCCGCTGCGGTCGAAAACTTGGGTAACCCGCAGTTTCTGGACATGGCCGATGGTTTGGGCGAGCGCTTGGAGCGTGAGCACCAGGACTTGCTGCTGGCGGTGGCCAAGAACGAGACCGAGCTCGAAATCTACGAGCGCCTGTTCCGGGGTGGCCGGGTGGATGCGGTCATCGTGCCCAACACCCGGGTGCAGGACCCGCGTGTGGATTTTCTGCTGGAGAACAACTACCCCTTTGTGGGCTACGGCCGCACGGCCGACTGCGCGCATTACTCCTGGCTGGACTTTGACAACGACCTTGGCAGCCAGTTGGCGGTGGAGCACTTGCTCGCCCTAGGCCATACGCGCATTGCCTATGTGCACGCGCCGCTGGAGCTGAACTTCGCCTTTCAACGCCATCGGGGCTACATCAGCACCCTGAAGACAGCAGGCGTGGAGTGCCCGCCCGGCTATTGCATAGGGGGGGTGAACGACAGGCGCAGCGGCCTGAATGCCGTGGCGCAGGTCTTGGCCTTGTCACCCCGGCCGACCGCTGTGCTGGTGGACAACAACCTGGGCGGCGTGGGCCTGATCCGTGGACTGATGGATGCCAAGTTGCGGGTGGGGCAGGACATCTCGGTCGTGGTGCATGGCGACATTCCGCAGGACACCTTGCTCACCGGCTTGGACGTCACCACCGTGACCCAGCCCACCCCGCAAACCACCGGTTTCGCTTTGGCTGAGATGGTGATGAAGGTGCTGCGCGACCCCGAGGGCGGCCCTTACCAGCTGTTGCGCCAGCCGGCATTGCAGGTGGGTACCAGTACCGGCCCAGCGGCCTGAAGGCCGGACGCGGTCGGGTGACTTTGACCCAGTGGCTTGGTGCGGCAATCGACACGAGGTTAAAATCCGCAGCTTCCGAGGAGCGTTGCAGCCCGCCAAGTGCCCATACCGGCACCGCGAGTGAGGCTCGGAACCCACGATGCGCCCTGCATCGTGTCCCCCAACGGCGCTCACCCACTGGAAATGTGTGCGGTGAGTGGCCTCAAAAACCCCCGTGTGCGCCAGTGGCAATGCAAATCAACGTTTGGAGCACACCATGAGCGCTGTATTGAAACTGGTTAAGAACGCCAAGACCCCCAAAGCCGTGAAGGCCACCAAAGCGGTAGCTGCCGCCAAAGCGGTCGTCGCCCAATTTGAAGACTACAAAATTGCCGACCTGAGCCTGGCCGATTGGGGCCGCAAAGAGCTGACCATCGCCGAAACCGAAATGCCCGGCCTGATGGCCATCCGTGAAGAGTTCGCCAAGAGCCAGCCGCTCAAGGGCGCACGCATCACCGGTTCCCTGCACATGACCATCCAGACCGGCGTGCTGGTCGAAACCCTGCAAGCCTTGGGCGCCGAAGTGCGTTGGGCTTCTTGCAACATCTTCTCCACCCAAGACCACGCAGCCGCTGCGCTGGTGGCCAAGGGTACGCCCGTGTTCGCCCACAAGGGTGAGTCGCTGGAAGAGTACTGGGACTTCACCCACCGCATTTTTGAATTCGGTGGCAAGAAGGGCACTGCGGCTGAAGGCCCGAACATGATTCTGGACGACGGCGGCGATGCCACCTTGTTGATGCACCTGGGCGCTCGCGCTGAGAAAGACATCAAGGTGCTGGCCAAGCCCGGCAGCGAAGAAGAAGTGTGCCTGTTCAATGCCATCAAGGCCAAGCTGAAGGTGGACCCCACCTGGTACAGCCGTCGCCTGAAGAACATCATCGGCGTGACTGAAGAAACCACCACCGGTGTGATGCGTCTGGAAGAAATGTCCGCCAAGGGCACTCTGGCCCTGCGTGCCATCAACGTGAACGACTCTGTGACCAAGAGCAAGTTCGATAACCTGTACGGTTGCCGCGAATCGCTGGTGGACGGTATCAAGCGCGCGACCGACGTGATGATCGCCGGCAAGGTGGCTGTGGTGGCGGGTTACGGTGACGTGGGCAAGGGTTCTGCCCAAGCGCTGCGTGCACTGTCCGCCCAAGTGTGGGTGACCGAAATCGACCCGATCAACGCCCTGCAAGCCGCCATGGAAGGCTACAAAGTGGTGACCATGGAATACGCTGCCGACAAGGCCGACATTTTCGTGACTACCACCGGCAACAAGAACGTGATCACCTACGCGCACATGGATGCGATGAAGGACCAGGCCATCGTCTGCAACATCGGTCACTTCGACAATGAAATCGATGTGGCTTCCCTGTCCAAGTGCAAGTGGGAAGAGATCAAGCCCCAGGTGGACCACGTGATCTTCCCCGCCAAGGGCAAGAAGGCTTCCAAGCGCATCATCCTGTTGGCCAAGGGCCGCTTGGTGAACCTGGGTTGCGGTACCGGTCACCCCAGCTTTGTGATGTCCTCCAGCTTTGCGAATCAGACGATCGCCCAGATCGAACTATTCACCAAGCCCAAGGATTACAAGGCCGGCAAGGTCTATGTGTTGCCCAAGCACCTGGACGAAAAAGTGGCACGTTTGCACCTGAAGAAGGTCGGCGCCATGTTGACCGAACTGACCGACGAGCAGGCTGCGTACATCGGCGTGAGCAAAGCCGGTCCGTACAAGAAAGACACGTACAGGTACTGACACCCCCGAGGCGCTTGTAGCGCCTCCCCCTCGAGGGGGCGACACCTGCGGTCCGGCGAAGCCGGTCCCGCGGTGTCTCTGGCTTTAGGGGCAAATAACTTTGGATAACGATGCGAATTGATCAACTTTTGGTGCAGCGCGGGCTGGCCAGCACCCGCTCGCAGGCGCAGCGCCTGATTGCGGATGGCGTGGAGTGGCTGAAGATGGAGCTTTCGGGCGAAGTCTGGAAGCGTGTGGCCAAAAATGGCGACGACGTGCCCGATGGCGCCAAGATCCGTTTGCTCGATGATTCCGAAGCGCGATATGTGTCCCGCGGTGGCCTCAAGCTCGAGGCGGCGCTGAAGCACGTTGGCTTGTCTGTCACCGGCTTGCGTTGTCTGGATGTGGGGCAGAGCACCGGTGGCTTCACCGACTGCCTGCTCCAGGCTGGCGCGCAATCGGTGGTGGGTGTGGATGTGGGCAGTGCCCAGCTGCACCCAACGCTGCGCGACGATACCCGCGTGCTGTGTGTCGAGAGTGTCAATGCCCGTACCCTGTCCGCTGCAGATTTGATAGCTGCCTACGCAGACAGCACGGGCGCTGGTGGGCAATTTGATGTTGAACCCGATGGCGATGACGGCTGGGATGATGAGGACGACTTCGACGACGAAGACGACGCCCGCCCGCCCGTGGATGCGTCGGATGATGCTGACGAAGAGGCCGTGGAGCTGCCGCCTGAGTTTGCGCCGCCGTTTGACCTCTTGGTCGCTGACCTGTCCTTCATTTCGCAGACCCTGGTATTGCCTGCTGCAGTGCCCTTGTTGAAAGAGGGCGGCATCATGCTGACCTTGGTGAAGCCGCAGTTTGAATTGCAGCCGGGTCAGGTGGGCAAGGGCGGTATCGTCAAAGATCCGGCCATGTACCCCATCGTGGAGCAGCGCTTGCGCGATACCTGCGCCGATCTGGGGCTGACCGTGACGCATTGGTTCGACTCCGCCATTGAAGGTGGAGACGGGAACCGCGAATTCTTTATTTGTGCCCGCAAGGCGGGCTGAACCCGGTGCCTGCCATGCAGGCGCGGGAGACGGAGATGACTATGTCTACCAACCAACGGATTCCACTGAGCCTGGAGTTTTTCCCGCCCAAAACGCCGGAAGGCGCTGAAAAGCTGCGCACCGTGCGCCAGCAGCTCTACGGGCTCAAGCCTGAGTTTTGCTCGGTGACTTTCGGTGCAGGCGGCTCCACCCAGGAAGGTACGTTCAACACCGTGCGCGACATCCTGTCAGAGGGCGTGAGCGCGGCGTCCCATTTTTCGTGTGTGGGGGCGACCAAGTCCACCGTGCGCGAGCAATTGGCTACCTTGAAGACCATGGGCGTGAAACGATTGGTGGCCTTGCGGGGCGACTTGCCCAGCGGTTACGGTGCTGGCGGCGAGTTCCATTACGCCAGCGACCTGGTGGCATTCATCCGTGCCGAGACGGGCGATGACTTTCACATCGAGGTGGCGGCCTACCCGGAAGTGCACCCGCAAGCCAAGTCGCCGGCGAGCGATTTGCTGGCTTTCGCCACCAAGGTGAAAGCAGGTGCCAATTCAGCGATCACCCAGTACTTTTACAACTCTGACGCCTACTTCCGCTTCCAGGAAGAGGTGGATGCATTGGGCATCACCGTGCCTGTGGTGCCCGGCATCATGCCCATCACCAGCTCTACCCAGTTGATGCGCTTTTCGGACGCTTGCGGTGCAGAGATTCCCCGCTGGATTCGTCTGCGGCTGCAGAGCTACGGGGATGATGTGGCTTCCATCAAGGCCTTCGGTCTGGAGGTAGTGACAGACTTGTGCGAACAGCTGCGTGCCGGTGGCGCGCCTGCACTGCACTTCTACACCATGAACCAGAGTGCGCCCACTCTGGCTTTGTGCGAGAACCTGGGCCTGGGCGCTTAACGCGCCAGGGCCTTAGCCGCCGGCGTTCAGGGTGGACGTCGCGTTGGTGTCCTGACCCAGCAGCTCCACCATCTGCGGCAGCGCATCTTTGAGTGCTGCTTTGAGGGTGTGGGGCGGGTTGATCAAAAACATGCCGCTGGCGGGCAGTCCGGGGCGTACCACTTCACCTTGGGCATCCTGCGTGAGCTTGCTGGACTTGACGGTCAGTGTCGCGTGCAGCCAAGACTTGCCGGCCTTGTTCGCCATGGTCTTGAGCTTTTTGGGCAGGTCGTGCGCTTCCGGGCGAGGGATGATGGGGTACCACACCGCATACGTGCCGGTTGCAAAGCGTTGCATGGCATCTGCCACCATGCCGACCACGCGGGCGTAGTCGTTTTTGACTTCGTAGCTGGGGTCGCATAGCACCAGCGCACGGCGTGATGGTGGAGGCAAAAACTTCTTGAGCCCTTCAAAACCATCTTCCCGCAGCACGGTGACTTGTCGGCCGGCTTCCAGCTGGGCAACGTTGGCGATCAGTGTTTTGGTGTCGGTGGGGTGCAGCTCGAAGAGCTTGAGCTTGTCGCGACCGCTCAGCAGGCTTTGGATGATGAAGGGCGAGCCGGGGTACACCGACCAATGGTTGCCGGCGTTAAAGCCCGCCACCATGTCGATGTAGTCTTGCAACGCGGGGGCAAACGGCTTTTCAGGCTTGGTGGCAACCAGCTTCAGAAAGCCCTCGGCGGCTTCCTCGCTGGTCTTGGCAAAGTCGCCATCCAACCGGTACAAGCCCGCACCGGCATGGGTGTCAAAGACGTTGAGGGCGGTTTCTTTTTGCGTCATGTGACGCAATACAGCCAGCAATGTGGTGTGTTTTAGCACGTCGGCATGGTTGCCGGCGTGGAAGGCGTGTCGGTAACTGAACATCCCCTATGATACCCAGCGCCCCGGGATGCCTGCTGACATCTGGATTGGAAAGGCGCCTTTTTCGGGCGTTTGCGGGCATAAAAGAACAGATTTCACCTCTCCCCATGGCTGACATCACCACACCGACCAGTAAACCCAAGGCCACCGCGGCCGGGCATCTGGACGCCCTTGCACCCGGAACCCGATTGGCTGAATTCGAAGTCCAAGGGCTGCTGGGCGTTGGTGGTTTCGGCATGGTTTACCGGGGCTACGACCACTCCTTGCACAGGGCGGTGGCCATCAAGGAATACATGCCCACCAGTTTGGCGGGACGTGATGGCAACCAAGCTGTCACCGTCAAGTCCGCAGTGGACACTGGATCGTTCGATTCAGGCTTGCGTTCTTTTATGGCCGAGGCGCGTTTGCTGGCACGGTTTGACCACCCGTCTCTGGTGAAGGTGTACCGCTTCTGGGAGGCAAATAACACTGCCTATATGGCCATGCCCCTCTACGAGGGCATCACACTGAAGGAGGCAAGGCGTCGCATGAGCGGTCCGCCGCCTCAGGCGTGGCTTCAGTCGGTTCTGTGGTCGGTGCTGGCGGGGTTGAAGGTGCTTCACGACAACAGCACCTTGCACCGCGATGTATCGCCGGACAATATCTTCTTGCAAAACGTCGGACCGCCGGTGCTGCTGGATCTGGGCGCCGCCCGCCGCGCGATTCTGGACACCAGCCACAAACATACGGCGGTGCTCAAGGTGAATTACGCACCTATTGAGCAATATGCCGACGCTCAGGATATGCAGGAAGGCCCTTGGACAGATTTGTATGCCGTTGCCGCCGTGATGCACGGCTGCATTTGCAATGAGCCGCCTTTGCCTGCCACCTTCCGGGCCGTGCGGGACCGTATGCCGAGCTTTGAGCAGGTCACACAAACGGCCCAGACGCATTTCAACCAGACCTACTCCGATAGCTTTGTACAGGCGATTTCGCACGCACTGGCCATTGAGCCCACCGAGCGCACGGCCAGCGTTGAGGCTTTTGCCCGAGAAATAGGCATGAAATCGCCTCCTGACCTGGCCCGGTTTGATTGGCGCAAAGCTTTGGGCGATTCGGTTACCTTGGCCGAGACCGGTGATGATCCGTCGCCGATTACGACTGAGTTGTTGACGACCCAGCCCGCATCGGACTTTCCGGATACTGTTTTCCAGCCCTCGACTTACGACCATTCCAAAACTGTCAAAACCCCGTCACGGGCCGACACGGCGGCCAAACCACGCGCTGTCAGAGGCTCTGCGAAGGTCAGTAAGGGCATGCCGCTTTGGCTTTGGCTGGTGCCGGCGGTATTGCTGCTGGCGCTAATCGCGTGGTGGGTGCGGCCGACCGTTCCTCCTTCAGCGGTCGTTATGCCGCCCACGCCCGCCTCTACCCCTGAGGCGGTGATCCCAGAGCCGGTAAAGACGCCCTCCGTGCCCGCCGACTCCTTGCCCGTGTCCAAGCCGACTGCACCGGCTGTTGCCAATGTTTCCAAGGCGCCTGGCTCGGAGGCGATGGGTAGCGCGCAGCGTACGGTTGTCCCTGCAAAGCCTGTGGCTCAGGCGCCTGTAGCGGCTTTTGACAAGGCGGTGACATCCAAGCCGCAGCCACGCACTGATGCCAAGCCTTTGGAAGACAAACCCGCTCCCGCCAAAGATCCGGTTGCGATTTGTGCGGAGGCCAGCATCCTGACCCGGACCATGTGCGTCTACCGGGCGTGCCAGAAACCTGAGTTTTACCATCTGCCGGTTTGCGTGGCAGACCGCCAACACTGGGAAGAGCAGAACAAGGCCCGTAACTGAGCAGTTCGAGCCCCATTTGGTGAATTCGCCAGCTCTTTGTATAATCGAGGGCTTCGCAGCGCTTTTGTGGCTCCGCGGCGAAGGACTGAACCCCACCTAAGAGATTCCCATCAGAGGAACGCCGACCGTGGAAAAGAGCCCTCCCAAACCTTCTTTTTAAAGAGAAAACTCATGTCTACATTCAGCGCAAAACCCGCTGAGGTCGTGCACGAGTGGTTTGTGGTTGACGCGACCGACAAGGTCCTCGGACGAGTAGCCAGCGAAGTTGCTCTCCGTTTGCGCGGCAAACACAAGGCCATTTACACGCCTCACGTCGATACCGGTGATTTCATCGTCGTTATCAACGCAGCCCAACTCAAAGTGACTGGCACCAAGTCCTTGGACAAGGTGTACTACCGCCACTCCGGTTACCCCGGCGGTATCACAGCCACCAACTTCCGTGACATGCAGTCCAAGCATCCCGGTCGCGCTTTGGAAAAAGCCGTCAAGGGCATGCTGCCCAAGGGGCCCCTGGGCTACGCCATGATCAAGAAGCTCAAGGTGTACGGTGGTGCTGAGCACCCCCACACTGCCCAGCAACCCAAAGTGTTGGAACTGTAAGGAGCTCACATGATTGGTGAATGGAACAATGGAACAGGCCGTCGCAAATCCAGCGTCGCCCGCGTTTTCCTCAAAAAAGGCACTGGCAAGATCACCGTGAACGGTAAGGACATCGAAAACTTTTTCGGTCGCCAAACCTCCATCATGATCTGCAAGCAACCCCTGCTGTTGACGAATCACGCAGAATCGTTTGACATCATGGTCAACGTTGCTGGCGGCGGTGAATCCGGCCAAGCGGGTGCTACCCGTCACGGCATCACACGTGCTTTGATCGATTACGACGCGAGCCTCAAGCCCGCACTGAGCCAAGCCGGCTTCGTAACTCGTGACGCACGTGAAGTGGAACGTAAGAAGGTCGGCTTCCACGGCGCACGTCGTCGCAAGCAGTTCTCCAAGCGTTAATCACGCTGCAACATTGCGTTGCAATCCGGAGGCCGCCAGAGTGCAAACTCAGGCGGCTTTTTTCTTTCTGGCTGATAGACTTCGCCCTCCATGAGATTCCGTCTATTACGCCGCCGCCTCACCATCAGTGCCCCTCGCATGGCCGTGCGCAGTGCATTGCCGTGGCCATTCCGCTGGGCCTTGCTTGCCATCGTGTTGGGCTTTTGTGCTGCCATTGGTTTATGGGCGTTTGAGTTCGGCAAAGACATTGCTGGTCTGGAAAAAGGCTCCAAAGACGAATTGATGCAGCTCAGGGCCAACGCTGCCGCTCTCCAAACGGAAATGCTGACCCTGAAGGCCGAGCGGGACAAGGCCCAATCGATTGCCAACACGGCGGATACCTTGGTGACGGCAGAAAGAGCCGCCCAGGAAAAACTCATCGCGCAGGTCAAGCAACTGGAGGCGGACAACCGCACATTGCGGGACGACCTCGGTTTTTTTGAGAAGCTGATCCCGTCAGGTGGCACCGAGGGCGTAGCGATCCGGGGTCTTCAGGCAGAACTGATATCCCCGACCACACTAAAATGGCAGGCGCTGGTCATGCAGGCCGGCCGTAACACCCAAGAGTTTGCAGGTCGTTTGGAAATAACTCTGGTGGGTACGGCCAACGGAAAAACCTGGACCGCTTCGTTGCCGGACGGCGCCATGCCCGTCAAGCTCAAGCAGTACGGGCGTTTGGAAGGGGAGTTCCAACTCCCTCCTCAAACCGTGGTGAAAAGTGTGTCAGCACGTGTCCTTGAAGGTACGACGGTCCGCGCGACCCAGACCCTCAAGCTCTAGGTCATCACGAGATACGCCATGTTCAACAAAAATAAGCAGCCCCCCATCAAAAGCCTGATTGCCGATGGCACCGAAATTCAGGGCAACCTGTCATTCTCGGATGGCTTGCGCGTAGACGGAGTCATTGTTGGGAATGTGTTGGCAGCAGAGGCCGTGGCCAGCATTCTGGTGATTTCGGATTCTGCAAGCATTACCGGCGCGATCACTGCAGACCACATCATCATCAATGGCACCGTAAAGGGCCCTATCCATGCCCGGCGCATGCTGGAACTCCAGCCCAAAGCCCGTATTGAAGGTGACATTGAATACGCCGCACTGGAGATGCACCAGGGTGCTCTCATCGCGGGTCAGTTGCGCCCCATGCTGGCTGGTGAAGAAAAACCCACACTGAAACTAGCGGCAAATAACCAGTAAAAGAATTCCCGAGCGAATTCCTGTACTATTTGCCAATTCTTGAATCTGAATGGAGCTGCCATGAGCGCTGTTGCCGAAAACATCCAAACTGACATGCCCGCCCCGATCCTGTTTACCGACAGTGCCGCGGCCAAAGTGGCTGACTTGATTGCCGAAGAAGGCAACCCTGATTTGAAACTGCGTGTATTCGTGCAGGGCGGTGGTTGCTCCGGCTTCCAATACGGCTTTACCTTCGATGAAATCACCAACGAAGACGACACCACCATGACCAAAAACGGTGTGTCCTTGTTGATTGACGCGATGAGCTACCAATACTTGGTTGGCGCCGAGATTGACTACAAGGAAGACTTGCAAGGCGCCCAGTTTGTGATCAAGAATCCGAACGCCACGACCACCTGCGGTTGCGGCTCTTCATTCTCGACCTGAAGCACCATCCCGCCGCGCCTGATGAGTCAGGCGGGGTAAATTGCTCCCAGTATGCGGGCGCCTCTGGCGCCCGTAACTTTTGGAAGGTTGGCCGTGTGCCGCAGAATGGCTTGGCGTGCCAGCCATGCGAAGGCCGTAGCCTCCACTTGCAAGGGAGGCAGCCCGAGTTCATCAGAGCTTTGAACTTTGCAGCCAGGTAGCAGCTTTTGGATGCGCTGCATCAAATACTGGTTGTACGCGCCTCCCCCACACACTGCCAAAGTCGTGCATCCCGGCATATTCCGGCGCAAAGCATCCGCACAAGCGCCTGCTGTGAGTTCTGTGAGCGTGGTTTGGACATCTACCGAAGCTGCAGGGCCATGCCGGTCTTCATGGGTTTTGAGAATGTTCTCAAGCCACGCAGCGCTGAATAGGTCACGTCCTGTGCTCTTGGGCGGCTGGCGATGCAGAAAGGGCTCGGCCAACATGTGGTCCAGCAAGTCTGGCAACACGGTGCCGGAGGCTGCCCACGCTCCACCATTGTCGAAATGCTGTCCGGTGTGGCGGTGACACCAGCCGTCCATCAATGCATTGCCCGGGCCGCAGTCGAATCCCAGTACGGAGTTCTCCGCGCTCGCGTGCAGCAGTGTCAGGTTGGAGATGCCGCCGATGTTCAAGACGGCCAGGCGCTCGCCGTGGGGACTGAAGAACGCTTGATGAAAAGGGGGCACCAAAGGGGCGCCTTGTCCGCCTGCTGCGACGTCCCGGCTGCGAAAGTCCGCAACTACGTCCACGCCGCACAGCTCTGCCAAAAGTGCCGGTTGGTTCAGCTGGACGGTGTAACCGGTGCCATCGAATTCGCCAGGCCGGTGCCGAACGGTCTGGCCGTGGGCTCCGATGGCACAAATGGCAGAAGGGGGCAGCCCGGTCTCCTGCAACAGCTTGCCAACCACCGAGCCATACAAGCGGGCCAGCCCATTGGCTGCCAATGCGCCACGATGAATTTCGTCGCTGCCGGAGGCGTTAAGTGCCAGAAACTCAGCGCGTAAAGCATCGGGAAATGGGGACGCCTGATGCGCCAGGACGCGCATTCTCTCGCCAGAAAAGTCGGCCAGCACACCATCCACGCCATCGAGCGACGTGCCGGACATCAGCCCGATGTAAAGCTCTGACACAGGCTGGCCGTGGCTTACTCAGCCGAGCCTGGAGTCAACTGGGCAGCACTGGCCAGCTGTGCACGTACGCTTTGTGCAGCCTTGTCAAACAAGGGTTTGGCCGCGGTCGACACCGGTACCGCTTCGCTCTGGCGCGCGATGGTCAACGGATCATGGTGCACGCCATTGACGCGGAACTCAAAGTGCAAATGGGGTCCTGTGGCCCAGCCCGTGGCGCCTACCGCACCGATGTTCTGACCTTGCGAAACGTTTTGGCCCTTTTTGACATGGATACGGCTCAAGTGGGCATACACGGTGGTCTGGTTGTTCCGGTGCTTGACCATCACTACATTGCCAAAACCACCCTGCACACCTGCAAAGTCCACGGTGCCGTCACCAACGCTGCGCACGGGTGTGCCGGTAGCCGCTGCATAGTCCACGCCCAGATGGGCTCTCCACGTTTGCAAAATGGGGTGGAAGCGCATTTTGAAGCCGCTGGTTACGCGGGAGAACTCCAGCGGAGAGGCCAGAAAGGCGCGGCGCAGGCTTTCGCCGGCCAGGGTGTAGTAACCGCCTTTGCCGGGAGCCACCGGGTCCTTGAACCACATGGCCTGGAAAGGCTTGCCGGCATTCACGAACTCGGCGCTGAGTACCCGCCCCGCGCGCATCGGTTCGCCATCACCTTCCAGGGTTTCATACACCACCGAGAATCGGTCGCCCTTGCGCAGCGCGCGGTGGAAATCGATGTCACCCGAAAAAATCTCTGCCACTTGGGTCGCAATCGAATCCGGCAGGCGAGCGTCGTCGGTGGCGGCAAATAGCGAGCTGTTGATCACACCACTGGCCAGGCGCGTGTTGGCCACCAAAGGCAGCGTTTCCACTTGGGAGCGGAAGCCACTCACCGTCTTTTCGATGGTCAGGCGTTTGAAGGTGCCGTCATCAACAGGGCTCCAGCGAGCGCTGAGCTTGAGCAACCCTTGGCGTTCGTTGACTTCCGCAGTGACGTTGCGGCCGGCGCGGCCCAGTAATGCAGACTGCGCCTGAGCATCAGCCCGTAAGTAAGCGGCAGCCTGCGGGTCAATCACCCCGAGGCGCTTGAGGAGGGTGTCAGCCGTGTCGCTGGAGCGCGTGGTTTCCGAGCGGTAGAGGCGCATCGCCAGCTCGCTGATGTCCTCATTGCGAGCGGCGAGCAGGTCGCTTTGTACGGTCTCGACCACTGTGCGTACCGGCAAGTCCGATGCGTCCGGTGCGAAATTGGCCACGGCAAAGGTGGCGCCTGTGCCGCCCACCAGCAGGGCTGCAATGATGGCGGTTATACGCTTGGGATACTGCTGCACGAGAGCCGCGGCACGCACCACGCACTGCTCTACAGCCTGGTTCAGTCCATGCTTCAAATCAAAGACTCCGGTATGGGGGATGCGGCCCGACTAAAATCCAGCCGCTGGCAACGCTTGCGTTGCTGAAGGGAGCGGGCAGTATAGCCTTCGCTCCGATCCCGGCCACAAGAAAAACCCTTATGAATCAAGCCTTAAGCCCTCAGTTAGTTGTAAGCGATCGTGTGCGCGAGGCCCTTGCGGTCACCCTGCGCGGCGTGGAAGAACTGCTCCCGCAAGACGAATGGGTGAAAAAGCTAGTCCGATCCGAGGCCACCGGCAAACCGCTGCGCATCAAGCTGGGGCTGGACCCTACAGCGCCTGACATCCACATCGGCCACACCGTGGTGCTGAACAAGATGCGCCAGCTGCAAGATCTGGGCCACACGGTGATCTTTTTGATCGGTGACTTCACCAGCATGATCGGCGACCCGTCCGGCCGCAACAGCACCCGCCCGCCCTTGACGGCTGAGCAAATCAAGGTGAACGCTGAGACCTACTACCGCCAGGCCAGCCTGGTGCTGGACCCCGCCAAAACAGAAATTCGCTACAACAGTGAGTGGAGCGACCCGCTGGGCGCGCGCGGCATGATCCAGCTGGCCAGCCGCTACACCGTGGCCCGCATGATGGAGCGCAATGACTTCCATGACCGCTTCAAGGCCGGCACCCCTATTGCGGTGCACGAATTCCTCTACCCGCTGATGCAGGGCTACGACTCCGTGGCGCTGGAAAGCGACCTGGAGCTGGGCGGCACCGATCAGAAGTTCAATCTGCTCATGGGCCGCACCCTGCAGGCCGAATACGGCCAGGAACCCCAGTGCATCTTGACCATGCCGCTGCTCGAGGGGCTGGACGGCGTGGAGAAAATGTCCAAGAGCAAGAACAACTACATCGGCATCTCGGAAGAGCCGAACACGATGTTCGCCAAGGTGCTGTCCATCTCCGACGTGCTGATGTGGAAGTGGTACACGCTGCTCAGCTTCAAGAGCGAGGCGGAGATTGCTGCGCTGAAGGCCGAGGTGGAGGGCGGGCGCAACCCCAAAGACGCCAAGGTCGCGCTGGCCAAAGAAATCACGGCGCGATTCCACAGCGCTGCTGCCGCTGATGCGGCAGAGCAGGACTTCATCAACCGCAGCAAGGGCGGCATACCCGACCAGATCGACGAAATCACCTTGCCCTTGGGCGAAGGTGGTGCAGCGGTGGGCATTGCCGCGCTGCTGAAGTCAGCAAACTTGGCCGCCTCCAGCGGCGAGGGCAACCGCCTGATTGACGGTGGCGGTGTGCGGGTGGACAGCAACGTGGTGAGCGACAAGGGCTTGAAGCTCGGCGCGGGCACCTACGTGCTGCAAGTGGGCAAGCGCAAGTTTGCCCGCGTGACCCTGGCCTGAGTCCGGGCCTAGCGCTTCTCCAGCAAGCGCACCATCTCCGCGTAGCCATAGCTGCGCGCCAGATCCAGCGGCGTTTTGCCGTGGCGGTCGGTGAGTTGTAGGTTAGCGCCTGCTTCTACCAAGGCCCTCAGTGTGGCTTGGTGACGGGCGCCTCCGTTGCCCAGCACGATGGATTCAATGGTCGCGGTCCAGTGCAGGTTGTTCACATGGTCTAGCGGGGCGCCGGCGGCAATCAGCTGGCGCACCACGCCGTCGTGGCCCAGGTGGGCGGCCGCAATCAACGCAGTGCCCTCAAAACGGCTGGTTACCAGCTTGGCGCTGGCGCCCAGGCCCAGCAGGGTGCGCAAGGTTTCCTCGTCATCGGCCACTGCGGCGATGGTGACGGCGTCGTACCGGTCATTTTCCAAAGCGCCGGTGTCAGCGCCCGCTTGAATCAAGGCGCGCACCGCCGCGCGCTGTTTGGCAAAGGTGGCCACATGCAAGGGCGTGCGGCCATAGGCATCGCGCTGATTGATGTCGGCTTTGGCGCTCAGTAGCTGCGTGAGTGTGGCCACATCGCCCCGCGCTGCTGCAGCGTGCAGGCCGCGGTAGTCCGCTGTCTCGGCGGCCGTGGGCGCTACCTGCGCCTGAGACAGCGGCAACCACGCCATACCCGCCAGTAGCAGGGCGAATCGAAGGGTCCGGACAAGCCGGGTGCTAACGGGGGTTGACATGGTGCTTTACTTTATAAATGCTATAAAAACAGGAGCTGCTCGCGCAATATCCACGAGCGCTAGAGGTCTATTTACTTCAAAGAATCCTTGACCTTGTCCAACGCGGTCATGGCGCATTGTTCGTCCAAGTGGCCGCCAGGTGCGCCGCCTACGCCTACCGCACCAATCACTTCGTTCCCCACCTTGACCGGCACACCGCCACCCACCAGCAAGAAACCGGGGATGTAGACCAAGTTAGCCGCGGTCGGGTTCTTCTGGGCGCCTTCCATCATGGCCAGGGTGGTGTTTTTGGCAGAGGCGGAGGTAAAGGCCTTTTCCTGGCTGGCGGCCAGAGTGTGGGGGCCGGCATTGTCCGCGCGTTGTACTGCGCGGACGCTGCCGGCGCGGTCCACCACGGTGGCGGTCACGGCATAGCCGTTGGCGGAGCAGGCAGCCACGGTGGCGGTGGCAATCTGGTTGGCCAATTCCAGGGACATGTTGCGCTCGGTGCGCACGGCTTGCGCGCTTGCTGCGGTGGCAACGGTGGAAAGAATCAAAGCGAGGAGGTGGGAAGTACGCATTGAATGCTCCGGATATTGAGGGGTACAAGCGGTTCGATCAACCGTGCAGGTACTGTAAAAATCCGGGGCCGATTTGCCCATGCGTACCGCTACGCCCGCGCCTCCGTACAACTACGGAGCGCCACGACCTTCACGCTGCGGTGTCTTCGTCCACCAGTGCGGCGTACTGGCGCACCAGCTGGGCCAGCGCGTCAATCTCCAGCTTGGCGAACAGGTTGGCGCGGTGGGTTTCTATGGTGCGGGGTGACACATTGAGCGCGCGGCCGATTTCCTTGTTGGTCAGCCCGGACACAATCAGGCCCAGCACCTCGCGCTCGCGCTCGGACAGTTGCGCGTAGCGCTGTCGGGTGACGCGGTCCGCCTGGTTGCGTTGGCGGGACTGCACATGCTGGCGCACCGCAGTTTGCAGCGCTTCAAGCAGGCGCTCGTCGTCCACCGGCTTTTCCAGAAATTCGGCGGCTCCGGACTTGAACGCGCGGCGGCACATGTCGATGGTGCCGTGCCCGGTGAGCATGATGACGGGCTGGTCCACTTTTTGTTCCTTCAGGGTGTCCAACACCGTCAGCCCGCTGATGCCGGGCATGCGCACATCGAGCACGATGGCGCCAATGCTCTCCCGGTCAAAGGTCTGCAAAAACGTTTGAGGGTCGTCCCAAGGCTGCACGCGCAAGCCCACGGTGCTGATCAGCAAGGCCAGGCTGTCGCGCACGGCTTCGTCATCGTCGATCAGGTGGATCAGGGGCGAAAGCGGCGCGGTCATGGGGCGGGCGTTGCGAGAGGCATCTGCAAGGTGAACTCGGCGCCTTGGGTGGGCAGATTGGCAGCGCTCAAGTGCGCGCTCATGCCCTGTGCCAAAGATTCGCACAGGCTCAGGCCCAGACCGAGGCCGCCTTCACGCGTGGAAAAGAAGGGCTCAAACACCTTGGCCAATGCGTCCGGCGGGATGCCGGGCCCGGAGTCCTGCACACGCAGCACGCCGTGGGTGGCTGTGTGGCTGAGCACCAGTTGCAGCGTACGCTGCGGCGGCTGCACCTGCTCCATGGCTTGCAGTGCGTTGGTCAGCAGGTTGTGGATGATTTGCTCTAGCGCCACCGGGTCGGCCTGCACTTCCAATGGGGTGCCGACCACGGTCAAGGTGGGGGTGCAGCGGCCGCGCTGCAGCTCGGGCTCCAGCAGGTAAAGCGCGTGCTGGCAGGCCGCGTGCAGGTCCACGCTTTGCACCGCTGCGGCGCTGCCCGGGCGCTCTACCGTGCGGCGCAGGCGCCCCACCACATCAGACGCTCTGCGCGCCTGCTGCACCGCCATCTGCATGGCGCTACGGGCGGCGGTCAGGTCCGGTTCGGCGTCGTCCAGCAGGCGACTGGCGGCCTGGGTGTTGGCAAGGATGGCGGTGAGCGGCTGGTTGATTTCGTGGGCCATGCCGGCTGCCAGTTCGCCCAAGGTGTTGAGCCGTGTGCGTTGGCCCACGCGTTGGCGCTCTTCTTCACGGCGTTGCTGGGTGTGTTGCTGCACCAGCATCCGGCCGCGCAGCAAGGCCAGTGCAATGGCGCCGGCGCTGATCAGCATATAGGTCCATGGCAGAGCCGACCACGGCACAAGCAGGCGCGACACCACCTCAAAAGGCTGGCTCTCCGCCGCCAGTACTTTGCGGGCTTCAAAGGTCCAGCCCGCATCTTCCGGGGCAAAAGGGCGACCGGCTTGCACGGTGTAGGTCTTGGCGCCCAGATCGAGGCGGACTTGCACCGGGCTGGTGTCCGGCTTCATGGGCCATTCCGCCCACGGCACCATGTTGCGCAGGGCAATGGTCAGGGCATAGCTGTCCGGCTGCGCAGCCAAGACCAGCTGGTAAGTGCCCTTTTGCAGGTCGACATCGGCCAGCACTGCGCGCTTGAGGCGGAGGGATTCGGCCTCCGCGTTGGCAAGTTCGGGCGAGGGCCAGGTTTCATTGGCGCCCCGGTGGGCTGCCGCCGCAATCTGGCCATACAGCGCGGGCAGGCGTTGCTCAGGACGATCAGCCGCATTGCCGCCGTGCAGCAGCGCCAGCGTGGCCAGAATGGCATCGTGTTGCACCACCTGCTGGCTGAGCAAGCGGTGCACGATGCGGGCGTTGGTGTCGAACACGTCCTGCTGACGCGCCAGCTCGCCGCGCGCGATGTACACACCGCTCAACAGCGACAGCGCGGCCCAGGCCAGCAGCCACAATCGGAGGCGTTGAAGGTGTGCAAACATGGTGATTCATTGTGGCACAGGGGTGCGCGGCACAATGGCCGCAGACAGTTTCGAGAGGTACACGGGATGATGGCTTTGGTACAGCGCGTTCGCCGCGCACAGGTGGTGGTGGATGGTGCTACGGTCGGCAAGATTGAGCAAGGCTTGCTGGTGCTGGTGTGCGCCGAGCAGGGGGATACCGAGGCCCAGGGCGACAAGCTGCTGGCCAAGCTGCTCAAGCTGCGTATCTTCAGCGATGCTGACGGCAAGATGAACCGCAGCGTGCAGGATTTGGATGGCGCAGGCCAGCACGGCGGTCTGCTCATCGTGAGCCAATTCACCCTGGCCGCAGACACCTCGGGCGGCAACCGGCCCAGCTTCAAAGCGGCTGCTGCGCCCGATGAGGGGCGACGTTTGTACGACTACTTTGTGGCCCAGGCCCGCACAGTGCACCCCATCGTGCAGACCGGAATTTTTGCGGCGGACATGCAGGTGGAGCTGGTCAATGACGGGCCGGTGACGATTCCCATGCGGGTGGCGCCTGCTGTTTAAATGCTACTGATTTTATAGCTGCTCGCGCATATTTCGCGCGCGCTAGAGGCTGAAAATATTCAAGGGTCAACGCCGTCGCTTCCAAAGGAAGGCCCCTGCAAGCGAGGGCTCATGCTGCGGCATGTCGCGGCGAATTCACGCGCGGTCCCGATAATTTGCGCATGAAAATCGCACTCGCTATCGCAACCGTATTTCTCGCCCTGTTGTGGACTGGCTTTATCGGCCTCTCGGCGGCCTTGGCCAACTGGGTGGCAGGCCAAGGTATGGACCTGCAGGGCGGGCTTCAGACCATCGCACAGTGGCCGCTGCCACCATGGATTGCGCTTTGGACCGACGCAGCCACGGCGGAAGCCGTGCGCGCAACGATCGTTTGGTCCGTGGAAATGCTCGCCGCTGTCATGCCCTGGATTACTCCACTGCTGGACTGGGTAGCCCCGCTGTTGTGGGTGATCTGGGCTTTCGGCATGGTGGGGTTGGTGGTGCTGGCTGCCGTGGGCTTGCTGCTGATTGGCCGCATGCGTAAGCGTGCACGGGTCGCTGGGGCGCGATACGCGGACTGACCTGGGGCCTGGTGCGTGCCTCCCGGAGGCGTAGCTGCCTTGGGTGCTTTGCGCAGGTCAAGGAGGAGCGCGAAGCGCGGGGGACACGGAGCAAAGCGCCCAAGGCAGTTACGCCGGAGCGCAACTACCATCGAAGTCAATACGGATTCTTAAACCCCAACCGCCCCATGATCTCGCTCTCGCGCAGCTCCATCACCTCGGCGTCTTCATCCAATTCGTGGTCCCAGCCCTGCGCGTGCAGGGTACCGTGCACGATCATGTGGGCGTAGTGGGCTTCGAGCGTTTTCTTTTGCTCTTTGGCTTCTTTGGCAATCACCGGCGCGCACAGTACCAGGTCGGCGGTGACGGGCTCTTGGGTGTAGTCGAAGGTCAGCACGTTGGTGGCGTAGTCCTTTTGCCGGTATTCGCGGTTCAGCGTTTGGCCTTCTTCGGCGTCCACGATGCGCACGGTGATTTCACCGTCCACCTCCAAGGTGTTGCGGATCCAGCGAATCACTTTGTGGCGCTTGAGCGCGTCGCGGTGTTTGTCTGCGTCTTGGATCTTGCCGAATTGCAGGGAGAGGCTGAGTTCTGGAAGCATGGGGTTCGTAGGTGCAAAAAGGTTTAGCTACTGCGCACGGTTCGTGATGCACTGCGGGTCTTGGGCAGGCCGACGCGGGGGAGTTCGGGCTCAGGCTCGGGAATAGCGATCTGCGGCAGGTCTTCCAGCCGTGCGGCCTCGTAGGCATCCACGATGCGGGCCACTAGCGGGTGGCGCACGATATCGGAGCTGGTCAGGCGGGTGATCGCAATGCCCGGCGTGCGGCGCAATACGCGCTCGGCTTCCACCAGGCCGCTCATCTGCGCTTTGGGCAAATCAATCTGGGTCAGATCGCCGGTAATGACAGTTTTGGTGCCGAAGCCAACGCGTGTCAAAAACATCTTCATCTGCTCGGGCGTGGTGTTCTGCGCCTCGTCCAGGATCACAAATGCATTGTTCAAGGTGCGCCCTCGCATGAAGGCCAGAGGGGCAATTTCGAGCTGCTGGCGCTCGAACGCTTTGTGCACCTGGTCGTAGCCCATCAGGTCGTAGAGCGCGTCGTACAGGGGGCGCAGATACGGGTCTACCTTTTGGTTCAGGTCGCCGGGCAGAAAGCCCAAGCGCTCGCCGGCCTCTACCGCGGGGCGGGTCAGCACAATGCGTTGTACCGAGCTGCGTTGCAGCGCGTCCACGGCCGCAGCCACGGCCAGATAGGTCTTGCCGGTGCCGGCGGGGCCGATGCCAAACGTGATGTCGAACTCGGCAATATTGTCCAGGTACAGCGCCTGGTTCTGACTGCGCGGTTTGAGGTCGGCGCGGCGGGTGGAGAGGCTGGGGCCCTCGGCGCCCAGTTCGCCATCGCCGCTGAGCATGAGCTGCACGGTGGATGCTGCAATCGGTCGGCCGGCAATCTCGTACAGGGCCTGCAGCATCTCCATGGCGCGTTGGGCTTTGGCCTTGGGGCCTTCCACCTTGAACTGTTCATGTCGGTGGGCAATTTTGACTTCCAGCTCGCGCTCGATGGTGCGCAGGTGTTCGTCGGTCGGGCCGCACAGGTGCGAGAGACGCGTGTTGTTCAGCGGGGTGAAGATGTGTTTGAGAATCAAGCTGATAATCCGGCAAAGCAGAGGACTGCGAAGGGGCGCCACTTAAGCGCTACCCCTGCATTGTCCCCAATTTGATCGGAACCGTGGCCTCGCCGGCCATCCACCACCCCAGAACCCCGGACTCCGCACCATGATCGGCAAACTCACAGGCATCGTCAGCGACAAAAATCCACCGCAAGTCATCATCGACTGCGGCGGCGTGGGCTACGAGGTGCAGGTGCCCATGAGCACCTTCTACAACCTGCCGGCTGACGGCAACAAGGTCACGCTGCTCACCCATTTTGTGGTGCGCGAAGACGCGCAAATCCTCTACGGTTTTGCCACCAGCACCGAGCGCGAGGCCTTCCGCGAGTTGATCAAGATTTCCGGTGTAGGGCCGCGCACGGCGCTGTCGATTTTGTCGGGCCTGAGTGTGGGGGATTTGGCGCAGGCCGTGACAACCCAGGAGGCCGGGCGCTTGGTCAAGGTGCCAGGCATCGGCAAAAAAACGGCCGAGCGCTTGCTGCTGGAACTCAAGGGCAAGCTGGGCGCCGACCTCGGGGCGCCTTTGGGCGCCGTGGGCGATGCGCAGTCCGACATCCTGCAGGCGCTGCTGGCCCTGGGCTACAGCGACAAGGAGGCGGCAGCCGCACTCAAGGCCTTGCCCAAGGATGTGGGCGTTAGTGATGGTATCAAGCTGGCCTTGAAGTCTTTGGCCAAATAAGCCCCTGGCGCCCATCGACAGGGCGCGAGTAGCTTCTCTTTTGATAGCAAAGTCGGATCTCGGGGATGCGGGTTTGCGATAGGTGGGGTACCTTGCCGTCTGGCTACCATGCAGTCAGGCCCGTAGAGGCCGTGTCTGTTGACGTACCCCACCAGAGAGGAACTGCCCCATGAAGAAAACCGTGTGCCCGAGTGTGTTGGCTTTGTGTCTGTTGTCCGCCAACGCATGGGCGGCCAAAGACTGCGAAGTGTTGAAAACGGAACTCAACGCCAAGATCGAGTCCCACGGGGCCAAAAACTTCACCTTGGACGTGGTGGACCGCGATGCCGACAGCGGCAAAAAGCGCGTGGTCGGCACCTGTGAGGCGGGCAAAAAGAAGATCGTCTACACCCGCAATTGACATCGCTCGGTCACGGGTCTGCACCGGCCAGAGGCCGGTGCATGCTTACTGCGCGTCACGCACGGGGCGGCCGTTCAGCGGCTGCACCGGGCGCGCATTCATGGGGTAAAGCTGGGTGAACAAGCGCAGTTGGTTGCGGCTGATGGCCATGGGTTGCTTGAGCACCATCCACAGTACGCCTTCGGTACAAGGCGGCGTGGTCAGTGAGCCAATGAACTGGTAGTAGCGCTGGTCGGAGGGCAACAGTTCGTTCATGTTGAGCAGTTCGCGCGGCATGCGCACCCGGTCTCCCGCGTCCAAGGGCATGTAGGTCCACACTTTGTCGATCAGCGGGTTGGGCGCTGAGCCGGGGTCCAGCAGCACGGCCACCACGGCAAGCTGGCCTTCATCATTTTTATGCACCAGGTGCGCCACCATGGCAAAGCGCTTGTAGTTCACCGACTCTTCCGAGGGGGTGTGGAAATGGAACTGCAGCAACCGGTAGCGCGAGCCGCGGACGGTGATGTTGTTATCGCCCTGGACGTCCACCTGGATGGTGTGGCCGTTGTTCACCACGGTGCCACTGCTAGGGGTGTAGTTGAACTGCACCGGCTCCGCAGGACCTTGAAGGGTCGTGCCCTCTTCGATGTTGATAGGAGACTGGCGTTTGCCGATGGCGCAGATGTTGAAGTCTGGCTTGAGTTTTCCCCAAGCCTGCGGGCCGTTTTCGCCCTCATAGGTCCAGTGGACTTCGCTTCCATGTGCATCGGCAGCGGGTGCACCAGCTGCTGCGATCTGTGCCGTGTCGCCGTGGCCTGCCAATGCGGCAGCGCGTGCCTGGATGTATTGCCGGCTGCTCATGCCAGCGCCAGAGGTGCTGCCACTGCTGCGGCCACTGGCGGCTGGAGCGGATGTGCCGCCTGGCACTTTGGATACATTGATCAGCAGCTTCTTTTTTCCGGCTACTTCGGCGCCCAAGGCTTCGCGCAGATGGTCGCCAACTTCCTTGGCGTTGGACGCACTGGTGGCCGAAATCTCGCCCAGAACCTCTTTTTTGGCCGCTTTGGTGGCGGCCTTGGCGGCCGGTTCCGCGTCATTCGCCCAAGCGGGTGCGCAACACAGGGCGGCCAGAAGCAAGGCGATCAGAGCCTTGGGGCGCAGGCGCTGCGCGGCAGAGGGTGGGCGGATGGGCATGGCGGGCGCTGCCTTTCAAGCAAACACAAATGCAAATCTCCGGCGGGCCATGGGGCACGCCAGAAGGGGATAAGGTGCTTATCGGCAGTCTGCCGCCTTCTCTTGAGCGCGGTAAGCTGCGCGCTATAGTGGGCACCCCGCTGGAGTTTCTTGTTTTTTCTGCTTGGATAGGCCGCTGCTGTGAGCATTCAGACCGACGATTTTGCTGTTCCCCCGCCGCCCGCACCCCGCGTGGTGTCGGCCGCGCCCGTGTCCAACAGCGAAGAGGCCATCGAACGCGCCCTGCGCCCCAAGCTGCTCGACGAATATGTGGGCCAGGCCAAGGTGCGCGAGCAGCTGGAAATCTTCATCGGTGCCGCCAAAAAGCGGGACGAGGCACTGGACCACGTGCTGCTGTTCGGTCCGCCCGGCTTGGGCAAAACCACTCTGAGCCACATCATCGCCCACGAGCTGGGCGTGAACTTGCGCCAGACCTCGGGCCCGGTGCTGGAAAAGCCCAAGGACCTGGCTGCGCTGCTGACCAATTTGGAGAAGAACGACGTTCTCTTCATCGACGAAATCCACCGCCTCTCAGCGGTGGTCGAAGAAATCTTGTACCCCGCGCTGGAGGACTACAAGATCGACATCATGATCGGCGAAGGCCCGGCGGCCCGCTCCATCAAGCTCGATTTGCAACCCTTCACGCTGGTGGGAGCCACCACCCGCGCCGGCATGCTGACCAACCCGCTGCGCGACCGCTTCGGCATCGTGGCGCGGCTGGAGTTTTATACGAATGAAGAGCTGGCCCGCATCGTCAAACGCAGTGCGGGCCTCTTGGGTGTGCCCATGGACGAGGATGGCGGTTTCGAGATCGCCCGCCGCTCGCGCGGCACACCGCGGATTGCCAACCGCCTGCTGCGCCGCGTGCGCGACTTTGCCGAGGTCAAGGGCGACGGCAAGATCACTCTGGACATTGCCAACCGCGCGCTCGCCATGCTGGATGTGGACCCGCAAGGCTTCGACCTGATGGACCGCAAATTGTTGGAGGCCGTGATTCACCGCTTTGACGGTGGCCCTGTGGGACTGGACAACATTGCCGCCAGCATCGGCGAAGAGCGCGAAACCATTGAAGACGTGATCGAGCCCTACCTGATCCAGCAGGGCTACTTGCAGCGCACTCCGCGTGGCCGCATTGCCACGCTGGCCGCTTACCGCCACCTGGGGGTGACGGCACCTGCGGGTCCGGCGGTGGATTTGCTGGGCGACTAAGCGGGCGAGTCTGCGGCTTCTGTGCCGGCAGGTCGTGCGAAATGTACGATCAGCAACTGCGCCGCAAAATAGGTCAGCAAAATCCAGAAAGAAGCCAGAGGTATTGGCGCCAGGAACTTGTTGACCGCGATCAGAGAGTCACTCGCCATGAAGATGCAGGCACCCAAAGCCACACGTCCCGCCGCCGCATCGCCCAAGGTGCCGGCCCGGCCCAAGGCTTGGGACGTCATCAGGCAAATCACCGTGACGTAGGCGGCCACAGCGATTTGCAGGCCCGCGTCGGGCAAATGGCTCCACAGCAAGGCATAGACCGCAGCGCCGAAAGCCAGCACCACTTGCAAAGCGCGGCGGTTGGCAAACCAAGGGGCATCCTGCCGGAACAGGGCGATGTAGAAGGCGTGCGCCACCAGGAACGCCGCCAGTCCGGGGATGAAGTAGTCGCCCGGCAGCATCAGGAACACATCACCCGCCAACGAGAACACCAATGAAGCCAGTAGCAGTGCGGTAGATTTTGATTGTTTTTGGCCGTTGGCGCTCATGGAATATGCGCGAGCAGCTACGAAAACAATAGCAATCGTCATGACCAGCGGCTTGGCCAGCAGGTGGCCGGGCAGCAGGTCTACCGCACTCAGGCTGGCCCATGCGGCAGCCTCCACCGCCAATACCTCCAGCATGCTCAGGCCATGTTGCATGAAGCGCCCCACTGCCCATACCGAAGCAAACAGCCCTGCCGCATACAGTGCCGCATTGGTAAAGCTCAAGCTGTCCGCAACCCACAAAAATGCCGCCACCGCACCCAGCAGTCCCAAAAACTGGAGGCCTGCAAACCACTGTTGGGTGGTGGTCAAGGGCGGGTTGAAGGTCTGCACCTGCTCAAGCCGGAAAGCGGGTTTGGGGTGGGCAGCGGCCAGGTCTGCCGGTTGCCAGCCCGGCGGCATGAACCAGACGCGCAGCTTGTCCATCCAGCGGCGGGTGGCCCAGCTGTCTTTGGCCAGGCCCCAGTACACCTCGGCATTGGCCCAGACCGGGTCCCAGCTGTTGAGCGCGCCGCGGGTGCCGTAAACGCAGGGCTCCTCTTCTTCACGGAAGGTGCCGAACATGCGGTCCCACACCATCAGGATGCCGCCGTAGTTTTTGTCGATATACGGGTCGTTCACGGCATGGTGCACCCGGTGGTTGCTGGGTGAGCAGAACACGCGGTCAAACCAGCCCAGCTTGCCCACCTGCTCGGTGTGCACCCAGAACTGGTAGAGCAGGTCGATCAGTGCCACGATGCCGAAAACCAGCGGTGGTACCCCGGCTACGGCCATGGGCAGGTAAAACACCCAGCCGAAAAATGCCCCGCTGCTGGTCTGGCGCAGGGCAGTCGAGAGGTTGTAATGCTGGCTCTGGTGGTGCACCACATGGGCCGCCCAGAACAGCGCGACCACGTGGCCGGCACGATGCAGCCAGTAGTAGCAGAAATCGTAAAACACCAAGGCCAGCACTACGCCGTACCAGGTGCTCCAGAAAGCTAGGTCGGGGTACAAGGCCACGGCCTTGAACACCGCGGCATAGATGCCCACGGTCAGCACTTTGGTCAGCACGCCTGCTACCTGGCTCAGGATGCCGAGGCTAATGCTGTTGATGGCGTCATTGAGCCGGTAGGCCCGGCTGCCGGGGACGCGGGCGTTGGCACGCCGGCTCCAGGCGAATTCGAGGGCGATGAGTAGAAAGAAAACCGGGGTGGCGAAGACGATGATTTTGCTCATGCAGCATTTTTGCCGAGCAAGCGCTTGGTGCCGATCGGGGGAACCCTAGGCCGCGCTGGAGGGGCGCGCCTATTTACGGCCGCGGAAGTCGCGCCACTTCACGCGGGTGAACCAAGCAGTCACGCCGCCAAGCACCATGTAGAAGGCAAACGTGCCCCAGTCTGATGGCGGGAAATGCCAAATATCACTGAAGACGGCCAATACGCTGATCAAGCAAAGCAGGCCGGAAAGCAGGGACAAAATCAGTGCCAGAAAGCGCTCCACGCCCGTCTTGACGTTCTCCATGGTGTGCCGGGTTTCCTGCCAGGCATCAGCCGCATCGGCCAGTGGGCTTTGGGCTTGGGCCTCCAGTGCTTCGGCCACGTTGCCCTGTTGGACCAGCGCCGCGAAGTCGCCTTGTTGCGGGCGACTGGCCCGCTTGCGCCACCAGAGACCAAAGAACACTACGGCAATCACCGCGATGATGAGGCCGGCATACAGCAGTTGGTCTTGCCAAGGGACGGAGCCGGCGTGTAGCACGTAATGGAGCATGGCAGGTTTTTGTGGCGCCTCAGGCGGTGGTTTCGTCCAATGCGTCGTCTTCCAGATGGCGTGCATCGCCCCAGCCGACCAGGCTCAGACCATCCGGTGTCCACAGTAGCCGGTTGATCGCCGCGTTGCCCAAGTGCCAGGTGCGCGGGGCATGCAGCTCCTGCCGGGTGGCCAGGCGGTAAAGCATGTCCATCACACCGCCGTGGGCTACCAGCACGATGTGTTCGCCGGGATGGCGAGAGGCAATGTCGTCCACTGTGGCCTGTACACGTGCCAGCAGTTGGGTCGGAGTTTCACCGCCGGGCGGGGCGAAGTGAGGGTCGCGCTGTTTCCAGCGGCGGGACTCGTCGGGCCACTTTTCTGCAATGTCGGCCCAGGTCTCCCCTTCAAAGGTGCCGAAGCCGCGCTCACGCAGGCCGGTGTGCAGTTGCACTTCGCGTGCTGTCGGGTTGGCCGTGTGCCGTGCTATGGCTTGCGCGGTGCTGTGGGCGCGTTGCAGGTCGCTGCTGTAAATCCGGTCTATGGCTTCTTCAGCCAATGCTTTGCCCACACGCTCTGCTTGCCAGAGACCGCGCTCGTTCAAGCCAATGTCGAGTTGCCCTTGGATGCGGGTGTCCACATTCCAGGCGGTTTCGCCGTGGCGCACGGCGATGATGCGGGTCACGGGCATTCAGGGGTTCTCTTTTCCGGGAGCAGGCAGCTCCACCACCACACGCCTGCTGCCGGGGTTGGGGTAGTCCTTGAGTGCGGCTTCCAGCATGGGCGGTACAAGGTTCAGGGTGTCGCGCCAGGGGCCGTCAAAGATGGCGGTGGTCTCAAAGGCCACTTGGCTGATAGTGCTGTCGCGCAGGGTCAGGTGTACTCGGTGGCGGAACCAGGGCACTTCAATGTCCGGCATCACTGGCCATTCTTCGTACAACTTGCCATCGGCACCCCGCACCAGACGGGGGCGGGGCGGGCGGTAGTGCGGATTGCGGATGTTGTCCACACCGATGCCCACTTGCGCCAGATAGCGGCCGGAGGTGTCATTGCGGGTCAGCCCCACGCGCTCCAGGGCTTCCTGCGCCATGCTTTCCAGCGTGTCCTGCAAGCCCGGGTTTTGCTGCTGCGAGGGCAGGCGCTCAAACCGGAAATCCGCATTGCTGACGGGCAGTGCCGCACCGGCGAAGCTTTGCACATCGCTGTCGATCATGCGCGGCAGGGAGCAGCCGGTCAGGCCAACCAAGGCTGCCAAAGCCGACCAGCGGGCTAGCGTGTGAAAGAAGTGAGGCATGGTGTGTTCCTCGCGTTTCAAAGTGGGTTGCCGCGTCAGAGGTTCACGACTTGCACACCCGGCAGCCCGGAGAGGCTGGGCAGGGTGGGGGTGGGCAGGTCTTCCGCGTCGAAGGCTTTGTCACCATTCTCGTCAGCGATGCCGGTGGGGCGGATGTTCTTGAAGTCGTGCTTGGTGTGGTCCATAAGGTGCGAGGGCACCACGTTTTGCAGCGCAGTGAACATGGTCTCCGCACGGCCGGGGTATTGCTTTTCCCAGTCGCGCAGCATGTTGCCGACCTGTACGCGCTGCAGGTTGGTCTGGCTGCCGCACAGCGAGCAAGGGATGATGGGGAACTCGCGGTGCGCGGCCCAGCGGATCAGGTCTTTCTCGGCCACATAGGCCAGCGGGCGGATCACGACGAATTCTCCGTTGTCGCTGGTGAGCTTGGGCGGCATACCCTTGAGCTTGCCACCGAAAAACATGTTCAGGAAGAAGGTTTGCAACATGTCGTCGCGATGGTGGCCCAGCGCGAGTTTGTTGCACTTGAGCTTGCGCGCCACGTTGTACAAAATGCCCCGGCGCAAGCGGCTGCAGAGGCTGCACATGGTCTTGCCTTCGGGGATGTTGCGCTTGACGATGGAGTAGGTGTCTTGCGTTTCGATGTGGAATTCCACCCCCAACTTGGCCAGGTACTCAGGCAAGATGTGGTCGGGGAAGCCGGGTTGCTTCTGGTCGAGGTTGACCGCCACGATCTCGAAGTTGATGGGCGCGCGCTGCTGCATCTTGAGCAGGATGTCGAGCATGCCGTAGCTGTCTTTGCCGCCAGACATGCAGACCATGACGCGGTCGCCTTCTTCAATCATGTTGAAGTCCACAATGGCCTGGCCCATCTGGCGGCACAGTCGCTTTTCCAGCTTGTGGGTTTCACGCTCGATCTTGAGTTCTTTGTTGCGGTTGGCAGCAGCCTCCGCCGCTTCGGTAGTTGTGTCTTCTTCAACCCATGTAGCGTTCATGCTTCTCTCCTTGTTGCGTTGGTGCGATGGCGGGGTGGATCACCACTCTCCGGTCTCCATGCGGATGGCAACTTCACAGTCTTCAAAAATTTCCAGTTTCGCGATCTTGACGCGCACGCCCAGCACGCCGGGCAACTGCATCAGCCGGTGGGCCAACTTGCCGATCAGGGTCTCCAGCAGGTTCACGTGCTCCGCCGTGCATTCGCTGATGATGATCTGGCGCACCTTGCGGTAGTCCAGCACGTGGTTGATGTCGTCGTCATGCGGCAGCAGGGGCTGGGTGCCCAGGCTCAGCTCGGCGTCCACCTGGATGGGCTGGGGTGCGACTTTTTCGGACTCCAGAATGCCGAGGTTGGCGTCAAAGCGCAGGCCCGTGAGGGTCAGGGTTTGGTGACCGGTGCTGGCCTTCATGTGTTCACGCCTTTCATGCGGAATACTTCGACGCCTACGCCCGCGCAGTCGGGGTACACGTCCGGTTTTTGGGTCGACAGGCGCACGGCGCGCACCTGCGGGTGGGCCAGCATTTGCTGCACCAATTCATCGCACAGGGTCTCCTGCAGTTCGACATGGCCACGCGCAATGCGGCGGGCAATGAGTTCGCGCACAAAGTCGTAGTCCACCACTTCTGACAAGCTGTCAGAAACAGGCGTGCTGCCCTCATAGGGCACGAACAATTCCACATTGAAAATCAAGCGCTGCGACACACCTTTTTCAAAGTCATGGGCGCCGATGTGCACTTGCACTTCGTGGTCCCGTAAAAAAAGGCGGCGGCATTCCAGTGCCAGGGTCAGCAAGGGATCGTGGCTCATGGGGTGTCTTTCACAGAAGAGGGCTCCACGGCAAACATCACATCGCGCTCCAATGGCACCAAATGTTGGCCGTTGTCCACGCACAGGGTGCTGCCGGTAATGCAAGGGTTCTCGGCCAGAAACAGGCAGGTGGCAGCGACCTGGCCGGGGTCTATGGGTTCGCGCAACAGGTTGACGCGTGCGGCCTTGTCGAAGTTGTCCCGGGTTTGCGGGCCGCTCAAAAACATCAGGCCCGGAGCCACACCGCACACGCGCACGGCGGGTGCCAGCGCCTGGGCTTGCAAAGCCACTGCCCGTTCCAGCGCCAGCTTGCTGACGGTGTACGAAAAATAGTCGGGGTTGAGGTTGAACACCTTCTGGTCCAGCACATGGATGATGCTGTGCGCGCCCGGGGTGGCGTCCGCCCCCAAGCTGTTGGCCATCCAGCGTGAAAGCGACAAAGGTGCCATCAGGTTGACTTCCAGCTGTTGGCGTGCGCCCTCGGTATCGATGGCATCGCCACTGTCGGGCTCGAAGCTGGAGGCGTTGTTCACCAAGCAGTGCAGCGGGCCGGACTTGGCGGCAATTTCTGCAATCACGGCCTTGCGGCTGCCTTCATCTGACAGGTCTGCATGGATGGCGTGGGCCTCATGCCCTCGGGCACGCAGCCCGGCGCACAGCGCCTCGGCCGCTTCAGCGCTGCGCTGGTAATGGCACCACACCTCCCACCCGGCCGCAGCGAAACGGGCGCAAAGGAGCGCACCCAAACGATGGGCACCACCGGTGACAAGTACGCGCTTCAACACAAATGCATCCTGAAAAAAGGGAGGGGGCGTGGAGGGAAAGATAATCCGTGGCTTTACGCAACACGAGACCCATGCCCATGTCCACGACGGAGAGTATTCCGGCCAACTTGACCCGAATTATCGCGGATGCCATTGAAAAGGCGGGCGGATGGATGGGATTTGACACCTTTATGGCCCTGGCTTTGTATGCGCCGGGTTGGGGCTACTACGCCAACGGCTCCGCCAAATTCGGCCAGATGCCCCAGGGATTGGTGGGTGAAGCAGGGGTCGAAGGTGCCGGTAGCGACTTTGTGACGGCCCCGGAGATCAGCCCTTTGTTCGGCCAAGCGCTCGCCCGCCAGGTAGCGCAGGTGCTGGAAGCCACAGGCACCGACGAGCTCTGGGAATTCGGCGCGGGCACTGGAGCCTTGGCGCTGCAGTTGCTCGACGCATTGGGCGACCGGGTGCGCTCGTACACGATTGTGGATTTGTCAGATTCCCTGAAAGCCCGCCAGCGGGAGCGACTGGCAGGCCATGCCGGCAAGGTGCAGTGGGCGAGCTCGTTGCCTGCACAGATGCGTGGCGTGGTCGTGGGCAATGAGGTGCTGGATGCCATGCCGGTGCAGCTGCTGGCCCGTGTGGCGGGGGGCTGGCATGAGCGCGGTGTGGCCTTGGCTCAGGGCCAATTGGTCTGGGCAGACAAGCCCAGCACCTTGCGCCCGCCTGTCGATATCGATGGCGAACATGACTACCTGACGGAAATCCACGCACAGGGTGAAGCCTTTGTCCGCACGCTGGCGGATCACCTGGAAGCTGGGGCTGCTTTCTTGCTGGACTATGGTTTCCCCGAGAGTGAGTACTACCATGTGCAGCGGTCCGGGGGGACGGTCATGTGCCACCGCGCCCACAGGGCGGACGCCGATCCATTGAGTGATGTGGGGCTTAAAGACATCACCGCGCACGTGAACTTCACGGGTGTTGCGGTTGCCGCCCAGGACGCGGGCCTGGATGTGTTGGGCTATACCAACCAGGCCCACTTTCTGATGAATTGCGGCTTGGTGGAAGCCATGCAATCGCAGCCACTGCAAGCCCGTGTAGCCGCCCAGAAACTTCTGATGGAGCACGAGATGGGCGAGTTGTTCAAGGTAGTCGCGTTGGGTCGGGGTGTGGATGTTCCGCTTCTGGGCTTTGCCCGTGGCGACAGGACCCATCGGCTGTAATCCTGAGGCATTCGCGGTTTCTCCTGAGGCATCCTTCGGGATGCAGCGGAAACTAAGGCTACAATCTAAATGCGAATTGTTGTTATTTGTGTTGTGGCCGAAACAAGACGGCCGGATTAAACCCTTTGCCTGCACCATGAAACGTAAATTCCTGACCTCTTTGTTCCGCTTGGCTGCCTTGGGCGCTGCGATCGCCACCGTAGGATTGCCTGCACAAGCGCAGACGCCTTCCGCAGAAGGCATCCTGGTCTACAACGCCCAGCACGCCAGCTTGACCCAAGCCTGGGCAGAGGCCTTCACCAAAGAAACCGGCATCAAGGTTACTTTGCGCCAAGGCGGCAATACCGAGTTGGGCAACCAACTGGTGCAAGAAGGAGCCGCCTCGCCGGCCGACGTGTTTTTGACTGAAAACTCCCCGGCCATGGCCCTGGTGGATGGTGCCGGCTTGTTTGCTCCGCTGGACCCTGCCACGATCAACCAGATTGCGCCCGCCTACCGCACGGCGCATGGTCGCTGGGTAGGTATTGCTGCGCGTAGTACCGTCTTTGTGTACAAGAAAACCAAATTCACCCCTGAGCAATTGCCCAAGTCCCTGATGGATCTGGCCAAGCCCGAGTGGAAGGGCCGTTGGGCTGCCTCTCCCGCTGGCGCTGACTTTCAGGCCATCGTGAGTGCTGTGCTGGAGCTCAAGGGCGAGTCTGCTACAGCTGCCTGGCTCAAGGGTATGAAAGAAAACGTCGTGCCTTTCAAGGGCAACAGCATTGCCATGAAAGCCGTGAATGCAGGCCAGGTGGACGGCGCGGTGATCTACCACTACTACTACTACGGCGACATGGCCAAGACCGGTGAGAACAGCGAGAAGGTGGGTTTGCACTATTTCCGCAATGAAGATCCGGGCGCGTTTGTGAGCATCTCCGGTGCGGGCGTGCTGGCTTCCAGCAAACGCAAAGCAGAAGCCCAGGCCTTTGTGAAGTGGATCGCCGGCAAAGGCGGCCAGGAAATTTTGCGCACGGGCAGCTCGTTTGAATATGCCGTGGGCCAGGGTGCCGCATCGCACCGCAGCCTCGTGCCACTGGCAGACTTGCAAGCACCTAAAGTCGAACCTTCCAAACTCAATAGCAAAAAGGTCTCTGACCTGATGACCCAGGCGGGCCTGCTGTAATCCTCTCGTGACTTCTATCGCAGTGCGCGTTCCTGCGCCCCTGGCCCGCCCCGCGCGCCAGGGGCGTTTGTCTTGGGTGGCGCTGGCTGCGTTGCTCGTGTCCGTGTTCGCCTTGCTGCCGCTGGGCTTCGTGACATGGGTCGCTTTTCAGAGCGGTTGGGACACGGTGGTGGCCTTGGTATTCAGGCCGCGGGTAGGCGAGTTATTGATCAATACCGCGCTGCTGGTGGTGTTGACCGTGCCCCTTTCCATCGTGCTCTCCTTGGCCTTGGCGTGGCTGACCGAGCGTTCGGATTTGCCCGGTGCGCGATGGTGGTCGTGGTTGGCTGCGGCGCCTTTGGCAGTGCCGGCCTTTGTGCACAGCTACGCATGGATCAGCGTTGCGCCCGGCATGCACGGCCTGTGGGCGGCGGTGCTGATTTCGCTGGTGGCTTATTTTCCGTTTGTGTATTTGCCTATCGCAGCCGCATTGCGCCGACTAGACCCGGCCATGGAAGATGCTGCGGCTTCGTTGGGCTACGGCCCGTGGGCCGTGTTTATCAAAGTGGTGCTTCCTCAGCTGCGGCTGGCCATCTGGGGCGGTGCACTGCTGGTGGGGCTGCATTTGCTGGCGGAATACGGATTGTTTGTGACCATCCGCTTTGACACCTTCACCACCGCCATCGTGGACCAGTTCCAATCCACCTACAACGGCCCGGCCGCCAACATGTTGGCAGGGGTGTTGGTGCTGTGCTGCTTTGGCTTGCTCGGCTTGGAAGCCGGCACCCGCGGACGGGAGCGGTATGCGCGGGTCGGCGCGGGTTCTGCCCGGCAAGTGCCTGTGCGGGCCTTGGGCCGCTGGACTGCACTTTGCCTGCTACTGCCTGCTGCGACTGCCTTGTTGTCGCTGGGCGTGCCGCTGGTCACCCTGAGCCGCTGGCTGTGGGCCGGTGGCGCAGAGGTCTGGAACTTCAAGGAATTGGCGCCCGCACTGTGGCAAACCTTGTTGTTGGCCGGTTTGGGGGCCTTGCTCACTACCGTATCTGCGGTACCCATGGCTTGGTTGTCTATCCGGTCGCCCGGGAAAGTGCAACGTTGGGTAGAAGGTGCCAATTACCTGGCCGGTGCTCTGCCCGGCATCGTGGTGGCGCTGGCATTGGTCACCGTGACCGTGCGTGTGGCGCTGCCGCTGTACCAGACGGTGTTCACGGTATTGCTGGCCTATGCGCTCATGTTTTTGCCGCGTGCGCTGGTGAGCCTGCGCGCAGGCATTGCACAAGCCCCCATGGAGCTGGAGCAAGCCGCACGCAGTCTGGGGCGCACGCCATTGCAGGCCCTGTGGCAGATCACCATGCGCTTGGCGGCACCCGGCGCAGCTTCAGGGTACGCCATGGTGTTTTTGGCCATTACCACTGAACTCACGGCCACCTTGTTGTTGGCCCCCAATGGCACCCAGACGCTGGCGACCGCTTTCTGGTCCCACAGCTCGGAGATCGACTATGCCGGCGCCGCGCCGTATGCGCTGCTGATGGTGCTGATGTCGCTCCCGCTAACCTGGATGCTTTACCTCCAATCTCGACGCATGGCGGGACGATGACGACTCTTGAACTGCACGGTGTGCACAAATCGTATGGAAATGTGGCGGCCCTCAAAGGCATACAGCTGAGCGTGCCGCGCGGTAGCCGCACCGCCATCGTGGGCCCCTCGGGCTCCGGCAAGACCAGCCTCTTGCGCATCATTGCAGGCTTTGAGGCGCCTGACGCAGGTCGCGTGGTGTTGCAGGGTGATGTGCTTGCGGACGGGCCTGCCATCGTGCCTGCGCACCAGCGTGGCATTGGCTATGTGCCGCAAGACGGCGCGCTGTTTCCGCATTTGAGCGTGGCGGACAACGTGGGCTTCGGACTGGATAAGTCGGCTCCCGATCGCAAGGCGCGTATCAATGAATTGATGGACATGGTCTCGCTGGACCGGGCCATGCTGCAACGCCGCCCACACGAACTTTCGGGTGGCCAACAGCAGCGCGTGGCGCTGGCGCGCGCCTTGGCGCAGCGGCCCAAGTTGATGTTGCTGGACGAGCCGTTTTCTGCGCTGGACACGGGCTTGCGGGCTTCCACGCGCAAGGCGGTCGCCCGGTTGTTGCAAGACGCAGGCATTACCACCATTCTGGTCACACACGATCAAGCGGAAGCTTTGTCTTTCGCAGACCAGGTCGCCGTGATGCGTGGCGGCTTGCTCGCGCAAGTGGGCATGCCTTTGGACTTGTACTTGCGCCCGAACGATCCGGTCACTGCCAGCTTCCTGGGCGATGCCGTGGTACTCGACGCGACGCTGTCAGCCGGCTGGGCAGACTGCGCGCTGGGCCGGCTGCCCACGCAAGACCACGCCCGGGTGGGGTCGGGCCAGATTCTGTTGCGCCCTGAGCAGCTGTCAGTCAGTCCCCTGGATACGGCGGCAGTATCCGCAGGGGAGGCGCCTTCCTGTGTGGGCACGGTGGTGGAAACCGATTTTTGTGGCTCGGTATGCGAGCTGATCGTGCAGTTGGATACTTCTGCCAACGGTGCTCGTGTGCACGTGCACAGTGCAGGGCTTGAGGCGCCTGGCGTGGGTGCGCGGGTGCAGGTTTCAGCGCGTGGCATGGCCCACGTGTTTCCCGCATCCTGATATTCGGCAGTAACAAGCCCGTAACGACGGGGGTGTGATGCGGGGTAGGATAGCCGCGCCGTTTTAAGGATTGTTTAATCATGCAAACTACCTTGCGAACCGAGACCATCGAACGCACCCTGCGCCCGTGGGGCTGGTACGAAACCATCTCCGAAGTACCGGGCAACAAAATCAAGCGCATCGGTGTGCACCCCGGCCAGCAACTGAGTTTGCAGAAGCACCACCAGCGTGCAGAGCATTGGGTGGTGACCGAAGGCATTGCGCGGGTCACACTGGATGACCGCCAGTTTGATCTGAGGCCCGGTGAGTACTGCGACATTGCCATCGGGCAAGTGCACCGCCTGGCCAATCTGACCGACGGCCCGGTAGAGATTGTGGAAGTACAGTTCGGTAGTTATCTGGGCGAGGACGACATCGTGCGTCTGCAGGACGACTACGGCCGCAACTGAAACCCAACCCCTGTTAATTTTCAAGATTTGAGAGCGAGTGCATCATGGCATTGACCCACGACATTGAATTGAACATCGCCCCCGGCAGCGCGCCAGTCGCCTGTGTGGACATCGGCGGCACCAAGGTGGCAGTCAATATTGCCGATGCTGCCGGCGTGCGGGGCAAGGTTTCTGAGCCCACCGCCAAAGAAGGCAACAACGACGCGCTGGCCCGTCAGATCATCCGCATGGTGGGCGAGAGCTGCGCCTTGGCGGGCGTGGCCGTGGCGGACATTGCTGCAGTGGGGGTGGCCACCTGCGGGCCTTTTGTGATCAACCAGGGCATGGTCGAGTTGGCCGGCCCCAACATCTGTGGCGGCCTGGCTGGCAAGGCGCGCGGTTTGCCCAACGACTGGGTGACCGCCTTGCTCGAAGCCCCCTTGAAAGCCACATTCCCGAACGTGCGGGTAGAGAACGACGGAGTAGGCGCCCTGGAAGCAGAGCGCCGCTGGGGTGCGTTGCAGGGTGTGGCCAATTGCGCTTACGTGACCTGGAGTACCGGTATCGGCATGGGCTTGTGTGTGGACGGCAACATCCTGCGCGGCAAAAACGGAAACGCAGGCCATGCGGGCCACACCTTTGTGAGTTCCAACAACGATGCCTTGTGCGGCTGCGGCAACGTGGGCGATGTGGAAGGGCTGGTCGCCGGCAACGCGATTCCGCGCAGGTTCGGCGCACAAGGCTTTGCAGATGCTGCTACGCTTTTTGTAGCTGCTCGCGCAGGCGACGCGGGCGCTGTGGCCATTGTGGATGATCTTTGCGACGTCATGGGGCGCACCCTGTACAACATGGTGGCCACGCTGGACCTGCAGCGCATCAGCGTGGGCGGCAGTGTGTTCTGGCACAACCGCGATTACCTCTTGCCCAAACTCCAAGCCGCTCTCAAAGGCAAGCTGCCGGCCCTGACCGACGGTGTGGAGATCGTGCCCGCCGGCTTGGGTGAGAAGGTCGGGGATTACGCCGCGCTCGCATTGGTGGTGGCCTGAGCCGGTAAATCAAGCTGATAGATCTAAGTCTCCCTAGGGAAACTCCTAGTAGTTCAACGTTAAAAATTAATTAAAAATTAATTAATTCAAGTGGACATGGTGTTCGCTCGAATTCAACGTTGCTTCCGGCCCGTTTTGTTGCACAGCCGGACAGATACACTTTTTTGGAGACAAGATGTTGAAGCTTTCTAAACTCGCCACCGCAGTGGCACTCGTGGTTGCTGGTTCGGCCGCTGTGGCTGGTGAAGTGGAAGTCCTGCACTACTGGACATCCGGCGGCGAAGCCAAGTCCGTGGCTGAACTGAAGAAGATCATGCAAGGCAAGGGCCACACATGGAAAGACTTCGCAGTGGCCGGCGGCGGTGGTGACAACGCTGCTACCGTGCTGAAGAGCCGCGTGGTGAGCGGAAACCCTCCTGCAGCCGCCCAGATCAAAGGCCCTGCCATTCAGGAGTGGGCTTCTGAAGGTGTGTTGGCTAACCTCGACGCTACCGCCAAGGCTGAAAAGTGGGACGACCTGCTGCCCAAGGTGGTGGCTGACGTCATGAAGTACAAAGGCAACTACGTGGCTGCTCCCGTGAACGTGCACCGCGTGAACTGGATGTGGGCTAACTCCGCTGTCCTGAAGAAGGCCGGCGTGACGGCTACCCCCAAGACATGGGACGAGTTCTTTGCTGCTGCTGAAAAGGTCAAGAAGGCCGGCCTGATCCCCGTGGCACACGGTGGCCAGAACTGGCAAGACTTCACCACCTTTGAGTCTGTGGCTCTGGGCGTGGGCGGCACCAAGTTCTACAACGAAGCTCTGATCAAGCTCGACCAGAAGGCACTGACCAGCGCCACCATGACCAAGGTCCTGGAAACATTCCGCAAGGTCAAGGGTTACACCGACGCAGCCGCCCCCGGCCGCGACTGGAACCTGGCGACCGCCATGGTCATCCAAGAGAAGGCCGCATTCCAGTTCATGGGTGACTGGGCCAAGGGCGAGTTCTCTGCTGCTGGCAAGGTTCCCGGCAAAGACTACGTCTGCGCTGCTGCTCCCGGCACCGGCAATGCGTACACCTTTAACGTGGACTCCTTCGCGATGTTCAAGCTGAAGGACGCTGGCGCCCAAAAGGCCCAGGCTGATCTGGCTGCTTCCATCATGGGCACAGAGTTCCAGGAAGTCTTCAACCTGAACAAGGGTTCCATCCCCGTGCGTTTGAACATGTCCATGGACAAGTTCGACGACTGCGCCAAGACTTCCGCCAAGGACTTCGTGTCTACCGCCAAGTCCGGTGGTCTGGTTCCTTCCGTGGCTCACGGCATGGCCATCAAGCCCGCTGCTGAAGGCGCGATCAAGGACGCCGTGTCCCAGTTCTGGAACGACGACAAGATCTCCGTTGCTGACGGTGTGAAGAACATCGCCAAGGCCGCTGCTACCAAGTAAGCCCTGGCCGGGCGCCTGGCGCCCGTTCTTCCAAGATGGCCCCATCCCTTGACGGGGGTGGGGCCATTCCCCATCACGTGTTCTTCAGGTCACTCTCATGTACTTTTCAGCCCTAGCGCGCACCATGGCCGCTGCATTTGCGCTGTGCGCAAGCGCCGCGTTGCATGCCGGCGAAGTAGAGGTCTTGCACTACTGGACCTCCGGCGGTGAAGCCAAATCGGTTGCAGAACTCAAAGACATGATGGGCAAACGCGGCCACACCTGGAAAGACTTTACCGTGACCGGTGGTGGTGGCCAGAATGCCATGGCGGTGCTCAAACAGCGTGTGCTCGCGGGCAATGCTCCAGCGGCAGCCAACATCAAAGGGCCGGCCATTCAGGAATGGGCCGAACTGAACGTGTTGACCAACCTCGACGCGATGGCGTCGTTCGAAAAGTGGGACGAAGCGCTCCCCAAGGTCGTGGCCGACCAGATGAAATACAAAGGCCGCTACGTGGCCGTCCCGGTGAATGTACACCGGGTGAATTGGTTGTGGGCCAACTCCGCCGTGCTCAAAAAAGCGGGTGTCGCAGCACTGCCCAAAACCTATGACGAATTTTTTGCCGCAGCCGACAAGATCAAGGCTGCCGGCTTCATCCCTGTCGCACACGGCGGGCAGGACTGGCAGGACTTCACGGTGTTTGAAAGCGTGGTTCTTGGCGTTGGCGGTACCGCGCTGTACGACAAAGCCTTGGTCAAGCTGGACCGCGCTGCGATGACCAGTGACGAGATGAAAAAGTCTCTGGAAATCTTCCGCCGCATCAAGTCTTACACCGATGCCAATTCCAACGGCCGTGACTGGAACGTCACCACCGAGATGGTCATCAACGGCAAAGCCGGCTTCCAGTTCATGGGCGACTGGGCCAAGGGCGAGTTTCTGGCTGCGGGCCAGACACCGGGCAAGGAATTCACCTGCTCCGCTGCACCCGGCACCGCCAACGCCTACACCTTCAACGTGGACTCCTTTGCCATGTTCCAGCTCAAGAGCTGGGAAGCCCAAAAGGCCCAAGGCTACCTGGCCTACCTGCTCATGGGCAAGGAGTTTCAGGAAAAGTTCAACCTGCGCAAAGGCTCCATCCCTGTGCGACTGGGCATGAACATGGAGAAGTTTGACGACTGCGCCAAGACCTCCAGCAAAGACTTTGTAGCCACCTCCGCCTCGGGCGCGCTGGTGCCCTCGGTAGCCCATGGCATGGCACTGTCGTCATCACAGCAAGCGGCCATGCGTGCCGCGGTGAGCGAGTTCTGGAACAACGACAAGCTGAGCGTGAGTGAGGCCGTCGCCAAATTGGTCGCAGTGAGTGCGCCCAAGCAAAAGTAAGACTTATGAAAACCCTTGAAAACATCCTCCCCAAGCTGGTGATTGCTCCGGGCTTTGTGCTCGGCTTCGCCTTCATTTACGGATTCATGATCTGGAACGGCATCCTGTCGGTCACCGGCTCGCGCATGCTGCCCAACTACGAAGAGTTCGTGGGGCTGGAGCAGTACGTGCGCCTGTGGGAAATGGACCGCTGGTACATCGCTCTCAAAAACCTCGGCATCTTCAGCGTGTTGTATGTGGGTGGCTCCATGATTCTGGGCATGGCCTTGGCGATTTTTCTGGACCAGAAAATCCGTGCCGAAGGCGTGCTGCGCACCATTTACCTCTACCCCATGGCCTTGTCGTTCATCGTGACCGGCACTGCCTGGAAATGGATCTTGAACCCGAGCCTTGGTTTGGAAAAGTTGGCGCACGATTTCGGCTGGACCAGCTTCAGCTTTGACTGGCTGGTGCAGTCTGAAACCGCCATTTACTGCGTGGTAATTGCCGGCATCTGGCAGTCCGCGGGCTTTGCCATGGCCTTGTCGCTGGCCGGCCTGCGCGGCATTGACGACAGCATCATCAAAGCCGCCCAGATCGACGGCGCTTCGCTTCCCCGCATCTACTGGCGCATCATTCTTCCCATCCTGCGCCCCGTGGTGTTCTCCACCGTGCTGGTGTTGTCGCACCTGTCTATCAAGAGTTTTGACCTTGTGATGGCGCTCACGTCTGGCGGCCCCGGCTATGCGTCTGACGTACCCGCCACCTTCATGTACGTGATGAGCTTCACCCGCGGCCAAATCGGCCTGGGTGCAGCCAGCGCCACCATGATGCTGATGTTCGTGGCGGCCCTCGTGGTGCCGTATCTGTACAGCGAATTGCGCACCAAACCTCACGACCGTTAATCCACGACCGTACCACCACGATCGCACCCTATGTTGTCTAAAAACCTACCCCGCATCCTGATCTACGGCACGTTGCTGTTGGCCGCCTTCTTTTTCCTGGCGCCGCTGTACGTGATGTTGGCCACCTCGTTCAAAGATGCCGAGCAAATCCGCTCCGGCAATTTGCTGAGCTTGCCCAACTCCCTCAATTTCGAATCCTGGCAACTCGCCTGGTCCAGCGCCTGTACCGGTGTGGACTGCCGCGGCCTGCAGCCTTACTTCATGAACTCCATCATCATGGCGGTGCCCGCTGTGCTGATCTCCACCGCCTGGGGCGCCATCAATGGCTATGTGCTGAGCATGTGGAAGTTCAAGGGCAGCGAAGTGCTGTTTGGCTTCATGCTGTTTGGCGTGTTCATGCCCTTCCAGGTGGTGTTGTTGCCCATGAGCCAGGTGTTGGGCTACTTGGGCCTCTCCAGCTCACTCGGTGGCTTGGTGCTGGTGCACTGCATTGCCGGTTTGGCCGGTACCACGCTGTTCTTCCGCAATTACTACACCGCCATCCCCAAAGAGCTGGTGAACGCAGCGCGCATTGACGGTGCCGGTTTCTGGCGCATCTTCTTCCGCATCGTGGTGCCCATGTCCACCCCGATCCTGATGGTGACGCTCATCTGGCAGTTCACCAACATCTGGAACGACTTCCTGTTCGGCGTGGCCTTCAGTGGCGCGGACAGCAAGCCCATCACCGTGGGCCTGAACAACATGGCCAACACTTCCAGCAGTGTCAAAAGCTACAACGTCGACATGGCTGCGGCCGTGATCGCAGGTCTCCCCACCATGTTGGTCTACGTACTGGCAGGTCAATATTTCGTGAAAGGTCTCACCGCTGGCGCGGTGAAAGGATAAAAAATGGCAGCTTCTCTCCAAATCGCAGGCATCCGCAAAGTTTTCGGCAAGGGCGACAAAGCCGTTGAAGTCCTGAAAAAGATCGAAATCGACGTCGCCCCCGGCGAGTTCCTGATCCTGGTCGGCCCCTCCGGCTGCGGCAAGTCCACCTTGCTCAACATCATTGCGGGCCTCGAAGAGCCGTCCGAAGGCGAGCTACGCATTGCCGGCAAAAACGTGGTGGGCGTGGCCCCCGCACAGCGCGACATCGCCATGGTGTTTCAAAGCTACGCGCTCTACCCCACCATGAGCGTGGCTGACAACATCGGCTTCGCTCTGGAAATGCGCAAGGTGCCCGTGGAAGAGCGCAAAAAGCGCATTGCTGAAGTGGCGGCCATGCTGCAAATCGAACACTTGCTGGACCGCCGCCCCGCGCAGTTGTCTGGCGGTCAGCGCCAGCGTGTAGCCATGGGCCGTGCTTTGGCACGTGACCCCCAACTCTTCCTGTTTGACGAGCCGCTCTCCAACCTGGACGCCAAGCTCCGCGTAGAAATGCGCGCTGAAATCAAGCGCCTGCACCAGGTGTCCGGCATCACCAGCGTGTACGTGACGCACGACCAGATTGAGGCCATGACCCTGGGCAGCCGCATCGCAGTGATGAAGGACGGCATCCTGCAACAGATCGGCACACCCGACGACATCTACAACCGCCCGGCCAACACCTATGTGGCCACCTTCATCGGCTCGCCCACCATGAACCTGATCAAGGGTCATGTGGAAGTGCCCGGCGCGCAAGGCCGCTTTACTTTCAACGGCAGCACCCTGGAGCTGGCGACCCCCGCCGCTGGCGACGCCACCCTGGGCGTGCGGCCCGAGCACATCGAGCTGATCACTGGCGATGCCGCCTGGCGCGGCGAAGTGGCAGTGGTGGAACCCACTGGCGCCGACACGTACGTGGTGGTGAAAACCTCTGCGGGCGAAGTGACTGTGCGCACCGCTCCGAGCGCATCCTGGAAAGCCGGTGATCAAGTCGGCCTGCGCGTGAACCCTGCGAACACCAACTGGTTCAGCACTGCGACGGGTGTGCGTTTGGACGTGTAAGTCTTCTGGACTTCAACGCAAAAGCCGAGCTGTCCAAAAAAGGCAACCCGGCTTTTTTGCCAAAAAACTATCGTGCGCGGCCCGTGAGATTCACAGACTTTTCGCCTCGACGTGCTTGGCAAAGTTATTCAAGATGGCCTGCCAACCCTGACGCTGTTGTTCCAAAGGGTGTTGGGTTTCAGCATCAAAAGTAACGCGAACCGTCACACCACCGGAAGTGCTGTTGAACTCGACCGTCCCATTCCTGTCACCAAAGGCATATTCGATGCGTTCATGGAGCACCACTTTGGTATAGGTCCCTGCGAAATCAAAGCCGAAGCTGCCATCTTTGGCTTCCATGCGCGAACTGAAGTTGCCGCCCGCGCGCAAATCAACAGTAGCTTGCGTGGTGTGCCAGTCATCAGATGCCGTGTTCCACTGCTTGATATCTTGCGGAGTTGTGTAGGCGGACCAGACGGTCTCAATCGGCGCCTTCACAGTAGTCTCAACGGTGATTTGCATGTCGTACACCTTTCGTGGAAAAAATGGATGCGGAGGTGATGCTGTGAAAAAAAGATTTCTCTGCAAGACTATCTAAATTAGGGGCTGTAAAGGCAACTGCAACCGAATCGTCAACCCATGCGGCAACGTCGTCTGCGCTGTTGCCGTGCCGTTATGGCGCCGCGCGATTTCCGCCACGATGGACAGGCCCAGTCCACAGCCGCCGGGCAGTTCGCTGGCGCGCCAGAAGCGTTCAAACACGCGCTCTAGCTGCTCACCAGAGACGCCGGGGCCGGTGTCTTCCACATCCAGCCAGCAGAAGCCATCGTGCACCGTGGTGCGCAGCGTAACCACGGCACCTTTGCCGGCGTAGCGCAGGGCGTTGTCGATGAGGTTGCTCAGCACTTCGCGCAGCAGCAGTTTGTCGGCGGGCACCATGACACTGTCTTCGCCCTCGTAGCCCAGGTCCACGCCAGCCGCCAGGGCGCGGCGCGTCCATTCGCGTGCCACTTCCCGCGCCAGCGAAGCAGCATCCACCGGCACCAGGCTCACCTCCGCTTCCGTGCGGGCCAAAGACAGCAGCTGATGCACCAGGTGTGCGCTGCGCTGGGCGCCGGTGTGCACTTTGGTCAGGCGCTGTTGCAAGGCCTCGGGGTCTTTCTCTTGCATGGCCAGCTCGGTCTGGCTGATCAGGCCCGCAAGGGGCGTGCGCAGTTGGTGGGCGGCGTCATTCAAAAAGCGCTTTTCCTGGCTCAGGCTGCGGCGCAGGGTGGTGAGCAGCTGGTTCAGGGTGTTGGCCAGGGAGTGCACTTCCTCCGGCGCTTGCGTCATCTCGATGGGAGAGAGCGACGCCATGTTGCGGTTGGCCAGCTGCGCCTCCAGCCGCTCCAGTGGAGCCAGGCCGCGGCGTATGCCTTCGTACACCAGCACGCTGAGCACGGCGCCCAAGATCAGCAACGGGAAGAGCACGTCACGCACCAGCTCCCGGGCAATGCGTTGCTGCGCTACCAGGCTCTTGGCCACCTGCACCCGCATGCGCTGGTCGGTGAAACCATCGCCAAAACTCAGGTCGATGGAAGCCACGCGCATGGGCCGGCCATCCATCACCACTTCGTAGAGCACGGGCTCGTTGTCGGCGGAGTACAGGTCGGGCGTGCGCCCTGGAATTTTGGTGTTGCCCAGCAAGAAGCTGCCGGGCGGGGAGGACACCATGTAGGCCACGCGGTCGTCCGGGTCTTGTTCGATGATGTCGCGCGCCGCACGCGGAAAGTCCACCAGCAGGCCGGAGCCCATGGGCTTGACCTGCCTGGCCAGCGAGCGCACCGATTGCGTGAGCGACTGGTCAATGGTTTTCTCCGCATAGGCCAGCGCCACGCGGAATGCCAGCACGCCACCCATGAGCCACAACACCAGCTGGGGCAGCAGCAACCAGATCAACAACTGCCGCTTGAGCGAGAAGCGCGCAGGGCGGCTCACGGAGTGTCCGATTCGAGCATGTAGCCCAGGCCGCGCACGTTGCGGATGTTCAAGCCGCTATCGGTGAGCTTGCGGCGCAGGCGGTGCACGTACACCTCCAGCGCGTTGGAGCCGGCGGCGCCGCCCTCCAGCGGAGCGGTTTGCCAGACGGACAACACGTCTTCCCGGCCGACGACCTGCCCCATGTTGTTGACCAGCAGCGAGAGCAAAGACCATTCGCGATGGGTGAGCTCCATCGGGTCATCGCCCAGCCAGGCCAGGGGCAGTACCGGGTCCAGACGCAGGTTGCGGCTGTGGGTGCTTTGCACCTCCAGCGAGCCACCGAATGCAGGCAGGCGCGAGCGGCGCAGCATGGCCTGCAGGCGGGCCAGCAGCTCGGCCATGTTGAAGGGTTTGGTGAGGTAGTCGTCGGCGCCCGCGTTGAGGCCTTGTACGCGGTCGTCAACGCCATCACGCGCGGTGAGGATGAGCACCGGCAGCGCGGCAAGGCGCTGGCGTATCCATTGCAGCACGGCAATACCGTCCACCACCGGCAGGCCCAGGTCGAGCACCACACCGTCAAAGCGGGTGGACTCCAGCAGGCCTTGGGCTTGCGCGCCGTCGCTGGCGCTGCTCACGCTGTGGCCGGCGTGTACCAGCTGCGCGCACAGGCCGTCGCGCAGCAATTCATCGTCTTCAACAATCAGTAAATGGGCCATGCTTGGAGCATACCAAGGCAAGCCCCGGCGCTGGCAGCGGAACAACCCTCAGGCAGCGGTGGCAGCCGGCAGGCCAGCGGCAATGGCCTCAGCGCGGGCGGTTTGGATGAATTGACCGATCTTTGGGCCGGTAGCGCCCATGGATATTGCGCGAGCAGCTATGGAATCTGTAGCAACTGCCAGCGCCAGGTCCAGTGCCTGCCCCAGCCGCTGGGCTTGGGGGTAGGGCGCATCGTGCAGACCGAGGCGACCTTGGGCATCGCACTGGCAGGCCAGCAAGGCGGCGCGAAAGCGCTCAGGTTTGCGGATGGCGTCGCAGCGCTCCAGGAGGCGCAGCAGGGCAGCAGCATTGAGCGAGCCGCTGCGGTGGATGTTGCCGTGCTCGCGGGCGACTACGTCGGCCAGCTCGGCGCAGTCGTTGGGCACGCGCAGCCGCTGGCAAACGCCCTTGAGCAGGCGGGCGCTGCGCTCCTCATGGCCGATGTGGCGGGGCAGCACGTCAGCGGGCGTGGTGCCTTTGCCCAGGTCGTGGCCCAGGCAGGCAAAGCGCACCGCCAGCGGCGCATCCAGCTGTGCTGCGCGGTCCAGCACGAGCATGACGTGCACGCCCGTGTCCACCTCGGGGTGGTGCTCGGGGCTTTGGGGCACGCCCCAGAGCCGGTCCAGCTCAGGCAGCAGGCGCTTCAGGGCGCCGCAGCTGCGCAGCACCTCAAACATGCGGGAGGGGCGGGCTTCCATCAAGCCTTTGGCGATCTCTTGCCACACGCGCTCAGGCACCAGGTGGTCCACCTCGCCGTCTTCCACCATGGTCTGCATCAGGGCGGTGGTTTCAGGTGCCACCGTGAACTCGGTAAACCGCGCCGCAAACCGGGCCACACGGAGGATGCGCACCGGGTCTTCGCGAAAGGCAGGCGTCACATGGCGCAGTACACGCATCTGCAGGTCTGCCTGGCCGCCGAAGGGGTCTATCAGGTCTTTAGTATCAAAAGTGCCATTGGCGCCCGTGGAATCTGCGCGAGCAGCTATGGAATTGATAGTGAGGTCGCGCCGGGCCAGGTCTTCTTCCAGCGTCACATCCGGTGCGGCGTGCACCGCAAAGCCCTTGTAGCCGGGCGCGGTTTTGCGCTCGGTGCGGGCCAGGGCGTATTCCTCCTGGGTGCGGGGGTGCAAAAACACCGGGAAGTCTTTGCCCACGGCGAGGTAGCCCGCATCCAGCATTTGCTGCGGGCTGCTGCCCACGACCACCCAGTCGCGGTCTTTCACCTCCAGGCCCAACAGCGCGTCGCGCACGGCACCACCTACCAGAAAGGTGCCGGTGGAGTGGGTGTGGGCGGGCGAGCCGGCGGGCATGGAAGGTTCAGGCTGAGGAAGGGGTTCAGCGTTGCAGGCGGTAGGGTTCTTCAAAGTCCAGAAAGTCTTTCTCCGCCAGCGCGCCGGTGATCCAGGCCTGCACGCCGGGCAGTGCCAGCACGCGGGACACATAAGCACCCACCACCGGGCTGACCGGCAGGCCATAGGTTTTGAGGCGGGCGCAGACGGGGGCGAAGTAGGCATCCGCCACGGAGAACTGGCCGAACAACATGGGGCCGCCATACTGGGCCAGCAGCTCTTCCCACATGGCGCTCAGGCGGGCCACATCGGCGCGCACGGCGGGCTTGTCGCGCCAGATTAGGGCGCCGGTTTCCAGCAGGGTGGCCTCGATGTTCATGGGGCAGTTGCTGCGCAGGCCGGTGAAGCCGGAGTGCATCTCGGCGCACACGCTGCGGGCCCGTGCACGGGCGGCTTTGTCGGCGGGCCAGAGCTGCAGGTTGGGAAACGCTTCGGCCACGTATTCGGCAATGGCCAGGGTGTCCCAGACCGCGAGGTCGCCATCGACCAGCAAAGGCACCTTGCCGGTGGGGCTGAGCTTGGCGAGCGTGGTTTTGAATTGCGACTGGCTGTCGAAGGAGTCAAACCGCACCATGACTTCTTCAAAATCGATTCCGGCTTGCTTTAACAGCACCCAAGGGCGCATGGACCACGAAGAATAATTTTTGTTACCGATGTAGAGCTTGATCATGCGCAATCCTTGGTCAAAACGTCATGCTAGCACCGCCTGTGGGGGCTAGGCGCGCGGCGGGGCCGGTCCTATACTGGCTTCAAGGACTCGGACACTGCACTCCAGCAGACACAACGAGAGGGACACAACCATGGCGCACACCACAAGCTCTTGCCGGCGCACCGTCTTCGGGCTGATGGCTTTTTGCCTGGTCATGCTGCATGGCGCAGTGGCGGCACAAACCATCCGCTTTGCGCCTGAAAAAGATTACGCCCCCTTTGTAAGCGCCGGGCCTGCCGGGCAGGTGCAAGGCCTGTCCATCGATGTGCTGGACATCCTCAAGCCCCGATTGGGCGCCAACGTGCAGGTGCTGCCCGCAGACAATCTTGCAAATATCTTGCAAGCGGCGCGCCGTGGCGAGGTAGACCTGATTTCTTCCTTGCGCCCCACCCCGGAGCGGGCCGAGTTTCTGGCCTTCACGGAACCTTACGTCAAGGTACCCGCCGTGTTGGTGGTGAAGCAGGGGCCCATTCCCCCGACGCTGAAAGACCTCGCCGACCGACCGGTCGCCGTGGGCAAGGGCTATGCGGTAGAGAGCTTTGTGCGCACCAATTACCCGCTGATCCGTTGGGTTGCGGTGTCCGATGATGTGGCCGCGTTACAAGCCCTGCTGCGTGGTGATGTGGACGGCGTGGTGGCGGATGTGGCCAGCGTGAGCGATGCCACCCGTCACAGCGGCATACGCGGGGTGCAGGTGGTGGAGTCGCTCCCCTTTGAGTACGAGCTGAGCTTTGCCTATCGCAAAGAACTGGCAGCGCTGGGCGATGCCTTGAATGCCGGCCTCAAGGACATCACGCCCGCTACCCGACAGGCGCTGTTGCGCCGCTGGATAGACACTGAGACATTGACCTACGAAGACCCGCGGCTCACCTGGGTGCGCAAACTGGCCATGGTGTTGTCGGTGCTGGCTTTGGTCATGGTGGGGGTATGGCGATTGCGGGCCAAACGTTCTTCAGACAGGGCTGCGGATGGTCTTTGAAGTCCAGCAAACCGGTGCCATGCGGCCCCGCGCACGCAGCGTGCGGTGGATGCTGCTGTGGGCAGGTGTCTGCGCAGCCATGGGGCTGCTATCGCTGATGGTGTCCGACGCGCGGCCGGGGCAGGTCATTATCTGGATGGCCAACCCGGTAGGGGCCGTGGCTCTGTTGCGCCTGCAGCGCTCGCAGTGGCCCGCCATGTTGGCTGCTTTGTTGGTGGCCGTGTGGGCGGCGCACGTGGCGTACGCCTGGGGGGCCGGACCAGAGTTTCAAGCCTGGATCAGCCCCATGACCATGGCGTGGCGTGCCGGCTTGGACGTGCCAGTGCATTTGTTGGAAATGATGCTGTCTGCCGTCATGCTGGACCGCATCCGTGCCTTGGAGCACGCCGGGGAACGGGCCGCAGTGCAGGGAATGGTTCTGCTGCGCGCGGCCCTGTTACCCGCAGCGCTGCTTGCTCCATTGGGTGGAATGGTCTGGGTGGGCGCCGCCATCGGCGACTGGCAAGTGTTGTCGCTGAACTGGTTCATCGGACACACCATAGGCACAGTGGCGGCATTGCCTCTGGCTTTGTCCGTGGCCACCAAGCGGCCCCGCGTGGCGCTGGCGCAAGTCACCGAACCTCTGGCCCTGGCCATGTTGTTGGGCAGTGTGGCGGTCACGCTGTGGGCAAGTACCAGCCTGCCCAAGCCCTTTGTGATCATGGTGGCTCCCGTCGTATGGATGGCCATGCGTTCGACCCTGGTAGCCACCTTTGCTGCCAACCTGCTGGTCGCCGCCAGCATGGCTGCACTGATCCGCTACGGCGTGTTGCTGCCTCCGCCAACCTCCAGCTGGTGGGGCGATGCCTTGTTCTATTTGTCGGTATTGGCCACGCTCTTGCCGGGCTTGTTTCTGGCTGTGATGTCTGAAGGGCAGCGCCAGGCTTTGCAGGTGCTGGCCGACAGTGAATCGCGGGCCCGGGACCTTTACTTTCAGACTCCGGCCATGCTGCATTCGATTGATGCGCAAGGTCGCATCGTGCAGGTCAGCAAGTTGTGGCTGGACACGCTGGGCTATGCCGAGGCAGATGTGTTGGGACGGCATGTGGCCGACTTTATGGATCCCGCTTCCGCGCGCAAAGCACGTGAGGTCGTGATCCCTGCCGCCGTGCGCGATGGCCGTTGCGACAACATCGACTACCAGTTATGTCGCCGCGATGGCACGCTGTGCGACGTGATCCTGTCTGCCATTTGGGAATACGACGAAGCGCACCAACCCGTGCGCAGCCTTGCCGTATTGCAGGACGTGACGGAGAAAAAGCGGCTTGAAGCCCGCAGCCACTTTGCCGAGCATGACGCCCTGACGGGTTTACCCAACCGGGTGCTCCTGCAAGACCGGCTCAAGATGCTGTGCGCGCACTACAGCCGGCACAAAGGGGTGTTTGCCATCGGGTTTCTGGATCTGGACCACTTCAAAGAGGTCAACGACAACCACGGCCACGACGCAGGCGACTTGCTGTTGAAGGAAGTGGCCCGCAGGTTGCAGGGCACTTTGCGCGCGGCGGATACGGTATGCCGCTTGGGTGGTGACGAGTTTGTGATGATTTTCAGCGCAGTGGAAGGCCGGACCGAACTCCAGGTGCTGGCCACCAAACTGATGTCTGCCATTGCCGCACCGTGCGTCTTGGGTGAGGGGCCTGACCCACCGGTGGTGCAGGTGTCAGGCAGCCTGGGGCTGGCGCTTTTTCCTGAGCATGGCTCGGAGCCTCAGACGCTGCTAACGCATGCGGACCAAGCCATGTATGCCGCCAAGCGCGGCGGCCGCAACCGATACGAGTTTTATCGAGGAGCGGCCTGAGCCTTCTGCAACTTCATCAAGGCAGGTCCAGGCCTGCTTCAGGGCTAGCTGCATCCCGGGGGCCCACGGTGCCTAGTTTGGCCTTGAGGGACTGAGGTTGACCCGTGATGAGCGCGGCATATAGCGTGGTGTTGGCCAGTACTTTCTTCACATAGTCTCGGGTTTCAGAGAAAGGAACATTCTCGGCCCAGATGGCGGCCTCCCAGGTGGGGCCGCCGGACTGGCCGCGCCAAATCCGGGGGCGGCCGGGGCCCGCGTTGTAAGCTGCCGCTGCCATGGGCATGGAGCCGTTAAAGCTGTCGAGTACCAGCTTCAAATACCCGGTGCCGATGGCGATATTGGTGTCGCGGTCAGTGATCTGGTGGCCCTGGAAGTCATTGAGGCCGATTTTCTTGGCGGTCCATTTCGCGGTAGCCGGCATGACCTGCATCAGGCCGGAGGCGCCCACACTGGATTTGGCGTCGGTGATGAAGCGGCTCTCCTGCCGGATCAAACCGTAGACATAGGCCGGGTCCAGCCCTATGAGTTGGGTACGGGCCAGCACCGCGATCTTGTGCGGCATGGGATAGCGCTGATCGATATCGACCATGCCTTTGGTGCGTTCGCTGGTGTTGATGCAGCGGTCCCACACCTCGGCCTTGCAGGCCAGATCAGCTGCTGCCAGCAAAGCACGGTCATCCAGGCCGCCGCGGTTGTGCAGGTTGGTGGTGTAGTTCCATTCGCGCACGCCGTCGCTGCGCAAACCAATGGCGATGGCGTGCAGGGCGCGGGCCAGACCGGGGTTCTTTTTGGCTTGCTCTTTTTCTTCCGGTGTCAAAGGTGCCGGTTTGGCCGGCACCACGATTTTTTGGCCCAATTCTTCCAAGGCCAGCATCTCGTAAAAGCCTTTGGTTCCGGCAATGGATTCGAGCAGAGCCTGGCTCTCCATCTTGGCCGTCTCTACGTTGCTGCGTTGCGCCAGTGCGCGGGCACGCCAGTAGACCCAGGTCGGGTCACTGCGCATGGACTCGGGCATGGCGGCAATGGCTTCCGCCACCTGGCTCCAGCGGCCAGCCCGCAGTGCGGCGCGCGCAGCCCAAGCAAGATGGTCTTCATGCATTTGGGCGAGCTGCCCTTTTGCGAAGGCTGCGGGAGCCTCGTCGGAGAGTTTTTGCGCCAGACGTTTACCGATGACACCCCAGACCCAGCTGCGTTCTTCCTGGTTGAGCTGGGCTTTCCAGCGCAGTTTGTCGATCTCAACAGCTGCACTGTCCGGGTCTATATAGGCCAGCCGGATCAGGGCGAGCGATACAAATTCGCGCGTCTGTGGACGCAGCGCGGTGACTTTGTCGTTCAGGTACTTGGCCGGCGTGCTGTAAATGGTGTTGACGGTTTTGACGTAGTCGCTGTCCAGTGCCGCAACGGCTTGTGTGGCCACACGCAAGCGGTCGTTTTCCATGCCCAACCGTGCCCGGACCCATGCGCTGTGCGCGCTGAGCTTTTTGTCTTTGACCAGTTGGGCAGCCAGACCGCCGCATGCGTCGTCGGCTTCTTTCTGTCCCCACCAAACAGGTTCCAAGGCACCGGCTACATCGGCATTGCGGGTGCTGTAGTCTGCCCACAGCGCATAGCAACGCACGGATTTGTCGTCGTTCATTCGGTAGAGCGGGTACTCGCGCCCGAAAGTGTCCCAGTCGCGGTTGCGGCCGAGTTGAAGCAGCCACTCAGCGCGCAGGCGATCTTCCTGGTAAGTGCCGTTGTAGCGATTCAGATAGTCTTGAATTTCGGACTTGCTGGCCTCGTCTAGGCGGGCAGAGAGTTCCCAATACGCGGCCCATGGTTCCAAGATGTAGCCCTTCATTGAGGGCAAGGCAGCGCTCAGACGTTTGCGGTCCCGGTTTTTGTAGGCTTGGGCCAGGTCCAGAATGGTCTCATCGAGACGGGTGATATCGCGCCCTTGCGCGTATGCTGAAGTGAAAGTGGAGGACATCAGGGCACCGCACAGGGCCAGTGATGTCAGAATGGCTGAAAACTGCATGTGGGGATTATGGACAACTCGGACGACAGCAAAGCTGCACAAAAGAAAGCCCTTCGCAAGGCCCTGTTGGATCAACGTCTGGCGATGCCGGATCGACTACAGCGTGCCGATCTTTTACAACGCGTGATGCGCATCTGGCTGGTAGGCCGGCCGGATGCGGTGATCGGTGCCTATTGGCCGATCAAAGGCGAGTTTGACCCCTTGCCGGCCTTGCACCGCTGGAAAGAAGACGGGGAGCTGATCGACCAGCCCCAGCCGCGCCGCATCGGCTTGCCGGTGGTAAACCGCGCGCACAAAACCATGACCTTCCATGCCTGGTACCCCGGCTGCCCGATGGAAGAGGATGCCTATGGCATTCCCAAGCCCAAAGACACCGAGCTGATCGTGCCCACCTTGCTGTTTGTGCCCTGCGTGGGCTATGGCCCCGGCGGGTACCGCTTGGGCTATGGCGGTGGTTTTTACGACCGCATGCTGGCCAGCTTGAATCCCAAGCCCTTCACCGTAGGCTTGGGTTTTGGTACTGGTTTTGTGGATGATTTTGAGCCGGAAGCCCACGATATGCCGCTGGACGCCATTCTCAACGACCACGGAGTGGTTTGGCCCGTCTAGCGGGGGCTGGATTGCGGGCTGCCAGCGCAGCCTGCCAGGCTAGCTGTGCCCAATCCCGCATCAAGGCCGGTGACTCCATGGCGTCCGCCGGGGCGCTGTAGTAATTCATGCCACGTGGCACGCCCTTGGCGGTGTAAACGAAGCGTTTGCAGCCCTCCGCTTCATAGATGGCACGGTTGTCTGCACTGGCTTTGAGCCAGAGTGTGTCGCCGTCGCCCAGGTCCACTATCACGGCCACCGTCAAACCATCGCAGCTGATGCCCCAACCACCAAACATGCGTTTGGCGTGGCAGGGTCCCAGGCTGGCCAAGAGTTCGCAGCAATAGTCGGCAAATCCGGAGTCAGTGGTGCTCATGGCGATTCAGCGTTGCATCAGAGCGCGCACATCGTTTTCGTAGCCCTGCAAGGTTTGTTGCAGCTTGGTGCGCTGGGCCGGGCTGGTGGCATTGTGAAGCTCTGCGGCAGATTCACAGAAATGGCTGCGAACCCGCTCGGTGTATTGCACAAACGTGGTGTCAGGCGACTGGAGGCTGCGCAACAACAGGGCCCGCATTTCGGCCTGTACATGAATCTCACTGGGCGCGCCGGCTTTGAGCGCGCGCAGGGTTTGGAGTGCGTCTTTCTGCCGCCGCAGCACCTCTTTGTATTGGATGGCCGCATCGAAAGGCGAGCTTTCCAATTGGCTGCGGATCAGCGCTTTCTGGACGTCGGTGAGCCGGCCGTAAAAGCCCTCGGCGCGTTCGATGGTAGTTTTCAGGCGCCGGCTCAGTCGTTCCTGCGGGGACCCGTCCAGCCATTCCTCCCGCCATTCCGCATTGCGCTTGTCCCAGGAGCGCGCCAAGTGGTCCAACTGGGCGTTGCTCAGGGTGGGGCCGAGTGCAATCGCTGTCGGCGTGGCGCGGTCAAGCACCGCCTGGAACCGGCCTTCCAAGTAGCGCGATAACTGGCATACCTGATCGCCCGCCACGGGCTGGGGAGACGCGGCTTGCAGGTTCTTGAGCATTTCAGCCACTGCGGGCAACTCTTCTTTGCGGTGCCAGGCCTGCAGGGCATTCAGGTCACTGCGCAGGCGCACGCTTTGCGTGCTATCGAGGTCCAGAAAGCCATCCAGCCACCAGTAGGTGAGGTCGGGGGCGTTGTTGTAGGCCAGTCGCACCGCGCCGCAACCTGTCAGAGTCAGCCCCGCTGCCAGCAGGCAGATAATGGCGCACCAGCGCCGGACTACACCCCCCGCGCGAACTAACGTTCCAGAATTCAACAAAGGCATGGCTTTGACTTCCAATCCCCATCTTTCAAGTGGCGCACCGGCACACGCTCCGGTGGACGTGGTCATTATGGCGGCGGGCAAAGGCACCCGCATGCGCAGCAAAATCCCTAAAGTCTTGCAGCGCTTGGCCGGGCGCCCCTTGTTGCAGCACGTGGTGGAAACCGCAGCGGACCTGCAGGCCCGTCATGTGGTGGTGATCACCGGCCACAGTGCTATGGAAGTGGAAGCAGCCTGCGCAGATTTCACGGGCGCTGGCGCCGGATTTGCCTTGAATTTTGTGCGCCAGGTGCCGCAGCTCGGCACCGGCCATGCCGTGCAGCAAGCCGCGCCGGTGCTGCCGGACGATGGCGTGGTGGTGGTGCTCTCAGGTGACGTGCCCTTGACGCAGTCCGATACCTTGTTCCACCTTATTCAGGCCTGTGGCGGCAACAAACTGGCGCTGCTGACGCTGGAACAAAGCAACCCGGCGGGCTACGGGCGCATCGTGCGGGATGCGGGTGGCGCGGTGCAAGCCATCGTGGAGCACAAAGATGCTTCTGAGGCACAACGTGCAATCACAGAGATTTACAGCGGCATCATGGCGGTGCCTGCGGCGCAGCTTAAAACTTGGTTGGCTCGCCTGGACAATAAAAACGCCCAGGGCGAGTACTACCTGACCGACGTGGTGAAGTTTGCAGTGGCCGACGGCGTGGCGGTGGTGGGGCACAAGATTTCGGATCCCGTGCAAGTGGCCGGGGTGAATAGTCCGGTGCAACTGGCAGAACTGGAGCGTGCCTACCAATTGCAGCAGGCCCACCGTTTGATGGACGAAGGCGTTCGGCTGGCCGACCCTGCGCGCATCGATGTGCGTGGCGACCTGTTGTGCGCCCATGACGTCAGCATCGATGTGAATTGTGTTTTTTCAGGCCAGGTGAGTCTGGGCGAAGGCGTGTCCATTGGCGCCAACTGCGTGATTGCCAACTGTGTGATCGAGGCGGGCGCAGTGATTCACCCTTTTACGCACATTGATGGCGAGAGTTTGGGCGTGACCGTGGGTGCAGGCGCGTTGATTGGCCCCTTCGCCCGCTTGCGACCCGGCGCCAAGTTGGGCGCCGAGGTGCATATCGGCAATTTTGTGGAGGTGAAGAATTCCACCCTTGCCGCCGGCGCCAAAGCCAACCACTTGGCTTATTTGGGCGATGCCACAGTCGGTGAGCGGGTGAACTATGGCGCAGGCAGCATTACCGCTAACTACGACGGCGCCAACAAACACCGCACTGTCATTGAGGCGGATGTGCATGTGGGCAGCAATTGCGTGTTGGTCGCGCCCGTCACCATTGGTGCAGGCGGCACCATCGGTGGCGGCTCGACCATTACCAAGAGCACCGAAGCCGGTGCCCTGAGTGTGGCGCGCGGTAAACAGGTGAGCATTGCCAACTGGAGCCGGCCGGCAAAGAAACCCAAAGCCTGAGGGGTGAACATGCACAGCAGCGAGCACCAATTGCAGCAACGTATCCAAGAGCTGGAAGCAGAACTTGCTGCCAGCCGTGCTGAGCTGCAGGAGTTCACCTATACCGTGTCTCACGACCTGCGGGCGCCGCTACGCCATCTGGTGTCGTTTGCGCGTTTGCTGGAGGAGGAAGCCGGTGCCCAGCTCACGGGCGAAAGTGCTGACTTTCTGCGCACCATCACGGCCTCCGCCGATCACATGGGCGTGTTGCTGGACGCTTTAACGGCCCTGTCCCGCCTTGGGGCTGTGCAGGCAATGCCGAGTGCTGTTGAACTGGCTCCCTTGGTGGAGTCTTGCGTGCGGGAGGTGCAGGCAGGCTTTGCTGCTCGCACTGTCGCAGTGACGGTGGATGTGCCCGCCCCGCTCGAGGTGCTGGCTGATGAGGCCATAGTTCGGCAAGCGCTGACACAGGTTTTGGCCAATGCCTTCAAATTTACCGCCAAGGTGGCGGAGCCTGTGATTTCCGTGTCGGTCCATCAAGGTCCGGAAGGAAAGGTGCAGCTGCGGGTGGAAGACAACGGTGCCGGTTTCAACCCGGCGATGCAAGACAAGTTGTTCAAGGTGTTTGGCCGATTGCATTCCGCCAAGCAGTTTCCCGGTTTGGGTATGGGCCTACTGACGGCTCAACGCCTGCTGGCCAAAGTGGGCGCGACCATCAGCCTGATGCCCAGAGAGCAGGGCGGCGCGCTGGCATGTCTGTCTTTCCCGCAGGCAAAAAAATAGCCCGGCGGTGCCGGGCTGGTGCGGGTTGCGCTCACGGCCTGTGGGCCGTAGTGCGGATTACCACTTCTTGATTTTGTCCAGGTCCGCGTAAGCGTCAGTGGACTTGCTGTCAGCTGCTTTGGCGGCAACGGCTTGCTTGTCGGCAGCCTTGGCATCGGTAGCAGCGTCAGCAGCGAAAGCTTGACCGGCCAACAAAGAGCCGAGAACCAGGGTGATCGCAGCAAAAGTAGTCTTGTTCATGATGAAGTTCCTTTCAAAGTTGAAGATTCCGCTCCGGCGGGTTTCAGTCCGTCTGAACAGCATCGATGGGGCGTTTATTTCGTTTGCGTCTCGTCGATGGGATGAACTGTAAAATTCCTCAAAACAAAGATAAACTATCAAAATAGAACTTCAGCGTTGCTGATTTGGAAACAATCGAGTTCTTGTTGGAAAAGGAAAGTGCGATGGACCGGTTGCAATCCATGCGGGTGTTTCAGCGAGTCATTGACGAAGGCGGTTTTGCAGCTGCAGCACGTGCCTTGGACATGTCGCCGGCCGTTGTGACGCGGCTGGTGGCCGATCTGGAAGAACACTTGGGGACCCGTTTGCTCCACCGCTCGACGCGGAAGGTTTCTTTGAGTGAAGCCGGTGAGGCCTATCTGGCCCGGGTACGCGCCATTCTTCAGGACATTGACGAGGCTGATGCCTTGGCCAACTTGCATACCCAGGAGCTTGCCGGGGAGCTGCATGTGCTGGCCACGCCGGTGCTGGCCACCTACTTGTTGGCCCCCATGCTGGCTGGGTTCCGTGCCAAGTACCCCAAAATCACGCTGCACATCCGGGTGGAATCATTTGAAGAGCCCTCGGTCGAGGAGCACGACGTGACACTTTTTGCGGCAGATGAGGCGTATGACGGCACCATCGTGGCACGGAAAATCGCGACGACGCACGGCATCCTGGTGGCCGCGCCCTCGTATATGCAGCGCAAGGGCATACCTCAAACTCCCGATGAGCTGGTTGCACACGATTGTTTGGAGCTTTCGGGCAGCATTGCCCGCCACCAGCGTTGGCACTTGCGCAATGAAACGAATCCGCAAGAAACGGTGGACTTGAATCTCACTCCGGTGATCAGCTCAAACCACATCGAAACCCTGATTGCCGCCACGCTGGACGGTGTGGGCATCACCCCTTGCACCGTGGAGTTGGTGGGGCCATTGCTGGCCACAGGCGAGTTGGTGCGTGTGCTCGCGCCTTGGGTGGCGGGGCAGGTGCACTTGTATGCAGCATTGCCCAGCCGCCAGTATTTGCCGCGTCGTACCCGCGTGTTCTTGGATTACCTCACAGAGCAAACCGCCCTGATGCTGGCCGATGCCCAAGCGGTATGCGGAGGCATGAGCGGCTTGCGTTAGCGCAGGGGCAGTTCTGCGCCGAATTTGCTGCGCTTGACGCTGAAAAAAGCTTTCACGTTGCGCACATTGGCATCACTGGTGAAAAGACGTTGCGTGAGCGCCTGGTAGTCCGGCATGTCTTTGGCATGCACTACGAGGCAAAAGTCAGGACCGGGTGACACGCGATAGCACTGCTGCACGCTGAAGTCGTCTGCCACACGGGCTTCAAACTTTTCCAGTGCGCCGGTGTCCTGCCGGTCCAGCGTGATTTCCACAATAGCGGTCAGACCATGGCCTGTGACTTCTGCTACACGCTGCGGATTCAGGATGGCGACTTGCCGTTCAATCAACCCGGCCTCATGCAGGCGCTTGACCCTGCGCAAGCAGGTGGGGGGCGAGGTATGCACCCGCTCTGCCAAGGCCTGATTGCTCAAGCTGGCATCCGCTTGCAATTGCGCCAGCAACTGAAGGTCGGTGGGGTCTAGCTCCATAAATTCAAAATGTAATAAAAAATGAAATTAAATTTCTCAACGAAGATTGGATGAAATTTTCATTCAATTCAAATAAAAAAACAATTATAAATTTCTTTCAAAAGTTCTACCATCCACACCATTGTTTGAATTGGAGACTGTCTATGTGTGGCATCGTTGGCGCGGTTTCGACCCGCAACATCGTTCCCGTCTTGGTCCAGGGCTTGGAGCGGCTGGAATACCGGGGGTATGACTCCTGTGGCGTGGCGGTGTATGCGCAAGACGAAGCTAGTAACGGTGGCGCTCCGTTCAATGGCTTGCGACGTGCCCGCAGTACGTCTCGCGTGGCCGAGCTGGTGGAGCAAGTGGCGGCTGGTGCCGTACAAGGGCACCTGGGCATTGCCCACACACGCTGGGCCACGCACGGAGCTCCGGTGGTGCATAACGCGCATCCCCATTTCAGCCACGGCCCCGGTGCGGATGCAGAGAGCAAACCCGGCCGGATTGCACTGGTCCACAACGGAATCATCGAAAACCACGATGACCTGCGATGGGCTCTGAAAGCCAAGGGCTATGTCTTTCACAGCCAGACCGATACGGAAGTGATTGCCCACCTGATCGACAGCATCTACGACGGCGACTTGTTCGAGGCGGTCAAAGCCGCCGTGTTGCAGTTGCATGGCGCCTACGCGATTGCCGTGTTTTGCAAAGACGAGCCGCACCGGCTGGTCGGTGCGCGCGCAGGCTCGCCGCTGATACTGGGTGTCGGCAAAGACGGGCAAGAACATTTTTTGGCCAGCGATGCGATGGCGCTTGCCGGTGTGACGGACCAGATCGTCTACCTCGAAGAAGGCGATGTGGTGGACCTGCAGCTGGGCAAGTACTGGCTGGTGGACAGGGCACACAAAGCAGTTGCACCTGCGCAGCGCCCGGTCAAAACCGTGGTGGCCCACAGCGGTGCCGCAGAGCTGGGGCCCTACCGCCACTACATGCAGAAGGAAATCTTCGAGCAACCCCGCGCGATTGCCGACACCCTCGAAGGCGTGGAAGGCATAGTCCCCGAGTTGTTTGACCAGCAAGCCAACCACGCACCCGGTGCAAATGCCGCACGCGTGTTCAAGCAGATTGACAGCGTTTTGATTCTTGCTTGCGGCACCAGCTACTACAGCGGCTGCGCGGCCAAGTACTGGATCGAGAGCATCGCCAAAATTCCTTGCAATGTGGAGGTGGCCAGCGAGTACCGCTACCGCGATTCGGTGCCGAACCCGAACAACTTGGTGGTCACCATCACCCAGAGTGGGGAGACCGCCGACACCTTGGCAGCATTGCGCCACGCCCAGTCTTTGGGCATGAAGCACACGCTCACCATTTGTAACGTGGCGACCAGCGCCATGGTGCGTGAGTGCAGCTTGGCGTATGTGACCCGGGCAGGTGTGGAAATCGGTGTGGCGTCTACCAAGGCGTTTACCACCCAGCTGGCCGGTTTGTTCCTGTTGACCTTGTGCCTGGCGCAAGCCAAGGGCCGCTTGAGCGATGCGGAAGAGGCTCGCCACCTCAAAGCCATGCGCCACCTGCCGGCCGCGCTGCAAGCAGTGCTGGCCCTGGAGCCACAGGTGATGGCATGGGCGGAAGACTTTGCCAAGAAAGAAAATGCCCTGTTCTTGGGCCGTGGCTTGCACTATCCCATTGCGATGGAAGGCGCGCTCAAGCTCAAGGAGATCACCTACATCCACGCCGAAGCCTATGCCGCTGGTGAACTCAAGCATGGCCCCTTGGCTTTGGTAACCAGCGAGATGCCGGTGGTCACGGTGGCGCCTAACGACGCGCTGTTGGAAAAACTCAAGAGCAATATGCACGAGGTGCGCGCTCGTGGCGGCGTGCTGTATGTCCTGGCCGATGCAGATACCAAGATCGAGAGTGGCGAAGGCTTGCATGTGATCCGCATGCCGGAGCACTATGGTGAACTCTCGCCCTTGCTCCACGTAGTGCCCTTGCAATTGCTGTCCTATCACACCGCCTGCGCGCGTGGGACCGATGTCGACAAGCCGCGCAATCTGGCCAAAAGCGTGACCGTCGAGTAACTCTGCACATGCGCTTTTTCGGTATTGCTGGCCACTCCGGCATGGGCAAAACCACCTTGCTGGAGCGGCTGATTCCCGAGCTCACCGGGCGGGGGCTGCGGGTATCACTGATCAAGCACAGCCATAAAGACATTGAAATCGACCGGCCAGGAAAAGATTCGTTCCGCCTGCGCGAAGCAGGATGCTCCGAAGTACTGTTGTTGGGGCGGGAGCGTTGGGCACTGATGCATGAATTGCGCGGCCAACCCGAACCCTCGCTGGACTATCTGCTGGATCGCATGCAGGCCTGTGATCTGGTGCTGGTCGAGGGTTTTAAGGGTGGCACATTTCCCAAACTGGAAGTCTGGCGTGCCAGCGAGGGCAAGGCCACGCTTTGGCCCGCGTGGCCCGGCGTGATCGCGGTTGCCAGTGATACTGCGTCGTCCCCTGCAAACTTACCGCATTTGGACTTGAGCGATATCGGTCAGATCGCAGACTTTGTGCTCGCGCACGCAGCACAACGCTTGGCCCGAGAGTCCTTCGCGTCCTAAATGGCGAGTGCTGCGTCGGCGGCCGGAAGTCTTTTGCTCTGCAAGGTTTGGAATGCTTGAGATACCGACGGAAACACCTGGCCTGACAAGCCGGTCCACAGCTCGGTGTGCATCAACCGGTCTTGCACCGGACCTTTGACCTCTGCGAAGTGGAGTTTTATGCCGCGTTCTCGCAGATCGCGGTTGATGTCTTCGAGAACTTCCATGGCTGAAGTGTCAACGCGATTGACTGCTGTCATCACCAAGACGACATCCTCAACTTGCTCTGATTGCCTCAATTCCTGGCTCAGGCGGGCTTCGACCGCTTGCAGGTTGCCGAAGAACAGACTCTCATCGATACGCAGCAACAGCGCGTGCGGCAAGGTCTCCGTTTCGTAGCGCTCCACATTCCGGAAGGTGGATGTACCCGGCAATCGACCAAGAACCGCGATGTGCGGTGCGCTGGAACGCCACAGCAGTGTCGCCAAGGACAGCCCGATGCCCATGGCTATTCCGGTATCCAAGCCCAGGGTGATGACCCCCAGAGCGGTGCCCAGCCACGCAATGGCATCTGCACGGTCGTAACCCCAAGCTTGGCGCAGTGCTCGCACATCAATCATCCCCCAGGCGGCCACCACAATGCTGGCAGCCAGCACTGCCAGCGGGAGTTTGGTCAGCCATTCCGTGCCCACCAGTACCAGCACCACCATCGATAGACCCGAGACTACACCGGCCAGAGGCGTTTGGGCGCCGGCCGCCACATTGATGGCAGACCGGGACAAGCCCCCACCCACGGGCATGCCACCACTGAAGGCCGCAGCAATGTTGGCTGCGCCCAAGCCGGTCAGCTCCCGGTTCGCATCGACGCGCTCCCGCCGTTTGACGGCAAGTGCCTGCGCCATGGTGATGCACTGCACCATGCCGATGAAGGAAATCAGCAAGGTGGGCCCCGCCAATGCTTGGAGGGATGCCAACTCCGGCAGGGTAAACACCTGAGACATTCCATCGAGGCGTATGGTGCCTACCACTGCGACCGCATGCTTGGAATCCAAATCAAGCGAGGAGACGATAAGCGTGCTCACCAGCAACACCAGCAAGGGCGAGAGGCGCATCCACACGGGCCACCGCTTGAGCCCCACGCGGGCGATGGTGAGCGCCGCAATGGAAGCCAGACCCAGCATCAAGGTGACTTGATTGGTGTTGGGTAGCTGCTGAGCCATGAGGCGCAGGGTCTGGCCCGTGGAATTGCCGTGTACTTCAACACCAAGAATGAATTTGGCTTGGCTCACCATGATCAACACGGCCGACCCGGCAACGAAACCACTGACAACCGGGCGGCTCAAAAGCTGGGACAGAAAGCCCAGTCTCGCCACGCCGCATGCAGCGATCAGCAGGCCAGATGACAAACTCAGCCAAGCTGCCAGTTGGATGTAGTGCGCTGAACCGGGTTGGGCGATCGGGCTCAACACGCTGTACGTCATGATGGCTGTGATGGCTACAGGTCCTACCGCTTGCACCATGCTGCTTCCGAGCAAGGCATAAGCGATGGCGGGCAATATGCTCACATAGAGCCCCGCCTGCGGAGGTAAGCCCGCCAACAGTGCATAGGCCAGACTCTGCGGAATGACCAGGACAGTGAGTACCAAACCGGCAAGGACATCGTCCCGCAAATGGTGGCGGGGGTAGTGTTGAATCCAGTGCGGTATCAGGGCCATGCACTATGCTAACCGCCGGCCAAACGAAGGTTGAAATTTGGTAACACAATGCAAGCGCGTCAGCCCACCCTCGGCCCCGGGCGTTGTGCGCATAGATTGTTTCAACAAAAGGATATTCATGCGCGTTTCTGCTCCTCTCGCTGCCGGTAGTGTGCTGCTCAGTGTTGCTTTGTTCGGCCAGGCACAACCAGTGGAGCAGCGCAGCAGCTTGGCTGACCAGCAGGAAGTCGCTGTCACCATCTACAACGAGAATCTGGCGCTCGTGAAAGACGTGCGCAAGATTCCCTTCAAGAGCGGCCCGCTGGCTCTCGCGTTCCGCGATGTCAGCGCGCGTATGCGGCCTGAAACGGCATTGCTGCGCAGCCTGAGTTCGCCAGGCGCACTGAAGGTTCAGGAGCAGAACTTTGATTTTGACCTGCTAACCCCCCAGAAAATGCTGGAGAAATATGTAGGCCGGCAGGTCAAGGTCGTGCGCACGAATGCGGCAACTGGCCAGGAAACGGTAGAAGCGGCCACGGTGCTTTCGGCCAATAACGGAGTCGTCTTGAAGGTCGGCGACCGCATAGAAACCGGTGTCCCCGGACGGCTGGTCTTTGACGATGTGCCGGCCAATCTCCGCGACCGCCCCACGCTGGTCATGTCTTTGAACAACACCGGTGCAGCCAGCCAGGATGTGGAGCTCAGTTACCTGACGGGTGGCCTGTCCTGGAAGGCCGATTACGTGGTCGAACTCAACGCAACGGACGATGCCCTTGACATGTCGGGCTGGGTCACGCTGACCAATACCAGTGGTGCCACTTACCGCAACGCCAAACTCCAGTTGGTGGCCGGGGATGTGAATCAGGCTGCCCCGGAAATGGCGCTCCGGGGGCGGGCGGTATTGATGGCAGCGCCCGCGATGGCCAAGGCGGACAGCTCCATGGCCGAAGAGTCTTTGTTCGAATACCACCTCTATACCCTGGACCGCCCGACCACCATCGCTGAAAATCAGACCAAGCAGGTGGCCTTGCTCTCCGCCAACGGCGTGCCGGCCCGCAAAGAAATGGTGCTGCAAGGTGGCGACTACTATTACCAGGGCGCTTCTGGCGAGCTGGGCCAAAAGCTCAAGGTAGGTGTGTTTCTGGAGTTCGACAACAAAGACAATGCCCGTTTGGGTTTGTCCTTGCCCAAAGGCGTTGTCCGGGTCTACAAGAAAGACAGTGCAGGTAACGCACAGTTCATCGGCGAAGACCGCATAGAGCACATTCCCAAAAATGAAAAAGTGCGCCTCAAGTTGGGCAATGCGTTTGACGTCACGGCAGACAAGAAGCAAACCGACTTCAAGCGCCTGCCCAACGCCGGCAAATACGGATTTGTGTCAGAGAGTGCGTATGAGATCGTGCTCAAAAACGCCAAAAAGGAGGCGGTCACCGTGACGGTGCAAGAGCCCATCCCCGGCGATTGGCAGATGCTGGGCAGCAGCCAGGCGCACACCAAGGCCGCGTCGAATATGGCTGTCTGGAAGGTGACAGTTCCCGCAGAAGGCAAAGCTGTTTTGACCTACAGGACACTTGTGCGCTATTGACCGGTTTGGCGCTTTGTCCTGATACTGCGGGCCACCCGTTTTCAGGATAGAGCGTATGAAGAATTTCAGCATCGCACTCAAACTCTGGTTGCCGGCCATCTCGGTCAGTGTGGCTTTGGTAGCCATGGCGTCAGGATCAGCGATCCGGACCATCCGCTCCCAGGCCATGACCGTGGCCGAGCAGTCGGAACAGCAAAGCAAACTCGAAATGAGTGCCCGTTGGTACGGTCTGGCACAAGCCCAAGCCTTGCGTGGCATCGGGGCTGCCCTGTCCACGGATGCGGCTGCATCTGAACTGCTGATATCCGGCAGGGAGTCCGGTGCTCGGGAAGAATCGCAACTTCAGGCAGATCTTGAGCGCTTGATGCAGAGTCCTGCGGAGCGGGCGGCTCTGGATGCGGTCAAGGTCAAGGCGCTATCGCTGAAGGCGTCCATCGCCAAAGCAGAATCTTTGCGTGCCGGGGGGGACATGGCGGCAGTTCTTGCAGAAATCCGATCTACCACCCAGCCGGAGCTCACCGCTTTTATTGCCGCCCAGCAAGCTTTGGTGAAGTTGACGGAAGAGGGTGCCACAGCATTGCGCGACAAAGCTGGTGCTGAGCGCATGCGTACGGTGTGGTCCGTGGCCGGCATCATGGCCTTGATTGTTGTATTGATCTCCATCGGGACACGGCTGTTGCAGCGCAATGTGTGTGATCCGCTGGACGAGGTGGTCAGGGTCGCCAAATCCATAGGCGACGGTGATTTGAGCGTGCGCATCCACACTGATCGCAAAGACGAAATGGGTGACGTGCTCCGTTCGCTCTCCCACATGGCTCAGTCTTTGGCAGAACTGGTGGGGCAGGTTCATAAATCCACCGGAAGCATCACGGTCGCCAGTTCGGAAATTGCCCATGGAAACCAGGATCTCTCCAACCGCACGGAAACCACCGCCTACAACCTGCAGCGGGCGGCCTCCTCCATGGAGCGCTTGAATGGTTCCGTCCAACAGTCGGCCGAGGCAGCCCGTCAGGCCAATGCCATGGCCGGTTCTGCCTACTCTGTGGCTGAAAACGGTGGCGAATCAGTCTCGAAGGTTGTGAGCACCATGCATGCGATCCATGGCTCGTCACGCAAAATCGTGGACATCATTGGCGTGATCGACGGCATTGCATTCCAGACCAACATCTTGGCATTGAATGCCGCAGTCGAGGCGGCCCGCGCAGGCGAGCAAGGGCGCGGTTTTGCGGTGGTGGCCAGTGAAGTGCGCGCTCTGGCCGGTCGCAGCGCAGAGGCTGCCAAAGAGATCAAAGCCCTGATCACCAGCTCTGTTGAAAACGTGGAGCACGGCTCCCAGCTGGTAGACGGAGCCGGACAAACCATCCAAGGCGTGGTGGAAGCAGTACAAAAAGTCAGTGGAATCATCGCGGAAATCACAGCATCCACTGCTGAGCAAAGCCAGGATATGCATGAAGTGAGTGCGGCGGTCAGTGAGTTGGAACAAATGACCCAGCAAAACGCCGCATTGGTGGAGCAGAGCGCGGCGGCTGCGGCATCTTTGCGGGAGCAGGCCGCATTGCTGGATCAATTGGTGGGCCGCTTCACCTTGCCTTCCGCCGCGGCGACTTCCTCTGGTGCACGTCCGGCAGCACTTTTGGGTTTTCAGCCCAGCTGACGAATCCCGCAACCCCGTGCAATGCGGGGTTTGCACCGCTTTGGTGCGACAGACGGTGCTTCAGGCTAGGGGCGGCGCAAAAAAATTCGAAAAAATTTTGGAAAAAGGCCTAAATAACCCCCTAAATCTGCCGTTAAGAAACGTACGTCAACTCCTAAAAGTCACCGGAGGGGCCGCAAGGCCTACCCAAAATGCAACTGCCAACCATTGAACGAACCCCGAATATGCGCCCCGCCGGCGCAGACGCGGTTTCGTCTGGGGCAAATAGGGTTATCCCAGTTGCTCCGGTCAACCCGTCTGTGAGTGCCACCACGTCGATCGAGTCCACCCCGGACGTGATTGACAAGGTGAACCCTGCTCTCAAGCCGCAAGCGAGCGCAGAGGCACCCTACCAGAGCGTGTCAGACCCGTCAGTCAAGGGCTCTGACGGGGCTGTGCCCAAGGATTGGACTATTCATCGGCCAGAGAAAGAAAAAGTGGAAGATCCTCCGCCCAAGCCTATCTCGCAGGTGCTGATGGACCACCTCAAGACCATGTGGACGGCCAGTGCCAGCGCCGTCCAGATCGAGCAGGTCAAGAACCAGGTGAGCACGCCCCAGCCTCTATCCCCCGCCGAAGTGCCGGGGCAGTTGGCCAAACAAGCCTTGGTCTATACGCCCAGCAAGATCAAAAAGACAGAAAACTTGTAATGGGCTATCGCGTTGCCGGCGGGGTGGCAACGCAGACCGGGCTCGGTGTTCTAACATCGCAGCCATGCATACCTCCGCACTTGTACTTTTTTCCGGTGGCCAGGACTCCACGACCTGCCTCGCCCATGCTTTGGCGCGCTACGAGCGTGTAGAAACCATTGCTTTTGACTACCGCCAACGCCACAACGTGGAGCTGGAGGCGCGCTTGAACGTGCTGCGCGAGATCAAGGCCCGCTTTCCGCAGTGGGCCGCCAAACTGGGCGAAGACCACTTGCTGGATCTGGCGGTGCTGGGTGAAGTGAGTGAGACCTCCCTCACACGGGACACAGCATTCAAGATGGAGGCCAATGGCCTACCCAACACCTTTGTGCCGGGCCGCAACCTGTTATTCATGACATTGGCAGCGGCCTTGGCCTACCGCCGCGGCTTGCAGGTGATCGTGACTGGTGTCTGCGAAACCGACTTTTCCGGCTATCCCGACTGCCGTGACGACACCATGAAGGCGCTGCAGTTGGCCTTGTCGCTGGGCATGGATCAGCGCTTCCTGATCGAAACGCCTCTCATGTGGATCAACAAGGCCCAGACTTGGGAGCTCGCCCATGAATTGGGCGAGCGCTCCGGCGTACAAGATGGCGGGAAGGCGTTGGTTGACTTGGTGGTCGAGCACACCCATACCTGTTACCTGGGCGACCGCACCCATCGCCATGCCTGGGGCTACGGTTGCGGCACCTGCCCGGCTTGCGAACTCCGGGCCAAGGGTTATGCCGGCTTTGTAGACAAGGTGAACAAAGCGCCAGCCTGAGGCGCAGAGCTGCCCGCATCTGCGGCAGCCTCACGAGGCTCCAATACCCAACGCTGGTTGTGGAACGCCACCACGCCCGGCCTGTGGGCGATGGACACCAGAGCCCCGCCCCGATGGGTCACCACCTCGCACAAGCGCTGGTAGAGCACAGCCTCGGCTGCCTCATCCAATGCACTGGTAGCTTCGTCCGCAAACAGCCATTGCGGCTTCTTGAGCAGCACCCGGGCAATCGCCAGGCGCTGCTGCTCTCCGCCCGAGAGTTTCTGGCTCCAGGCATCCACGGTGTCGAGCGCATTTGCGAGGTGGGGCAGCAGTGCATCCCGCAGTGCTTGCTGCAACTCGGCGTCGCTGTAGTTGCTGGCCACCTCCGGGTAGGCGAGCGCTTCGCGCAATGGCCCGTTGGGGAAGTAAGCCCGCTGGGGCAGGAACATGCTGTCAGTAGGCAGCTCTACCGCTCCTTGCGCATAAGGCCAGATGCCGGCCAGTGTGCGGAACAGCGTGGACTTGCCACTGCCTGATGGACCTTGCAACAAAATGCGGTCGCCCGGTTGTGCATGCAGGCGGGTGTGTTCCAGCAGCGTGGTGCCGTTGGGAAGGGAAATGCGCAGAGGTTCCGTATCCAAATATCCGGTATTTGCTATAGATTTGGTAGCTTCTCGCGCAGATTCTACGGGCGCCAGGGCCTTGAAAGACTCTTCAAAGCTGGTCAGCCGGTCGGTCGTGGCACGCCAGCTGGCCAGGCTGCTGTAAGTGTCCACGAACCAGCTCAATGCGCCTTGGACCTGTCCGAAAGCACCCGAGATTTGCGTGAGTTGTCCCAGCTGGATAGCGCCGCTGAAAAAGCGCGGGGCGGCCACCAGAAACGGGAATACAACGGCAGCTTGTCCGAAAAAGCTGGTGAACCAGATCAAGCTCTTTTGCGCCTTGATGAGCGCCAGGTTGTTGGCCAGTACCCGGCGGAAGCGTTGGCTCATTTGCTCACGCACCACGTTTTCGCCCCGGTCAAAGGCAATCGATTCGCTGTATTCCCGGGCGCGCACCATGTGGTGGCGGAAGTCGGCTTCCACGCGTTGCTGCTCAAAGTTCAGTGGAATCTGCTTGCGGCCTATGTAGTGGGTGATCACGCTGCCCACCAGGCTGTAGAGCACTGCCATCCACACCATGAAGCCGGGAATGTTGTACTCCTGCCCCCGCAGGGTGAAGGCAAAGCCGCCGGAGAGCGTCCACAAAATGCCCACGAAGCTGGCCAGGGTGACCACTGAATTCAACAGGCCCATGCTCAGCGAGATGGTGTAGCTGGTGAACTGGTTGATGTCTTCCTGAATCCGCTGGTCAGGGTTGTCGGGGTTGGCGCCCTGCGCATTCGCGGAGGGTGCGAAGCGCGCCAATTCCAGCCGGTAAAAAGCCTGGTGTGACATCCACTTGTGCAGGTAGTGGTCGGTCATCCACGCGCGCCAACGCATTTCGAGCAGCTGCGTCAGGTAGAACTTGTAGACCGCGATGACGATGAAGCCGAAGGCCAGGTAAGTGAAGCGGCCCAATTGCTCCCAGAAGACGGCGGCATTTTTGTCCTGCAGAGAGTCGTAAAACAGCCGGTTCCAGTCATTGAACACCACCGCCATGTAGACCAGTGCGAGGTTGAGGGCCACGATAGCCGCCAGCATGCCGCGGGCCTTCCATTTGTCTTTCGACGAAAAATAGGGGGTAGACAGGGCTACGGCGCGAAGGATGAATGCCTTGAACGCCGACCATTTGGCGGACGCAGATGCTACAAATGCCATTCAGAAAGTCTCGGTGGGTAGTCGGGGCTGGCCGTGCGGAATGCACAAGGCCTGACGCTAGCGGGATATTAGCGCCCGGCCGGAGGCACAGGGTCTAAAGGCTTTGGAATCCGCTTTGGTGGGTGTCCGCGGAGGGTGTCCGGTCTTCGTCAGCCGCATCCCGCGAAGCATCGTCTCCCTGCGTCGCACGCACCATTTGTGCAGCGCGTCGGTAACCTACCACTGCCAGTCGGCGCCATGCTTCTGCGTTTGCGGACAGGGAGTGCTCGGAGCCCGGATGCTCATGCGCCGCATCCCAGCTGCGCAGGCTGGCAGGCGGGCGAGGGGGGATGCGTGCATAGGACATGGCTGCAGGATAGACCTGCAGGCCTTACGTGTCAGTCGGTTTTACATTGGTTTACCAATGCAGCTCCGGCTTTTACACGCTTGATACAAACTCAGTTGCGCACGCCGCTGGCGACATGGCCGCTGGGCACATGGCGGGCTGCAGATTCGATGTGGCCTGTCTGGTCGTCAAAGAAGAAGTCCGGCTCGAATTCACGCAGGAACTCGCCCTTGTCCAGGCCGCCCAGGAACATGGCTTCGTCAACCTCAATGTTCCAGTCCATCAGGGTGCGGATGGCGCGTTCGTGCGCGGGTGCACTGCGGGCGGTGACCAGCGCCGTGCGGATGCGCATGTGCGGAATGGCGGCTTGTTGCATGCGGTGCAAGGCGACCAAAAGGGGCTTGAAGGGGCCGTCGGGCAGGGGCTGGCCCACTTTGTCCATCTCGTGTTTCTGGAAAGCCGTCAGGCCGCCGCTCTGGTACACCTGCTCGGCCTCGTCGCTGAAAAGCACGGCGTCGCCGTCAAAGGCAATGCGAACTTCGGCGGGGTGTGCGTCGCTGGCATGTGCGCTGTGGGGGTAGACCTGCGCAGCAGGCACGCCGGCTGCCAGGGCGTCGCGCACGTCTTTGAGGTGGGTGCTCAAAAACAGGTTGGCCCGCAAAGGCTTGAGATAGCGCCAGGGCGACTCGCCGCGGGTGAACGAGCAGCGAATGATGGGCAGCGCATAGTGCGCCGCACTGCGCATGACGCGCAGGCCGCTGACGGGGTCGTTGCGCGAGAGGATGACCACCTCCACCCGTTGCGACGGGGTCTCGTTAAACGCGAGCAACTTCTTCACCAGCGAAAAGGCGACCCCCGGTTTTGCAGGTACATCCAGCCGCTCGCGCTGGAGCTGCATGTAGGCGTGGTCGTCAGTTTGCTCGAAGACCTGGTTCTCTTCTTCGAAGTCAAACAATGCACGGCTGGAGATGGCGACCACCAGCTTGCCGTCGAGGGTCAGTCCCATGGGAGTCCTTATTTCGCGTTCACGATGCCCTTGAAGTCGTAGGGCACCACAATGGTTTGCACTTTGCCGTTGGCCACGCCTTCGGCAATTTTCAGGTTGGCCATGGCATTCATGTAGCCGATGGCGCCTGCATTGGCGTTCAGGGCTGCAATGCGTTCCGCTTCTTTCTTGGCGGTTTGCACTTCCACCTCTTTGGTCTTGAGTTCGTTCTGGGCACGCACCAGTTCATTGGCGCTTTGCACAATGACATCGGCCGGCGTGATCGCACGCACCTGCACTTGAGATACGGTGATCTTGTCACCCAGCTTCTCGTCCGTCAGGGTTTTGATGATGTTCTCGCGGATTTGTTGCTCCATCAATGGCCGGTTGTCCGCCATCTTGAGCGATTCGTAACCCCGTGCCACTTTGTACGCAGCGTTGCGGGCGCTCAGCGCCACGTAGTTCTGCATCAGCAGAATGTCGCCGCCTTTGTCAGAGATGCCGTGGAAGGTGCGGTTCTTGGTGGTCCACAGCTCGGACACGGCCGAGGGGTTCACGTTGTAGACCACCGTCATGTCGAAATCTTTGATGGTGGAGTTGTCCGAGGCCAGCGGCGTCATGTTGTCTACGCCGACTGCCACATCCTGAATCTTGAAGGTCAGGATTTCACCGATGACGGTCTGGTTGAACGAGCCCGGTAGCCGCTCTGTCGGATCAACGGTTTTGTCGAAGTTGATGCGCAAACCCACCTCGCCGGATTCAATGCGGGTACAGCCGCTGAGGGGGATCAGACCGGCGACGAGCGCCAGAGAGAGAGTCAGAGAACGCGGTTGCACGAGACCTCCTTTTATTTGACGAGCTGATTGAGTTGGATGATGGGCATCAGCACTGCGAGCACGATCAGCATGACCACCAGACCCATGGCGACGATAAGCAAGGGCTCCAGCAGGGTTGCCAATTGCAGGGCACGGCGTTGCACTTCGGTGCGCAGTTGCAGGGCTGCGCGGTCCAGCATGTGGGGCAGGCGGCCGGTTTGCTCACCCAGGCGGGCGAACATGCTCAACAGGGCCGGGAAGCGCTGGTTGCGCGCCAGGGCACTGGCCAGTGGCGCACCTTCACGTACCAGCGTCAGGGCCTCGAGAGCATCGTCACGCATCGCGCGGTTGCTCAGGGTTTCGGCGGCAGCTTGCAGGGCTTTGAGGATGGGCACGCCCGCGGCTGCCAACATGGCCAGCGTGCTGGCAAAGCGCGCGGCGTTGTAGCTGCGGGACATGCGGCCCAGCACCGGCAGGCGCAGCCAGGTGGCGTCCACCTTAGAGCGAAAAGCGGCTCCAGTCCACGCAATACGTGCGCAAGCAGCTCCTGAAATAATAGCAATCAGCGCGAGCAGTCCATAGCTGCGCACCGCGTCACTGATGGTCAGCATCACCCGCGTCAACCACGGCAAAGCTTGTTTGGAGCCGGCGAACACATTGGCAATTTGCGGCACCACATAGGCCAGCAAAAACAGCACGATGACCAGCGCCACCACGCTCACGATGGCCGGGTAGAGCGCTGCGCCCATGAGTTTGGAAGACAAGTTTTGCTGCTCTTCCAGATCGTCGGCCAGCCGCTCCAGCACCAGACCCAACTGGCCGCTTTGCTCCCCGGCACTGACCACGGCCACGTAAATGTCAGAAAACTCTTTGGGGTGCTGGGCCAATGCCGTGCCCAAGGGCTTGCCGCCATTCACCTCGGAGCGGATGGTGGCCACCACGTCGCGTTGAGCCGGAGTTTCGGCTTCCTCAGCCAGCGAGCTCAGGGCACGTTCCAGGGGCAGGCCGGCAGATACCAGTCCTGCCAACTGGCGGGTCCATACGGTCCGTTGGTGGTTGTTGAAGGCGCGTTGGCCCCAGCTACTGCGACTGGCAGTGCTGCCATCCGGCTTGTCGCCACTGAGTGCCTGCACCTGCAAAGGCACCAGCTGTTGGGCCCGCAATAACGAACGCGCTGACTTGGCGGCGTCAGCCTCCACCACGCCGGTGCGGGTCTTGCCATCGGCATCAAGGGCTTGGTAGGAGAAGGCGGGCATGGCGCAATGGTAGCGGTGCGCTGCATGCCACGGGTTTTCCACCATGACAAAAACATGTCTTGCGTACATACTTCAATAAAAGCACGATCGTGCTATTTTGATGGTCGCCCTACGACACAAGCAGCAGGCAATCCGTCACCCGCGACAGCGCCCCCACCCCAGAGGTCGCAACGGTTCTTCTATTCCCTTGACATCCCTTCAACACCATCGACCCTCAGAGGTCCCGAGGAGACACACATGAAGCGAATCGTGATGGGCTGGCTTGCCGCATGCGCGCTGGCTATCGGCCTACTTCCATCGGCAGCGCAGGCGGCCGGTTATACCCAGACCAAGTACCCCATCGTGCTGGTGCATGGCTTGTTCGGCTTTGACAACATCGGTCCCGTTGAATACTTCTACGGCATTCCCTCTGCACTGCGCGCAGACGGCGCTCAGGTCTATGTGGTGCAAGTGGCTGCAGCCAACAGCACCGAGGTGCGTGGCGAACAGTTGCTCACCCAAGTGCGCCAGATTCTGGCTGCCACGGGTGCCGCCAAGGTCAACCTGATGGGCCACAGCCATGGCGGCCCGACCGCGCGCTATGTGGCATCGGTGCGCCCTGATCTGGTAGCGTCTGTCACCAGCATCGGTGGCGTTAACAAAGGGTCTGCGGTGGCAGACGTGTTGTTGGGTGTGGCACCTCCCGGAAGTTTGCAAAACACCGCTTTGGTATCTGTCACCAACGGCTTGGCTTCCATCATCAGCTTCTTGTCGGGCGGAAGCGGCTTGTCCCAGAACGCATTGGCCGCAGCCCAATCCCTGAGTACTGCGGGCACCTTGAAATTCAATGCCAAGCATCCGCAAGGTGTGCCTACCTCCGCGTGTGGTGAAGGGGCCTACAGCGTCAATGGCGTCGCCTATTACTCCTGGAGCGGAGCCCAGCCGTATTCCAACCTGCTGGATCCTGTGGACCCTGCGCTGGCGCTGACCTCGCTGGCTTTTGTGGGGGCAAAAAATGATGGACTGGTGAGCAGCTGCTCCTCTCGCCTGGGGCGCGTTATCCGGGATGACTATGCCTTCAATCACCTCGATGAGGTCAACCAGACCGTGGGCTTGACCAACTTGTTTGAAACCAATCCCGTCACCATCTTCCGCCAGCAGGCCAACCGCCTGCGCAACGCCGGTTTGTGATGACACTGCGCTGGAACAAGCGCACAAGCCTGGCAGCCTTGGGGATGCTGGGCCTGTTCGGCGTTGCCCTGTGGATAGGGTGGGGGCCAAGTGGAGACGACGCCTCAAACCCGCCCTCCCCGGAAAACAGGCAACCGGCGCTTTCTTTGGCGGGTACTGCACCGGATGGTTTGATGGCCTTGCAAGCGAGCGCGTTGAATCCCCTGCCGGGTCAGTGCCGCGAGGCCGGCTGCAGCACACTGGCGTATGGGGAGCTCAAGCGATTGTTTGACTACTACCTCAGCACTGTCGGCGAGCAAACCATTCCAGACATCACGCGACAGATACAGCAGGTTCTGGCCGAGAACCTCAGGCCTGCCCAGTTGCCTCAGGCCCAGCGCTTGTTGGACCGGTATATCGCCTTCAAATCCGCATTGCTCCGGCTGGAGCAGGATTACGCGAAAAAGTCCGAGGCTGAGCGAAGCTTGCGCGCGCGGTTTCTGGCGATGCAGACTTTGCGTGACAACTACTTCAATGCGGAAGAGACACAGGCCATGTTCGGCCTGGAAGACGCCAACGATATGGACGCGTTGGCCCGGCTGGAAATCGCCAATGATGCGACATTGAGCGCGTCAGACAAGCGATCCCGGCTGGCAGCTCTGGATCAACAAATGCCGCGCATCCTGCGTGAAGACCGGGAAGCGCCTCGTGCAGTGATCCGGCTCGAAGCGCAAATTGCAGCTCTGCGTGCTCAGGGGGCGGGGGACGACGAGGTATTCCGTGCCCGGGCCAAGGCCTTGGACACTGCTGCCGCTGGCCGCTTGGCTGAGCTGGACCAGGAAGAGCGCCAATGGCGCCAAAGGATCGACAGCTATTTGAGTGATCGGACTCGCGCTTTGCAGCGGCTGGCGGATGCGCCGGACTCAGAAAAGCAGGCAGCCTTGGCAGACTTGCAGCAGGCCCGGTTCAACGAACTGGAGCGCAAGCGCTTGGCGGCGTACGAGCCTTAAGCTGTCAGTCGCGCACTACGCGCATCAGCTCTTCTCTGCTGGTCAGGCCGCTGCTGACCAGCCGTTCCCCATCGTCACGCAGTGGCACCATGCCTTGACGGAGTGCTGCGCTACGGATGTCTGCCTCTGAGGCGTTATGGTGAATCAGCTCCGCAATCGCGTCGTCTGCCACCAGTAGCTCGAACACCCCGGTGCGGCCCAGGTAGCCCGTGTGACCGCAATGCTCGCATCCCTTGCCCGCGCAGGATTTGCAGAGTTTGCGTACCAGCCGCTGCGCCAGCACGCCGCGCAACGACGAGCTCAGCAGAAATGGCTCCACTCCCATGTCGATCAATCGCGTCACGGCGCTGGCGGAATCGTTGGTGTGCAGAGTCGCAAGCACCAAGTGACCGGTAAGCGATGCCTGAATGGCGATTTGCGCCGTTTCGAAATCGCGGATTTCCCCGATCATGATCACGTCCGGGTCCTGGCGCAGGATGGCGCGCAAGGCTTTGGCAAACGTCAGATCGATCTTGGGGTTCACCTGCGTTTGGCCCACGCCGGGCAGCTCGTATTCGATAGGGTCTTCCACCGTCATGATGTTCTGGCGTGCGGCGTCCAGCCGCCCCAGAGACGCGTACAGCGTGGTGGACTTTCCCGACCCCGTGGGCCCGGTTACCAGAATGATGCCGTGGGGCTGGGCAATCAGGCCCTCAAAGCGGCGCAGCACATCGCCCTGCATGCCCACGGCTTCCAGGCTGCGCTGGTCCTGACTTTTATCCAAGAGGCGTAGCACCGCGCGTTCGCCGTGGGCGCTGGGCAGGGTGCTAACACGCACATCCACGGCACGGGTCCCGATGCGCAAGGAAATGCGCCCGTCCTGCGGCAGGCGCTTTTCCGAGATATCCAGATCAGCCATGATTTTGAGGCGCGAGATCAGGGCCGCATGTAGCGCGCGGTGGGCTTGCACCACTTCACGCAAGCTGCCATCCACCCGGAAGCGGACGGACGAATTGCGTTCGTAGGGCTCAATGTGGATGTCACTCGCACCGTCACGGGCTGCTTGCGTCAGCAGCGCATTGAGCATGCGGATGATGGGCGCGTCATCCGCGGTTTCCAGCAAGTCTTCGACGGCGGGCAACTCCTGCATCATGCGGCTCAGGTCCGCTTCGCCCTCCACCTCATTCATCACCGTGGCCGCACTCGATTCACCTTGGGCATAGGCCACGCTAATGCGCTGGGTCAGTTCCGCCGCATCCTGGGTTTGCAGGCTGTCAATGCGGTATTTGCGCATCACCTCCGAGATGGCCGAAGGTGACGTCGCGCCATGGACCCACAAGCTCAGGCGCTCGTGATCGTCTTCCAGCAGCAACTGCTGGGTGCGCGCAAAGGCGTAGGGCAGCGGGTAGCGCATGGGCCGGGCTTATTGCGCAGGCGCTACCGGCGGCACAGGCGCCGCAGCGGCCGGCTTGGCGGGCAGCCCCGGCAACACCGGCGCATCATTCACTGGCATCGCACTGCTGGGCTCCGGTTGGGCGCCCTGCTGGGAGCTGCGCATCTGCTCATAACGTTCGTTAGATAGTGCCTGAGTGGCCGTGGCATCTCGCACCACCACCGGGCGCAGAAACACCATCAGGTTGGTTTTCTTGCGGCTGCGGGATTCGCTCTTGAACAGGTTGCCGAAGAAGGGCACATCGGCAAGACCCGGTACTTTTTCCTGGTTGCCGGCGTACTCGTCTTGCAGCAGTCCACCCAGCACCACCACCGCGCCGTCTTCCACCAGCACGTTGGATTCAATGGTGCGTTTGTTGGTAGTGGGGCCATTAGCAGCGCCGGCGGTGGAGGCCAAGACACTGGACACCTCTTGGTATATCGCCAATTTGATGGTGCCGTTCTCACTGATTTGTGGCTTGACCTTCAGCGTCAGGCCCACGTCCTTGCGTTCAATCGTCTGGAAGGGGTTCACGCTGCCGCCGTTGCTGCCGGTGTTGGTGAACTGGCCCGTCACAAAGGGTACGTTCTGACCGATGACGATCTTGGCCTCTTCGTTGTCCAGGGTCAGCAAATTGGGGGTGGAGAGCACATTGCCGCTACCGGTCGATTCCAGGAATCGGGCCAGAAATCCCAGCACGTACACCCCATTCGTCCGGTTCGCCACGCCTATGTTCAGCCCCTTGGCGGGTGACACAGTGCCGGATGCACCCGCGGTGGCCAGGCTGATGATATTGCTGCCCGCGCTGCCGAAGTTGGTGCCCAGCACACCGATGGCGCTGTCGCCCGCACTGCCCAAAGCACCTTGCCACTGGATGCCGAATTCGGCCGCCTTGTCGGCGCTCACCTCGGCAATCAGGCTTTCCACAAACACCTGGGCGCGGCGGGCATCGAGCTTGTCGATCACGGCACGCAACTGCCGGTACTGCGGTTCGCTGGCGGTGATGATCAGTGAGTTGGTGGCCGGGTCGGCCTGGATCTGCCCGCCGGTGCTGGGTGCTGTGGCTGCGCCCAGGCTGGCGCCGCCAGCTCCTGGAGTGGCGGCAGCCGTTGGGGTAGCCGGTGAAGGCGAACTGCTGCTTGTCGAACCTGTCGCACTGATGGCCGCGCGCAGAGTGGTAGCCAGTTGGGTGGCGTTCGCGTTCTTCAGGTAGACCACATAAATATTGCCTGCAGCGCCATTGGCCCCCGCCATCGGCTGGTCTAGCTTGTCGATCAGGTTGCGTGCCAAAGCCAGGCGGGCTTGGTTGGCTGCACGTACGATCAAGGTGTTGCTGCGGGGTTCAGCGACCACAGTCGTCTTGAAGCTCGCATCCGCGGTTCCACCAGCGGCGCCCGCACCGGAGCTTTCCATCAGCCGCAACACCAGGGGTGCGAGGTCCGTGGCACTGGCATTCTTAAGCGTTATGACTTCCACATCTGTGGCATTGGGCACATCCAGCGCTGCCACGATGCGGGCCAGGCGCCTCAGGTTGTCGGCGTAGTCGGTGATCACCAGCGAATTGGTCGCCGGGTTCACATTGATCGGGTTGTTGGGGTTGATCAGCGGGCGCAGCACCGCCACCAGGTTGTTCGCGTTTTCGAACTGCAGCTTGATGATTTGCGTCACCAGCTGGTTGCCCGGCGCGTTGGCCATGCCGCTGTCGGTGGAGGCTACGCTGCCGCCCAACAATTTGGCGTCTGCCTCAGGCACTACTTTGTCGAGACCGTCGGCCTGCACCACGGTGTAGCCCATGGTGCGCAACACGGCCAGAAAGTGGTTGTACGCGCGGGCGGGGGACATGGGGCTGTCCGACACCAAGGTCATGGTGCCTTTGACGCGGGGGTCCACCACCACATTGCGCCCAGTGAGGGTGGCCATGGTGCGGGCCACGGCTTCAATCTCGGCGTTGCTGAAGTTCAGAGTGATCGGTTCGCCGCGCTTGATTGCCGGTGCTGCCGTGTTGGTCTGCGCCCAGGCTTGAGTGCCAAAAAGGCCAGTGGCGCCCGTGCACAGTGCGCCAGCAGCTATCAATTGAATAGCAATGGTGGTGATGCGCCGTTGCGGGGGCTGATGGTGTTGTGGCATTCCTTAACCCAGGTGAATCAGAGACCGTGCGCCTTGGCGCTGCCCGATGATATTCAGCAAATTGGAGAGTGCCTCTTCCCGGCCCTCCGCCGCGGTCGCTTCTCCGTCAAAAACAACACGCCGGCTCTGGATGACACCGCTGCCCCGCAACTGCAAAGCCCCTTCCAACGTGCTCAAGGTCAGACCCGGATGGGTGGCGCCTTGCAAGACAAAGCGGTAGCTCCCTATGGGCTTCAGGGTGGACAGGCTGGTGCTCACGCCCAGCGCATCGAGCTGCTGGGTACCTTGGAGTTGCAAGCCCCCGGGACTTAACCGTATCTCCAATGCGCGTGTGCTGAGTTCCAGCCGGCCTTGGGGTTGCAAGGTGTTCCAAGGCGTGCCCAGCCCGGTCAGCATAGATGCCGGCATCCGCAGAGGCTGGCTGGCAGGCAGGTCGTCGGTCTGGAGCTGTACGGTGTGCAGGTCGGTGCTGATACGCCAGACCCACGGCTGGCTCAGGCAGCAGTCGGCACGCCATTGCACGCGCAGGCCGGGATGCTGGTGAATCCATGCCGGGCGCAAGGTCCATTCCAGCGGGCCCGGCAGGGCGGTACTGCCTTGGGCGCCGCTTTGGAATGTCAGCTGGCCGCTCCCATTCCAGAGCGTGCCCTGGGCGTTGTGCAGTTGCAAAGGCGAGCCCGCCCAATCCAGCCCCGCGGCCAGCCAACGCGCAGGTGCAAACACCAAGGCTCCGGCAAGCAGGCCCAGGGTGATGCCGCTGACGGCCCAGACCCACGGTGCGCGATAGCGCGAGGTACCCATGCTGCTCGCCCGCTCGGTGAGCGTAGGCAGGGGTTTGCGGAGCAAAAGCGGGTGGGCGGCCATGTTCTCAGCCCCCCGGCAAGTTGAATTGCACGGTGCCACTCCAGTTGCTGCCCTCACGGCTCAGCTTGGCTTGTGCGGGTACCAGACGCGCCTCGCTGCGGGTGCGGGCCAGCCACTGAGCCAGAACGGCAGCGTCCAGGCCTTTGAGGGTGACGGTCGCTTGCTGGCCGATGACCAACAAGTTGGCCTTGGTGCCCAGGCTTGCCACTGCACTTTGCAAGGCGGCTTGGGCGGCGCGGCCATCGACGGCGGGCTGGCCTTTGAGGTTCTGCGCGCGCATCTGCAATGTTTGCATGGTCTGCAGCTGCGCATCTAGCGTGCCACGCTGGGCAGGGTAGGCTTTGACGGTGCTCAGGGCCGGCGCAATGCCCATGGTCCAGAGCAATGCACCCAGCACCAACACGACGGCCAGGGTCAGCAAACGCCGCTCACGGGCCGGGCGTTGCGCCCACCAGCGTGCGGCAGCAGAGGGGGGTGTGTCGCTGCGGCTCATGGGCTGATCACCATGGCGTTGCCGTCCAGGCGGGTGCGGTAACCGCGGGATTGCAGTCCGTCGCGCAGGCGCTGGGTGACCTCGGCGTCTGCATTGAAGGCGCTCAAGCGCAGCTCGCCTGCTACGAATTCAATAGCTGCTGGCGCAACATTGGCGGGCGCCAGCGCGCCAAAAGCCTCCAACATGCGCTCTAGGTCGCGCGATTGGGCCTGGCCACTGCTTTGGCCCAATGCGTCTACGGCGCGTTGCATTTGCAGCGGCGCATCCACCACCACCGTTGTGTTGGGAAAAGTGGTGAGCAGCACGTTCTGGATGGCGCTGCGCTGGCTGCTCAGGGCTTGGCGGGCTTGCCAGGCTTGTGCGTTCAGGCCTGCGACCTGAACGGCACAGAGCAGCGCAAATGCCCAGCGGGCGGGCCGCCATGCGGGAGCCTGCCACATCGTCAGCGCAGCATCTCCCGCGCGGCGCAATGCGGCGTTGCGGGTGGCGAATTCCCCTTGGGCGAGGTTCCAGTGGGTATCGGTGCAGCTTTGCAGCCGTTGGGCGCGGTGCTGCACGGTGGCTACGCGGTGCAGAAGCTGCTCGGCCAGAGCGGCGCAGGCGGGCTCCGCATACACGGCGGCGTCTGTGGGAAAAGCGGCCGGCGCCATACCAGAGCCTGTTTTGCCGGGAGGCACGATGCGGCGATGCACACCAGCGTGGTCTGCCCACACCAGCTCGGCGCTCGCTGCCTCACCGGTGAGCCAGACGGTTGAGGGGCTGTCCGCGTGGGTCAAGGGGGCCCATTCGGGCACCATGCGGCGTACGGTGTGCCCGGCGCCCGTGAGCGTGCTCAAGGTGTCCTTGAGCCACAGCTTTTGGCAAGCGGCTACCCAGAGGGCGCCAGATTCGCCGGCATTCGCTTGAACTGCTAGATGCAGCTGCGCGGGTTCGTCGAGCAGCTGGTCTTCCAGCAAGCCCTCCAGTACGGCACGCAGTTTGGTCGGGTTGCGGGCCTGTCCGTTGCGCCCCAACAAGCCGGGCGGCAGGCTCACACAGTGCCAGGACAGGGCGGCTGCCGGAACGATCAGTAGGGTCTCTGCGTTGCCGCTTGCGGCCGGCACACCAGCGCTTTGCTGCGTGGACTGCGGGGAGTCACTGCGCACGCAATCCCACATCGCACCATCGGGTGCGTGGGGGGCTGGGGGCATGACAAGGAGCGGGCGCATGGATCTTTCATTGTACGGAGGCATCCAGGGGCGCCTCGCGTTCTTTCCAGAGGGCTTTCGCCAGCAAACCTTCACGTTGCACCACGGTGCGCTCTTGGCTTGTCAAGGTACCCATACGAAGTCGCACACGCACTTCGAAAAAGCGCGAGTTCACGCTGTGCAGGTTCTCACTAAAGGTGCTTTCTGCCTGCCCGATGGCGCTGGCCGCATCGGCCAGACTGCGAAAAGGGGTCTTGGCTCGGGTGTCAATCATTCGCTGGGCATTGCCGGCATCCAGTCCCTGCGTAATGGCTTGCAGCACCAGCGCGGGAGCGGTGTTGATATTGACAGTCGTCCGGTCCGGGAGGACCACCACGTAGGGTCGCAGCAGGGCGACGGAGCGTGAAGACAGCCCCAGCCAGCGCAGTTGATCGAGGCTTCGCGGGATGAGGCGAGTCCCGTTGACCAGGCGCGTCGCGGCGGAATTTGCGTTACGGGTGGTGTTGGCTGCCGCGGCACTGCCTTCGGCGGGCTCCAGTCCAGCCCGCAAATTTGTTACCAGTAGTTGCAGTTCCGCTGGGGGAATCTGTAGCGCTTCAAACAAGCGGCCGAATGCGCGCAGGGTCGGTCCGTGAGTCTGCTGGTCCAAGACGAGGTTGGTCACATTCAGCCGCGACTGCAGGTCGGTGATGTTGCCGGAGAGGTAGGCGTTTTGCAGTGCATCGCTGGCTAGCGGCTCTTCGCCCACGGCACCATTGGCGAGGAAGGTGCTGAGCTTGGCTTCCTGCAAGGTGATGGCCCAGGGCTCGCCGAGGTGGTCCACCGCGCCGGAGCGGGCGTCTTCCCGCAAGATGAGGCGCGCCCAGTCAGTGGTGCCTTGCAGGATCCAGTTGGCTTGCACCCGAGCGCGCTCGGAGGCTTCGAGGTCGTAAGCACGCGCTTGCTGCCACAAGGCGGCGGTGCTGAGCGTGGCTACCAGCGCCATCAGCAGCAGGGCTGTCAGGATGGCTGCACCTTGATGCCCCGCTGTGCGGAGTGGTTTGCGACCGGTACCCGTCATTGAGCGGCTCCGGTCAAGGTGCTGCGGGCCCAATCGCGCACCACCGTGCCCGCCAGCGGATGGCGGGGGGAGGGTGAGCACCAGACGTACGCCATCAGGGATGACGGAGCTGTCTTGTGCGCCCGTGCTGGAGAGCGGGTTGCTCCAGGCGCCGCCGCGGTAAAAGAACAGCTGCCAGCCATCGAGCGCCACCACCGACACCTCGCGCTGACGCAAGCCGGGCTCGTTCCCCGAGGAGCTGTTGGCGCCCCTGATGCTGCCTTCCGCGCCCTGGGTCCATGCAGCGGCGGCGGCCCACGCGGCTTGCCAAGCCTCGCGGGTCTGCACCGGGCCTGATTGCCAGCGCAGCCAGCGGGCTTGGCCCTCGCGCTCGGCGCGTGTCCAGGCCACGACGATGGCGCCGTCCCCGTCCTGCACACTGCGGCGTGTGAGTCGCAGGGCGCGGCCATCCCACTCCAAGCTGCGGGTTTGGGGCAGCTCCAGCACGGCGTCCAGGTCGGCAGTCCATTGGTTGAGGCCGGCTTCGGTGGTGAGCACTGCGTCGTTGTGGCTGCGGTTGACTTCCATGGCCTGCTGCATGCCGCCGAGCGCCTGCCAGCCCATGGTGGCCATCAAGGCCATGACGGCCAGCGCAACCAGCAGTTCGATGAGCGTGAAGCCCCGCATTCCGGGGCTGCGGTTAGGGCGGAGGGTGGATGGGCGCATCAGTACCGGCCCACCACGGTGCTCAGTTGCAGCAGGGCGATGCCTGACTGGGCCACGCGCGCTTCCACCCGCCGGAAATTCGGGTTGGGCGTGGCCTGCACCAACAGGCGCAGCTCCAGGGTCTGTCCGCCTTGGGTGCACTCCTGGGTGTTGTCGCTCACGTCAGGCAATTGGCGGCTGAGGCGGATTTGCACCAGGGCGTTCTCGGCGCAGAGCTGGGCCAGCACCCGGCTGCTTTGGCGTTCGGTACTGCGCGTCATGGTGGCGCTGGCACGCAATCCGGCAATCAGCGTCACAGCCACGATGGCCAGCGCTACCAGCACTTCGATCAGGGTGAAGCCGCGACGGTGGTTTAAGGGGTTGCCCGTGTTCATGGTGGCGCGTTGCGGACCTCAAAAGCGCGCAGGCCGTCGGTGCTGATCCAGCGGCTGCGGTCCGGCGCCTCCCGGCTCCACAGGCGCAGGCTTTGCGGGCCGATCACCGGCTCCGGGCCCAGTTGCAGCGGCGTGTCGCTTTGCGCTTGCATGCCGGCTTGCTCCCAGCGCTGGGGTCGGGCGGTGAGACCGTTGGTGAATTCAAAACCCTCCGCCGTGGCGCGCCACTGCAGTGCGACGCCGCTGGCCCGGGATTCGGCTCGGGCGGATTCGAGCAAGGCTACCAGGCGCTGGGCTTCGCGGTCCAATTGGTTCTGGGCGCTGTCACGCAGTGCAAAGGCCACCATGGCCGATGCCATGCCCACGATGGCGACGACGATCATCAGCTCCAGCAGCGTGAAGCCGTGCTGGCCTGCAGTACGCCAGAAAGGTGCGGGCGCTTTACCAGTTGCCGATATCGGCATCTTTGCCTTCGCCTCCGGCCTGGCCGTCTGCGCCGAAGGACATCACATCCACCTCGCCTTTGAGGCCGGGGTTGATATAGAGGTAGGCACGGTTCCACGGGTCAGCTGGCAGCTTGTCGAGGTAGGGTCGCCAGTTGGCAGGCACGGGGCCCGCGGTGGGCTTGGCTACCAGTGCTTGCAGGCCTTGCTCGGCGGTGGGGAAGCGTTGGTTGTCCAGCTTGTAGAGCTTGAGCGCCTGACTCAGGTTGGCGATGTCGGTTTTGGCTGCAGTGACGCGGGCGTCGTCGGCACGGTCCAGCACATTGGGCACGATCAGGGCTGCCAGCACGCCGATGATGACCAGCACCACCATCAGTTCGATCAGGGTGAAGCCGTGCTGGGCAGCGCGCTGGAGACGGTGAAGCGGGTTCATGGGGTGTGCCGTTGGATCGGTCGGGTGGAGAAAAGTGCCTTCAATGATAATGCGGCCATGGTATCTGTTGCGTCTGTCTGGCCCCCGCGCATTGCTGCTCTGGTTGTATCCACCGCGGCTGCACTGAGCGTCGCGTATTGGGGCTTGCATTGGAAATTGCCGTCCAGCCCGGTGTTGGCCGCGACCTCTTCGAGTGCGGGCGACCAGCCGGTGGACAGCAGCGCGGTCGCCAAAGCCTTGGGCGCGACAGCCGCCGCCAAGGACGTCACGCCCTTGGCGCCTCAGGCCACGGAGGCATCGCGCTTTGTGTTGCAGGGAGTGGTAGGCAATGCCAGCTCCGGCAGCGCGCTTATTGCGATCGACGGTAAACCGCCCAAGCCGGTGCGGGTCGGGGATGCAGTGATAGAGGGGTGGACGCTTCGCGAGGTAGAAGGTCGCCGCGCAGTGCTCAGCCGCAATGGTGCTGATCTGGAACTTGCGCTTCCCGCCTTGCCACTGCCCGCGACTTTAAGTAAAAAGGCGCCCTAGCGCCCGTCCGCTCAGCGTGGGCAGCTATCATTTTTGAAGAAACATCCGGTACACCGGGTTGTGGGTTTCCTCCACATACGGGTAGTTCAGGGTCTGTAAAAACTTCTCAAAGGCTTTGTCATCTGCAGCCGGCACTTGCAGGCCCACCAGAATGCGGCCGTAGTCGGCACCCTGGTTGCGGTAATGGAAGAGGCTGATGTTCCAGCCCGGGCGCATCAGGCTCAGGAACTTCATCAGCGCGCCCGGCCGCTCGGGAAATACAAAGCGCAGTAGGCGTTCGTCTTGCGCCAGGCTGGATATGCCGCCCACCATGTGACGGATGTGCTCTTTGGCCAGCTCGTCGTGGGTCAAGTCCAGGGTCTTGAATCCGTTTTTCTCAAAATTCTTGGCCACCTTGGCGGATTCGCCTTTGCTTTGGGTGGTCAGGCCCACAAACACATGGGCGTTGGCCGCATCGCTGATGCGGTAGTTGAACTCGGTCACATTGCGGGTGCCGCCTGGCAGATCGCCGATCAACTCGCAAAAGCGCTTGAAGCTACCGCGCTCTTCAGGGATGGTGACCGCGAACAGGGCTTCACGCTCTTCACCCACTTCAGCCCGCTCGGCCACAAAGCGCAGGCGGTCGAAGTTCATGTTGGCGCCGCACAGGATGGCAGCGTAGGTTTCGCCCTTGGTTTTGTGTTCGGCCACGTACTGCTTGATCGCCGCCACCGCCAGCGCGCCGGCGGGCTCCACGATGCTGCGGGTGTCTACAAAGATGTCCTTGATGGCAGCGCACACAGCGTCCGTGTCCACCGTCACGTAGCCGTCGACCAGGTCGTGGGCGATGCGGAAGGTTTCTTCACCGACCAGCTTCACGGCGGTACCGTCGGAGAACAGGCCCACGTCGGGCAAGGTGATACGTTCGTGCGCGCCCACCGACTGGATCATGGCATTGGAGTCGTTCATCTGCACTCCAATCACCTTGACGCCCGGCGCCACCGCCTTGATGTAGTTCGCCACCCCGGAAATCAGGCCGCCACCGCCAATGGCCACAAACACCGCATCGATGCCGGGGCCGGTTTTACTGCCGGTTTTGTGGCCGGACTTGGCAGCTTTGTCGGCCCCCAGGGTCTGCACTTGGCGCATGATTTCCATGGCCACGGTGCCCTGGCCGGCAATCACATCCGGGTCGTCAAAGGGGTGCACAAAGGTGAGCCCCTCTTTCTTTTGCAGAGCCAGTGCGTGGTCGTAGGCATCGGAATAGCTTTCGCCGAACAGCACCACTTCGCCGCCGAAGCCGCGTACCGCATCCACCTTGAGTTGGGGCGTGGTGGTGGGCATCACGATGATGGCGCGCACGCCCATGCGGCTGGCGGACAAGGCCACGCCCTGGGCGTGGTTGCCGGCGGAGGCGCAAATGACTCCTTTGGCAATCTGCTCGGCAGGCATTTGGGCCATCTTGTTATAGGCGCCACGCAGCTTGAAGCTGCGCACGGGCTGCTGGTCTTCGCGCTTGAACAACACCGTGTTGTGCAGGCGCCGGCTGAGCGCGCGGGCGGGCTCCAGCGCAGTCTCTACCGCCACGTCGTACACACGGGCGGTGAGAATCTTCTTCAGGTAGTCGGCCGGTGTGAGCGGGGCTGGGGATTTCAGGGCGGGGAACGGGGTCTTGGTGCTCACAGGGCTACACTCCGGTGGGTGAGAAAAGCAGTCGTGGCGCTCCGCGCGGAGCGATCCACGGCATTGTAACGTTGTATAGAGTTGCCCCGCGCGGGGCTTAGACAGGAAACACACCATGGAATGCACCGTAAGTTGGACCGGCGGCCTCAATACCCGCTCAGGCATGGGCTTTGTGGCAGAGACCGGCAGCGGTCACACACTGATGATGGATGGCGCCCCTGACGCTGCCAAACCCGAAAACGGTGGCCAGAATCTGGCTCCCCGCCCCCTGGAAACCGTGCTGGCGGGCACGGGTGGATGCACTGCCTATGACGTGGTGCTCATCCTCAAACGCGGCCGCCATGATGTGCAGGGCTGTACCGTGAAGCTGACCGCTGAGCGTGCCGAAACAGACCCTAAGGTGTTCACCAAAATCCACATGCAATTCACCGTGACCGGAAAAGGAATTCCTGCCAGCGCCGTGGAGCGTGCCATTGCCATGAGCCACGATAAATACTGCTCGGCCAGCATCATGTTGGGCAAGACAGCGGAAATCACTACAGGGTTTGACCTCATAGAGGTCTGATGACTTTTGCGAGAAAGCGCTAGATAATCGGGTTTTCTCAATAGTCGTCTGACGACTTACTGTGGGGTCCGAGATATGTCTAGAGGTATTTGGCTGGTTTCTTTGGTGTCTGCCGTCATGGGTGTGGCCGGATTGACTGCTTGCAGTTCGGTCGCACCCACTGCCATATCTGCTGCCCCTGCTCGTTCTCCCCAGGTTCTGAGAACGGTCGCCCTAATACTGGGCGAACCCAACTTTTCGGTGGATGGTGCCTACCAAGAACTGGAAGAGGGTCTGTACACCCAGCCCGAACTGCGCAACGGCAGTCTGGTAATGGCCCCTTTGGGCGATATCGTTCCGTATTTGGGTGGTCAATACAGCTTCTCAGCTTCTGACGGGCGGATCCAACTCTCACTGGGCGACAAGACCCTGCTGGCGTCTGTGGGGCAGCGCAACGCCATAGTCAACGACGAACCGGTGGTTCTGGATGCGCTAGTCGAAGAACGCGGCGGGAGCGCCTGGGTGCCGGTGAGCTCCGTGTGGGAAGCCTTGGGCGGTTTTGTGAAATGGGACAAAGCCCGTCAGCGCCTCACAGGCGCGTTTGTCCTGCCCGCTGGTGCGAAACTGGCCGATTTTGCGCGTGGTGGGCCGGTGACGGAAGAGACTTTGTTGTCCCAAAATGCGGCGTTTTATGGATCTGCGGACGGAGTGCGCATGGCTGACGTCATCGTGGGATACCAGAATGCGGACGGTGGTTGGCCCAAACTGGAGAAAACCGTCAGTCTCTTGACCCCGGTGAATAAGGAAGCAATGACCGGGTTCCGCAGCAAGTCCACCATTGACAATGACTCCACGACCAAGCGGTTGGTCGCGTTGGCCAAAGTGCATGCGGTCAGCGGCAAGTCCAGCCACAAAGCATCTTTTTTGCGCGGCCTGGACTACCTGTTGGCGGCCCAGCACGCAAGTGGTGGTTGGCAACAATTCTGGCCCCAGCCACAGGGTTACAAGGCGCGCATCACTTTCAATGATGACGCGATCGCAAACGTATTGGAAATACTGCGTTACGTTGCCAACAGAGAGCCAGAGATGGCATTTGTGGATGCTGCAAGGGTCGAAAAAGCCCGCAATGCCTATGAAAAAGGACTGAAGCTGATCCTGGCAAGTCAAATACGGATCGATGATAAAAAAACCGGATGGGCCGCCCAATACGATGAGGTCACCCTGAAACCAGCGATGGGGCGTGCTTTTGAGCTGCCGTCGGTGAGCGGAGATGAAAGCGTCAATGTGCTTCGCTTCCTGATGTCCGTACCGAGTCCGCAGCCCGAGGTCGTGGACGCTATCCAAAGCGGTGTCACTTGGTTTGAGGCTGCAAAAATTTCCGGCATGCGCTTGGTCCAGGTGAACGACAAGACACTGGAGTTCGGCTTTGACCGGCGGGTGCTTGCAGACGCCAGTGCGCCACCTGTGTGGGCCAGGTTTTATGACCTGGAGACCGGCCGCCCGCTATTTACTTCCAGGGATGGGGTCAAAAAAACTAGCTATGCCGATGTGAGTTACGAGAGGCGTGTGAAATACACCTGGTACACCAGCGCGGCTCTGGAACTGCTGACCAAAGACTATCCGGCATGGTTGGCTCGGAACAAGGTAGGTGGCCGTTAGGGCGCGGTATCAAATCCGCTCCGCCACGGTGGTCATGACCTTGGCAGCAGCGCGCATCAGTTCCTTGACGGGCTGGGGGAGTTCGGTGGCGCCTGCGGCAGCTGCGTCATCCGCATGACGCAGCTCATCGCTTCGCATTTGGGCGACGATGGCCCGTGACTCATGGTCGCCCTCTGGCAGCAGTGTCAGGTGACTCTGCAAGTGGGCGCCAACCTGACGCTCGGTCTCCACTACAAAGCCCAAACTCCAAGCGTCCCCCATGCGGCCTGCAAGCATGCCAAGCCCAAATGCGCCCGCGTACCAGAGCGGATTCAATATGGAGGGTCGGGAGCCCAAGGCTTCAAGCCTTTGCGCTGTCCAGGCCAAATGGTCGGTTTCTTCTATGCACGCTTTGGTGAAGTGGTCACGCAGCGCTTTGTTGGGCGTGGTCAAAGCCTGTGCCGTATATAGAGCTTGTGCACAGACCTCCCCCACATGGTTCACGCGCATCAGGCCGGCAGCTTTCCTTTTGTCTGGATCACTCAGCTGGGTTGCAGCATCCGGCAATGTGGGGCAAGACTGCGAGGCGCGCGGGGTTGCAAACAGGGTGCGCAAGGCGGTATCGGCAGCGTTTAAAAGGGAATCCATACAAATGCTCTAGTTTTCGCGTTAAATCAAGTAAGAAGTCTATCGGGAGTGTGAAAAACTGCACTTGACGTGGATTAAAGGCCTTGTTGCACGTCCACAACGGTAACCCGTAGGAACCCTGATTTTTCATTCGTTTTCTTTGCCAAAGCTTCATCGCTCTGGTGCAATAGCTCCAACTTCCTGAACAAGGAGGTTGGCCCGGAGTTCCGAACAATCGGTCCGGAGCTCTATGTTTAACCTTGGAGTATTTCTAATGAAAAAGACTTTGATCGCTTTGGCCGTTCTGGCTGCTTCCGGCGCTTCTTTCGCTCAAGTGACCATCACTGGTACTGCTGCTTACGGCTACCGTATCGATAGCGCTCCTACAGCGAACGCTTCCGGCTTCGGTATCGATTCTTCGAACGTGACCTTCGCTGCTCAAGAAGACTTGGGCGGGGGTAATACCGTGAAGGCTTCTTTGGTTTTGGATAAGACTAACCGTACCGGTACTGGTGGCGGTGACTTCGGTCTGAATATCGGCGGTGCATGGGGTGCTATCGATATGTCTCTGGCTGAAGGCTCTGACTATTTGTCTGGTGACTTCGTTGGCTTGGATGGCAAGGTCTTTGGCGGTTTGAGCGCTACTGACGGTGTTTCTTACAAGACTCCCGCTATCATCCCCGGCCTGACTTTTACAGTCGCTCACGCCGAAGCTGACCAAGCTTTGGGCACTGGCTCTGCAGGCAATGTTTACAACAAGCAGCGCCACAACACTCTGACTGCCGCTTATTCCGCAGGTCCTCTCTCCGTGAATTTGGGCTTCCGTTCGTATGACAACGCAGATTTGGACGCAGACAAAAAGTCTCGCGTTCGTGGCAAGGCTTCTTACGACTTTGGCGTTGCCAAGGTTGGAGCTGGATTTGTGAACACTCAATTGGTGCAAGGCAACACTGCTGACACCAATGTCGGCGTGTCGGTTCCATTTGGTTCCTTGGCTTTGGCAGCCGATTACGGTTGGACAAAGAATGCGGCTGATCAAACTCGTTCTGGTTACGGCATCACTGCCGCTTACAGCCTGAGCAAGCGCACAGCCGTGACAGCCAAGTACTTCAACTACTTGGGTGCTGTTGGTGATTCTTCCAATACAACTCGCACAGACTTGATCTTGTCACACTCTTTCTAAATCAGTGCTGGCAATTGCCAGTTTGAGTTAGTAAAAAAAAGCCACCTTTAGGTGGCTTTTTGCATTGTGGGAAAAGCAAGGCATTTGGTGCTATTACAACAAAGCAACAAAAACGAACGGTCATTCGAAATTTTCCCCTCGACATTGCATGACTAAGGAAGAAATTTTTGCTTCAATAGAGGTTACTTCTGATTTCAGAGGTAGAGGGCGTTGGTGATCTGTCCAGACCGTCGACGGAATCAATTTCAATTTAAAGAGACATGCTTATGAAAAAAACACTCATTGCTGCTGCAGTTTTGATGCTCTCCAGCGCCACCTTCGCGCAAGTGACAATTACGGGTACTGTTGCTTACGGCTACAAGGCTAGCTCAACTTCTGCTAACCAAGGTTCTACTGCAGATCAACTGAAGCAAGGCGTTACAAACGCGATTGTGGGCGGCTCAGGTGGTAATCCCACGGGGAATTCTTCCGGATTTGGTATTGATACTTCACTAGTCACTTTTTCAGCCAAAGAGGACCTGGGTAGCGGAATGAGCATCGCAGCGGAAATGGCGATCGATGGCTTGAATCGTGCGAGTATCGGCGGTGGAGATATGTCTTTGAAGCTGACTACGGGCGTTGGGCGCCTTAGTTTGCAAACGTATAAGCCAGCCGATTATTTGTCGGGTGGAATTTCAGGCGTCGGCGGTGTTGGCATGGACAACAAGGTGTTTCCATCCCGCGGTTTGAAGGATGCGGTGGGCTTCGATACCAAACTCGGGCCAATTTTTGTGGGTTTTGCGCACATGGAGCAGGCCTCAGTTAGCTCTAGTACGACTTCGGGTGTTGGTGCCGGTTTGGGCATAGGTGGTGAAGGAGCTGCGTCAACCACTGGTCAGCGTTTGACAAGCTTGTCGGCGACATATGTGGGTGGCGCTCTGATCGCTAACTTAAATTATTTAGTTTATGACGGTCGGACAGATAACGTCAATACGTCTTATAAGGATGTGATACGCACGGCTGCTTCCTATAACTTTGGCTCGTTTAAGGTCGGCGGTGGCGTCTCTGTACTGACCGTTACTGGCGGCGGTACTCTGACCGATTCTTTGGTTGCAGTTTCTGTTCCAGTTGGTGCATTTACCTTGGGCGCGAACTTTGCCCAAGAGACATTCAGTGGTTCCGTTGCCCAGACTATTCCTGTTACTGGGGTTGGCAACGTGCCATTCGCCGCGGGACGTTTGGATCAAACGCGCAGCGGTTACGGTTTGTCAGTAGCATATGCGCTCACCAAACGCACTAGTATTACCGCCACATACGCAGATTGGTTGCCTGCCGAAGGCAAGAATCGCAATAATGAAGCCACAATGCTGTTGTCTCATTCCTTCTAATCTGACGCTGGCCTAAGCCAGTGTTCGACTATGAACAAAGCCCCGCTACAGCAATACAGCGGGGCTTTTTATTGGCCGACGCGGAGTGTGAATGCGGTGAAGCGTGTCAGCCGCCGGATCAAGCGTAGCGTTTGTTCCGCAAGTTGTGCTTCATCTCACTGAGCAAAGGCTGCAGCTTTCCACCGCCGATACGCAGGGCCACGCAGGTAGCTAGGATGTCGATGATCATCAGGTGCAAGAGTCGGGAAACCATGGGGCTGTATTTGTCGAAGCCTTCCGGGTGGTCCGCGCTCAGGTGAATATGCCCGGCACTTGCCAAAGGTGAACCGCTGGCGGTGATGACAATGGTAGTAGCACCGTTCTTGCGGGCTATGTCGCAAGCGTCCATCAAATCGCGGGTTCGTCCTGAGTTGCTGATGACCACTACGCAATCGCCCGGCCCCAAGATAGACGCGCTCATCACTTGCATGTGGCCATCGCTGTAGGCGGTGGTGTTAATCCCCAAGCGGAAGAACTTATGCTGTGCGTCTTGCGCCACGATACCTGAGTTGCCTACGCCGAAGAACTGGATTTGTCGACCGGCTCCGTAGGCATCCACCAAAGCGACCACCGCCTTTTCAATCGCCATGGTGGAAGCATCGTTCCGGTAGCGCAAAAAGGCGGCAACGGTGTTGTCGATTACCTTGACCATCACGTCGCCGGTCTTGTCATCCGCATCCACACTGCGGTGAATGAAGGGAACACCTTCGTTCACCGTACCCGCCAGCTTGAGCTTAAAGTCGGACAGGCCGTCGTAGCCCACGCTTCGACAAAACCGTACAACCGTGGGTTTGCTGACGTGGGCGCGGTCGGCCAACTCACTGACAGGCAGTTTTGCAAACGCGCGTGGGTCAGCGAGGCAGAGCTTGCCCACGCGCTGTTCCGCAGGGGCCAGAGATGGCAGGGATGCTTTGATTCGGTCCAACATGGTCGGTACTTCCAGGTGGACGTAGCGGTCGCCTCTGGCGGCCCCTACGTCATCAGCACATCAAGACTCTTCTGACCAGCAGAAGCCGTCGCGGGCGATCATGGCGCTGGAGGCGCTGGGGCCCCAGGTGCCGGCAGCATACAAACGGGGTCCGGAAGTGTCTGCTGCCCAATGTTCCAGCATCGGTTCGACCCAACGCCATGCCTCTTCCTGTTCGTCGCTGCGGACAAACAGGTTCAAACGACCGTCGATCACGTCGAGCAGCAAGCGCTCATAAGCGCCCACACGCTCGGAACCGAAGCGTTTGTCGAAGTCCAGGTCCAATTGCACAGGTGCGAGGCTTTGGGTTGCGGACGCACGACTCTGGCGATTGTCCTGGCCTTGGGCCAGCAAGTGCAGCTCCAAGCCGTCTTTGGGCTGGAGGTTGATCACCAAGCGGTTGCCCACACCTTCGTTGGAATTGAAGATGGCGTGCGGCGTGGGACGGAAGTTGATCACTATGCGTGCATCGCGACCGGACAAGCGCTTGCCGGTACGGATGTAGAAGGGCACGCCGGCCCAACGCCAGTTGGCAATCTCGGTGCGCAGGGCCACAAATGTTTCGGTGTTGCTTTGGGGGTTGACGCCGGTTTCTTCCCGGTAGCCGGGCACCTTGGCGCCGCCACTGGTGCCGGCAGAGTACTGACCGCGCACTACGTCCTGCTTCAAAGTCTCTTGTGTCCAAGGCTTGAGCGAGCGCAGCACTTTGAGCTTTTCATCGCGAATGGCGTCGGCGCCCGCGTTGATGGGCGGTTCCATGGCAATGGCACACAGCAATTGCAGCGCATGGTTTTGCACCATGTCTCGCAATGCGCCCGTGGTTTCGTAAAACGCGCCACGGCTTTCCACACCCAGGTCTTCGGCGATGGTGATCTGGATGTTGGCAATGTGCTCACGGCGCCAGAGCGGCTCAAACAGGGCATTGCCAAAGCGCAAAGCAAACAGGTTTTGCACTGAAGGTTTGCCCAGATAGTGGTCGATACGGTAAACCTGATCTTCCTTGAAGAAACGGCTCACTGTCTGGTTGATGGCGCGGTTGGAGGCCAGGTCATGACCCAGGGGCTTTTCCAGCACGATGCGCACCTTGGGACTGTTCAGCCCCGAGGCGGCCAACTGTTCGCACACATTGGTAAACAGGCTGGGCGCAGTGGCCACGTACATGACGATGCCGTCGGCGTTGCGGGCGTTCAGGGTTTCTGCCAGACGGGCGTAGTCTTCGGACTTGGACAAGTCCATGCGCACGAATTCGAGGATGGCGGCAAAGCGGGCAAACTCTTCAGCGCTGGGGCGCTTGGCGAGCTCGACTTTTTCAAAGCGGGACTGGATCAGCGCGCGGTACTGGTCATGGCTCAGGTCATCGCGGCCCACGCCGATGATGCGGCCGCCTTCAGGCAAAGTGCCATGGCGGAAGGCCTGAAACAGGGCGGGCATGAGTTTGCGCCAGGCCAAATCGCCGGTGCCGCCGAACATGACTAAATCAAAGCTCATAAGACTGGGTGTACGTTTAAGAGTTACATGAAAGCTGACGTTGTAATGTAACTTTGTTTCATTGATAATTCAAGGGGACAAATCGCAACTCTTTGCGCGTTTTCCCCTAGTTTTAAACCCCGGCCTCGCGGCCCGTGCCCCATGAACCAACTCGACGCACTCAAACAATTCACCACCGTGGTTGCCGACACCGGCGACTTCAAACAGCTGGACGCATTCAAGCCTCAGGACGCGACCACCAACCCGTCGCTGATATTGAAAGCGGTGCAGAAGGCCGATTACGCGCCTTTGGTGAAAGACACCGTGAACCAGTACCGTGGCCGCGCCATGGACGAAATCGTAGACCGTTTGTTGGTGCGTTTCGGCTGCGAAATTCTCTCCATCATTCCCGGCCGCGTGTCGACGGAAGTGGACGCCCGCCTGAGCTTTGACACCGCTGCGACTGTGGCCCGCGGTGAGCGTCTGATTGAGCTGTATCAAGCCCAAGGCATTCACTCCGATCGCGTCTTGATCAAGGTTGCCTCGACCTGGGAAGGCATCCAAGCTGCCGAGCAGTTGGAGCGCAAGGGCATTCACACCAATCTGACCCTGTTGTTCGCGTTCTGCCAGGCCGTGGCCTGTGGCCAGGCCAAGGTGCAGCTGATTTCTCCCTTCGTCGGCCGAATTTACGACTGGTACAAAAAGAACGCTGGCGCTGCCTGGGTAGAAGCCGACAACGCTGAACTGAACGATCCCGGCGTGAAGTCCGTGGCGCAGATCTACAACTACTACAAGAAGTTCGGCATCGCCACCGAGGTAATGGGTGCAAGCTTCCGCAACGTAGGCCAAATCACAGCGCTGGCCGGCTGCGACCTGCTGACCATCAGCCCCGACTTGCTGGCTCAAATGGCGGCGTCCAACACGCCTGTGACCCAGCACTTGAAGGCCGATGCCGCCAAGGCTGCCGACATCGAACACGTCAGTTACGACGAAGCCGGTTTCCGCTTGGCCCTGAACAACGACGCCATGGCAACCGAAAAGCTGGCCGAAGGTATTCGCGCGTTCTGTGTGGACGCCGTCAAGCTCGAACAGCTGCTGCTGGCAGCCTGACCCCAGGAGAAAGCTGCGAACATGGCACGTACCCGATGTGACCGCACGCCCGCCTGGGCCCAACTGCAAGCTGCCTATCAAGCCACTGGCCAGGCGCTCGACATCCGAGATGCCTTCAAGGCCGATGCGCAGCGCTTCAGCCGCTTCAGCCAGGAGGCTCCTTATGTGTTTGCGGACTTGTCCAAAAACCTTATCGACGCTGCGACCGAAGCCCTGCTGATGGACCTGGCGCGCCAGAGCGGCGTGCTGGAACACCGTGACGCCATGTTCGCCGGCCAGAAGATCAACAACACCGAGCAGCGCGAGGTGTGGCACGTTTTGTTGCGAAATCCGCCTTCAGCGCTCGTGGAATATGCGGGAGCAGCTCCTGAATTCATAGCGAGTGAGCAAGCCAAGGTGCACGCTACGTTGGACGCCATGCTGGCCTATGCCGAGCAGCTGCGCGCAGATGCAGCCATCACCGATGTGGTGAACATCGGCATAGGCGGCTCCGACCTCGGCCCGCAAATGGCGGTGCTGGCGTTGGACGCATTCGCTAATAGCGGCAAGCGCCTGCATTTTGTGAGCAATGTGGACGGGCATGAACTGGCCGCCAAGCTGCCGCATTTGAAGCCGGAAAGCACGGTCTTTCTGATCGCCAGCAAGACCTTCACCACGATTGAGACCATGACCAACGCGGCTTCCGCCAAGGCCTGGTTTCTGGCAGAAGGCGGCACTGACATTGCGCGCCACTTCGCGGCATTGACCACCAACGTGGCTGCGGCAAACGCGTTCGGCATCACTACCACCTTCGGGTTTTGGGACTGGGTGGGCGGGCGCTACTCCATGTGGTCGGCCATAGGCTTGCCGATTGCCATTGCCATCGGTGCCCAAGGCTTCCGCGATTTCCTCGCGGGTGCCCACGCCATGGACGAACACTTTCGCACCGCGCCGCTGGAAAGCAACCTGCCCGTGCGCATGGGGCTGTTGGACGTGTGGTATCGCAACTTTCACGGCTTCACCAGCCGCAGCATTGCGCCCTACCACAGCGCCTTGCGCCGCGTGCCGGCTTACCTGCAGCAGTTGGAGATGGAAAGCAATGGCAAGCGCGTGGATGCATCCGGTGAGGCCTTGCCCTTTGATACCTGCCCGGTGCTGTGGGGCGAGCCTGGCACCAACGGCCAGCATGCGTATTTCCAGATGCTGCATCAAGGGACCGACGTGGTGCCCGTGGAGTTCATCGCCGTCAAGAAAGCGCGGCATGATTTGAAGGGCCACCACCCCATGTTGCTGGCCAACGTGCTGGCGCAGGCACAGGCACTCATGCAGGGCAAAGCGGATGCGGGAGGTCACAAGCACTTCACGGGCAACCGCCCCAGCACCTTCTTGTTGCTGGACGATTTGACTCCCGCTTCGTTGGGCGCGCTGATTGCCTTGCAGGAACACCGCGTGTTTGTCAGCGGTAGTTTGTGGGGCATCAACAGCTTTGACCAGTGGGGCGTGGAGTTGGGCAAGGTCTTGGCCAAGGACATTGAGCCGCGCTTGGCGTCGGGGGATGTGTCTGGCTTGGATGGGTCTACGGCGGGGCTGTTGGCGCGGTTGCGGGCTTAAGTTGCGTGCCTGTGCGATGGCGATGCTTGGCGCTCGCGCAGCACACCGGGGTACAGCGGCGGGCTCATGCTGCCAAATTGCAGAAAACGCAGTTTCGGCGAAGCCAAATCGCCCGCCACTGCACCCCGGCATGCTGCGGGGGCTGGGTGGCATGGGGCGCAGACGACTATGAGTACTTCCCTCCAGCTTGCACAAGCCCGCTACCTGCACCTCGCAGCGCAGGGTTTGCTGCAAGCACCTACGCGTGCTGCTAAGCCCACTGACATAGCCGCCTGCATTCAGCGCATGGCGCTGCTGCAGATCGACACCATCCACGTCGTCTCGCGCAGCCCGTATCTGGTGCTGCATTCCCGCTTGGGTGATTACCCGCGCGAATGGCTGGAGGAAGCCTTGGCTTCGGGCCAGATATTCGAGACTTGGGCGCATGAGGCTTGCTTTGCGCCCATGGACGACTTGCGCCTGCACCGCGCCTACAACCGCCTCACCCGCCGCCACTGGGGGCTGGCCAAAGCCGACAAGACCCACGTGGCGCAGCGCCCCCATCTCGACAAGCTGCTGGAGCACATACGCACCCATGGACCCGTGAAGTCGTCGGACTTTGAAAGGCCTGCGGGCAAGGGCGGCGCCTGGTGGGGCTGGAAGGACGAGAAGCGCTGGTTGGAGGCACTATTCGGGTTGGGTGAGCTGATGATTGGGCGGCGCGAGAACTTTCACCGTGTCTATGACCTCAGCGAGCGCGTCGCACCACAGTTGTTGCAACCCGCGCCAGAATGGACCCCTGCGGAACTCGACACTGCGCTGACTGAAAAAGCGATTGCGGCGTTGGGCATCACCCAGGCGCGCTGGGTACATGACTATTTCCGCACCAAGCCCCGCCTCAAGGACTCAGACCTCGACACCCTGGTGGAGCAGGGCAGGGTAATGCGTGTGGAAGTACAAGGCTGGGATGCGCCGGGCTATGTGCATGCCAGCCACGCCGCGCTGCTGAAAAAGGCTATTGCCGGACGGCTGGAAGCCACGCACACCACGTTGTTGTCGCCCTTTGACCCGGTGGTGTGGGACCGGGAGCGGGCCTCTGTTTTTTTTGATTTCGATTACCGGCTGGAGTGCTACACGCCCGAAGAAAAGCGTGTCTATGGTTATTTTGTGTTGCCCATCCTGTGTCGCGGAGAACTCATAGGCCGGCTGGACGCCAAGGCGCACCGCGCAGAGGGCGTATTCGAGGTGCGGGCGCTCCATGTGCAACCCGGCACGGTGTGGACCGCTGCACAGGTGGCCGATGTGGCGCAGGCACTCCAGCGCAGTGCCGATTGGCATGGCACCCCCCAAGTGCGCATCACCCGCACGCAACCGGCCAAGGTCGCTGCTGCACTTCGACGTGCACTCAAAGAGGCAGTTGCAAGCTGATCCAAGCGGGCGACTGCGATAACCCCGAAAGTTTTCCGGATTTTCTTCGCGGATCTGCACGATGTAGTTGTGTTTGAGACTATCCAGTCTTTATTCAAACTCAGGAGATTGCACATGGTGACTCGGCGCGACTTTTTTGTGGGCGGTGGAGCCGCATTGGCTGCGTATGCTGCGGGTTCGTTCATGCCCTTGGGCGCCCAATCGGCGCCGAACTTCGGGGCGCCCAGCGTGGTACAGGTGGGCTTCCGCAAGCAAAAAATCGGCGATATAGAGGTTATCGCCCTGAACGACGGCGTGACACGCCGCCCGCTGGCTGCCGAGTTTGTACGCAATGCCCCCTTGGGCGAAGTGCAGGAACTGCTGCGTTCGCAAAACCTGCCGACCGAGTACCTGGATGTGCCCTACACCGCCTTCCTCGTGGTTTCGGGCAACCGCAAGGTCCTGATGGACACCGGCTTTTCGGACAACGGAGGCCCCACCACCGGTCGATTGCTGGCTAACCTGAATGCAGCAGGCTACAAGGCCGAGGACATCGATACCGTGATCCTGAGTCATTTCCACGGCGACCACATTTTGGGTGTGCGCAACAAGGCAGGCCAGTTGGTGTACCCCAACGCCAAGATCATGGTCCCGTCCGTTGAGCATGCGTTCTGGATGGACGACGCACGCATGGCAGCCGCACCTGACGCCATGAAAGGCGCCTTCCAGACCGTGCGCCGCATGCTGGGCGGATTGAGTGACATCCAGCTGGTCAAGTTTGAAGCAGGTACTGAGATTGTTCCCGGCATCAAGAGCGTCGCGGCCTATGGCCACACACCGGGCCACACACTGTTCATGGTGGAAAGCAAGGGCGAGAAGTTCGCCTACCTGGCCGACATCACCAATGTGCCGCAACTCTTTGCCCGCAACCCGGATTGGGCGGTGCAGTTCGACATGAACGCTGAAGAGGCGCGCGTGGCCCGTCGCAAGGTCTTTGACATGATCGTGGCAGACAAGGTCATGGCAGGTGGCTTCCACTTCCCCTTCCCGGCATTCGGCCGCGTGGAAAAGCTGGGTAACGGCTTCGAGTTCAAGCCTGTCGCCTGATTCCCCGGTAACCTCAAGTCGAGCCCCGCTGGCGCTATGCTGGTGGGGCTTTTTTACGGGGATAACAAGATGAATGTGGTGTTTGATTTCGGCGCGGTGTTGTTCACCTGGCGGCCGGTGGATTTGATGATGGAGTGCTTTCCGCAGCGTGCGGCTACCCGCGCTGAGGCAGGCCACCTCGCCCATGAGGTGTTCGGCCACGCCGAATGGCAGGCTTTTGACCGCGGCACCGTCTCCATGCCCGACGTCATCGCGCAGGTCGCCCAGCGCGTGGGGCTGGATGCCACCGTGTTGGGCGCGCTGGTAGAAAGCATTGGCGAGCGCCTCATACCTATGCCCGAGTCAGTGGCGCTTTTCCATCAGTTGGTGGCCTTGCGTGCGCAGCGCGCAGCAACCGGAGGCGAGCCCGTGCGCCTGTATTACCTCTCCAACATGCCTGTGCTCTATGCCCGCACACTGGAGCGGATGAACCCGTTCCTGAAAGAATTCGACGGCGGCATTTTTTCAGGCGACGAACTGTTCATTAAACCTGAGCCGGCGATTTACCAACGCCTTCAGAATCGATACGCCCTGGAACCCGCCAAGACGGTGTTCCTGGACGATTTGCTCCCCAACATCCAAGCGGCGCAGCGCGAAGGCTGGCACGGCATTCACTTTCACAACGCGCAGCAAGCCATGCAAGCTCTGCAAGCCTTGGGTTTAAGCGAAATCAGTCTCTAGCGCTCATGGAGTAAGCGCGAACAGCTATCAAAAGCATAGTAGCTAAGAAGTAAAAAAGCCCCGCAAGGCAGAATCTTGCGGGGCTTTTTATTGGGTTTTAGCTCGGGTGAGCGAACCTCAAGCGGCGTAGCGAGCAGGTGTCAGGCTAGGCGCACGGAGCACAGCAACCGGAACGTACTTGCGGTACGTGAGGATTGCGAGCACCGCGCAACGACGCATGACGCCTGCGCAGTAGCCGTCGAAATTACATGCCCATGCCGCCCATGCCGCCCATGCCACCCATATCAGGCATACCGCCAGCAGGCGCGTCGTCCTTAGGCGCTTCAGACACCATGCACTCGGTCGTCAGCATCAGGGACGCCACGGAAGCAGCGTTCTGCAGAGCAGTACGTGTCACCTTGGTGGGGTCCAGAATACCCATTTCGATCATGTCGCCGTAGGTGTCGTTGGCAGCGTTGAAACCGTAGTTGCCCTTGCCGGCCAACACAGCGTTCACCACCACAGAGGCTTCGCCACCGGCGTTGAACACGATCTCGCGCAGAGGCGCTTCGATAGCCTTCAACACCAGCTTGATACCGGCGTCTTGGTCAGCGTTGTCACCCTTGATCTCGCCAGCCGCTTGCTTGGCGCGCAGCAGAGCCACGCCACCACCAGCCACAATGCCTTCTTCCACCGCAGCGCGGGTCGCGTGCAGAGCGTCTTCCACGCGGGCCTTCTTTTCCTTCATTTCGACTTCGGTCGCAGCGCCGACCTTGATCACGGCAACACCGCCAGCCAACTTGGCCACGCGCTCTTGCAGCTTCTCACGGTCGTAGTCGGAAGTGGCCTCTTCGATCTGGATGCGGATTTGCTTGACGCGGGCTTCGATGTCAGCAGCCACACCAGCACCGTCGATGATGGTGGTGTTTTCCTTGCCCACTTCGATGCGCTTGGCAGATCCCAGGTCGGCCAGAGTCACTTTTTCCAGGGTCAGGCCCACTTCTTCCGCGATCACCTTGCCGCCGGTCAGGATGGCGATGTCTTCCAACATGGCCTTGCGACGGTCACCGAAACCGGGAGCCTTCACAGCCACCACTTTCAGGATGCCGCGGATGGTGTTCACCACCAAAGTAGCCAGCGCTTCGCCGTCCACGTCTTCGGCAATGATCAACAAAGGACGGCCAGCCTTGGCAACTTGCTCCAGGGTGGGCAACAGGTCACGGATGTTGCTGATCTTCTTGTCGAACAACAACACGAAGGGGTTGTCCAGCAAGGCAGCTTGCTTTTCAGGGTTGTTGATGAAGTAAGGGGACAGGTAGCCGCGGTCGAATTGCATGCCTTCCACGACATCCAGTTCATTCTGCAGAGACTTGCCGTCTTCCACAGTGATCACGCCTTCCTTGCCCACTTTGTCCATGGCGTTGGCGATGATGTCACCGATGCTGGAGTCAGAGTTGGCGGAAATGGAACCCACTTGGGCGATTTCCTTGGAGGTGGTGGTGGGCTTGGAGGCCTTCTTCAGCTCGGTGATCAAAGCAGCGACTGCCTTGTCAATACCGCGCTTGAGGTCCATGGGGTTCATGCCGGCGGCAACGTACTTCATGCCTTCGCGTACGATGGCTTGGGCCAGCACGGTAGCGGTAGTCGTGCCGTCACCCGCGTTGTCAGAGGTCTTGGAAGCGACTTCCTTGACCATCTGCGCGCCCATATTTTGCAGCTTGTCTTTGAGTTCGATTTCCTTGGCCACGGACACACCGTCCTTGGTCACGGTGGGGGCGCCGAAAGAACGCTCCAGCACCACGTTACGGCCCTTGGGGCCCAGGGTCACTTTGACTGCGTTGGCCAAAATGTTCACGCCTTCAACCATGCGTGCGCGGGCTTCGCCGCCGAAAATTACGTCTTTTGCTGCCATGTTTGGCTCCTAAGATTTAAGTAAAAAGGACTGCTGACGCACATCAGATATGCGCAACCAGCTATGAATTCAGTAGCAGATCAGCTTAGGCTTCGACGACTGCGAACAGGTCGTCTTCCTTCATGACCAGCAGCTCGTCGCCGTCAACCTTGACGGTCTGGCCGGAGTACTTGCCGAACAACACGCGGTCGCCGACTTTCACGGTCAGGGCCTTGGTTTCGCCCTTGTCATTGGTCTTGCCGGGGCCGACAGCCAACACTTCACCTTGATCTGGCTTTTCAGCAGCAGCATCGGGAATGTAGATGCCGGAGGCGGTGCGGGTTTCGTTTTCAACGCGCTTCACAATCACGCGGTCTGCCAATGGGCGCAGTTTCATGAAAAATCTCCTAAATGGGGAAACAAGGAACACCAGGCACTGCCGAAGGGAGGCAGCAACCTGAGAACTAATCCGGCAATGCTGTTAGCACTCGTGTCCGGTGAGTGCTAATGATAAGGGGTTTTCTGTCCGATTCAAGGGCGGGGCGATGTTCTCTGGTGCGCAAAATGGGCCTATTTGTCATCCCATACACCCCAAAAGAGCAAGGGGGGGCGTACTGCTTCCACAGTATTTAGATACCGGATCACTGCATTTCCCTGAGAAAAGCGGGTGGCATGCGACAATGACCGCAAACTCGTTTGCCCGGTGTCCCACATGTCTCCTACGGTCAGCAAGCCTCGGATTTTGGTGGTCGAAGATGAAGCCATCGTTGCGAGGGATATACAGTTCCAATTGGTGGAGCTGGGCTATGAGGTCGCCGGCCATGCCGCCCGTGGCGACGAGGCCATCGAGCTTGCTGGTGCGCTCCGCCCTGACCTGGTGTTGATGGATATTCAGCTCGCCGGCGAGATGGATGGCATCGCTGCGGCGCGGGTTATGCGAAACCAATTCGGCTTGCCAGTGGTTTTTCTCACTGCCTTTGCGGCCGACGACACCCTGGATCGCGCCAAGCTGTCGGAGCCCTATGGATATATCCTCAAGCCGTTTTCAGAGCGGGAGTTGCGCACCGTCTTGACGATGGCCCTGTACAAGCACCAGGCGGAGGCCAAATTGTGGGAAAACACGCTGCAACTGCAGTCCATGTCGCGGCGGGTATTGGAAGCACAAGAGAAGGAGCGGCGGCGTGTGGCCCACGAGCTGCACGATGAACTGGGACAGGCACTGACGGCTATCAAGATCAATTTGCAGTCGCGGGGGCATTTCCAAGGCGGGGCTACGGACAGTTTGGACGTTGAAAACATCCGGATTCTGGATGATGCTTTGCAGCAAGTACGCCGTCTCGCACTCGCGCTGCGTCCTTCCATGTTGGATGACCTTGGCTTGGGTCCGGCCTTGCAATGGCTGGGAGAGCAAACCGCTCTGCGCAGCGGTTTGGACGTGAAACTGGACATCCCGCGTCTAGAGCCGCGCCTGCCCCCGGAGATGGAAACGGCGTGCTTTCGTATCGTGCAGGAGGCACTGACCAACATCACTCGCCACGCCAAAGCGAAGCATGTCTCCATTGCGCTGCAGCGACAGGAAACCAGCATGGTGCTTACCGTGAACGATGATGGTTGCGGTTTTGATTTGGCTGCAGTGCGTGCGCGTGCCATTCAGGGCGGCAGTATCGGTGTGCTTGGCATGCAAGAGCGTGCCATGCTGATCGGTGGCCAGTTGGATATCACCTCCTCGCCTGGGCAGGGTAGCCAACTGCGCTTGCACTGTTCTTTGCGCAGACAGGGAGAGAGGCTATGAGTTTGCGGGTCTTGCTGGCGGATGACCACACCTTGGTGCGTGCCGGGTTGCGAAAGTTGCTGGAGATCATTCCTGATCTGGAAGTAGTCGGCGAAGCCAGCGATGGCGTTGCGCTGATGGCACTGACAGCAGAACTGAGGCCGGATATGGTGCTGATGGATATATCCATGCCCGGTCTGAATGGCCTCGAGGCTACCGCACGCCTGTGCAAAGAGTGGCCGGAGATCAAAATCATCATTCTTTCGATGCACCAGAGCGAAGAATACGTGCGCCAGTCGCTTCGCCATGGCGCATCCGGATACCTGCTCAAAGATTGTGCACCCATGGAGCTCGACAAGGCCATCAAAGCGGTCAGTGCAGGGGAGACCTACCTCAGTCCTGCTGTGACCAAAGAGGTGCTGAACGATTATGTGCACCGCCTGCGCGAGGAAGCCCAGCCCGGCGACCAGCTCACACCGCGTCAGCGCGAAGTGTTGCAACTGGTGGCAGAGGGTTTGAGCACCAAGGAAATCGCGCGGCGCCTCGATCTCTCGGTCAAGACGGTAGACACCCACCGCAGCCAGCTGATGCGTCAGCTGGATATCCACGAGGTGACCGGCTTGGTTCGCTATGCCTTGCGGATCGGACTGATCAGCGCCTGATCCTCCTGAGTCGGCCCCGCAGACCGGCCACACGCTCAGGTATTTTTCCTGCAGCACTCAGGTGTCTGCCTGATGGCTCCCGCTTCGTTGGCACCCTACATTCAAGTTGCCATGAAGAACGCACATGTCTGCCCCCCATCAGAAGCCTGGCTTCAACACGCAACCTGTGTTGTCGCGGGGAGCATGGCATGAGCCTTCGTATTTTGCTCGTGGACGACAGCCTGACATTTGTCGGTGCGGTTCGTCAGTTCCTGGCCCTGTTGCCCGGCGCTTCGGTTGTGGGTGAGGCCCACGATGGAAAGGATGCCATCGAGAAAGTTCGAGCCCTTTCGCCGGATCTGGTTTTGCTGGACGTGAGCATGCCCGGAGTAGGTGGGGTGGAAGTAGCGCGAACATTGCGTTTGTGGCCCCAACCGCCCAGTGTGGTTTTCCTGTCCATGCATGACGCTAGCGCCTACCAAACAATGGCCGACGAGCTGGGTGCCCTGGCGTACATCAATAAATCAGACTTCGTTCTGCGGCTTTTGCCCATCATCGAACGCATGGTTGCAGTAAGTGCAGCTCAGAGTCATGAAAACTGATGACCGTCCCGGCGAGGTAATCGGGGTCCTCCCAATGGAGGCTGTAGAGCGCAGCCCGCAGGGAACACCCGGCGCCGGCTACGCTGGAGGAGACACGCAAGGCAGGACCGAAGATGCGGTTGCTGCCCGGGATGCCTGGCCGCATTCTCGCGGGCAGATTCCAAGCCTCAAGAGAGATGGCATTCCGTTTTTGAACGACATATCCACAGACCCCGCAGCCGGCAATGCGGACGAGCTGGCTCACAATGTGCATAAGTATTGTGAGATACCGGCCCTCCGGGCAGGGTCTATGGCCGCAGACGGACCTGCAGAAACATGCGTCGGACTTGTGGTACTGGATCGCCAAGGTCGCATTGCTTCGGTGAATCCGGCATTCACTCAGCTGTGTGGCTACCTTCCCTCTGACGTACTGGGTGAGTCGCTGCAAATGCTCTCGTATGGCGGAGCACATGCCGCGTTTTGCAGGGTCATGTGGAAATCCATCGAGCTTGGGGGCTACTGGAGTGGTGAAGTGTGGATCAGGCGCAAAGATGGCACCGGGACGCTGACATGGCTCTCCATGTATTCCATGCAAGACGGAGCCGGTCCTGCTTGCAGCTACCAGGTCACCTTGGCTGAAGTCGGTAGCGCCATGCTTACCCACGAGCCTTCCGGATACCCGCAACACTTGCCTCCGTTCATGGCCTTGCCCAGTCGTGCGCGATTCATGGACCAATTGGGCACGTTCATCCAGCGATCGCAATGTGCAAGCACTTCAACGGCTTTGTTGCTTTTGGATATAGACCATTTTCAGGAAGCCAACCATGCTTTGGGATACGAGGCGTGTGACCGCGTGTTGATGGCTGTAGCCCAGCGTTTGTGTACCGTCGTTCAGGACAAGGGACTTGTTGCCCGCACCGGAGATGATGAGTTTTCAATCTTCATCGGTGACGCTTGCGATTCGCACGCGGTGCAAGTTGCCGCCCAAGCCATGCTGGATGCCCTCTCTGAATCTTTTGCATTGAGGGAAGGCTCCGTCTATGTGACCACCAGTATCGGCATTGCGCTGTTCCCGGGGGATGCCAACGGTGCTGACGACTTATTGAGGGCTGCGGGCAAAGCCATGCGAGCAGCCAAAGCAAGCGGACGCAATTGCTACAACTATTTCACCCCGGAACTGGAACTGCAGACCCCAAACAGGCTGTGGTTGGCCCATGACTTGCGGTCGGCCCTGTCCCAAAAGCAGTTCTGGTTGGCTTATCAGCCCATCGTGAGTTTGAAGACTGGCAAGGTGCACAAGGCGGAGGCATTGATCCGCTGGCAGCATCCGGCGCGCGGACTGATCAGTCCGGCAGATTTCATCCCGGTTGCCGAATCCACCGGCATGATTGTGGAAATTGGCGAATGGGTTTTCCGGACTGCGGCCGACCAAGTGGCACAGTTGCGCCGTCAGCATGCCGCCGATTTTCAGGTAAGCGTCAACAAGTCACCCGCACAGTTTCACCGTCAGACCGAGCTCTCCGAATCCTGGAGTGACTATCTGAGACGCCGTGGTCTGAGTTGCAGAAGCATCGTGGTGGAAATTACGGAAGGACTGTTGCTGGAAGACAGTCAGCGCGTTGACGATCATTTGCGTTTACTGCGCGAAGCTGGTGTGCAGCTGTCATTGGATGACTTCGGTACCGGCTATTCCTCGCTGGCTTACCTGCAGAAGCACGATATCGATTACGTGAAGATCGATCAGTCTTTCGTGCGCAATTTGGTCGCCGACTCCAAAGAAATGACCTTGTGTGAAGCCATCATCACGATCGCTCACAAACTGAACATGGAAGTGGTTGCGGAGGGAATAGAAACCGCCGAGCAACTGCAGCTGCTTCGCGATGCGGGGTGCGATTACGGGCAAGGCTACTTCATGGCCCGCCCTATGTCGGCCTCGGCGCTGGATGCATTTTTGGCGCCATCAGGGAATGGCGGTAACTCCGCGCTCAAAGGATGAAATGCACATGGAGTACCTAAACCGCATGTTCAGACACTTCCGCCCATGGGCGACTTTGGCAGGCGTCGTCTGCTTGGCAGGGTGGGCCCTGGCGTGGCCTTGGCTGACATGGATAGGTGCCATCTGCCTGCTTGTGTTAGCGAGCGGTCTGCTGGATGGCCTCATGCGTTCAGGTGCAAATGATTTTCCCGCAGACATACAGGCCCGAGGTCGAGACCTGACAGTCTCGGACCTGCTGGAACACGCCACCCTGACTTGGGTGACCCATATCCAGTCGGTACAACGACACATGAGGGAAGCCACGGATGAGCTTTTGCAGGGGTTTGTGTCTATCCTCGATGAGCTGGACAAAATCACCGCGAACGGAAGTTCTGTCGATCAGACCTCTCTGGATCAGCGGGCGGACATGCTCCAGGAGTGTGAGCAGGAATTGCACTCGATAGTGCGGAATTTCAGTGCCTTTATTGAGTCGCGGGACAAGATGTTGGGCACGATGAGCGGCTTGGATCGCGCATCGGTCGGGCTGCGCAGCATGGCGGAGGATGTGGGTGTCATTGCCCGTCAGACCACCTTGTTGTCACTCAACGCTGCCATAGAAGCAGCGCGCGCCGGTACCGCGGGGCGGGGCTTTGCGGTTGTCGCGGCGGAGGTGCGGCGCTTGTCCACGGCATCCGCTGATACTGGAAAACGTATCAATGATCAGGTGCGGGAATTCAGTGCGGGTGTTCATCAGACCCTGGAGGAGGCATCTGCCCGGGCAGAGATCGATCGCACCATGGTGAGTGATTCAGAGCGGACGATTGTCTCTGTCATTGAACGGGTAGACGGTGCTGTGAGCGAACTACACAGCCGGGCCACCGAACTGGGTGTCCGGGGTGAAGCCGTGCGGGGCTACGTGGAACAAATGATGGTGGCCTTCCAGTTTCAGGACAGAGTGCAACAAATCCTTGATCAGATTGTCCAGTCGATGCAGGCCGTCACGTCGAACTTGCAAGAGACAGCAGCGCAAGGGCATCTGCCGGATCTTCAGGCTTGGGACAGCCTGCTGTCGGATGGCTACACCACTGACGAGCAACGTTCCGGGGGGGTGGCCAGTAGCGAAGGCAAACCGCAAACCGCCTCGGCCACCTTCTTCTGATGACACCCTGAAACGGCAACCGAAAGGAAAAATCCATGGGCAAGACTATTTTGATTGTTGATGACTCCTCTTCTTTGCGCCAGGTGGTGAGTTTGACCTTGACGCGTGCGGGCTATGAAGTCATCGAAGGAACCGACGGCATGGATGCCCTGGCCAAGCTGGATGGCCGAAAGGTCAACCTGATCGTGAGCGATGTGAATATGCCGCGCATGGACGGCATTGCTTTCGTCACGCGAGTCAAGCAGGATCCCCGCTACAAATTCACGCCGGTCATCATGCTGACTACTGAAGGGCAGGATGCCAAGAAAGAGCAGGGGCGTGCTGCCGGCGCCAAGGCGTGGATCGTCAAACCCTTCAGTCCGCCGATCTTGCTCGATGCGGTTTCCAAGCTCATCCTTCCTTGAAGACCACAGTCCATTCCGCGATGTCACCAGTCTGACTGGTGATGGACCGGTACTTCTTCGCGGTCTCAGGTGTTTCCCTTTCCGAACTCAGGTATCTGCCTGATTGGTCCCCTAGTCAGTCGCTCCTACAGTTGGGTCCATGTTGTTTGAGATTCCGGCAAAGCGCATCAAGAACGCAAATGTTTACAGGAGAAGCGCACCATGACTGCTGCATTCCAACTTCCAGCGGAGTTGACCATCTACAGTGTCGGAGCGACCCGCGATGCCTTGCTCGACTGGTTGACGCAGCAAGATCCAAAGTCCGGTGATCGCGTAGAGATCGATGCTGCGCATGTTGACGACATTGACGGCGCCGGCATCCAGTTACTGGGGGCTTTGACCAAGACTCTTTCGGAGCGGGGAGTCCTCTGGCAGGTCAACGACGCAAGTACGCATCTGATGGAGATATGCGGTGTCATGGGCAGTCGACACTGGCTGGACCGCACAGTGGCGATGGAGGTGACTGTATGAAGCCCGATACCCACGACGCCGACTTGAACTTCATCGCTGAGGCCATGCCTGCATTCATCAGTGAGGCCCATGAGCAACTGGAAAGCATTGAGCACCTGTTGCTGCAACTGGAGGAGTGCCCGGATGACAGGGAACTCTTGGATGCCTTGTTTCGTTGCGCGCACACGGTGAAGGGTTCAGCCGGCATATTCGGACTCGACCAGGTGGTTTCCTTTACGCACCATGTAGAAACATTGTTGGACAAAATGCGGGAGGGCACTGTTGCCTTGGGTCCTGATCTGAGTACGCTGTTACTCGAATGCAAAGATCAGGTGTTGCATCTTGTGGATTCGGCCGGCCATAGTGAACGGGATACACCGGACGACAGGGAAGTGCGTGCAGACTTGATTACGCGTCTGTGTGCGGCCTTGGGGCCATCGGGTGCGCCGTTGACCAACCCAAGCACACCACAGGATTCCGGTGCACACCAATCCCCGGTCGTCCTCAACCAAGGTAGCTGGTTGATCTCGGTTAGCTTTGGCATCGATTGCTTTCGCAACGGCATGGACCCGTTGAGCATACTTCGCTATCTTGGCAAGCTCGGGAATGTCGAAGCCATTGCCTGCGACCTGGCGCTGCTTCCCACGTTGGAGAAGCTGGATCCGGAGTCCTGTCATCTGGGGTTTGAGTTCCGATTGAAGACGGATGCCGATCGCCAAGCCATTGAAGATGCCTTTAGCTTTGTCAAAGAGGATTGTTCGCTTCGGTTGGTCGCACCCAGCGCGCCTATCGCCCACTATGAGAAGTTGCTGGAGGACATGCCTGATCGCCCCTTGTTGGGTGACATCCTGGTCAAAATCGGTGCCATCAGTCAATCTCAATTGGATGATGGATTGCGCACACAGCAGATGGCGCGCCAAACGCCCGGTGTCTCCGTTCCGAAACTAGGAGACATTCTTCAACAGCAGGCTGGTGTCGCAGCAGAGGTCGTTTCGGCAGCACTCAACAAGCAAACTAAGCGCGAAGCGACTCCAGGCGCCGAAGACAACCGCTACATCAGGGTGCAGGCTGACCGGCTCGACGATGTCATCAATTTACTTGGAGAACTGGTCATCGCAGCCGCGGGCGCCGAAATGCAAGCGCGGCAAACCCGCAGCGCGGAGCTGATCGAATCCAACCAACACATTGGAAGGCTGGTGGAGGAGATCCGCAATGGCACATTGCAGTTGCGAATGGTGCCCATTGGTGAAACTTTCAGTCGGTTCCGCCGGGTTGTGCGAGACACCGCCGCATCCTTGGAAAAAGATGTGGCGCTGGAAATACTGGGGGGCGATACCGAGCTGGACAAGTCGGTGGTTGAGCGCATTGCAGATCCGCTCATGCACTTGGTGCGCAACGCCTTGGATCATGGACTTGAAACGCCAGCCGAGCGTACTGCAGCAGGCAAGCCGGAAACCGGAAAGTTGATCCTCAGCGCACGCCATGAGTCGGGAAGCATTCTGATCCGTATCGAGGACGACGGACGCGGCATTCACCGTGAGCGCGTATTGCAGCGTGCCTGGGATAGGGGGCTGTTGGAGAAGGGCGTAAGACCCAGCGATCAAGAGATAGTGAATCTCATTTTTGAACCCGGCTTTTCCACCGCCGAACAAATCACCAATTTGTCGGGACGTGGCGTGGGTATGGATGTAGTGCGAAGGAATATAGAAGCCTTGCGTGGAACGGTGGTGGTCAGCAGCACCCATGGTCTTGGTTCTCAAATCAATATCCGTTTACCTCTGACGCTGGCGATCATCGATGGCTTTCTGGTGAGTGTGGGCAGCTCGAAATTCATATTCCCTCTGGATACGGTGGTGGAAGTCATTGAGAACCGACCAGCCGCCACTGGGCGGGATGTGCATGGGCGCAGTGTGGTTGAACTCCGTGGAGAAGTATTGCCAGTCGTTTGTCTGCGATCCCTCTACGGACTCGACTCCGTGGCTCCCGAGCGCATCAGCGTGGTAGTCGTCCAGTGCAGCAGCGGACCCTTTGGGGTGCTGGTGGATTCGCTGATGGGGCAGCATCAAACCGTGATCAAGCCGCTGGGCCGACTCTTCAAAACCTTGCGTGGCATCTCGGGCTCATCGATTTTGGGCAATGGGGAAGTAGCCCTCATTTTCGATGTGGTGTCCCTCAGTCAGCTTGCATCAGATCCGCCGGTGATCGCCCATCAGCTGCATTCAGTTCCGTCTGAAGTTCTTCCAAACCCCGTTTCATTTTCTGAAAGGTAAGCATCATGACCACCAGCAATACCTCTTGGGTCGCCCGACTTTTATGTGGTGCCGAACTTCAGCGCCTCCACGCGCACGCCTCGGAGCAGGAACGTTTGCGCTCGGAGGGCGAACAGGCGCTCGCCGAATTGCAGGCCCGACTCTCTGAATTGGAGAGTGAGGTCAAGGTTCGCACCGACATCATGAACATGACCAGCATTGTCTCAGTGGCAGACAAAAAGGGAGACATCGTCAGTGTGAATGACAAGTTCACGGAAGTCTCCAAATACAGCCGCGCTGAATTGATCGGACAGCCGCACAGTACCACCCGACATCCAGACATGCCAAAGGAAACGTTCAAGCAACTTTGGTCCACCATCGGACGGGGCGACATGTTCCGGGGAATCATCAAAAACCGAGCCAAAGACGGAACTCCGTATTACGTGGATGCGGTGATTGCGCCCATCCTTGGTGAGAACGGCAAGCCGGTGCAGTACCTGGGTGTGCGCTATGACATTACCGTCGCGGAGATCGAACGCCAGAATGCGAGAGGTATCCTGGGAGCCATAGATGCGAACTTTGCTTTCATCGAGTTCAACCTGGATGGCACGGTCATCCACGCCAATGAAAACTTTTTGAAAACCCTGGGATACAGACTGGACGAGATACAAGGCAAGCACCACCGCATGTTTTGCGAGCCCTCTTTGGCGAACTCCCCGGCCTACACACAGTTCTGGCGTGATCTGGGAGAGGGCAAGCCTCAAAGCGAAGTATTCAAGCGCATTTCAAAGTCTGGCCAGGACATTTGGATACAGGCCGTCTACGCGCCGGTGAAGGATGAGATGGGGCGAGTGTTCAAGGTAGTAAAAATAGCCACCGATGTGACGGAGGAGGTGAAGGCGACCAACATGCTGCGCTTGGCTGTAGAGCAGGCGCAGAAAGTAACCAGTGCAGCCAAGGATGGCGATCTCACACAACGTATTCCACTGGAAGGAAAGAGCGGGCCGATCGAAGTGCTCTGCGTTGGAATCAACTCTCTGATGGAGACCACATCAGTTATTTTTGGCGATGTCGTTCGAAGCTTCAGTGCCCTGGCAGCCGGCGATCTGAGCCAGCGAATCACCCGTGACTACGCCGGAACTTTTGAGCAGGTCAAGATGGATGCAAACGCAACCAGCGAAAAGCTGGCTGCCACCATTGAAGACGTGGGGAGGGTGTTTTCGGGTTTGGCCAGCGGGGATCTCAGCCAGCGGATTACACGGGAGGCGGATGGTGTCTTCAACCGGGTCAAGGAGGATGCCAATGCCACTTGCGAGAAGCTGGCCAGCATTATTGAAGAAGTGCGAGCAGCTACTGACGCGCTCAGTGGCGCTGCGGGGCAGGTCAGTGCCACTGCACAGTCGCTCTCTCAAGCCGCCAGCGAACAGGCCTCCTCGGTGGAAGAGACCACGGCTTCGATTGACCAGATGTCGGCCTCCATCTCCCAGAACAGTGATAACGCCAAGGTGACTGACGGCATGGCCAGCAAGGCCTCCAAGGAAGCAGGCGAGGGAGGGGACGCGGTGACCCAGACGGTCAAAGCGATGAAGCAGATTGCTTCCAAGATCAGTATCGTGGATGACATTGCGTACCAGACGAACTTGTTGGCTCTCAATGCGGCTATAGAGGCGGCGCGGGCCGGTGAACACGGAAAAGGCTTTGCCGTCGTGGCGGCAGAGGTGCGCAAGTTGGCGGAGCGCAGCCAGGAGGCAGCCAAAGAGATCGGTGATCTTGCGGCCAATAGCGTTTCCACCGCAGAGCGTGCGGGCAAGTTGCTTGACGAGATCGTGCCTTCCATCAAACGCACATCGGATCTGGTGCAGGAAATTGCCGCTGCGTCCGGTGAGCAGAGCTCTGCAGTGTCCCAGATCGGTGGTGCCATGGGGCAATTGAGCAAAGCTACGCAGCAAAATGCGTCAGCGTCCGAAGAGCTGGCTGCAACCTCTGAGGAGATGTCGGGTCAGGCGGAACAGTTACAGCAAGTGATCGGCTTCTTCGGCGCTGGCCAGGAGATGCCCAAGCCATTGCGCACGCGCCGATCCGACGACCCCACACCTCTGCGTACACGTTCCACGGCATCCGCTTCAGTAGCCATGTTGGGTGTCAGCAGTCTCCGGAATGGCACCAATAACTTCAAGCCATACGGAGGCATGTAATGGGTACCGCCACCATCATGCCAGCCAAGGCGGCAGAGACCCAGGAGGCCACAGCGCAGTATCTGACATTCATGTTGGCGGACGGAGTATTCGCCATGGATATTGCCACTGTGCGCGAGATTATTCAGCACTGCCAGATGACGACGGTTCCTCTCATGCCGTCTTTCGTACGGGGGGTCATGAATCTGCGTGGCGCAGTGCTGCCTGTCATTGACTTGCAAGCCCGGTTGGGCAGACCGAATGCCACGGTGGGAAAAAAGACCTGTGTGGTGATCTTCGATGTCCAGCGTGAAGGGGAGCGCATTGAGCTTGGATTGATGGTGGACGCTGTGAGTGAGGTCATTGAAATTCCCTCTACAGACATTGAACCCCCCCCGCAGTTTGGAAGTGCCATCAAGCGGGATTTCATACGGGGTATGGGCAAGGTCGGTGGAAAGTTCGTCATCATTCTGGATCCTGAGCGGGCGCTCAACGTGGATGAGATGACAGATATGGTGGAGCGCTCACAAGAGGGCGCCACAGCATAAGGAAAACCACAGTGCAAGCCCTGAGTGATGACACTTTCCGCCGGGTCAGCGAGATCATGTACGAGGCGATCGGACTGTCTTTCAGCCAATCCAAGAAGCCCTTGATTTCAAGCCGCTTGGCCAGCCGGATCCACAAAATCGGATTGCCCTCATTTGAGGCCTATGTAGACCTCCTGGAAGACCATAACCAGGCGGCTGAATTTCAGATGGCCGTGGATTTGCTGACTACCAATGAGACGTATTTTTTCCGCGAACCCAAACACTACGAGCTGTTGGAGCAAGATTTGCTTCGGCGCAAAGATCGTGGCCCACTGGCAGTGTGGAGCGCGGCATCCTCATTTGGAGATGAGGCCTACAGCACCGCGATGTTGCTCTCCGACATGCAGCGAAAAGGCCAATTGGGTCCGGACTGGTCTATCTTGGGCACCGACATCAGCCATCGCGTATTGTTAAGCGCTGCAGAAGGCATCTACCCGCAAGATCGGTTGCGCCATGTACCGCAGGAACAAATGCATCGTTACTGTTTGCAGGGCGAGGGTCCCGCCACTGGACAAGTCATGATGCAAGAAAGCCTGCGCGCGCATGTGCGTTTTGGGCAACTGAATCTGACCAAGAGCTTCGAGGGCTTGGGTCCATTCGACGTGATTTTTCTGCGCAATGTACTGATCTACTTTGATACGCCTACCAAGATTGCAGTAGTGGATCGTGTCCTTGCGACTCTGCGCCCTGGCGGCTTGTTCTTTATGGGTACTGCCGAGGGGCGCGTGCCATGCAAAACCCGCTTGGAAGCATTGATTCCCGGCGCCTATCGCAAAGCTGCATGAGGCCCCCATGTCTGCTTATCAAAATCCGGATTCCCAGCTTCACGATACGGGAGGCACTCCAGTCAAAGTGTTGCATCCGGGCGATGTTGCTCTTGCGTTTGAGGGGGATCGTTTGGAGACCTTGCTGGGGTCGTGTGTTTCTGTCATTCTCACCGACCCTCGCCGCACTGTGGCGGCCATGTGCCATATCGTGCATGCTGGAACGCCCCAGGGCGCCAATAAGGGTGACACTGCGTTTGCGGTCTGCGCCATGCAGGAGATGTTGACCCTGTTGCGTGCAGTTGGCATCGCTCCTCTCCTGTGCCATGCATTCGTGTTTGGCGGTGGAAACATGTTTCCGCAGCTATTTGGACATCGGCATGTCGGCGCTTCCAACCTGGCGTGGGTCGAGGAGTTTTTGCGCGCGCAAGGTATTGAGGTGGTCGGCATGTCAGCAGGCGGGGACTTCTACCGTAAGGTTCGTTGGACGGTGGGCCGGAATCCTATCCAGGTGGAGTGTTCCGGGGTCGTGGCTGGTCAAGAGAAGCACGAGGAATTCTGAGTGACTCCCATCAAGGTGTTCGTGGTCGATGATTCGGCAGTGGTGCGTCAGACCGTTACCCATCTGTTGTCAGGTTCTGCGGAGTTCGTGATGGCAGGTAGTGCCCCCAATCCGCTGATCGCCATGGAGGCCATCCGCAAGACCACACCGGATGTGCTGTTGCTGGATATAGAGATGCCGGGCATGGACGGATTGACCTTTCTGCGCCGGATCATGGCGGAGAATCCGATCCCGACGGTCATCTGTTCCACCTTGAGCACCGAGGGCAGCCGGGTGGCACTGGAGGCGATGGCAGCGGGGGCAGTGGCTGTTATTGCAAAACCCAAACTTGGCCTCAAACAGTTTTTGGAGGAATCGCGTCGTGAACTGGTAGACGCACTCCGAAGTGCCGCGCGAGCCAAACCGCGCGTGGTCAAGTCCGGCCATCAGGGGCCGGATGCCGTCAAGTTGCTGGCTGGCAATGCCAATGCGCAGGCCAACAGCCATGCCACACACACATTCGCCGTGAACAAGCCCGTGGTCATTGGCAGTTCAACGGGTGGAACGCAGGCTTTGGAAGTGGTGTTGACCGCACTTCCGGCTGATGCGCCCGGGATTGCCATTACCCAGCATATGCCGGAAAAATTCACAGCGATGTATGCGCAGCGGCTTGACGGTCTGTGCGCCATCAATGTACGCGAAGCCAAGGACGGAGATCGCCTGGAACGCGGGGTGGCATTGATCGCACCCGGGGGGCGACATATGCAATTGCGCAAGGCCGCTGGGCAGTACTTTGTCATTGTGGCCGATGGCCCTCCGGTAAATCGACATAAACCGTCAGTCGATGTGTTGTTCAAGTCTGCCGCAGAGTCTGCGGGCCGTGACATCCTTGGCATCATCCTGACCGGCATGGGGGATGATGGTGCGCGTGGCATGAAGCGGCTGCACGATGGCGGCGCGCGCACCATCGCGCAGAATGAGGCAACCTGTGTTGTTTTCGGCATGCCCAAGGAAGCCATTAAGCTCAACGCGGTGGATTACGTGTTGCCCTTGGAGATGATCTGCAATGCGATTTTGCAGTTCGATGCACGCGCATGAATGGGCGGGAGGCGTTCTACTTGGGCGAGGTGTTTTGGCGTTGCCCGATCCATCGCTATCCCTGGGTGACCATAGCGGCACCTCGCATCGCGAAACGGGTAAACCCTTGGCTCCCAATCCAGGGCTTAAGAAATAATTCCATGGCTACCCCGTAGTGAACTGCCGGCCCCTGCAAACGCTTACCTACCTGGCTGAATCAACATCTAGAAAACCTCATGTCAGTGAAGCCAGTCACCCCCTTGCTCCGTGCAGTCTTTTTCATGCTCCTGGTCTTGGCAGGACTTGTCGGCAATTACTTGAAGTTCCCCCTTTTCCTGAATATCGATTTCATTTTCGGCAGCATATTTACCTTGCTGGCGGTCCAGATCTTCAGGCTGCGCTACAGCATTCTTGCCGGGGCGCTGATTGCCAGTTACACATTCGTACTTTGGAACCATCCCTATTTCTTGCTCGTTTCCACGCTGGAAGTGTTGGTCGTCGGAGTTCTGTTTCACAGATACAAGGTAGGGCTGGTGCTTGCAGATGCACTTTTTTGGGTCTTTGTCGGGATGCCGACGGTGTACCTGACTTACCACGTGCTGATGTCGGTGCCGGAAACAAGTACCACGCTGGTGATGTGCAAGGCCTCTATCAATGGCATAGCGAATGCATTGGTTGCCCGATTTGTTTATACGCTGGTTGCTTTGCGTTGCAACAAGTCGCGCGTGGAGTACCGCGATATCACCTACAACCTTTTGGCTGTGTTTGCGTTGGTACCCGCCCTTGCCATTGGCGTTGTCAATGGTCGTGATGATTTTTCCGTTACTGACCAGAACATCCGCGCCGAGCTCTTGGAAAACAGTCAGCAACTTACCAAGAAAATCTCCATCTGGCTGCAAAACAGGGCTGCGTCTATCACTTATCTGGCAGGCAGGGGCGTGACCCACTCGCCAGTCCAAATGCAAAGCATGCTTGAGCAATCCAATGAGAGTGATATCAACATTCTGCGGGCAGGCCTTATCAACCGTGATGGCATCTCCGTCGCTTTCTCGCCGACGTTAGATGATTCTGGCCACAGCAACATTGGGAGAGACTTTTCAGACCGACCCTATATCGCCGCCATGCGGCAGTCCCTCCAACCCGTGCTTTCGGAAGTGGTGATGTCCAAGGTGGGGCGTCCAACGCCGACGGTCATTTTTGCAGCCCCGGTGGTTAAGCAAGGGGACTATGCCGGTTATGTCGCTGGCGTTCTGAGCCTGGATCAGCTGGGTGAAATGTTTGAGAAGAGTTCTACTTTTCATTCGATGCATTTCACGCTGCTCGACAAGAACTCGAACGTCATCATCACCAGTATTCCCCACCAAAAGTTGATGGCACCCCTGCAACGCGGCGCTGGGACCTTGACCCCGTTGGGCAATGGCGTGGGGCAGTGGGTTCCTGCCAATCTTGCAGGCGCGCCCATCATGGAGCGTTGGAAGTCCTCCTATTACGTGATTGAGAGTCCCATTGAAAAATATGCAGAGTGGAAGCTGGTCCTGGAGCAACCAGTGGCACCTTTTCAAAAAGTTCTGTTTGAGCGCTATACGAAATCGCTGACGCTTTTGCTCGTGATTCTGCTGGTCGCTCTTACCCTGGCCGAGTTGATCAGTCGCCGTTCAATCCGTTCCCTGATTACGCTGACATCGATGACGCAAGCGCTACCGTCCCGTTTGTTGGCCAATGAATCCACGATTGACTGGCCGAAAACCAGTGTTTACGAAGTTCGGCAACTGGTGGCCAATTTCAAGGAAATGGCGCAATCCCTCACGGCACAGTTTAAAACCATCAATCAAAGCAACGAACTCTTGGAGACCCGGGTACGTGAGCGCACGTCGGCGCTCAATGCATCCTTGAAAGACAAGGAAGCACTTCTGAAGGAAGTGCACCACAGGGTCAAAAACAATATGCAGGTCATTACCAGCCTGCTCAGATTGGAGAGCAGGCGCAGCACCGTTGCGGACACCAAGGTGGTGCTGGGTGATATGCAAGCGCGCATTCGAGCCATGGCGTTGCTCCACGAGCTGCTGTACCGCACCGGAACCTTTGCTTCTGTGGACTTGGGGAAATACTTGAGTCAGCTCTCTACGCAGGCGTTTCAAAACCAGGCCGTGAACTTGCGCTCTGTTCAGCTGGTGCTGAATTTGGGTTCGGTCCCAGTGGGCATGGACCAGGCAGTCACCTGCGGTTTGCTGGTCAATGAACTCATCTCCAACTGTCTGAAGCATGGCTTTCCTGCCCATGACCAGGGGCTCGTGAGCATCGACTTGATTCGTCTGGACGATGCCGACCTGTGGAGCCTGCGTGTGGCGGATACCGGTGTAGGCCTTCCCGGCAATTTTGAAGAGAAGCGAAAGGAGTCGCTCGGCTTGCAGTTGGTGTCCGATTTGGCACGCCAAATTGGGGGAGAGCTTGAGATTGCTCCCAATTCGGACAAAGGCGTGGTGTTTATCGTGAACTTCAGGGCCGTTGAGCCCAATCCTTTGCAGATGCCGGACTGAATCGGGCGGCGCTCAGAATCAGCGGTGCAAGAACTGTGCAATGCCTCCACCACGCACGGACTGACAGCTTTTACTTCTTTTTGCGCATCGAAAACCGATTTGGGGGATTTCCCGGCTTCCTCTATAGTCTGACTTTTCGCGCCTAGAGCGCATGGGCAAACCTGCCGAGAGGCAGGGACGCAAAGCCTCCGGTCCTCCCTGCACAGCAGGCGGATAGCGGGGTTGCTTTCAGCAGCGTTGGCTGTGGAAACGGCGTCATGCCCTCCGGATGCAAAGTACGGGAGTCCACACCATGAAGCAAACCAAGCCCTTTGGACGGGCTTTCATCCCCGCCGCCGAGGCCGCCAGTGCTCACAGTGCTGAAACCCAGGTGCCCCAGCCTGCTGCGGCTCAAGAGGATGGTGCAGCACCGGCCACCGGGAGTGCCGACCTGTTCAGTCTGAGCGGCGGTGCCCTTCCCATGGACTCGCCCGAAGTTGCAAGCCCCTTGCAACAAAAAATGCGGGAGTGGTGCTCTCTGGCAGCCACGGTTGTCGCATTGCTCACGGTGTATGTACTCCTGCGGGACAGCATGACCCTCGCCAACTTGCTGCAGCAGGTCACGACCGAAGAAACAGTGATGATCTGCAAAGACGGCAAGATGGTCTACCCCGACTACAGCATCCTTGACCGGCTGATGAACAACGGACGCTTCTTGTGCACCGAGTGGAGGGTGCAACGCGGCTTTCTCACGCTGCCGCGTCACTGATCGCAGTTCAACGGCAGGTCACAAGCCGACAGCGGGCTGCATCTGGGCCGGGTGCAGATAGCGCCAGCGTCCTATCCAGCAGGCCAGCAACATCGAGATCAAACCGCAAGCGGTGACCAGCAGCATGGGCGATTGCCAGGCACCCCCATAGGCCCCGAACATGGCCGCCTTCACCGCCCGCACCACCCAGGTCATGGGCAGCCAGGGGCTGATGATTTCATACAAGCCGCCACTCAGTTCCACCGGCAAAACGCCACCCGATGCCGACAGCTGCACCGCCAGAAACACCATGGCGAAGACTTTGCCCGCATCGCCCAATGCGCGCGTGAGCAGCATCACGATCATCAAGAAAGACAGTCCTGCCACTGTCAGGCACAAGGCAAAGGCAGCGGGATCAAAAATGCGCACCTTCAAGCCCCATAACACTGTCAGCCCCAGCACCAGCGCCTGCATCAGCACCACGATAGCCGGCATGGCGATCTTGCCGATGAATTTGGCCGGCGGTGAAAAGCGCTTGGCATGCCGCGGCATCACGCGGATATGGATCAGGAAAGCCGCCACACCGGCTCCCAGCCAGAGTGCTGCGGGGATCACGTTGGGTGCAAAGCCGCTGCCGCTGTTGCCGACCACGGCATCGACTTCAATAATGGGTTTGACAGAGTTGGCCAGACCTTCCGGGCTGCCTTCCGGTGTCTCAATGGAAGCCGGCAGCGAATGGGCGAGCAAATCCAATCCACCCGAAAGTGCTTGCGTGCCTGTTTTGAGTTTTTGCAAGCCTTCGGACAAGGCGCCGGCACCATTGCTGAGCTGATTGCTCCCGGCATCCAGCTCGTCGAGCTGGCTGTCCTCGGGCAGTTTGGTCACGGCCTGGCGAATAGCGCCGCTCATGGAGCGCATGCCGTTCGTCAAGGTCCCCACTCCGGCGGCCACCCGGTTGGCGCCATCGGACAGTTTCTTCTGTCCTTCGGATGCATCGCGGATGCCGTCGTCCAGCTGATTCATGCCGCTTGCGAGTTGCCCCGCGCCTTCCTTGACGCGGGTAGGCAACAGCAGGCTGTCGTCCGCCTCTGTCTTGAAGGCCATCACACCTTCCAGCAATTTATGACTTCCGCCCTGCAGTTCGTCCATGCCTCTGCCCAGATCCACATGGCCCGCTGCCAGCGCGTCGGCGCCGGATTTCAGCGCATTCAGGTCCGAGTTGCGGGGGCGCTTGGAGTCCAGGGTGCGCAGCCCATTGCTCAGTTGCTTGAATCCGTCGGTGAACTGCCCGACACCGCTGTGCAGTTTGACCGAGCCATTGGACAAGGCACGTCCGGCATTGGCGGCTTGCAGCGCGCCGGTGTTGAGTTCCATGGCACCTTCGCGCAGGCTGTTGACGCCGGCCCTGAGCTGGTCCACGCTGCGCTGTGAACCGGCGGCATTGGTCAGCACCATGGCCCAGCGTCGCTCGTTCAGGCTCTCGTTTACCTCATGGCCCAGCTCATTGGCGAATTGTTTGGCGATGACGGCGGTCTGGTAGTTGTTGCCCTCAGACGCGTAAATCACCAACTTGCCGCCGCCCGGCATGGCCCCGGGGATGGCGTTGGAGCTGAAGTCCTTGGGAACTATCAGCGCGAAGGCCACTTTGCCCATGCGCACGTCTTGGCGGGCATCCTCCGCATGCTCGTACGTGACGTAGCCAAATCGTGCACTGCGCTCCAGGCGCGTGATCACCTGGGAGCCGATGTTGAACATGTGGTCTTTGTATTCCACGCCATCGTCCAGGTTCACCACCGCCACGCGCAAGGCATTGGTGTGGGAGGTCGGGTCCCAGACGCTGGTGAGGTAGATGGAGGCGTAGACTGAGGGCAAGACGGCTACCACCAACACTGCCAACAGCATCTTGGGGTGGCGAACAAGAACCTTCAGTTCCTGTTTGGCCACATAGGCAATTTCGTTGATCAGCTTCATGGGGAGATGTGAACTAAGTCACACCCACTATACCCATTACCTGCAGCGAAAACCGATCTGTCAGTCTGTCTCAGGATGTAACTTGCAGGTAACGCGCCACATGACGGCGGTCGGTCCAGTCTTTGAGCCAGTTCAGGGTGCGGCCGGTGGCGCTGTAGCTGCCCCAGCTGGCTACCGCTTGCTGGCTGCCACCGAATAAAAAGTGCAGCGCGTGGGATGTATCTCGCACCGCATGCAGGCTGGCACCGGTGGTGGCGGCCGGCAGGTTGTGCACCAAGGCCTCGCTCTCATCCTGGACGGAGAACACTTGGCTGTGGCTGGTGCTGCGCTGGTAGGCGTCGATGGCGACCTGACCTTGGCCATCCAGGGCCAGCCCGCTGTCGGCCAGCCACGCAGGCGTCTGGGATTCGAGCGCGATCAGCGGCACATCGCAGGCCAGGTGGGCGCCGCAGCCCAGGTGCACGGACTCAGCGGTCATGCCCACCGCCACATCCTGCAGCACCGTGATGCGCTGGGCCTTCATGGCGGCTACCAGCCGGGCGTGCACCGGGCTGTCCAAATCCACGCCGCCTTCACCGGGCTTGATCACCAGGGTCACGGCGCTCGAAGGCAGGCGCTGGCGCACGGCCAAGGCGAGTTCCAGGGCGGCGGTGTGGTCGCCGATAACTGTCACCCGCAGCGCCTTGCTGTTGGCGAGCTCACACACCCGCGGCCAGAGCAGGGCAAATGTCTCCAGCGGGTGGGCAAACAGGCCGAACTCCCGGGCGCCGGGAATGTCGCGCTCGATCTGCTCGCGGTTTTGCACCGGCCCGGTGTTGATGGACAACCAGTCGTAATGCTGGCTGCTGCCATCATCGAGTTGCAGCGTCTGGCTGCCGGCATCCAGCGATTTGACGCTGCGCTGCAGCCAGCGGATGCCGGCGCGCCGCACCAGCGGCTCCAGCGGAATGGCGCATTCGTCCTGGCTGTAGCGACCGGCCACAAAGCCGGGCAGCATGCCGGGATAAATGGTGCGGGGAAAGGGGGCCACCAGAATGATGCGCATCTCCGGCAGGGGCTTGGCCGCCAGTGCCGAGAGCACTTGCAGGTTGGCCATGCCGCCACCCAGCAATACCAGCTGGCGGGGCTGGTAGCCGCGCGCGTCGGCCGCGTGGGCGGAGTCCACATCCTGCTTGATATGCGCAGCCAGAGCTTTCATGCCGCTATTGTTCCACGATTGGGGCGGGTTTGACAAATAAATCAGCCTCCAGCGCCCACGGAATATGCGCGAGCAGCTATGGAAAGCATAGCGTTTTCCCTGCTTGCGCCGGCAACTGTGGCTAGGGTTTCACAAGGCCAAGCCCTTTGACAAAGGCCAGACTGCTCCCACCGGTGTTGTCACTGTCCGCACCGACGACCACGGCCAACAAGGGCGGTACGGTCGCGCTTTCTTCTCCGAAGGCGCGCACAAAGTCGGCGTTCAAGTCCCGTGCATGGCTGACCCAGGTTCCGGGCCGCGCGGGGCCCTGATCGAGCACGATAAAGCGCAGGCGTTTGCTGTACACATTGTTCACCACTGTGCCCGGCGGCTGCAGGCGGTCCCACACGTAGCAGAGCGTGGCACCCGGCAGGTTCTCGCCGCTCAGGGTGCGTGCCAGGCGCAGCAGGTTGCGCTCTACGAAAGGAATGTTGGCAAGAGGCAGGTCGAACATGGCGCAGACCTTGAGCGCCACGTCGTCCCCTTCTTTGCGCTGCAGGTCTGCGTGAGCCAGACCTTCGTCCAGTCGCCACTGCCATTGCAAGCGGCTCTCACGGGTGCCGGCAGGCAGCGCGTGGCTCAGGGTGCTGTAGCTCTTGTCGCTGCGCAGGCGCAGCACAGGCTCTGCGCCTTGCAACACGATGTCGGGCGCCATCAGCAGCACCTTGCCTCCGGGCAAGCCCACCGCCCGCCATGGCGCGGGTGGCGTGCCGGGGCCTGTCGCCTCCAGTGGTGTGAGCGGCGTTACGCCCGGGGCCTGCGCCCACACCATGGACAAGCTGCACCACGCCGATAGAGCTAGAAAAGTGACTCTGGCGCCCATGGAATCTGCGCGAGAAGCTACTCTTTTCATAGCGGTCGCACGTCGATGGTGATGGGCAGTTCGTCGGCAGGTAATGCACGCACATGGCCGATGGCGCAGGCTTCTGGGTAACCCTGTGCTCGCAGTGCGCGCAAGCAGTCATCAACCGCTGAGACGGGCACGGACGCCAAGAGTCCCCCGGCGGTTTGGGGGTCCACCAGCAGCGGCCACAGCGGGTGCGTCATGGCCTGTGCGGCGTTTTGCACCACATGCTGCTGGCGGGCATTGGCGCCGTGCAGGGAGCTCAGCAGGCCCTGCTGCACACACTCCAGAGCGCCGTCCAGCAGGGGCAGGGCGGCGGCATCCAGCACGACTTGCACGCCGCTGGGGCGGGCCATTTCTACCGTGTGGCCGATGAGGCCGAAGCCTGTCAGGTCGGTGCAGGCGGTGGCGCCAAAGGCTCGCAATGTCTGCGCGGCAGTCTGGTTGCTCTGCGTCATGCTCTGCAGCGCAGCTTGTACCCAGCGGCCTTTCGCGGCTGCACGACCATGCGCGGCAAACAAGGCACCGGTGCCAATCGGCTTGGTCAGCAGCAGCACATCGCCGGGCTGCATGCCGCCTTTGCGCAGCACGCCGGTCATTTGGCCATGGCTGTCCACGTCCACCAGGCCGTTCACTCCAAAGCCCAGTGCCAGCTCGGCGCCTTCACCGCTGTGCCCGCCGATCAGGGCGCAGCCGGCGGCGTTCAGCACCTCGACGGCGCCTTGCATCATCTGGCGCAGGGTGACTTCCACCTGCCGGTCCAAGCCGGGGGGCACGGTGGCGATAGCGGTCGCGGTGTGCGGCTGCGCGCCCATGGCAAACAAGTCGCCCAGTGCATGGTTGGCGGCAACGCGGCCAAACACATAAGGGTCATCCACAAACGCGCGGAAAAAGTCCACGCTGTGTACCAGCGCTTTGCCGGGCGGCACGCGCACCACGGCAGCGTCGTCCGGGCTGTCCAGGCCCAGCAATACATCGGGGTTGGGTTGCACCCACAGGTTTTGCAGTGCACGGGAGAGCACGCTGGCCCCCACCTTGGCGCCACAGCCTCCGCAGCGCATGGCGACTGCGGCTTGCGCCTGTTGGGCTTCATCAGCGTTTAGCTGAATGGATGCTGTGGCGGATGTCCTGGCCGTAGTCATGTTTGAGAGGCCGGCGAGTCCATCCACGCCTTGCACGCTGAATCGCTGCATGAAACGGCGGTCTATCCAGTCTTTCCAGCGCCAGACCCAGGCACCCGCAAAGCCGAGGGCGCCGCGTGAGGCCACGGCAAATTTGTCACCGGTGCTGATTAGCGCCAGCCAGTGGCGCTGCGGGCGGTAGGGCTGCAGGGGCAAGCCTAGGACTGCACGCTGCAGGTTGATGGCCAGCGGCATACCCATGCGCACGGCAAACACGCCGGCTTTCTCCAGCGCAAAGTTCTCCATCGCTGCCACGTCACCCGCCGCAAACACGCGCGGGTCGGTGATACTTTGCAGCGTGTCGTGTAACCGTATGCAGCGGTTGTCAGTCAGGGGCAAGCCGGTGCCTTTCAGCCAGGCGCCACCGCCGGCTTGGGTAACCCAGAGCACCTCGTCAGCGTCAAACCAGTCGCCTCCTGCGCTGCGCAAACGGCCCGCCTGCACTTCCGCCACGTGCGTTTGCAAGTGCACCTGTACGCCGCGCTCGGCTAGCACTTTGGCAAAGCGCCTCTGTACACCCGCGTTGTGGGTGGGCAGCAAGCCGTCAGACGTAAACAAGTGGAACTGCGGTGCCAAGTCCGCCCGCCTGGCGGCTTGTGTCTCGGCACGCAGCCGGTACTGCATGGACAGGCACAGCTCCACACCGCCCGCGCCACCACCCACGATGGCTATCGTCAGCGGCCGCGTAGCGTGCGCCACCTTGTCGAGCAATTGCAACCATCGCTGGTTGAAGCCTGTGATGGGTTTGACCGGCACCGCATGCTCGGCGGCGCCCATTGCGCGCATCTGCGGCGTGGAGCCGGTGTTGATGGAGACCACGTCGTAGTCAATGTCGGGCCGGCCGCGCAGCTGCACGGTGCGTGCCTCACGGTCCAGACCCATCACCTCTGCTTGGATGAACCGCGCGCCGGTGGCGGCACACAGGCGGCACAGGTCGATGTGCACATCGTCATAAGCGTAGTGCCCCGCCACGTAGCCGGGCAGCATGCCGGAGTAGGGCGTGTGCGCGTCGGTACAAATCAGGGTGATGCGCACGCCGGGTAGTGGGTGCATGGCGAAGTAGCGCAGCGCCACCACATGGCTGTGGCCGCCGCCCACCAACACGATGTCTCTAACGATGGGCGTGGTGGGTGTTTGCATATCTCTGAATTGTGCCGCTACACGCACAGTGGCGAAACGTGGGGGTACGGTTTGCGGCGCCGGGCCGCCCCAAGCGCAAACGCGCCCCCTCGGGGGCAGCGACCCGCAAAGCGGCGGAGCGTGGGGGCAAGTTTCTAGCCGCGCTTCCAGTCGTGGAACTTGCGTACCCATTCCAGCAGCTTGTGCGGCTGGTGCGCGCGCTTCCATTCTCCTGCGGCGTATTTGTTGGCTTCGGCCAGTGTGGGGTAGGTGTGGATGGTGCCCAGAATCTTGTTCAGTCCCAGCCCGTGCTTCATGGCCAGCACGTACTCGGCCAGCAAGTCGCCGGCGTGGGTGCCGACGATGGTCACGCCCAGAATCTTGTCTTTGCCAGGTACGGTCAGCACTTTCACAAAGCCGTGCGCCTCGCTATCCGCAATCGCGCGGTCCAGGTCGTCGATGCCGTACTTGGTGACCTCGTAGGCAATGCCTTGCTCTTTGGCGTCCTGCTCATTCAGACCGACGCGTGCGACTTCGGGGTCAATAAACGTGGCCCAAGGGATGACCGAGTAGTCGGCCTTGAATTTCTTGAAATCCCCGAACAGGGCGTTGACTGCCGCATACCAGGCCTGGTGCGCCGCCGTGTGGGTGAACTGGTAGGGCCCGGCCACATCACCCGCTGCATAGATGTTGGGGTAGATGGTTTGCAGGTACTCGTTGGTCTGCACCGTCTTATGGGTGGGAATGCCCAACTCTTCCAGGCCGTAGCCTGCGAGGCGGGCGGAGCGGCCCACGGCGCACAGCAGTTGGTCAAACGCAATGCGCTTTTCCACGCCTGCATGTTCGACCACCAGCACCTTTTCGCCATTCACTATTTCGCAGCGCAGGGCCTTGTGGCTCGTCAGCAGGTCCACGCCATCGGCGCGTAGGGCGTTGGCGGCCAGTTCCGACACTTCCGCATCTTCCCGTGCCATGATGCGCGGTGCCATTTCCACTTGGGTCACGGCAGAGCCCAGCCGTGCAAAACTTTGCGCCAGCTCGCAGCCGATCGGCCCGCCGCCCAGCACCACCAGGCGCTTTGGAACTTCATCCAGCTTGGCGAATTCGTCCCATAAGGTGTCGCTGGTGACATAGCCCACCTTGTCCAGACCAGGTAGCGGTGGCACAAACGGCCGTGCGCCTGCCGCAATGACGATGCTGCGGGTGGTCAAAGTTTGTTTGCCGCCGTCGTTGAGGGCAATCTCCACCGTCCAGGGGTTGACGATCTTGGCGTAACCCTGCAACACCTCCACGCCCAGGCCTGTGTAGCGTTCCACGCTGTCGTGCGGCTCAATGGCTGCAATCACGTCATGGATGCGCTGCATCACCGCCTTGAATGAAAAAAGGTTCTGGCGCCCGTCGGATGTGCGGGGGGTGCTATGTAAACCATAGCGCTCTGCATGCTGCATCTGGTGAGCGAGCTTGGCGCTTTTGATCAGGGCCTTGCTGGGCACGCAGCCGTAGTTGAGGCAGTCACCGCCCATCTTGTGGGCCTCTACCAGTGTGACCTTGGCTTTGACCGCTGCCGCAATGTAGGCCGAGACCAGCCCGCCCGCGCCCCCGCCGATGACGATGAGGTTGCGGTCAAAGGTTTGCGGGCGCACCGCGTTCCAGCGGGCGTAGACCTTGCGTTGTTGAATGAAGTTCATAAGCGCCTTAGCAACGAGAGGAAACACACCGAGCAGCACAAACGCGCCCAGCAGCTGGGGGCTGGCAATGTCCTTGAGCGACTGCAGCTCTGCCAGCCGCGTGCCTGCGTTCACGTACACCGCCGTGCCGGCCAGCATACCGAGCTGACTCACCCAGTAAAAGGTGCGGGTGCGCATGGTGGTCAGGCCCATGGCGAGGTTGATCACAAAAAACGGCACCACCGGAATCAGCCGCAGGCTGAACAGGTAAAGCGCGCCGTCCCGCGCCACACCCTGATTGATATCTGCCAATCGTGCGCCAAAGCGCGCCTGCACCATGTCCCGCAACACAAAGCGCGCTGCCAGGAAGGACACCGTGGCGCCCAGGCTGGACGCAAACGACACCAGCAACAGCCCCCAACCAAGGCCGAACACACCACCACCTGCCAGCGTGAGGATGACTGCACCCGGCAGGGAGAGCGACGCCACCAGCACATAAAGGGCGAAGTAGGCAGCCCGCAAGCCCCAGGGGTTGGCGGCGTACTGCGCAGCCAGCGCGTCCTGGCTCTGGCGCAGAGCCTCCAGGCTCAAAAAACGGCCTAGATCGAAGACTACAAAGGTTGCAATGGCTGACGCTGCGACCGCCAGCACCAGGATTTTGGAAGCTTTCATGCGGGGCCTTTCAGGAGAAAGCGCGCCAACCCCACCAGATGCGGGTGGCGGTGGTCACAGCGCACAAGGCGGCAAAGGTGTAAGCCAGCACATCAAAATGCGCAGGCCAAATGCACATGGCCACAAAGAAGGCCAGCGTCTCGGTAGCCTCGGTCAGTCCGCCCAGAAAATAGAACGACTTGTCGGGGTAGGCCAGGTTGTCCATGCCGCGCTTCGCGGCAAGGGCGGCAAAAGCCAGAAAGCTGCTGCCGGTGCCGATGAAGGCCGCCAGCAGGACTGCGGCGGGCAAGGCGTTGGTAGTGGGCTCAGCTACCGCAAAGGCCAGCGGAATGCTGGCGTAAAACAAAAAATCCAGCGAAATGTCGAGAAAGCCACCAGCGTCGGTAGGCTGCGTCTCCCGCGCCACTGCGCCATCCAGTCCGTCCAGCAATCTGGATACCAAAAGGGCTATCGCGCCCATGGAATATGCGCCGGCAGCTATCAAAATAGCAGCAAGCATGCCGACGGCAAAGCCGGCGAGCGTCACCGTGTTGGCACCCACACCGCCGCGCACCAGCACGCGTGCGATAGCCTGCAACGGCGGGCGAAGGAGGGGAGTGGCGAAGCGGTCCAGCATGGCGGGTCAGGGCAGCAGGTCAGCCACGCTGTCCCACACTTCGGGGGCGAGTCGACCTTCAAAGCGTTTGAGCACCTTGCCTTTGCTATCGATCAGCAGGGTCAGCGGCAGGCGCGCACCGGCGGGCAATTCACCGTCTAAGCGCACTGAGTAAAGGCTTTTGGCGTTCATCTGTGTCTGGCCCACCAGCTTTTCGTAGGCCCGCCAGTCGTCTGCTTTGCGGTCCAGATTGACCAGCAGCAGGCTGAAGGGTTTGGTTTTCCAACCTGCCAGGTTGGCGCGCAGCTCGGGCAGGCTGTCGCGGCAGACGGCGCAGTTGCTGTTCCAGAAAAAGGCCACGGTCACCGTTCCATCGAGGGTGCTGGTGTTGAATCTTTGGCCATTGGCGTATGCAGACGCCACTGCAAAGGGAGCACCGACGGCGATGGTGCTGGTTGGCACCTGTGCCCATGCGCTTGAAACCGAGCCCATACACCATGCGGTGAGGGCAAGCCAAGTCCGTGCAATGCGGCTAAAGCGAAGAGAGAGGGTGGAGCGCATGGGGCGAGTCTATAGCGGGGTGGGAAACCCCTTTGTCGCTCGGATGCCAGCTTTCTTACAAATCGCCCAAGCGGGTCAGCAGGTCGGGGGCCGCAACGTCCGCCGCGTCGTGGGTCACCAGCAGGGCGGGGATGCCACGGCTGCGCACCAGCCCGAACACCAGTGCGCGCATGCGTTCGCGCAAGGCGGCGTCGAGTTTGGAGAAGGGCTCGTCGAGCAGCAGCGCTTGGGGGCGCGCCACCAGTGCGCGTGCCAAGGCCACCCGTGCCCGTTGGCCGCCCGACAAGCGTGCCGGGTCAGCGTTTGCAAACTCTTGCATTTCCACATCCTGCAGCGCCTGCTGCACCGCTGATTCCCTGGTGGCAGCGGGGCCTGCCGGCACGGCGAAGAGCAGGTTCTCCCGTACGGTCATGTGGGCGAAAAGCAAATCGTCCTGAAACAGGATGCCCACCTTGCGCGTCTGCACCGGCAGGTTCTCCATCCGCTGCCCATGCAAGTGCACCGTGCCGCTCCATTGCATGCCGGGTTCCAGGGTGCCGCACACTGCCGCGAGCACGCTGCTTTTGCCACAGCCGCTGGGCCCCATGAGCGTGTGGACAGCGCCGGGGGCGATCTCCACCTGCAGGTCGCGAACCAGCACGCCTGCGGGGCTGGAGAGGGTGGCGATGTGAATCTGCAGGCTCATGGCGCGATGCGGATCGTGCCATCTGCATCGACGGTCAGGGGGATAGACAACAGCGACTCGCCTTCGCAGTCACCCGCGGTGCACACGCCGTCACTCCATCGGTAATGGGCGTAGTGCACATTGCAAGTGATCCGCACATGGGGCTGGAACTTCAGCAGGTCTTGCCGTGCGGCCAGCGGCACGCCGAAGTGGGCGCAGCGGTTCACATAGGCCCGCACTTCGGACCCACTGCGCAGCAAGAGGTAGCGGAATACCCCTGAGCCGTTGGCCGCATCTGTAATCTCCGCCATCGTCGCACTGCCATCCGCCAGCTTGCCCGTGTGGCCCAGCACTGTGCCGGGCAGCGGCGCGCAAGGTACCTCATGCCAATGCCGGGGTTCAGCGGGGTGGGGCGTGGGCGCAGTCGTCATGCTTGCTATTGTGACTTTGCCGGCACGGGTGCCGGCCAGCGCCGCGCACGACCCACCCAGGCAGCCAGCCCGAAGGCCAGCACCGGCAGCATCCATTGCAGCCAGGCGAATGCCGACGTCAGGGAGCGTTGGCCGCCAGCGGCCAGTGTCACCGCTTCGGTGGTGACAGTTTGGAACCGGCCGGCCCCCACATACAGGGTGGGCAGATATTGGGCCACGCTGACCGCAAAGCCGATCGCCCATGCCGCTGCGAGTGCGCTACGCAGCAGCGGCCACTTCACCCGCCACAAAAACACTGCGCGAGGGTGGCCCAGGGTAGCGCTTACCATCTGCAGGCGGCGGTCAAACCCGAGGTAGGGGCCCTGCAGCGCCATCAGCACATAGGGGACGCCAGCCAGCGTGTGGGCCAGCCATAGCCCCACGCCCGTGGTGTCCAGACCCCAGGCCAAACTGACGCGGTGCACGCCCAGCACCCACAACAGGGCGGGCAGCACCAGCGGCACCATCCACAGCGGCATCAGGCCTTGTTGCCAGCGCGCCGGTGCCCACTCCAGCCACGCCACGGTCCACACCACCGCTGCGGTGCTACTGGCCAGCGCCAGCCACACACTGGTCCACAGGCTGCTGTGGCTGCCGACGACCTGCTGCCAGGCGGACCAGGTCAGGGTCTGCGGCCACAACGCCGGGAAAGGCCAGGCCCCCGTGATGCTGCCAACTAGCAGTGCAAACATGACGGCGGCGTAAACCAGTACCAAGCCAATTAGGGAACCGGGAAGCGATGCCGCGAGGAGACTTCGCTTTGGGAGACTTTGGGTTTGCATGTAGAGACTCACCGGCCCCCGGGTGCATCGTTTCCGCCAGAAACTCAATCGCCACAAGCCCCAGAGCACCATTGCACCAACCGCCAGTACCAACGCGAGACACCATGCCGCAGCGGCACCTTGCGCGTTGACAGTGGAGTCAGCATCTTGCAGCCATTGCCAGGCCAGCATGGCCAGCGTGGGGGGCGTGGTCGGCCCGATGACCAGCGCGACATCCACCACCGTGAGGCCATACGCCCATACCCCCAGTAGAGGCACCGCCAGGCGCGGCAGTAACTGCGGCCAACCCACCCGCCACCAGGCTTCTCGCTCGCTGTAGCCCAGCGTGTGGGCGAGCCTGAGCTCCTGCCGCAGGCGACGCGCCACATCCGGGCGTTGCAGGTGCGCCAGGGCGGCCCACAACAAAAACGGGACCTCCTTGAGCACCAGTACGAATATCAGGCCCAGACCCCACGGATCCTGGGTGGTGGGCCAAGGCGGCGGGTCCGTCAGACCGGTGCCCCAGGGCGAAAAGAGTCGCAGCAGCCAGCCGCTGGGCGCCAGCAGCGCCACGCAGCCAATGGCAAACGCCGCATGCGGAACTGAGAGCAGGGGCGCCAGCCATCGCGCCAGTCGGTTACTGCCCTCCAGCGATTGCAAGCGGCCCACGGTTGCGGCCAGTATCCAAGCGCTCAGTCCCAGCGCGAGCAGGGTGGATGCCAAGCCGGTCCAGATACTCTGGCACAGCGCCCGCCACACCAAGGGTTCTTGCCACAAGGCCCGCCAGGCTTCGAGCTGAGCGGCAGACGCCCCTGCAGCAGCCAAGCTCCAGAGCATGGGCAATGCCACCACAGCTGCGAGCGCAGCGGCCGTGACATGGCGGGCGGATGAAAGGCCGGAGGTGGCGGGGTGCAAGAAAATCCCTCTTCGGAGCGCAGAAATCGGTGCGTTCTATCCTACACACTGGGGGTTCATCGCCCGGTTTGAGCGCCACCGGTTCGTCAAGCCTCCCAATCCATCGCGCCTTTGGCCCATTCATAGGCAAAGCCTATGCACAAAATGCCGAGGAAGACCATGCCCGCGATAAAGCCGGGCAGCCCTATCTCTTTGAGTGCCAGAGCCCATGGAAACAGGAAGGCGATCTCTAGGTCAAAGATGATGAACAGGATCGCGACCAGATAGAAGCGCACGTTGAACTGCATGCGCGCATCGCCAAAGGGCTCGAACCCACATTCGTAGGCCGAGCCCTTTGCCGGATCGGGCCGGCTGGGCCCCAAAACGTAGCCCGCCAGCTGAGGGAGCACTCCCACTGCAAGTCCTACTGCAATGAACAGCAGGACCGGTAGGTACTGCTCCAGGTTCATTCGACCTGCTGAATGCCGGCCAATACCCAACCGCCGTTACCTTGGCGAGCCTTGGTCAGGTGCCAGATTTCGTCGAACGTTTCGTCGTCGCAACCTGCGCCGAAGCGGATAAAGCCTGTGAACTTCACGCTCACCAGATAGCGGTTTGCTTCTTCCACCACCTCCAGCACGGTGGTGTCGATACGGACCACCTCGCTGGTCTGGGTAGCCGCTTCGCGCTCCGCAAAGTCCAGCTTGATTTCAGCAAACATTTCAGGCGTGGTGAACTCACGGATATCGTCCAAGTTGCCAGCGTCATAAGCTGCTTGCAAGCGGATGAAGTTCACCTTGGCATTGCGCTCGAAACCTGCACGGTCAAAGTCGGCGGGAATGGCAGTGCTTGCGTTTTGCGCGCCGATGCCGGAACCGATCAATGAGCCCGAGGACGAACCACCGAGGCCGGAGGGTGCGGGAGTAGCGACCTTGAATGCTTGGTTGGATGTGCCTGTGCCAGCACCTGCAGCAGCACCAGCCGGCATCATGCCGCCTGCACCGGCCATGCCACCTTGGCGGGCCATGGCCCGCTTGCGCATGATGAATCCGATGATTGCCATCACGGCGAAGGCTACCAGGGCCATGGTCATCATGGAGGCGAGCTCGTCACCGAAACCGAAGTGAGAAGCCAGCGCGGCAATACCCAAACCAGCGGCCAAGCCGGCAACAGGACCCATCCAGGAAGGCTTGGAAGCGGCCGCTGCACCTGCGCCTGCACCGGCAGCGGGCGCTGCATTTTGTGCCGTAGGCGCGGAAGGCGCCTTGTCTTGCACTGCCTGGCGTTGCGTGCCCATGGATTTGCCGGAACCCAGACGCTTGGCGGCCTCGGCATCCAAGGAAACACTCGCGATGCCCAGTGAGAACACCACGGCCAATACAGATAAAAGCTTTTTCATCGTCATCTCCTAAAAACAAAGGACGAATTGGAGATTACGGATGATGAGCCTCAAGAAAAACCAGTGTTTAGTGGAAATTCATTCCTATAAAAACTGAATGAAAGGGCGCTTCCCGCGTGGCGACTTACACGACGCCCTGCAGCACCCTCAGCACCAGCGGATGTTGGACCTTGCGTTCAGTGCCTACCGCATAGAAATGCTCCACCACGCCTTCACAGGGCCCGAGACGCTTGACGCCGTAGTGCGCCAGCAGGTCGTCTTGAACCCATTCGGCCGCCGGAAAGGCACCCATGCCGCTGCCGCCAAAGGTCTTGAGCAGGGCGCTGTCTTCAAATTCCCCCACGATGCGGGGCCGGATGCCGATTTGCTCGAACCAATGGTCCAGCCTCGCACGGACTGCGGTATGTGCTGTGGGCATAAGTACCGGCATGTCGGCCAGGCTGTGGGGAAACTTGCGACCTCCGGCGCGCACCATGGCCGGGGTGGCATACCAGGCCATGGGCGAATTTCCCATGGCGTGGCTGTAAAGCTTGATGTTGGGGTTGGCCGGCGCGGGGCGATCGGAAAACACCACATCCAGGCGGTGCAAGGCCAGGTCGCCCAGCAGGTCTTCCAGCTCTCCCTCGTGGCAAATCAGGCGAAGGTTCGGCTCGGCTATCACCGGCTGCAACAGTCGTCGCACCACCAGCTTGGGCAAGCCATCAGAAATGCCGACTGCCAGGCGCGTGGCCGGTGTGCTGGCCGCATCGCGTACCAGCGTGGGCAGGTTTTCGCCGATCTGGAAGATCTGGTCGGCCAGCTGCATGGCCGTGACGCCGGCATCCGTGAGGACGAGCCCACGCCCTGCTGGTTTGAGTAGGGCGTAGCCTAGCGAGCGTTCCAACTCCCGGACTTGTGCGCTGACGGTTTGCACTGCCATGTCCAGCTTGTCGGCGGCCCGGGACATGCCCCCTTCCTTGGCCACCACCCAGAAGTAGTACAGGTGCTTGTAGTTGAACGAGGTGCTCATATTCAGTTTTATAGGGAATTTAACTAAGTAATTATCTGCTTTTTACGCAATGAGGCGCGGGCTAAGGTCGGGTCTTGTTCATCGCTTGGAGAGGCTTTATGCAAGTCATTTTCGAATCCCGACACCCTCAAGGCGGTGCCTTGCGGGAAGAGGCCCTGCGACGTGTGCGCTTTGTGTTGCGTCGCTTGGGCGCAGTAGTTCCACGCGCCAAAGTCATGTTTACCGACATCAACGGCCCGCGCGGTGGCGTTGACAAACACTGCCTGTTGGAAGTGAAAACCGAGAAGTCCGGTGTGCTGGTCATTTCCTCCCTGGCCAGCGACTGGCGTACCGCATTGGACGAAGGTCTGGACCGTTTGGTGCGTGCTCTGACCCGTACCCTGCACCGTCAGCAAAAGCCCGTTCGCGGACGCTTGGTCAAGCAGGACGCGGAGACACTGTGATGGATATTGATTTCTTTACCCCGCAGTGGATCGGCCTAGCCCTGTCGCTGCCGGTGATGTATGCCGCTTGGCATGAGTACTCCGCCCGCAATACGCGCGATGCCAAGTTGCTGGCGGGCTTTGGCGTAGGTGGTTTGCTGTTGTCTGCCGCCGGATTTGCTTTGTGACCCCAAGGAGCCTGATATGAAATGCCCCCATTGCACCGATAGCACTCTGGTGATGACCGAACGCCAGGGCGTGGAGATTGACTACTGCCCGACTTGCCGCGGTATCTGGCTGGACCGTGGTGAGCTCGACAAGCTGCTGGAAAAGGCTTCCGGCCCCGCGGTGGCCGCGGTGCCCCCGGCGCGCGTAGCCCGCGAACCGCAACACCGCGACTTTGAGGATTCTGATTTCCAGGAATACAAGCGCTACCCGCAGAGCCGCAAGAAGTCGTGGCTACACGAAATTTTTGATTAGTCCCGAAAGAAGGTGGCCGGCGTCTGCCGGGGCCCAGCCCCTCAGGTGATCTTGAAAACCGTGATCACTTTCTTGCCGCCAACTTTCTCCTCATAGGCCGTCCATTGCTTGATACCTTTGACCAGCACCGTGTTGCTGATGTCCTTTACCGGCTGTTTGGCTTTGAGCTTGGCGGTCACCCAGTCTTGCATGTGAGGCAACAGGGGACCTTCCACCCCGGTGGGGATGAACAGGAGCTTGCCGGCGACGGTACCGGCGGATTTGCATTGCAATTCGGTGGCGGGCATGGTGTTGGTGCTGTGAAATGATTATTGCGCTGCGTTTTCAGCTTTGTACACCAGCACCTTGAGCGCGCGCTCCGGCTCGACATCCGCGAATACTGCGGGATTCGGCAGGCGCTGCACGAATTCAAGGGAAGGCGCTTGCTCTTGCATGTGGCCTTTCAGGAAGGCTGTGTCCAGCTCAGGCGCATTCAGACACACCAGCGCATGGCCGCCCGGGGCAAGCAACTCGGGCAGGCGGCGCACCAGGCGCGCATAGTCTTTGGTGGCAACAAAGCTGCCTTTCTGGTAACTGGGCGGGTCCAGCAACACGAGGTCGTAGGGGCCACTGCGGGTGATCTTGCCCCAGGTTTTGAAGATGTCGTGCCCCAGAAAACTCACACCGCTCTCGATGCCATTGAGCCGGTGGTTTTGCTGGCCGGTAGCCAGCGCGCCTTGGCTCATGTCCACATTCACCACATGCCGCGCACCGGCCTGCAAGGCCACCACTGAAAACGAGCAGGTGTAGGCAAACAGGTTTAGCACCCGGAGGGCATAGGTCTTGGGGTGGGCCGCCACATAGTCGCGTACCCAGCGCCTGCCCTCCGCCATGTCCAGAAACAGGCCGTGGTTCTGCCCCCGCAGCACGTGCACCTTGTACCGGGTGCCTGACTCCGTCACCACATGGGGCTCAGGCACCGTCCCCGCCATCAGCCGGGTGTCCGCCAGCCCTTCGGCGCGGCACTGGAAGACCCAGTTCAGCGCCTGCCCGGGGCTGAGTGTGTGCCAGCGCGCGGACAACGCGGCACCGATGGTGGCTAACTCATCCTCGCTCACCGGTTTGAAGCTGGTGAGCACCAGCACCGGCGGGTACCAATCCAGCGACCATTGCTCGCATCCGGGGTACAGACCGCCGCGGCCATGAAAAAGGCGGCAGGCGTCGGGGGAGGAAATGTCCATCGAGGCGATGGCGTGGAGCAGAGCTTGCAAAGTGAAGGGCCTTCAATGGATGACTAGGCTGGGAGTGTATGCATCGCAGCTCCCACAAAAATGCCTATGGCGGGTATTGGGCAATCCAATTGGTGATTTCGATAGCTAAAACCTAAACTGCAACGCATACCGATTTACCAACCGCAACAGGAGATTCGCATGACCACAGAAGCCAAGTGCCCCTTTCCCCACGCAGCCCGCAGCCACACGCAAGCCGCTGCGCCATCGAACGCCGATTGGTGGCCCAACCAACTGAAGTTGGGCATCCTGCACCAGCACGCACCGGCCTCGAATCCCATGGGCGAAGACTTCAACTACGCCGAAGAATTCAAAACACTTGATCTCGACGCCGTGGTGCAAGACCTGACCGCGCTGATGACCGATTCACAAGACTGGTGGCCTGCTGACTGGGGCCACTACGGCGGCCTGATGGTGCGCATGGCCTGGCACTCGGCCGGCACCTACCGCACGGCAGACGGCCGTGGTGGCGCCGGGTCCGGCAGCCAACGCTTCGCCCCGCTCAACAGCTGGCCGGACAACGGCAACCTCGACAAAGCCCGCCGCCTGCTCTGGCCCATCAAGCAAAAGTACGGTCGCAAACTCTCCTGGGCAGATTTGATGATTCTGGCCGGCAACGTGGCACTCGAATCCATGGGCTTCAAGACCTTCGGTTTCGCCGGTGGCCGTGAAGACATCTGGGAACCTGAACAAGACATTTACTGGGGTGCCGAGAAGGCGTGGCTCGCCACCAGCGACAAGGAAAACAGCCGCTACAGCGGTGACCGCAAACTCGAGAGCCCGCTGGCTGCCGTGCAGATGGGCCTGATTTACGTGAACCCCGAAGGTCCGGACGGCAAGCCCGACCCCGTGGCCAGCGGCCGCGATGTGCGCGAAACCTTTGCCCGCATGGCCATGAACGACGAAGAAACCGTAGCCCTGGTGGCCGGCGGCCACACCTTCGGTAAAGCGCACGGTGCTGGCGACCCGACCCTGGTGGGCCCCGAGCCCGAAGCGGCAGGCATTGAAGAACAAGGCTTTGGCTGGATCAACAAGCTCGGCAGCGGTAAAGGTGTGGATACCACTACCAGCGGCATTGAAGGCGCCTGGAAGCCCAACCCCACCACCTGGGACAGCGGCTATTTCGACATGCTGTTCGGCTACGAATGGGCGCTGACCAAGAGCCCCGCCGGCGCGCACCAGTGGGTCGCCCAGAATGTGAAGCCGGAGCACATGATTCCGGACGCGCACGATGCATCCAAGAAGCACCCGCCCATGATGACTACGGCCGACATGTCGCTGCGCATGGACCCGGCGTACGAGAAGATTTCGCGCCGATTCCACCAGAACCCGGCCGAGTTTGCCGACGCGTTTGCGCGTGCCTGGTTCAAGCTCACCCACCGCGACATGGGCCCCCGTGTCCGCTACCTGGGCAAGCTGGTGCCCTCCGAGGTGCTGAGCTGGCAGGACCCGATTCCGGGCGTGGACCACGCCTTGGTGGATGCCGCCGATGTCGCTGCGCTCAAAGCCCAGGTGCTGGGCTCCGGCCTGAGCATCTCTGAGCTGGTGGGTACCGCATGGGCCTCTGCCTCTACCTTCCGCGGCAGCGACAAGCGCGGCGGTGCCAACGGTGCCCGCATCCGCTTGGCTCCTGCCAAAGACTGGGCGGCCAACCAGCCTGCGCAGCTGGCTAAAGTTTTGGGCAAGCTCGAAGCCATTCAGCAAGCCTTCAACGCGGCCCAGAGCGGCGGCAAGAAGATCTCGTTGGCCGACTTGATTGTCTTGGCAGGCAGCGCTGCGGTGGAAGCGGCCGCTCAGAAAGCGGGTCAAACCGTGACCGTGCCTTTTTCCCCCGGCCGCATGGATGCCTCGCAAGCGCAAACCGATGTGGAGTCCTACCAGGTGCTGGAGCCGGTGGCCGATGGCTTCCGCAACTACGCTCACCAAGGGCTGGAAGGTGTGGCTGCCGAGTTGCTGCTCGACAAGGCCCAGTTGCTCACCCTGAGCGCACCCGAGATGACGGTGCTGGTCGGTGGCCTGCGTGCGCTCAATGCCAATGTGGGCCAGGCGCAGCATGGTGTGTTCACCACCCGGCCTGAAACGCTGAGCAACGACTTCTTTGTGAATCTGCTCGACATGCGTACGAAGTGGACTAAGGCGACAGAGGCTGGCGTGCTCGAAGGCCGCGACCGCCAAACCGGTGCCCTGAAGTGGACCGGCACCGTGGTGGACCTGGTGTTCGGCTCCAACTCGCAGCTGCGTGCCTTGGCTGAGGTGTACGCCACGGACGATGCGCAAGCCAAGTTTGTGCGCGACTTTGTGGCCGCATGGACCAAGGTGATGAACCTGGACCGTTTCGACCTCGTCTGAGCTAAGTGATGGTGACTGCCGCCGCCTTCGGGTGGCGGCCTACAACCCCGCTGTGTTGCCGGTACGTCGGTCATGCAGGGGGTTTTTTTGCATCAGCCTGTGGTCGGGACCCGCAGATCGTCGAGGTAATCGGTAGCGATGTTGATGCTGCACTCCACCCCGATGGAAGCCACATGTTTTTTGAGCCACTGCTGGGCGGACGCGCGGCCCAAGTCCCGCAGGGCGTGGATGAGCTTGGCGTCGGTGTCGGACTTGGTGGAAGCGGGGTAGGCCTCGAGCGCGCCACCCCCATCTATGCGGTGCATCAGAACGTTCTTGTAGCGGCTTGGGTCCAGTTTGCCCTCGGCCAGCAAGCGCTTCACAAAGTCGATAGCCCGCATCTCGGCAATCAGCGCTGAGTTGAAGGTGATTTCGTTGAGCCGGTCCAGAATGCCTGCGGCAGTGGTGGGCAGCTTGTGGCGTTCGATGGGGTTGATCTGCACCAGCATCACGTCCGGACTTTTGCACTCGTAAATGAGGGGGTGGATGGCGGGGTTGCCGGCGTAGCCACCGTCCCAGTAGTGTTCGCCTTCGATCTCCACCGCCTGAAACACGGTGGGCAGGCAGGCGGAGGCCATCACTGCATCGGCTGTGAGACGCTTGCCGGAAAAAATCTCGGCCTTGCCAGTGCGCACCTTGGTGGCCACCACAAACACCTTGAGCGGCTGGTAGGCGGCCAGGCGCTCAAAGTCCATTTGTCGCTCCAGGAAGGTGCGCAACGGGTTGATGTCCAGCGGGTTGCTTTGATAAGGCGATACGGCCTGCGTCCAGAAACTGGTGACCGCGTCCGAGAGGATCTGGCTCGGGGACGCCGAGCCGGTGAGGGCTGAGAGCCCGCCGAACAGCAAATCAAACGGCACCTTGTGGGCGCCGGCCAGTGTGCTGCTGAGGGCGCCCATGTTGACCACACCTTCCCAAAAATGTGCCAGCGACTGTCGGGCGCTGTCTCTGGCCACTTTGCGCGATTTGCCCTCAGCTTGTGCAAAGCCGTGGGCCAGCGCCACCGCATTCATGGCGCCGGCACTGGTGCCGCTAATGCCTTCAAAGTCCAGTCGACCATCTTCAAGGAGTGCGTCCAGCACGCCCCATGTAAATGCCCCGTGTGAGCCTCCGCCCTGGAGGGCGAGGTTGACTATGGAAGGCCTCGAAGCGGGGCGTGTGGACACTGTCATGGCCCGAGCTTAGGGCAAGGAGTCATTCAGGCGGCTGACGGCGCACCCAAGACTCCATCCCTGAAATCGCTCAGCGCCTGATAGATCTCCTGCTGCGAGTTCATGACAAAGGGGCCGTATTGCACGATGGGCTCTTTCAGGGGCTTGCCGGCAATCAGCAGGAATTTGGCGTCCGCGCTGGCGTTAATCGTCACGCCATCGCTGGCCGCATCATTGCTGAAGATGGCCATGCGCTGGGCGGGCACAGTCTTCTCGCCCACTTGTACCTCGCCGCGATACACATAAATGAACGCGTTGTGCGTGGCGGGCAGAGGTTGGCTGAAGGTGCTGCCGGCGGGCATGTGCACATCGAGGTATAGCGGCTGTGTTTTCTCGCGCTGCACTGCGCCCACGGTGCCATGGCTTTCGCCGGCAATCACGGTCAGCTGCACCCCTTGATCGGTAGTGACTTTGGGCAGGTCGGTCGCCTGGATGTCGCGGTACCAGGGGGCGCCCATCTTTTCGCTGCTGTGCAGGTTCAGCCAGAGCTGAAAGCCTTCCATGCGGCCTTCGGTCTGCTGCGGGATTTCGGAGTGGATTACGCCGCGTGCTGCGGTCATCCACTGCACGCCACCGTCTGTGACGAGGCCCTCGTGGCCCGCGCTGTCGCGGTGGCGCATGCGGCCGCTCAGCATGTACGACACGGTCTCGAACCCGCGGTGCGGATGCTCGGGAAAGCCGGCAATGTAGTCATCCGGGTTGTCGCTGCCAAAGGCGTCCAGCATCAGGAAGGGGTCCAGCCGGTGTTGCAGGTTCTGGGTCAATACCCGGGTGAGCTTGACGCCTGCGCCATCCGAGGTGGCTTGCCCCGCCACCAGGCGCTCAATGGTGCGTGATTGTTGAACTGTCATGGTGATCTCCTTGGTGGATACGGACTCACAGGCCGCAAAGGCAGCCTGTGGTTTAAGTGCTGTGTGCGGCGTGCCGGGCCGAGCTGTACCAGGTTTTAGGCGCGGCGTGCGTCCAGGCTCCAGCCACCGGCGCCGTTAGCAGCCAGGGCCAGCAAGCCACCGACCACTGCCACGTTCTTGAAGAACAGCAGTTGCACCATGAAGGCCTGGTCAGCAGGCACAGCCCAGAAAGCGTGGAAGAAGAAGCTCGCCACCAGCGTGAACGCTGCCAGCACCAGCGCGGCGATGCGGGTACCGAAGCCGGCAATCAGCGCCACGCTGCCGACGATTTCCACCAGCAGAGCGAGCACAGCGCCGACCGCGGGCAGCGGCAAACCGACGGAAGCGATGTAACCCACGGTGCCTTCAAAGCCGGTGAGCTTGCTGATGCCGGCAGGCAAAAACAGGGCAGCCAAAAGCACACGACCTGCGAGGTTGAGTGCGTTTTGAGCGGTAGTGGAAGTGTTGCTGGAGGACATGATGGTTTCCTTTCAAAAGGGAAGTTGTTTGCGATGGATGAACTGTATTCCTCATCAATAAAGCTGAAAATCCCATGAAATGGATATGATTGTTGTCGCCATGGAACAATCAAGCGCACTCCAGACTACTGTCATCGACCCCAACGACCTGCTCATCTTTGCCCGCGTGGCGGAGCTGGGCAGCTTCAGTCGTGCGGCCGACAAGGTGGGGCTGCCCAAGTCCAGTGTGTCGCGCCGGCTCGCAGCCCTCGAGCAACGTTTGGGCGAGCGACTGCTATTGCGCACCACGCGCCGCCAAACGCTGACCGAGTTCGGCCAGCAACTGCTGGAGCACGCCAAGCAGGTGGTGCTGGAGGTCGAGGCTGTAGCCGCCTTGAGCGAGCGCCGCCAGGCTACGCCTACCGGGCGATTGCGCGTCTCCATGCCGGCCGACATTGCCCACTTGTTGCTGGCCGACATGCTGGGCGCTTTTGTGGCCATTTACCCCGACATATCGCTGGAGCTGGACCTGTCTGCCCGCCGGGTGGATTTGCTGGGTGAAGGCTTTGACGTGGCGGTGCGCATCGGCGCCTTGCCGGACGACAGCCTGCTCGCCGCACGGCGCTTGAGCCTCATGTCGACAGGGGTGTATGCCTCGCCCCAATACCTGGCCGAGCACGGCACGCCCCGAGTGCCGCAAGACCTGCTGCAGCACCAAGCGGTTCGCTTGTTGGGTGGTAACGGGGAGCCCATGCCTTGGCGCCTTGTGAACGGCGAGCAGGAGTGGACGGCTCTACCGCCCGGTCGCTTTGCGGCCAACGCGCCGGACCTGCTGTTGCGCATGGTGCTGGCGGGCACCGGCATAGGTGCAGTGCCTGATGTGTTTGCCCAGGCTGATGTGCGCCGCAATGCACTGGTGCGCATCCTGCCCGACTGGTGTTTCTCCCGCATGCCCATATCCGCTGTCTTCCCCGGCCGCAAACTCATGCCGCCCAAGACGCGGGTGTTTATTGAGATGCTGCATGCGGCACTGGGAGACCCACATGCTGTTTGAAACCTTGGCCAATCCTGCCGAACTCCGGGCACACGCCCTCGCTGAACTGCAAAAGTACTCAGCCCGCTTTCCCGCTGAGTCCGCAGGCTTGAAGGCCATTGCTGAACTGCTTGCCGACACGTTCGCAGACTCGTTTTCAAGGGCCACCATGCAAGGTCACATCACCACCAGCGGCTTGGTGTACGACGCGGCGGTAGACAAGGTGCTGCTCATCCACCACCGCACCCTGAACCGCTGGCTACAGCCTGGCGGCCACCACGAGGGCTTGGACCGGCTGGACGTGTCTGCCGCGCGGGAGGTGGAGGAAGAGACGGGCGTGAACGTGCGCTTGGCTCAGTCTGCTACCCAAAACTTGGATGCGCCACTGATCGACATCGATAGCCAAGCCATTCCTGCCAACCCCGCCAAAGGCGAGGGCGCGCATGTGCACCACGACTTTTTGTACCTGTTCCGGGGCGATGCGTCCGCTCCATGGAGCCCGCAGTGGGAAGAAGTGCGTGGGGTGCGCTGGGTGGCGCGTGAGGCCTTGCTGTCGCTGCCGAGTGCGCGCTTTGGGAGGCTGGTGAGCAAGCTGCAGTTTGCTCTTTGAGTATTCGTGGTTTTGTATAAAAGGTGCCGCTAGCGCTCGTGGAATGTGCGCGAGAAGCTCCTAAATAGATAGCAAATCAATACGGGTGTACCGCACCCGCCCATGCCAGTCCGGCGGCCACGCCACCAAACCGGTTGCCTTCCACCAGCGTTGCTTGGGGCATGGCTTGGCGCAGCGCTGCTATCAGCGTGCGCAGTGCGGACGAACCACCGGTGAGGTAGACCGCGTCCACCCCCTGCAGTCCGGCGGCGGCCACGCAGTCCTGGGCACACTGAACTACTTGCGCCAGCGATGCGTGCAGGGCGACTTCCATATTCGCCGCGTCCACGGTGGGGGCCAGGCTGCTGTCCAGAAAGTCCAGCTCCACTACGGCGCTGTCGCCGCTGATGGAGCAGGCAATCTTGGCGGCTTCCACACTGGCCAGCATGCGGTGGCCGTGTTGTTCTTCCAGCGCGTCCATCAGGCGGCGATGCAGGGTCTGGTCGGTGTAGTCGGTCCACAGCTCTTTGGCAAAGTGCATGGACTTGCGGGTGTAGGCCTGGTGGATCAGGTGCCAGGTGCTCAGGTCAAAAAACACGCTGTTGGGCACAATGCGCCCGCCGGTGCCCACATGCTTGTAGCCCAAGTGGGGCATCACGGTGGCCAGGTCCAGCAAGCGGTCAAAGTCGGTGCCGCCAATGTGCACGCCGGTGGTGGCCAAGATATCCGCCGTGCGGTCGCCCTGCGCGCTGCGCTCGGGGTTCAGGCGGATGACCGTGAAGTCGGAGGTGCCGCCACCAATGTCCACCACCAGTGCCGTAGTCTCTTTTGCTACGCGCTGCTCGTAGTCCAGCGCGGCGGCAATGGGCTCGAGCTGGTAGGCAATGTGGGTAAAGCCGGCCTCTGTCGCGGCGCGGCCCAGCGTCTCTTGCGCCAGCTGGTCGCGCTCGGGATCGTCGTCCACAAAGTGCACCGGGCGGCCCAGCATGGCGTGGGTCAGGGGCTGGCCCACATGGGCTTCGCAGCGGCGCTTGAGCTCTTTGAAGAATAGCACCACGATGTCAAAGAAGCGGATGCTCTTGTCGCCCACGGCGGTGTATTCATCCATCAGGCGGCTGCCCATCAGGCTTTTGAGCGAGCGCAGCAAGCGCCCCTCGGTGCCATTCAGGTAGGCCTGCATGGCGTCTGCGCCATAGAGCACGGTATGCCGCGCAGCATCCACGGTCTCGCTGGCAAAAAACAGGGCGGTCGGCATTTCGGCCTTGGCACCATCCAGCGGGATGACCTGCAAGGCGCCGTGCGCGTCAATCAATGCACAGGCGGAGTTCGATGTGCCGAAGTCAATGCCCAGCACCAGGGGGCGAGCTGCACCCATTACGCGGGCAACACTTGCTTCAAGAAGGCGGCAATGTCAGCCACTTCGCGCGGGTGCACGCTGTGCGGCATGGGGTAGGTGTGCCACTGCACTTTGTGGCCGAGGGACGCCAGCGCATCGCGCGAGTCTTCGCCGCGTTTCAAGATCACCACCGGGTCCTGGGTGCCGTGCGCCATGAAGATGGGGGTGCTCGCGTTGGCGGCATTGCGCTCGGTGGCAAAGCGGTCTGCCAGCGGCAGGTAGCCGGACAAGGCCATGACGCCTGCAATGGGGTGTGGCAAGCGCAGCGCGGTGTGCAGCGCCATAGCGCAACCCTGGCTGAAGCCTGCGAGCACGATGCGTTCATACGGAATGCCACGTGCCACTTCACGGTCCACCAGCGCCGCAATGGCTGTTTCTGAGCGCTGAATGCCCGCTGCATCCTGCTTGCTCACCAGATCCATGCCATACAGGTCGTACCAGCCGGGCATTACGTAGCCACCGTTGATGGTGATCGGGATGCTGGGTGCCTGCGGAAACACAAAGCGGATGGGCTGGCAGCCTTCCAAGTTCAGCTCGGGCACCAGGCCTGCAAAGTCATCGCTGGTGGCGCCCAGCCCGTGCATCCAGATGACAGCGGCCGTGGGGTTGGGGGCGGATTCGAGTTCGATGCAAGAGAGCAGGGCAGTCATGGCGCGGGATGGGGTAGTCAATTGGGGGAGACGGGTTTATACCTGAGTTGCACCGGTTATCGTCAGGGCATGTCTTCACACCGCTTTCATCATGTACTGCCTTTGCTGGCGGTTTTGGGTTCTGTCACGGCCTTGGGGCTGGGCACATCGATTGCCAAACAGTTATTCCCTGTGGTTGGCTCTCTGGGCACCACCGCGCTTCGCGTGGGCTTTTCAGCGCTATTGCTTTTGCTGATCTGGCGACCCTGGCGTTGGTCGTTGGCACCGGCCGACCGCATGTCACTGTTGCGTTACGGTGTGGCGCTGGGGCTGATGAACTTGTTGTTTTACATGTCGCTGCGCACCATTCCATTTGGCATTGCGGTGGCGATCGAGTTTTCGGGGCCTTTGGCGGTGGCGCTGTATTCGTCGCGCAAGCCGGTGGACTTTGTCTGGCTGGTGCTGGCGATTGCGGGGCTGGGTTTGCTGCTGCCCTTTGGCAGCAATGTGCAGGCACTGGACGTGACCGGCGTGCTCTATGCACTGGCTGCCGCCGCATTCTGGGGTGCTTACATCGTGTTCGGCAAGCGCGTGGGTCACTTGCATGCGGGCCACTCGGTGGCGCTGGGGCTCACGGTGGCGGCCATTACCGTAGTGCCCTTCGGCATCTGGCACGCAGGTGCGGCTCTGCTGGATCCACACGTTTTATGGATCGGGCTGGTGGTGGCGGCGATTTCCAGTGCCATACCTATCTCGCTGGAGATGGTGGCCCTCAAGCGTCTGCCGCAAGAGGCCTTCGGCATCATGACCAGCATGGAGCCCGCGGTGGCAGCCTTGCTGGGCTTGGTGATGTTGAATGAACAGCTCAGCGCCCCACAGTGGTGGGCGATTGTGTTCATCATGGGTGCGGCGGCCGGCAGCGCAGTCACGGCCAAACGCGAACCGCCGGCGGTGGCGGCCGGGCTGGTGCAGTAAATCCGCCTTACTTGGGCAACCAGCCCAGACCGTGGGCGTGCAGGCTCTGCACATACAAGCGGTCTTTGGTTTCGGTAATCGCTGTGGTTTCGGGGTAACTTCCGCTTGGGTCTTGCAGGTCGGCCACTACTTTGCCGTCTTCGGTGAAGGCCATGACATGGCCGTAGGCCTTGGGGATGGGCCACAGCACACGCGGCAAACGCAAGGTGAGGCTGCGCAACCAGGGTTTACCGGCCATGTTGTCGACGGTCGGGTTGCGGGGCTTGGCAAAGCCCAGCCAGATTTTTCCGTCCAGGCCGCGCATCAGGTTGTCGGGGTAGCCGGGCAGGTTGTCCAGCAGTACTTGGGCTTGCGCATGGGCGTGGGTGCCTAGCGTGCGCACATCGAGCTCATTGGCGTTCACCGCAATTTTCCACACCCGATATTTGCCGGTCTCGTTCACAAACAGAGACTGTTCGTCCTCGCTCAGCGCCACACCGTTGGCAAAACTCAAGCCGCTGGCGACCAGGCGGGTGGTTTTGGTGGCCGGGTCATATTCCAGAATGCGGCCGGTGCTGGCTTGCTCCAGGATGTCGAGCACGCTGGCCTCGAAAGTGCCGCCCCAGTCTTTGGGTGCGAAGCGGGTGGATGCATCGCTGAAATACATCTTGCCATTTTTGGCAACAACCACTGCATCCGCATAGCGGATCGGGTCTCCGTTCACCGTATCGGTGAGCACGGTGACCTTCGCATCCGGGGCGATGGAGAGCAGCCCTTTGACAGCATCCGCTGCGATCAGGTTGCCCTGTGCATCAAAGTCAAAGCCCAGCACCCGGCCGTCGGTGTTGGCAAATACCTGCTGCGCGGTGCCATCGGCCTCCATGCGCAAGATGTTGCCGCTCGCCACGGTGGTGTAAAGCTTGCCGTCGCGGCCGAACTGGATGTGCTCAGGGCCCACCTCGCCTTGCAAGTCGATCATCCGCAAGTTGCCAAGCCGTGTGTTCACTGCGTGCGGGCCGGTGTAGCCCGGAGCAGCGGGAGCATTCCAAACCACGGGGCTGACGGGTACCGGCCACAGCAACAGGTACAGCAGCACCAGGCCCGAGGCGGCGGCCACGAATGGAGCAATTTTTTTCAAGGCGTGTCTCCCGTTGAGGAGCGCCTATTCTGAGTGAGGCTGCTGGCCCTTGTTGTCGCGTGCGCGAACCTGTGCTTCGAGCTGGATGATCTGCTTTTCGAGCTGGCTGCTGCGCTGGTGGTGGTGCATGACCTGGTCGCGCCGGTCCAGGGCGGCTCTCGCAGCGCGGTCAAACCAGGGCTTCCAGAGGGCAGGCACTTTGGGTGGGCGCTTGATGTTGGGGCCCTCGGCGTTCTGTACGTAATCGGCTAACTGCAGGGCAGGCAAGGTGAATTGGCGGCTGAGCCAGAGTGCAGTGCCTGCGGCCGCCAACAAGCCCAGCAGACCGGTGACGAGCATGGGCATCAGCTTGCCCAAGGTGTGGCTGGCTACCACGCCGTCGGGCGCATAAATCACCAGGCTGAACGGCGAGCCGCGTAGGGCATAGCGCAGCCAGCCTGCTTCCGTGGTGTACGGGCCGGAGGGCGGGGTGCCTGCCTTGGTGTCGCTGCTGGCGAGCACGCGCCCTTCTTTGTCGATCACCCAGGCCTGCCCCATGGCCAGCGGGCGTTGTTGCATGACGGTGCCAAGGGCCTCCAGGCTCAGGTCGGTGCCCATGGCACCGACAAAGGCTTCACCCACATACACCGGGGCCAATGCAGAAACGACAGTGATTTTCTTGAAGGGGTCGGTGTGCGGCGCAGACCACACCGGTTCCTTTTGCGGGTTGCGAGCCGGTCCCGCCGCATCCAAGCCTGCGGCATCCCACAGCACCGGCAGGGCTGCACCCATGTCGGCTTTGCCGGTGGCGATCAGCACTTCGTCCCGGGCCTGGGCCGGATACACCCATCGCCAGCGCTTCTGGGCGTCAAAAAAGTAGCTCCAAGCAAGGCGCTGCTGCTGGGCGTGTGCGGCTACCGCTTGACCCAGCGCACCCAGCGGCGCATTGAGTTCGCGCCGGTAGTCGCCACTGGCAGCAGGGTTGGTATGTACGGCACCCATGTCTTTTGCCAGGTCTTGCGGCATGCGATCCCACGGTGCATCGCGCAGCGGCGCGAGGTTTCGGCGCTCCAGCCGTTCCGCGAGGCTGCTGTCGTTAAAAAGGGGTTGGCGCAGGTTGCGTTCAGCGCTTTGGCGCATGCCCATGGCGTGCAGGCGGGCAGCGTCGAGCGTGTCATTCAGGGCGAGCTGTAGTTGTTCGCCTTGTGCACTCAGGGCCCAGGTCAGGGCAGCTTTCTGGCGGCTGTACAGGCTCCAGCTGCCCAGCAGCAGTACCAAGGCCAAGCCGCCCAGCACAAGGACCAGGCTCAGGTGGTGTTTGCGCGTGAGCCCTTGGGCGTTGAGCGCGGGCGCTTCAGGTGCGGGTGCTGTGTTTGGCATGGCTGCCATTGTGGGCCCGGCCACCACTTGCACGGGCCCACAATTCGCGAACGGTCAGGTTTGCGCGCTGGCCGGTTCAGCCGGCTTTGGCATTGGGGGGCACTTTGCGATTGAGCTCTGCCAGTGCAGCCCGCCCTGCCACGTAGCCGGCCTGGATCAGGTCTTTGCGGGCACCAAAGTCGGTGCTGCTGAAGCGCGAGGTATCCGGGCGGATAAGGAAGTCGGCCTCTTTTCCTTCGAGGTTGGCCAGCGCACGACCCATGATTTCGAAGGACTGCAGAATGACTTCGTACAAGCCGTTGCCCACATTGTTTTGCGGTTTGGTGCCCACGTCCACCGCAATCACCTGGGTTGCGCCCAGGGCCCTTGCAAAGCGCACAGGCAGCGGGCTCACCAGGCCGCCGTCCACCAGCTCGTTACCGCCCACTTGCGTGGGCACAAACACGCCGGGAATGGCGCTCGATGCGCGCACTGCCTGGCCGGTGTCGCCCGAGCGGAGCAGCACGGCTTCGCCGCTATGCAGGTTGGTCGCCACCGCGCCGAAGGTGAGTTTGAGCTTTTCTATGGGCTGCTGGCGCACGTAGTCGTTCACCAGTTTTTGCAATGCCTCGCCCGCGAACATGCCGCGTTTATTGGCTGAGTTGAGGTCTGCCACATCAATGTCTCGCACCTTGAGGGCCACTTCTTCCATTTGCCAAGGCGTATAGCCCGCTGCATAAAAGGCGCCCACCAGTGAACCCGCGCTGGTGCCTACCACCACGTCTGCCTTGTAGCCGCTTTCTTCCAGTGCTTTGAGCACACCGATGTGCGAAAAGCCCCGGGCTGAGCCGCCGCCCAATACCAAGCCCAGCTTTCCACCGCGCTTGGGTACTGTTTGCGCACCAGCAGTGCCTGCCAGCGTGGTTGCTGAGGCTGCCGCCAAACCCTTGGCCAGTGTGGAATTGAACGCGCGGCGTTGCATGGTGTGGCGCTCCATCATTGCGCCATCATGGGTTTGATCAGGCCCTTGTCCATCATGGCCTTGAGGCGATCCCAGGCGTTTTCAAATGCGTTAGGTGCTTCACCGCGGGTAATGTTTTCTACCTTTTCTTCCAGAATCACCACCTCGACACGGCGGTTGAGCTTGCGGCCGTCGTCAGTCGCGTTGGAGGCAATTGGGCGCTTGAAGGAGAAGCCGCTAGTGTTCAGGCGCTTGGCGTCTACGCCCTGGGCGAGCAAAGCCTCTTTCACGCTACGGGCTCGGGCTTCCGACAGCTCCTGGTTCAGGGCTTCGTTGCCGACGTTGTCGGTGTGACCTTCCAACACCACATTTTTGTCGGTCTTGGTGTTGATGAGTTGCGCCACGCGCTGCATGTAGGCGGCTGATTCGGTGGCATTCAAGGTGGACTTGCCGGATTCAAACAATGCTGCGCTGGGCAGAAAAATCTGTACACCTCGATCGGACTGCGCAATCGGCAGAGTCGGGCCACTGTAAACCGGTGCTGCGGATGCCACAGGTGCTTGCTGGCAGGCGGTGAGACTAGCGCCTGCAACAGCGACAAAAGCAACAGTGGCGCCCATGCGCGCCAAGCGGGAAGAGTGTGTGAGGAAAGACATGCAAACAAATCCAAAGTTAGGGCCGCCAGCCGGCCAGCCCGCATTGAACGGGCAGAGCTTCAGATTTGTCTACCGGATTGCCAAGGGCGCTTGAAAAAGTCCGCTTTTGTGCGAACTATTTCTCACCCAGCGTAGCGCTTGGTCCACTCTTTCTCCAGCGCATCCACCCAACTGCCGTGTGGCTCAGGGATGGCGGGCGCTGGCTTTTCTACCTGGCCGGGCAGGGGCTTGGCGGCAAATGCAGCCCGCTCTGTGGCGCTGAGCTTGTCCATGGCGAGCACGGTCGGGTCTCCCCACACGGTGATGTCGGCCTTGCGGGCTTGGGCCTCGGCGCTGAGCAAAAAGTTGGCAAACACCTGCGCACCTTCCTTGGCGGTGGCATTCACCGGAATGGCCACGAAGTGCGTGTTTCCGATGGTTCCGCTACTGAATTGATAGCTTGTCACGCTAGCTGGGAGGCGCTTGGCGGCTATTTCGTTCGCGGCATCGTTGGGGTTGAAGGTGAGGGCGAGAGCCACTTCGCCATCGGCCAGCATCTGGCGGATGGCTTCTGCGTTGTTGGGGAACTGCTTGCCGCCGCGCCACAGATGCGGGTGCAACTGGTCCAGCGCGGCCCACAAGGGCGCGGTGGCTTTGGCGAACGCATCGGGAGTGACCGGTTTGTACAGCGCGTCGCGGTTGGCGTTCACATCCATTAGCACTTGCTTCAGGAATGTGGTGCCGTGGAAGTTGGGTGGGCGCGGATAGGTCACGCGGCCGGGGTTGGCTTTGGCAAAGGCTTGCAGCTCTGCGAGGTTCTGTGGCGGCTTGGGCGTGCGTTTGCTGTCGATCATGAAGGTCAGCTGTGCCATGCCCCAGGGGGCTTCCAGGCCGTCGGTGGGTTCCGCAAAGTCCAGGCGGGTGGTGGGTTTTCCCTGCACATCCACCTTGGCGTACGAGGGCAGGCTCTCAGCAAATGGCCCGAAGAGCAGGCCCTCGCGCTTCATGGTCAAAAAGTTCTCACCGTTGATCCACACCAGGTCCACGCTGCCATTGGTTTTGCCAGCGGCTTTTTCGTTGCGCACCCGCTTGATCATGTCCGGCGCATCGGCAATCTTGACGTGCTGCACGGTCACACCAAAGCGCTTCTGCGCTTCACCAGCTGCCCACTGGATGTAGGCGTTGATGGTCTCCGACCCGCCCCAGGCGTTGAAGTAAACAGTCTGGCCTTTGGCCTTGGCCTCGATGGCCGACCATGCGGGGGCGGATTGGGCGAATACGGGAAGTGTTACTGATGCTGCAGAGGCGGCAAGAAGTTGGCGGCGTTGAATGGATGAGCTCATGGTTCCGGTTGTCCAAGGAAAACAATGGGTCGGACGATAAGCCCGTTTCTTACACCTTGCCCACGACGGGGCTTAAGCCAACAAGGCCTGCGCAAATTCCCGCGCGTTGAAGGTTTCCAGCTCGTCGAGCTTTTCGCCCACACCGATGAAGTACACCGGAATGGGCCGCTCGCGGGCGATGGCTGCGAGCACGCCGCCCTTGGCGGTGCCGTCGAGCTTGGTGACAATCAGGCCGGTAAGGCCTAGCGCGTCGTCAAATGCTTTGACCTGGGCCACGGCGTTCTGGCCGGTGTTGCCGTCGATGACCAGCAGCACTTCGTGCGGAGCCGTGCCGTCGGCTTTGCCGATGACGCGCTTGATCTTTTTCAGCTCTTCCATCAGGTGCAGTTGCGTAGGCAGGCGACCTGCGGTGTCGATGAGCACCACGTCCTTGCCGCGTGCCTTGCCGGCGGTCACCGAGTCATAGCTCACGGCAGCGGGGTCGCCGCCTTCCTGGCTCACGATTTCTACGGTGTTTCGGTCGGCCCACACGGTGAGTTGCTCGCGCGCAGCGGCGCGGAAGGTGTCGGCCGCGGCCAGCAACACGCTGGCGTTGCTGTCGGCGAGGTGCTTGGTCAGCTTGCCGATGCTGGTGGTTTTACCTGCACCGTTCACACCTGCCACCATGATGACGGTGGGCGTGTGCTCGCCGATCACCAGCGGCTTTTGCAGCGGCTGAAGCAGCTCGGTCAGCTCGGCGATCAGGATGTTCTTGAGGGCCGTCGGGTGGGTCACGCCGGTAGCCTTGACCTTTTTTCGCAGTGCGTCCGTCAACAACTGGGTGGCGGCCACGCCGGCGTCGGCCATCAGCAAGGCGCCTTCCAGGTCCTCATACAAGGCTTCATCGATCTGGCTGCCGCCGAACACGCCGGAGATGCTGCTGGCGGTTTTGCCCAGGCCCGCCTTGAGTTTGTCCAGCCACTTCTGGCGTTCGGGCGGCGTAGCCGGAGCCTCAGGAATTTCAATGGGCGCCACCAGCGCGCTGCCGATCAGCGAGCCGGAGCCCCAGCCGGTACTGGCGGGTGCCGCGTTCGCCGGTTCTGGTGCGGGCGGGGCGGGGGTAGAGCTGGGGGGGCTTGTGACCGACGCTGCGGGGGCGCTAACCGCTTCTGCTGGTGCATCGGAGGCCTGCGCCGGTACTTCGTCTGCTAAAGGTGCAACGGCTGGCGCTACCGCCTCAGAGGCCGGAGTGGACGAAGAAAGGAATTTCTTTTTGAAAAAACTGAACATGAGGGTGTTTCTAGAATCACAGCATTCTATGAAACACCCATTTCACCTGTCGGGCGCCCGCTGGGCCGCCCCGGTTTCCACGTTCGCGCTGGCCGCATCCCTCACCATTCCTTGTCTTCTACTGCCCCTGACAGCCTCGGCCGCTGAGGTGCAAACCACGCCGGCCGCCACGCTGGCGCAGCAGTTCACCCTGAAGAATGGGATGACGCTCATCGTCAAGCCCGACCGACGTGCCCCTACTGCAGTGCACATGGTGTGGGTGCGCGTGGGCTCCATGGACGAGGTGGACGGCACCAGCGGCGTGGCTCACCTGTTGGAGCACATGATGTTCAAAGGCACGCCTACGGTGAAGGCTGGCGATTTCTCGCGCAAGGTCGCCGCGCTGGGTGGCCGCGAAAATGCATTCACCAGCAAGGACTACACCGGTTACTTACAGCAGATTCCTTCAGCCAAGCTCGAAGACGTGATGCGCCTGGAGGCTGACCGCTTTGCCAACAACACTTGGACGGATGAAGTGTTTGCCAAAGAGCTGGAGGTGGTGAAAGAAGAACGCCGCCTGCGCACCGAAGACAAGCCTCATGCCCGTCTGCACGAGGCCATGGACGCGGTGATCTACCAGGCCGACCCCTACCGCCGCCCCATCGTGGGCTGGATGAGCGACCTGGAGAGCATGACCGCGGACGACGCCCGCGCCTTCTACCGCCGCTGGTACACGCCCACCAATGCTGCCGTGATCGTGGCCGGAGATGTGGATGTGGACGCCGTTCGCGTGCTGGCAGAAAGGTATTACGGCACCCTGCCGGTGCACGCCCTGCCGCAGCGCAAGCCGCGCACTGAGCCCGAGCAAACCGGGATGCGCCGCTTGGACTTCAAGGCGCCCGCTGAACAGGCCTATGTGGCACTCGCCTTCAAGGTGCCGGGCCTCCAACCTGCCGGTTTGCCTGCCACGGCGGCAGCTTCCACCGATGCGACCAGCGAGGATGCTCTGGCGCTCACGGTGCTGTCGGCAGTCCTTTCCGGCTACGACGGTGCCCGGCTGCCGCGCGCGCTGACGCTGTCGGACAAACCTGTGGCGGATGAAGCTGGCGCGTACTACGGGCTCACCGCCCGCGGCCCGCAGCTCTTTACGCTGTATGGCATACCAGCCGTAGGCAAAACGGCCACCGAGGTGGAGGCTGCATTGCGCGCCCAAGTGGCGCTGGTCGCCAAAGACGGTGTGACCGAGGCTGAACTCACCCGCGTCAAAAACCGCTGGGTAGCGGGCGAGGTCTACAAGCAAGACAGTGTGTTCAATCAGGCCCGCCTGCTGGGTGTGAGCTGGATCAATGGCTTCCCCTTGGGCGCGGACCAGCTGCTGCTGGAGCGCTTGCGCAGAGTGACAGCCGCGCAGGTGCAGGCGGTAGCCGCCAAGTACTTTGGGGATGACGCCCTGACCGTCGCCACCTTGCTGCCGCAGCCGGTGGACAGCACCCGCAAGCCCCGCGTCCCCGCGGTAGGCCTTCGCCATTGAACAGCGCTTCCAGCCATTGACTCCATGATTACTCCTAAATTCATAGCTGCTCGCGCACTATTGGTGTGCGCTAGCGCCTTGTTTGGCATGCATTCCGTGTGGGCGGGCATTCCCATCCAGCACTGGATGCAGCCCAGTGGTGTGCGTATCTACCTCGTTGAGAGCCCTGCCATTCCGATGGTGGATGTGCAGATCGATCTGGATGCCGGCGCCCGCCGCGACCCTATCGACAAGCCCGGCCTGGCCAACCTGATGGCTGCCAGCACCGCGAACGGCGTGCGCGCCAGCGGTGCCGGCCCTGCGCTGGACGAGCACCAGCTCAGCGAAGCCTGGGCGGACTTGGGCGCGTCTTTCGGCGGCAGCGCGAGTGCCGACCGCATGAGCTTTGGCCTGCGCTCCCTGACCTACCCGGACTTGTTGGACAAAGCCGTAGCGCTGGCCGCCCGCCAGTTGGGCGAGCCATCGTTCCCCGAAGCCCCTTGGCTGCGTGACCGCCCCAAGATGATTGCCAGCCTGAAGGAAGCCAACACCCGCCCCGCCACACTGGCCGCGCGTGCGTTCAGCCAGGCCGTGTACGGCAGCCACCCCTATGGCCGCGAGACGACCGAAGCCAGCCTGTTGCGGACGAATGTGGAAGACCTGCGTGCCTTGCACGCCAAGGTCCTGCGCGCCTGCGCGGCACAGGTCAGCATCGTGGGTGCGCTCAACCGTGCGCAGGCGGATGCACTGGTAGCCAAGCTGCTGGCCCGCCTGCCGCAAGGCGGCTGCACGGCGCAGCCGGCAGTGCCCGAGGTGGCTGCGCTGACGGCCGCGAGCGAGGTACGCATTCCGTTTGCATCGGCCCAGGCGCATGTGCTGGTGGGACAGCCGGGCTTCAAACGCAATGACCCGGATTTCTTTGCGCTCACGGTGGGCAACCACATCCTGGGCGGTGGCGGCTTTACCGCCCGCCTGACTGAAGAGGTGCGCGAGAAGCGGGGGCTCACCTATAGCGTGTACAGCTACTTTGCGCCCGGCATGCATGCAGGTGCCTTCACCATCGGCCTCCAAACGCGGCCTGACCAGGCGGAGCAAGCACTGACTTTGGTGCGCGAGGTGGTGACCAAGTTCGTGGAAGAGGGGCCGACTGAAAAAGAGCTGCAAGCTGCCAAAGACAACCTGATCGGCGGATTTGCCCTGCGCATCGACAGCAACAAGAAGCTGCTCGACAACGTGGCCAACATCGCCTGGAACGGCCTGCCGCTGGACTATCTGGACACTTGGACGCAGCAGGTCGAGCGCCTTACGGTGGCTGATGTCCGTGCGGCCATGGCCCGCACATTGCAGCCGAACCGCATGGCGACGGTAGTGCTGGGGGCGCCTGAGCCAAGCCGTTGAGGGTGGTGCATTCAGTTAAGCTCCTTGCATGAACGCCAAAGCCACCTCTTCACGCAGCGCTGCAGCTGCGCCCAAGCGCCCCGCGCGGCCCCGCGCCGGCCAGAGCCGCGAAATCCGGATCATCGGCGGGCTGTGGAAGCGCACCAAACTCAAAGTAGCCGACAAGCCCGGCCTGCGCCCCACGCCGGACCGGGTGCGCGAAACCGTGTTCAACTGGCTGGGGCAGGACATGACCGGCCTGCGGTGCCTGGACGCTTTTGCGGGCACCGGCGCCTTGGGTTTCGAGGCCGCGTCCCGTGGCGCGAAAGACGTGCTCATCATTGAGCAGGACGGCGCCCTGATCGAGCAGCTCAAGAAAACCCAGGCCCAACTGGGGGCGACTGCGCTGCACGTGCAGCGCGGGGACGGGGTGGCCGCGATCCGCCAGGCGGCACCGGGCAGCCTGGATGTGATTTTCATCGACCCGCCCTTTGACGCGCCGCTGTTTGAACCTGCGTTGGGCGCTTGCGCCCGTGCGTTGGCGCCTGAGGGCTGGGTGTATCTGGAGGCGCCCACTGCCTACACCGATGACACCCTGAGTGCTGTGGGGCTCAGTGTTCACCGCCACCTCAAGGCCGGTGCGGTGCATGCGCACCTGCTCAAGCACGCGCCTGCATAATTTCCGTCAACGCCTCACCGGCTTTTGAAACCCCTCCGCCATGCCCCAAGCTGTCATTGCCGTATTCCCCGGAACCTTTGATCCCATCACCTTGGGGCACCAGGATTTGATACGCCGCTCGTCCCGGATGTTTGGCACGGTGATTGTGGCGGTGGCTGCGGCGCACCACAAGAAAACCATGTTCAGCCTGGATGAGCGGTTGGAGATGGTGCGTGAAGTGTTTCAGCCCATCGACAATGTGCAGGTCGAAAGCTTCACCGGGTTGGTGCGTGATTTTGCGGTGGCGCACGGGGCCCGCGCGATGGTGCGCGGCGTGCGCTCGGTCACCGATTTTGACTACGAAGCGCAGCTGGCCGGCATGAACAAGGCCTTGGCGCCCGAGGTGGAAACCGTGTTTCTCACACCGGATTCGCGTTTTCAGTTTATTTCGAGTACGCTGGTCCGGGAAATTGCGACCCTGAAGGGCGATGTGGGCTCTTTCGTTGCGCCCGTAGTGCACACCCGCCTGATGGAAAAACTTTCCAACTAACTTCTCAGGAGGTCACCATGCGAGTCCTGCTACCGGTAGATGGTTCGGAGGTGTCGATGGGGGCTGTGCATCTGGCATTGCGCATGCATGGGAACGGCCTGCGCATGGAGGCTGTGTTGGCCAATGTGCAGGAGCCGGCCACGCTCTACGAGCTCCTGGTCATGCACGATCCCGAAGCGGTCGATCGCATCAGTGCCCAGGCGGGACTGGACGCCTTGGCACCGGCCCGTGCGTTACTGGATGCCGCAGGTTTGCAGTACGAGTGCGAAGTGGCAAAGGGGGATCCGGCCCACACCCTGGTTGAGATTTCGGAGCGCTTCGGTTGCGACATGGTGATCATGGGCGCGAGCGGCATGAGTGGCTTGCGCAGCGCCATGTTGGGTTCAGTGTCCAACGAAGTGCTGCACGCCAGCGGGGTGCCAGTGGTGATCGTCAAGCCCGACTCTTCGGAAGGGTGATCTCGGCCTGCAGGCGATAATCAGGCCATGGAGCGTGTACTGCTGTGGCACTGTTAATCACCGACGAATGCATCAATTGCGATGTGTGTGAACCCGAATGCCCGAACGAGGCGATTTATCTGGGTGAGCAGATTTACGAAATTGATCCGCACAAGTGCACGGAATGTGTGGGCCACTTCGACGAGCCCCAGTGCGTGCAAGTCTGTCCTGTGGCCTGCATTCCGGTGAACCCGGAGTTTGTGGAAAACAAGGAAACGCTGATGCAAAAGTACCTGCGCCTGCAGGCGGCAGCCGGCAAGCCTGCCTGACTTTGGTGCGATCCGCTGCCCAGTGTCAGGGCTTGGCCGCCGGTGCTTCTTTGGCGGTAAAAAATTCGGGCGGTTTCTTGTTCTTCAGAGGTGCTTGTGTGCTCACCGCGGCGCCGGTGGCACCTTTGGCAGCTTTCGTTTTTTCTTCCTCGATGGCCTTGAGTTCTGCCTGATGGCGCTTCAGGGCTTCAGCCTCTTGCGCCAGCCGGGCTTTTTCCATGGCCTTGGCCGCTTCCATTTGTCGCTTGTTCTCTTTGTCAACCGCTTGCCTGCGGGCCGCTGCGGACGTGGCGTTGGGGGAGGTGGTGTCCAGGGTTTTGTCTCCTCCGCATGGCGTCTGGCTGTAGGTGTTGCCACAGCGATAGACTTTTTGGCCGCTGGCTCCGGTGGACAGTGCGCAAGCAGCTATAAAAGATATAGCAATCAATAGACGTTGGTGCATGGCTGGTCTCCGGAGTGGGTGGTGGGGCGTTCAGGCGGCGGGGGGAGAAGGTGGTGTCACTGCCGAAGGCGCTTCCGATGCGGGCGATGGGATAGATTCGGCCGCGGTTGGCGCAGGCGGGCGAGGGGGTTTGGGGCGTGGTGGTTTGCTGGTGTGGATCAGCATGGTGGCTTTGTCCATTTCGCCGGCAAGCAGGTGGGGCAAGGCCTTGAGCGATCGGTCAATGCTTTGGTCGATGGCAATGCGGTGGTCCAGCGAGGGCTTTTTCAACACCCAATGCACCACCTCTGACTTGACGCCGGGGTGGCCCACGCCAAGGCGCAGTCGCCAGTAGTCGCCGGTGCCCAGTTGGGCATGGATGTCGCGCAGGCCGTTGTGGCCAGCGTGGCTGCCGCCGAACTTGAGCTTGGCCTCGCCGGGCACCACATCGAGCTCGTCGTGCGCTACCAGAATTTCTTCCGGTTTGATCTTGAAGAAGCGGGCCAATGCGGCTACGGACTTGCCTGACAGGTTCATAAAGGTTTGCGGTTCCAGCAGCCAGACGGCTTCGCCCTTGATGGTGGTGCGTGCCACGAGGCCGTGATAGCCACGGTCCATCACCAGGTTGACTTTGAGTTCACGCGCCAGTGCATCTACCCACCAGAAGCCTGCGTTATGACGGGTTCCGTCGTACTCGGGGCCGGGGTTGCCCAGGCCGACAAACAGTTTGATCATGCGGAAAATTATGGCTTACAAAACATCAGGCGCTTGAGGGCGCAAAGCAAAACGGCCCACCGAAGTGGGCCGTTTCAAGGCGATCAACGCTGGGCGTGAATTACTTCTTGCCTTTTTTGCCCTTGGCATCCGCAGCAGGAGCGGCAACAGGAGCTGCCACTTCTTCCACCGGAGCCACCACGGACACAACCACGGGGTTGGGTTTGCCGTGGGTCACAGCAACGGTGCCCTTGGGCAGAACCAGATCGTTCACGTGCAGGGATTTGCCCTTCACCAAGCCGCTCAGGTCCACAGCGATGAACTCAGGCAGATCTGCAGGCAAGCATGCCACTTCCAGTTCAGTGATGACGTGATTGATCAAGCAAGCGTCGGTCTTCACGGCAGGAGAGTTTTCCTGACCGCTGAAGTGCAAAGGCACCCGCATGCTGAGCTTGGTGTTGGCTTCCACGCGTTGGAAATCGATGTGCAGAACCAGTTGCTTGTAGGGGTGCACTTGCACGTCACGCAACAGGACCTTGCTTTCCTTGCCGTTCAGTTCCATGTCCAGGATGGTGGAGTGGAAAGCTTCTTTCTTGAGGGCGTGCCACAAAGCGTTGTGGTCCAGTTCGATCAAGAGAGGTTCGCCGGTGCCACCGTAAACGATGCCAGGTGTACGACCAGTAATGCGGAGACGGCGGCTCGCACCCGTGCCCTGCTTAGCGCGCTCAAAAGCGACAAATTTCATATCTAACTCCAAAAAAGAGTCCACCGCGACCAGTGTGACTCCGACAGTAAAAGACGCCTCTGGCCGAAACCTGCAGCGTCCGCTTTTTGTACCGGGTGATTACTCGGTAAACAAACTCATGACCGAATCTCCCTTGGCGATACGCTGGATCGTATCGGCGATCAGCGGGGCCACGGAGAGTTGGCGAATCTTGCTGCACTGCGCGGCGGCAGCGCTCAAAGGAATGGTGTTGGTCACCACGACTTCGTCGAGAGCATCGCCACCGGCGATACGCTCAATGGCCGGGCCGGAGAAGATGGGGTGTGTGCAATAGGCATACACCTTCTTCGCGCCGCGGGCCTTCAATACTTCAGCGGCTTTCACCAGGGTGCCTGCGGTGTCGATCATGTCATCCATGATCACGCAGTTGCGGCCTTCGATTTCGCCGATCACGTGCATGACTTCAGACACGTTGGCCTTGGGGCGACGCTTGTCGATGATGGCCATGTCGCAGTTCAATTGCTTGGCCAGCGCACGGGCACGCACCACACCGCCGACGTCAGGCGACACCACGATCAAATCGCTGTAATTCTTCTGGCGCAAATCGCCCAGCAGTACGGGGGACGCATAAATGTTGTCCACCGGAATATCAAAGAAGCCCTGGATCTGGTCAGCGTGCAAATCCATGGTCAGCACGCGGTCCACACCCACGGCTTGCAGCATGTTCGCTACCACTTTGGCAGTGATGGGCACGCGGGCAGAGCGGGGACGACGGTCCTGGCGGGCATACCCAAAGTAAGGAATCACTGCGCTGATACGTTCAGCAGAGGCACGCTTGAGCGCGTCCACCATGATCAGCAGTTCCATCAGGTTTTCGTTGGTGGGCGCGCAAGTGCTTTGAACCACAAACACATCACGGGCACGCACGTTCTGGTTGATCTCGACGGTAACTTCACCATCGGAGAAGCGGCCGACACTGGCGGCGCCCAGAGAAATGCCAAGGTGCTTGGCAATGTCTTCAGCCATGCCGGGGTTGGCATTGCCGGTGAAAACCATGAAATCAGGGGGGGTGAATGCCTGCATGTGGGGTGGTCCAGCGAAGAGATTGGGTTTATTTCGTCACAGATCGCATGCTGCATCGGGACCGGCCCGAACAGCAATTTGGCAGGGGAAGAAGGATTCGAACCTTCGCATGCTGGAATCAAAATCCAGTGCCTTAACCAACTTGGCGACTCCCCTACACGGGTTGATAGCTAAACGCTACCCACCGATAAACCGTCGCTGGGTGCCCATCCCTGAAGGGGGTGAACATCCAAACTGCTGCACACTTTGACTTCAAAGTTGCTTGGCACATCATCCAGATTGATGTCTTGGTTGAGGTGCGCAAAAACTGCGCTTCCTGAACCCGTCATCCGACCGCTTAAGCCTTTGGAATCCAGCCACTGAAGGGCTTGATGAACCTCGGGGCATAGCGTCTGGGCTATGGCCTGCAAGTCGTTTCGGGTTTGACTCAATGTCTTATCGAAAGTGTGTGCAGCGAAGCCATAGATTGTAGCGCACTCTGAGTCCCGTTTCAAGTTTGGATCAGAAAAAATTCTTTTCGTCTCCAATCCGGCGTCCGGTTTGACCACCAGCCAACGCGAAACCGGTATCTCTATAGGAGTGAGTTTCTCTCCGATACCTTCCACCCAGGCATTGCGCCCGCCCAAAAAGAATGGCACATCAGCGCCCAGTTGCAGGCCGATTTTGGCGAGCGCCTCCAAGGGCAGTTTGAGGTTCCAGAGCCGGTTCAATGCGAGCAGCGTCGATGCCGCATCGGATGAGCCGCCACCCATGCCGGCTTGGGCGGGGATGGACTTGTGAATGGCGATATGTGCACCTGCAGTGCAGCCGGTCGCTTGCTGCAAGGCGCGCGCGGCGCGGACCACCAGGTCGTCTTCCGGCAGGGCCCAGGTCAAATCTTCGCGGCTGACTTGTCCGTCGCTGCGTTGACTGAAGTGCAGGGTGTCGCACCAGTCAATCAACATGAAGGGCGATTGCAGCAGGTGGTAGCCATCGTCGCGGCGGCCCACGATATGGAGAAACAGGTTGAGCTTGGCGGGGGCGGGAATGTCGTAGAGCGACTGCATGCCCGCGATTATCAATGCAGCGCTTGTGCGACCTCAGCGCTGCAGCACGATACGCAAATCCACCGCGGGAAATGCGCCCGCTGCTCGGGCGGCTTGCAAGCGACCTTGCTCCAGCCGGCTCAGGTCCACGGTCCAACCGGGGACCTCGGTGGCTTGGCCGTTCAGCCAGTCAAACAGGGCCCGCACTGGCAGTTCGGCGCCAGTCGCTTGCTGCGCCAAGGCAGCAAGGGAGTCGAAATGGCGGGTTTCGCCGTCAGCCAGGAGCGTGGCAACGCCCGGTGCCCATTGCAGGCGCGCGGCGGCGGTGCCCAGGGGGGTGAAGAACACCAGCAGACCGCTTTGCGGACTGCCGCCCAGCTCAAAGTCGGCGCTGAAGGCTTGAGGCGGTTCGGTTTGCACCTTGAGTGCCAGACGACCGTTCCATTGAGCTTCTGCAGGAAAAGCGCCATTGGCGCCCGTCCTGTGTGCGCAACCAGCTATAAAAGATGTAGCAACCAGCGCCAGGGCACTGGTAAAACGCCTGCGCTTCATAGCGAAGGGTTCAAGCGCTTGATGGTTTCCAGAAGCGTTTCGTTGTCTTTTTGCTGCTCCAGGCCCTGGCGCCATACCTTATTGGCGGCATCGCGTTGCCCGGAGACCCAGAGCACCTCGCCCAAGTGAGCTGCAATCTCTGCATCCTGCCGTTTGGCAAAAGCTTGTTCCAAAAGACGCTTGGCTTCTGCCAGATTGCCGCTGCGATATTCCACCCAAGCCAAGCTGTCCACGATGAAGGGATCACCGGGGGCGAACTCCAGCGCTTTGAGAATCAGTTGGCGGGCCTCCGGCAGGCGCATGTTGCGGTCCGCCAGCGAGTAGCCCAGCGCGTTGTAGGCGTGGTGGTAATCCGGTGCTTTGCTGATGAGCTGTCGCAACAGGCGTTCCATCTCGTCGATGCGGCCCAGCTTTTCGGCCACCATGGCCTGGTCATAGGCAAAGGTGGTGTCATCCGGATAGGTTTTGACGGCCTTGCCCAACAGGGCGTAGGCCTCGTCCATTTTTTTGTATTCCCGCAGCAGCTGTATTTCGGTGGCCAGCTTGGTACGGGCGTCATCCGCTTGCAGCTCGGGCGAAGTGCGGATCACCATGAGCGCATCGTCCAGCTTGCCTTGGCGGGCCAGGAGCATGGCGCGGCGGGTGTTCACCCGAAGAGCGTCCTGGGGGCTCTTGATGCGTTGCAGGTAGGCATTGGCTTCATCGGCTTTGCCGTTCTGCTCCGCAATCTGCGCCAGCAGCAGGTAGGCCTGCACGGCACCGCGGCCGGTTTCTGATTCGTCGCTGCTGTCCTGCTCAGCGGGCAGCAGGCTCAAGTACTTTTTGAGCGACTTTTCCGCCACGGTGTTTCCGCGGTCTTGCAGCTCCAGGGAACCTCGCACCAGCCAGGCATCCGGGAATTCGGGCTTCTGCTGGTTCAGCACCTTCATTTGCTCCAGCGCTTCGGAATAGCGTTGCGCACCTATCAGGGTGCGGCCATAGGCCATGCGGATTTCGGGAATGGCTTTGCCAGCCAGGTATTTGCGCACGACCGCTTCAGCGGCGGGCGTCTTGGCTTCCATCAGGTTCAGGGCCAATATGGCGGGCTCATCCGCGGAGCTGTCGAGCGCCGCACCGCGCTGGGCGGCATCCAGTGCGCCGGCCGTGTTGCCAGCGCCAAACCGCATTACGCCTACAGCGGCCCAAGCGGCAGGGCCGTAATTGCTGGTCGGCAGGTCTGCCGCCAGTGCTTGCTCCACCACGTTGGCGGCCAATGCTTTGTCCGTCACCCGGGGGAAGTAGCGGGGAATCTGGTTGATCGCGGTCACCCGTTCCTTGCCCGTTAACCCCTGCAGTTCGCGCTTGAGGGGGTCCGCAATTTCGGCAAGGCGGTTGGTGCCAATCAATATCTGCAGCACATAGCGGTTCGGTTCTTTGGCGGTCGGGTAGGCACGCTGCCAGGCACGTGCCGCTTCGATGGCAAATTCGGCGCTACGGGCCCGCAAACCCAGCTCAACCGCACGCTCATACAACTTGACCGAGCCCGAGCGCCGGGCAGCGTCGAGCGTGAGCGAGAAAGCATTCGCCTCGTCACCATCGAGTGCGCTCATCTCTGCCTGAAGGATCTGGTACATCAGCCGTGCATCGAGGTCGGAATTGACGATCACCGGCGCGGGTGTTGCCGCCATGGCGGGAGCGATGGGGGCGAGTCCGGCCAGCAGGGCGGCCAGGGTAATGAGGCGTGGGGTACGGTGCATCGGACCATAATAATCCAAGCCCCAATACCGAGAGTCCCCATGCCTGAATTGCCCGAAGTCGAAGTGACCCGCCGGAGTTTTGCCGACCGCATCACCGGCGCCACCATTCAGGGCGTGCGCATGGGCAAACCCCTGCGCTGGCCCTTGCAATGTGAGCCGGCAGTGTTGGTCGGCATGCGGGTGCGTGGCGTGCGGCGCCGGGGCAAGTATTTGCTGATCGACCTGAGCGACGGCTTGCTGCTGGTGCACCTGGGCATGTCAGGCTCGGTCATCTTTGACCGCCACTTGCCGCCCGCCGGCTTGCATGACCACTTTGACATGGTGACGGACCTGGGCACCCTGCGCCTGCACGACCCCCGCCGCTTCGGAGCGGTGGTGTTTGCGGCAGGCGAGTCTGACCCGGTTGCGCAAAAGCTGCTGGGCCACCTGGGTGTGGAGCCGCTGGGCGATGGTTTTGACCCCGCCGCCTTTCTGGCCGGCCTGCGCCAGCGCAAAGCGCCTATCAAACAGGTGTTGCTGGCCGGCGAGGTGGTGGTCGGGGTGGGCAATATTTACGCATCGGAGGCCTTGTTTCTCGCCGGCATACGCCCCACCAGCCCGGCCAACAGCATCAGCAAACCAAGGGTGGCCAAGCTCCATGCGGCGGTCAAAGACGTGCTCAGCCGCGCGGTAGAGAAGGGCGGCAGCACCCTGCGGGATTTTTCCAATGCCAATGGCGAAAGCGGGTACTTCCAGCTCGAAGCCAATGTCTACGGCCGCGAGGGCGCGCCTTGTCGTGTGTGCGCCACACCGGTACGCGCCATCCGGCAGGGCCAGCGCTCCACTTACTACTGCATGGTTTGCCAGAAGCGCTAAGAGAGGGGCGCGGTGCTATATTGGCCGATTCTCGGGGGACTACGTGGCTACTTCATTCAACGAACAGTTTGACCAACACGGTACATGGCGGCGCGAATTCGCCCTGCGCCTGAAGTTACTGGCGGAATGGCTCAAAGACCACGAGTTACTGGACGCCGGTGTGGAGGAGCGCCTGTTGCGCCTGGAAACCCAGCTGCGCTCAGACAAGGTGATGGTGGCCTTTGTGGCCGAGTTCTCGCGCGGCAAATCCGAGATGATCAATGCCCTGTTCTTCGCAGGTTACGGCCGGCGCATCATGCCGGCCAGCGCAGGCCGCACCACCATGTGCCCTACCGAAATGGGCTACGACGCTGATGTGCCCCCCTGCCTGCGCCTGCTCCCCATCGAAACCCGCCTGCAACCCCAGGCCCTGATGGAATGGCGCATGGCCCCCGAAAAATGGGCTCGCATCGACCTCGATGTGAACAATCCCATGCAGTTGGCCAAGGCCCTGGAAAAAGTGGCCGAAACCCGCAAGGTCACGCAAGACGAAGCCCGTGCATTGGGCTTCTGGCATGCGCAAGCCCCCGAGGACAACCCCATGGTGGACGCGCAGGGCATGGTCGAGGTGCCGCGCTGGCGCCATGCGCTTATCAACATCGCCCATCCGTTGCTCAAGCAAGGGTTGGTGATTCTGGATACCCCGGGCCTGAACGCCATCGGCGCCGAGCCGGAGCTGACCGTCAGCCTGATTCCGCAGGCCCATGCGGTGGTGTTCATGCTGGGTGCGGACACCGGTGTCACCAAATCCGACCTCTCCATTTGGCGCGAGCACCTGATTACCGAGTCCACCGACCCCGATGCGCGCTTGGTGGTGCTCAACAAGATCGACACGCTGTGGGACGCCCTCAGCACCCCGGCCCAGATCCAGACCCAGATTGACCGCCAGCGCACCAGCACGGCCGACATTCTGGGTATTCCCAAAGAGCGGGTGATTGCCGTCTCCGCCCAGAAGGGCCTGGTCGCCAAGGTCACCGAAGACGACGTTCTGCTGCGCCAGAGCTGCCTGCCGGTGCTCGAGGACGTACTCGGCCACGGCATGATGGGCAAGCGCCAGAAGATCCTGGCCTCGGCCATGAAAGGCGGCATCACCGACCTGCGCGGCGAGACCGGCCGCGTCATCAACATCCGCAAGCGCGACCTGACCGAGCAGATGCTGGAGCTGCAAAGCCTGCAGGGCAAAAACGCCAACGTCATCAAGCACATGCGCAACCGCATCTCGCAAGAGCAGGCGGAGTTTGACCAGGGCGGCGCCAAAATCCATGCGGTGCGATCGGTACACCTGCGCCTGCTGCGCGATGTGTTCAACATCCTGGGCGCCTCGGTGCTCAAGAAGGAAATGGCTTTGCTCAGCGACACCTTGCTGCAAAAAGGCCTGAAGCTGGGCGTCAAGCGCGCCTACAGCGAAACCTTTGACCGCTTGCGCGGCAACCTGCAGCGCGTGCAAAGCCTGTGCGCCGAAATCCAGAGCATGCTGGAGGCCAGCTTTACCTCGTTGAATGCCGAATACGGCTTCTCGCTGCAGCCGCCGGTGGAGCCCGACATGGCCCGCTTCTCGGCAGACGTGGACACCGTGGAGCGCAACCATCTGCAGTACCTCGGCTTGGGCAATGCCTTCAAGCTGGCCCAGCCCGAGTTTGCCGACCGCCTGGTGCGCGCGCTTTCCACCCGCCTGCGTAACATCCATGAGGCCGCGCTGGCCGATGTGGAGCTGTGGAGTAAATCGGCCGCTGCCCAGCTGGACGCCCAATTGCGCGAACGCCGCCGCAACTTCGCCCGCCGCATCGAGGCGATAGACCGCATCTCGCAAGCTGCTGGGGGACTGGAAGACCGCATCAACGAGATCAACCAGCAAAGCAACGCCCTCAACGAGATGGACGCCAAACTCATGGAGCTCACGTCCTACCTGGTGGCCGCCCAGCAAAGCGCCAAACCCGCTACCAAAGTCGACGTGGAACTGGTCTGAGCGTGGCGCCGAGCAGTTTCGCCACCGCCGTGGTGCGCTGGCAGGCGCAGCACGGCCGCAACAGCCTGCCCTGGCAAAACACCCAAGACCCGTACCGCGTGTGGCTGTCGGAAATCATGCTGCAGCAGACACAGGTGGCCACCGTCATCGGCTACTTCGACCGCTTTCTGGCCCGCTGCCCCACGGTGGCAGACCTGGCCGCCGCCAGCAGTGACGAGGTCATGGGCCTCTGGAGTGGCTTGGGCTACTACAGCCGCGCCCGCAACCTGCACCGCTGCGCCCAACTGGTCATGGAGCTGCATGGCGGCGCCTTCCCGCGCGATGCGGCCACGCTGGTCACCCTGCCCGGCATAGGCCGCTCCACCGCCGCGGCGATTGCCTCGCTGTGTTTTGGCGAGCGCGTGGCCATCATGGATGCCAATGTGAAGCGGGTACTCACCCGCGTGCTGGGCTTTGATGCGGATTTGGCGTTAGCTAGCAACGAACGCGCCTTGTGGGACCGCGCCACCACCTTGCTGCCCACTGAGGCCGAAGTGGCCGCCGAAGGCCCGCGCGTGATGCCGCGCTACACGCAAGGCATGATGGATTTGGGCGCCTCGCTATGCAGCCCCAAAAAGCCCAGCTGCCTGCTTTGTCCGGTAAACAGCCAATGCGCTGCCGCCCAGGCGGGTGACGCCGAACGCTACCCCGTGCGCACCCGCAAGCTCAAGCGCAGCAGCCAGAGCCTGTGGCTGCTGTGGTTGAAGCGGGATGACGGCGCCGTTTGGCTCAGCAAGCGCCCCACACCCGGTGTGTGGGCAGGCTTGCAGTGCTTCCCGCTGTTTGAGAGCGAAGACGCCTTGCGCGCTGCGCTGCCGCCGGCGTTTGCTGCCGACTTGCGGTTTATGCCTGCAGTGACCCATGTGCTCACGCACAAAGACCTTTTTTTGCACCCGGCGCATGTGGAATGTGCGCGAGCAGCTACTGATTTGATAGCAAAAAGTTTGGGCGATGGCGCCTGGTTCACACCTGCCGAGTGGGCTGCAGCAGGATTGCCGGCACCGGTGCGAAAGCTGTTGAAAGGCTAAACCCGCCGCCGGGCCGTCCCAAGGCGGGTTAGCCCCCTTGGGGGGCAGCGACCCGCGTAGCGGAGGAGCGTGGGGGCATCAACCCGCCGCCGGGCCGTCCCAAGGCGGGTTAGCCCCCTTGGGGGGCAGCGACCCGCGCAGCGGCGGAGCGTGGGGGCTTGCCTAGTCCCTCGCGTCCATCTCGCGGTGCCGCTTGAGCGTCACCCACTCGCCGCTAAAGCGCTTGGCCAGTTGCTCCACCAGGTACACCGAGCGGTGCTGCCCGCCGGTGCAGCCTATGGCCACGGTCACGTAGCTGCGGTGGTCGCGGGCCAGGGCGTCCAGCCAGCTTTCCAGAAAGTGGGCGATGTGGTGCTGCATCAGCTCCACCGCCTCCTGGGCTTTCAGGAAGTCGATCACCGGCTGGTCGCGCCCGGTCAGATGTTTGAGCTCGGGGTCGTAGTGCGGGTTGGGCAGCATGCGCACGTCGAACATGTAGTCCGCATCGGTGGGCACGCCGCGCTTGAACGCAAAGGACTCAAACACCAGCGTCAGCTGTCCGCCGGGCGCGGCAATCATGGCCTTCACGTAGCCTTGCAGCTGCGAGGGGCGGATGATGCTGCTGTCAATCACATGGGCCTGCTCGCGCAGGTCGGCCAGCAGCTCGCGCTCCAGTTCAATGGCGTCTACCAATGCACGGCGCTCGTCGCGCTCGCCGTGGTCGGAGGTGCCTTGTGACAGTGGGTGCTTGCGCCTTGTTTCGGAATAGCGGCGCACCAGCGTGTCGGTGGTGGCGTCCAAAAACAAAGGTTTGACCACCACTCCCAGCGCACGCACGGCAGCCAACTGCTGGGGCACCAAGGGCAGGGAGGTGGCACTGCGCACATCCATGGCAATGGCCACGCGCTGCGCGTTGTGCTGGCGCTCCAGCTCCACAAAGGGCAGCAGCAGCTCGGGCGGCAGGTTGTCCACGCAGTAAAAGCCCGCGTCTTCCAGCGCGTTGAGCGCCACCGACTTGCCCGAGCCAGACATGCCGGTGATGAGCACGATCTCCATGGGCACTGACGAAGGGGGGGGCATGTCGCTCATTTACAGGCCTGAATCCAGCATTTCTTTGGCATGCGCCAGCGTAGTGCCCGAAAGCTTTTCCCCACCCAGCATGCGGGCAATTTCGGCCACGCGCTGCTCGCCGCCTACAGGGGCCACGGTGCTCAGGGTGGCGCTGCCTTGCAGCTGCTTGGACACCACCAAGTGGTGGTGCGCGCAGGCGGCCACCTGGGGCAGGTGGGTCACGGCCAGCACCTGGCGGTCGCTGCCCAGCTGCTGCATGAGGCGGCCCACGGTCTCGGCCACTGCGCCACCCACGCCGGAATCCACCTCGTCAAATATCAAGGTCTGGGCGGTGCCCAAGCGGCTGGTGGTCACCGCAATGGCCAGCGCGATGCGCGACAACTCGCCGCCCGACGCCACCTTGCCCACCGGGCGCGGTGTGCTGCCCGCATGGCCGGCAGCCAGAAACTGCACGTCTTCCAAGCCGCTGGCTTGGGGCTGGGCCAAAGGCTCCAGCGCCACCTCAAACCGGCCACCTTGCATGCCCAGCCCTTGCATGGCTTGGGTGATGCTTTGGGCCAGCAGGGGCGCGGCCTTGGCGCGTTGTTTGGAGAGGGCTTTGGCCTCCGCCATGAAGGCGGCCTGGGCCTTGCGCTCTTTGGCCTGCAGGCCGTCCAGGTCGGCAGCGGCGTCCAGCTGGGCCAGCTCGGTTTTCCAGCTCGCCCACAACTCGGCCAGCTCCTCGGGCGGGCGCTTGTAGCGGCGCGCCAAGCTCACCCAGAGCGACATGCGTTCGTCCAGTTCGGCCAAGCGCTCCGGGTCCAGCTCGGCACGGCGGGCATAGCTGCGCAGGCTGTGCACCGTGTCTTCTATCTGCGCGACGCTGGAGTTCAGGGCCTCAATGGCATCTTTGAACTCGGCTTCCAGGTGCGACTGGGCTTGCAGCAGCTGCAGGGCAGCGTGCAGCGGGGCCAGCGCGTTGGTGTCTTCGTCTTCCAGCAGGTTGACGGCGCCTTGGGCTGCATCAATCAGCGCCTGCCCGTTGGCCAGGCGGCTGTGGCTGGCGTTGAGCTCGGGCCACTCGTCGGTTCCGGGGTTGAGCTTGTCGACCTCGCCAACCTGCCAGGCCAGGCGCTCGCGCTCGCGCTGCAGGCTGTCTTGTGCGGCTTGGGCTTGGGCAAGAGCTTGTTGGGTCTGGCGCCAGCTGGCCCACAGGCCGCTCAAAGCGCTGGTGTCCACCTTGGCATAGGCGTCCAACAGGCCGCGCACAGCCTCGGGCCGGGTCAGGCTTTGCCAAGCGTGCTGGCCGTGAATGTCCAGCAGCTGCTCGCCGATGGTGCGCAGCTGCTGCGCGGTGGCGGGGCTGCCATTGACCCAGGCGCGGCTTTTGCCCTGCGTGTCCACGGTGCGGCGTAGCAGCAGGGTGTCGCCACTTTCAAATCCGGCTTCGTCCAGTACCGCTTGCAGGCCTGGTGCGTTGTCAAATTCGGCGCTCACGTCAGTGCGGGCCGCGCCTTCGCGGATCACGCCGGTGTCGGCGCGCGCGCCGGTGACGAGCTGCAGCGCATCAATCAGAATGGATTTGCCCGCGCCGGTTTCACCTGTCAGCACCGAAAAGCCGGATTCGAGGTCCAGCTCCAGCTCGCTGACGATCACAAAGTCTCTGAGAACAATTCGCTTGAGTGCCATGTGTTCACTTTTGGTGGCGCTTACGCCACCCCTTCATTCCAATGCATCTTCTGGCGCAGGGTGTCAAAGTAGGTCCAGCCCTTGGGGTGCAAAAAGCGCACCTTGTGCTGCGAGCGGGTCACCTCAATGCGGTCGCCGTGCATCAGGCTGGCCAGGCTTTGCATGTCAAAGTTGGCGCTGGCATCGCGCCCCGCTACTATTTCGATAGCTATCCGCGCACTATCGGCGAGCGCTATAGGCCTATTTGATAAGGTATGTGGCGCAATCGGCACCATCACCCACGCGGCGATCGAGGGGTGCAACAGCGGCCCGCCGGCCGACATGGCGTAGGCGGTGGAACCCGTGGGCGAGGCGATGATCAGCCCGTCCGCCCGCTGGTTGGCCACAAAGTGCCCGTCCACCTCCACCCGCAACTCCACCATGCCGGAGGTGGCGCCGCGGTTGACCACCACGTCGTTCATGGCCTCGGCCTCAAACACGCAGTGGCCGTCGCGCATGACGCGGGCGCGCATCAGGGCGCGGTCGTCCACCTCGTAGTGGCCGGCCAGCATGGGGGCCAGCGTGGTTGTGTATTGCTCGAAGCGGATGTCGGTAATAAACCCCAGCCGCCCGGAGTTGATGCCGATCAGCGGCACCTGGTAGCGCGCCAGCTGGCGGCCTATGCCCAGCATGGTGCCGTCGCCACCCACCACCAGGGCCAGGTCGCAGTGGGTGCCAATGCCGTCCACATCCAGCGTGGTGTAGTTGCTCAGGCCCGTGTTGGCGGCGGTGTCGGCCTCGATCACCACCTCGCAGCCCTGGTCCATCAAATAATGGGCAATCTCGTCCAGCGATTTGCGGGACGAGGCCCCCGCAGCGCTGGTGCCGGTGGTTTGGTACTTGCCGATCAGAGCGACATGCCTAAATTGGGACAACATGCGCAAATTAGACACTAAATAGGTTACTAAAATGACCGGCATGCTCGATGAACGTTCCAAGATGTTGATGAAGGCGCTCGTAGAGCGCTATATCGCCGATGGACAGCCCGTCGGTAGCCGCACGCTCTCCAAAGAGTCCGGCCTCGACCTCTCGCCCGCCACCATCCGCAACGTCATGTCGGACCTTGAGGACTTGGGCCTCATCGTCAGCCCCCACACTTCGGCCGGGCGCATTCCCACCGCGCGCGGATATCGCCTGTTTGTGGACACCATGCTCACCGTGCAGCAGGGCCACATGGCCGCGCACAGCCTGGCGCCCGACCAGCCGCAAAAAGTCATCAGCAACGCGGCGAACCTGCTCTCCAACCTCTCGCAGTTTGTGGGTGTGGTGATTGCTCCGCGCCGCACATCGGCTTTCCGGCACATTGAGTTTTTGCGCCTCTCGGAGCGGCGGCTGTTGGTCATCATCGTGGCGCCTGATGGCGATGTGCAAAACCGCGTCATCTACACCGAGGTGGACTACACCCAAAGCCAACTGGCCGAGGCGGCCAACTTTCTCAACAGCAACTACATGGGGCTGGAGATCGAGCAAGTGCGCCTGCGCCTGCAAGGCGAGGTGGAAAGCCTGCGCGGCGAAATTGCCGCCCTCATGCAAGCGGCGGTGAACGCCAGCTCGGAAGTGATTTCCGAGGCGCAAGACGAAGTGGTGATCTCGGGTGAGCGCAACCTGCTGTCAGTGTCTGACTTTTCGAGCGACATGGGCCACCTGCGCCGCGCGTTTGAACTGTTTGAGCAAAAAGCCCAGCTCATGCGCCTGCTGGACGTGACCGGCCAGGCTGAAGGTGTGCGCATCTTCATAGGCGGCGAGAGCCAGGTGGTGCCGTTTGAAGACCTGTCCATCGTCAGCAGCCCTTACGAGGTGGACGGCAAAGTGGTCGGCACGCTGGGTGTGATCGGCCCCACCCGCATGGCGTATGACCGCATGATCCAGATCGTGGACATCACCTCCAAACTGGTGAGCAACGCCCTGAGCCACCACAAATAACCCTCTGCGGCCGGCTACAATCTGCGGTTCGGTTGGGGCGTTAGCTCAGTTGGTTAGAGCAGAGGACTCATAATCCTTTGGTCGAGTGTTCAAGTCACTCACGCCCTACCACTAATTTTTTTAAGAGCCTGCGTGTCAATTGGTCCGCAGGCTTTTTTGTTGGTCTTTTGTACTCGGCCAGCGCTGGCGGTTAACAGCCCGAATCTGGTGATTTGACGGCCTTGACATTACACTCGGCCTATGTCGAAGCAACCCTCACAGAGCAGTGTTTACCTCAAGTTTTTGAATTTGATGGATGCTTTGCGTGAAATGCCGACATTCCCGTCTATCGACTCTACCGAGGAAAGACTGTTGCACCAGTTGGAGTCAGCGTGGATGGCGGGTAAACAAGTGACCGTGCTGGAGGCCATGCAGTTGGATGCAGAGACTTCTCCTGCGACCATTCATCGGCGCCTGAAGTCCCTGCGAAAGAAGGGAATCATTACTCTCACCGTTGATGAGCGGGACAACCGTATCAAGTACGTCTCGGGAACAGAGCTTGCCAAGGAGTACTTCGCGCAACTCAATACTGCATTGCTGACCGCTACCAAAGGAATGCAAACTGATTAAAGAGTGAGAAGAATTACCCGGGTATTTGTGAAAAATTTCGGTTTCCGTTTAAATTCCATACTTTGATGAAAATTATTTTTTCGTGATAAGTGTGATTTAGTATTTGGTCCGTGTATAGTTCTGTAGTTCGATTGCGGAAAGTCTGCTGCTGACTAAGCACATCAGCAGGTACCTTGTTTATTCTCCGATCAGCAGCCACCCATGAGGTGGCTTTTTTTCGAATTCCGCATAGAGCACTAGACGGGACTTTCGGGGCTGCGACGCGACTGTGTCGGTCTCGGTGGATCTTCGTGAAAGAGATACAAACGACAAAGGGCTTATCGCAATGATTGGAAATGATCAAAAATACGGCGGACTTTTTGTGTCCTACGCAGCGGCGGCGACCCTTGTCTACTACGGCACATATATCTTCAATGGCTGGTTTTTCTCTTCTGTAAAGATCGCGCCATACGTTAGCCTGATCTATCTTCCTGCTGCTGTGCGAATGTTGTTTGCTCTGGTGCTCGGCCTGCCTGCGGCAATTGGCATGGCCTTGGGTACTTTGCTGATCATCTATACGACCCAAGGCGCGTGGACTGTGGTTTGGTATGAAGCGATTCCGGTTTCCATCATCTCAGGATTTTCCCCACTCGTCGCTGTAGCTGTAGGAGTACGTTGGTTGAGGCTGCCATCAGATCTTCGGGGGCTCAAACCCTCTCACTTAATGCAGTTCACCTTGCTGGGTGCTCTTTGCAACTCCATCCCGACCAATGGCTTCTATTGGCTCGCTGGAAATTTGGACACACCCCTTCCGGCTATGGCGCAAATGTTTGTTGGTGATGTACTCGGGACCCTGCTCGTGCTTTGGTTGGCTTCGACTGTTTTGAAAGTTTTGGTCCCCAAAAAGGGCTGATCAAGTACCGCTCTACGGAGCGGTTTTTTTCTTGACAATGATTGTCAATTTGCAAATAATTCGCAAAACTTAGCAGTTTTAAATCAACTGAAAGAAGCGAATTGGAGAATACATGCCAGAAGATTCCATAGAGGTCATTCAGAGTGGATGGCGTCGAAGCAAAGGCGTTGGCGCGGTACTTGGAGCCGTCTTCTATCGGAACCTGCTGAGCATCAATGCTCAATTGAGACCCATCATCACAAGCGGCATGCAGGCCCAACACGATCTGCTATTAAATGACTTATTGGACGACGTTGTGGATGCCTTGAACGATCAAGCCAGACTGAAGGCAGTTCTAACAAAACTCCGTGGAATGTTCTGGTTTGGCAACAACAGTGAAAGGCCGTTTGAGGACATCGGTTCGGCGATTCTCATGACGCTGGAGCAGGTTCTGGCAGATGACTTTACGTATCAGATGGGAACCGCCAGACGTGCCGTCGAGGAACGATTAAGAGAACTGAAAAAAACGGGTGAGTGGGTCGGTTGATGCACTTTACATGGCACGTAATTGCAAAACGAACCCTACATCCTGAGGCGCTAGGTCCCGATCAAGAGAGCTTTTTTTTCAAGCCGCATGGAAGCCCCCAAAAAAACCTAGCTCGGAGCCCAAAGCCAAGCCTCCCAAAAACAATCCAAAAAACTAGAGCCTATGAAATGCAAAACTTGTAGAAGTTTAGTGAGGACCACCGCCGGACGGTGTCATGTTTGCGGTGCGTCAATACAGTCAGTTAGTGCAGAGCACAAAGAATCAGAAGGTGACATCGAAGTCATTGACTGCCAACCTGGTGGATTCTCTTTCGTCAAGCATGGCACCCTCTTCGCATGTGCCTTTATCGTGCTTTTGGTGGTGCAGATAATCTGGTACTGACCGACCCACAACTGGTTCGTCGTGTAGAGGTGCGATGGGTTACTGGATGAATCTCAGCCAGCGGCCAAGTTACATCACCTCAGTGCTGAAACACCACCGCTTCCAGTTTCATTCCCTTGATCTTCTCGGCCGCAGCATCGGCCAGGGCCTTGCTCAGGTAGGGGCCCACGCGCACGCGGGTGAGGCGGCCTTTTTTGCTCTTCACGACATCGGTGAACACGGGCATTTCGGCCTTCTCCAGGGTGCTGAAGGCGTTGGTGCCGTTGGTGGGCACGGCAAACAAACCTACGTTGATATAGAAGCCGGGCACCAGGTCGCCGCCGCTGGACTTGGGTGCTGCTGCTTTGGCGCTGGCTTTGTGGTCCGCGCCTGCATGGGCAACGGCTTTTTCCTTGCCCTTGCCTTTACCTTTGGCAGGTGCTTTGGCGGCCATGGCGGGTTCGGGCGGTGCCATCACAGGTGTGGACTTCATGACCGGCTGGGGCTCCAGCGGCGCGGTGTCTGCAGTGCTCACGGGCACGGGGGCCGGGCTGGGCTTGGGCGCTTCTTCCGCTACCACAGGCGGTGCGGGTGGGGGCGCCACAGCTTGGGCAGCAGGCGGGGGCGGTGCGTCGTCAGAACCCCACGTCAGTGCCTTGGGCCAGATGGCGCAGCCGGAAAGCGCGCTGGCCAGCAGGCCGGCGGCCAGCAGGGTGCGGCCGGTGCGCAGGGTGTGAGGGGCCATGGGCAGGTGGGGCACAGAAGACATAGGACTGCTGCTTTCTCGTTAAAACGGGGTCATGGGGTGACTGCTGCACCGCATGCACGGGGCGTGCCGGCGCAATCCTCAAAATGTACTGTATGTAAAGCATGGTTCCACCGTCTGCGTGCAGCTTGACCCAGCGCAACACCTGCGGCCGCCAGCGGCCTACGCTGGGGGTGTTGTTCAACACACAGAAAGAAACACCATGTCGCATTACCACGCAGTTGTCTGGTTGGATCATTCGGAGGCGCACGTCATGCACATTGCGCCGGACGATGTGGAGGCTTCCATCGTGCGGCCCAAGCACCCGCATTCGCATGTGCACGCCAAGAGCGGCGTAGTGGGCTCGGGCAAGGCAGCCGAAGACAAGCAGTACTTCCACGCCATTGCCGAGGCGCTCAAGGGCGCTGAAGAAATTTTGGTGGTGGGCCCCGCGCAGGCCAAGCTGCAGCTCATCAAGCACTTGCACAGCCACGACCCGCAGGTGGGCAACAAGGTAGTGGGTGTGGAAAGCATAGACCACCCCACCGACGCTCAGCTGGTGGCCTACGCCCGCAAGTACTTCATCACCAAAGCCCCGATACTGGCCTGAAGCCCTGCCGCACCGACGCGGCTCACCCGCTCCCCCTAGAATGGCCGCGCACCATGGTGGTGGTTGGCATAAAGGGGTAGGCATGAAAGCGCTTCGCATAGTCGGGTGGGTGGTTCTGGCGGTGGTGGGCCTGTTGGCCGTGGCGGTGGGCGCCTTGTTTGCGCTGTTTGACGGCGACAAGATCAAGGCCGAAATCAGTCGCACCGTGCTGGAGCAAAAGCAGCGCACGCTGGTGATTGCGGGCAAGCCCCAGCTCTCGGTGTGGCCGGATGTGGGCATTCAGCTTGACGGGGTCACCCTCTCGGAGCGGGGCAGCAGCACCGAGTTTGCGGCCCTGCAGTCGGCCCGCGTGTCGGTGGCGGTGATGCCGCTGCTGAGCAAACAAGTGCAGGTGCGCGCCCTCGACGTAACCGGCCTCAAGGCCACCCTCATCAAGCGCAAAGACGGCAGCCTGAACATTGCCGACCTGCTGGGCGACCCAAGCGCCCAGCCCGCACCAGCCAATGCACCTGCGCAGCCGGCAGAGCCCCTCAAAATTGACGTGGCCGCCATTCGCATTGCCGACGCCCAGCTCACCTGGCGCGACGAGCAGGCTGGCAGCACCACCAACATCAACAACCTGAGCCTCTCTACCGGCCATTTGCAGGCGGACACGGGCGCCAAAACGGCCAATATCGAAAAACTGAGCCTCGCCATCAAAGGCCAGGCCGGGGCCGACGGCTTTAGCCTCGCGCTGGACGCGCCCAAGCTGGCCTTGTCGCCCGCCCGCTCCAGCGGCGAGGCGGTCACCCTGAGTGCGGGTGTGCAGGGCAGTGGCCGCAGCGCAATGCTGAAGCTGGTGCTCAGTGGGGTGGAGGGCAATGCCGACGCCATCCGCATCAGCAAGCTCACCGGCAGCCTGGACCTGGCCCACCCCGACATGCCCATGAAGCAGCTCAGCCTACCGCTGAATGGCAGTCTGCAAGTGAACCTGGCGCAGCAAAGCGCGGCCTTGGCGCTGGCCACGAAGTTTGATGAATCCAACATCGCCACCAAGCTCAACGTGGCCAGGTTCGCACCCCTGTCGCTGGGCTTTGATCTGGACATTGACCAGCTGAACGTGGACAAATACCTGCCGCCCAAACCTGCGGGCGAAGCACCGGCCAAAGAGGCAGCGGGCAAAGAAGCACCCATCAACCTGGCCGCACTCAAAGGGCCCACGGTGCAGGGCAACATCCGCATCGGCAGCCTGCAGGTGGCCAAGCTCAAGCTCGCGCAAATCAACGCCAAGCTGGCGCTGGCCGGTGGCAAGCTCGATGTGGCGCCGCTGAGCATGAAGCTCTATGAGGGCAGCACCAGCGGTAGCGTGTCGGTAAACGCCAGTGGCAACCAGATGGCCCTGCGCCAGAACCTGCAGGGCGTGAGCATCAACCCGCTGATGAAAGACCTGCTGGACAAAGACATGCTCGAAGGCCGCGGCAACATCACGCTGGACGTAAACACCCGCGGCGAAACGGTGAGCGCATTCAAAAAGGCGCTGGATGGTAGCGCGGCGCTGGCGCTCAAAGATGGCGCCATCAAGGGGATTAACCTTGCGCAAAGTCTGCGCGATGTAAAAGCCAAGCTCGGCCAGGCGGACAGCACCCAGGCAGCCAATGCGAGCCAGAAAACCGACTTCTCGGAGCTGACTGCCAGTTTCAAAATCGCCAACGGCGTAGCCCGCAATGACGACCTGAGCATGAAGTCCCCCTTCATCCGGCTGGGTGGTGCAGGCGACATCGATGTGGGTGCGGGCCAGATGAATTACCTGGCCAAAGCCACGATGGTGGCCAGCGGCGAAGGGCAGGGCGGCAAAGACGCCAACCAACTCAAAGGCCTGACCGTGCCGGTGCGCCTGAGCGGCCCGTTTGAGGCGCTGAGCTACAAGATCGAATTCGGCGCCATGCTGGAAGACGCCACCAAGGCCAAGGTGGAAGAGAAAAAGCAGGAGATCAAAACCAAGGTCGAAGACGCCGTGAAAGACAAGGCCAAAGACCTGTTCAAGGGCTTGCTGGGAAAATAAGGAGCGCGTAGTGGGTTGGTTTTGCTCCTTATTTAGGAGCTGCCCGCGCATATTCCACGGGCGCTAGATGCCGATTTGACACTCAACCCCGAGTGATCAGGCTTTTGCTTTGGGCTTGCGCTGGCGTTCGATCAGCAGGGCGCGGCAGCTGCCGTTGATGACGCGCAGCTCGGCCAGGGTAGCGTCGATCTGGGCGCGCTTTTTCTCCAGCTCGGTGATCTCGTTGTCGGTGCGGGTGATCACGTACTGCAGCTGCTGCGCGCGGCCTTCGCCGTGGTCGCCATACAAATCCAGATAGGTTTTGATTTCTGAGAGCGGCGAGCCGATGGCCTTGGCCCGCAGGATCAGGGCAAGACGTGCCCGGTCGCGCCGGGTGTAGACGCGGGCGCCGTTCACCCGGCGGGGGGCGAGCAGGCCCTTGTCTTCATAAAAGCGCAGCGCCCGCAGGGTGATGCCGAACTCACGGCACAACTCGGTGATGCCGAAGAGTTCGGTGGTGCCCTCGTCGCGGTGGGAGTCGACAAACGCTTGCGCGTCGGTCAGGGCGTCGGGCACAGGGGCGTTTTTGGCCATGCGCAGGGTCAGATCACGCGTTGCAGGCGCATGGCCACACCCATGTCGCCGCTGACCTTGAGCTTGCCGGCCATGAAGCCGGTAGCGGGCTCCAGGTCGCCGTCCAGCATGGCTTGCAGGTTGTCCAGGGTGATGCCGACGGTGCAGTCGGTATCGGTGTTGGTGTTGCTCACGGTGTTGGGAGTGCTGGCACCGTCGATGACGATGACGCCGTCAGCGCCCATATCGAACTTCAGGGTGGCGTTGAGGCCGCTATCAATGCCCACTTTGGCGCGGATGGCTTGGGTTGCGGATTCGAGGGACATGTTGTGTTCTCCGGTGTCGGGTAAATCGAATGGACCGTGGCGGATGGTAGTGGCCGAGCATAACGTAATGCATAGTGAAAACACCTATACGGCAACTGGTTGACGTTAACGTCACCCTGACCTCTAATGCGTCAAGCAACTCAGAAAGCCCAGACCTATGCCTGCCCTGCGTTCCAAGATCAACCCGCGCTCCGATGCCTTCGCCGCCAATGCCCAGCGCATGCAGGGCCTGCTGGCCGAGGTGCAGCGCTTGCAGGACATGGTGATTGCCGAGTCGGAAAGCAAGCGCGAAAAGTTTGAGAAGCGCGGCCAGCTGCTGCCGCGTGAGCGCGTGGCCCGCCTGCTGGACCGCAACTCGCCGTTCCTGGAGCTGAGCCGCTTGGCCGGCCTCAACATGCATGACGACGACGGCAAAAAGGCAGTGCTGGGCGGCGGCTCCATCATCGGCATCGGCACCGTGGCGGGCAAGCGCTGCCTGATCTCGGTGAACGACAGCGCGGTCAAAGGCGGCACCGTGGCACCCATGGGCCTCAAGAAGGCGCTGCGCGCCCAGGAGGTGGCCCTGCAAAACAAGCTGCCGGTGATTTACCTGGTGGAGAGTGGCGGCGCCAACCTGATGTACCAGTCGGAAATCTTTGTGGAAGGCGGGCGCAGCTTTGCCAACCAGGCACGCATGTCGGCAGCGGGTATTCCGCAAATCTCGGTGGTGCATGGCTCCAGCACGGCGGGCGGTGCGTATCTGCCGGGCTTGTCGGACTACGTGGTGTTGGTGCGCGGGCGCAGCAGCATCTACCTGGCTGGCCCCCCCTTGGTAAAAGCCGCCATCGGCGAGGATTGCACGGACGACGAACTGGGCGGCGCCGAGACGCATGCGCAAGTGACCGGCCTGGGTGAGTACCTGACCGAAGACGACGCCCATGCCATCGCCCTGACCCGCGAGCTGATGGACAAGATCAACTGGGACACTGCACCTCAGGCATCCGTCCAAGGCACCGGCTTTGCAGCACCGCTGTTTGACGAGCAGGAGCTGATGGGCATCGTCCCCGCCGACGAGCGCGAGCCCTATGACGTGCGCGAGGTGATTGCACGGCTGGTGGATGGCTCGGACTTTCTGGAGTTCAAAGCCGGCTACGCCCCCGAGATGATGTGCGGCCACGCCCGCATCGAAGGCCGGCTGGTGGGCATTCTGGGCAATAACGGGCCCATTCAACCCGCGGGCTCTACCAAGGCGGCGCAGTTCATCCAGCTGTGTGACCAGAGCGGCACGCCGCTGCTGTTTTTGCAGAACACCACCGGCTACATGGTGGGCTCGGTGGCCGAGCGCAATGGCGCCATCAAGCACGGCAGCAAGATGATTCAGGCGGTGGCCAACGCACGGGTACCCAAGTTCACCGTGGTGCTGGGCGGCTCGTATGGCGCGGGCAACTATGGCATGTGCGGGCGCGGGTTTGACCCGAACTTCATCTTCAGCTGGCCCACGGCACGTACCGCTGTCATGGGCGGCGCGCAGGCCGCCAAAGTGATGGACATCGTGAACCGCGCCAAGGTGGAGCGCATGGGCATGGAGGCGAATGACGAAGCGCTCAAGGCCATGTCTGACGGGCTGCGCCTGCGGCTGGACAAAGAGAGCGCAGCCCTCTTTGGCACGGCCCGCTTGTGGGATGACGGAATCATCGACCCGCGCGACACCCGCCGCATTCTGGGCCTCTGCCTGGCGCTGGCTGCCGAGGCCGCTGACCGACGGCTGAACCCCAACACGTTTGGTGTGGCCCGCCTTTGAGCGCGGTTGACCGACTCACGCATTACAACGACCCGAGGACACCGCATGAAATTCACCCCCGAGCACACCCAGATTGCCGACACAGTGCGCAAATTTGTAGCCAACGAGATCAACCCCTTCACCGCGGAGTGGGAGAAAGCGGGCATCTTCCCGGCGCGTGCCTTGTTCAAGAAGATGGGCGACCTCGGGCTGCTGGGCATCAAGTACCCCACCGAGTTCGGCGGCATGGGGTTGGACTTCAGCTACTCCATGGTGATGGCCGAGGCGCTGGGCGACTGCAATGTGGGCGGTGTGCCCATGGCTATCGGTGTGCAGACCGACATGTGCACTCCGGCACTGGCCCGCTTCGGCAGCGACGAGCTGCGCAACCAGTACCTGGCGCCGGCAATCGCGGGCGACATGGTCGGGTGCATAGGCGTGAGCGAGGTAACCGGCGGCTCGGATGTGGCAGCCCTCAAAACCACAGCCCGCAAAGACGGCGGTGATTACGTGATCAACGGCTCCAAGATGTGGATCACCAACGGCATGCAAGCCGACTGGTGCTGCCTGCTGGCCAACACCAGTGAAGGCGCGGTGCACAAGAACAAGTCGCTCATCATCGTGCCCATGGACGCGCCGGGCATCACCCGCCAGAAGATCGAGAAGATCGGCATGCACAGCAGCGACACGGCGCAGCTGTTCTTTGACAACGTGCGGGTGCCGCAGCGCAACCTGATCGGCCAGGAGGGCATGGGCTTCATGCTGCAGATGCTGCAGTTCCAGGAGGAGCGGCTCTACGGCGCGGCCAGCAGCCTGCGCTCGTTGGACAACCTGATCAACCTCACCATAGCCTACACCCGCCAGCGCCAGACCTTCGGCCAACCCATTCTCAACAACCAGGTGGTGCATTTCCGCCTGGCCGAGCTGCGCACCGAGGTGGAGTGCCTGCGCGCGCTCACCTACCGTGCGGTGGAGCAATACGTGGGCGGCAAGGACGTGACCAAGCTGGCCTCCATGGCCAAACTCAAGGCGGGCCGCCTGAGCCGCGAGGTGACGGACAGCTGCCTGCAGTACTGGGGCGGCATGGGCTTCACTGCCGACAATCCGATCTCGCAGGCCTACCGCGACAGTCGCCTCATCTCGATTGGCGGCGGGGCCGACGAAATCATGCTGGGCATCATCTGCAAGCTCGAAGGCACCTTGCCCGGCAAAGCCGCCTGAGCTATGCAGGTTTCTGAGTCAAATAGCCCGCTAGACCCCATGGATAGTGCGCAAGCAGCTCCTGAAAAAGGAGCAAATTCGCCTGCGCCAGGCTACGGGCATATCCGCGCAGAGCAGGTGGGGGCGGTGTTGCACATCACCCTGAACCGGCCTGAGGCGCGCAACGCCATGTCCTTGCAAATGGTGGCCGAGCTGCAACAAGCGTTGCAGGCGGCTGAGGCCACTGCAGGGAGTGAAGGCGCTGTGCGCGTGGTGGTGTTGCGCGGCGCAGGCGGGCACTTCTGCGCGGGTGCGGACCTCAAAGACATGGCTGGCGCCCGCATGCGCTCCATGCAGCGCGAGGCTGGCGCCCCCGACCCGATTGCCGAGGTGAACGCCGCCTTCGGCCGCCTGTGTGTGGCCTACGCCCAGACCCCGCTGGCCGTGGTGGCCGTGCTGGAAGGCACGGTCATGGGCGGCGGCTTCGGCCTGGCCTGTGTGGCCGATGTGGCGCTGGCGGAAGACAGTGCCTCGTTCCGTTTGCCCGAGACATCGTTGGGCGTGGTGCCGGCGCAAATCGCCCCGTTTCTGGTCGAGCGCTTGGGCTATTCGCAGGCCAAACGCCTGGCTGTGACCGGCGGGCGCTTGGACGCCGCTGCCGCGCACAGATTGGGCTTGGTGCATGAACTGTGCAGTGCTGACGACTTGCCACAGACACTGAACCGCGTGCTCTCGGACATAGTGGCCTGCGCCCCCGGCGCCTTGGCCGCCACCAAATCCTTGATGCAGCAAGCGCGCTTTAGCCCGGCTGCCGATCTGGTGGAGCAAGCCGCCGCCGTATTCGCCCACTCAGCGCAAAGCGCCGAAGGCTTGGAAGGCATGACCGCATTCCTACAAAAACGCAAACCAACCTGGGCCGTGACATGAATTTATGGTCCACCAACAAAGCCACTCCAAGCCTGTGCGGGGCAACAGCTTTGCTGAGTCTGGGCGGCGGAGCGCTTTGCTCCGTGTCCCCCGCCCGCTGCGCGGGCTCCTCCTTGACCTACGCAAAGCGCTCCGCCGCCCAAACTCTCAGTGAGGTGTTGGATGTTTAGCAAAATCTTGATCGCCAACCGCGGTGAAATCGCCTGCCGCGTCATCCGTACCGCCCGCAAACTCGGCTACCAAACCGTCGCCGTCTATAGCGATGCCGACCGCGACGCACCCCATGTGGCACTGGCCGATGAGGCCGTGCACATCGGCCCTTCACCGGCCGCCGAGTCGTACCTCAAGGTAGATGCCATTCTGGAAGCCGCGCGCAAAACCGGCGCAGATGCTTTGCACCCCGGCTACGGTTTCTTGAGCGAGAACGCTGCATTCGCTAAGGCCTGTGCCGATGAGGGCGTTGTGTTTATCGGCCCGCCACCGGATGCCATCACTGCCATGGGCGACAAGGCCTTGGCCAAGCAGCGCATGTTGCAAGCGGGCGTGCCGTGCGCACCGGGCTATCTGGGTGCGGACCAGAGCGATGCGGTGCTGACTCAGGAGGCGCACAGATTAGGCTACCCATTGCTGGTGAAAGCCGTGGCCGGTGGCGGTGGACGCGGCATGCGCCTCGTGCGCAACGATGCTGAGCTGCAGCCCGGTCTGGACGGTGCCCGCCGGGAAGCCATCAGCGCATTCGGCGATGGCACCCTGATGTTGGAGCGCCTGATAGACAACGGCCGCCACATCGAAATACAGGTGTTTGCGGATGCGCACGGCAATGCGGTCTACCTGGGTGAGCGCGATTGCACGGCCCAGCGACGCCGGCAAAAGGTGATTGAAGAAGCGCCGTCCCCGGTAGTCAGCCCCGCCATGCGCGAGGCCATGGGGCGCGATGCGGTGGCTGCGGCGCTGGCGGTGGGCTACCGTGGTGCGGGCACGGTGGAGTTCATCGTCGATGAGCACCTCAAACACTACTTTCTGGAGATGAACACGCGCCTCCAGGTGGAGCATCCGGTTACCGAATGCATCACCGGTTTCGACCTGGTCGAGTGGCAGCTGCAAGTAGCAGCAGGCGAGCCCTTACCTGCGCGGCAGGAAGATATCCGCCTGAGTGGCCATGCCATCGAGGCACGCCTGTATGTCGAAGACCCGTACACCGGCTTTGCGCCGCAGACCGGCACCGTGGTCTATTGGCAGCCCGAGCGTGCGTTGCAGCCCGGCGTACGTATTGACGATGGCATCCGGCAAGGGAGTGTGGTCTCGCCGTTCTACGACCCGATGGTGGCCAAAGTCATTGTGCACGGGCGTGACCGCAGCGATGCCATTCGCCGACTGCGTGCGGCTTTGGTGAACGCGCCCTTGCTGGGTTTGAAGAACAACGGTCGTTTCCTGAGCGATTTGGTGGATCACCCCGCCTTCCGCGAAGCGCGTATGACCACCACGCTGATCGACCAGTGGCTGGAGCAGGGTGAGCCTCTGCTGCAAGCCCCGGTGCCTTCCATGGCGGCCTGGCAAGTTGCTGCCTTGGCGCTGGCGCAGCAGCAAGGCAGCAGCTGGCGGGCGAACAGTGTGTCGGCTTTCAGCGTGCGCTTGAAGTGCGGTGAAGTGGTGCGCACGGTGCGCATCAGCAGCGATGGTCAAGGCTGGACCACCATCACCATGGATGGGGTGACAGCGCAGGCCCGCGTCATCGCTTGGCAAGGCGCCGTTTTGCGTCTGGAGCTGGATGGTGTGGCGCAGTCCGCCATTGCCGTGTTCGCTGCGGGTGCATGGCATGTGGCGCATGCGGGCTACAGCCATATGTTCAGCGAGGTGTCGGCCTTCCCCGATGCCAATGCTTTAAAAGATGCCAGCCGTGCACTATCGCCAGTGGCCGGCAAGGTCACGCAGGTGCTGGTGGCGCCGGGGGATGCGGTCAGAGAGGGTCAGCAACTCGTCTGCGTGGAGGCCATGAAGATGGAAATGTGGCTCTGTGCCGAACAGGCGGGCCAAGTGCAGGCGGTTCACACCCGTACGGGCGAGCAGGTGGAAGCCGGCGCGGTGCTGGTGGAGCTGAGCCCCGGGGCGGATGTGGCCCCCACTGAAACACACTGAGGAATCCCATGGACAAAGCCATATTGACCTGCGCCTTGACCGGCGTGTTGACCAACCCCAAGCAGCACCCCGTACCTGTCACGCCCGCCCAGATGGCGGCGGAGGCGCGCGATGCATTCAATGCCGGCGCCAGCATCATGCACATCCACATGCGCATGCAAGAAGACGGCCTGGGGCACATGCCCAGTTGGGACCCGGATGTAGCCGAAAGCATTGTGAATGCCATCCGCGAGGCCTGTCCGGGCGTGATCATCAACCTGACCACCGGCGTAGTGGGCAAAGACATCAGCGGACCGCTCAACTGCATACGCCGCGTCAAGCCCGAGATTGCCGCCTGCAACGCGGGCAGTCTGAATTACCTCAAGCTCAAGGAAGACGGCAGCTGGGCGTGGCCGCCCATGGTGTTCGATAACCCGGTGGCCAAGGTGCAGCAGTTTTTGGATGTGATGCAGGAGTGCGGCACCCATCCCGAGTTCGAGTGCTTTGATGTGGGCATCGTCCGGTCGGTGACCATGTATTTGAAGAACGGCATGCTCAAGCCCGACATGGGCCGGGCGGAATACAACCTGGTGATGGGCGTGGCTTCCGGCATGCCCTGCGATGCAGAGTTGCTTTCACTCTTGCCGAAGTACATGGCGTCCGACAGCGTGTGGCAAACCACCTTGATTGGCCGCACTGAGATCTGGCCGGTGCACCAGAAGACTGCCGATTTGGGAGGCATGCTGCGGACCGGTCTCGAAGACACCTTCTATTTGCCCGATGGTGCACGCGCTGCCGGCAATGGTGTGCTCATCGAAGCGCTGGCAGCGTGTGCCCAGCGCGCGGGGAGAGCAATTGCAAATCCTTCAGAGGCGAGAGCTGTTTTGGGTCTGCGGGCAGGGTAGAATACGTCCATCCCGAATGCTGCAGAAAAGGGCGTTTGAAAAGTTTCTCCGGTCTTTCCGGATAGTACGAAAAAAAGCGTGCTAGAATACGAAGCTTAGCGGCTGTAGCTCAGCTGGATAGAGTACTTGGCTACGAACCAAGGGGTCGTGGGTTCGATTCCTGCCAGCCGCACCAAAAAGTAAAGGTCTGCAATCGCAAGGTTGCAGACCTTTTTCTTATTCTGATTCCCCAATGGGCACATCCATGAGCAAGGCTTTTACCAAAGAGTCCGATGGTGCAGACGACGATGAGCTGCAACTGCCTGCACTGCCGGCCGGTGGCAAAAACTACATCACCCCCCAAGGCTTCGCCACGCTACGCGACGAGTTACTCGACCTGATCGACAACGAGCGCCCCAAAATTGTGGACATCGTGCACTGGGCTGCCAGCAATGGCGATCGCTCAGAGAACGGCGATTACCTCTATGGCAAAAAGCGCCTGCGCGAAATCGACCGACGCATCCGTTTCCTGACCAAGCGTCTGGAGATTGCGGAAGTGACCGATCCTTCTCTGCACCACGGCAATGAGCAGATTTTTTTCGGCGCTACGGTGACCTACGTGGACGACCAGGATGTGGAACGCACTATCACCATCAAAGGGATTGACGAGGCCAACAGTGCTGTTGGCGAGGTGAGCTGGATTTCACCCATTGCACGTACGCTGCTCAAGGCCCGCGAAGGCGATGAACTGAAGTTGGTCATGCCCGATCGGATTTGCGATATCGAGGTGCTGCGTGTGCAGTACCCTGCGCCCAAGACGGGCTGAAAGGCTCCAGTCGTTGAAGTGACTTAGCCGGCGCTGTTGCTTGCGCGCTGGGCCCGCAGCACCGAAGGAGTGCGGTGCAGGTTGCGCAATGCGATGGCGATGTGGGCGGTGTCCCGCACACCAATAATCAAGCGCATGTCGGATGCGTCGCGCACTCCGTCCTGCCCCATGTCGATGTGAATGATGTCCGCCTCGGCAGACGCGAGTGCTGCAGCAACTTTAGCCAGCACGCCTTTGCCATTCGTGACAGTCACCACAATGCCGGTCTCGAAGGCACGCACCGGTTCGTCGGACCACTCCACACCGATAAAGCGCTCGCTGTCTTTGTGCTGGAGCTTTTTGGCCACGCCGCAGTCGGCCATGTGCACCACCAGACCTTCACCGCGGCCCAGATAACCGACGATGGCGTCTCCGGGAATGGGGCGGCAACATGGTGCGAACTGCACTGACGCGTTTTCGCTGCCGTCCAAGGTGATGGAGCTCAAAGTATTGGTCTCGTGCGCGGTGAAGCGCTCACGGGTGAGCAGCAGGGCGTCCGGCCGCTCACCGGCTTCGCTCAGCAGGTTCACCATGCGCTTGGCCACGATATTGGCGATGCGCTTGCCCAGACCGATGTCGGTCAGCAGCTCGTGTTTGGTCTTGTTTCCTGTAAAGCGCAGCAGCTTGTCCCACAAGGGGGCGTAGGCCGGGTTGTCTTCAGGGAAGCCCTCAATACCTTCGGCGCGCAAGGCCTGAGCCAGCAATTTGGCACCCAATCCTTCCGACTCGGTTTGGGCCATGGTCTTCAAATGGTGGCGGATTTTGGAGCGCGCACGGCCGGTGCGCACAAAACCCAGCCATGCCGGGTTGGGGGTGGACACAGGTGCGGTGACCACTTCGACCACATCGCCGTTTTTCAGCTCGGTACGCAAGGGGACTTGTTCGCCATTGATGCGGGCAGCAATGGTGCGGTCGCCGATATTGCTGTGAATGGCATAGGCAAAGTCCACCACAGTGGCGCCCCGTGGCAAGGCCATGATCTGGCTCTTGGGCGTAAACACATACACAGCATCGGGGAACAGGTCCACCTTGACGTGGTCCCAGAACTCGGCCGCATCGCGAGTCTCGTCCTGGATATCCAGCAGGGATTGCAGCCATTTGGTGCCCAAGCGATCCGCCGTGCCGTCTTCCGGATTGTTGACCTTGTAGAGCCAATGTGCGGCCACGCCGGACTCGGCTACCACGTGCATGGCTTCGGTTCGCATCTGGAATTCGATGTTGATACCTGCCGGCCCCACCAGCGTGGTGTGCAAGGACTGGTAACCGTTGACCTTGGCAATCGCAATATGGTCCTTGAACTTGCCAGGCACTGGCTTGTAGAGCTGGTGCAGCAGGCCTAGTGCGGTGTAGCAATCCGTGATGTTGGGCACCAAAACCCGAAAGCCATAAATGTCGGTGACCTGGGCGAAGCTGAGATGCTTTTTGTCCATCTTTTGGTAGATGGAATACAGCGTTTTCTCGCGGCCTGCGATGCGAATGGGCATCTTGGCTTCGGCAAAAACTGCTTCGACTTCTTTCTGGACTTTCTGGATCAAGTCGCGCCGACGGCTGCGCGCTTTGGCGACCGCTTTGGAAAGAATCGCATACCGCCAGGGCCGCAGATGCTGGAAGGCGAGATCCTGAAGTTCCCGATAAGTCTGGTTGAGACCCAATCGGTGTGCGATGGGGGCGTAAATATCCAGCGTCTCAGAGGAGATCCTGCTCCATTTGCTGCGGGGCACATCCGACAGGGTCCGCATATTGTGCGAACGGTCGGCGAGCTTGATCAGGATGACCCGCACGTCCCGTGCCATGGCCAGAAGCATCTTGCGGAAAGATTCGGCCTGGTTTTCCTCGCGGGTGTTGAATTGCAGCTTGTCGAGCTTGGTCAGGCCGTCCACCAATTCGGCTACCGGCGACCCGAACTTTTCAATCAGCTCGATCTTGGTGACGCCGCAGTCTTCGAGCGCATCGTGCAGCAGGGCCGCCATCAGGGCCTGGGCGTCGAGTTTCCATTCGGCGCATTGCGCTGCTACCGCAATTGGATGGGTAATGTAGGGTTCACCGTTATTGCGGAGTTGGCCCAGGTGCGCTTCGTCCGCGAACCGGTAGGCCAAGCGCACCTGCTCCACATCACTGCTGCTCAAGTAGTCCAGCTTGGCGGTGAGCCCGGCAAAACTGGCTGCCGCGGCATTGACCGCAGCGACTGGCGAACCGGGCTTGGCCGATTTGCCGGCATTCGAGGTACTTGGTGGTGTTTGGAGAAGGCTGCCCATGGTGTAAATGTAGCGTGGCTGGGAGTCTTGTGTGCCGCAAACGAAAAAAGCACCGCAAGCGGTGCTTTTTGCATAAGCAGGCTGAATTTACAGCGGTACTTTTTTGAGCATTTCCAAGCCGACTTTACCTGCGGCAATTTCGCGCAATGCGGTGACGCCGGGCTTGTTCTTGCTTTCGATTTTGGGGGTGTGGCCTTGGCTCAACATGCGGGCACGGTAAGTGGCAGCCAGAACCAATTGGAAGCGGTTAGGGATCTGCTCGAGGCAGTCTTCAACAGTGATACGGGCCATGGAATTCTCCGGAAAGCTAGAGGATGTTCAGCGCTCGGAATGTTTCAGCTCGCGCGCGGCGCTGGGCTGAAATCTTGAGTCGCTGAGAGTGGACAATGGCTTTCAGATCGAAAAGCGCACGGTCAAACAACTCATTGATTATAACGAAGTCGAACTTTCCGACCTGGGCGACTTCCAATTGCGCGTTTTTCATGCGCATGTCGATGATCTCAGAGCTGTCCTCCCCACGGCGTTCCAGGCGCGAACGCAATTCTTCCCAACTCGGAGGCAGGATGAAGATGCAGACAGCGTTGGCAAACACGTTTTTGATTTGCACGGCGCCCTGGAAGTCGATTTCCAGGATCACATCAGCGCCCATGGCCATGCGGTCTTCAATGGCTTTTTTGGAGGTGCCGTAGCGGTTCGCATGCACATGCGCCCATTCCACAAAGGCATCCGCTTCCACCATGGCATCGAATTCCTGCTGGGAGACGAAGAAGTATTCGCGACCATGCTTTTCTTGGCCACGGGGCGGGCGCGTGGTGTGCGAGACAGAAGGTTGCAGGCGCGAGTCGAGCTCCAACAAGGCCTTGCACAAGCTGGACTTACCGGCCCCGCTGGGGGCTGCGACGACAAAGAGATTTCCGGGGTAGTCCATTGACTGAGGCTCCGTGATGCGGTGTCTAAAGTCGCCTTATTCTATGTTCTGGACCTGTTCACGCATCTGTTCAATCAAAACCTTCATGTCCACGGAGATGTGCGTCAGCTCCAGCGCGGCGGATTTGGAGCCCAAGGTGTTGGCTTCCCGGTGCAGTTCCTGAATCAGGAAGTCCAGCCGCTTGCCGATTTCCCCGCCTTTCTTGATCAGTCGCTCTAGCTCATCCAGGTGGGAGTTCAGTCGGGTGATTTCCTCCGCCACATCAATGCGTATCGCGAAGGCCGTGGCCTCTGTCAGGGCGCGGTCCTGGGCAGCTTCCGGCAGCGTGGCGCCTTCGGTCAGGGCCATGGCCTCTTTCCAGCGCTCCATGAAGCGCAGGCGTTGCTGTTCCACCAGCTTGGGCACCAAGGGCCCGGCCTGCTCGGCCAAGGTGCGCAACTGGGCGATGTGGCCCAGCAGCATGGTGGCCAGGCGGGCCCCTTCGCGCTGGCGTGCGCTCAGCAGCTCTTTCAATACTTTTTCCGCCAAGGGCATCACGTCGGCACTCCAGTCTCGGCTGGTGCCTTGCTCGGCGGCGGCCAGGCGGATCACGTCGGCCACGCTCAAGGGGTTGGCCGTGGGTAGCCAGGCCCGGATGCTGTCCTGGGTCGCGTTGAGCTTTTGCAGCAGTTTGGGGGTGGGGTCGGGGATGTTGGTCGCGCTAGTGGTCTCCACCGAGGCGCGCACTTCCACCTTGCCGCGCTTGAGTTTGCTTCCCAATAGCTCGCGCAACACGGGTTCAAACTGGCGCAGGTCTTCGGGGAGACGGAAGGTGAGGTCGAGAAAACGGCTGTTGACCGAACGCACCTCCAGGCCGAGCTGGGTGACGGGTTGGGTCCGGGATTCGCCTTCAGGGGCGGTGGTGGCTGTGCTGTGCTGTGCACTGGCATAGCCGGTCATGCTGTAAACTGGCATCAAGGGCTTTCGCGGCGATGGAAACGGCCCCGAGAATAACCCGTTTCAAACAAAAATCACGAGCACTCCCACTGCACCTATGTCCAAGGTCAAGCCAGCGCCACTCCCCCCCGATACCATGATAGGCGGCTACCGCATCATCCGCAAAGTGGCGGCAGGCGGTTTTGGGCTGGTCTATCTGGCTCTGGATTCCGAGGGGCAGCAAGTGGCGGTCAAGGAATACCTGCCCTCCTCTCTGGCTACCCGTGCCCCCGGCGAACTGCTACCCCAGGTGCAGTCCGAAAAGCTGTCGCTGTACCGCCTGGGCCTGAAAAGCTTTTTTGAAGAAGGTCGCTCGCTCGCGCAGATCTCTCATCCTTCCGTGGTGAGTGTGTTGAATTTTTTTCGCGAGAATGAAACCGTTTACATGGTCATGAACTACCTGGAAGGTGCCGCCCTTCAGGACTTCATCGTGACTGCGCGTGACCAGAAAAAGAGCAAGGTGTTCCGCGAGTCCACCATCCGTTCTCTGTTTGATGAAATCCTGCGCGGATTGCGCATCGTGCACCAGCACAAGATGCTGCACCTGGACATCAAGCCTGCCAATATTTTCATTACCGACGACAACCGCTCCGTGTTGATCGACTTCGGCGCCGCACGCGAAGTGCTGAGCAAAGAAGGCAACTTCATCCGCCCGATGTACACCCCGGGCTTTGCAGCCCCTGAGATGTACCGGCGCGACGCTTCCATGGGGCCGTGGACAGACATTTACGCCATTGGCGCCTGTATTTATGCCTGCATGCAGGGCTATCCGCCCAATGAAGCGCCCCAGCGCCTGGAGAAAGACCGTATCACCACCTCATTGGCGCGGCTGCGTGGTGTGTATTCCGACAATTTGATCGAGGTGGTCGAATGGTGCATGTCGCTGGACCCATTGTCGCGTCCGCAGTCTGTGTTTGCCTTGCAAAAGGAGTTGTCGCGCGAGGGTGAACGCCGCTACACCAAGCTCACCGTGACCGAGAAGGTGCGCATGCAATTTGACTCCATGGTGTCGGAAACCAAAAAAACCGTGATGGGCGGGGCCACCGCTCCCGTGGCAGGTAAGCCGAAATGAAGTTTTCCGTCTTTCAGATCAGCCGCAAAGGGGGACGCGAGAAAAACGAAGACCGCATGGGCTACTGCTACACCAAGTCGTCCGGCCTGTTTTTGTTGGCGGATGGCATGGGCGGGCACCCGGAGGGCGAAGTCGCGTCCCAGATGGCCTTGCAGGTAATCTCGGCGCTGTACCAGAAAGAAGCGCACCCCGAGCTGATGGATGTGCGCGAGTTTTTCAACAAAGCCATTCTGGCTGCCCACCGCCAAATCCTCCGGTATGCGGCTGAGCGCAACTTGCCGGACACGCCTCGCACAACATTAGTGGCAGCGGTGCTGCAAGGGGGCGCCGCGCATTGGGTGCACTGCGGTGATTCGCGTTTGTACTTTGTGCGCCAGGGCGAGCTGCTTGCCCGCACGCGGGACCATTCCTACTCTGAACAGCGCGAGATGGAGCGTCCCAACGGCGCACCGGCAGGCTTTAACCGTAACGTGTTGTTCACCTGCCTGGGTTCACCGACCCGCCCGGTGTTTGATGTGACCGGACCGGTGCCCTTGCACCAGGGCGACCGCATCATGCTGTGCTCAGACGGCCTGTGGGGGCCTTTGCAGGACAGCGATATCGTCTATCACCTGTCCCAGAAGCCGGTGGGTGAGTCTGCCCCTGATCTGGTGGAGCAGGCCATGCTCAAGGGCGGGCCCCATTGCGATAACGTGACCGTGATCGCGATGGAGTGGGAGACACCGGACAGCTTCGAGTCCACCAAGGGCACGATCTCGACCGACAGCATCAGCGAAGGCGTGTTTGCCTCCACAGTCCAAGCCGCGTGGGCGGACTCGGAGGTGGATGACTTGGACGACGCGGCCATTGAGCGTTCGATCGCCGAGATCAACGAAGCCATTCGCCGCTCGGCTGCCCGCAAGCTTTGACCGTTTTTCCGGCCTGCCCGGATCTATGAGGAAGACCCCATGACAGCATTTGTCCGCCAAGGCGCTCGCGCCGCCGATGCACTGCGCCCGGTGCGCATCACCCGCCACTACACCATGCACGCTGAGGGCTCGGTGTTGATTGAGTTCGGCAACACCAAGGTGCTGTGCACCGCGTCGGTCGAAGAAAAAGTACCGCCGCACAAGCGGGGGAGTGGCGAAGGTTGGGTCACTGCCGAATACGGCATGCTGCCCCGTGCCACCCACAGCCGCAGCGACCGCGAGGCTGCCCGCGGCAAGCAAACCGGCCGCACCCAAGAGATTCAGCGGCTGATCGGCCGCTCGCTGCGCGCAGTGTTTGACCTGAAAAAACTGGGCGAGCGCACCATTCAGCTCGATTGCGATGTGATCCAAGCCGACGGCGGCACCCGCACCGCAGCCATCACCGGCGCCTTCGTGGCTGCGCAAGACGCAGTCAATGGCTTGCTGGCCGCTGGCAAGATCACCGAGACGCCTATTACCTCGGCGGTGGCGGCCATCAGCGTGGGCATTGTGGAAGGCACACCCTTGCTGGACCTGGAGTACACCGAAGACTCCGCATGCGACACCGACATGAATGTGGTGATGACCGGTGCCGGCCACTTTGTGGAAGTGCAGGGCACGGCCGAAGGCGTGGCCTTTACCCGCGCCGAGATGGACCAACTGCTGACGCTGGCTGAAAAAGGCGTGGGTGAACTCATGCTGTTGCAGCAGCAGGCACTATCAAAACAATAGCTGCTCGCGTATATTCCGCGGGCGCCAGAGGGCTATTTCATATGAAGATTGTTCTTGCATCCAATAACCAAGGCAAGCTCGCCGAGCTCAATGCCATGTTCGCCCCGTTGGGCTGCGAGCTGGTGCGCCAGGGCGACCTCGGCGTGCCCGAGTCGCCCGAGCCGTTTCGTACTTTTATTGAAAACGCGCTGGCCAAGGCGCGCAACGCCGCCCAGCACACCGGCTTTCCCGCGCTGGCAGATGACGCCGGCTTGTGTGTGGACGCCTTTGGCGGATTGCCGGGTGTGGACACAGCCTACTACGCCACCCAGTTCGGTTATTCCAAAGGGGATGACAACAACGTCACAGCCCTGCTGGAGCAAATGAAGGACGTGACCAACCGCCGCGCAGCGCTGGTGAGCACCTTGGTGGCGGTGCGAAGTGTGGACGACCCCGAGCCGCTGATTGCAGTAGGCCGTGTGGTAGGGCTGATTGCGCCTGAGCCGGTGGGCAGCAACGGCTTCGGCTTTGACCCGGTGATGTGGATCCCCGAGTTCGGCCAGACCTTTGCCCAGCTGCCCGTGGAAGTCAAAAACGCCCACAGCCACCGTGGCCGCGCGGCTGCTGCGATGGCTGCATTGATCCGATCCAACTGGCTCGGAGCCTGAGGCGCATGATTCCCATCAAGCCCGTTGCCGAGGGCGCTGCCGCGGTGCAGCGCGATATTCAGCACTACATGCGCCCCGGCAGCCTGCAGTTCAGTGCGCTACCGCCTTTGTCTTTGTATGTCCATCTGCCGTGGTGCATCAAGAAGTGTCCTTACTGCGATTTCAATTCGCATGAACAGGCCAAAGATGGCCTTCAAGAGAAGCGCTATATCGACGCTGTCATCGCCGACCTGGAGGCCGCTTTGCCCCTGATCTGGGGGCGCAACATCCACAGCATCTTTATTGGTGGCGGCACGCCCAGCCTGTTTTCGCCGGAGTCCATCGACCGATTGTTGGGCGACATCCGTGCCCGGCTGCGGCTGGAGGCGGACTGCGAGATCACCATGGAGGCCAACCCCGGCACCTTTGAGAAAGACCGTTTCAAGGCTTTCCGTGGCGCGGGCGTGACGCGGCTGTCCATCGGGGTGCAAAGCTTTAACGATACCCACCTGAAAGCCTTGGGCCGGGTGCATGACCGTGCGCAGGCGCTGGCGGCAGTGGAAGAAGCGGCTGCCTCGTTCGACACCTTCAATCTCGACATCATGTACGCCCTGCCGGGGCAGACGCAGGCGCAACTCGATGTTGACCTCGCCACCGCGCTGCAGTTCCAGCCGCCGCACATCTCGATCTACCACCTCACCATCGAGCCCAACACCTACTTCGCCAAGTTCCCGCCGCAAATTCCGGAAGACGACACGGCCTATGCCATGCTGGACCGCATTACCGAGGTCACCGCTGCGGCCGGGATGGACCGGTACGAGGTGTCGGCCTATGCACGCCAAGGACACCGCTGTTTTCACAACGTCAACTACTGGCAGTTTGGCGACTACTTGGGGCTAGGCGCCGGCGCGCACAGCAAGCTCAGCTTTGCACACCGGGTGGTGCGGCAGGTGCGCTTTCGTGACCCGGCCCGCTACATGGAGCAGGCGCTGGCCGGCCACGCAGTGGCGAAAGACGACGAGGTGGCCCGCGCCGATTTGCCGTTTGAGTACATGCTCAATGCCTTGCGCTTGCGCAATGGTTTCGGGCTGCGCGACTTTACCGAGCGCACCGGGCTGGCCATTACCGCCATCCAAAAGGGGCTGGAGGAGGCCGAGCGCAAAGGCCTGATTGAGCGGGACTTTGCCCGCGTGCGTCCGACGGTCAAAGGCTTCGACTTTTTGAGTGACTTGCAGGAAATTTTCCTGTCCAATCCGGACTGAACGGGCTGCGCCGCGGCCCGCCCGGCCATGCAGGGAGACGCCATGTTTTCGGTTTACGGTACAGCAGGGCAGATATTCCGGGGCTCGCTCGAAGAGTTGGGTAAGGTAGCCGGCATACGCCGCGCTGCACGCACCCGCCGCATCGAAGCGCTGGGGCTGAATGCCCAGGACCATAGTCCTCTGCGCTTTGCCGATGTGCTGAACGCTTCTGCCCATGAAGCGCCTGCCACCGACATCGCGCATCGGACGGCACTGGCGGCCTATGGCGAGGTTAGCAAACCTGCACAGATCCGCCAGCCCTTGACCCGGGTGGCCGACATCATGAGCCACGAGGTGGTGACGGTCCCAGACACCTCCACCATCGAGCAAACCTGGGCGCTGCTCAACCAGCATGGCATTGCGCAGGCCCCCGTGGTGTCTGCAGAGGGTGTTTTGGTAGGGTTGCTCACCCGTGCGGAGTTGACCCGCGCCGAGCACTTGCCCCGGGCCGATGCCCATGCGCTGGTATGGCGCACCTTCTTGGCCCAAAGCGTGCAGGAAGTGATGTGGACCCCGGTGCCCAGCGTGGCCGCTGATACCGACATACGCCGGCTTGCGCGCGTGCTGTTGGATACCGGATTGCCCGGTTTGCCGGTGGTGGACGAGGCGGGTGCGGTGCAGGGCTTCGTGTCCCGCTCCGACATTCTGCGGGCAGTGGTGGCCGACCCGCCACTGGACCTGTGGACTTGAGCGCGCTGTTGGCGCTTACCGACTGCCTTGGGGCTCCATGTGGTCGCGGTGGGCCAAAGCCGGGAAAAGCTTGAACCACAAGCCAGCCACCAGCATGGTGCCTATGCCGCCGACCACTACCGAGCCCACCGGGCCCCACATCGCCGCCGTGGCGCCCGATTCGAATTCACCCAATTGATTCGAGGCACCGATGAAGATGGAGTTGACAGCGGCCACGCGCCCGCGCATCTCGTCGGGTGTTTCCAGCTGAACCAAGGTATTGCGGGTGACCACGCTGATGCAGTCCGCCGCACCGGTCACGGTGAGGGCGAACATCGATAACCAGAACGATTCGGACAGGCCGAACAGCACGGTGGCCAACCCGAACACCGCCACGGCGCTCAGCAAGCGCTTTCCCACATGCCGGCGCAAGGGCCAGCGGGTGATCACCAGTGACATGGTGAGCGCGCCCACTGCGGGCGCAGCGCGCAAAAAGCCCAGACCCGTAGGCCCGGTGTGCAGGATGTCGCGCGCATAAATCGGCAGCAAGGCGGTCGCGCCACCCAGCAACACCGCAAACAAGTCCAGCGAACTGGCGCCCAGCAGCAGTTTGCGTTCCCACACAAAGCGCACGCCGGCAAACAGGGTAGACCAACTGGCGGCCAAGTTGGAAGGTTTGTGCTTGTAATGCACCGCCAGAATCAGGCCGGTGGCCAGCACCATCAGCGTTGTGCAGCAGATGTACACGTTGGTGGGCCCTAGTGCGTAGAGCAGCCCGCCCAGCGCCGGCCCGCTGATGACCGCGATTTCCATGCCGGTGGAGCTGAGTGCTACCGCGCGCCCGAGCAAGTTAGTCGGGACCAGCAGCGCCACCAGGGCTTGCTGGGCCGGCATCTGGAAGGCGCGGGCCAAGCCGAGCACGACGGAGATAAGCAGGATGAGTTCACGGGACGCGAAGTTCCCCAAAGTGGCGCTCAGCAGCGTGAGCGCCACGCCAGCCTGCAAGGCCATGCAGGCCGCAAAGATACGGCCTCGGTGCAGGCGGTCGGCCACATGCCCGGCGGGCAAGGTCATCACAAGTGCCGGCACAAACTGAAACAGCCCCACGAGCCCGAGGTCCCAGGCGCTGGAGGTCAGGTCGTACATATGCCACGCGACTGCCACCATGAGCATCTGGTTGCCCATGATGCCGGCAATGCGGGCGAACCAATAGCGAACGAAGGCCTGCTGCTTGAACAGCGCCGAGAGTGGGGGGAGGGATGCGTCGGTGGTCATGAAGCGGCGTTGTGACGCCTGAGCACTGCGCCAAAGGGGTGTTTGGCGGAAGCTGTGAGATTCGAACTCACGGAGGGGATAAACCCTCGCCGGTTTTCAAGACCGGTGCCTTAAACCGCTCGGCCAAGCTTCCTGAGCTTCGTATTCTAGCCGGCCTTGAGCATGCCTTTGGTTTCGATGAACGCAATCACCTCCTTCAGGCCGGTCAGGTCTTTGAGGTTGGTCATCGCAAAAGGCTTCATGCCCTTGGGGGTGTTGCGCATGCGCTCGGTGTCAGCGCGCATCACGTCGAGGTTGGCGCCCACGTGGGGGGCGAGGTCGGTTTTGTTGATGACGAACAGGTCGCTCTTGGTGATGCCGGGGCCGCCTTTGCGGGGGATTTTTTCTCCGGCAGCCACATCGATCACGTAGATGGTCAGGTCACTCAGCTCGGGGCTGAAGGTGGCGGCCAGATTGTCGCCACCGCTCTCCACAAACACGATGTCAGCGTTGGGAAAGTCCACCAGCATGCGGTCAATGGCCTCAAGGTTGATGGAGCAGTCTTCGCGGATGGCAGTGTGCGGGCAGCCGCCGGTTTCCACACCCATGATGCGCTCGGCGGGGAGGGCGCCGCTCACGGTCAGCAAGCGCTGGTCTTCCTTGGTGTAAATGTCGTTGGTGATGGCGACCAGGTCGTACTGGTCGCGCATGGCCTTGCACAGCATTTCCAGCAGGGTGGTTTTGCCGGAGCCGACGGGGCCGCCTATGCCCACGCGCAGGGGCGGCAGGGTCTTGGTACGGTTGGCGATGTGGTGAAGTGCGGACATGGTGTTTGCTATCAAAAAGTGAGCTTCTTACGCATATTCAACGGGCGCTAGGAGCGGAAAAGCCTTGAATACTGCACCTCATGCTGGCTGCTCAGGATGGCCAGCATGGGGCTGAAGGCTTGGCGGGTGTCGTCGCTCACGCTCAGGGCGTAATCGACAGCGAAAGGAATCTCGGCGGTCAGCGCGGACAGGATGCGCTGCCCGGCACTCTGGCCCAGCGGCACGGCTTTGATGGCGGCCTGCATCATGTTCTCGGCCCAGCCGAAGGCAAAGGCCAGCAGGCATTCGCGCACTGGGGCCTGTGTAGCGCTTGCGGCCAGCGCGAATGCGATGGGGTAGGTGGGTTCCTGCGCGGCGAGCAGGGCGATTTGTGCGGGCGTGGCCGTGGTGTGGTTCTTCAGCCATTCCAGCAGGCTCTTGCCCATTTGCTCGGTTTGCGCCCGCAGCTCTGCGCTCTCGCGGGTCTGCAGCACCCAGGCATTCAGCTCGGCAATGCGGGGCTGGTCGTCTGCGCGCCAGGCGGAAATGGCTTGGGCCACCGCTGGCAGCTCCGAGCGGGCCAGCGTCATGTGCAGTTGGTCGACCAGCCACACGGATGCTTCGCTTTCTGTAGCGGCTCGCGCAGTATCCACGGCCGCCTCCAGGCATTCGGAGTATGAAAAGCCGCCAATCGGCAAGGCCGGGGAGGCCAGCCACATGAGCTGCATCAGGCTGCTGTCGAGCATGGTGTTGCTTGTTTATTGGTCGCCGTGGTGGTGGCCATGGTCGTGACCATGGTTGCAGTCCGGGCCATGCACATGCGGTTTGGCTTGCACTGCCACCGGAATGCCACGCAAAGTCGCTGCCTGCTGGGGTGCGTGATCATGGCTGTGGCCGGCGTGGGAATGCCCGTGGTCATGGCCATGGTCGTGGTGATCGTGTCCGTGGTGATGGCCGCCGTGGTGTCCACCGGTGGCGTAGGCACCGTTCTCGGGCTCAAACGCCTCGTCCACCGCATTCACGATCAGGTGCATGGCGCGCAGCATGTCGGCCAGCACGTGGTCAGGCTCAATCTTCAGGTGGTCGGGCTGCAACTCGATGGGTACATGGCGATTGCCAAGGTGGTAGGCCGCACGGATCAGGTCGAAGGGTGTGCCGTGATTGCGGCAGTGGGTGATCTTCAGCACCGCTTGCGGTGCGGCTTTGGCGACGATGAGCGAGCCGTCTTCGGCCACCAGCACGTCGCCACCGCGCACGACGGTGCCACGGGGCAGAAACACGCCGATCTGGCGGCCTTGGCTGTCGGTGGCATCAAAACGGCTTTTCTGGCGCACGTCCCAATCCAGCTCGACGGTGACGGCGCGCTTGACGAGGACCGGTGCCAGGCCTTGGCCTTGGGGAATGCATTTGGAGACTTGGAGCATGAGACAGCTTGAAGGGTGAATGAGTGACTGTTAATATAACAAACGTTATAACTCGAAGGGGCCTTGCATGTCCGCAGTCAAACTCACACAAATTGGAAACTCAGTGGGCGTTATCTTGCCCAAAGAAGTGTTGGCACGGCTGAAGGTGGAGAAGGGTGACACCCTTTTCATGAGCGAGGCTGCCAACGGCGTGACGCTATCCACGTACGACCCTGAGTTTGAGGCACAGATGACGGAAGCCCGGCGCATCATGAAAAAGCGGCGCGCTGTTTTGCATGAGCTGGCCAAATGAGTGCGCCTGGTCGCACTTGGCGCTGGATTGCCAGCGAGGTCCTGTACGCCGTCCATGAGGAGCAATTGGCCGAGCATGGCGGCTTGGCCGGACTGCGTGACGCGAACGCCTTGGAATCGGCGGTCGCCCGTCCCGTGCAGTTGTCTCACTATGGCACGCCTGACATCGCCGAGTTGGCCGCAGCCTATGGTTTTGGCATTGCGCGCAACCATCCGTTTAGCGATGGCAACAAACGCACGGCCTTTGTCGCCGTCGAGTTGTTTTTGGCCTTGAATGGGTACGAATTGATGGCGGACGACTCGGACTGCATCTTGACCATGCTCAGAGTTGCAGCCGGTGACATGGAAGAGGCTGTTTTTGCGAATTGGATTCGTACGCATATAGAAGCGGGTTAGCCCTTAGACGAGGGCCTTTGTCATGAACCGGCTCCAGGGGTCTATCTGGTACTCGGCAAACGGGCCGCACTCTACAAAGCCTTCGCTTTCATAGAGTCTGTGGGCCGGGAAGAACGGGGCGTTGGTGCCGGTTTCCAAGCTGATGTGCTGCACACCTTTTGCGCGTGCCGCGGTTTCCATGTGCCGCAGCAGGGCGCGCGCAACCCCTTTCCGTTCATGGCCCGCGGCGGTGCGCATGGACTTGAGCTCTGCGTGGGTGGCGCTGTGCGTTTTGAGCGCGCCGCAGCCCAGCAGCACTTCACCCTCCCACGCCGTCCAAAAGGTGATGGACGGGTGACGCAAGGCATCCAGATCGAGGGCATGCACGCTCTCCGGTGGCGAGTGCTGGTGCATCGAATCCAGGTGCACTTGCAGAAGGGCTGCAATGGCCGCCCCCTGAAGGTCATCGATGCGAATGTCCATGGGTTGCGTGATGCGGCTTCAGAACAAAAAGTAGCGCTGTGCCATGGGTAGCTTGACTGCCGGCTCACACGTCAGCAGTTGGCCGTCGGCGCGCACAGTGTAGGTTTGCGCGTCGATTTCCATGGTGGGCAAGTAGCTGTTGTGCACCATATGCTGTTTGCGTATGCCACGGATGTTTTTCACCGCTGACACGTTTTTGGCCAGGCCGAAGCGTTCCTTGATGCCTGCGTTCAAGCCCGATTGGGACACAAAGGTCAGCGAGCCCCGGTGCAGCGCGCCACCAAAGCTGCCGAACATCGGGCGGTAGTGCACCGGCTGCGGGGTGGGGATGGACGCATTCGGGTCGCCCATGGCGGCGTGGGCGATGAAGCCGCCCTTCAATATCAGCGCGGGTTTGACGCCGAAGAAAGCGGGTTTGTAGATTACCAGGTCGGCCCACTTGCCGACTTCGATGCTGCCGACTTCATGGCTGATGCCGTGCGCGATCGCAGGGTTGATGGTGTACTTGGCGACGTAACGCTTGGCGCGGAAATTGTCGTTGCGGCTGCTGTCTTCGGGCAAGCTGCCACGCTGCGACTTCATCTTGTCGGCCGTCTGCCAAGTGCGGATGATGACTTCGCCCACGCGGCCCATGGCCTGGCTGTCGCTGCTCATCATGGAGATCGCGCCCATGTCGTGCAGGATGTCTTCCGCCGCAATGGTTTCCTTGCGGATGCGGCTCTCGGCAAAGGCCAGGTCTTCCGCAATGCCCGCGTCCAGGTGGTGGCAGACCATCAGCATGTCCACATGCTCGTCCAGTGTGTTCTGGGTGTAAGGCATGGTGGGGTTGGTAGAGCTGGGCAGAAAGTTCGCCTGGCCCACGACCTTCAAGATGTCCGGCGCATGTCCGCCGCCCGCGCCTTCAGTGTGGAAGGCGCACAGGCCACGGCCCTTGGTCGCTTCAATGGTGTTCTCCACAAAGCCGGATTCGTTGAGCGTGTCCGAGTGCAGGGCTACCTGAATCTCGGTTTCGTCAGCCACATCCAGACAGTTGCTGATGGCAGCGGGCGTGCTGCCCCAGTCTTCATGCAGCTTGAGGCCGATCACCCCGGCGTTGATCTGCTCATGCAGTGCGCCGGGCAGGCTGGCATTGCCCTTACCAAAATAGCCCAGGTTCATGGGGAAGGCATCGGCCGCTTGCAGCATGCGCTCAATATTCCAGGGGCCTGGCGTGCAAGTGGTGGCAAAGGTGCCGGTGGCAGGGCCCGTGCCGCCACCCATCATGGTGGTCACGCCGCTGGAGAGTGCTTCTTCAATCTGCTGCGGGCAGATGAAGTGAATATGGCAGTCAATGCCGCCCGCGGTGACGATGTTGCCCTCGCAGCTGATGATTTCGGTGCCCGGCCCGATGATGATGTCCACACCCGGCTGGGTGTCAGGGTTGCCGGCTTTGCCAATGGCCACAATGCGCCCGCCCTTGAGGCCGATGTCGGCCTTGACGATGCCCCAGTGGTCCAGGATGAGGGCGTTGGTCAGCACGCAGTCCACTGCACCTTCCGCTCTGGTTCGCTGGCTTTGCGCCATGCCGTCGCGGATGGTTTTGCCGCCGCCGAACTTCACCTCTTCGCCATAGCTGCCAGCGGCCAGGGTGTAGTCTTTTTCGACCTCAATGATCAGGCCGGTATCTGCCAGGCGCACGCGGTCGCCAGTGGTGGGGCCAAAGATTTCCGCGTAGGCGCGGCGTCCAATCGTTGCCATGTTCAAAGACTCCCTTGGGTCAGGCCGCGAAAGCCGTAAATCATTCTGTCGCCGGCAAACTCCACCAGCTCCACGGTACGTTGCTGCCCGGGCTCAAAGCGCACGGCCGAGCCGGAGGCGATGTTCAGGCGCATGCCTTGCGCCACCGCACGGTCAAAGCCGAGCGCGCCATTGGTCTCTGCAAAGTGGTAGTGGGAACCGACCTGGATAGGCCGGTCCGACTGGTTCTGCACCACCACCGTCACGGTGCGGCGGCCCGTGTTGAGTAGATGTTCGCCGTCGTCAAGAATGAGTTCGCCGGGGATCATGGGGCCGTCCTTCACGCCAATTGCATCAACAGGGCGAGGCCCGAGGTAGCCACGGCAGCGCCGGTGGCGCGGGTTGCCCACACATTGGCAGCACGCAAGGACCAGCCCAGTGCCACGCCTGAAAGATGCAGCGCGATGGTGGTCACAAACATGCCGGCCACTGGCGCAACTGCGTCACCCGTAGCTGCTAACTCCGCCCCGTGGGCCAGTCCGTGGAACACAGCAAAGCCACCCACCAACACCATGGAGGCTGCGGCATTCATGCCTTGGCGTGTGAGTACCAAGAGGCCCAGCGCCAGCACGGACGCAGCCACCATGGGCTCCACCACGGCGCCGCCCATGCCTCGGAGGCCCAGCAGGGCGCCCAGCACGAGCATGTTGGCGAAGGCGAGCGGCCCCCACAACAAGGCAGGCCCGGCACGGCGGGCAGACACTGCGCTCCAGACACCGACGGCCAGCATGGCCAGCAAGTGGTCCAGTCCACCCAGCGGGTGCAGCAGGCCGGTCATGAAGCTGCCATGGCTATGCAGATCAGTGCCCATATGGGCGCTGGCGCCCGTGGATAGTGCGCCAGCAGCTATGAAAAGAAGAGCGGATTTCGATGGGTAACGCATGGAATCTCCAAAAGTGAGCGAGAAGAGGGGAGGTCGTCTTAACCAGGAACACCGCGGAACCGGCTTTGCCGGGCCGCTGGTGTTGCCCCTGCAAGGGGGAAAGCGGCCACACGAAGTGGGCAAGCCGGGGGGTGTTCATACGATCGGCTGGTGGACAGTGACGAGCTTGGTGCCGTCGGGGAAGGTAGCTTCGATCTGGATGTCCGGAATCATCTCGGCGATGCCGTCCATCACGTCATCGCGGGTCAGCACGGTGCGGCCTTCGCTCATGAGCTGGGCCACAGTTTTGCCGTCACGCGCGCCTTCCATCACGGCGCAGCTGATCAGGGCCACGGCCTCAGGGTAATTGAGTTTGAGGCCACGGGCTTTGCGGCGCTCTGCCAGCAATCCGGCAGTGAACAGCATGAGCTTGTCTTTTTCACGAGGGGTAAGTTCCATATCGTTTCACTCAATATCTAGTTAAATGGCTCGTGCGGCCGCAAATGACGGCCGAACACTGGGCGTGAGTTCCATGGTCGGTCCGATGTGTCTGCAGATGGTGCATACTAAGCAATCCCCGTGCCCTGTGGGGGGGGCGTACGCCAAAGGCCGCAGTCTTGCCTGCGGCAATGGCATGGAAACTGCACCCTGCAGCGCGTGTCCATTGAAATGCTGCCCCCTCCACCCCCGGAAGCCCCCGCCCAGCGGGTGGTGAAGATCCGCCGCGACTACAACAACTGGGTCGCCAGCGAGACCATGGAGGATTACGCCCTGCGCTTCACGCCACAGCGCTTTCGCAAGTGGTCGGAATGGCGGGTGGCCAACACCGCTTTCGGGGCGGCTTCTTTTCTGATCCTGGAAGCCGTGGGCGCCACCTTGCTCGTGCAGTACGGTTTTGTGAACGCCTTCTGGGCCATTCTGATGACGGGGCTGGTGATTTTTCTGGCAGGCTTGCCCATCAGTGTGTACGCCGCCCGCTATGGGGTGGATATGGACTTGCTCACGCGCGGCGCGGGCTTCGGCTACATCGGCTCCACCCTGACCTCGCTGATTTATGCCTCGTTCACCTTCATCTTCTTCGCGCTGGAGGCGGCCGTCATGGCCTATGCGCTGGAGCTGGCCCTGGACATACCGCCTACCTGGGGTTACCTGATTTGCGCGGTGGTGGTGATTCCCTTGGTCACCCACGGCGTGTCCACCATCAGCCGCCTGCAGATTTGGACGCAGCCGCTGTGGCTGATCATGCTGGCGGTGCCATTCGGATTTGTTTTGGTGCGTGATCCGCAAGCCTTTACCGGCATTACGCACTACGCTGGGGAGCAAGGCACTGCAGGCGTCTTTAACTTGCACCTCTTTGGTGCTGCACTCACGGTGGGTATTGCCCTGATTACCCAGATGGGGGAGCAAGCCGACTACTTGCGCTTCATGCCCCAGCGCACCGCCACCAACCGCTTTAGCTGGTGGGCCGGTGTTTTGGTCGGGGGGCCGGGTTGGGTACTTCTGGGTGTGGTCAAGATGCTGGGCGGTGCGTATTTGGCCTACCTCGCCATCCAGCACAGCGTGCCCACGGAGCGCGCGGTGGATCCGAACCAGATGTACCTGGCTGCGTATGAATATGTGTTCCCTTCGCTGGGCTGGGCGGTGGCAGCGACGGCGGTGTTCGTGGTGGTTTCGCAGCTCAAGATCAACGTGACCAACGCCTACGCCGGCTCATTGGCCTGGAGCAACTTCTTCTCGCGCCTCACGCACAGCCACCCCGGGCGGGTGGTGTGGGTGCTGTTCAACAGCGTGATCGCCTTCATGCTGATGGAGATGAATGTGTTTCAGGCGCTGGGGGAGGTGTTGGGCCTGTATTCGAACATCGCCATCGCCTGGATCATGGCCGTGGTGGCCGATCTGGTCATCAACAAGCCTTTGGGCTTGTCGCCCAAGGGCATTGAGTTCAAACGGGCGCATCTGTACGACATCAATCCCGTGGGGGTGGGGGCCATGGCCATGGCGTCATTGCTGTCCATCCTGGCTTACCTCGGCCTCTTTGGGGAACTGGCCAAGGCTTTCTCTGCGGTGGTGGCCCTGGTCACGGCCATGGTGACCTCGCCCTTGATTGCGTGGTGGACCAAAGGCAAGTACTACCTCGCGCGCGCCGGTGACGGGAGATTGGGCGGCAATGCGTTTTGCGCAGGTCAAGGAGGAGCCTGCGCAGCAGGCGGGGGACACGGAGCAAAACGCAGTGCCACCCAAACTCCAACGTCCGCAGGGGCACCCCAAGTGCAGCGTTGCGTCATCTGCGAGCGCGAATACGAGGGGCCTGACATGGCCCATTGCCCGGCCTACCAGGGCGCCATCTGCTCGCTGTGCTGCACGCTGGATGCGCGCTGTGGCGACATGTGCAAACCGCATGCGAACTTGGCCACCCAATGGTCCGCCGCTTTGCGTTGGCTGTTGCCCAAAAGGGTGTGGCCGTTTCTGGACACGGGGCTGGGGCACTTTCTGCTGCTGATGCTGGTCATCCTGCCCCTGCTGGCCACGGTGTTCGCCATGTTTTACCAGCAGGAGTTGGGGGCCTTGGCGGCATTGACCGACCAGCGCCTGGCGGTAGAGGCCGCGTTGCGCTCAGGCTTCAGCAAAACCTTTGCTGCGCTGATGCTGATGTCCGGCATCGTGGCCTGGTGGCTGGTGCTGGCGCACAAAAGCCGGCAGGTGGCACAAGAAGAATCCAACCGCCAGAGTCACTTGCTGCTGCAGGAAATTGAATCGCACCGCCTGACCGATATTGCATTGCAGGACGCCAAGCGCGTGGCCGAGCAAGCCCGCCAAGCCGCCGAGGCGGCCAACCAGGCCAAGAGCCGCTACATCAGTGCCATCAGCCACGAACTGCGCACACCGCTCAACAGCATCCTGGGTTACGCGCAGCTCATGGGCGAGGATGCGGCTATACCGCCCCACCGCAAGCAGGCGGTGAGTGTTATCAAGCGGGGCGGCGAACACTTGCTGTCCCTGATTGAGGGCACGCTGGACATGGCCCACATCGAAAGCGGCAAGCTCACCCTCAATGTGAAGCCCATGCAGTTCGCCAACGGCATGGCCGAGCTGGCCGGCATGTTCGAATTGCAGGCGGCAGCCAAGGGGCTGCAGTTTCAGTTTGAGGTGCAGGGCAATGTGCCGGAGTGGGTGAGGGCGGACGAAAAGCGCCTGCGGCAGATCTGTATCAACTTGCTGGGCAATGCCATCAAGTTCACGGCCACGGGCAGTGTGCGCTTGGTGCTGCGCTATGCGCGGGAGATGGCGCATATCGAAATTCATGACACCGGCCCCGGCATGCCTGCCCAAGAGTTGGAGCGTATCTTCGAGCCCTTCACCCGCGGATCGACGGCGGCATCGGGTGCAAGCGTGGCGTCGGGCGGGTCGGGCTTGGGCTTGACGATTGCCAAGATGCTCACCGACCTCATGGGCGGCGAGTTGTCAGCAACCAGTGTGCTCGGCCAAGGTTCGGTGTTCAAGGTACGCTTGTTCCTGCCGGACTTGCACATGCCGCCGCCAAGCGCACAGCGCGCGGCCCCCCACAGCAAGCCGCGCGTGGCCTATGCCGGTGCGCGCCGCAAAGTGCTGGTGGTGGATAACGAGGAGGCGGACCGCGAGCTGCTGGTGAGCCTGCTGGAGCCCTTGGGCTTTGAAGTGCGCACTGCTGCCAGTGGCCACGATTGCCTGGACCTGCTGGCCGCCGGACTGCAGCCGGATGTGGTGCTGCTGGATCTCGCCATGCCCGGCATTGATGGCTGGGAAACGCTGCGCCGCATCCGAGCCAACCCGGCACTGGGTGGCAGCGAGCCGCAGGTGGCCATCGTGTCTGCCAATGCGTTTGACCGGGGGCTGGACAACGGGCTGGGCTTGCCACCGGAAGACTTCATCGTCAAACCCGTGCGCCACAGCGAGTTGCTGGACTGGCTGGAGCGCCGGCTGGAGTTGGTGTGGGTGGACAAGCCAACGGTAGAGGTTTCCACGCAGTCCGCCCCGAGTGTGGCCCAAGATATGCAGCCTGTGGCAGTGGGAGCGTTGCCCGCTAGTGACTGCCGCGCCTTGCTGGAAGTGGCGCGCCTGGGTTACTACCGGGGCGTTTTGAACCAGCTGCAAAGCCTGCAGGTGCGGCACCCCGAGTGCGCGGCCTTCATTGCGCAGCAGGAGGCGCTGGCCCGCCAGTACCAGTTTGAGACCATGGCCGAACAATTGCAGAAAGTGCTCGATGCAAGCCCCGCAGATGAACTCCGTTGACCCGAGTGATGCCGCGCGTCTGGATGGCACGCTGGATCGCGCCAACAGCGATGTGGTGCTCATCGTGGACGATGTGCCCGACAACCTGTCTGTGCTGCACGATGCGCTGGACGAGTCCGGCTACACGGTGTTGATCGCCACCTCCGGCGAAGCCGCCCTGATGCGCGCCATGCAGGCTTTGCCCGATGTGATTTTGCTGGACGCCATGATGCCCGGCATGGACGGTTTTGAAGTCGCCCGTCGCCTCAAGGCCGCGCCGCAAACCACGCACATTCCCATCATCTTCATGACGGGCCTGACCGAGACCGAATATCTGGTGGCGGCACTGGAGAGCGGTGGGGTGGACTATGTGACCAAGCCCATCAAGCCCAAGGAAGTGCTGGCCCGCATGGGAGTGCACCTGGCCGGCGCGCGCGAGCGGCGTCAGACCCGCAATGCGCTGGATGCTTTCGGCTACGCCACCATCACCGTGCGTGCTGCCGATGGCTGCCTGATGTGGCAAACGCCCTTGGCGCGCGACCTGCTGGAGCGCTACTGCGGCACCCAGGCGCCCAACACGCCGCCCGAAGTTCTAGGCTGGTTGCAGGCCTGCCTGCAAACGATGGCGCGCGGGGACGAGCCTGCCAAACTGAGCCTGGAACGCGGCCCCAAGCGTCTGACCTTCCGGCTGCACCAACAGATCGGCGACAGCGATGCCGGTGGGGATTGGCTGATCGTGATGCGCGAGGTGTCAGACACCGCTGTCATTGAAGCCATGAGCCTGTCCTTCAAGCTCACCGCTCGCGAGGCGGAGGTGCTCTACTGGGTGGTCAAGGGCAAGACCAACAAAGACATCGGCGACATTCTGGGTAGCAGCCCCATGACCGTGAAAAAACACCTGGAACGCGTGTTTGTGAAGCTGGGCGTGGAGACGCGCACGGCCGCCGCTGGCATGGCGATGTCGCGCATCCGGCAATTGCATCCGCAGTTTGAGGGGTGAGGGCATCTCGCCCTTTGCGTCTCCGGCGGCCTGCGACAATTGCGGCATGAGTACCGACACGCCCCCGCCCGCACCGGCCAAGCAGGCCAACAACCCGCTGCATGGCAAAACGCTGGAGGCCATCGTGACGGAACTGGCCGATTACTACGGTTGGGACGGCTTGGGCGAGCGCATTCCGGTGCGCTGCTTTACCTTTGAGCCCAGTGTGGGCTCCAGTCTCAAGTTTTTGCGCAAAACCCCTTGGGCCCGCGATAAGGTGGAAGGGCTGTATTTGTTCATGTTGCGCGAAATGCGCCGTTCAGGGCGCTGAGCCGCGCCGTTTGTCGCAACCGGCAAGGTTCGGCATGTGGATCCGGGAACTTGACTGTTCACATTTTTTGAATCAAGTCATCAATTAGATTCAAAAATCAGCAATTCATGCCCCCCTAGACTTCAGGGCATGGCATCTACCCACACCTCCTCCTTCGACGCTGGCACCAAGCGCTACAGCCTGACGGCCATCGTGCTGCATTGGGTGCTGGGGCTGGCCCTGATCGGGATTTTTGCTGTCGGCGTTTACATGACCGACCTGCCTTTTTCCCCACCCGTCTGAAGCTGTACAACTGGCACAAGTGGGCCGGTATCACCATCCTGGCGCTTTCCGCGTTGCGCTTGTTGTGGCGCTTGACCCACCGTCCGCCTGAACTGCCCGGCAAAATTTCTGCGGCCATGCCTGCGTGGCAACACTGGGCCCACCATGGCACCCATCACGCGCTGTATGCCCTGTTTTTCCTGGTGCCGCTGATCGGCTGGGCGTATAGCTCTGCGGCGGGCTTCCCCATCGTGGTGTTTGGCGTGTTGCCATTGCCTGATTTCGTGCCTGCAGACAAGGCGCTTGCCGAAATGATCAAGCCTTTTCATGAACTTAGTGCGTTTGCCTTGATCGGACTGGCCGGTCTGCACATTGCCGCTGCACTCAAGCACCAGTGGATAGACCGCGATGGCTTGATCAACCGCATGTTGCTCGGCCGCGATTGAACCCCCTTTTGACCCGATTTTTTGATTGGATTTGACATGTTGGTTTCCCGCGTATTTCTGTCTACTGCCATTGCAGCATCTGCATTCATGGGGGTGTCCGCTTTTGCCCAGCAAAAGCTGGTGCCCGCCCAGAGCGAAATCGTGTTCGTGAGCAAGCAGATGGGTGTGCCGGTGGAAGGCCGCTTCAAGAAGTTTGATGCGCAGATTGCTTTTGATCCTGCCAAGCCAGACACCAGCAAGATTGCATTCACCGTCGACATCGCCAGCGCCACTTTAGGTGTTCCTGAGACGGACGCCGAGCTGCCCCGACCCAACTGGTTCAATACTGCCAAGTTTCCACAGGCGACCTTCCAGTCCACCGCCGTCAAAGGCCTGGGTGGTGGCAAGTTCGAAGTGAGCGGCAAGCTCGCCATCAAGGGCAACAGCCGTGATGTGGTGGTGCCTGTGGCCTTGGCCCAGAGCGGTGCCACTACCACCGTGACCGGTACGTTCCCGATCAAACGCCTCGCCTTCAAGATCGGCGAGAACGAGTGGGCTGACACCTCCATGGTCGCTGACGACGTGCAGGTCAAGTTCAAGCTCGCGCTGACCGGCGTGGGCAAGATTTAAGTTTTTTCCAGTTCTCTTTTAACCAACCCGTAAATCAGGAGTTTTCATGCGTACTTCCCTCATCGCTGCCGCTTTGGCACTGTCCGCTTTCGCCGGTGCTGCCAGCGCCCAGTCCGCGACTTACAACCTGGACCCTTCGCATACTTTCCCCCGTTTTTCGTACAACCACTTCGGTTTGTCCACCCAGCAAAGCCGTTTCAACAACACCACCGGCACCGTGACTTTTGACAAGGCTGCCAAGACAGGCGCTGTGGATGTCGTGATTGACATGAAGGCTGTGGACACCGGCTTCGCCGCATTCAACGGCCACATCCAGGGCGAAGACTTCCTCGACACCGCCAAGTTCCCTACCGCCACTTTCAAGTCCACCAAAGTGGTGTTTGACGGTGACAAGCCTGCTTCTGTGGACGGCAACCTGACCATCAAGGGCGTGACCAAGCCTGTGACCCTGAAGATCGTGAACTTCGTGTCCACTACCCATCCCATGAACAAGAAGGATGTGATCGGTGCGGAAGCCACCACCACCATCAAGCGCTCAGAGTTCAACGCCGGCAAATTTGCACCGTACGTGGGCGACGACGTGACCATCACCATCGCACTCGAAGCTATCAAGCAGTAATTGCGACAGCGGCGCGGCTTTTGCCGCCCACCGGAAGGCCGGCCGGAAGGCTGGCCTTTTTTTATGCAAAATCAGGCTTTGGCGCACGATTGCTGTGCGCGAGCAGCTATTGTTTTTATAGCGTTCTTTATCCGGAGTTTGCCTTTTCATGTCGGCTGAATCTGTTTCCAACACCCCGGTACTCCATGCGCGCGGCTTGCGCTGCAGCGTGGGACCGCACACCTTGTGGGGCCCTTTGGACGTGCAGTTGCAGTCGGGTGTGACGCTGGTGACTGGTGGGGAAGGGCGCGGCAAGAGCAGCCTGTTGCGCATGTTGGCCGGCGATTTGGCGGTAGCAGGCAGCAGCTTGCAACTGGCCGGTACCGGCCTGCAAAGTCAGCCCGCGCAGTACCGGCAAAAAGCCTTCTGGATGGATCCGCGCACCAGCGCCTGGGACCAGACGCCTGCAGCGCAGTTTTTCCAGCAAAGCCGTCGTCAGTGGCCGCAGTGGAATGTGGAACTGTGTGCAGAGCTTGTCTCGGCGCTAGGCCTTGAAGAACATCTGCCCAAGCCCATGTACATGTTGTCCACCGGCTCCAAGCGCAAAGTCTGGATCACGGCCGCGTGTGCCAGTGGAGCTGAGTTGACATGTCTGGATGAGCCTTTTGCTGCCCTGGACCGCGGGTCCATACGCACCATCACCGAGCTGCTGCAGGATGCGGCGGCGCACAGCCCGCGCGCCTGGGTGTTGGCAGACTACGAAGCGCCTGCCGGTGTGCCGCTGGCCGCCACCATTGACTTGGGCCACTGAGCCCCGTTGCATTGCGCACCAATGACTAGGAGAACCCTATGACAACCCGATTGCCTACCTACTTTGTGTCCCACGGTGGCGGCCCCTGGCCCTGGATGCCCGACATGCGCGACATGCTGGCCAGCCTGGACACCGCACTGGCCGATATGCCACGCCAGATCGGCCGCACGCCCAAAGCTGTTTTGATGATTACCGCCCATTGGGAAGAGCGGGCCTTCACGCTGGGCTCCAACCCCGCGCCCGGCATGGTTTACGACTATGGTGGCTTTCCCGCACACACGTACTCGGTGGTGTATCCCGCGCCGGGCGCCCCGGAGCTGGCGCTGCGGGTGCAGGGATTGCTGCAGGAAGCCGGCTTGCCGGTGGCGCTAGACCCTCAGCGCGGCTACGACCACGGCACTTTTGTGCCCTTGGCCGTGATGTACCCGGACGCGAAGGTGCCTGTGTTGCAAATGTCCCTGCGCGCAGGGCTGGACCCGGCAGAGCACATTGCCCTGGGTCGCGCTTTGGCGCCGTTGCGGGATGAAGACGTGTTGATCGTGGGCAGCGGCCTGAGTTATCACAACCTGCGCAATTTCGGTTCCGGCGGGCGGGCTCCTTCCAAAGCCTTTGACGTCTGGTTGCAGGAAGCGATGGCTGCATCGCCTTCCGTGCGCGCAGAGGCATTGGTGAACTGGGAATCAGCGCCTGCGGCCCGAATCTGCCACCCTCGCGAAGAGCACTTGCTGCCCCTCATGGTAGCCGTGGGAGCTGCCTATGACGATGCAGCAGAGTGTGTGTATCACGACGAGACCGTTTTTGGTGGCGTGACCGCCTCCAGCTTCCGTTTCGGCTAGATAACCGCCCCAGCCTGAGCCTGTTGATCCATCAATTTCAAGGCAAGCGCACATACGTGTGCTGTGCGTTGGAGTTGGTGGTTTTTGTCGGTCAGGGCTTGGTGTTCCTGGATCAGAGTTTTGACCGGTGGCGCGCCCTCGGCTGCCGCGGTCCCTTTTTCAAGTTGGCTTTCGATCAGCCGGATCTTGAGGTCGTTGTTGAAGGTGATGTGTTTGGCATCCGACATCCGGTCCTTGATGCGCTTGCGGCAAGCAGCCATCCAGTCCGTGTCCTGCGCCACCAGTTCGCTGAGCTGGTTCAGGATCAAGGAGGTCGCCGCCTTGCGCATGGCAGGCGATGCCGGGTCTGGAAGTGTGTCCGTGATGGGTGTCATGGCTGGGCCCCGCCAAGGTGTGTTGGCTAGCGATGGTGAGAAAACTCAACGTTAGACCCGAGCCGTCAAGTGCTCAAGGGCAACTGTTCGACGGTGAACATTCGGCACCCGGGCGGTGCGCGCTTTTGTGACTTTATTGACAGCTTGAGGGACTTTGCGTGCAGGGTTCTGACTACACGCTGAAGGCTCAGTAACCGTTGGAGTCCCGGTTGGCGCGCTGCATGAACGGTGGCTGGCGGCCTACGGCTTCTTCCAGCATGATGAGTTCCAAGTCCCGGTGATTGATGACCGGTGCAGGTTCCATCAGGTGCCTACCAGCTTCGCGACCTATGTACAGTGGCGCGTCGTGGTAGTGCGTGGTCAGGGTGCGTGCTTGGGTGGCGTCGGCCAGGGGCTGGATGTCGGCAGTGCCGTAGCACAGGCAAAAGTAGAGCTTGGCCTCCATCGTTTCCATATAGCAAGCAGTGCCGCGGATGCCTATGGTGGCTGCCGGGGTCTCGAGCCGCTTGGGGCCGGGCCCGAACACCGCCAGCACTTTGCCCGTAATCAAGCGCAAGACGCCGACCGCACCATCCTGCACAAACTGGATCACGCTGTTGTCGCGCATGAGGTAGGCGTTGTTGGCCATCACATACAGCACTTCGCTGTTGGCTCCAGTGGCAATGGTGTCGCCCGGCAGCACGGCTTGGTCCACCCTGGCGGGGCTGCCATTCAATCGCACATCGCCTTTGATACGGCGTATTCCACTTTGTAACGGTTTCTGGCCCATGGCCAGTGCATCGGCCAAACCGGCAATGCTTGCAAGCCCTACGGATGTTGATATAAATTGGCGTCTGGTGCTCATGGAATATGCGCAGGTCGCTATGAAAAATATAGCGTCTATGCGCTAAGACCTCTACCTTAACTATTTTCCTTTGCTGCGTCCACCCGAGCTGCCAGACCCTCCGGAACCACCAGAGCTACCAGAGCTTTCCGTTTTGATGCTACCTCCCGAAGTAGTTTCTGTCTTTCCGCTACCGCTCTCGGTGCTCCCGCTCTTGCTGTCGTCTCCGCTTTCGTTTTTGCCCGAACTGCCTGATTTGGAATCGTCCTGCCCGCTTGTATCTTCCGATTTGCCGCTGCGGCTGCCGCCCTCGCCTTTGCCACTGGAGCGGACCCGCTTTTCGGAACTTTGGCGCACATCCACCCGTTCCACGGTGATGCGGTCATCACTTCCACGTACCCCTGTAACGCGCACTCGCTGCTCGCGGTCTTCCCGCAGTTCGGCACGTTGCCGTGCGCTCACCTGTGCACCCAAGGCCATGCGTCCCTGGCCGATGTCCAAACCGTCCGTCGAGGCGGCTTTGATATAGCCCTCCACCACGACCCGCTCTACCGGTCCCATGGTGGTGCGCGTGGGTTGCAGCTGCATGCCTGTGGCGACCAACTGCTTTCCATCCCAGATGCCTTGAACCTGGACTTCCTGGCCGTTGAGGGCGGCGCGCCATGCACGCAAGCCCTCAAGAAAACCAAGTCGCCCGGTTTGGACCGTGGTTTCACCGATCCGTAGAGTGCCTTCTGCCCCATGATCCGCTGGGCCGGTGAGTTGGGCCTGGGCTTGCGGTGGGATAGGTTGCAGACGGGTGGTGTCAATGCTGCCATCACTCATGCGCAGGCCGCTGACCCGGACCCACTGGCCGGGTTTCAGGGCAGACAGGGTGCCCGGCTCGCCGCTCCAGCGCAGGGTTTGGCCCAGAACCCGGACTTCATTGCGCGCGGTGTCCACCCGTTCTACCGGTCCGACTGCAAGGTGTTGCAAGGCAATTGTCTCGGCTTGCAGTTCATCGCCCTGGCCTTTCGCCTTCACCACCACCACCTGTCCGATTGCCAATACGCCTGTATTGACGGTTTGCCCGTTGTCATTGACCGGCGTACTCTCGTCGTAGTGCACCTCTATGCCATTGACGCAGATGCTGGCAAAACCGGTAATCACCCCCACGATGCCTGTGCCGCCTATGCCTCCGTTGTCGATGCCGGTGCCGCCAATGGCGGGCTTGAGTGCTACATCGCCGGTGCCCCCGATGCCAGGGCGCAGGGCGGTGTCACCGGTGCCACCAATGCCCGGCGCTGCTGCTTGCGGGTTGACCGGCGAGTCGCTGTGGCCACACACGTTGGCGCCCTGTGCGTGCAGCGCTCCCATGAGAGCTACTGCTGCAGCAAGGCGGCGCAAATGATGGAGCTGGCGGTTCATGGGGCAGACCCTGTCTTACCGGCAGGTGCAGTGGGTGCTTCGGGCATGGGTTCGGTATAAAAGTAAATGCCGAAGGTCATGCGGTGTTTGGGGACCTCTGTGTCTGCATCGGCTTGTTCCAAAGCAAGGGCGTTTTTGTTCACGGCCAGCAGGGCCTTCATGCCGGCCTCGCGCGATTGCTTGGCGAGGAGTGCCATGGAGGCTTCGCTCAGTGCGTCATATTGCACGCTGCGTTCCAGCAGCGCGGGCTGCACGCCTAGCAGGTTACGCGCGGCCGCAGCGGCATGGTCGTGCAGGTTGTGGCCGAAGTAGAAAGCTTTTTCGTCGAAGCCCTCACTGGGCACAAAGGCTTCGGCATTCAAGCACACGCGGTTTTCGGCGTCCAGGCGGACGACCCCCAGCCGCAGCCACTCATCCAGCACCACACGCGAGCGGATATCGCTGTTCACACCGGCAACCAGGCTTTCAAAAGACAACTCACCCCCCTCACTGGCAAAGCGCGCCAAGGGCAGGGGGCTACCGTCTTCGTGCAAATAGCGGGCGGTGCCCAGCCACACAGCGACCAGCTGGGCACCGAGGGAGACCACATCGGGAACCGCTTCGCTTGTTTGTGCCAACTCGTTGCGCAGACGGGAGACGTCTTTGCGATGCACCCCCGTCATCAGGCTGATGCGGCTGTCGGTGGGAGCCTTGTTGTCTAAGCGGAATTCGGTAGCAGCTACATCGACAAACAGGTTCTTCAGCAACTCGGCGAGGTAGGGGTACGTGATGCCTTGCGCGAGCATGACCCGCACCAAGGGGCGCAATACGCGGCGTAGTGCGCGCACCAACGCGGGAGGCGGTCCGGCGAGGGAAGGGTTGGAACTGTCCATGGGCTCAAATGTAACTTGCTTGTGGGAAAAATTTACACAAATTATTTGACGCGGGAAAATTTCACACATATAGTTTGGTCGTGCGTGGGAAAAAATCACACACATCGTGGAAATTTAACTAACTTAAGGAATCACACCATGACCTTCATCCGCTCGGCTCTCGTAGCTACCAGTGCCAGTCTGTTGCTTGCTTTCAGCGCCACATCTGCGCTGGCCGACAAAGGTGGCTCGCCAGGTAAATCTTCGTCTTCGGGCTCTTCGTCTTCGGGCTCCTCGTCTTCTTCTTCGTCCTCCAGTGCATCTTCCAGTTCCGGCAGCACCAGTACGACCAGCAGCAACCGAAGCGATGATTCCGGCGGTCAGCGTCGTGGACGCGGCGCCGACGATGCTGCCGGCCACGTGCGCCAGGGTCGCGGTGCGGACGACGCCCCCGGCCAAGTTCGTCACGGTCGCGGTACAGACGACCTACCACCCGTGACTCCGCCAGCGACAAGCACAGGCACCACGACCGGCACTACCACGACAACGACCACCACCACGCTCTGATCCGCGTTCACCCGCCATCTAGGCCGGCCGCTTTGCGGGCCGGCTTTTTTATTGCAGTGGGGACTTTGCAGAGGTGTACGCCACTAGGCGTATTTCCGGTTCGGGCGGCCAAACCTACAGTCACTCCATCGCATCACAAAACCTGTTCCGAGATTGTTTTGCGAGAAGCGAGATGGATTTGTTTAACCCCCGGAGAAGCCCACATGCAACGTCGTTTTACTTTGAAGGCACTCACCGCTGCCGTCGCTCTCACCACCTTGTCGGCCGTGCCCGCAATGGCTGCTGACACCATCAAGGTCGGTATCCTGCACAGCCTGTCCGGCACCATGGCCATTTCCGAAACCGTGTTGAAAGACACCGTGTTGATGGCCATCGACGAAATCAACGCCAAGGGTGGCGTGCTCGGCAAGAAATTGGAACCCGTGGTCGTGGACCCCGCTTCCAACTGGCCCCTGTTTGCTGAAAAGACCAAGCAGTTGCTGACCCAGGACAAAGTCTCCGTCATCTTCGGTTGCTGGACTTCCGTGTCCCGCAAGTCCGTACTGCCCGTCGTGGAAGAGCTGAACGGCCTGCTGTTCTACCCCGTGCAATACGAAGGTGAAGAGCTGTCCAAAAACGTGTTCTACACCGGTGCTGCGCCTAACCAGCAGGCCATCCCCGCAGTCGACTACCTGATGAGCAAAGAAGGTGGTGCCGCCAAGCGTTGGGTTCTGCTGGGCACTGACTATGTGTACCCTCGCACGACCAACAAGATCCTGCGCGCATACTTGAAGAGCAAGGGCGTGAAAGAGTCTGACATCGACGAGAAATACACCCCCTTCGGCCACAGCGATTACCAAACCATCGTGGCTGACATCAAGAAGTTCTCTGCCGGCGGCAAGACCGCCGTGGTGTCCACCATCAACGGTGACTCCAACGTGCCTTTCTACAAGGAACTGGGCAACGCAGGCCTGAAGGCCAAAGATGTGCCTGTGGTGGCTTTCTCGGTGGGTGAAGAAGAACTGCGTGGCGTGGACACCAAACCCTTGGTGGGCCACCTGGCTGCATGGAACTACTTCCAGTCCATCAAGAATCCTGCCAACACCGAGTTCATCAAAAAGTGGTCTGACTACGCCAAGGCCAAGGGCATTGCCGGTCACAAGGACAAGCCTTTGACCAACGACCCGATGGAAGCGACCTATATCGGTATCAACATGTGGAAGCAAGCGGTCGAGAAAGCCAAGTCCACTGACGTGGACAAGGTGATCGCTGCGATGGCCGGCCAGACCTTCAAGGCACCGAGCGGCATTGTGTCCAAGATGGACGAAAAGAACCACCATTTGCACAAGAGCGTGTTTATCGGCGAAATCAAGGCCGACGGACAGTTCAACGTGGTCTGGAAGACACCGGGCCCTGTGAAGGCCAAGCCATGGTCTCCTTACATCGAAGGCAACGACAAGAAGCCTGACGAGCCCGCAAAGAAGTAAGGCGAAGGCAGGGAGAGGCTAGCGTCTAGCCAGAGCCGCCACAGTCTTGAAAAAGGCGTGGCGGCTTGTTGTTTTTACCCCGGAGAGATTGGCGTATGCCAAAAAGACTATTTCAATGGCTGATGTTTGCTATGCTTTTGATAGCTGCTCGCGCATATGCGCTGAGCGCTGAAGAGGCAAAAGCCATGGCATCCGGCGAGAGCGATGCCCGCGTGGCGGCATTGCAAAAAGCGGTGGAGAACGCCGATGAACGCACGGTGCGTTTCATCCAGGCCCTCTCAGACGATGCCGTCAAGCTCGTGGGCGAAGTGCCTGTGATGGTTTTGGACGGCAAGGGTGTGGACCCGGTCACCCAAGCGGAAGTCGCTGTGCCCGATACCGCCGAAGACGTCATGAACAACAACCGCATGCGCGGAGAGCTGGATACCGCGCTGGCTGCGGTCAAGCTGCTGTCGCCCGACGTCGCGGTGCGGCGCGATGCAATCAAGACCCTGGGGGGGCAGGTGGACGCAGGCAAGCTTGCGCTTCTCGAAAAGGCGCTCGCTATCGAAACTGTCCCTGACTTGAAAGAGAAATTGCAGTTGTTGCGTGCGGCAGCGATGTTGGGCAGTGAAGACCCGGTAAAGCGTCTCGAGGCCGCTGCGCAACTGGGCGAAAGCACGCAGGCCGCCACCAAAACGTTGCTGGTCGAGCGCCTGCAAGTCGAGACCGATGCCAATGTGAAAACCGCATTGCAAAAGAGCTTGGGCACTGTCGAGTCCCGCCTCGCATGGGGAGACCGCTTGGGTGCCATCTTTAGTGGTGTAAGCCTCGGTTCCATCCTGCTGTTGGTGGCACTGGGTTTGGCCATCACCTATGGTTTGATGGGCGTGATCAACATGGCCCACGGCGAGCTCATGATGATAGGCGCCTACGCCACTTACGTGGTTCAGGTGCTGTTTCAGAAGTACCTGCCCGGCGCTTTCGACTGGTATTTGCTGGCCGCAGTGCCGGTGGCGTTCATGACCTCGGCGCTGGTGGGTGCTGCCTTGGAACGCAGCGTCATCCGTTTCCTGTACGGGCGTCCGCTGGAGACTCTGCTGGCGACCTGGGGTATCAGCCTGATGCTGATGCAGTTGGTGCGCACCCTGTTCGGGGCGCAAAACGTCGGCGTGGAAAACCCGAGTTGGATGAGTGGAGGTGTACAGCTGCTGGGCAACCTCTCGCTGCCCTACAACCGATTGATCATCGTCGCCTTTGCAGTGGCTGTGCTGGCGGGCGTGTGGTTCCTGATTGAGAAAACACGCTTGGGGCTTTTTGTGCGCGGCGTCACACAAAACCGCCCGATTGCGAGCTGCATGGGTGTGAACACGGCCCGCATCGACACCTACGCCTTTGCACTGGGTTCCGGCATTGCCGGTTTGGCCGGCTGCGCTTTGAGCCAGGTGGGCAACGTGGGGCCTGACCTGGGCCAAGGCTACATCGTGGACTCCTTCATGGTGGTGGTACTGGGCGGTGTGGGCCAGCTGGCCGGAACCGTGTATGCGGCCATGGGCCTGGGCATTCTCAACAAGTTCCTCGAGGGCTGGACCGGTGCGGTGCTGGCCAAGATCGCGGTGCTGGTTTTCATCATCGTCTTTATCCAGAAGCGTCCGCAAGGCATCTTTGCCATGAAGGGCCGGAGCGCAGAAGCATGAGCAACATCTCTTTACCCACTCCACAACCGCTGCTCACGCGCGCGGGTTGGGCCGCATGGTTGTCAGCATTGATCGTGCTGTGCGCTCTGGTGCCTGTGCTCAACCTGATGGTCCCGGAAGGCAGCGTATTGCATTTGAGCGATTTCGCGGTGGCTCTCACCGCCAAGATCATGTGCTATTCCATCTGCGCACTCGCCATGGGCCTGATCTGGGGCTACACCGGCATCCTGAGTCTGGGGCACGGCCTGTTCTTTGCGCTGGGCGGCTATGCCATGGGCATGTACCTGATGCGCCAGATCGGGCTGGATGGCAACTACAAAAGCAATTTGCCGGACTTCATGGTGTTTCTGGACTGGAAAGAGCTGCCTTGGCATTGGGCGCTGTCCGGCAGCTTTGGTGCCACGCTGTTTTTGGTAGTGGCCGTGCCGGGGGTTGTGGCCTTTGTGTTCGGCTACTTTGCCTTCCGCTCGCGCATCAAGGGCGTGTACTTTTCCATCATCACCCAGGCGATGACGTTTGCGGCCATGTTGCTCTTCTTCCGCAATGAAACCGGCTTTGGTGGCAACAACGGCTTCACTGACTTCAAGCGAATTCTGGACATACCAATCGCCACCACCAGCATGCGCATGACCTTGTTCGTCATGACCTCGGTGACTTTGCTGCTGTTCTTCCTGCTGGCCCGCTGGCTGGTGGGCAGCAAGTTCGGCCGGGTGTTGCAGGCCGTGCGGGATGCGGAAAGCCGCGTCATGTTCAGCGGCTATTCCACCCTGGGCTACAAGCTCACCATCTGGACCATCTCGGCCATGATGTGCGGTGTGGCGGGCGCGTTGTATGTGCCGCAGGTCGGCATCATCAACCCCAGTGAAATGAGCCCGGCCAACTCGATTGAGATTGCCATCTGGGCCGCCGTGGGCGGACGCGCGACGCTGATCGGCCCCATCATCGGTGCCTTCCTCGTCAACGGCGCCAAGAGCTGGCTCACCGTGACGTACCCTGAGTTCTGGTTGTACTTCCTCGGTGCGCTCTTCATTGGTGTCACCCTGTTCCTGCCCGACGGCGTGGTGGGATTGATCAAGAAACTGAAGGGAGGGAAAGCATGACTCCCGATCTGTTGGAACAAGGCGCACGTCGCGTCGAAGCGCGCTTGGCCGCATTGGCCGCGCAAACCACCCAAACCGAGTCTGGCGGTCGCACGGCCGGTTTTGGCCGACTGGCCAACCAGGGCGAAGTGGATGTGACCCATGGGCGCATTCTTTACCTGGAAGATGTGAACGTGAGTTTCGATGGCTTCAAGGCCATCAACAACCTGTCGCTGGATATCGCACCCGGCGAGCTGCGCTGCATCATCGGGCCCAACGGCGCCGGCAAGACCACGATGATGGACATCATCACCGGCAAGACCCGGCCGGACAGTGGCACCGTGTACTTCGGCAGCACCATCGATCTGCTGCGCTACAAAGAGTCTGAGATCGCGCAGTTGGGCATTGGGCGCAAATTCCAAAAGCCGACGGTGTTTGAGCAACTCTCGGTGTTTGAGAACCTGGAACTGGCCTTGAAGACGGACAAGGGCGTCAAAGCTTCCATGTTCTTCAAGCTGGACTCCGCGCAGCGGGATCGTCTGGCGGACATCCTGCACACCATTCACTTGGCGGACAGCGTGGGGCGTCTCGCCGGCAACCTGAGTCACGGCCAAAAGCAATGGCTGGAGATCGGCATGTTGCTCATGCAGGACCCCAAGCTCCTGCTGCTGGATGAGCCGGTCGCCGGGATGACGGATGAGGAAACCGAGCGCACAGCCGAATTGTTTTTGAGCCTCAAAGGCAAACACTCCCTGATGGTGGTGGAGCACGACATGAGCTTTATCCGCACCATCAGTGACATCGTCACCGTGTTGTGTGACGGCTCGGTATTGGCCCAGGGCACGCTGGATCAGGTGCAGGCCGATGAGCGTGTGATTGAAGTCTATTTAGGCCGTTGAGGTTGATTCGCCATGCTTGAAGTAAAAAACATCAACCAGTACTACGGTGGCTCCCACATCCTGCGGGACGTGAGTCTGGAGGCCGAGGTCGGCAAGGTCAAGGTCATCCTGGGGCGTAACGGCGTAGGCAAGACCACATTGCTGAAATCCCTGATGGGCCTGGTGCCCATCAAGTCCGGCACGATTTCCATGGGGGGCAAAGAAATCCACAAGCTCACGCCTTACGAGCGTGCCCGTTTGGGTATCGGCTTTGTGCCCCAGGGACGCGAGATTTTCGGGCGCCTCACTGTGGAAGAAAACCTCCGCATGGGCTTGGCATACAAATCCGCCGGCACCCCGATTCCGGCGGAGCTATTTGAGTTGTTTCCTGTGCTCCAACAAATGTTGCACCGCCGGGGCGGCGACTTGTCTGGCGGGCAACAGCAGCAGCTGGCGATTGCGCGTGCGTTGGCGGCGGGCCCCAAGGTACTGATCCTCGATGAGCCTACCGAAGGCATCCAGCCCAGCATCATCAAGGACATTGGTCGTGTGATCCGCATGCTGGCAGACCGTGGCGATATGGCCATTCTGCTGGTGGAGCAGTACTACGACTTTGCCCAGGAGTTGGCAGATGACTACATCGTGATGGAACGTGGCGCCGTGCTCGCACGTGGCATGGGACAGAACATGGAAGTCGACGGCGTACGTGGCCTGGTGGCCATTTAGACGCCGGGTAGCAGTTCTTCCGTTGGTGGTGATGAAGCGGGGGGCGGTTCCGGCAGTTTGCCGAATTCCGGAGCAACCCGCTTGCCGGTGCGCAAGGCCAGCCCACCGGCCTGGCGCTTTTGCTCGCCCAGGGACGCGCGGTTGACCAAAGGCCCGCAACGCGCCTTGAGCTGCTGCACCATGTCCTGCAAATCGGAAGCTCCTTTGACTTTGGCGCTGTGCTTTTGCAGCAACTGGTAGGCGTTGTCGATCAGTCGCGAGTTGAGTGTGTCCCGGCCATGCAGGATCAGGTTTTTGACGGCATTGGTCGGGTCGCCTGCAAGGCTCAGTGCCATGGCCGTTTCTGCAAATTCCAGCACTTGAGACTGGGCTAGTCTCAGCCGGTCCGCATACGGAGGGTGGGACACGGCGCTGGCAGCAAGCAGCTCCGTCAATGAGCGGTTGCTGCAAAAGCGTCGGCCGATGACATCAATGGTTTCCTCCAGCTCATTGAGTTGGATGGCTTTGGCTGACAGGTGGGCCATCAGCGCCACGAGGTTGCTGGCGGACTCAAAATCAAACTCCGGCTCACGCACAGATTTCGCCATCAAGCGCACCGCATCGACGGAGCGGGCGAATTGGTGCTGCTGTATCAGATTGAGTGCTTCCACGATGGCAGCCAGGCGCCTTAGGCGTGCGTTGCCCTCGTCTTTGTCGATGAGCCGCAGAAAATCGTCATAGCAGCGCTGCAGGCCCTTGCGGTCTGCGGTACCCAGTCGGGTAAAGGCCAGCAGCACCAGTGTTTGTGCGTCAAACATCTTGGAGTCGAGCCCCAAGCGCGTGGTCTTGTCGAGCAGCTTTTCGGCCTCCTCGTGATCGCCGGAATAGTAGGTCATCATGGCCAGGTTCTGTACCCGGCTGATGGAGGCCGGCGTGAGCGTGGCGGCCATTTTGTAGGTTTCCAGGGCCTTGTCAAAACGGCCCAACTCAAACTGGGCCCGGCCCATGACGTCATAGGCATCGGCGTAATTCGCATCTTCGCCTATCAATTTTTCGAGGGTGCTGGTGGCTTGGTTGATCTGGCCGGCCTCCAGCTGCGATCGTGCGACACCCAGCTTGGCCCAAGGCAGTGTTTTGGCATCGACGACTGCCTTGTACAAAGTTTGGGCCTCAATGCAGCGACCCAGACGCAGCAACAGCTCTGCGCCCACCCGTGCCGCATACAACCAGAACTGGCCTCTGGCCTCAAAGCGTTCCAGGCACAGACGCGCGGCTTCTTCGAAATTCTCTTCCTCAATGGCAGTGAAGATGCCCTGCAGAGACACTTTTCGCACCCGTGCGGCTACCAGTCTGTCGGCCAATTGGGTCGCTTTGTGGGGTTTGAGCATGTAGCCGTCCAGGGCCGATTCGGCGGCTTCCGCCACCTTGGCGTAGGTGGCTTCACCGGTGATCATGATGAACACGGTGGAGAAGGGCAGCAGCTGGTTGCGGCGCAAGTCGTCCAGCAGATCCTGCCCGGACATGGCATCAGTGGGAAAGTGTTGCTCGCACAGCACGAAGTCGAAGGTGCGGAACTCCAGTTGACGACGGGCATCCACTGCGCGGGCCGCTTGGGCAACGCTCGCAACGCCGAAGTCGCGCAGCTGCGACACCAGAATCGAGCGCGAAGTCGGATTGCCGTCTACCACCAGGGCAGAGCAGGTCGAGAAATCCGAATCGAGAGCGGCCATTGGCACCATTATGGTGGCGCCCATGGCCATTGAACAGGGGAATTACATGGCCCAGATGCGCGGGTCCTGCCCTGCCAGTTGCCATGCATGGGTACGCCACTGCTTGCGCACAAGGCGCAGCAATTGCATGGCAGGCTCCACAGTGGGTGCAAGCACCCGGAGTACCAGAATGCGGGTGTTGGGGCTGGTGGCCCCTGCAGTCGCTGCAAGAGCATGGTCTTTCAAGGTTGCGCGCGCCATGTCCAGCAGGGCTTCCTTGTCGGCGCGGATCCAGGGCGTTCCGCTGGCAAAAAACAGGGTCGCCAGGCAGCGATTCCCGTCCAGCCCGGTAGGGCCATTCATCAGCCGTTGGTCATTTGCGCGCAAGGTCCCGCGCTCCAACCAGACGCCGGGTATCTCCAGGTGTTGTTCCAGACTGCCTTTCAGAAAAGGCAGTTGCGCGTGGGGCAGGCCCAGCGCTGTCACATCCCAGCCCAGGCACTGCGATCCGGGGGCGAGTTGCAGACGCAGGCGGTTGACCGCATGGCAGGCGTCATAGCAAATCGCCTCCAGCGGCAGCCATTCCAGGCGAGCACCTTCTTGGAGGGTGAGAGTGGTTTCCTGGGTGGCTACCGGACCTTCGGAGCGGTAAAATCGGGTGGCGCCCGGCGTAGTGACCAGGCCGTGTGCGCCGCTGCCCACCGTGATGTCCAAGTTCAGTGTGTCACCACCGACCAGTCCACCAGGCGGGTGTACCAGTACGTTGTGGCAAATGTCGTCGCCTTCAGGGTAAAGGCTTTGCAGGATACGCAGCGGGCCGCTGTGCTCGTAGCGGGCCACGCAACGCTCTGCTTCGAGGCGGTAATCCAGTTGTAAACGTGCGTGCCAAACCATGGCTCAATTGTTGTGTGCGTTGCTGGCGCTTCAGCGCTGCCAGAAGTGTTGATGCAAGGCGGCGATGGCTTCTTCGACTGCCGGCACCGGCCCGATGACGGTGACCTGCTTCTGGCCTGCCGCCAGCACCGTGCGGCTGGGCAGGTCCATCGTCGGGTTTTCTTCGTGGTTGCCGGTCAGCTCCAGGAGGCGGCGTTCCGTCATGCCGAACACCAAGGTACCGATATTGGCCCAGTACTGCGTGCCCGCGCACATGGCGCAAGGTTCCACGGTGGTGACCAGTGTGCAGCCCCACAGGTAATCCGGGGTGAAGTTGGTGGCTGCCGTGCGCGCCAAGGTGGATTCGGCGTGGTTGACCGTATCCACATTGCCTTGCTCCGCCAAGACGGTTTCCCCATTCGGCGCCACCAGAATGGCGCCGAACGGGTGTTTTCCTAATGTCAGCGCGCGCTGCGCCACCGCGTTGGCACGCAGCAGGTGGCGGGCTATCTGTTCAGGCGTCATCAGTGGTTCTGCGAGCCGCGATGCGCCCAGGCGGTAGTGTGCTTTTCAATCGCGCTGAACAGCTCGTACATCACCATGGCCATGGCGCCCACCACCACCAAGCCGGCAAATGCCAAGCCCATTTGCATGGCCGAGCCTGCACTGATCAGCAGGTAGCCGATGCCTTCGTTGGCGGCTGTCATCTCGGACACCGTGGTACCCACAAACGCCAGGGTGATGGCGACTTTGAGCGAGCCGTAGAAGTAAGGCATGGAACGGGGCAGGCCCACCTTCACCAACACATCCCAGCGCTTGGCGCCCAGCACCCGCAGCACATCTTCCAGCTCCGGCTCCAGGGTGGCCAGGCCGGTGGCAATGTTCACCATGATGGGGAAGAAGCTGATCAAAAAGGCTGTCAGGATGGCCGGGCCCACGCCGATGCCGAACCAGACCACGAGGATGGGCACAAACGCAGCTTTGGGCAGTGCATTGAATGCCGTCATCAGCGGGTACACCGCCGCATAGGCCAGTCGCGAACTGCCGATCACAAAGCCCAGCAACACCCCCACCACAATGGCAATGCCGAAGCCCGCCATGGTCACCCAGAAGGTGCGCCAAGCGTGGCCGGCAATGATGCCCTTGAACTCCCAGAACTGTGTCCAGATACGTGCCGGGCTGGGGAAGACGAACTCTGACACTTCAAATACGCTGCACAGCAATTGCCACAGCAGAATGAAGACCACCAGCAGCACCCACGGTGCCCAGGTCTCGATTTGTTTTTTGCTCATGGGCAGCCTTTATTGGGTAATCGCGCCAGAGGCTGCCGGGGCGTTCGAGCGCATGGCGCCGATGTGCCCGCGCAACTCGTGCACGATGTCGGTGAACTCTTTGGTGTAGGTGATCTCCAGGTCGCGCGGGCGCGGCAGGTCGATCTCGCGCTTCACCACAAAGCGGCCTGGGCTCTTGCTCATGACATAGACCGTGTCGGCCAGGAACACCGATTCACGCAAGTCGTGCGTCACCAGAATCACGTTGAACTGTTGTTCGGTCCACAAGTCGCGCAAGATGCACCACAGCTCCTCGCGGGTGAACGCATCCAGCGCGCCGAAGGGCTCGTCGAGCAGCAGCATCTTGGGTTCATGGATCAGTGCGCGGCATATGCTGGCCCGCTGCTGCATGCCCCCCGAGAGCTGCCACGGGAACTTGTCTTCATAGCCGCCCAAGCCCACTTTTTGCAGCAGCTTGCGCGCACGCTCTTCGTATTCTTTGCGCTTGGCTTTGAAGTTGCTGCGGTAGGGCTCCACGATTTCCAACGGCAAGAGCACGTTGTCCACGGTGGTGCGCCAAGGCAACAGGGACGGCGCCTGAAATGCCATGCCGGAAATCTTCAACGGGCCGGTTACCGGCTCGTTGTCAATCAGGATCTTGCCCTTGGAGGGCATCTTCAGACCGGTGGTCAGCTTCATGAAGGTGGACTTGCCACAGCCGGACGGGCCGACGATGGCAATGAATTCCCCCTTGCGCACCTGCAGGTCGATAGCTTCGACCGCAAAGTGGTTCTGCTTCAGCAGCTCATCGTTGTAAGCAAGCCAGACATCCTGGAAATCGACAAACCAGGGAGATGCTGACTCATGGATGGGCGCACTCATGCTTACTTCTTGGGCAGTACGCTCAGCTCGGCCTTGGAGGGCAGGAAGCTGCCGTTCCACACCACATCGGGGTTCACACGGGTTTTGGTGTTGAAGGCGTCCGACACTTGCGATGCCATCAGCGACAGGCGTGGGCCGTTGACCTGGCCGAAGCCTTCCGCACGGGCGTTAGCACTGTTGATGGCGGAGTCGATCGCCATCTTCAGGCGGCGAGTTTCCAGCTCGGCGTTGATGATGCCGTCGCGGGCCTTCACATCCCCTACAGCAGCTGCGGGGTTGCCGATCACGTCTTTCATGCCCTTGGCAAACGCAACCAAGAAAGCTTTGATTGCAGCCGGGTTCTCTTTGATCATCTTGGGCGAAGCAATGATTGCGTTGCCATAGAGCTTCACACCGAAATCAGGGTAGGGCAGGACTACGATGTCCTCGGCCTTGACGCCACGCGCCTCCAAGTTGAGCACTGAGGTGAAAGTGAAGCCGGTGATGGCGTCGATGTCGCCACGGGCCAGCATGGTTTCACGCAGGGGAGGGTCCATAGCGGTCCACTGCACACCACTGATGTTGTTGGCTTTGGCAAAGATGGGGAAGGCGCGGCGGCCGGCGTCAAACACGGGTGCGCCCAGCTTCTTGCCGTTCAGGTCGGCCGGAGTCTTGATGCCGGACTTCTTGAGCGCCATCACCGAGGCGGGCGTGTCGTTGTAGACCATCATCACCGCCACGGGCTTGTTGGGCGCGTCGGGGTTGTTGGCGTGGAACTCCATCAGCGCTGCCAGGTCAGCAAAACCCATGTCGTAAGCGCCGGAGGCCACACGGGTGACCGTGCCGCCGGAGCCGTTGCCCGCGTCGATGGTCACGTCTAGCTTGGCATCCTTGAAGTAGCCCTTGGCAGCAGGTGTCAGAAACAGGGCCGCAGGTCCTTCAAAACGCCAGTCCAGTTGGAACTTGATCGGTGTACTTTGGGCCATAGCCGAACCGGCGGCCAAGGTAGCGGCGGTCAATGCGATCGCGTGGAGAAACTGTCGTTTTTTCATGGGAGCTCCTGGAAAGTGTTGGATGAACCGGTTCAAGCAAGAAAGATGCCCAAATTTGGGGCGTGTATACAAAGTTGCTGACTTCATTCTCTTGCGCTCCATGGGCACGCGGGGCAGTAAATACCCTTTAACGCCGAGCGGAATGCTCGTTGCAGGGGTGTTGACAGGAAAAGGGCCCTTGAGGGCCCTGTGTTTGTTTTGCAGCGGGTTGCTTCAATGGGAATCGGCTTGCTTGGCCGCATGGATCGCCGCAGCGTCATCCTGCCGGGTGCCATTGAAGTAGACGTTCAGGAGTACCGCACTGACCGAGGCCAGCAGGATTCCGGACTCGATCAGGGGGTGGATGTTGTGCGGCATCCATTGCAGGAATTTCGGCGCAATCAGGGGGATCATTCCGAAACCGATCGAGATGGCCACGATAAACAAGTTGTTGCGGTTTTTTTGATAGTCCACAGACGCCAGGATGCGAATGCCTGTGGCCGCGACCATGCCGAACATCACCAGACCTGCGCCACCCAGTACAAAGGTGGGCAAGGACTCTACAAGGGCCGCCATTTTGGGCACCAGGCCCAGCAGAATCAAAATTACCCCGCCAGCCACACAGACAAAGCGGCTCTTCACGCCAGTGACGCCCACCAAGCCTACGTTTTGCGAGAAGCTGGTGTAGGGGAAGGTATTGAAAATGCCACCGATCAGGGTGCCCAAACCATCGGTGCGAAGACCGGCTTTCAACATCTTTTGATCGACTTTTTTGGATGTCATGTCCCCCAAGGCGAGGAACATGCCGGTGGACTCGATCATCACCACAATCATCACCAGTGTCATGGTCAATATCAGGATCGGGTCGAACACCGGTGTTGCAATTTCAAAGGGCAGCACCAGATCAAACCAGCCGGCCTTGGCCACGCGGCCAAAGTCCATCAGGCCGGCGGCAGTGGCGACCACTCCCCCCACGATGATGCCGAGCAACACGGAGATGTTGGCCACAAACCCTTTGGCATATTTGGCAATCAACAGAATGGAAACCAGCACGATGGCGGCAATGCCGATGTGCGGGAGCTGCGCATACTGGGGGTTGGGCACCGTCCCCACCAGATTGAGGCCGGCAGGTACCGGAGGGATGGCGCCGGCACCGGCAGCTTGTTTTGCTGCATCCAGCCACGCCAGATGTTCCGGGTTCGGAATGCTGGGAGCGGTGGGGCCGAAAGGGTTGCCGAAAATCCAGTTGATGCCTACACGCATCAGGCTGATGCCGATCACGGCAATGATGGTGCCCGTGACCACCGGCGGGAAAAAGCGCAGCATGCGGCTGATCACCGGCGCAATCAGGATGGACACCATCCCGGCGCCAATGATGGCTCCAAATATCAAACCAGCACCTTGGGGGCCGGGGTTGCTATTGGCCATGGCGACCATGGGAGCCACGGATGCGAACGTAACGCCCATCATCACCGGCAGCTTGATACCGAACCACTGCGTAGCCCCCAGTGATTGGATCAAAGTCACGATGCCGCAGCAAAACAGGTCGGCAGATATCAGCATGGCCACTTGCTCGGGGCTGAGCTTGAGCGCGCGACCCACGATCAGGGGCACCGCGACGGCACCCGCGTACATCACCAGTACATGTTGAAGGCCCAAGGCCGAAAGTTTGCCTGCGGGCAGGACTTCATCCACCGGGTGGACGATCTGTGACATAGCGCATTCTCCAGATGAGGGCGTCTCAGCCTTGAGGCTTAGACTGGTCTACGGGTTTAAAAACTGTATACAAATTTTGTATACAAAATTTTCAAGCCCTCAGCGGGGAAACCCTCGTCCCGGGAAAACAACGCGTCTCAGTGGGCCTGCAACAAGTCCAACAGTGTTCGCGCTACCACCTTGGTGGCTTTGCGCAGGTCGTCCAGGCTCACGCGCTCATCCGCCCGCTTGGCGTGCGATTCCAGCACGGTGCGGGGACCTGCGCCGTAGATGACGCCGGGAATGCCGCGCTCAGAGAACAGACGCATATCGGTATAGAGCGGGGTGCCCATGGCGGGGATGGGTTCGCCAAACAAGGTTTCGCCATGTTTTTGCAGCGCATCCACCAATGGCTTGTTGCCCGCCAGCGGGCGCATGGAATTGGCCAGCAGCAGGCGTTTGATGTCTACCGAGATGCCGGGCACCTGGGATGCGGCATCTGCAATCACTTTGCGGATAGAGGCTTCTACCTCCATGGGGTTCTCCTCGGGGATCATGCGGCGGTCCAGCTTGAAGACCACTTTGCCGGGAACCACATTGGTGTTGGTACCGCCTTCGATGCGGCCCACGTTCAGGTAGGGGTGATTGATACCGTCCACCTCGGAGGTGACTTGCTTGTACAGCGTGTTCTGGGCGTACAGCGCGTTCAGGATGTGCACCGCGCCTTGCAGGGCGTCCACACCACTTTCGGGAATGGCGGCGTGCGCCATCTTGCCGTGCACGGTCACCTCCATTTGCAGACAGCCGTTGTGTGCGGTGATGACCTGGTAAGAAAAGCCCGCCGCCAGCAGCAGGTCGGGTTTGGTGAGGCCCTTTTCCAACAACCAGCCGGGGCCGAGTTCGCCACCGAATTCTTCGTCGTAGGTAAACAGCAGTTCCACACCGCCCTCCAGCGGCAGTCCCAGCGATTCGAGGGCGCGCACCGCAAAGGTGTAGCTGGAAAAGTCGCTCTTGCTCACCGCAGTGGCGCGGCCGTACATGTTGCCGTCGGCAATCTCACCGCCGTAGGGGTCATGCGTCCAGCCTTCGCCGGGGGGCACCACGTCGCCGTGGGCATTCAGGCCGATGGTGATGCCGCAGCGGCCCGCGCCGTCTGCGGCGCTTTGCCCGTACTGGCGACGCACCACCAGATTAGTGACGCTTTGCATGCCGGCGGCCTGCACTTCGCTGGCGGGCACGCTGTGTTTTTCGGCCTGCAGGCCCATGGCGGCCAGCAGCTCGGCGGTGCGGTCTGCGTGCGGGGCGTTGTTGCCGGGCGGGGTGTCGGTGGGCACGCGCACCAGTTCTTGCAGAAAGCGCACTTGCTCGTCAAAGTGCGCGTCAATCCAGGCGTCGAGTTGTTCGTAAGGGGTGGTCATGGCGGGGCAAACATTCAGGCCGCGTGGGCCAGTTGGTGCAGCAGATGGCGGAAAGCATCGACGGCGAGTTGCATGTCGTCGCTGGTGGTGGATTCCAGCGGGTTGTGGCTGATGCCGGAGTTCAGGCCGCGCACAAACAGCATGGCTTGCGGCAGGATGGTATGCAGCTTCATGGCGTCGTGCCCGGCGCCGCTGGGCATGCGGTGCAGGGGTACGCCCAGGGCGGTGACTGCGGCTTCCCAACGCTGCTGCCATGCGGACGCGCTGGGCGCCGCGCTGGCTTGCATGGTGCGGGTGAGGCTGTGGTGCAGACCACGCCGCTCGCAGATCAGGCGCAGGCCGGTGAGTATTTTGGCCTCCAGTGCATCGCGCTGCGCATCCGACGGAGCGCGCAAATCCAGCGAGAAGGTGCAACGCCCGGGCACCACATTGATGGAGCCATTGGGCACTTGCAGCTGACCCACGGTGCCTACCGAGTCACCATCTTGAGCGGCGCAGTGTTCGACCAGCAAGATCAGCTCGGCCACCGCAGCAGCGGCGTCGCGCCGCTGGCCCATGGGCGTGGTGCCTGCGTGGCTGGCCATGCCGGTGATCTCGCCTACATAGCGCACGCTGGCGTTGATGGAGGTGACCACGCCCAGTGGAATGTCCAGCGCGTTGAGCACCGGGCCTTGTTCGATATGGACCTCCACAAAGCCTTGGTAATCGGCAGGGTTGCGGCGGATGGCGCCAATCGCATTCACGTCCAACCCCGCTTTCGCCATGGCGTCGCGCATGCTGATGCCGTCGGCATCTGTCTGGTCCAGCCAAGCGGGGTCAAAGTCGCCGGTGAGTGCGCCCGAGCCCAGAAAGGTGGCTTTGTAGCGCTGGCCTTCCTCTTCGGCAAAGGCCACCACTTCCAGCGCGTAGGGCAAGCGCTTGCCTTCCGCTTTGAGCGCTTGCACGCAGGCCAGGGGCACGTAAATGCCCAAGCGGCCGTCGTACTTGCCACCGTTGCGCACGGTGTCATAGTGACTGCCGGTGAGTAGGGTTTTGGATGAAATAGGGCTCTGGCGCTCGTCGGATGTGCGCGGGTAGCTATCACTTTCATAGCGCCCCACCACATTGCCCACCGCATCGATGGTGGCGCTGTCGCAGCCGGCAGCCAGCATATCGGCTTGGATCTGGCGGGCGCAGGCCAAGTGCGCATCCGTGAGGTAGGTCACGGTAAGTTGGCCGGTCCCCACATAGCCTGCGTCAGTGTGTTGGGCCAGCGCCTCTTGCCAGTCCCACACCTGATGGCCTTGGGTCGGGGTGTAGCCAAACTTGTCGTTCAGCCGGATTTCGGCAATGCGGTGCACATTGCGCAGGCACTCGGCCAGTTCAAAGTCCGGGTGACCTTGCACGCGGCGCTCCAGCGTGGCGATGATCTCCGCTTTGGACAGGCCCGTGCCGCGCGGGCCGCGTACTGCAAGGATGAAGGGGAAACCGAAGCGCGCGTTGTACTCCGCATTCAGGCGCTGAATCTTGTCAAACTCGGCGGGCGTGCAGTGCGTCAGGCCGGCCTTGCTTTGCTCGTTGCTGCTCTCGGCGGTGAGGCTGTTGTCCACCATGGCCTTGCCGGCCAGCTCGGGGTGGGCCCGCAAGAGCGCGAGCTGGGGCTCGCGCCCTGCCGCGGCCACCACTTGCACCATGCGGTATTTGAAGGCTGCGAGTGACACAAAGGGCCGCTGCTGCAAAGCCGTTTCCACAATCCACGGAGAGTGCTCGTACAAGCCGTCCAGCCGCTCTGCAGCTTCTGCCAATGGCAGGGTGTTGAGTTGTTCCAGAGTCAGTGTGCTCATCACTCAGCCTTGATAGGGATGCGTGGCTTTCCAGTGCCGCGCAATGTCGATGCGTCGTGCCACCCACACGTTTTTGTGCTGAGTGATGTGGTCCAGAAAGCGCTGCAATGCGGTGATGCGGCCCGGGCGGCCCAGCAGGCGGCAGTGCATGCCGATGCTCATCATCTTCGGGGCGTTCAGGCCATCTGGGTCGCCTTCGGCGTAGAGCGCGTCGAAGGTGTCTTTCATGTACTGGAAGAAAGGGTCTGCGTGCGAGTAGCCCTGGGGCAGGGCGAAGCGCATGTCATTGCAGTCCAGGGTATAGGGCACGATGAGTTGGGGCACCACGCTGCCGTCGGTTTTTTGCACCTTCATCCAGAAGGGCAGGTCGTCGCCGTAGTAATCACTGTCGTATTCAAAGCCGCCGTAGTCGGCCACCAGGCGTCGGGTGCGCGGGCTGTCGCGGCCGGTGTACCAGCCCAACGGTCTTTCACCGGTGAGCTTTTCGATGGCGGCCATGCCCAGCTGCATGTGTTCGCGCTCCTGCGCTTCGTCCATGTTCTGGTAGTGGATCCAGCGATGGCCGTGGCAGGCAATCTCGTGGCCCAGCTCCACCAGGCGTCGGGTCAGCTCCGGGTAGCGCTCCAGTGCCATACCGACACCGAACACCGTCAGCGGCAAGCCACGTTTTTCGAACTCGCGCAGGATGCGCCATACACCCGCACGTGAGCCGTATTCGTAAATGCCCTCCATGCTGATGTGGCGGTCAGGGTAGCTGGCCGGGTTGAACATTTCTGAGAGGAATTGTTCAGAGCCCGCATCACCGTGCAGCACGCTGTTCTCGCCACCTTCTTCGTAGTTGAGGACGAACTGCACAGCCACGCGGGCTTGTCCGGGCCACTGCGCGTGGGGCACGTGTTCGCCATACCCCATGAGATCGCGGGGGTAGGCTTGGGTGGTGTCGTAGGTGTGATTCATGTCGATTCGTCGGGGGGCAAAGTCAGGCCGGCTTCTACGTGTTGAAGGTGCTCGTCCATCAAACGCAGGGCCAAAGTTTCATTGCGGGCTTCCAGAGCATCCACCAGAGCAGCATGCTCCTCGTGCGAATGGGCCGCCGAGGCGCTCGATTGGTACATCAGGGTGATCAGGGAGCATCGTGAGAGCAAATCCATCAGCATCAATGCCAGCACTTCATTGCCCAGCAACTGGGCCATGCGCACATGGAAGTCGCCCAGCAACTCGGTTCGGTTGCTGATGGTGCCTCCATGGACGGCGTTTTGTTCTTCGGCAATGTGCTGGCGCAGGGCATCAATGTGTTCGGGGTTGGCGGCTGCGATGAATGCACGGACCATGCCGGCCTCCAGCATGCGGCGTACCGCAAACACCTGTCTCGCCTCGGCCACTGAGGGGGCTGCCACAAAAGCCCCGCGTGCAGGCTCCATGCGGATCAGGCGGTTGCGCGAGAGCTGGAACAAAGCCTGCCTGATCAGCGTGCGAGATACGCCAAACTGGTCCGCAAGCTTTTGCTCGGCCAGTTTGGCGCCGGGGGTGAGCTGGTGGTCCACGATGGCGGCGGTGATGGCCTCCACGATGAAACCGGTCGTTGTGGTTTCCATCAGGTCATGATACCGAGATTGCGTAAAAGTGTATACACTTTGCATTTTCAATCGACAAGGATGCGCCATGGGCTTGAGCACGCACGTACTGGACACCATGCACGGCACCCCAGCAGCGGGCATGTCGGTGTCGCTTTACACCACGCAGGGCGAGGCAGCAACGCTGGTGAAAAGCTTTGTGCTGAATGCCGACGGCCGCAACCCGGACGGCCCGCTGTATGACAACGCAAGCCTGGAAAAAGGCACCTACAGGCTGGTGTTTGATGTGGCCGGCTATTTCAAAGCCCGCGGCGTGACCCTGCCGGAGCCGACCTTTTTGAACCGCGTGGCGCTGGATTTCGGTGTGGCCCACACCGACCAGCATTACCACGTGCCTTTGCTGGTCAGCCCGTGGAGCTACTCCACCTACCGCGGTTCTTGACAGGCTACATCTGGCCTTCGGTCAAGGTATCCAATTGAAAACGTCCGCTCTTGTGCCAGAGCCAGGTGTCCGTGTAGGTGACACGGCCCATGCGCACCGGCGCGGGGTAGGGGGCAGCCGCGCGCACCGAGCGTTCGATGTCGGCCATGACTTCCGGGGCGTGGCTGGGCGCACGCATCCAGCGTATGTCGGTCACCTGGCCCATGCGGTCAATATCCACCTGCAAGACACCGACTGCGTAGAGCAGTGGGGGCATTTTCCCGCTGTAGATGCGGTTGGAGTTTTTGGCATACAGGTGGTTGGCCGCGTCACGGCGGTAGTCCCTCGGGGTAGCTGCCTGGGACAGGAGCGCGGGCTGTGGCTCGGGCTTGGCGGCTACCGGGGGCGGAGCCACGGGGGGCGCCACGACCACGGGCGCCGGAGCGGGTTGCGGCGCAGGTTTGTTGACGCTGCAGGCGCTGATGGCGGCCAGCAGCGCCAAGCTGAAAGGCAGGCGGGTGTTGCTCCAACGGGTGGCAACGGATGCGGTGGCAGGGATGGCCATGGCGTGTCTCCTTGTTTTTTCGCGCCGGTGTACTGTGCCGCAAATTATGCGGTTCCTGTCGGGCTCCGGTACAGAAAAGGTATCCGTTTGTGAGCAGCCTTCGAGATCTCTTGAATGCCCTGGAACAGGGGCCTGCGGTGCTGGTCACCGTGTTGGCAACCCGCGGCTCTGTGCCCCGGGATGCCGGTGCCTGGCTTGCGGTGTCAGCGGACGGCTTCGTGGGAACCATAGGGGGCGGTCGTCTGGAGCTGGACGCCCTGGCGCTGGCCGGAGAGATGCTTGCCTCTCATCAAGCGGGTCGGGATACCCCCGCAACGGAGCGGCGTTTTGCCTTGGGCCCCAGTCTGGGGCAGTGCTGCGGTGGTGAGGTGCATCTGCGCTTTGAGCTGGTGCAGGTGGGCGATGCGCCTGCTTTGCAGATGCGCTTGGCCCCCCGGCACTGGCCCTTGGGCTTGTTCGGGGGTGGACATGTGGGTCAGGCCTTGGTGCAGGTCATGGAACGTCTGCCTTTTGACGTGACGTGGGTGGACAGCCGGGACGGCGTATTTCCAGAGTCTTTACCTGCGAATGTGCGCTGTGAGCACTCCGATCCGGTGCAAGCAGCGGTCGCTGATTTGCCGCGGGGCGCCCGTGTACTGATCATGAGTTTCAGCCATGCGGAAGACCTGGACATCGTGGCGGCCTGTTTGACCCGCCAACGGACCCGGGGGGATCTGCCCTACGTAGGGCTGATCGGCAGCCATACCAAATGGGCAACTTTCAGCCGTCGCTTGGCCGAGCGTGGCTTTACTGCAGGTGAGCTGGCGCATGTCACCTGCCCTATCGGTGTGCCGGTGGTCAAGGACAAACGGCCTGAAATCATTGCGGTCGCGGTGGCGGCCCAACTCTTGCAAGTAACGGACGACACGGTGCCCATCCCGGCCCCTGGCGCTGCCGGTTGATTGGACTATTGAGGAGAACTCCGGATGGAAAGCTATGTACTGGACTGGGCGAACCTATTGCTGCGTTGGGTGCACGTCATCACCGCCATTGCGTGGATCGGATCGTCGTTTTACTTTGTGTTTCTCGACAGCAGCCTGACCCCGCCGGAAGATGAAGACCTGAAAAAGCAGGGCGTCAGCGGCGAGTTGTGGGCAGTGCACGGAGGCGGTTTCTACCACCCCGTTAAATTTGCCGGCGCGCCCCCCAAACTGCCGGGGAATTTGCACTGGTTTTACTGGGAGAGTTACAGCACTTGGCTTACCGGCTTTTCGCTGTTCACCATCTCCTACCTGTGGAGCGCGGGCACTTACCTGATCGACAAGTCGGTCATGGCGTGGCACCCGCATGCAGCCATTGCGGTAGCCCTGTCATTCCTCGTCGTGTTCTGGCTGGCCTATGACGCGATCTGCAGGATCTTTGGCCAGCGCAAGAACGGCGATGCCATCGTTGGCGTTTTGGTGGCGATCTTGGTGTGCGTGGCCTCTTTTCTGGCCTGCCACTGGTTCGCTGGCCGGGCGGCCTTCCTGCTGGTAGGCGCCATGATGGCCACTGCCATGAGTGCCAACGTGTTCTTCTGGATCATCCCTGGCCAGCGCAAGATGATTGCGAGCATGAAAGCAGGTGAGCCGGTGGACCCCATCCACGGCAAGCGCGGCAAGCAGCGTAGCGTGCACAACACCTATTTCACCTTGCCGGTGTTGTTTGCCATGTTGAGCAACCATTACAGCTTTACCTACAGTCACCCGCACAACTGGCTGGTGCTGATCGTGATGATGGCTGCGGGCGCCGCCATTCGCCAGTTTTTTGTGCTGCGGCATGGCTACAAGCTCGGTCGCAATGCCCACCCCTGGCCCTACGCGGCAGTGGGCGTGCTGGCCATCATCGGCATGCTGGTGTGGTTGAAACCTGCGCCGCAAACTTCTGCTATGAATTCAGGAGCTGCTCCCGCACAATCCACGGGCGCCAGCAGCACAATCGGCTATCAAGAGATAAAGCCCGTGCTGGAGCAGCGTTGCTACATGTGCCACGGCGCTGCCGTGCAAATGAAGAACGTGCGGCTGGACAGCCCCGAGGCTGTGGCCAGCCACGCCCAAGCGATCTACCAGCAAGTGGTGGTGAGCAAAATCATGCCCATGAACAACGCCACCAACATCACCGACACGGAGCGCGACGTGATCAAGCGCTGGTTTGAGGCAGGCGCAAAGACCGAGTAATGGGGTTGTCCGGATCTGCTGGGGGTGGAATGTTCTGCCCCCTGCTTATTTAGCGTTGCGCCGTCGCCAGACGCAGCGCCAGGCCCACAAACACGACGCTGGCGACCCGGTTCAGCACGCGTTGGGCGGTATGCGATTGTTTGAAGACCTGTCCGAATCCGGCTGCAAACCAGGCCACCGCGCTGAAAGTTAAAAGCGCCGCGAGCATGAACACGGCGCCCAGTTGCACGATTTGCAGTGCCATGGAGCCTTGGGTCGGATCTGCAAATTGCGGCAAAAAGGCCAAAAAGAAAATGGCCACTTTGGGGTTGGTAATGTTCATTATGACACCGCGCAGGTAAGTCTGCAGGGGTGACATCTCGCTTTCAGTTGCTGTGTCTGCAATGCCCACTGGCGCATGCCACGCACCCCAGGCGAGGTACAGCAGATAGCCCGCACCCAACAACTTCAGAGCCGTGAACGCGGTTGCCGATGCTGCGAACACGGCCGCCAGACCCAGTGCCACGGCTGCGGTGTGAAACAGCAGACCACTGCACAAACCCAGCACCACCAGCAAGCCGGCCTTGCGCCCATGCACCGCTGAATGCAGCAATACGAACACGTTGTCGGGTCCGGGCGAAAGGGCGAGCAGCACAGAGGCTGCGAAAAAGGTCAGTGCGGTGTCAAAGTGGAGCATGGCGTGGTGCCGCAAGTACGGCGGACAAGTGAACTGCCTGTCATCCTAACGCCCCGCTGCTCTCAATTGCTGATGATGCTCAGCAGCTCTTCGCGAGTGCTCGGATCGTTCATGTACTTGCCGTACAGGGGGGACATGCGACGAACCATGGGCGCCGGATCCTTGAGCCGCACAAATTGCACGCCCTGTTTGGAGGCCGTCTCAATCGCAGAGGCCACGCGCTTGTTCCACAGTTCGCGCATGAGTGCAGCTGATTCCGCTCCGGCCTTGCTGAAGGCCGTTTTGTCGGCAGCACTCAGGCTGGCCCACAGCTTGGTGGACACCACCAAGGCTTCGGGCGAGATGACGTGGTTGGTCACGTAGACCGACTTGGCCACCTTGTAGTGCCCGGTCGATTCGAAGGAGGGCATGTTGTTCTCAGCGCAGTCCACGTCGCCTTTTTCGAGCGCCCCCATCACTTCTTTGAAGGGTAGCGCTACGGGTGTTGCGTCCAGCAGCTTCACCATCTCCAGATACACCTCGGATTGCTGCACCCGGATCCGTGCACCGGCGAGGTCCTTGAAACTGTTGAGCGGGCGGTTCACACAGTAGAACGAGCGGCCTCCGCCGTCGTACCAGCCCAGCACCACAAAACCGGCTGCCTGCAGTTTGGCGGCGAAGCGTTCACCCAGCTTGCCGTCCAGATGTTTGAACATGTGGGCGGAATCGGTAAACAAAAAAGGCAGGTTCAGCGCCTTGAGACCCGGTGCGGCATCCGACAAGGGGCCGGAACTGAATTCGGCCAGGTCAATTTCGCCGGACTTGAGCATTTGCACCGCCTTGGGCTGGTCGCCCAAGGTGGCGTTGGAAAAAATCTCAACCTGATACCGTCCCTGGGTGCCTTGCGCCACCAAGCTGGCAAAACGTTTCATGGCCTCGGTGACCGGGTAGCCGTCAGGGTGAATATTCCACGCACGCAATTTGGTTTGCGCATGGCCGGTGGCCCCCACCAGCAACAGGCAGGCGATCGCAAAGCATCGCCATGGCGTGCGCGGCATCATCGCGTCAGCCTTTGGCGACTTCGTGGGCACCCATGATCTCCAGGGCGCGCACCAAGGCGGAATGGTCGAGGCCGGCCATGTCGTTGGCGGCACAAACTTGCATCAGCTGTGCAGCGCCGGCGGTTTGGGGCAACGCCAAGCCCATGGCTTTGGCGCCACTGAGGGCCAGGTTCAGGTCCTTCTGGTGCAGGCTGATACGGAAGCCGGGGTTGAAGGTGCGCTTGACCATGCGCTCGCCATGCACTTCCAGAATGCGCGAAGCGGCAAAACCACCCATCAGTGCCTGGCGCACTTTGGCGGGGTCCGCACCGGCTTTGCTCGCAAACAGCAGGGCTTCGCCCACGGCAGCGATGTTGAGCGCCACGATGATCTGGTTGGCCACCTTGGTGGTCTGGCCGTCGCCGTTGCCACCCACCAACGTGATGTTTTTGCCCATGAGTTGCAACAAAGGCAGCACGGCGTCAAACGTGGCTTGCTCACCGCCTACCATGATGGTCAGACTGGCGGCTTTGGCCCCGACCTCTCCGCCGGATACCGGTGCGTCGAGATACTGGCAACCCAGCGTATTGACTTTTTGTGCGAATACTTTGGTGTCCATCGGCGAGATGGAGCTCATGTCCACCACGGTCTTGCCCGCGCTCAAACCCTCTGCCACGCCGTTCGCGCCGAACAGCACCAGCTCCACATCGGGGGTGTCTGGCAACATCAGGAAGATGATGTCAGCCTTTTGCGCCACCTCTTTGGCGCTTGCGCAAGGTTTGCCGCCGGCTTGCACCAGGGCTTCGGGCACATCGCCCTTGGTGTTCAGGTAGACGGTGTGGCCCGCAGCCAGCAGGTGGCCTGCCATAGGGTTGCCCATGATGCCAAGGCCGATGAATCCGAGAGTAGTCATAGTGTTAAAGACAAGTAGTTAAGGAGAGTGGGCGGCAGAGTGTTCTGCGTAAGTCAAGGAGGAGCCCGAAGGGCGGGGGACATGGAGCAGAACGCTCTGCCGCCCAGGCTCGTTGTCCGGATAAAAACTAGCCGAGGTAGCGGTCCCGCAAAGCCTGCGTAGCGTTGCGGAACAACCCCAAGTCGCTGCCTACCGCTACAAAGGTCGCGCCCATTTCCATGTAGCGGCGCGCGTCAGCTTCCACCGGAGCGAGGATGCCGGTGGGCTTACCCTGGGCTTTGGCCTGGGCAAACACGCTGGCAATGGCTTCTTGCACCTCCGGATGGTTGGCGTTGCCCAGGTGCCCATAGCCAGCAGCCAGGTCAGACGGACCTACAAAAATGCAATCCACACCGGGTACGGCGGCAATCTCAGCAGTGGCCGTCACGGCTTGCCGGCTCTCAATTTGAACCGCCACACACATGTGCTGGTTGGCTTCCTGAAAGTAATTGGCCACTGTGCCGTAACGGTTGCTTCGCTGCGCGACGGACACACCCCGCATGCCCTCAGGCGGGTAGCGTGTGGCGGCCACGGCCTGGCGGGCTTCTTCGGCGGTCTCGACAAAGGGCACCAAGAAGTTATAAAAGCCGGCATCCAGCAGACGCTTGATCTCGATGGCGTTGTTGCTGGTGGGACGCACGAAGGGTGCACTCACACTGTCCTTGAGCGCCATGAGTTGAGGCACAAAAGTGATGACATCGTTGGGCGAGTGTTCGCCGTCCAGCAGGATCCAGTCAAACCCGGCCACACCCAGCACTTCGGTGCTGATGGCGCTGGCCAGGGAGGCCCAGCAGCCGATCAGGCGTTTGCCGGCCAGAAGGTCTTTCTTGAACTGGTTGGGAAAAGGGCGGTAAGGGGTGGGGTAGCTCATGGCAGGCCTTGGTGGATTCGGGGGTCAGGTAATGGGAGCCGGGTTGAACAGCACGAGGGAGTTGTGCAACTTCCAGTGCTCAGCCCAGGTTTTTTTGCGGCCGCTGGCGACCTCCAACATCAGGTGGAAGAGTTCCCAGCCCATGTCTTCAATCGTGGCTTCGCCATCGGCAATGCGGCCGGCGTTCACGTCCATCAGGTCGTGCCAGCGCCGGGCCAGATCGGTGCGGGTAGCCACCTTGATCACAGGTACTTCGGCTAGACCGTAGGGTGTGCCGCGGCCGGTAGTGAACACGTGCAGGTTCATGCCCGCAGCCAATTGCAGCGTGCCGCAGATAAAGTCGCTGGCCGGAGTGGCTGCGTAGTGCAAGCCCTTGTGCTGCAGCTTCTCGCCGGGCGACAACACACCGCTGATAGGCGCGGTGCCGGACTTGATGATGGAGCCCATGGCCTTCTCCACAATGTTGGAGAGGCCGCCAGCCTTGTTGCCGGGCGTGGTGTTGGCACTGCGGTCGGCCTGACCGCGGCCCAGATAGGCGTCGTACCAGGCCATCTCACGGGCCATGGCATCGGCGATCTCGGGGCTGGTGGCGCGCGCGGTCATCTGTTCGATGGCATCACGCACCTCGGTGGTTTCCGAGAACATGACGGTGGCGCCGGCGCGTACCAGAAGGTCGGTGCAAAAGCCTACGGCAGGGTTAGCCGTGACTCCCGAGAAAGCATCGCTGCCACCGCACTGCACACCCACTACCAGCTCGCTTGCCGGTACGGTTTCGCGGCGGCGCGCGTTCAGGCGCTCCAGGTGCGGCACCGCAGAGGCCAGCACGGAATCGATCATGCTCATGAAGCCCACATGCTTGTCGGCTTGCAGGCACACCACATCCAGTTCCTCGTTCGCCTGCAAGGGTATGGCGCCAGGTGGCAGCAGGCGCTCGGGTTGCAACTTCTCGCAGCCCAGACTCACGACCATCACTTCACCACCGAAGTTGGGGTTCTTCGAAATGTTGCGCAGGGTCCGTATGGGAATGATGGCATCCGGTGCATCGATGGCCACACCGCATCCGTAGCTGTGCTCCAGGCCAATCACATCGTCCACATTCGGGTAGCGGGGGAGCAGCTGCTCTTTGATGCGCTGCACGGCACAGTCCACCACGCCAGCCACGCATTGCACGGTGGTCGTGATGGCCAGAATATTCCGGGTGCCCACGGACCCATCCGCGTTGCGGTAACCCTCGAAGGTGAAGCCGGTGAGCGGCTCGGCATTCCATGCCGGCGCAGTCGCCTTGGGCAGGTTATTGAGTGCCCGCGCTTCGGGCATGTGGAGCAAGCGCTCATGCACCCAGGCACCGGCTGGTATGTCCTTGAGTGCGTATCCGATGGGTACGTTGTAACGCAACACGGCCGCGTCTTTGGCAATCGCGGTTAAGGCCACCTTGTGGCCCTGAGGTACGCGATCCACCAGAGTCACGCCGTCGGGCAATACGGAGCCGACTGGCAGGCCGCCGTCGTTGACCACAATGGCCACGTTGTCCGCCACGTGCATCCGAATGCTGCGCGGCAAATCCGGTGGAGATGAAGGGTTCGAACTCATGAAGGCTTCAATCGGCTTTGATGTTGCGAGCGCTGATTAGCTTCTGCCAGCGGGCATATTCGGCAGCCTGGTAGCTGGCAAATTGCTCGGGGGTGTTGAGCACCAGCTCAAAGCCCAACTCCAGCAACTTGGGGGCTACGGCTGGGTCTTTGATAGAGGCCACAATGGCATCGAACATTCGCTTCTTGATGTCAGCCGGCAGGCCTTTGGGTGCTGCCACCGCTTGCCAGGAGTTGACGTTGGCTTCCTTGACACCGCTTTCTTCCAGGGTAGGAACGTCGGGCAGCAAGGGGGAACGTTTGGCACTGGTAATTGCCAGGGCGCGCAGCTTGCCGACCTTGATCTGGGGCAGCGCGGTGTTGATGTTCATGAACGAACAATCCACCTGATTACCCAGTAAGTCGGTCATCACCGGGCCGCCGCCTTTGTAGGGGATATGCACGCCACTGGTACCGGTTTGCAGCCAGAACAATTCAGCGGTCAGGTGGTCGCTGCTGCCGTTGCCGGAAGAGGCAAAGCTCATCTTGTCCGGATTGGCCTTCAGATAGGTGATGACTTCCGGCACCGACTTGCGTGCCGAAGCCGCAGGCACCACCAGCACATTGGGCGCTTGCGCCACGATGGTGATGGGGTCCAGGTCTTTGAGGGCGTCGTAGTTCGCTTTGATCAGGTGTGGGGCAATCACGAACGGCCCGAGAGACGACACCAGAAAGGTATAGCCATCCGCCGGCGCGCGCGCGACCTGTGCTGCGCCTATGGTGCCGGTGGCGCCTGCCTTGTTGTCCACGATGAAGGTAAAGCCCGGGCCCATCTTCTCGGCCAGCTTGGTCGACAATGCCCGCGCAATCAGGTCGGTAGAGCCGCCGGGGGGGAATGGAACCACCAGAGTGATGGGTTTGGCCGGCCAGGTGTCGGCCCAGCACCAGGTTGGAGACGTGGCGGCCACTGCCAGCCCGGCTTGCAGAATTTGTCGACGTTGCATGGTGTGCTTTCGGTGGAGTGTTTAGTGACCCAACACGAAGTTGGGTAGCCACAAGGAGAAAGCCGGCACGTAGGTGACCAGCATCATGCAAGCCAACAAGGCGCCGTAGAACGGCATGATGGTACGCATGACCTGTCCGATCGAAATGCCGCCAATGGCGCAGCCGACAGCTTGTGTAGTCCCTACCGGCGGGGTGTTCAGACCCAGTGCGCAGTTCAGGAGCATTACCACACCAAATTGGGTGGGGTCCATGCCGAATTTCTGTGCAATCGGCAGGAAGATGGGCGTACAGATCAGCAGCGTGGGCGCCATGTCCAGGAAAGTGCCCAAGACAAACAAGGCCACATTGATCATCAGGAAGATCATCCATGGGTTCTGGCTGATGGTGCCCATCAGCTCACCGGTACGCTCGGGTACGTCGTACATCGCGAGGAAGTAACCGAAAGCGTTGGAGATGCCGATCAGGAACAAGACCACACCGGTCGTTTTGCTTGCTTTTGCGCAGGACTTGATGAAGTCCTTCCAGGACAACGAACGATAAGCCACCGCTGTGATCAGCAGTGCCCAAAGCACGGCAGTGGCTGCGGACTCCGTGGCGGTGAACACACCCGACAGGATGCCCACCAGAATGATGACCACGATCAACAAGCCCGGGAGGGCAGCAATGAAACTGTTGAATACTTCGCCCCAACCGGGAAAGACACCGCGTGTGGGGTAACCCCGTTTGATGGCTACACCGTAGGCGGCCAGCAAGTTCAAGGCGGTCAACAGCAGAGCAGGCACCACACAGGCGAGCATCATGTTGAGCACACTCACTGATGCAATGCCTGCAGTGGCCAGGGTGTACAAAATCAGGTTGTGACTGGTCGGCATCAGGGCTCCGACCAACGATGCGTGCGTGGTGACGTTCACCGCGTAGTCGGTGTCGTAGCCTTCTTTTTTCATCAGGGGAATCATCACCGAGCCCATGGCAGATACGTCGGCGACTGGCGAGCCGGCCACACCACCGAACAAGGTGCAACCCATCACGTTGGACATCCCCAGACCTCCACGCACATGGCCGACGAGGCTGTTGGCAAACCTCACGATGCGCTGGGCAATGCCGCCGTGCAGCATCAACTCTCCGGCAAAGATGAAAAACGGAATCGCCAGAAAGGAGAACACCTGCATGCCCCCCACCATCTTCTGGAATACGACGGCGACCGGCAATCCGGCGGTAATGATGGTGGCGACAGACGCGAGGCCGACTGCGAACCCGACGGGCACCCCGATAATTAAAAGCAAGCCGAAGCTCACGCCCAAAACAGTCAGTTCCATGACGGCACCACTTCCTTGCCCTGAACGAGGGCGATCACATGTTCAATCGAAAAAAGCACCACCAGTACGCCGGCGATGATGAGTGGCACATAGTCCATGCTGGAGGGGATCGGCAGCATGGGTTTCTGGTCGTTCCACTTTAGGACGGACCAGATGTAGCCGTAGTAGCCCATGAGTGCGCCGAAAATGCCCACCAAAACATGGATGATGATTTCCAGTTTCAAGCGCAGGCTCTCAGGGAGCAGGCTGATGATGGAGTCCATGCCGATGTGGCCGGCATCGCGTACGCCGACTGCCAAGCCCAGTGCGGTGACATAGAGAACAAGCAGCAAGGCCAAAGCCTCTGCCCAGGTAGGTGTGTCGTTGAACACATAACGCCCTATCACCTGGTATTGCACGCAGGCGATGAGCACGATGAGGCCTGCCACCGCAAGCATCAGACTGAGCTTGGATAGCGTGGCACAGAAGCGGGTGTACATGGTGAGCTCCGGTGAAGAATGAAAACCTCCCGACCGTCAGGCCGGGAGGTAGTGCAGACGCGAATTACTTCGTGTCTTGCACGGCCTTCACGAGGCGCTTCATGTCAGGGGTATTGGCAAACTTGTCATACACAGGCGCCATGGCGTCCTGGAAAGACTTCTTGTCCACTTCCACTATCTCTGTACCTGCAGCCTTCACCATGTCAAATTCTTTCTTTTCATAGGCTGCCCACGCGGTGCGGTTAAAGGCTACCGATGCCTTTGCTGCTGCGCGGATCTGGTCCTGCTCAGCCTTGGGCAGTTTGTCCCATGCGATCTTGGAGAACAACAAGACTTCAGGCGCCATGGAGTGCTCGGTCTTGTTGTAGTACTTGGCTGCTTCGAAGTGACGGAAGCCGGAACCGTAGGAGGGGTAGTTGTTTTCCGCTGCGTCTACCAGGCCCGTCTTCAATGCGGTCAGCACTTCGCCGGCTGGCATGGGGGTGGGGTTGGCACCCATGGCGTTCGCCACGGCGACCCATAGGTCGGACTGCTGCACGCGGATCTTCATGCCCTTGGTGTCGGCAATGCTTTTGACGGGCTTCTTGCTGTAAATGGAGCGGGAGCCGGAGTCGTAGTAGGCCAGCAGCACAAAACCTGCGGCTTCGCAGTCTTTGGCGATTTCTTCGCCGATGGGGCCGTCCAGCACTTTGTGCAGGTGGTCCACCGAGCGGAACAGGAAGGGCAGCACAGGAATGTTGGTCTTGGGGCACACCGAATTCATCGGGCTGATGTTCACACGCACCATGTCCAATGCGCCGATCTTCACCTGGTCAATGGTTTCCTTTTCAGTTCCCAAAGCGCCCTTGTTGAATACCTTGATGCTGTGCTTGCCGCCGGAGGCCTTCTTGAGTTCTTCACTCATGAACTTGACCGCGGTGACGGTGGGGTAGTCGTCCGAATTGTGGATATCGGCGGACTTGAATTCCGCGGCGTGCGCTGCGAAGCTCAAGGCAGTGATCGCGGCGGCCAGGACGGTAGGTACCAGTTTCATGTTGTCTCCTCTATGGGGATTGGTTGGGGGTTAACGGACGGGAAAACGGGAAAACAAAGGTTCAGGCAAGCCCTGCACACCGGGCTCCAAGACCAGCAAAGCGCCGTCCAGCGTGGCATCGAAGCCGGGTGCCGGGCTTGCAGGGCGGATGGATGTGACAAACAAGTGGCGGAGTTCCGGGCCGCCGAAGGCGCACATGGCCGGTTTGCTGACCGGTACAGCGATGGACTGCAGCAAGTCGCCCTGGGGGCTGAAGCGGTGAATCCGGCCTGCGTCGTTACCGCAGATCCAGTAGCAGCCTTCTGCATCCACAGCCGCACCATCAGGCCGGCCGGGCAGGGCTTGCATATCGACCCAGGCGGCTTGAGGGCCCCAGGTTCCAGTGGCAGCGTCGAAGGAGTGCTTCCAGATTTGTTGGCGGCTGGGGTGCGAATCGGACAAATAGGCGGTGGTGCCATCGGTGCTGAAGGCCATACCGTTGGGGGTGATGTAGCCGCTCAGTACCGGACCTTGCAGCCCATTTTCATCCAGGCCATAGATGCCTCCGGCGGGACTGGCAAGCCCCATGTCCCGCACCATGGTGCCCGCCCAGAAGCGGCCCTGCGGGTCGCAACGGCCATCATTGAATCGCATGCTTGCCTGTGGATGGGTCACGCTGGCCAACAGGCTGACGTGTGCCACTGGCGGTTCACTCAAGGCGACTTCGAAAATGCCAGTCTCCATGGCCGCTATCAGGGTGCCGCGGTTGCTCATGGCGATGCAGCCCACGCGCTCCGGCAGTGTCCAGGTGCTTTGGTGGCGATTGGCCCAGTTCAGCCGGTGAATGAAAGGGCCTTCTATATCGACCCAGTAAATGCACTGGTTGGCCACAGACCATACGGGGCTTTCGCCCACTCTGTCGCGGCTGATGCTGATGGCCTTTACGGCAGGGGTGTGAACGGACACGTATGCCTCAGGCCGTTTTTTTGGTGGGCAGGTGGGCGGTCATGGGCTCGCCTTGGAACAGGAAGCCGCCGCCCTGGTAGATCACGGCCGGATCCGTCACATCGGGTTCGGGTGTACGGGCGTAGACAGCTTCGCGGAACGGATCGGAGCTGTCTTGCGGCACGTAGCCCACGTGGCGGGCCGCGCTGTTGTCGTACCAAGCGACCGCGTTATCGGAGATGCCAAAGATGGCGGTATGCCCCAGCACAGGGGTTGTCAGGCATGCCGTTACCAGGCGGTGCAGATCGTCAAAGCTCAGCCAGCTCGCCAGCATGCGGCGGTCGCGTGGTTCGGCAAATGAAGAGCCGATGCGTACGCAGGCCGTCTCGATGCCGTAGCGGTCAAAGTACATGCGGGACAGGTCTTCCCCGAAGGCCTTGCTCACGCCATACAGGCTGTCCGGACGGGCAGGGTGGTTCAGGGTGATGGTTTCGCTTTGCTTGTAATAGCCGGTCACGTGGTTGGAGCTGGCGAACACCACACGCTTGACGCCATGTTTGCGTGCTGCTTCGTACAAGTTGTAAACGCCCAGGATATTGGCTTGCAGGATGGGCTCGAACGGGCCTTCCAGTGAGATGCCGCCGAAATGGACGATGGCGTTCACGCCCTTCACCATGGCGTCCACGGCTGCGGCGTCTGCCAGGTCCGCCAGCATCACTTCTTCACCAGCGCGAGCGGGGCCGAAATCGCTCCGGTCGGAGAGCCGCAAGACCTCGCAATTGGCCTTCAAACGATCGCGCATTGCTGTGCCCAAGCCGCCTGCGGCGCCGGTCATCAGCAAAGTGTGGTGTACTTTGATTGTCATGAAATAGAGAGCTGAATTGTCAGTTGTATGTTGTCTGATGTGTTAAATTGTGGTCATCGTCTCAGACCGCGTCAAGGACTTTTCCATGGACCTAGTGCAAACCCCTAGAACAATTGCGGCGTCAAGTGCAACACCGGAGTCGGCCGATGCATTGCGCCCGCGCCGCTCCAAGGGCCTGGTGAATGAGGTGGTCGAAAGTCTGGCTGCCAGCATCCGCGATGGCGCCATCAAACCCGGCGACAAGTTGCCCACTGAATCGGAAATCATGGGTCGTTTTGAGGTCAGTCGCACTGTGGTGCGTGAAGCCATTTCGCGCCTGCAAGCCAACCGTCTGGTGGAGACCCGTCACGGTGTAGGCACCTTTGCACTCGCACCGCAAAGCAGTGGAAATTTCCAGATCGCCGATGTGGATTTCGCCACCGTCGCCGATGTGATTGCCCTGCTGGAGCTGCGGATTTCGCTGGAAACCGAGGCTGCGGGCCTGGCGGCACAGCGCCGTACCGAAGCCAACTTGCAGGCCATGCAGGCCATGCTGGACGCGTTCCAGAAGTCGATTGAGGAAGACTCGGATGCAGTGCCTTCCGACTTCAGTTTCCACATGGAAGTTGCCAAGTCCACGGGTAACCGCCACTTTGCCGACCTGATGACTTATCTGGGCACCATGATCATTCCGCGCACCCGCATCAACACCGCCAGCAGTGCGCCGGAAGGGCGCTTGGCGTACCTGCGACGTGTGCATGGCGAACACGAATACATCTTCAACGCCATCCGCAATCAGGATGCGGATGCGGCCCGCGCCGCCATGCGAACCCATCTTGCCAACAGCAAGGATCGCTTGAGAAAGTCGCAGGCTGACGCAGTTTAGTTGTATGATGTCCTATATGTAGGGGCGCCACACATCCTTTCATTCCGAGCGCCCCGCTAAGGAGATTGACCATGACCCCGTCTGAAACTACCTCTGTGCGCGGCGCCCCTGTGGTGACGGCGCTACGCGTCATTCCGGTTGCCGGACATGACGGCATGCTGATGAACCTGAGTGGCGCCCACGCGCCGTTTTTTACCCGCAACATCGTCATCCTGACCGACAGCAGCGGCAACACCGGTGTGGGTGAAGTGCCCGGCGGCGAGAAGATCCGCCAGACGCTGGAAGATGCTGCCTCCTTGGTAGTGGGTCAATCCGTCGGCAACTACAACGCCATCCTCAACCGCATGCGCGAAGCCTTTGCCGCCCGCGACAGCGAGGGCCGTGGCCTGCAGACCTTTGACCTGCGCGTGGCGATTCACGCAGTGACCGCCGTGGAAAGTGCCTTGCTCGATTTGCTGGGCAAATTCCTGGGTGTGCCGGTGGCGGCCTTGCTGGGCGATGGCCAACAACGCAGCAGCGTCGCGGTGCTGGGCTACCTGTTCTATGTGGGCGACCGCCAGCAGACTGACTTGCCCTACCTCAGCGAGCCGGATCAGGCCGATGACTGGAAGCGCCTGCGCCACGAAAAAGCCATGGACGCAGACGGCGTGGTGCGTCTGGCCGAGGCCGCTTTTGCGCGCTACGGCTTCCAGGACTTCAAGCTCAAGGGCGGTGTGCTACGCGGCGAAGAAGAAGTGGAGGCCATCCGCGCCCTGCATGCCCGCTTCCCGCAAGCCCGCATCACGCTGGACCCGAACGGTGGATGGCTGTTGAATGACGCGGTGCGCCTTTGCCGCGACTTGCATGGCGTGATGGCCTATGCCGAAGACCCCTGCGGGGCCGAAGGCGTGTTTTCCGGCCGGGAAGTCGTGGCCGAGTTCCGCCGCGCCACTGGCCTGCCCACTGCCACCAATATGATTGCCACCGACTGGCGCGAGCTGGCCCATTCGCTGGCCTTGCAGTCCGTGGACATTCCCTTGGCTGACCCGCATTTCTGGACCATGCAGGGCTCCGTGCGGGTGGCGCAGGTCTGCCAGACCTGGGGCTTGACTTGGGGTTCGCATTCCAACAACCACTTTGACGTGTCGCTGGCCATGTTCACCCATGTGGCGGCTGCTGCACCGGGCAAGGTAACGGCCATTGATACCCATTGGATCTGGCAGGACGGCCAGCGCCTGACCCAAGACCCGCTGCAGATTGTGGGCGGGCAAATTGCCGTGCCCACCACGCCCGGTTTGGGTGTCGAGCTGGACATGGTCGAAGTGGAAAAAGCTCACCAGCTCTACTTGCAGCACGGTTTGGGCGCACGTAATGATGCGATGGCCATGCAGTACCTGATCCCCGGCTGGAAGTTCGACCCCAAGCGCCCCTGCCTCGTGCGTTGAGGCTTGAATTGGCCTTTGGCGCCCGTCGATATTGCGCGAGCAGCTCCCATTTCAGGAGCAAACTCGCGTCATTCAGGTGTGATGCTGGGCGGTTGAGGTCAGTGGACTGCAGCCGCAGCCAGCTGCAGCGCCAACCGGTTGTGGCGCTCCATCAGCGGGCCAAGGTCTACCGTTTCCAAGTGGCCCTCGCGCACCACCACCTTGCCGTTGACGACCGTGTAGTCCGCCTGCGGACTGGCACACAGCAGCAGGCTGCCGACAGGGTCGTGCACCGCGCCACCGGCAAAGCCCAGCGTGTCCAGGTCAAAGAGCACCAGGTCCGCACACATGCCCACCGCCAGGTGGCCGATGTCCTTGCGGCCCAGCACTTGCGCGCCGCCCCGGGTGGCTACGCTGAGGGCATCCCGCGCGGTCATTTCGGCCGGGCCCAAATCGCAGCCGAAGAAGGTGCGGCGCTCGCCAGTGGGCAGCACACGCTCTTCCGGTGGCTGCATGGCGCGGCCCACGCGGGCCAACAGCAGGGCCTGGCGGGCTTCGTTCACCATGTGGGCCGCGTCATTGCTGGCGCTGCCGTCCACACCCAGGCCTACCGGCACGCCGGCGTTCAGCATTTTGCGGATGGGGGCGATGCCGCTGGCCAGGCGCATGTTGCTGCACGGGCAGTGCGCCACGCCGGTGCGGCTGGCGGCAAACAGGCTGATGCCCTCGTCGTCCAGCTTCACGCAGTGGGCGTGCCACACGTCCTCACCCAGCCAGCCCAGGTCCTGGGCGTATTGGGTGGGGGTGCAGCCGAACTTTTCGCGGCTGTAGGCCAGGTCGTGGTCGTTTTCGGCCAGGTGGGTGTGCAGGCGTACGCCCTGACCCTTGAAGCTGCGGGCCAGCAGGGCGGCTTCGCGCATCAGGTCGCGGCTCACGCTGAACGGGGAGCAGGGCGCCAGCGCCACATTCAGCATGGAGCCCCAGCTCGCATCGTGGTGTTGCTCGATCAGCCGTTGGCTTTCTTTGAGAATGAAGTCTTCTTGTTCTACCACCCGGTCCGGAGGCAGGCCGCCCTGGCTCTGGCCCACGCTCATGCTGCCGCGGGTGGCTACGAAGCGCATGCCTATCTCGGCGGCTGCGCCAATGCTGTCGTCCAGCCGCACGCCATTGGGGTAGATGTAGAGGTGGTCGCTGCTGGTGGTGCAGCCGCTCATCAGCAGTTCGGCCATGGCGATCTGGGTGCTTACCTGCACCATCTCGGGCGTCAGCCCGGCCCAGAGGGGATACAGCCCGCGCAGCCAGCCGAACAGTTCAGCGTTTTGCACACCGGGTATGGCCCGCGTGAGGCTCTGGTACATATGGTGGTGGGTGTTCACCAGACCGGGGGTGACCAAAAGGCGCTGCGCGTCAATCACCTCGTCAGCCTCCAGCGCGTGTGGCGGCAGGTCGGCGGTGGCACCCATGAAAGCGATGCGGTTGCCTTCGATGTAGATGGATGCGTCACGCAGCTCGGTGGATTGCGTAGGGTCGGCGTGGTCGAAAGTTGCGACCGCGCGCGCGTTGTGGATCAGCAAAGTGCCCATGTGAAAGTCTCTCCGTCAAACAAGTCGCCCACCTGCAAGGGTGGGTCCTGCCGAGGCCGAATCCCGCTGGCGGGCTGCAAGAGCCACCAGAGGCGAGCACCACGTTGCCGAGCATCCCGGGCTGTGCTTGCGCTACGCGCCCCTAAATTTTGCCCCATTTACTTTTGCATCAAGCGATGAACATGCCAAGTACTGAAACCCATCCCCAAGCCCCTGCGCATTTCTCTGACATTGCCCCGCGCGAGTTGCTGAGCCAGCTGTACTGGGCCGCAGTGCGCCAGGCGCTACCCGCGCATACCCTCAACCACTACCTGCCTGAGCCGCCCAAGGGGCGCACGCTGGTGCTGGGCGCAGGCAAAGCAGGTGGCGCCATGGCCCATGCGCTGGACGCGCTGTGGCCCCAAGACCTGCCAATGTCGGGTCTGGTCGTTACCCGCTACGACCACACCCCGCCGCTACTGGCAGACGCAGCTCCAGCCCGCATAGAAGTGGTGGAAGCCGCCCACCCGGTGCCTGACGCTGCCGGCTTGGCCGCAGCCCAGCGCATCCTGGCCTTGACCCGTGGGCTCACCGAGGACGATTTGGTGATCTGCCTGATCTCCGGTGGCGGATCCTCCTTGCTGACGCTGCCCGCGCAGTGGGAGGTAGACGGCGTGCAGGGCGGCATCAGCCTGGAGCTCAAGCAGCGCATCAACAAGCTCTTGCTGGAGAGCGGCGCCAGCATTCAGGAGATGAACTGCGTGCGCAAGCATCTGTCCGCCATCAAGGGCGGGCGCTTGGCCGCAGCCTGCTATCCCGCCAAGGTGGTGACGCTACTGATCAGCGATGTGCCGGGCGACGACCCGAGTGTGATCGCCAGTGGGCCGACGGTGCCGGACCCCAGCACCTGCGCCGACGCGCTATCAATTTTGAAGCGCCTCGCGCAAGATGCACCTGCACTGGAGGCCGATTTCGTGCTCAAAGCGCTGGAGGCCGGTGTGCTCGAAACGCCCAAGCCCGGCGATGCCGTATTTGCCAACAACTCAGTGCATTTGATTGCCACGCCCCAGCAGTCGCTCGAAGCTGCTGCCGATCTGGCCCGCAGCATGGGCTTGCATGCCTACATCCTCAGCGATGAGCTCGAAGGCGAGTCCCGCGAAGTGGGCAAGGTGCACGCCGCCTTGGCGCGTACCGCCTCGCTCAAACCGGCTTCCGCCGTGCAGCCCTTCGCCAAGCCTTGTGTGATTCTGAGCGGCGGCGAGACCACCGTGACTGTGCGCCCGCGTCGAGAAGGCGCTTTAAGAGGTCGGGGCGGGCGCGCGGGGGAGTTTTGCATGGGCCTGGCCCAGGGCCTGCAAGCGCAGCCCAAGGTGTGGGCGCTGGCCGCCGACACCGATGGCATTGACGGCGTGGCAGACAACGCCGGAGCGCTGGTCACCCCCGACACCTTGGCGCGTGCTGAGGCCGCCGGTGTGTCCTTGGCCGATTGCCTGGACCGCAATGACGCGGTGGGCTTCTTCCAGCCGCTGGGGGACCTGTTCACCACCGGCCCCACGCACACCAACGTGAACGACTTCCGGGCGATTCTGGTGTTGTAAACGGCGCAAGCCCTGTGGTCGGGCACGCAAAAGTTTGATCTGTCTCAAGGCGGCGACTGCCAGCGGCGGGCACAGTGAAGTCCATGTTGGCACCTGTACCTACCGCAATTCAATCGCTTTTGACCCACAGCAACCCCGAGCGCCGGGTCGCTGGCAGCGTGTTGCTGCGGCGCGGTGATGCGACTGCCGCAGCCTGGTATCTGGAAAGCGGGCATGTGGTCTTTGGCATCAGCGGTACCCCGGGTAACCGGGATGAACTGCTGGAGCACCAGCTCGGCCAGATGCAAGGGCCCGGCTGGGTAGACCCCACAGCCGCCGTGCTGGAAATGCCCGCCGCCATGGACGTGGTCGCCCAGACCGATGTGGTGCTGCGCCGCGTGCCCATGGCCGAGTTTCAGGCCGCGCTGGCAGCCAACCGCCAACTCAGCACCACCATGCTCACCGGCGTGGCGCAGGCGCACCGCGAGCAAACCGAACTGGCAGTGAGCCGATTGGCCAAGGGTGCCGAGGCGCGTTGTGCCGAATGGCTGCTGCAACATGCCGAGTCGAACGACAAAGGCGGTTGCGCGGTGCAGCTGCAACAGCGCAAACGCCTGATCGCGGCCCAACTGGGCATCGCACCCGAGACACTGTCCCGCGTGCTGCGCCACCTGCGGGAGCGCAGCCTTATCAGCGGCTCAGGCCGCACGGTGAATCTGGTCGACCCCGGCGGTTTGCGTTCGCTGGCCGGGGTGTAGTTCCACCCTGTAGGCGCTCAGTCCTTGAGCGCTTTCAACACATTCTCAGCCGTGGCCGGCGCCGTGAGTTGCACGGCGGCACCCGGGCCCTTGGCTTGGGCTACCGCATCGCGCAAGGCTTCAAACACGCTGATGCCCAGCATGAAAGGGGGCTCGCCCACGGCCTTGCTGCCGAACACGTTGTCCTCAATGTTGGGTTCGTGCCAAAGGTCCACCTTGAAGTGCTCGGGCACATCCGCCGCGGTGGGGATTTTGTAGGTGCTGGGCGCGTGGGTGCTGAGGTAGCCCTTGTCGTTCCAGACCAGTTGCTCCGTGGTGAGCCAGCCCATGCCTTGCACAAAGGCGCCTTCAATTTGCCCCACGTCGATAGCGGGGTTGATGCTGCGGCCCACGTCGTGGAGGATGTCCACTTTGAGCACCTTGCTTTCGCCGGTCAGGGTGTCGATCACCACTTCGGTGCACGCTGCACCATAAGCGAAATAGTAGAAAGGCCGGCCGGTCAGCGTCGTCTTGTCGTAGTGGATCTTGGGCGTACGGTAAAAGCCGTCACTCCAGAGCTGGATGCGGTTGGCATAGGCCATTTTCACCACGTCGTCGAAGCTGCGGGTGGTGGTGGGCGAGAACACTTCGCCATGCTTGAAGCGCACGGCACCTGCACCGCAGCCATCGAGCCCGGCCACAAAGGCGGCCAGGTTGTCGCGCACATGGCGGGCGGCAAACTGGGCTGCGCGGCCGTTCAGGTCGGTACCCGCACTGGCCGCGGTGGCGGAGGCGTTGGGCACTTTGCTGGTGTCACTGGCAGTGCTGAGCACCCGTGTGAAGGGAATGCCCAATTCGTCCGCCACGATCTGGGCGACCTTGGTGTTCAGGCCCTGGCCCATCTCGGCGCCGCCATGGTTCACCTGCACGCTGCCGTCGGTGTACACATGCACCAGCGCGCCAGCTTGGTTAAACAGTGTGGCCGTGAAGCTGATGCCGAACTTGACCGGCGTAATGGCGATGCCGCGCTTGAGTACCGGGCTGGTCTGGTTCCATGCCGAAATGGCCTCTACCCGCCGTCGATACTGCGCGGACAGCTCCAATTTTGATAGCAAGGGCTGGAGGATGTTGTCCTCCACCTTCATCTGGTAGTGGGTGGTGTCGCGGCGGTTCGCAGTGCCGGGGATGGCCTCATCGCTGTAGAGGTTGCGCATGCGCACGTCCAGCGGGTCCAGCTTGAGCGCACGGGCAATGTCGCCCATCACCGCCTCAATCAGCACCACACCCTGCGGGCCGCCGAAGCCACGGAAGGCGGTATGGCTCTGGGTGTTGGTTTTGCAGCGGTAGGAGGTGATGTCCACATCCTGCAGGTAGTAGGCGTTGTCGGTGTGGAAGATGGCGCGGTCCGCCACCGGGCCGGACAGGTCGGCGCTGAAGCCACAGTTGACTGCCATTTGCAGTTTCAGGGCGGTCAGGCGGCCGGTTTCGTCAAAGCCCACGCTGTATTCATACGCAAAGGGGTGGCGCTTGCCGGTGACCATGAAGTCGTCGTCCCGGTCCAGCCGCAGCTTCACGGCGCAGCGGTTTTTGGCCGCCGCAATGGCCGCCCACACGGCCAGATGGCCGGCCTGCGTTTCCTTGCCGCCGAAGCCGCCTCCCATGCGCCGGCACTCCACCTTGACGGCGTGGTTGTCGATGCCCAATGCGTGGCTCACCCAGTGCTGCACTTCGCCGGGGTGCTGGGTGCTGCTGTAGACCAGCCACTGGTTCTGCTCTTGCGGCAGCACATAGGCAATCTGGCCTTCCAGGTAAAAGTGCTCCTGCCCGCCGACTTCCAGCGTACCGTGCAGGGTGTGGGGCGCGCTTTTCAGGGCCGCATCCGCATCACCGCGCCGAACGTTGACCGGTGGCAGCACAAAGCTCTTGGCGCGGATGGACTCTTGCACCGACAGGATGGCCGGCAGGGGCTCGATCCTGAGTTGCACTTTGCGGGCGGCATGGCGGGCCTGCATCACCGTTTTGGCAAGCACCACGCCCACCACTTGGCCCACGAACTGCACGGTGTCCAAGGCAAACACCGGCTCGTCGCCGGCAAAGGCGGCCAGCATGGGGTCGCCGGGAATGTCTTCCGCCAGCACCACGTCCACCACGCCGGGCATGGCGCGCGCTGCCGTGCTGTCCACGCCCAGCAGCTTGCCATGCGCATGGGTAGAAAGAATGGGCGCGGCATACAGGGTGCCGCGCACCTCGGGCAGGTCGTCGATGTAATGCACCGCGCCGGCCACCTGGGCCACGGCGCTTTCATGGAACTGATTGACGCCGGCGGCCGGGCCACGGGAAGTGGGCACGGCGGCGGCCACCTCGGGGGAGAGGGTGGGAGTCAAAGACGGGTTGAAGGGTGTGGCGCTCATGCAGCTTCTCCTTCAGGCACATAGCTCTCTAGATTGATGGCGGTAAGGCCTTGGCTCTCCAGCCAGTAGCGCTGCAGCAGATTACCCAGCACCTCCACCCGGTAGGCGCTGCTGGCGCGCATGTCGGAGATCGGGCTGAACTCGCCTCGCAAGGTGGCCTGGGCGGCTTTCACCGTGGCAGCACTCCAGGGTTTGCCCAGCAAGGCTGCCTGCGTCTTGAGCGCACGCACAGGCGTGGCCGCCACACCACCCACCCCGATGCTGGCGTGGGTGACTATGCCGCTTTCGATGTGCAGGTTCAGCGCGAGGCAGACGGCAGAAATGTCGTCTTCAAAGCGTTTGGAAATCTTGTAAACACGTGACCGCTCATGGGGCACGGCCTTGGGCACTTTGATCCAGGCCAACACTTCGTCCGGTGCCATGACGTTCTGGCGGTAGCCGGTGTAGAGGTCCTCGAGGCGCAGTTCGCGGTGCACTGCTTTCGCCTTGTTGCCTATGCCGCGCCAAGCCATCAGCACCACGCTGGCGCCAAGGGCAATCAGCAGCGGCATGGAGTCCCCGATGGGCGAGCCATTGGCCACGTTGCCGCCCAGCGTACCTGCATTGCGCACCGGAAGGCCGGCAAAGCGGCTGGCAAAAGTGGCCAACTGCGGCCGGTCGGCCACTAGGGCGGCAAACGCATCCGTCAGGGTGACGGCGGCGCCTATGGCGATGTGGTGCGGGTACTGCTCCACGCGCCGCAGTTCGGCCACTTGGGTCACATCCAGCACGCGGGGGAAATCCTTGTGCATCTTGGTGACCCACAGGCCTACGTCGGTGCAGCCAGCGACGATTTGTGCTTGCGGGTACTGGGCCCGCGCCGCCAGCAAGCCGGCTAGAGAGGTAGGCGAAATGTAAGAAGAATCGGTCGAAGGCGCCCGTCCCTCCTGCGCGAGGAGCTCCAATTTTGATAGCGTTTCGGCTTCGCGCAGGTCCACGGCGGGCTGGCCCAGCATGGTTTGGGCAGCATCCAGGATAGGGCGGTAGCCGGTGCAGCGACACAAATTGCCACTCAGGGCGTGCAGGGCGTCGTCCCGGGAGATGGGTTTGCCGGCATGGGCGTGGTGGCGGTACAGATCGAACAGGCTCATCACAAAGCCGGGGGTGCAAAAGCCGCATTGGGAGCCGTGGCACTGCACCATGGCTTGCTGTGCGGGGTGCAAGCGCCCGTCGTCGGCGGCAATGTCTTCTACCGTCCACAGTGCTTTGCCATTGAGGCTGTGGGCCATCTTGATGCAGCTGTTGACCGCTTTGGTCTTCAGTTCGCCGTTGACGGATTCGCCCACGACCACGGTGCAGGCACCGCAGTCGCCTTCGTTACAGCCCTCTTTGGTGCCCGTGCAGTGCAGGTCTTCGCGCAGCACCTCCAGCAGGGTGCGGGTGGGGGGTACATCGTGCAGCGTGACGATTTCGCCGCGGCGTACAAACTTCAGGGGAGTGGTGGTCATGGAGTGTTTCCTCGTGCGGGAGGGTAATCCGGGTGTTGTTCCGTTTCCATACGCATTAGCATATGGGTCCAATTGAACGCTGTGTATGAGAGACCAATCCCTTTTCGACAAGATAGACCTTCATTTGATCAGGGTCCTTCATACCGTGTTAACCGAGCGTAGCGTTTCGAAAGCCGCCATCCGTCTGGGCATGCACCAGCCGGCGGTCAGCGCATCGCTTAAACGCTTGCGGGACTTTGCCGGCGACCCCTTGTTGGTGCGCTCCGGCTCCGGCATGGTGCCCACCGAGACGGCGCTGCGCATGCTCGAGCCCAGTGCCAGCATATTGCGTGCCGCAGAGATGTTGTTCTCGGACGCGCGGGGTTTTGAGCCCGCGGCGGCACGTAACACCTTTCGCTTGGCAGCCAGCGACTACCTGGATCCCCTGTTTCTGCCCCGTCTGGTGGCGCAGATCAAGGAGCAGGCCCCTTTTGCCGAGATTGAAATCCACCCCCTGAGCGGCGCGGCGGATTACCGCACCCAGTTGGCGCAGGGCGATATCGATGTGGTGATCGGCAACTGGCCACAACCCCCGGACGACCTGCATCTGGGCCGTCTGTTCGGGGACGAAGTGGTGTGCCTCGTGTCCAACAAGCATCCGGCCGTGCGCCGCGGCTGGGACCAGACCCAGTGGCTGGAAGCAGAGCACATTGCACCGGGCGCGACCCATCCGGGTGCCAAGGGCGTGATCGATGACCACCTGAGCGGTCTCGGCTTGCAACGCCACATCGTGGCCCGTTGCCCGCATTTCAGCCTGATTCCGGGCATGGTGGCATCAACCTTGCTGGTGTTGACTACCGGCCGCCAGTACTGTGAACGTTTTGTGGACACACTGCCGGTCACCCTATTGCCTTGCCCTGTGGAGTTTCCCCGCATGATGTACTACCAGCTCTGGCATGCCCGCACCCACACCAGTGCGTCCAATAAGTGGCTGCGTGAGCGCATCAAATCGGTGGCCGCAGAGCTCCGAAAAGAATAATTAAAGAAGACAACACGCCTGTATGGAATCCACTTCGCCTCCGACTGCCGTGCCGCGGCTGCAACTCACCGGCATCACCAAGGCCTACCCCGGCGTGATCGCCAACAGCGACGTATCGCTCACCGTGCTGCCCGGCCAGACCCATGCCGTGCTGGGCGAAAACGGGGCCGGCAAGTCCACCTTGATGAAGATCATTTATGGATCCATCAAGCCCGATGCCGGCCAGGTGCTGTTCAATGGCAAGCCCGCCCATATCCGCAACCCCAAAGAGGCGCGGGCCTTGGGCATCAGCATGGTGTTCCAGCACTTCAACCTGTTTGACACCATCACCGTGGCTGAGAACGTCTGGCTGGGTCTGGACAAAGCGCAAAGCCTGGAGCAGGTCACCGCCAGCATCACCGCCAAGGCGGCCGAATACGGACTGGACATCGATCCCAGCCGCCCAGTCCATACGCTGAGCGTGGGCGAGATGCAGCGGGTGGAAATCATCCGCGCCTTGCTGACCAACCCGCAGTTGCTGATTTTGGACGAGCCCACCTCGGTGCTGACACCCCAGGCGGTGGAGAAGCTGTTTGTGGTGCTCAAGAAGCTGGCCTCGCAGGGCTGCAGCATTTTGTACATCTCGCACAAATTGCATGAGATCCGTGAGTTGTGCAACGCCTGCACCGTGCTGCGCGGCGGCAAGGTCACCGGGGTGTGCAACCCGGCCGAAGAGTCCAACGCATCTTTGTCCCGCTTGATGATCGGTGCAGAACCGCCCCAGCTGGAGCACCGCCCTCAACAGGCCGGCTCCCCGGTGCTTACCGTGAAAAACCTGAGCCTGGCCCGCGAAGACCAGTTTGGCGTCGACCTGAACGGCATTTCGCTCACGGTCCATGCGGGCGAAGTGGTGGGCATTGCAGGTGTGTCAGGCAATGGCCAGAAAGAACTGCTGTACGCCCTGTCCGGCGAAGATGTGCGCGCACCCAAGGGCAGCGTCACCATGGGACGGGCGGATGTGTCTTCCCTGCACCCCGGCGGCCGGCGCAAGTTGGGTCTGCACTTTGTACCTGAAGAACGTTTGGGGCGCGGTGCGGTACCCACACTGAGTTTGGCCCAGAACATGTTGCTGACCCGCACGGAGTCCATCACGGCACCAAAATTTGCCGGCGGCTGGATCCGGGTGCGCCAGTTGGAAGACCATGCCGCGCGCATCATCAAGGCCTTCAACGTCAAGGCCAATGGCCCCACGGCTGCGGCGCGCTCGCTCTCCGGCGGCAATTTGCAGAAGTTCATCGTGGGCCGCGAGATCGACGCGGCGCCCAAGCTGTTCATCGTGTCCCAGCCCACCTGGGGCGTGGACGTGGGGGCTGCGGCCCAGATCCGCGGCGAGATTCTGGCCCTGCGCGATGCCGGCTGCGCGGTGCTGGTGGTAAGTGAAGAACTCGACGAATTGTTTGAGGTCAGCGACCGGCTGCATGTCATCGCGCGCGGGCGCTTGTCGCCTTCCGTACCGGTGGCGGAGGCTACGGTGGAAAAGATCGGGGAATGGATGAGTGGATTGTGGGAAGGTTCCGGCGCAGCTGCAGCCGCCTCTGTGGAGGTGGCCCATGGCTAAAGCCGGTTTGAAACTCGAAGCCCGCCCCCAGCCGTCCAAGGCCTGGGGCTACGGCTCCCCGGTGCTCGCGCTGCTGGTGACGGTGCTCATCGGTATTGTGTTGTTCATGGCACTGGGCAAAGACCCTGTGCGGGGTCTGCTGGTGTTCTTCTGGGAACCCATCAAAAGCGGTTACGCCCTGGGTGAACTGGTAGTCAAAGCCACGCCTTTGCTGGTGATTGCGTTGGGCTTGGCCGTGTGTTTCCGCTCCAACGTGTGGAATATCGGTGCCGAAGGGCAGTACATCATTGGTGCCATTGCAGCAAGCGGCGTCGCCCTGCTGGCAGAGAAGACCACCGGGGGCTGGATCGTCGTACCCGTGGTGCTGGCCGGCATTGCCGGTGGCATGGTGTGGGCCGGACTCACGGCGTTCTTGCGTGACAAGTTCAACGCCAACGAGATTCTGGTGAGCCTGATGCTGGTGTATGTGGCAGTGCAAGTACTGGGCTATCTGGTTTACGGCCCCTGGAAAGACCCCTTGGGTTACAACTTCCCCCAGACCAAGACCTTTGAGGCAGCGACCCGTATTCCCCGCTTGTTCCAGGGCTCGCGCATGAGCATCGGCGTGTTGTTCGCGCTGGTAGGTGTGGCCGGGGTGTGGATTTTCCTGTTTCGTACCCGCGCAGGTTTTGCCCAGCAGGTGGGTGGCTTGGCGCCAGCAGCTTCCCGCTATGCAGGTTTTTCATCCCGCAAGGCGCTGTGGACGGCTTTGCTGGTGTCCGGGGGTATGGCAGGTTTGGCGGGAGCGCTGGAGGTGGCTGGCCCCATCGGGCAACTCACTCCGTATGTGCCGGCCGGTTACGGTTTTGCCGCGATCATCGTGGCGTATGTGGGGCGTTTGCACCCCGTGGGCATGGTGTTCTCGGCGCTGCTGATGAGCATGTTCTACATCGGCGGCGAATTGGCCCAGTCCCGATTGGGCTTGCCCAAGTCGCTCACCGGCGTGTTCCAGGGCCTGTTGTTGTTCAGTCTGCTGGCCTGCGACACCTTGGTGAATTACCGCCTGAAATGGGTCTCCGCTGCAGGAGGTAAAAAATAATGGATGCATACGCACTGCTGATCGCAGCGACTTTGAATGCCGGCACCGTGCTGGCCATCGCCTCGCTGGGCTTGTTGATCAATGAGAAAGCCGGCATCGTCAACCTCGGTGCCGAAGGCATGATGCTCTGTGCTGCCATCGCGGGTTTCGCCGCCGTGGTGCATACCGGCAGCGATGTGGCAGGCTTTGCGGCCGGCATTGCCGCCGGAGCGGTCATGGCGGCAATCTTCGGGTTGCTGGTGATCTGGCTCAACACCAACCAGTACGCCACCGGATTGGCGCTCAGCTTGTTCGGCGCGGGCTTCTCGGCGTTTGCAGGCATTTCGTATGTGCAGGAAAAAATGCCGGAGCGGCCGAGCTTTGCCATTCCAGGCCTGTCGGACATCCCCTTCATCGGCCCGGCCTTCTTCAAGCACCACCCCATGGTGTACCTGACGGTGCTGTTCGCCTTGGGATTGATCTGGTTTTTGTACCGCACCCGCGCCGGCTTGATTCTGCGCAGCGTGGGCGAGAGTCCGGAGTCGGCCCATGCGCTGGGCTACCCGGTGCGCGCCATCCGCTTGGGCGCGGTGGTCTGCGGCGGCGCGCTGTGCGGCTTGGCAGGTGCCTATATTTCGGTGATTTACACGCCCCTGTGGGTGGAGGGCATGGTGGCCGGCAAGGGCTGGATTGCGCTGGCCCTGACCACTTTCGCCACCTGGCGCCCGGCACGGGTGTTGCTTGGTGCTTACCTGTTCGGGGGCGTGACCATGTTGCAGTTCCACCTGCAAGGTATCGGGGTAGAAGTGCCAAGCCAGTTCTTGACCATGCTGCCCTATATTGCGACCATTGTGGTTTTGGCCCTGATTTCGCGTAATCCGCGCTGGATACGGATTAATATGCCGGCTTCCATCGGCAAGCCGTTTTATCCGGGCTCGTGATGCGCGATTGTTTCGTTTCCATCCCTCGTTTTTTTATAAGGAAGTGACATGACAGATTTGCAAAAACGCTCCTTGCTGAAGGTAGCGGCCCTGACAGCCGTTGCCGGCGCAGCACTTGTCGGCTGCGGCAAGAAGGAAGAACCGGCGCCTGCGCCCGCACCGGCTCCCGCAGCCTCTGCGCCTGCTCCCAAGCCAGAGCCCCTGAAAATCGCGTTTGCCTACGTAGGTCCTGTGGGCGACGGCGGCTGGACCTTTGCACACGACAACGGCCGCAAAGCCCTCGAAAAAGAGTTCGGCGACAAGATCGTCACTTCCTTCGTGGAAAACGTGCCCGAGTCTGCTGACGCTGAGCGCGTCATCCGTGAAATGGCCAGCAGCGGCAACAAGCTGATTTTCGGCACCACCTTCGGTTACATGGAGCCCATGCTCAAAGTGGCGCCCGAGTTCAAGGACGTGAAGTTCGAACACGCCACCGGCTACAAGCAAGCCGAGAACATGCGCACTTACGACAGCCGCACCTACGAAGGCGCTTATATGGCTGGCGTGATCGCAGGCAAGATGACCAAGTCCAACACGCTGGGCGTGGTGGCTTCCATCCCAATTCCTGAAGTGATCCGCAACATCAACAGCTTCACATTGGGCGCACAAAGCAGCAACCCCAAGGTCAAGACCAAAGTCGTATGGGTGAACGGCTGGTTCGACCCACCAAAAGAAACCGAAGCCGCGACCTCCCTGATCAACGGCGGAGCTGACGTTCTGTTCCAGAACACCGACTCTCCTGCCGTCTTGAAGACTGCAGAAGCCAAGGGCAAGCGTGCCTTCGGTTGGGATTCCGACATGACAGCCTATGGCCCCAAAGCCCACTTGGCTTCTTCCATCATCAACTGGGGCCCTTACTACATCTCTGCAACCAAGGCAGCATTGGATGGTTCCTGGAAGGGCGGTACCGGTTCCTGGTTGGGCGTGAAGGATGGCGCGATCGACATCGTTTCCATTGCTGAAGACGTGCCTGCTGAAACCAAAGCCAAGATTGATGAGATCAAGAAGGGTCTGACCGACGGTTCCTTCGCGATTTGGAAGGGCCCCCTGAAAGACAACACCGGCAAGGAAGTCTTGAAAGACGGCGAAACTGCTGACGACAAGTTCCTCTCCGGCGTGAACTTCTACGTCAAGGGCGTGGAAGGCAAGGTTCCCGGCGCCAAGTAATGGTGACCCGGTAAGTAAAAGGGCCGCCCCGTGCGGCCCTTTTTTGTTCCTGTGCAGTGGTGCACATGGCATGAGACTGGAAAGCAGACCTTTGAAAGAACATTCACTCTGGCACCCTGTGATGGCTGCCAACGGCCTGACCGACGCACCGCTGGCAGTCACCCTGCTGGAGCAGGAACTGGTGCTTTGGCGCGATGCCACGGGTCTGGCACATGCTTGGGGCGACCAGTGCCCGCACCGTGGTGCCAAGCTCTCCCTGGGCCGCGTCTGCGCCGGCCGCTTGGAGTGCCCGTACCACGGCTGGCAGTTTGAAGCGGGAGGCCAGTGCGTGCATGTGCCCGCGGTGCCGTCGTTTGTGCCGCCCGCCAGCCATGCGGCGCGCACCCATGCGGTGGTAGAGGCTTATGGCCTGATTTGGGTGCAGTTGTTGCCGGATGCGGTTGTGCCATTGCCTGCTTTTGCTGCCGAGACCGACGCACAATTGCGCAAAGTGCTGTGCGGCCCGTATGACGTGGCGACCAGCGCGCCGCGCATTGTCGAAAACTTTTTGGACATGGCGCACTTCGGATTTGTGCACGAAGGCTGGTTGGGCATGCGCGAAGCCACCTCTATCGACGACTACCGGGTCGAGCCCACGCCTACCGGCTTGCTGGCCACCCAGTGCCGAGCCTGGCAGCCGCAAAGCAATGTGCACTCCACCGCTACAGCGCATGTGGAATACACCTACGAAGTCGTCGCCCCGTATACCGCTGTGTTGACCAAGGTGCCGGATGCTGCCAGTGTGGCGCTGCAGGGCTTTCGCGAGTCCATTGCGCTGTTCATTTGCCCGACTACACCTGAAACCAGCCGCGTCTGGTTCCGCCTGGCCATGGCGGACTTTGACTCGCCCGACAACAAGCTGCAGGATTTCCAGCACACCATCTTCATGCAAGACAAGCCTGTGCTCGAATCCCAGCGGCCGCGCCGCCTGCCTTTGGATGTGCGCGCCGAAGTACACACCACGGCGGACAAAGCTTCGTCCGCCTACCGCCGCTTTTTGAAGCAAGAAACAATCACTTTTGGAGTCTGCTGATGCGCACCCATCCCAACGTTCCCACCGTCGCCGCTGATCGCATGCCCGCTCTGTTGCGCGCCATGCCCAAAGCCGAACTGCACATGCACATCGAAGGCTCGCTGGAGCCTGAGCTCATGTTTGCACTGGCCAAGCGCAACAGCGTGCCCCTGCGCTTCCCTAGCGAGCAGGCGCTGCGCGACGCCTATGTGTTCAACAACCTGCAAGAGTTTCTGGACATCTACCACGAGGGCACCATGGTGCTGAAGACCGAGCAGGACTTCTACGACATGACTTGCGCGTATCTGGCCAAAGCGCAAGCCGACAACGTGTTGCACACAGAAATCTTCTTCGACACCCAAACACACACTGGCCACGGCTTGAGTGCCGAGACGGTGATCAACGGCCTGTACCGCGCCTGTGCGGATGCGCCTGCCAAGTTCGGCATGACAGCCTCGCTGATTTTGTGCTTTCTGCGCCACCTGAGCGAAGAGGAAGCCTTTGAATGCCTGGAGCAGGCGCTGCCACTGCGCGACAAGATTGTGGGCATAGGCTTGGCGTCCAGCGAAGTCGGGCACCCGCCTGAAAAGTTTGCCAAGGTCTACGCCCGCGCCCGCGAGTTAGGCTTCCGGCTGGTGGCGCACGCAGGTGAAGAGGCGCCCCCCGCCTACATCTGGAGCGCGCTGGATGTGCTCAAGGTCGAGCGCATCGACCACGGCGTGCAAGCCATTCACGACGCAGCCCTGATGCAGCGCCTGGCTGCCGACAAAATGCCGCTCACCGTGTGCCCGCTGTCCAACCTGAAGCTGCGCGTGTTCCCCACACTTAGCTCACACAACATCGGCACCATGCTGGATGCCGGCATCATGGCTACTGTCAACTCCGACGACCCGGCGTACTTCGGCGGCTACCTGAACGAAAACTTCACCCAGACATTTGCCGCCCTGGGCCTAAGCGCCCAGCACGCGTATGCGCTGGCACGCAACAGCTTTGACGCCAGCTTCATCGACGCATCCCTGCGCCAGAAGTATGTGCAGCGCTTGGATGAGGTGTTTGAAACCTTTCGCTAAGCACCCGCCAAGCACTCTGGACCGCCCCGGGGCGGCGTTTGAGTGCCAAATAGGCCTCAAATTCCCGCTATGTCTGCGCGGGCAGCTATCAAATAGATAGTATTTGCTGCGCTGTATACCGTTGGCAGAGCCGCACGCTAAAATCCAACCCAAGGCCCGCTGCTCCGGCGGGCCTTGCCTTTTGTGTTCCGGAGCCATGTAGAGGACTACCATGTACAAAAACCTCGCCGCCACGCCTGTGGCCGCTTGTTGTTTCTCCCGCTCATTCGCTGTGGCTGCGTAACGGCCATGGCATACCAAGTCAAAGAAATTTTCTACACACTGCAGGGCGAAGGCTCGCACGCAGGGCGCCCCGCCGTGTTTTGCCGCTTTGCGGGTTGCAACCTGTGGTCCGGCCGGGAGCAGGACCGCGCGACCGCTGTCTGCCAGTTTTGCGATACCGACTTTGTGGGCACCGACGGCACGCTGGGCGGCAAGTTCAACACCGCGCAGGGGCTGGCTGAGCGCATTGCGGCGCAATGGCCGGCTGGCGACACAGCGCACCGCTTTGTGGTGATGACCGGCGGCGAGCCGCTGCTGCAAGTCGACACCGCGCTGATAGCCGCGCTGCACGCATTAGGCTTCCAGATCGCGGTGGAAACGAACGGCACCGTCTTGGCGCCCGAAGGCATCGACTGGATTTGCGTGAGCCCCAAAGCCGGCTCGCAGTGGATCCAGCGCCAGGGCCATGAGCTCAAGCTGGTGTGGCCGCAGGCCGGCATCACCCTGGAGGAGTGCGAGGCGGCAGACTTCAAGCACCGCTACCTGCAGCCCATGGACAGCCCGCAGCGCGCGGCCAACACCGAGACCTGCATCACCCAGTGCATGCAACGCCCGGCGTGGCGCCTCTCCCTGCAAACCCACAAGATCACAGGCATCCGATGACCCAAGCACCCGCCATTCCGCTCCCCCGCAGCTGCGAGGTCAGCCAGAAGTTCTTCTTTGACGCCGCCCACACGTTGAAACGCACGGTAGATGACGCTGAAGAGATCGCCGGAAGCCGCCGCATCCACGGCCACACCTACCATGCCGAAGTGACCGTCGCCGGCAGTGCCGATGCCGACACCGGCATGGTGGTGGACCTCGGTCATTTGCGTAACGCCATTCAGGTGCTGCGACCTCAGTTGGATCACCACCTGCTGGACGAAGTGGAAGGCTTGGGCCCCGGAACGCTGGAGAATCTGGCTGCATTCATCTGGCGCGCCATGGCGGCTGAATTTTCGGGCCTGTCGCAAGTGCGCGTCTGGCGCGATGGCATCGGCGACAGCTGTACGCTGCGCGCCCACTGATTGTCAACGCTTGGTACAGACATTGCTGCTACGCCACCTCCTGCGTCTTTGAAGCTCGCCACCATGAACGCCTACCGCGCCTCTCTCCTCTGGTTTGCCCCCCGCAGCGAGGGCGTGGCCCGTGCCCTGTATGAGCAGGATGGCCTGCTGGTTGTCGGCCCCGACGCGCAGGGCCGGCAGGTGGTGCAGGCCATCGGTGCGTACAGCACCGTGTCACGGCAGTATCCGCAGGTGCCCGTGCAGCATTTTCCCGGGCGCATCATCGCGCCGGGATTTATTGACCTACACATCCACTACCCGCAGATCGACGTCATCGGTTCGCCCGCCAGCGGCTTGTTGCCCTGGCTGGAGAACTACACATTCCCTGCAGAAAATCGCTTCTCCGCGCCCGACCACAGTGCGCAAGCAGCTACTTTTTTTATAGCAGAGCTGCTGCGCAATGGCGTGACCACCGCACTCACCTTTGCCACTTCACACCCCGAGTCGGTGAACGCCTTGTTCGCGCAAGCGCAAGCCAGGCACATGCGCCTGATCACCGGGCTGGTGCTGATGGACCGCCATGCGCCGGACTACCTGGTGAACCAGGGGCAGGGCAGCCTGAGCGGCACCGAGCAAAGCCTGCGCGATACCGAGTCGCTGATCCAGCGCTGGCACGGCGTGGACCGCCTGGGCTACGCCATCACCCCGCGCTTTGCGCCCACCAGCACCGATGCCCAGTTGCGTGGCGCGGGCGAGTTGGCCAAGCAATACGGTGACGTATGGATCCAGAGCCACGTGGCCGAGAACAAGGACGAAATCACCTGGGCGCGAGAGCTGTTTCCGGCGTCCCGCTCCTACCTCGCCACCTACGACGACTTCGGCCTGATGCGCGAACGCGCCATCTACGCCCACTGCATTCATTTCGATGACGACGACCGCGCCTTGATGCGCGACACCGGCGCGGCCGCGGCCATCAGCCCTACCAGCAACCTTTTCTTGGGCAGCGGCTTTTTCGACTACGAAGGTGCCGACCGCGTGGGCTACCAGTACGGGCTGGCCAGCGATGTGGGGGGCGGCACATCGTTCAGCCCCTTCCACACCATGCTGGCTGCGTATTACGTAGGCCGCGAAGGCCAGACCAAGCCCGGCCTCTCGCTCACACCCCAACACCTGTGGTGGCAACACACTGCCGGTGCCGCAGGCGCTTTGGGGCTGGACGGCTCAAATGGTGGGCCTGCGGTAGGCAACTTGCTGCCCGGTTGCGAGGCCGACTTTGTGGTCCTCAACCCCCAAGCCACACCGCTCCTGGCCCGCAAGACGGCGTTGGCATCCAAGCTCGACGAGCTGCTGTTTAGCCTGATCGTGCTGGGCGATGACCGCCTGGTCGAGCAAACGGTGATTTCCCAAGCTATTTAGGCCCCTGGCGCCCGTGGATGTTGCGCGAGCAGCTCCTGTTTTTGTAGCGACTGCGCTCCTGCACCTCGCACTGTTCCCAAGGAATTCATGCATTCAAAAGAAGACGCCACCCCGTTGACACGGTTTCAGGTGGTACTGGTTATCCTGGCACTGGCTTGCGGGGGCTTCGGTATAGGTACGGGTGAATTCGCCATCATGGGCTTGTTGCCGGATGTGGCCGCCACGTTTCAGGTCAGCACGCCGCAGGCGGGTTATGTCATCAGTGCCTACGCTTTGGGTGTGGTGGTGGGTGCGCCGCTGATTGCCATTGCCGGCGCCAAGGCGTCGCGCCGTTCGCTGTTGCTGATTCTGATGTCGGTGTTCACGGTGGGCAATCTGGCCAGTGCACTGGCGCCGGATTTCCTGAGCTTTACGGTGCTGCGGTTTCTGACAGGGCTACCGCACGGTGCGTACTTTGGCGTTTCGGCGCTGGTGGCTGCCTCGCTGGTGCCGGTGCAGATGCGCGCACAGGCGGTGGGCTACGTGATGATGGGCCTCACCGTCGCGACGCTCCTGGGCACGCCGGTGATGGCGTTTTTCGGGCAATCCTTGAACTGGCGCGTGCTATTCCTGTCGGTGGGTGCGATCGGCGCGCTGACCGTCACGCTCATCTGGCTTTACTTGCCGCACGACAAGCCCACCGAGGGCGCGGGTGTGATGCGTGAGCTGGTGGCGTTCACCCATCCCCAAGTCTTGCTGACCCTCACCCTGGCGGCAACCGGCTTCGGCGGCATGTTCTCCATCTTTTCGTACATCGCCGGGACCGCTACCGAGGTAGCACACATGCCCGCGGGCATGATTCCGGTGATCATGGCTTTGTTCGGTGTGGGCATGAATGTGGGCAATGTGGTCGGTTCCAAGCTGGCAGACATTGCCTTGATGGGCACCATAGGCGGCATGCTGGTGTTCAACATCGTCGTGATGAGCTTGTTCAGCCTGACAGCAGGTTCACCCTGGATGCTGTGCACCTGCACGTTTTTGATCGGCTGCACCTTCGCCGCCGGCCCGGCCATTCAGACCCGCTTGATGGATGTGGCTGCCGATGGCCAGACGCTGGCCGCAGCTTCTTTGCACTCTGCATTCAATGTGGCCAATGCGTTGGGTGCGTGGCTGGGCGGCTTGGTGATTGCCTTTGGTTACGGCTACGCCGCCACCGGCTATGTGGGCGCGGTGTTGTCATTCTTCGGTTTGTTTGTGTTTGCGGCGTCTGTCATGCTGGAGCGGCGTGCCAATGGCAGCTTGCGTCCAGCCTGATTGGAGGCGTCAGCCACCGGAGCGACGTCAAGCCATGCGGTGCTAGACTGACAAAAACCACTGCATGCTATGAAAAACGACTCTCTGATTCACTGGCATTCCATGTTCATGGGCGTGGCGCTTCTGGCAGCCGCCCGATCCAAAGACGCCCGCAAGCGCAATGGCGCGTGCATCGTCGGCCCGGACAACAAGATTTCCGGCGTGGGCTACAACGGCCTGCCGCGTGGTTGCGACGACCACGATGAGCATTACTGGCAGGACGACGACAGCGATCCGCTCAACTCGCGCCACAGCTACATCGTGCATGCCGAGCAGAACGCCATCCTGAACTGCACGTCCTTGCCGCTGCATGGCTCCACCATCTATGCAACCCAGTACCCCTGCCCGCGATGCGTGCAGTCCATCATCCAGGTCGGCATCAAGCGCGTGGTGTACCTGGACAAAAAAGCACACCAGGAGCGCGTGAACGCCGCTTCCGAAAAGATGCTGGCTGATGCCGGCGTCGAGATTGAATCCCTGCAAGCCTTGCAACCCGAGTCAGCGGAATGGTCTGCGGAGCTGGCGCAGTTCATTGAAACCTCCACAACAAACCGTTAACCACTGCGGGCGAAAGACAGAACATGAAATGGGAAGGCAACCGCGAGTCCGATAACGTGGAAGACCGCCGTAATGGCGGTGGCGGGGGCTTCCGTGGCGGCAGTGGAGGTGGGCTCGGTCCCCTGGGCGCACTGCTGAGCGGACGGTTGGGGGTAGGCACCATCGTGATCGCCCTGCTGGGCGGATGGGTGCTGGGTATCAACCCCTTGACGATTTTGAGTGCCTTGAGCGGCGCAGCGCCCACGGCGCAGGTGCAGCAGGCACCGGCCCAACGGCCGCCGGCCGATGACAAGATGGCCAAATTTGTGTCCACCGTGCTGGCGGATACGGAAGATGTGTGGGGTGAGGTCTTCTCCAAAGGCGGCGGCACCTACCGCAATCCCAAGCTGGTGCTTTTCCGCGGATCCACGCCCACCGCTTGCGGCCAGGGTCAGAGCGCCATGGGGCCCTTTTATTGCCCTGCGGATCAAAAGGTCTATATCGACCTCGGTTTTTACGAGACCCTGCAAAAACAATTGGGCGCGCCGGGTGACTTTGCGCAGGCCTATGTGATCGCCCATGAGGTCGGCCACCACGTACAAAACCTGTTGGGCATCAGTGCCAAGGTGCAGGAAGCCCGTGGGCGCGCCAGTGAAGCCGAAGGCAACGCCCTGAGCGTGCGCCTGGAGCTGCAAGCCGATTGCTTTGCCGGTGTCTGGGCGCACCACGCCAACAACGCCCGCCAGCTGTTGGAAGAGGGCGATGTGGCGGAGGCCATGAATGCGGCCGCCAAAATCGGTGACGACGCTTTGCAGCGCGGCGCAGGGCGTGCCGTAGTGCCGGAGAGCTTTACCCACGGTAGCAGCGCGCAGCGCCAGCGCTGGTTCGACAAGGGCCTGAAAACCGGCAGCGTCAAGGGCTGTGACACGTTTTCCAGCCGGTCCATCTAGCCCCCAGGCTCCGCCGCTTTGCGGGTCGCTCCCCCCAAGGGGGCGGATTCCCCTTGGGGCGGCCCGGCGGGGAATCTAGCCCCCACACTCCGCGGGTGCGCGTAGTGGAAATCGCGAACTAGAGGATAATCGAGGTTTGCCCTGACTTCCTTTGGGCGACCCGCTATCGGATGGATAGCACTCTTTATGGCTATGCCTTACCGATTTGATCACTGAATTGACTCCCACTCCCGTGACCTCCAACGAGCTCACCGCGGACACGCCCACCATGGCTTTTGCCCAGCTGCAGCTGGCCAATCCTCTCGCCCGCGCAGTGGCGGAGATGGGCTACACCACCATGACGCCTATTCAGGCGCAGGCCATCCCTGTCGTGCTGACCGGGAAAGACGTGATGGGCGCCGCCCAGACCGGTACCGGCAAAACTGCCGCATTCGCACTGCCTTTGCTGCAGCGCCTGATAAAGCACGAAAACGCTTCCACCTCTCCCGCCCGCCACCCCGTACGCGCTTTGGTGCTGTTGCCAACCCGCGAGCTGGCTGACCAAGTGGCTCAGCAAGTCAAGCTGTACGCCAAGTACACCAACCTGCGCAGCGCGGTGGTGTTCGGTGGCATGGACATGAAGCCCCAGACCCTGGAGCTCAAAGCCGGTGTGGAAGTGCTGGTGGCGACCCCCGGCCGTTTGCTGGACCACATCGAAGCCAAGAACGCGGTGTTGAACCAGGTCGAGTACGTGGTACTGGACGAAGCCGACCGCATGCTGGACATCGGCTTCCTGCCGGACCTGCAACGCATCCTGAGCTATCTGCCCAAGACGCGGACCACCTTGCTGTTCTCGGCGACCTTTTCGCCCGAAATCAAGCGACTGGCGAGCAGCTACCTGCAAAACCCGATCACGATTGAAGTGGCGCGCTCCAACGCCACAGCTTCCACCGTGGAGCAGCATTTCTACCGCGTCAACGACGACGACAAGCGCCACGCCCTTTTGCAGATCGTGCGCAGCAAAGACATCAAGCAAGCCTTTGTGTTTGTGAACAGCAAGCTCGGTTGCGCCCGCCTGACCCGTGCCCTGGAGCGCGATGGTCTGCGTGCTGCGGCCCTGCACGGCGACAAGAGCCAGGACGAGCGTCTGAAAGCACTGGAAGCCTTCAAAAAAGGCGAAGTGGACTTGCTGGTCTGTACCGATGTGGCCGCCCGCGGTTTGGACATCAAGGACGTGCCCGCCGTGTTCAACATGGATATTCCGTTCAACGCAGAAGACTATGTGCACCGCATCGGCCGTACCGGTCGCGCCGGCGCCTCCGGCCTGGCGGTGAGCTTTGTCGGTGGCGGCAACGATGCCCGCTTGGTGGCGGACATCGAGAAGCTGATCAAGACCAAGATTGAGCTCGAAGCCGTGGAGTTTGACGAAGACCGTCCGGACATCCGCAGCCAAGGCCGCATCAATGATGGCCGCCGCATGTACGCCGAGAACGGCGAGCAAGCCCGGGGTCCCCGCAGCGAAGGCCGTGGAGACAGTCGCGGTGAAGGCCGTGGCCGCAGCCATAGCAATGAGCGCGATGACGCCTACCGCACCCGCGCACCCCGCGAATACAGTCGTCCCGCTCCTGCGCCGCGTGATCCCTTCTTTGACAAGCCCTACGAGCCCAGCGCCCCTGCGGCTGAAGCACCTGCTCCTTCTTGGGAGTCTGCGGCCAAACCTTCCAGCCGCGGCATCTCTGCCAACATCAAGCCCAAGCGCAAGGTCGCGGCACTGTTCAAGTCCGCCTGACCGGAAGTTTCGTGCTCAGTCCCCGGGAGCCTGGGACTGGGCGCACTTCACTTGCAGCAACTCGGCGTCCAGCCCGCCCGATGCAGCGGGTGCGACACGCAGTGCACTGAGGCATCCGCCCCACACGCAACCACTGTCCAAGGCAAAGGCATCAGGGCGGTTCAACCAGCCCAGCGTGGACCAATGGCCGAAGGCCACTACATCGCCTGCGGTTTGGCGGTTCGGCGTATCGAACCAGGGCACATAGCCCTCAGGCGCCTCTGTTAGCCCTCCCGAATGCGCGAACTCCATGGTGCCCTCGGGCGTGCAGTAGCGCAGGCGTGTGAGCGCGTTGACGATCAACCGCAGCCTTTCTGCGCCTTGCAAGCTGTCATCCCAGGTGTCAGGGCCATTGCCGTACATCTGGCGGAAGAAGCCTGAGGCATCCGGACCTTGAAGGGCGGCTTCGACTTCTGTGGCGAGTGCTATGGTTTTGGTAGCTGTCCACGCAGGTAGAACGCCGGCATGGACCATTAATAGTTTTGTATCCCCCACTTTCTCCAACAGAGCCAGCTTCTGGTGATGCAGCCAGTGCAGCAGGGCAGGGGCGTCGTCGGCCTGCAGCAAATCGGTGAGGGTGTCTTTCTTTCCGGGTTTGCGCACGCCGTAGCTCACGGCCAACAGGTGCAGGTCGTGGTTACCCAGCAGGCAGCGGGCTGAGGCGCCGTAGCGCATCAGGCGGCGCAACACGTCCGCCGACTCGGGGCCACGGTTCACCAAGTCGCCCAGCAGGTACAGGGTGTCGCGGCTGGGGGAGAAGTCGATCAGTCGGGTGAGTTGTTCCAGTGCGCTGTCGCAGCCCTGGATATCACCGATAAGGTACATTGCCATGGTCTCGATTCTCGCTTGGCTTTCATGGATTTCCTGCTCATTCTTGTCCTTACCCTGTTGAACGGCGTGTTCGCCATGTCGGAACTGGCGCTGACGGCCAGCCGCAAGGTCAGGCTGCAAACCATGGTCGAGACCGGAGACAAGGGGGCCAAGGCAGCCTTGGCCCTGCTGGACAACCCGACGCAGTTTTTGTCCGTGGTGCAGGTGGGCATTACCTCCATCGGCATGCTCAACGGCATTGTGGGTGAGGCCGCGTTCAGTGACGGGGTTGCGCAGTGGTTGTCTCACCACTTCACCATGTCACAGCGGGTGGCTGAGGTGTCTGCCACCGCATTGGTAGTGACCGGCATTACCTTCATCACCATCCTGTTCGGCGAACTGGTACCCAAGCGCATCGGGCAGCTATACCCTGAGACTGTGGCGCGTGCACTGGCTATACCCATGACCTGGGTTGCCACCGGCGCCAAGCCTTTTGTGAAACTGCTGGCGTACGCCACGCAGGCCACCTTGCGCTTACTGCGCCTGAACGCCACCGACAACCGTGCGGTGACTGAAGAAGAAATCTCGGCCAGCCTGGAAGAAGGTGTGGACGCCGGCATCATTGAAGAGCACGAGCACCAGATGGTGCGCAATGTGTTCCACCTCGACGACCGGCCCCTGACCAGCATGATGCTTCCCCGTGTAGACATTGCGTGGATGGAGGCCAATCTCAGCGTCAAGGCGGCGCTGGAGCTAGCAGGTGATAGCCGCGAGCACCATGGTCACTCCTGGTACCCCGTGTGCCGCGGCTCGCTGGACAACGTGGTGGGTGTGGTGAGCGTGTCCCGCCTGTTGGCCATGGGGCCCGGTTACACCGGCACTGTGGATTCCCTGGCAGAGCAGGCGGTATTCGTGCCGGAGACGCTGACCGGTATGGAGCTGATTGAGCAGTTCCGCGTCAAGTCGGCGCGCATGGTGTTTGTGGTGGACGAGTACGGTGTGGTGCAGGGTTTGATGACGCCGCACGACCTGCTGGAAGCCATTACCGGAGAGCTGCAGCCCGATGCGCAGGAACAGGCCTGGGCCACCCTGCAACAGGACGGCCAATGGATGCTCGATGGCCTGATGCCGGTGGGTGAACTCAAAGTCCGCCTGGACATTGAGGACGAGTTGCCGGACGAAGAGCGCGGCCGTTACAACACCCTCGCTGGCTTGTTGATGGCGGTCACCGGCCAGCTACCCCAGCCCGGTGCCAAGATTGTGGTGGGCGAGTGGACCTTTGAGGTCGTGACGCTGGAAGGCCGCCGCATCGATCAGGTGCTGGCGCGCAAGGTCATCCCGGCTTAAACCGCGCGGATCTACAGCCGGCCCGTGAGGCGGTATGCCGCCAGACCGACCAGCTCGTTGAGCACCAGCTGCCAGTCAGAGACACCGCCTAACAGGGAATAGCGGGTCCAGATCGTCACGTCTTCGGCGCGGTAGTCCACCGGATACGCAGTGACATTCCAGCCCGCTTTTTCAAACGTGGCCATGGCGCGAGGCATATGCCAGGCGGAAGTCATGAGCAGCCAGCGGTCTTGCGGGTTCACTCCGGGGACCTTGGCGGTAAGCACGGCGTTTTCGTAGGTGTTGCGGGACTCCGCTTCATAGCGCACTTGTGTGGCAGGAATACGAAAGCTCTCATAAAACTGCCGGGCACGCGCTGCTTCACTCGGGCCACCGCCTGCCGGATCGCCTTCACCACCGGTATAGACCAGGGGCAATGCCGGGTGACGTAATGCCAGCGCTGCAGACACCGCCAAGCGTTCCCCGCCATCATTGATCAACGGTTGCGAGTGGCTTTGCTGCAAGCGCCCGGCCGCCGTACCCCCGCCCAGCACCACCACGCCTGCGTAGGCGGACAAGTCGGCTGCCGGCGCAATTTCCGGGTAGCGGGATTCCAGCTTCCGTATCAACAACTCGGGCAAGGGTTGCCAGCCGATCAGCGCCAGTAGAAGCCCGCCAAACCCCAACGCACGCCGGGCCAGCAGAGGCCGCTTCGCGGAGAAAAGCCACGCCAGCGCCAAGCCCAGCAGCAACCAGGTCAGTGGCTGCGTGAACCAGCCCACGATTTTTGAAAAGATGAACATAAAAGCTATTGATTCGAACTGGTGATCTAAAAAATCAATCGAAATGAGTGATCACAGCTAGTGTAAAAATTCGAAATATTTATTAAAGTCTTCAAATGCATTGATTTGAATAAATGAAATGAAAAAGACAATTTTGTCCGTTGAGGACGGGGTGGGGCTGCGACGATTAATCCGGATGACTCTGGAATATATGGGCTTTCACGTATTGGAGGCCGCGGATGGAGAGGAAGGCTTGTCAATGGTGCGTGAACATCGCCCTGACCTTGTACTGATGGATGTCCGAATGCCGGGCATCTCTGGTCTGACTGCATCAGCCGTTATGCGTTCAGATCCGGAGCTGAGCTCCATCCCAATTGTTATGTTGACTGCCGCAGGCGCCACATCTGACATCGCAGCTGGCATGGCGTCCGGTGCCAAAGCTTATCTAGTTAAACCATTTCAGCCGGTTGAACTTATCGAAGTTGTCACTCGATTGATCGAAGAGGCCGATCCCGCTTTTGCGGCACTACCCGGCATTGAGTATTGATCCCTTCGTAATTTTGCTGTTTATGGGCTGCGCATGTTGAAAGCCCCATCTTTTGTCAAACCATTGGAGTCAATTATTTGATTATTTTGGTTTTTGCATTCATAATTGATTAAATGATTCGAAATATCAATTTCGTTTGTTTGTGTGCTGAGTTTGGCATGCTTTGCAGATCAAATTGCAACTGGAGCACCTAGATATGACCGTAGAACGCGACGTTTTGACGACCCAGCAGGCGGCCAAGCTCTTGGGCTTGTCGACCACCTCCGTCCAGAAGATGGTGATCAACGGGGAGCTGGACGCCTGGATCACCCCCGGTGGCCACCGGCGCATCTTCCGCAGCAGCGTCGATCAACTGCTGAACTCGCGCAATGCCGGTTTGGCGGGGGTAACTGGCAATCGTCCCCTGCGTATCTTGCTGGTCGAAGACGACCCGGTGCAGATTGCTTTTTTCAAGGCACTGCTGGCCCGTATAGGCCACTCGGTGCAGCTCACCATCATCAATCAGGCAGAGCAGGCGCTAGACCACATTCGCGCCCTGCGGCCTGACCTGCTCGTGACCGATCTGGTGATGGAGCCCATGGATGGCTTTACTTTGGTACGGGTTTTGGGTGAAGAGCCGGGCTTGGATAGCCTTGATGTGATTGCACTGACTGCCATGTCGCAGCAGGAGATCACCGCCGATGCACGCCTGCCTACGCGCGTGGTGCGATACCAGAAACCATTGAGTGCCGACCGCCTTTGCGGCTATCTCGATGCGCTCACGGTAAAGCTGCTGGAACAGGAGGCACTTTGCGTTTGAGGATTGCTATTATTTTGATAGCTTCTCGCGCATATTCCACGAGCGCTATGCATTGATTTGACTATAACTACTGATCTGCAACCCACCGGCACCTTTGCCATGACACCTGTCTGCCCCCATAGCATTTCCAGCCCTTTGCAGGGTGCAGTAGATGCTGGCCTGCTGCTGTGTGAGCAGCCCGAGGTCCATGCTGAAGTGGAGTCTCTGCGTGCGCAAGTACGGCTTGTGCAGAGCCTGCTGGATGCCTGCGACCACGCGGTGCTGACGATGTCCAGCGCCGGCGAATGTGTACCCGCCAATTCCCTGGCAGGCATATGGTGGCCACAAGCCTGCGGGAAAGAGCGGGATGAGTTGCGGCAGTGGGCCTTGTCAGCACCCGGCCTCATTGCGGAGTGCACACGCATCTGGACCCATGGTGGCCGCAAGGTCTTGGCTGTCAAGCGTGTGCACGTGGAGCCCTCAGTTGCAGCGATCTACCTGCGCGACGTCACCCAAGCCCACGATATAGACCGCATGAAGTCGGACTTCTTGTCCGCTGCGGCCCACGAGTTGCGCACCCCCTTGGCCAGCATTTACGGTTTTGCGGAGCTGATGCTGGTCCGCACTTTGGGGCCTGAAAAACAGAAAGAACTGCTGGGCACTATCCACCGGCAGGCCAAGTCCCTGATCGATTTGATCAATGAGTTGTTGGACTTGTCCCGCATCGAGGCCCGTCAGGGCAAAGACTTGAACATCGTGAGTTGCCCCTTGGCAGCGCTGGTGGAAAGTACGGTGAGCGGGCTGCATTACAAAGCCGACAAGCACCGTCTTGTGTGCGACCTGCGTCATGGCGCATTGAGCGTGTTGGCTGATCCGGAGAAGACCCGCCAAGCCCTGCTCAATGTGCTTTCCAATGCGGTGAAGTACTCCCCTCAAGGGGGTACGGTCACCATCTCCACAAGCTTGAGGGGCCTGGCAGGGCAGCAACAGATAGGCGTACAGGTGCGGGATGAAGGTATGGGCATGGATGAGGCCCAATGCCGCCGTGCATTCGAACGTTTTTACCGCGCCCAGCCGCTGGGCGATATTCCGGGCACGGGTTTGGGCCTGAGCCTGGTGCAGGAAATCATGCAGTTGCAGCAAGGTGAAGCCGAGCTCAGCAGTGTGCCTGGTGCCGGTACGACTGTCACCTTGTGGCTCCCTGCGCAAGCGCTGTTGCCGGATGACGCGGCGACAGCCGACCCCCATTTGATGCACTAAAAGGCCATGCGAAAAATCCCGAGCAACGATGAACTCATGACCACCCGCGAGGTGGGCGAGGTGCTGGGTGTGGCCGTGCGCACGGTGCAGCTGTGGGTGGAGTCCGGCGTGTTGCCGGCCTGGCGTACAGCCGGTGGACACCGTCGCATTGCCCGTAGCGCTGTGGAACGGCTGACCCGCGAGCGGGCGGACATGCTGGCGCCCGTGGTGCACGGCGCGACTGCGCCGCCCACGCGGGCTTTGCGCCTCTTGGTGGTGGAAGACGACGCAGACTTGCGGCAACTCTTTTCCATGATGGTGGAGGGCTGGCGCTTCCCCGTAGAGCTCAGTACCGCCAACGATGGTTTTCAGGGCTTGGTGCGCATCGGGCAATGGATGCCGGACATGGTAGTCACCGACCTCAACATGCCGGGCATGAACGGTTTTGAGATGGTGCGCTCGCTCAAGATGGCGGGCGCCGAATACGCCAACCTCCAGGTGGTGGCCGTCACCGCACTGAGCGCGGGCGATGTGGCAGACCGGGGAGGTCTGCCGGAAGGCACCGTGGTGTTCCAGAAGCCGGTGGATTTTTCGGCGATAGAAGACTTGGCCCGTAACCGGCAGATGACCCTGCGCTAGCGGCTGTATCAGTCATCAGCTGCCGCCGCGCTTGCTGCGACAGTGCCGTCAGACCTCAGCTGCTTTGTCTCAGGGGGTCTTAAGCCTCAGCCAAGGGGATCCACAAACTGGCTGTGGTGCCTTCGCCGAAGGTGCTTTGCAGCGTGGCGCGGCCCTTGTGCAAGTCAGCGATTTCTTTCACCAGGCTCAGGCCCAAACCCGTGCCCGGAATATTGCCCGAGGCATCGGCGCGATAGAAGCGCTCGAAGGCGCGCTCCAGTTGCTCCGGTGTCATGCCTATGCCCTGGTCACGCACATCAATGACGGCATAGCGCACACCCTCATCCTCTTCCGTGCGTACAGAGAGTGTCACGTCCCCGCCTTGCGGGGAATATTTGAACGCATTGGCCAGCAGGTTGGTCAAGGCCTGTTGCATCTTCTCGGGGTCCATCAGGACTTGCAGGGGAGGCAGGGTGTCGTACAGCACCGGGCGGTCAGTGTCCTTGAGCATCAGTCCCTTGATGCAGTTTTCCACTGTTTCATTCAGGGGATGTGCTGCAATCTGCATGTCGAGACCGCCGCGGGACTCAATGCGCGCCAGGTCCAGCAGTTCGTTCAACATCTTGACCAGCAAACCTGATTGGCGGTGAATGGTCTGCAGCATGTCGGTCTGCCGCTCCGGCGTGAACTTGCGGCGCGTCAACAGCTCGGAGAAGCCGAAGATGCTCACCATGGGCGTACGCAGCTCGTGCGCCGCTGCAGTAAGGAACTCGCTCTTCATGCGGTCCACCTGGTCTTCGTGCGTCACGTCGCGGAAGTAAAGAATGGTCTCGCGCCGTCCAGCTTCGTTCCGGCGTGACCGCGCTTGCACCACGCGGCGTTGCGGTCGGGCCAGTTGCAGCTTTTCTTCCCAGGATGCATCGGGTTGGTCGCCCCGCATGGTTGGGAGGGCCTGGTTCTCATCGCACAAGGCGAGCAGTTGTTGTTCAAACTGCGAGAGGCTTACAGGTGTGGATGCATGTTTGCCCAGACCGGTCATGCGCTCAAACGCAGGGTTGGCAAACACCAGCTGGTCTTGCGCATCAAACATCACAAAGCCGTCGGGGCTCAGGCTGAAGATGGCGTCCAGCTGGGCGCGCCTTTCGGCCATGGCCTCCTCGGCACGCACCCGCGCGGTGATGTCCGACACGATGCCTACAAAGTGCGTCAACGTGCCTTTGTCTGACATCACTGGCGACAAGGACACCTCAGCAATTTGGACATCGCCGTTTTCCAGCTCGCGGTGGATGGTGACATTGGCGTTGCGGTGTTCGCGCACGGCCTCCATCAGTTCGCGCACACCCGGGTCGTCTGCATTCTTGCCGCGCAGCAGCGCCAGGCTTTCGCCCAGAATGTCCCATCGGGGCAGGTTCACAAACTTCTGGAACGCATCGTTGATATAGACGATGGGCTGGTGTTCCATCTTGCCATTGGTAATGAACACGGCGTTGTGGCTACTGGCCAGCGCACGTTCGTAGAGTTCGGAGGTTTCTTGTGCGGCCCGCTCGTCGGTCAGGTCGCGGACGATACAGGCGTAGCGCAGGGTTTTGTCGTTCTTGACTTCTCCCAGACAAATTTCTACCGGGAACAAGGTTCCATCTGCTCGGGTGCCCGTGAAGTCATGGCGTGTGACCCGGCTGATACTGAGGATGTGTTCCATGCCCTGACCGAACATTTCGTGCAGGGCTTGCTCATTCAGACCGGGAACGCAGCATTCGATGACTTGACCGAGCAGCTCGTCTTCCGTACGTCCGAACATGCTGGAGGCAGCCGGGTTGGTGGTGCTGACGCGGCCGAACTCATCCAGCCCGATGATGGCCTCTGCAGCCGTGTTCACGATGGCCTGCACGCGGTTGACCTGCAAGGCCATGCCACGGCTTGCCTGGTTGATGGCTGCTTGAAGCAGGCTTACCTCTACGCTGGCTTTGGGCAGGTGGACCTCGTCACCCATTCGCAGGGGAATCTGGGCTGCAAACTCGGTAAGTTCGCGCACCGGAGCCAAGGCCTTGCGAATGATGAGGTGCAGGCACAGCATGACGACCCCCATCAGGATCAACGCCATCCAGAAGGACTGCAACCACAGGCGTTGCAACTCGGCGTCGCGATTCTCCAGGCTGTAATCAACGCGAACCCAAACGTTATTCAGCGTGTTGTCTTTGTCGACTTCCTGCCAGGCTACAAAGTGGTCACTGTCTAGCCCGCCAGTGGGCAAGCCGCCGGCCACTACCGAGTTGCCCAGGCTTTTGCCAGTGTCCACATGCACGCCGTCATGCGCACGGGTCACTTCCATCAAGTTCACGCCATCGGGCTTGTATATGCTGATGCGATCGATGCCAGGAAGCTGCACCGCATCAATCGCATTGGACTGCAGTGCATTGAGGCGCTCGGCAATAAGTGCGGCCGAGCTGCTGCCGGCCACCATGCGCGCCACGGAAGTGGCATTGGTCTGCGCGACTCGCAGGGTCTCGTTCGCGATTCGGTGGTAGGTGTAGGCGTTATACGCCACGGTCAACAGCACCATGACAGCCAGGGTGGCTCCCATGATGATGGTGCTGATGCTGTAAGGGGCCGTCAGATGACGGCGGACCCTTGGCAACCAATCCGGATGGCTCATGGCGCAGCGCCCTTTGCTTATGGGACCAGGCGGTCTACGGTATCGAGCAGTTCGATCGGACTGAAGGGTTTGACCAGGTAGGCGTCACAGCCGGCTTCGTGTCCACGCTCAATGTCCGTTTTCTGGCCCCGTGCAGTAAGCAGGATGACCTTGGTGTTGCCGGCCAGTGCGGGGTCTGCTTTGACCTTCTCGCAGACCTGGTAACCGTCCAAGGCGCCAGGCATCATCACATCCAGCAGGATGAGCTGGGGGCGCAGCTTCTGGGCCACGATCCACGCGGTCTCACCGTTGTCGGCTTCATAGAGATCGAAGTCCTCGCTCTCCATGGTCATCAAGATGAGTTTGCGGATATCGGGCTGGTCATCCACGATCAGGGCTTTGCGTTTCATGTTGCGTCTTCCTTCTTGCGACGTTGCATCAACTGGGCGAGGTCTGCGGCGTAGCGCTGGGCCTGTTCCATATCCAAATTGGCTTGTCCGCGCTGGGGTGCGCCCGTGGGGAACTGGATCATGACCCGGGTGTCCTCGCCGTCCACAATCGACATGCGCATGCTGCCTCCATGCAACCCGACGATGCGGTTCACCAAGGGTAGCCCGAGCCGGCCGTTGGCTTGCGTGGGGCTGCGGGCAGCGAACAAATCGCGGGTTTCAATGCCTTTGTCTTCGGGGGCGATGGCGCCCTGGTTGCGAACACTGATCAGTACATGCTCACCAGTCAGGGTGTAACTGATCTGTACAGCGCAATCCACGCCAGCCTTGACCTCACGGCGTGAGTGGGTCAGGGCATTGTCAAAGCATTCGTACAACGCGCGCTTGATCAGTCGGGCATTGCCGTAAATGGGGGGCAAGGTGCCATTCGGGGGCTTTACTTCAAACCGAACGCGGGCTTGCATTGCCTTGGGTTTAAGGTCCGTCAGCGTTTGCTCTACCAGCGCGCCCAGGTCCATGCGGTCATCCATTAACATGGCTTCTTCCCCGAACACGGCGAGAAGGTCCGCCAGGCGCCGTAGCCGCTCTTTGAGCTCGTCTGCGGCCAGTTCCAGCCGGTTGCCCTCTTCGCTTTCGGGAAGCGATCCCAGCAAGCCTGTCAGCTTGCGGATGGGAGGGCCAACTTCGTCTTGCAAGAGCTCAATGATCTGGTGCAGCCCCATGCGGCTCTGCGCGCCCGGGCCAGCCTGCGCTTCGTCTTTTTCTTCCGGCAACGCCACGAAAGCGATATCCAGGCCGGACGGGCCTGCCATGAACTGCCCTTTGAGTTTCTTGCCGTCTGCCACTCCAACCTCGGCGGTATAGGGGAGTTTGACCCTGCCTAGCGTGATGGCCTGGGCCAAGTTCTTGATCACGATGCGCCCGCTCATCGCTTCGACCGGCTTGCCGGGATGCAGACGCGCTGCGCGGTTGGCAAAGGTCGCCACACCGTTGACTCCGAACGTAATCATGGGCAAGGGCATCGCGTCAAAAAGTGCGTTGACCGACGGTTGATGGAAGTTGGTTGCCATGGTCAGGATCTCTTGAAGCAGACTTGGTTTTTTTCTAATGTATCAAATTTATCAAAAAATACAAGCAAAATAAAAATAAACGTTTTTACTTGTAGGGGTCGATCTTGCGCTGAAGCGATGGTTGGCTTCTTTATGTAATTGTTGTTTTTTTGCGTTTTAAATATTTATACCAATTAAGTTGTATTTATCGTATTATTGGATATATTTCGTAAAAAGGAGTGATTGCATGCATACCTTGATATCCCGTTTTGTCACCTTGTCCTTGTCTGCAGTGTTGGTGGCTGGTGCCGCCTCTGCGCAGGCCTTGGAACCTGCCAAGGGCAAAGTCATTCTGACCATTTCTGGCAAAGTTGGGGAGAAGAATTCCCCCGGCGGCGCCGCGTTCGATCTGGCCATGATCGAAAAACTGCCCCAGCAGAAGTTCAGTGCCCAGACTCCCTGGGACAAAAAGCCCATCGCTTTCCAGGGACCTCTGCTCCGTGACGTGCTTGCCGCAGCCAAGGCCAGCGGCACCACGTTGAAAGCCGCAGCACTCAATGACTACCAGACCACCATTCCCGCAGACGATGCCAACAAGTTCGACGTGATCCTTGCCTACAAGATGAACGGGGAATTGATTCCTGTTCGTACCAAGGGCCCGTTGTTTATCGTCTACCCGTTTGACAGCAAAGCAGAACTGCGCTCCGCGACTTACTATGAGCGCTCTGCTTGGCAACTCAAATCCCTGACGGTCGAGTAAGCGGCGTCAGGCCTGCATCAAGGAAGGAGCCCCCGTGCTCAAGCCCACCCCCATGCATCTCAGGCGTATCTGGCTTTTGCTGGCTACAGTGCTGTCGGTTGCGATCGTGGGCTTCCTGATAGTTCAGGCAAGCAATGAACTTCGGGATGCGCGCAAGCGCCAAGCGGAGTTCACGGAATCCTTCGTACCTTCAGTTTTTCAGCTGGAGCGGGAGTACTTGCGATTTGCTCACCAAGTCGAATTGGCATCCCATGAACACGGCACGCCCAACACCGATGCGCTGAGCATGGCTCTGGACCTCGTCCTGAGCCGCTTGGAGGTGGTCGACAAGTCGCTGGCCGCGACAGAGTTCCGTAAGACAGATGCGTATGTCATGGCCCATGCCGAGTTGCAGCGTGTTCTGCAACAGGCGGATGCCGCTGTCGGCAAGGTACCCCAGAGTGCGCAAGTCTGGGCTGCACTCTACAAGGAATTGCAGGCACTCGCACCCGCCATGAATGCGCTCACCATGCGCTCGTCCCTGATGATGAGTAATCAGCAGGAGGTCGCACTTGGCCGAAGCGTGGACAGTGCGGTGGCCAAATTGCGTTTGATGGCCGGCTTGCTGGTGCTCTTGCTGGTATCTGCGGCGGTCATCGGAGTGCGCCAGGGTCGGGTGGAGCGGGAGCGCCTGCGTCTGGAGCAATTGCATGAGCAGATGCGCGCCGCCAATGAAAAAGCGGATGCTGCCAATGCCGGCAAGTCCCAGTTTCTGGCCAACATGAGCCACGAGCTGCGCACACCACTGAACGGCATGCTCGGTATGTTGAGTCTTTTGGAGGCCACACCGGTCAATGCCCAACAGGATGACTATATCCAGACAGCCAACCGTTCAGCCAAACATCTCCTGAGTTTGCTGAACGATATTCTGGATGCATCCGCCCTGGAGGCCGGGAAGATGACGCTCAAGCCCGAGAGCGTGCACCTGCCCTCGTTGGTGAGCGATGTACAAGCGTTGATGCGCCCTGTGGCGCTGGAAAAGCGTCTGGTGTTGAGTGTGAAGGCTGACAAAGACCTCCCCCGTTGGGTGATGGCCGACGGCACGCGGGTCAAGCAGATCATGCTGAATCTGGTGTCCAACGCACTCAAGTTCAGCGAGCACGGTACCGTATTGGTGGAAGTGTTTTCACCATCCGTTGACGGCCTCAAGATTGGCGATGATGTGGCCGTCAAAATCCGCGTCACCGATGAAGGCATGGGCATGTCGGCCGATGTGCTGGCCAAGTTGTTCCAGCGCTTTGAGCAGGGCAATGCCAGCAGCGCACGTCGCCATGGCGGCACGGGCTTGGGGCTGGAGATTTCCCGCAACCTGGCGCGCCGCATGGGGGGCGATATTGAGGTCAGCAGTGTGGAAGGCAAGGGCAGCGTGTTTACTGCCATCTTGTGCCTGCCGCTAAGTAACCCGCCCAGCGAGCAAACCACCGACGCTGTGACCGCGCGACGGGAGCCGGGTACTCCAGGTTTGAATCTGGTGGTCGCCGAAGACAATGCCATCAACCGCAAGTACATGTCGGCCCTGTTGGGCAACATGGGGCATTCCGTCCGTTTTGCAGAACATGGCGGCATCGCCCTGCAAGAAATCCAGAGAGAAATGCCCGATCTGGTGCTTATGGATTTGCATATGCCGGAGGTGGATGGCCTGCAGGCCACCGAGGCCATCCGGCAATTGCCAGCACCCTTCTGCGAGCTGCCCATCATTGCCCTGACAGCGGACGTGTTTGAAGAGTCCAAGGACCGCGTAACGGCTGCTGGCATGGACGGCTTTTTATCCAAACCGGTCAATGTGCATGAGCTGGAAAAACTGCTGGTGCGGCGCTTCGGGTTGCGAGGCGCCTCGTTGGCCATGCCGGCAGCAAAAGCGGCAGCCAAAGTACAGCCCGCGGCTGCAGCAGCGCCAGCAGCAGCACCTCAGGCTGCGGACATCGCCACACCCATGCAAGCGGAGGCATCGTCTACCGCCTCTGCACCTGTGGCTGAGGAAGCTGTGCCCGCGCCAGCACCCGCACCGCGTCAGCCGCGCCGGCGCTTCCGACCCGGGGACGTGGCCGAGCATTTGAATATGGCCATGATCGGAGAGCTGTGTGTCGGGGTGACCTTGCAGGGCTACCAGTCGCTGCTGGACGGCGCCATGCGCACGGACGCCCATTGCTACTCGGACCTGCTGGCGGCCCTGGAGCAAAACAACACGGGAGATTTGCTTGAGCTGGGTCACTCTTTCAAAGGCGTGACCGCCAGTTTGGGCCTGGCTGCTCTGTCGCGCTTGGCGCTCACCATCGAGAAGCAGGGCCACGGATTCAGCGCCGACGAATGCAAGCAGCACGCAGAAAGTCTGCGGGAGTGCTGGAACACCACCCACGCCATCTGCGCCCGCATGGGCCTGATTGTTTCTTCCTGAAAGCGGGGTCGTTGTGAGCGCGGTTTTGGCGGGTGCGCGTGTGCCCACGATTCTGGTGGTGGATGACAGCGTCTCTGTACGCCAGCTGACCGCCAGTGTGCTGCGTCGCGAGGGATTTATCGTGCTGGAGGCGGGCGACGGCCGCGAGGGCCTGGATACGGCTTTGCGTGAACAGCCGGACGTGATTTTGTGTGACATCCACATGCCGGTGCTGGACGGTTGGGATCTGGTACGGGAAGCCCGGAGCAGCGAATCGCTAGGGACCACGCCGGTACTGATGCTCACCTCCGACAACGACCGCGTCAGTGTGCGCCGCGCCATGGCTGCGGGCGCAGACGACTACCTCACCAAGCCTTGGACGCAGGCAGAGTTGCTCTCCGCAGTTGCTTCCTTGCTAGAGAAAGCGAACCGCTATAAGGCAGATGCAGACCGGGCCCAGGAGCAGCTGCGCTCTGCGGTACTGGCGACCATTCCCCATGAACTGCGCACGCCCATGGTCAGTATTTTGGGCTCTACCGAACTGTTGTTGACCCGGCGTGACCGCTACTCGCCCGAGCGCGTGCAGGGCATGCTGGAAGACGTGCACAGAAGCGCCAAGGCACTGGCGCGCATCATCAGCCGCATGATGGACTGGGCCGAACTCAGCGCCGCCCAGAGCCATGCCGATGCCGGCAGCCCCTCACACCGGCTTGATATCGCCTATGCGGTGCAGGAAGTGTTGGCCAGTCAGGCCTTTGCGAGCGAAGTGCAAGCCGTACTGAAGGTGCCGGCGGAAACGGCGTCTGGCGTATTTGCGGGGCATGCGGTGCAAACCCGCCTGGAGCCCGGGCATGTGCAATGCTGGGCGCCGGACTTCCACAAAATCCTGACCGAGCTGCTGGTGAATGCCCTGCGTTTTTCCAAGCCGGGCCGGCCGGTCGGCATCACGGGCAAGCCCTTGGGCCACGAGGCTTACCAATTGGAAATCGCCAACCTTGGTGTGGCCATGCCCGAGAAGTTCATGGCGCAGATCGGCGCACTCTCACAGGCGGACCGTGAAGTGCATGAGCAGCAGGGCATGGGTCTGGGTCTCGCGATCGGCCAACTGGCAGCACGGCGCAATGGTGCATTGCTGCAAGTCACCCGCTTTGATGGCATGCCCACCGTGGTGCGACTGACATTCCTGCAGCACGGGGTTGAGCAGAAAAACCTGTTCTAGCGCCCGCGTAATATGCGCGAGCAGCTAGCAAAAATATAGCAAACGTTCTGACTCAAGTCTGCGACATCGGGGCGCTTTGGGCCACGCGTGGGCTGCTGCCTTCCACGACTTGCACGACCACCTTGTGAACCACATAGCCTTCGGGCAGGTCCAGATAACCGCGGGTGTTCAGCAGGCGTGACACTTCCACTTTGGGCTTGGCGTCTGCCAAGGCGGCAGGTTGGTCCAGCGGCATTTCGCGCAGCTCGCCGTTTTGTTCGCCCAACACCATGAATTGCAGTTTGCCCACGAGCTTGCGGCCTTTGTTGCTCAAGCCCAGTTCGTAACGCAAGCGGTTGGGATAGCCCGAGACTGCGCCAATCCGGAAATTGTCGATACGCAGGCCAGCCGGGTCTTCAGGGGGCAAGGCCCTCAGCACCACAAATAGCCCGCAGCGGTCAGGGTTTTGCTTGTGTCCGCATAGACACCGTGGGCACCAGAAAGCGCTCCACCGCGGGGTTCACGCGTGCGTGGGCCAGCTCGCCGCCCACGTAGACCCGGAGCTCGCCGGTTTGGAGTGCTGTCCAAGGCTCATCGACGGTGAGCGGCTCCGTGGCGACCACCACCATGCGGTCGTTCGTGCCATTCACGGCGCTGAGGTCCATCTCCACATCCACGTCCACCAGCCGTGCTTTGGGGAAAGGATGTTGCCGGTTCACCTCGTACAGCGAGCTGGAGCAATGCACAAAAAGGGCGTCGCCGTTGGTCAGGGTGAAATTGAAGTTGCCATGCCGCGTGATGGGCGCTATGGCCTCAAACAACACTTCGGCAACCTCCGTCCAAGCCGGAGGGCGCACGCAATCCTTGAACGCCCGTGACAGTACCTGCATCAGGTAGCAGAAGGCACGCTCGCTGTCGGTGCTGCCGATAGGGAAATAGGGGCCGCTCAGCTCGGGGTAGTAGTTGCGCAGATCGCCGTTGTTGGCAAAAAACCAGGTCTGCCCCAGCCACTCGCGCTGGAAAGGGTGGCAATTGGCCAGGCCCACTTCGCCCTGGGTTGCCTTGCGGATGTGGGCCACCACGGTTTTGCTTTTGATCTCATAGCCCTTCACGAACCTCGCCAAGGGGGATTCATAAGCCGGCTTGTCGTCGATAAACAGCCGGCTTCCCGTGGGCTCGTAAAACGCAATGCCCCAGCCATCCACATGGTCTGAGGTGTGCCCGCCGCGCTCGGAAAAACCCGTGAAAGAAAACTGGATGGAGGCGGTGGAGTTGCAATTCATGCTGAGCAGCTGACACATGGAGTAAGAACGCTTTCTGAAAATCCAGGAAAACGCAATTTTCTGGTTGCTGCTAGGGCATGGGAGTTATCTTTGTCCCGATATTTCGGGTTTTTGCAGTATCGATGTTTCGTTTGTGCGAGGTTCGTAGAACATAAGTTCTGCAAGCAAAGAAAAAGCCCCTGGTCTTGCGACAAGAGGCTTTATGGAGGTGGTGCCGGAGAGATGAATCGAACACCCGACCTTCTCATTACGAATGAGCTGCTCTACCGACTGAGCTACACCGGCAAACCGAGCCCGACATTATATCGGGCGGGGGTGATCAAGCCGTGTGTTCGGCGTGGTAGCGGACAACGCGTTCCACTTCGTTTTTCGAACCTAACACCACACTCACGCGCTGGTGCAATTGGGTGGGCTGGATGTCCAGAATGCGCTCGGTGCCGGTAGACGCAACACCGCCAGCCTGTTCGATCAGCCAGCCCATGGGGTTGGCTTCGTACATCAGACGCAGCTTGCCGGGTTTGCCGGGTTCGCGCTTGTCCCAGGGGTACATGAAGATGCCGCCACGGGTCAGGATGCGGTGCACATCAGCCACCATGCTGGCGATCCAGCGCATGTTGAAGTCTTTGCCGCGCGGGCCTTCCTTGCCTTCCAGGCACTCGTCGATATAGCGCTTCACCGGGGGAGCCCAGTGGCGCATATTGCTCATGTTGACGGCGAATTCCTGGGTGTCTTCCGGCACGCGCACGTTTTCCTGGGTCAGCACAAAAGAGCCTTGCTCGCGGTCCAGGGTGAACATGGCGACGCCATCGCCCACGGTCAACACCAAGGTCGTTTGCGGCCCGTAAATGCAGTAGCCCGCAGCAACCTGGCGGGAACCGGCTTGCAAAAAGTCCTGTTCGCTCACGGTAGGGCCTTCCGGGTCCTTGAGCAGCACGCTGAAAATGGTGCCGATGCTGACGTTCACATCGATATTGCTCGATCCGTCCAGCGGATCGAACATCAGCAGGTATTCGCCTTGCGGGTAACGGTTGGGCACGGTGTAAATGCCCTCCATCTCCTCGCTGGCCATGGCGGCCAGGTGTCCGCCCCACTCGTTGGCCTCGATCAGCACTTCGTTGGCGATGATGTCCAGCTTCTTCTGGATTTCGCCTTGCACGTTTTCGCTCTCTGCCGCACCCAGCACGCCGCCCAGGGCGCCTTTGGTCACAGCCAGGCTGATACTTTTGCAGGCGCGCGCCACCACCTCCAGCAAAAGGCGCAGCTGGGGCGGAATGGTGCCCTGGCCGCTTGCGCCCTGGCTGCCACGCTGCTTCTCGATGAGATAGCGCGTGAGCGAAATGCGTTGTGTCATGAAGAGTCCCTAAGTTGTGTAAATCAGTCGGCCAGCGCGCGGTCCACGACTTCGCGCACGTCGTTGCTCAAGTCGGACTTGGCAGCCACGCGAGCCAGCGCTTCACGCGCAGCGCTGCGGTAGGGCTCGGCCAGCTTCTTCCAGCGGTCCAGCGCGCGCGCCAGCCGGGCAGCCACCTGCGGGTTGATGGCATCCAGCTCGATCACCCGGTCCGCCCAGAACACATAACCGGCCGCATCCGCACGGTGGAATCCACCGGGGTTGGCATTGCAGAAGCTGAAGATCACGCTGCGGGCGCGGTTGGGGTTCTTGAGGTTGAAGTCCGGATGGGCCAGGAGCTGGCGCACGGCGGGCAGCACTTGGCCACCGCGGTCGCTGGTGCCAGCCTGCAGGGCAAACCACTTGTCCAGCACCAGCGCCTCGTCCTTGAACAAGGCGTGGAATCGTGCGAGTGCGTTGGCAGCCAGTGCATGGCCACAGTTCACCAGTGCCTGCAGGGCGTTGAAGCGGTCGGTCATGTTGCCGGCGTCCTTGAAGCGCTGCAGCGTCTTGCCGGGCCAGATCTCGTCGCCGCTGTGCGTGGCCGCCAGGCACAGGAAGTTGAGCGCCATGCCTGCCAGTGCACGGCGGCCGCTGGAGACCGGGTCGGGGCGGTAGCCACCGTTGTTCTCGTGCACAGTAAAGGCCCATTCCCAATCAGCGTGCAGGGCCGTGGCCAGTTGCATGCGCATGGTTTCGCGCACCGCGTGAATGCGCTGCGGGTCCACCATGTCCAGCTGCTCGGCGATGTACGTCTCGGACGGCAGTGTCAGCACCAGTTCCTTGAACGCAGCATCCAGCGTGGGGTGACGCAGCACAGCGCGCATGGCGTCAACGTAAGCATCATTCAGCGGCTTGGCGCCCGTGGAATCTGCGGGAGCAGCTATGGAATTAATAGCACTGCGCAGGGCCAGGCGTTGACCGGCTTCCCATCGGTTGAACGGGTCAGGGTCATTGGCCAGCAGTGCCAGCAACTGGGCGTCGGTGTAGTCAAAGTCCAGCACCACCGGTGCGGAGAAACCGCGCAGGATGGAGGGCACGGGCTCTTCCACCACGTTCTGGAAGGTGATGCTCTGGCTGGTTTCAGTCAGCACAAACAGGTGGCTGTCGCCCACGGCCTGGCCGTCCAGTGTCAAAGGCAGGGCGGCGCCGCTGGCAGCACCCACCAGACCCAGGCTCACGGGAATGACCAAAGGCTCTTTGACTGGCTGGCCCGGCGTGGCTGGGCAGCTCTGGTTGAAGTGCAGGGTGTAGGTCTGGGCCGCAGCGTCGTACTCGGCGCGGGCTGCCACGCGGGGCGTGCCGGCCTGGCTGTACCAGCGCTTGAACTGGGGCAACAGGTTCGCCAGTGGCGAGCCGGGGTTGGCATCGGCAATGGATTGTGCGAAGTCGTCGCAGGTCACGGCCTGTCCGTCAAAGCGCTCGAAGTACAGCTTCATGCCGCGCTCAAAGCCTTTGCGGCTGGTGAGCGTTTGCATCATGCGCACGACCTCGGCACCCTTTTCGTAGATGGTGACGGTGTAGAAGTTGTTGATCTCGATGTAGCTGTCAGGCCGCACCGGGTGGGCCATGGGGCCCGCATCTTCGGGGAACTGGGCGGTGCGCAGCACGCGCACGTCCTCAATGCGTTTTACCGCACGGGCGCTGGGCTCGGCGCACAGGTCCTGGCTGAATTCCTGGTCGCGGAACACGGTCAGGCCTTCCTTCAGGCTCAGCTGGAACCAGTCGCGGCAGGTGATGCGGTTGCCAGTCCAGTTGTGGAAGTACTCATGCCCGACCACGCTTTCGATGTTGGCGTAGTCCACATCGGTGGCGGTGGCCTGGTTCGCCAACACGTATTTGGTGTTGAAGATGTTCAGGCCCTTGTTCTCCATGGCGCCCATGTTGAAGTCGGAAGTCGCCACGATCATGAAGCGCTCCAGGTCCAGCGGCAGGCCGAAGCGGGCTTCGTCCCAAGCCACGCTGGCCATCAGGCTGTTCATGGCGTGTTCGGTCTTGTCCAGATCGCCGGGGCGCACAAACACTTGCAGCAAATGGTCTTTACCTGCGCGGCTGGTGATGCGCTGCTCGCGCGCCACCAGTTGGCCGGCCACCAGGGCAAACAGGTAGCTGGGCTTTTTGTGCGGATCTACCCACTTGGCAAAATGACGTGCACCATTGGGGCCATCTTCCAGGTCGCCACTGTCCACCAGGTTGCCGTTGGACAGCAGCACCGGGTATTTGGCCTTGTCGGCACGCAGGGTGACCGTGTACATGGCCATCACATCCGGGCGGTCCAGGAAGTAGGTGATGCGGCGGAATCCTTCAGCCTCACACTGGGTGAAGAAGGAGTCGTTGCTCACATACAAGCCCATGAGCTTGGTGTTCTTCACCGGCACGCAGGTCGTGAAAATCTCTAGCGCAAAAGGCTCGTTGCCTTCAGGCAGGTTTTCCAGCACCAGCTGGTTGCCATCCATCTTGAAGCTGGTGCCCTGGCCGTTGACCAACACGCGTGCCAGGTTCAGCTCCTCGCCGTCCAGGCGCAGCGGCTGGGCCTGCACGTCGGGGTTGCGGCGCAAGGTCATCTTGTTGAGCACGCGGGTTTTGGAGGGGTCCAGGTCAAAGCTGAGATCGACGGTGTCGATCCAGAATGCGGGGGCGGAATAGTCGCCGCGGTGAATCACGGCGGCAGGGCCCGAGGCCTCACGAAGATGCAACATGGTGGGTCTCCAAAAAACGGGATGCGATCAAGGCGTTGTAATCAGGAACGATGGCCAGCACGTGCGGGCCCGTCAGTTCATCCGGGTGGTGGCTGCTGGCAATGCCTACGGCGCGCATGCCTGCGCGTCGGGCCGCTTCGATGCCCAGTGGCGCGTCTTCAAACACGATGCAGCGCGCAGGCTCCACGCCCATGCGGCGCGCAGCTTCCAGAAAGATGGCGGGCTCCGGTTTGCCCGGCAGACCTTCGTCGCCACCCACAGTGGTAAGCGGCGCAATCGGCATTTGCAGGTGCTGGTAGGCAAAGGCCTGGTTGTGGCGGTCGCCCGCCGTACCCACGCCCAGCTTGAGGCCGCGGCCATGTGCTAGGTTGAAAAACGCTTTGAACCCCGCCACTTCCGCAAAGATGGGCGAGAAGATTTCGCGGTACACCGCCTCCTTCTCATGCACATGGGCCATGGCGGTGGCCTCGTCCATCTCCGGGTGGTCAAACAAGTCGCGCATGCACTCAATGCCGGTGCGGCCGGTCGTGCGGCGCATCAGGTCATCAATGTCTACCTGCAACTGCTTACGGCGCGCGAACTCCACCCAGCTGTGTTTGTGCGAGGGCATGGAGTCGATCATGGTGCCATCCATGTCGAAAATCAAAGCGTCCAACATGCTCAGATACCCTGCTTGAGGGATGCCTGGATGAACACATCCAAGTCACCGTCCAGCACCTTCTGGGTGGCAGACACTTCGACGTTGGTGCGCAGGTCCTTGATGCGGCTGTTGTCCAGCACATACGAGCGGATCTGGTGGCCCCAGCCTACATCGGTCTTGGTGTCTTCCAGCTTTTGCTGTTCTTCCTGGCGCTTGCGCAACTCGAAGTCGTACAAGCGGCTGCGCAGGCGCTTCCAGGCTACGTCCCGGTTGCTGTGTTGGCTGCGTCCGTCCTGGCATTGCACCACGATGCCGGTAGGGATGTGCGTCAAGCGCACCGCAGAGTCGGTCTTGTTGATGTGCTGACCACCGGCGCCGGATGCGCGGAAAGTGTCGGTACGCACGTCGGCGGGGTTGATGTCGATCTCGATCGAGTCATCAATTTCCGGATACACAAACACCGAAGCAAACGAGGTGTGGCGACCACCGGAGGAATCGAACGGGCTCTTGCGCACCAGGCGGTGTACGCCGGTTTCGGTGCGCAGGTGGCCGAAGGCGTACTCGCCGTCGATCTTGATGGTGGCGCTCTTGATGCCGGCGGTATCGCCGTCGGTCAGGTCTTCCACATTGGCGGTAAAGCCCTTGCGCTCGGCGTACTTCAGGTATTGGCGCAGCAACATGCTGGCCCAATCGCAGGCCTCGGTGCCGCCAGCGCCGGCCTGGATATCCAGGAAGCAGGGCAGGGGGTCGGCCGGGTTGTTGAACATGCGTCGGAACTCCAGGCCTTCAACGATTTCGGTGAGCTTGGCGGTCTCAAGCTCGATGGTGAGCAGGCTGTCAACGTCGCCTTCTTCCTTGCTCATCTCGAACAACTCGGTGTTGTCAGAGAGGTTGCTGGTCAGGTCGTTCAGGGTGACGACCACGCCATCGAGCATCTTCTTTTCTTTGCCCAGCTCCTGGGCTTTCTTGGGGTCGTTCCAGACTGAAGGATCTTCTAGCGATGCGTTGACGGTGCGCAGGCGCTCGGCTTTGGCATCGTAGTCAAAGATACCCCCTGAGTTCCTGGGTCCTGCTGGTCAGGTCTGCCAGGGTGGTGCCGATGAGGTTGATGCGTTCTGCTTCCATGGTGCGGGTCCTGCTTGCTGTGTATGTGGTTAACCCGCTATTTTAGTTGCCATCACCCCGGTGGGCTTTCGCTGGCAAACGTGACCACGTGGTCCACCTCCGGCCGGATGCCAATCCACTCGCCGATGCGGTGGTCGTGGTGGCTGGGCACATGGGCCATGACCAGCTCGCCGGTGCGCAGTTCCAGGGTGTACAGAAACTCGTTGCCGCGAAAGGCCTTGCTGACGATCCGGGCCTGCACCTCCGCCGTATCGTCGTGGACGATGTCATCCGCCCGCAGCAGGATGTCGCAAGGGCCAAGGCTCAGCCGGTCCTGCTCGTGCTGGTGGATTCCGTGCAGTTCGCCCAAGGGCGTGACCACGTGTTTGTGGGTGATGCCGTGTTCCTCGTGCAGCTCGACCCGGGCGGAGGTAAACACACCATGGCCGATGAAGTCGGCCACAAAACGCGTGGCCGGCCGGTGGTAGAGCGTGTAAGCATCGGCCCATTGGTGCAGGCGCCCTTGGTGCATCACCCCGATCAGGTCGCCGATGGCGAAAGCCTCCATCTGATCGTGGGTGACAAACAGCGCTGTGGCACCGGCCGCCTTGAGAATGCTGCGCAACTCCTGGGCCAGACGCTCACGCAAATCCACATCGAGGTTGGAAAAGGGCTCGTCCAGCAAGAGCAAGCGGGGTTGTGGGGCCAGCGCCCGTGCCAGCGCGACCCGCTGCTGCTGGCCGCCCGACAGCTCATGGGGATAACGCGAGGCATGTTCCTCCAGTCCCACCAGATTCAGGACCTCCTGCACCCGTGCCTTGCGCTGGGCCGCAGGCAGGCTATGAATGCCAAAGGCAACGTTTTTGCTGACATCCATGTGGGGGAACAGTGCGTAGTCCTGGAACACCATGCCCATGCGCCGCTGCTCTGGTGGCAGCGTGTGTCCATCACCACTGACGGTGGCCCCATCCAGCGAAATGCGTCCGTCGTGGCTTGCTTCCAAACCGGCAATCGCTCGCAGCAATGTGGTCTTGCCACAGCCGGAGGGGCCGATCAGCACACCGATTTCTCCCGCCCGCAAGCCAAAACTCACCCTCTCCACGGCAAGGGGCTGGGAAGGGCGGTAGCGCACACTAAGGTTTTGGAGTTCGAGGTACATGGGCAAAATTGTAGGTACCTACAATTCTCACTCGCAGCCGTGGGGTTCACCGGGCTGTTCCCTTGTTTTGCAGCACGCTCGTGTCAGCCCCTTCCATCCCAATGTTTTCCCCGTTTGTACGTCTCGTTTCCGGCAGGCTAGCCTTGCTGTGGGTGGGGGCGTTCGTGTCGCTTCCGATCGTGGCATTGATCGTTGCCGTGCTGCAGTGGGATGCCGTGGCGATGGCGCTCCTGCGCGAAATGGCTGCTTCGGTGCTCCCCGGGTACGGCTGGACCACTCTGGTGCTTTGCGGGGTGGTGGCGCTGGGCGTGGGCGTGGTGGGAACGGCCAGCGCCTGTGCCGTGAGCCTGTTCGATTTTCAGGGCCGCCGCCAATGGGAATGGGCCTTGCTGTTGCCCCTGGCCATGCCTGCTTACGTGGTGGCGTATGCCTACACGGACTTTCTGCAGTTCAGCGGCCCGGCCCAAACCTGGATGCGAGACACCTTCGGGTTGGAAGGGCGCTTGTTCCCGGAAGTACGCAGCCTCGGAGGCGCAGCCCTTGTTTTCGTTTTTACCCTCTATCCCTATGTGTATCTGCTGGTGCGGGTCGCCTTGTTGGAGCGTGCTGCGCACTTGATGGATGCGGCCCGCCTGATGGGGGCGTCTCTCGCGCGGCGGGTGGCGGTCATCGCAGTTCCCTTGGCGCGGCCCGCCATCATGGCAGGGGTGGCATTGGCGCTCATGGAGACGCTGGCTGACTACGGTGTCTCCAGTTATTTCGGTATCCAGACATTGACCGCTGGCATTTACAAGGCCTGGCTCGTGCTGGATAGCCGTATCGCCGCGGCCCAGTTGGCCACGCTTCTTTTGGTCGTGATGGCGGTGTTGCTCAGGCTTGAGCTACACGCGCGGCGCAAGCTGCGTTTTGCCAACGCCAAGGGACGCAGGGTGGTGGCCCAGCCTGTTGTTTTGCGGGGTATGCGGGCAGTGGGGGCGACCCTGGTGTGTGGCGTTCCGGTGTTTCTGGGCTTTGTATTGCCGGTCTTTTTCATGGCGCGGCCACTCTGGCAGGCATGGGGCGTGGAGGACAGCCCCTTGCCCTGGAGCAGCTTTGTAGGTTGGAGCGTAAACAGCTTCAAGCTCGCTGCCATCACAGCCTTGCTCGCCAGTGGGGTGGCGCTTGCGCTGGCGTTTGCAGCACGCCGTGTGCCCGACCGGTTGACTCGGATTGTCGTCGGCCTGGCCGGCATGGGCTATGCCGTGCCCGGTGCTGTCATCGTGGTCGGCCTGTTGATTCCCGTGGCATGGCTGCAGGCCACCCGGCCGGATTGGCAGGTAGGCTTCTGGGTCAGCACGACCATCTTCGGCGTGATCTGGGCGTACTTGGTACGCTTTACTGCAGTGGCCTTGCATACCGTGCAAAGCGGCTACAACCAGGTGCCTGCGACCTTGGACGAAAGCGCCCGCATGCTGGGCGTGACCGGTTGGGGCCTGTGGTGGCGTGTGCACCGGCCTCTGCTGGTGCGCAGCACTCTGGTGGCAGGGCTGCTGGTGTTTGTGGATGTGATGAAAGAGTTGCCGGCCACCCTGGTGCTGCGCCCTTTTGACCACGACACGCTGGCCGTTGTCGCCTTTCAACTGGCCAAGGACGAGCGCTTGGGAGAAGCGGCATTGCCGGCCCTGGTGCTGGTGCTGGTGGGCTTGATCCCGGTGATCTTTTTGAGTCGTACCCTCAACAAAAAAGCGGCCTGACCGCAATGTGCAGTCAGGCCGCTGGCGGGTAGGCGGAGTGACTTACTTGTAGCTCACACGGTCCAGCATCTGCTGCACCTTGACCTGGTTCATGCCGACGATGCTGACCGGAATCGTCTCTGACTTGAAGCCACCGGCGCTCATGCTTTCCAGTGCAGGATTGCTGATCTTGATGCCTTTGGCCGTTGGCCACTCGTTGTTGCCATTGGCGAAGTACTCTTGTGCCTGGGGGCTGGCCAGAAACTCGAGGAACTGCTGGGCATAGGCCGGGTTCTTGGTGTTCTTCGCCATGGCGCCACCGGCAATGTTCACATGGGTGCCCCAGCTGCTTTGGTTGGGGAACACCACGCCGACCTTGTCCATCACCGCGCGGTCTTCGGGCTTGTCGCTGCGCATCAGGCGGGCGAGGTAGTAGGTGTTGGTCAACGCCACGCCGCATTCGCCGGAGGCTGTCGCCTTGATCTGGTCGGTATCGCCGCCCACGGGATTGCGCGCCATGTTGCTCACCAGGCCCTTGAGCCAGGTTTCAGTGGCTGCGCTGCCCAGGTGCTCGTTCATGGCACCGAACAGGCTCAGGTTGTAGGGGTGCGAGCCGGAGCGGGTGCACAGCAAGCCCTTGTTTTTGGGATCTGCCAGTTCTTCGTAGGTGTCCACGTTCTCTTTGGACACGCGGGCCTTGTTGTACACAATCACGCGGGCACGGGTGCTGAACCCATACCAGTAAGTGCCTTCAGCACTGGTCTTGCCGCGCAACTGGGCAGGAATGGCGTCATCCAGTACCTTGGATTTCACGGGGGCAAACAAGCCGTCCACCTCGGCACGCCACAGGCGCGAAGCATCCACCAGCAGGATGACGTCGGCGGGAGACGCAGTGCCTTCGGCTTTCAGGCGCTGCAGAATGCCCGCATCATCGGCATCCACCCTCTTGATTTGGATGCCCGTAGCCTGGGTGAATGCGGAGTAGAGCTGCACGTCACCGGGGTAGTGGCGGGCGGAATACACATTGAGCACCTTGTCTTGCGCCTGGATAGCGGGTGAGCAAACGCCGAGAACGGCAGCGGCGAGCACAAGGCGGCGGGCAGAGAGATTTGTCATGGGCATGAAGCGTAGTGGTTGCGAATCAAAATGAGAGACGTTCTCATTTTAGTTGCAGTAATTCAGCCCTACAAAATCAGCGGATAAAGCGTTCGATCAAGGCTGCCAGCACCTCCGGTTGATCGTGGTGCATCATGTGGCCGGCGTCGTCGATGCGGGCGATTTCCACCTGCGGAACCACCTTCAGACGCTCGTGGTATTCGGCCAAGGTGAACTTGCCTTTCCACCACAGGTCCAGGCTGTTGTCCGAGGCTTCCACGGCCAGCACCGGCATGGTCAGGCGCTGGTAAATCGCGAGCACTTCTTCCACGCGGTACAGCTGTGCGCTGGTGACCTTGTGGGCCGCATCGCCTTGGATGGACCAGCTGCCGTCGGCGTTCTCTGCCGCCCAATGGCGGGCCAGCCAGGTGGCTTTGTCGGCCCCCAGGCGCGGGTTGGTTTTCATGAGGCGGCGGGCCACCCCGTCTGCGCTGTCATAAGCCTTGAGCTCCATCTCACCGGCATGCAGCTTTTTGAGTTCATCCATCCAGGTGGCAAAGCGGCCGGGCGCTTGGGCAGGAATGGTGGCCGGCATGCCGAAGCCTTCCAGATTCACCAAGCGGCGTATGCGCTGGGGCCGCACGCCCCCGTAGAGCATGACAACATTGCCGCCCATGCTGTGGCCCACCAGGTTCACTGGTTGGTCCGGGGCGTAATGGTCGAGCAGAAAGTCCAGGTCGGCCAGATAGTCGGGTACCCAGTAATTGTCCGTTTTCGGCACTTTGGTTTTGCCGTAGCCCCGCCAGTCGGGGGCAATGATGTAGTGGTCCTCGCTGAAGGCATCCACCACAAATTGGTAGCTCGCGGCCACGTCCATCCAGCCGTGCACCATCACCAAGGGCGTTTTGCCCGGGCTGGGCTCTCCCCACACTTGCACGTGGTAGTCCAGATTGCGGATGGGAATGAATTCGCTTTGATGCGGGCGTCGGGCTTGATACATTGTGCAAATCATAAAGACAGAAGAGGAGACAAGGCATGGCCGCCAGTCAAGGCAGAGACACACCCCGCAACGCACAACGACCCGCAGGCTACGCAGCCTTGCACAGCCAATTCCGCTGGGAGGTGCCGCAGCACTTCAACATGGCTCAGGTGTGCAGCCGGCGTTGGGCAGAGTTGCAGGATGCTACAAAAAGAGTAGCTATCCGCGCATATTCCTCGGGCGCTAGCGATACTTTTTATACTTATTCGCAGCTGCAGGAGCAGGCCAACCGTCTTTCCAACGCGCTGGCCAAGCTGGGCGTGCAACGCGGGGACCGCGTGGGCATCGTGCTGCCCCAGCGGTTTGAGACCGCGGTGGCCTACATGGCGGTGCTGCAGCTGGGTGCGGTGGCCATGCCCCTGAGCATGTTGTTCGGGCCGGAGGCGCTGGAGTTCCGCTTGCAGGACAGTGAAGCGGTTGTCGCCATTTGCGATGCCGGCTCACTGCCAGCGTTGGCCAGCGTGCGCCAGACTTGCCCGCAGTTGCGCGCGGTCTTGGGTGTGGGCCTGCAGGACGCAGACGCAGCCTTGTTGACCGGGCCGCAAGATGCCCGCTTTGAGACTGTTTTGCATGCGCAGTCCGCCGTGTTTGCGCTGGTAAACACCTTGGCCGAGGAACCCGCAGTGCTCATTTACACCAGTGGCACCACCGGCAACCCCAAGGGTGCACTGATTCCCCACCGCGCGCTCATCGGCAACCTGAGTGGTTTTGTGGCCAGCCAAAACTGGTTTGGCTTCGACGGCAAAAAGAACCGCAGCTCCAAGGCCGTGTTCTGGTCGCCGGCCGACTGGGCGTGGACGGGCGGTTTGATGGATGCCTTGCTGCCCACGCTGTACTTCGGCCGCCCCATCGTGGCCTACCACGGCCGCTTCAGCCCGCAAACGGCGTTGGAACTGATGCGCGACTGTGGTGTGACCCACACCTTCCTGTTCCCCACGGCCCTCAAAGCCATGATGAAGGCCTACCCCGGAACCAAGAGCCAATCAGTCCGCCAGCAATTCAAGCTTCAGCTCGACGCCATCATGAGCGCGGGCGAGGCCGTGGGCGACGCGGTGTTCGGCTATTGCGAGCAACAGCTCGGTGTGCGCCCCAACGAAATGTTCGGCCAGACCGAAATGAACTACATCGTAGGCAACTGCAACCTCCATTACCCGTCCAAGCCCGGCAGCATGGGCATGGGTTACCCCGGCCACCGCGTGGCGGTGATTGACGAGGCCGGCAACGAATGCCCCGTAGGCGTGCCCGGCGACGTGGCGCTCCACCGATTTGATGTGCACGGCCAACCCGACCCCATCTTCTTTTTGGGCTATTGGAAGAACCAGAAAGCTACGGATGCCAAGTTCACCGGCGACTGGTGCCGCACTGGTGATCTCGCGGTGCGAGATGCTGATGGCTACCTCTGGTACCAGGGCCGGAGTGATGATGTATTCAAGGCAGCGGGCTACCGCATCGGCCCCGGGGAGATCGAGAACTGCTTGGTCAAACACCCTGCTGTCATCAACGCCGCTGTGGTACCCAAGCCCGATCCAGAGCGGGGTGCGCTGGTCAAAGCCTATGTGGTCATTGCTCCTGATTTCATAGCTGCTTGCGCAGATGATACGGGCGCCAGGGCCCGATTACATGCCCAACTGACCCTGGACCTGCAAGCGCACGTCAAAGGCCAGTTGGCACCTTACGAGTACCCCAAGGAGATCGAGTTTGTGGACTCACTGCCCATGACCACCACCGGCAAAGTGCAGCGCCGCGTGCTGCGCCTGCAAGAGGAGGCGCGCGCCAGGGGGTTAGCTGCTTAAAAGGTTTCCCAGTCATCATCCCCTCCGGCCTTGGCAGTAAACGTCTTGGCGGGGGCAGGGGCTGGAGCTGCAGGTTTGGGCAGTGCTTGGGCGACTTTGGGAGCCGCAGCCGGTGTGGGTTTGCTGGCAGGCTTGGCAGGAATAGCACGCCGCTCTTCGCCTGCAAATGGCTTCTGGGCGGACGCTGGCGCACGTACTTGAACTTTGCGCGCGCTCTGGGCGCCATCGAGCTTGAAAATGGAAACGGTGCTGACCAACTCGGCCGATTGCGTTTTGAGGCTGCTCGCCGCGGCGGCAATCTGCTCCACAAGGGCCGCGTTCTGTTGGGTGGCGCGATCCATGTGGGTCACTGCCTCGCCCACTTGCGCCACGCCCAACGACTGTTCGTTGCTGGCGGAGCTGATCTCACCCATCATGTCCGTCACGCGGCGGATGGAAGTCACCACCTCAGCCATGGTGCTGCCGGCCTCGTTCACCAACGCAGAGCCCTGTTCCACGCGCTCCACGCTGGCGTTGATCAGGGACTTGATCTCTTTGGCGGCCTCGGCGCTGCGCCCGGCCAGGGCGCGCACTTCGGAGGCCACCACCGCAAAACCACGGCCTTGTTCGCCTGCGCGGGCTGCCTCTACCGCTGCATTGAGCGCCAGAATATTGGTTTGGAAGGCGATGCCATCGATCACGGCAATGATGTCCGAGATCCGCCGTGACGAATCGTTGATTTCCTTCATGGTGTCCACCACACGGCCCACCACATCGCCACCCCGCGCTGCCACATTGGATGCGCTGGCCGCCAGTTGGTTGGCCTGCAATGCGTTCTCTGCATTGTGCTTGACCTGGGCGCTGAGTTGTTCCATGGAGGCAGCAGTTTCTTCCAGTGAGCTGGCCTGCTGTTCGGTGCGGGCGCTCAGGTCATGGTTGCCCTGGGCGATCTCGGAGCTGGCGGTTTCCACGCTCTCCGAGCCCTGACGCACAGTTTGCACCACCCTGGACAGGCTCTGCCGCATGGACTCCAGAGACTGCAGCAGCACTGCGATTTCATCCTTGCCTTGAGATACGAGCGCGCGGGTCATGTCACCGGTGGACATTTCCTGAGCCGCCTTGACCGCTTCTCCCACCGGCGTAGTGATGGCTCGAGAGATCAGGATGGCCAACAAGGCTCCTATCACCAAGGCGGCCACCATCGCGCTGATCACCGTGATCCGGCCGCTGGAAACCACGGCTTGGGTCTCACTCCAAGCCTCTTCGCCCTCTTTGGCATTGAAGGCCGACACTGCGTCCAGTTCCTTCATGGCAGCGTCAAACGCCTTGCCCACCTGGTCCCGAAACATTTCTTCGGCCATGGTGGCGTTGTTAACACCGGAGAGTTCCAACATCTTGGCGTCTGCTGCGGACCACTCCGCAAATGTTTTTGGAAGTTGGCGATCGCCTTGGATTCCACCTCGGAATCCAAAACGGAGCCTGCCCTCGCAACGATGGCATCCACCGACTTGCGAGCGTCAGCGATCAGTTTTTCCTGGACTTTCTTGACGGCGGGGTCCGAGGTCAGCAGGTGCATGGCTTCGGCCCTTCGGATGGCGCCAAGCAAGTTGTTGAGGTCGGCGGTGAACTGAACGCTAGGAAGGTTGTTGGTTGCGATTCTTTCGGTTTTGACCGACAAGTTGGAGAGCTGCAGCAAGGCCATAACGCCCAGCAGAGTGGTCAAGGCCAGCACGCTGGCGAAACCCAGCATGAGTTTGGTGCCGATTTTCAGATTCGAGAGGTTCATAGCGGTTACACCTTGCTAACGTGGAGGGTTGCAGGGGTTATTGTTTTCACGACGAACAAATGCTAGCGCGTTGCGACTTCCCGCACGCAAGGGTTATCCCTGCACCGAATGACGTTGCGTGGGATACTGCGCGCGCTGGCATTTATCCAACCCTTTTTACTTCGGCATTTCCCATGAATCTTGTACCCCTTGGTCAAAGCGATCTGCGCGTAACTCCCATCTGCCTGGGCACCATGACATTCGGAGAGCAGGTCGATGAACCCACCTCCCACGCCATCCTGAGCCGCTCGCTGGAGCGCGGTGTGAACTTCATTGACACGGCCGAGATGTACTCGGTGCCCCCGCGAGCGGAGACCTTCAACCTGACCGAAAAAATCATCGGCAATTGGCTCAAAGCCAACCCCGGCGTCCGCGAAAAGCTGGTGATTGCCACCAAAGTGGCCGGCCCCTCGCGCGGCATGAACTGGGTGCGCAACGGCAGCAGCAACCTGACTGCAGAAGACATCGTGGCCGCCTGCGATGGCAGCTTGAAGCGCATGAACATCGACGTGATCGATCTCTATCAGATCCACTGGCCGGTGCGCCACGTGCCCATGTTCGGTGGCATGTACTTCAATCCCGCCAATGAAAACGTGGGTGGTAGCGCCATTGAAGAGCAACTGCGCGCCATGGACACGCTGGTCAAGGCCGGCAAGGTGCGCGCCATTGGCTTGTCGAATGAAACGCCGTATGGCGTGCACGAGTTTGTGCGCCTGGCAGAGCAGCATGGACTGCCCCGCGTTGCCTCCGTCCAAAACAACTATGGCTTGCTGGCCCGCACCGTGGAAAACGGCCTGGACGAAACCCTGCACCGACTGGGTGTGTCGCTCTTGCCCTACTCGCCGCTGGCGTTTGGCCTTTTGACTGGTAAGTACGACGAGGAAGGTCTGCTCGGCGAGAACGTGTCGCCCGAGGTGCGCTTGCGCAAGTTCGAGTCCACCCGCAAGCAGCGCTGGGGTCGCCCCGACGCGCTCAAGGCTGCGCGCAGATACAACGCCCTGGCCCGCGAATACGGCTTCACGCCCAGCCAGATGGCGCTGGCCTTCTGTTACACCAAATGGCAGGTGGCCAGCACCATCATCGGTGTGCGCACCTTGGAGCAACTCGATCAGAACATCGACGCCTGGGGCACGGTGCTACCTGAAGAGCTGCTCAAAAAAATCGACGAAGTCCGCTGGGAAATCCGCGATCCGGCGGTGTAACGCGATCAGAGGCGCGAGGCGTATGAAAATACGCCCCTATGGCCAAAAAAGACCACGTCTCTGAAACCCCTGCCACCCAGCTGCTCAAAGCGAATAAGGTGGCATTCACCGAGCACCCCTACGAATATCTGGAGCATGGCGGCGCTCAGCACAGCGCGGCGGTGCTTGGCTTCGATCCGTTTACCGTCGTCAAAACCCTGATCATGCAAGACCAGGACGCCAAGCCCCTGGTGGTGCTGATGCATGGCAACCGCAAGGTGTCCACCAAGAATCTGGCGCGCCAGATTGGCGCCAAGTCGGTAGAGCCTTGTGCTCCGGAGGTGGCCAATCGTCACAGCGGTTATCTGGTGGGCGGAACCTCCCCATTCGGCACGCGCAAGACCATGCCTGTGTTTATTGAGTCCACCATCCTGGAGCTGCCCCGTATCTGCATCAATGGTGGGCGGCGTGGTTATCTGGTCGGTATTGACCCCCAAGTCTGCGTGCAACTGCTGGGCGCCAAGCCTGTACAGTGCGCGCTGGAAGAGTGATTGGAGAACCTGTTTTGAATTCTGTGCTGTACCCCTTGCTGGCTACCGTAGCCTCTTACCTGATCGGCTCCTTGTCCTTCGCCGTCATCGTCAGCCGTGTGATGGGCCTGAACGACCCGCGCACCTACGGCAGCAAAAACCCCGGTGCCACCAATGTGCTGCGCTCCGGCTCCAAGGCCGCCGCGGTGGTCACCTTGCTGCTCGATGCCGTCAAAGGCTGGTTGCCCGTGGCGGCCATCCAGTGGTGGGGCCAGCCTTATGGCCTAGGCGAGGGCTCCATGGCCCTGGCAGGTTTTGCGGCCTTCATCGGCCACCTGTATCCGGTGTTCTTCAGGTTTGTGGGTGGAAAAGGTGTGGCGACTGCACTGGGTGTGTTGGTCGCCACCAGCGGCTGGCTGGCGCTGGCGACAGGCCTCACTTGGCTCATCGTGGCCTATGCTTTCCGCTACTCGTCTTTGGCGTCTTTGGTGGCGGCTCTGTTTGCGCCTGCGTATTACGCCTTTGGCGATGGTGTGGCGTGGGTAACGGACCGCAACCTATTGCTCTCCACTGCAGTGATGTCTATCTTTCTGATTTGGCGCCACTCGGAAAACATCTCCCGACTGGTCAAAGGCACAGAGTCCAAACTGGGCAAGAAGAAAGAAGCGGCCAAGTAAGCCGCCGCAGCCGCGAGGCAGGTTCAGGCCATGCTCAGGGCTTGGCTACCCAGCTGAAGCAGATAAAAGTGGTTCAGCGGTGTGCGCACCGCCACCGAAGGCAGGGCCGAACGGATGCGCGGGGGAGTGTCGCCCGTGGCATGCAAGCGCGGGCTGTTGTGGAATTCCCCATTGGCCTTGCCGATGATCACTACAAAAGGCTGATTGGCCTTGATGCTGCGCCGTACCACCACTGCCAGTTCATCATTGTCCAGCCGTACATAGGTTCCGGGCGGGCACAAGCCCACCGCACGCACCAGCGCCTGGCCGATTTCGTCAACCCCTGCAGTGGCACGTGCCATCACCGAGCGGGCTGATTCAATGGCGCTACGGCCAGTACGGGAAGCACGCGGGGAGATCATGGCCGCGTAGCGGTCCACCACTTTCAAAATGCGCGTGAGGTGCAAGGCGCCGTTGTCGTTATCCGGCGTGTTGCGGTCTACCGCCTCGTCATGATGGCTGGAGACGATGTCCAGCCAGTCATCATCTGCCACTCCCAAATTGGCCAGCATCATGGCACCCTTGATGGGGTGGGCACGAATGGCATCCTGCTGCGCCTGGTTGGGGCGTTCGGTTTGCGTGGCTAACTGGTCCTGCAGCGCCGTCATGGCCACGTTCATGGTCAATGCCGCATGCACCAAGCTGTTGCGTTGCTTGAGGGGTAACCTCAATTCGTTCGCTACCAAGTGGCACAGTACGGCGCACACCAGCGCGTGGGAGGCGCTGTAGCCCACCGGTGAATTGCTCGCGAGCTGGAATAAAAGATACAGACCCACATCCGGGTCCCGTTGCAGCAGACCTTGCATCCAACGGTCGTACTGCAGCACCCGGTGCGCAAATTGCTGGGTCGTATTCGGGCTGCCCAGAATCACCCCAAGGCCGGACTCCAGGTCTGACCATTGGCCCAAGAGGTCTTCGTAAGCGTTTTCGTCCTGCACGTCCATGCTGTTGGTCAAAAGCGTTTTTCCAGCACCATCTGGTCATTGGTCCGGTTCATTTGGAAGCGGCTCAAAAAACTGTTGCCTAGCAGTACATAGGGCATGGATACCGGCGAGACGATGGCGTCCACCCCGCCCACCAGCACATCACCCAAACGCACGTTGTCGAGCGTCATCTTCCAACCTTGCACTACGCCGTTGGCGGTACTCATTTGCACGCGGTCACCGTTCTGGTATTTCAAACCTATGCGCTCTGCTTCCGCCACGCCCATGGACACCGCGGTTGCTCCCGTGTCCACCATGAATCTGACCACGCGGCCATTGATCTGGCCTTCACTGGTGAAGTGACCGCCGGGGCCCGCCGTCAACACGACGCGTGAGCCGCTTGATTGCTGACCGGCGGTGCTGCCCACACTTGCCGGCGCATCGCCCACCCGCAGCGTCATGCGTTTGCCGGCAACTTCGATGACCACCGAGTCTCCTTGCATGGAAACCACCTTCACGCCCTGGTGCGTGGCGCCGATGGCCACGCTTTTGGGGAAGCCGCCATCCACAATCAGCAGCGCCTTGTCGCCCAGCGTTCCGTTAATGGCTACCGTCTGGCTCCATACAGCAGGGGCCAGAAGCAGGGCGAACAGAAAGCGGGCGGCGGTGCGCATCAGTCGCGGAAGTTGTTGAAATCCAGGGGCGTGTCTTTGAGCGCGCCCTTGTCACCGGTCATCTCTTTCTTCATCAGCGCGATCGCGGCTTGCAGGTCGTCCCGCTTGGCGCCTGTGACGCGTACTTTCTCTTCCTGAATCGCGGCTTGCACCTTGATCTTGCTGTCCTTGATGAGGCGTTGAATCTTTTTGGCCAGCTCGGCCTGAATGCCGTCCTTCACCTTCACGACGCGTTTGACCTTGTCGCCACCCATCTTCTGCATGTCGCCGATGTCGAGGAAGCGCACATCCACGCCTTGCTTGGTGAGTTTGTTGCGCAGCACGTCCAGAATTTGTTCCAGTTGGAAGTCTGCGTCACCAATGATGGTGATTTCCTTGTCCTTGATTTCAATGCTGGCAGAGGTGCCCTTGAAGTCAAAGCGGGTGCTGATTTCTTTGGCAGAGTTTTCTACGCCGTTCTTGACCTTGACCAGGTCGGCTTCGCATACGGTATCAAATGAGGGCATGGGCTCGCTCTAAAAAATGCAATGAGACAATCTGGGAATGGTAGTCGAGAAAAACATTCCCCTGCAGGCGTTTAACACGTTCCGTATCGTCGCCAAGGCCCATGCCCTGGCCCGAATCACCCACGAACAGGACGTCCGGGACCTGTTGGCCGACCCCGAATGGGCCGCCGCGCCCAAGTTTGTGCTGGGTGGTGGCAGCAATATCGTGCTGACCGGTGACGTGAAGCCTTTGGTGCTCAAGGTCGAGGTGCCGGGCCTCAAAGTGGTGGGCGAAACCGCCAAAGCGGTGATTGTGGAAGCCGGCGCTGGCGAAAACTGGCACGACTTCGTGACCTGGACGCTGGACCAGAACCTGCCCGGCATGGAAAACATGGCCCTGATTCCTGGCACGGTGGGCGCCTCGCCAGTGCAAAACGTGGGCGCCTATGGCGTGGAGCTGCAAGACCGCTTTGACTCGCTGGACGCCATCGACCTGCAAACCGGCCAGGTCTTCACCCTGAATGCCGCGCAATGCGCCTTTGGCTACCGCGACTCGGTGTTCAAGCACGCCAGCAGCGGGGAAATGGACATGCACCAGCCGCTTGGCCTGAAAGACCGCGCTTTGATTCTGCGGGTGCGGTTTGCCTTGCCCAAGGTGTGGAAGCCCGTGCTGGGCTATGCCGACATCGAGCGCAAGATGGCTGAACATGGTGTTGCCGAGCCCACCCCCCGCCAGATTTATGACTGGGTGTGCGAAGTGCGCCGCGCCAAGCTGCCGGACCCTGCGGTCATCGGCAACGCTGGCAGCTTCTTCAAAAACCCCACGGTCACCGCCGAGCAGTGCGAAGACATCATCGCCCGCGACCCCAAGGTCGTGCATTACCGGCTGGACAACGGCTCGGTCAAGCTGGCCGCCGGCTGGCTCATTGATTCGTGCGGCTGGAAAGGCAAATCGGTGGGGCAGGCCGGCGTCTATGAAAAGCAGGCGCTGGTGCTGGTGAACCGTGGTGCCGGGGTGGACGGCAACGGAGCCACCGGCGGCGAAGTCATGACCCTGGCCAAAGCCATTCAAACCAGTGTGTACGAGCGCTTCGGCATCCTGCTGGAGCCGGAGCCTGTGGTCATCTAAACCCCTGGCTTGCAGTCAGATTCGCTTAAGGGCTACCCTGTCTGCATGAAAAACATCTTTGTTCTCGGTGGCACCGGCTTCGTCGGGCGCCACGTGGTCCAGAAACTGGTCAAGCAAGGCTACACGGTCACAGTGGCCACACGGCGCGCCGTCAATGCGCGTGAGCTGCAAACCCTGCCCACGGTCACGGTGGCCGAGCTCAATGTCCATGATCCCCTGGCCTTGCAGCAGGCGCTGGCCGGGCACGATGCGGTGGTGAATCTGGTCGCCATCCTGCATGGCTCCGAGGCTGCATTTCAGAAAGTCCATGTGGACCTGCCCGCCAAGCTGGCCCATGCTGCAGTGGCTGCCGGTTTGCCGCACGTGGTGCATGTCAGCGCGCTGGGTGCCAACCCCCAGCAACCGGACGCAGCGCCGTCGCGCTACCTGCGCAGCAAATCCCGCGGCGAGCTGGCCTTGAGTCACCCTGCCTTGGCCGTGTCAGTGCTGCGCCCCAGCGTCATCTTCGGGGCGGAAGACAAGTTTTTGAACATGTTTGCCAAGCTGCAGCAAGTGTTTCCCTTGATGCCGCTTGCAGGTACCCATGCGCGCTTTCAGCCGGTGTGGGTGGAAGACGTGGCCAGTGCTGTAGTGCGCCTGGTGCAATCACGTGCTGCGGCAGGGGCTACCGGTGTGTGGGAGGCTTGCGGTCCGCAGGTCTATACCTTGGGCGCGCTGGTTCATGGCGCCGGGGTGTGGGCCGGCATTGCTGAGGGACGTGGTCGCCCGGTGATTCCGCTGCCTGAATGGGCGGGCCGATTGCAGGCCGCCTTGATGCAGCTCGCCCCCGGCGAGCCGCTCATGAGCGGCGACAACCTCGATTCAATGAAGGTGGATAACGTGGCTAGCGGCATCGAGGCCGGGTTGTCAGAGCTGGGCATTCAAGCCGCCGCGCTGGAGCCCATTGCCATGGACTACCTGCAGCGCGGCCGGCCCGGCCACGGCTTGTTAGGCCTGCGCCGCCGCACCTGACGGCGCTGCATTTGCAGCAGCCAAGCACTTTTGCATGGCTGCTTGCAGCTGGCCGATTTGCACCGGCTTGGTCACAAAGTCGTTCACCCCGGCGGCCAGCGCCTGCTCTTTGGCGTCGTTCATCACGTCCGCCGTCAGCACGATGATGGGCACCTGCGCCATCGGGCCGTTCATCGCGCGGATGGTGCGGGTGGCCGTCAGCCCGTCCATGATGGGCATGTGCACGTCCATCAGCACGAGGTCAAACATTTCGCGCTCGGCGGCTTCCACCGCCAGCTGACCGTTTTCGCAGAAGGTGGCTTTGCAGCCCATCTTGTCCAACAAAATGCCCACAAACTTGCGGTTCACCGGGTGGTCTTCTGCCACCAGCACGCGCAGCGCGTTCAAAGGCGGCGGTGCATCGGTTGCTGGTGCGCTTGCCTCGCTTGTAGACGCATCGGTGGGCGCGGCCACGGGCGCGGGCTTGGTGAACGATTGAATGTTCACCGGCGCTGCGGCCGCAGGAGGGGCAGGGCAAGTGGTAAAGGGCAGATGCAGGGTGAACACCGAGCCCTTGCCCAGCGTGCTTTCCACCTCAATCGCGCCCCCCATCATGCGGGCCAGGGTTTGCGAAATTTCCAGTCCCAGGCCAGTGCCGCCAAACTTGCGGGCCAGCCCACCGTCCACCTGGTAAAAGCGCTGGAACAGGCGGGACAACACATGGTCATCCATGCCGATACCGGTGTCTTCCACCAAAAAGGCCAAGCCGGTGTTGCCATCAGTGCGCGGGCGGGAGACGACGGTGAGCGTCACACCACCGTGGTCGGTGAACTTCAGTGCGTTGTTCACCAGATTGAACAGAATCTGCTTCAAGCGCGTGGCGTCCGCCAGCACCCAGGCCGGCAACTCCGCTTGCACGATGATGGAGAACTTCAGCTGCTTCTCCACGGCCAGCGGGTTCATCAGCGCGTTCACCTCGTTGAGCAGTGCTGACAGCTGCACCGGCTCGGGGTTCAGCGTCATCTTGCCGGACTCCAGGGCTGATACATCCAATATGTCGTTCAAGAGCGTCAGCAAGTGGTTGGCGGAGCCTTTGGCCGTTTTGATGTAGTCGGCCTGCGCGGTGGTCAGCGGGGTGCTTTCCAGCAGGCTCATCATGCCCAGCATGCCGTTGAACGGCGTGCGCAGCTCGTGGCTCATGTTCGCCAAAAACTGGCTCTTGCCCCGGTTGGCGGCTTCAGCGCGGAAGTGCGCTTCCCGCAGTTCGTGGGTCAGGTCCTCCAGGGCCTGGCGCTCCTGCTCCTGCCGGCGTTGGCGCAAGGCCAGGGCCGCAGCCGCAATCAGCAAAAAAATCAGCTGGGCCAGTGTCAGGCGAATGATCTGGTTGTTCTGCTCCAGCATCGTCTTGTCCTGGCTTTCCAGCAAGGCGGCAATCTCCGAGGTGGCCGCCAGGCTCAGCGCCTGCACATCCACCCCTACGGTGTTGAATTCCTTCAGCAGTTCGGCCAGGTCTTTTTTGTTCAGGGGCGTTGCCGCCATCACCTTGTCCGCCATGGCAACCACCTGCTCCACATGGGGCATGGCCTTTTTGTACTCAGCCCGGTGGGTAATCAAGTCGGTGGTCGGGTTGTCACGCAGCAGGTTGAGGCGGCTCAAAAACAGGTCATAGCGCAGGGTCAGGTTGTCAGTGTCCGGGGCGCCGGTTCGGATCACATTGGCCTCCAGCGTCTGGCGAAAGCGCAAAAACTCCCGCTCAAACTGGAACACCAGCGCCGTGATGGAGTCTGCCCGCAGGTCGTTGGCCCGCTCGATCGCCCGTTTCTGGGTGATCTGCAAGGCCAGCAAAATAGCCATGGCCACCGCCAGCACGCCCGTGCCCACGGCAAGCCACAACAGGTAGCGCTTGTTTTTGCTGGAGCCGTTCAATGGAAGCCCTTATTCCACCGCAATCGACTTCAACTGCCAGGCCGAGCGCTCGTAGTACACGTTGGAGCGCAGCTCTGCCTTGGTATCAAAGGGGTAAACAATGAACAGCGGCCCCTTGGTGCGCACCGGAATGGCCTGGTCGTTCATCTGGTGGGCCACGATCACGTCGAACTTGGTGGCGTCGTCAAACGGAATACTGGTCTGGTAGTCGTTCAGGGCTGCCGCCTTGAGCGTGGTGCCGCTGGCCTTGGCTGCGGCCAATACGTCGCGCAGCAAGGGGCCTTTGAATTTGATGGGATTTTTGTCCCAGGGAGTTTTGGTGCTGAAAGTTTGCTGCGGCAGCTTTTCCAGCATGGCCAGGTCAAACGCGGCGCCCTCGGCGCTGTTTTTTTCAGCCACCTTGCCGGTGATGGTCAAGATCACTTTGCCCTTGGCGGGCTCCAAGGCGAAAGCACACGTGTGTGCTGCCATCCATACACAAGCTGCGGCAATGAGGGGTCGTCTGGCAATGGTCATCCTGAAACTCCTAGTGTGTGAATAGGCTGGGCTAGTGTAGTCCACGAGCCCTCGGTTTAACAATTAAATCGGCATTTTTGGTGGATTCATAAATTGTGCTGCGGTTATAGGGGGCAATACTTGCAATTCACTATTATTTTGATAGCAGCTCGCGCAGATTGAACGGGCGCTGGAGTCTGTTTTTGCATAGAGACGCAGTATTCAACCTTTCGGGTAGCTGATGAGCTATTCAAGTCGTCTTTCATCCTTGCCTCTCGGTTTAAAGAATGCTTTAATTTGATGAGATCGTATTAAAGACATCTTTCACAACATGCGCGCCACAGGAACCTACTTACCTTCCACCACCATGGGCGAACTGGTGCAGGCCTTTGTGCCACACCCCTTGCCACCTGCCCAACCTGTGTTGGCCCCAGAGAGCTATACCGAGGCCAACCGGGCGGCTGAGCTGGCGCTGGCACGCCTGTCCGGCGTGGCCGGGCTAGTGCCCTCGGTGGACTGGCTGCTCTACAGCGCCATCCGCAAAGAGGCGCTGCTCACCACCCAGATAGAAGGCACCCAGGCCACGCTGGACGATCTGTTTGACGAAGAGGCTGGCTTTACGGTGAGCAATACCGACGATGTGGAAGAGGTCACCAACTACCTGCGCGCCTTCAGGCTCGTTCAATCGCAGCTTCGTGACCCGGCGGGCCTGCCCCTCAGCGTGCGCCTGCTGTGCGACGCCCACCGCCTGTTGCTGGATGGTGCCCGCGGCAACGGAAAGCAACCCGGCGAACTGCGCCGCTCGCAAAACTGGATTGGCGGCACCCGCCCCGGCAACGCCGTGTTTGTGCCTCCACCACCCGAACATGTGCCTCCATTGCTGGCTGATCTAGAGCGCTTCATCCACGACGAAAGCCAAGCTTTGCCACCGTTGGTGAAGATCGCGCTCATCCACCAGCAGTTTGAGACTATTCACCCGTATCTGGATGGCAACGGCCGCATTGGCCGCTTGCTGATTGCCGCGTTGCTGGAGCATTGGAGCCTGCTGCCAGAGCCCTTGATGTACCTCAGCGGCTACCTCAAGCAACACCAAGCCGAGTACTACCGCCGGCTGTCCAACGTGCGCATCGAGGGCGACTGGGAAGGCTGGGTGGCGTTTTTCTTGGAAGGCGTGTCAGTGGCTGCGCAGGATGCCGAGCGCAACATCGTGGCCATCGCCACGTTGCTGGCTACTGATCGCCGCAGTTTGCTGGCTGCGCCCAAAGCTGGGCCTAGCAGCTACCGCTTGTTTGAAATGCTACCCATGATGCCGCGCTTCACCATCGACCAAGTACGCCAGAAGCTGGCCACCACATTCCCCACCGCCACGGCGGCGGTGAAGGTGCTGGAAGACTTGGGTATCGTGGCTGAGATTACGGGGCAGAAGACAAATCGTAGCTATAGCTATAAAAGCTACGTGGACTTGTTGAGCCAGTAAGTCGCTAGGTGCAGTAAATCAACAAAGGTGTTCATGACTAAAAGTCTTGGCCGTAGGTGTTGCCCACTGCAAGACTCGCCATGTGAACGGTTAAGTCAGTCAAAAATACATAGCAAAAATGTGTGATACATTTAAAAAATGTAGTTCCATCAGGAGTGTCTATGGATTCAAAAACAAATAATGCGTTGGCGCGTAACAAGCGTGCGAAGTTTGTAGAGCTTGCCAACAAACGTGTTAACCGCGCGATCAAGGACCTAGAGTTAGTAGCGAATTTAGCGAATCGTCGAAATTATGATTTTGATGAGGAGCAGGCCAAAAAGATAATCAAAGTTCTGCAAAATCAAATGGATTTGCTGAAGCAAAGCTTTCTAAATGGGAACTCGTCCCGGCAAATCACTTTTGAACTCTAAGATGGAAAAAAAACAAGATACCTTAAAAGCAGGTGCGCTTTTCGCTGGAATTGGTGGATTTTGCGTTGGATTTCAGCAATCAAGTATTCCTACGGTTTGGGCTATTGAGAATGATCTCGCTGCCGTCGAGACATATAGTGCGAATTTGGGTAAAAAAGTATTGTTGGACGATGCAGGGTTACCCAAGAGTATCAAAGACATATCAATAGAAAAGGATGGATTATGTCCAGTAGATGTACTGCATGCAGGGTTCCCATGTCAAAGTTTTTCTGTCGCGGGTGAGCGTAAGGGATTTGATGATCCGAGGGGACAGTTATTTTATGAAATCATCCGTCTAGTAAAAGAGTTTGGTGAAGCTAGACCTAGTGTTTTACTGCTCGAGAATTCGCCGAACTTACGGATTGGAGAGGGTGGTAGTTGGTTTATTGAACTCACTAATCAGATTAAAAAAGCTGGATATTGGTTTCGTGAGAATAACGCCTTCGAACTGGATTCGTTCGATTACACCTATGTCCCCCAAAGGCGGAAGCGACTTTTTATGGTCGCTTTTGCTACCAATCGATTTCGAAATGGGAAGATTTCTCTCAATTTTTCTTTAGCCAGTTCGCAAAAGGATCTCTCGGAGTTTATAAATTTTGATGGCAGCTTAGAGGATGACTCATATTATCTAGATCCAGATAATAAATATTACAAGATGCTAACGGAGAAGGGCTCAACCCCAAGGTCAATTCTTCAGCTGCGAAAATATGAGGTCCGAGATAAAGGTGAAAATGTAGTTCCGACTCTTACTGCAAATATGGGGCAAGGTGGTCACAACGTGCCATTTTTAATGGACTCCAAGGGGCTACGCAAACTTACTGAATATGAGTGTTTGAAGTTACAGGGCTTTCCCATTGATTACAAGTTTCCAGAAGGCGTGCCAAGAGCAAAAAGGTACCAGCAAGTAGGAAATTCTGTAGTTCCACCGTTAATTGCACTGCTTGCCGGCGCGATTAAGGAAAAAATTGTTCAGGAGAGGATTTAATTATGATTTCTTGGTGTCACCCAATTGATGGAGCAAATCAATGGGATGGTTTTAATGAGCCTGGTGTAGAGCATTTCGCAGGAAGTCCTCTAAAAAGTTTGGCTCGTGAGATTGTCCAGAACTCACTTGATTCGCATGACCCCTCCAAGCCGGGCCCTGTGCGAGTGGAGTTTGAAGAGATTTCAATCAAACCCAAGGATATTCCGGGATATCTTGAGCTCTTGGAGACCGTAAGCCTTTGTCTCGCTGCTGCACCCGCCGAAGGAGAAAAAGCGGAGTTGTTCTTTTCCAATGCTCTTGCGGAGTTGAAAAAAACAAGGATCAAGGCCCTTGTAATTTCTGACTTCAATACTAGAGGTATCGAAGGGCCCGCTGAGAACGGAACGCCTTACTTTGCTTTCATGAAAGCAAAGGGGCAGAGCAAGAAGATTGATTTAACTGCAGGCGGGTCATATGGGATCGGTAAATTCGCGCCTTTTGCCACATCGAATTTGCGCACTGTATTCGTTTCGACGGCCTTTGTTGATGACGTAGGTAATGTTCAGCAATATACACAGGGAAAAACGATCTTGATGTCGCACGATGATGTACATGGTCATCGGCATCAGGGAGTAGGTTTTTGGGGAGTCACCGAAAAATGCCAACCTGTAGAAGGCCATAGTGAAAAAATCCCCAGTTGGTTAAGTCGTGGTGTGGCGAAAGGCACGCCCGAGATTGGTACAAAACTCGTTATCGTCGGATTTGATTCCAAGCCGGGTTGGCAGCATGTCCTTGCTGCTTCAATTATTGAAAATTTCTTTGGTGCAATCCAGCAGGAAAGACTGGAAGTAGTCATAAACAAGACGCAGAAAATTTCTTATACGGAACTTCAGGAAACATTTGCGAGTGCGCCACTGAGGGTGGCCATTGAGAATGAAGCTGGAGAGCCAGAGCATTTTGATAACTGCAAAGCGTATTCATATTGCCTGAAGTCGCATCAAGAAGCATTCATCGAGAGCAGACAAGATCAAGATTTAGGTTTGTGTGAGGTAAAGATTCTTGTGGGGGAAGGATTGCCCAAGAAGGTCGCCTTTCTGAGAAATGGCATGTTCATTTCAGATTCACTTGATTTGCCGGGCTTGCGTCGATTCTCAGAGTTCAAAGACTTTGTCGCTGTCTTTCAATGTCGTAGCGATAAAGGAATTGCACTACTAAGGAAAATGGAGCCACCCAAGCACGACAGCTTTGAGCCCGACAGGCTGTTTACTCGCGAAGAGCAGGCTCGTGGCAAGCGCGCACTTAAGGAAGTTGCCAACTGGATTCGCGAAATGTTGCGCAGAAATGCAAAAGACCCTGTTTCAGAAGTTACAACTTTGGATGAGCTTAAGGAGTTTTTTGCTGATGAGTCGGCCGATGGGAAGGGCAAAGGCACGGAAGAAACCAATCCATTTGGCAAAGTGTTTATTACAGCAAAGCCACTCCCTCAAAAGAAACAGACGACGCCCAGTACCGTTAGAGGGGTAGCAGATCAGGGTACTGATGACACCACTGAAGAAGAAGGAGGGGGCGGTGGCGGCAAAGATGGCGCGGGTGGCGGAGACGGCAAGGGTGGTGTGGGTGACAGCGCCGGTGGCTCTGGTGCTGGCGGGCAACCCGAGCTGCAGGTATCCCTATCAAATCCTCGCGCAGTGATATTGACACCGGAAACTCGCAGAATCGGCTTTACATCGTCACGATCCGGGAAAGTGAGCATTGCGCTGTTTGAAGTCGGAGCTGATAGCGATTACCCGCTGAATGTTAAGAAGACTTCAGTAGGCGAAATATCCAATGGGAAAATTTTGTTGGACCTCACAAAGAACTCGCGCTCCATCATTGAAGTGGAGTTGGCTGAAATGTTTTCTGGTGCGTTGAAGGTGGTGGCACATGAAGTTTGATCGTTCAAAGACCTTTCCATATCCAGTATTGCGTCCATATAGTGACGATTATGTCGATGGCGAGTTCCAGGCTACAACCGAGTTTGCGATTGACGAGACCTCAATCTCAGTGAAGTGCAGCTATCAGACCTCCTCAATTGAGTTGTTGAGACTGGTTGAGCTAGGTCACGCAAAATTCGCTTCAATTATTTCGTGCCGAGAGACCTACTTTCGACGAACTTTTCTTTCTGACAACGAATCGTTGATCACTGAGTTGCCTTTTGACGCAGTCCGTGGCGAGGTTCTCACAGAATCGTACATAGTTGCGACTCGCGACATAAAAGGCTATTCGTCGCCCGACATCAACCCAGAGTTTGGACAAAAGCGATTCAACTTTGCGGCGGGTCAGATTCTTGCGCAGGATGACACCACAGTCGTATACATCGACCGTGAATTATTTCAACCTGTCTCGGTGGTCCTCGAACTGGTAAGCAATGAGTCGCTTCCTGCTGGCGATTGGCGCGTCGATCTCGACCAAAATCACATACAGATTCAGGTACATCCGTCTATGAAAGAGAGCATTGACAACTCTCGCAGTTCAGCTCAATGTAAGAGCGTACTGATGAATTCAATTTACTTTGGAGCTGTCGTTCATGCGATTCAAGCGCTAAAGGACGAAGACACAGAAAGTGACCTCCGTTGGGTGCGGGTTTTCGAAAGGCAAATTCACAACAGCGGACTTTCCATCGCGGCAGATGACTCATATGTCATAGCGCAACGTCTGATGAAGTCACCACTCAATTTGTTGAATACGTATTTTTTCACGAGGGTCGAAAATGCCTGACGTCAAACTCTTTAAGTCTTCGACTGTCCGATCGCTATTTGACTCGGTCGAAGAAAACCTTGAGAAGTACCGTAGTGGCGATTTCTCTGATCTTCTTCATGACTCAAACCTATTTTTAGGCGCGGCTTGTGATTTCTCCGCTGAACAGAGCGGTGGTCTAGCTTGTACTGCCACTGATGACAATGAAGTCGCTTGCTGTCTAGCGATTTTCAATGCCCTGCCCGCAATCTCTGCATCTCTCGCTAGAGATGAACGCCTTTGGGTGCGCTTGTCGCACATCGAGTTTTGTGAATATGCGCGCACTCGTTGGAAAATTCCTGCGGACAACACTGCAGCAGTTGCTCACATTCGCCGCCACTTTTTTGCTCGTGGTGCGCGCGGAGTCGAGCGTGACAACGCGATTTCTCGCCTTTGGTGGATGACGGAAATTTCTAAGCGCGTTGAAGGGCTAAGTATTGAAGATTCACTAAAGACACTTCTCTTCAAGGCGGACGTTCGTGCCAGCATAGTGGAGCGTCCTACAACGTCACAAAATTCAGTGGTTTTGTCTGCAGTTGTAAACGAATTTCATAAATCATTGTTGGGCGACAAGACCTTGTACGAGCGTGAGACTTATCGCGAATTCATGAAGCGACTAAACCTCGAGGGCGGTACTCGGTTGCTTGAGGCACTGACGCCACAACAAGTAAGTGGCATCATCACTCATATCACCTCGACTTAGCTTCCTAAGCTACTTAAAAGCCCGTCAGGCTTTCATCTGACGGGCTTTGCTTTTTGGGGTTTAAAAGGGCTTAATTACCCAGTTTCAAGAAATCATCCCCCTTGCCCAGCTCCAGCAACCCGGCGTTGCTGTAGATGCCCAGCTTGGCGCGGGTGTCGGTGATGTCCAGGTTGCGCATGGTGAGTTGGCCGATGCGGTCCAGCGGGCTGAAAGGCGCGTCTTCCACTTTTTCCATGCTCAGGCGCTCGGGCGCGTAGGTGAGGTTGGGGCTTTCGGTGTTGAGCAGGCTGTAGTCGTTGCCGCGGCGCAGTTCCATGGTCACGGTGCCGGTCACGGCCTTGGCGACCCAGCGCTGGGCGGTTTCGCGCAGCATGATGGCCTGGCTGTCGAACCAGCGGCCTTGGTACAGCAGACGGCCCAGCTTGCGGCCGTTTTCGCGGTATTGCTCGATGGTGTCTTCGTTGTGGATGCCGGTCACCAAACGCTCGTAGGCGATGAACAGCAGGGCCAGGCCAGGGGCTTCGTAGATGCCGCGGCTCTTGGCTTCGATGATGCGGTTCTCGATCTGGTCGCTCATGCCCAGGCCGTGGCGGCCACCGATTTCGTTGGCCTTGAGGATCAGGCTCACCAGGTCGTCAAAGCGCTGGCCGTTAAGGGCGACGGGGCGGCCTTCTTCAAAGGTGACGCTCACTTCTTCGGCCTTGACCACGCAGTCTTCACGCCAGAAGGGCACGCCCATGATGGGGTTGACGATCTTGATGCCGGAGTTCAAGAACTCCAGGTCTTTGGCTTCGTGGGTGGCGCCCAGCATGTTGCTGTCGGTGCTGTAGGCCTTTTCGGCGCTCATCTTGTAGCCAAAGCCGTTGGCGGTGATGAAGGCGCTCATCTCGGCGCGGCCGCCCAGTTCGTCAATGAACTGCTGGTCCAGCCAAGGCTTGTAGATTTTGAGAGCGGGGTTGGTCAACAGGCCGTAGCGGTAGAAGCGCTCGATGTCGTTGCCCTTGAAGGTGGACCCGTCACCCCAGATGTTCACGTCGTCCTGCTTCATGGCGGTCACCAGCATGGTGCCGGTCACGGCGCGGCCCAGCGGTGTGGTGTTGAAGTAGGTTTGGCCAGCGGTGGTGATGTGGAAGGCGCCTGCCTGCAAGGCGGCAATGCCTTCAGCAGCCAGTTGGGGGCGGCAGTCGATCAAACGGGCCTTGATGGCGCCGTATTCCATGGCTTTGCGGGGGATTTCGTCGTAGTCGGCCTCGTCGGGCTGGCCGAGGTTGGCGGTGTAGGCGTAGGGCTGGGCGCCCTTTTGCTTCATCCACAAGAGGGCAGCGCTGGTGTCCAGGCCGCCGGAGAAAGCGATGCCGACCTTTTGGCCGACGGGGATGTTTTGCAGGATGGTGTTAGACATGGTTTTGGCCTTAATCGGGCTGTAGCGCCCGCCGAATGTGCGCGAGCAGCTATGAAATTAGGAGTAAATCGCTCTGCGGATGAACCGGTAAGGAAGCCGCGAATCAGCCAAAGTGGCAGATGTAGTGGTAAGCCTCAAAGCCTTCAGTCACGCGAATCTGGAACTTGGCATTACCGGGTACGTTGAACTTGTCGCCTTCGCCGCTGGTGACCCAGACGTCAGTGCCGTCGAGCTTGTAGTCGCAGCTGCCGCCCACGCATTCCATGATTTCTGGTGCGCCGGTGTTGAATGTCAGGGTGGCGGGCAGGATGACGCCGACCGACTTTTTGGTGCCGTCAGCCAGGGTGAAGCCGTGGCTCACGCACTTGCCGTCGAAGTACACATTGGCTTTGGTGGTGACGGAAACGTTGTCAAAGTGGGTCGTGGTCATGGTCAAACGTGGAAAAGTAAAGAGAAGAGGGCGGTGCCCCGCGCGCCACAGCGCAGCAGGGCAAAGGCGGGATTTTAGGCCACCCGGGTTTGGAAGGCCGCGTCCGAGAAGCCCACGGTCACGGTGCCGTCGGCCCACACCACCACCGGGCGCTTGATGACGCTGGCATTGGCCAGCATGAGTTGGGCGGCCGAGGTGGCGTCCACCACGGCGGCTTGGGTGGCAACGTCGAGCTTGCGCCAGGTGGTGCCTTTGCGGTTTACCAGCGTTTCCCAGCCTACGGCGCGTATCCAGCCGGGCAGCAGGTCGGCGGGCACGCCCTGCTTTTTGAAATCATGAAACTCGTGGTTGACATGGTGCTCGGTCAGCCAGGTGCGGGCCTTTTTTACCGTGTCGCAGTTGGGGATGCCGTAAAGAATGGTCATCCCTCTATTGTGGCAGTGCATTGCCGGTGGGCGACAATGGCGCCCGCTATGGAACACACACCTGCTATCTCCTCCCTGACCGCGCAATCTTCTCTGGCCGACTGGCTGGCCTACATCGAGTCCATGCACCCCAAAGGCATCAACGGCATTGAGCTGGGGCTGGGCAAGGTGCAAGAGGTAGCCAAGCGCTTGGGGCTGCGGTTTGACTGCCCGGTGTTCACCGTGGCGGGCACCAACGGCAAGGGCTCCACCTGCGCCATGTTGGAAAGCATTCTCGGGCAGGCCGGGTACAAGACAGGCGTGTACACCTCGCCCCACCTGGTGCACTTTGAGGAGCGCATGCGGCTCTTGGGCGAGGCGGCGCCTGCTACTAAATTTGTAGCTGCTTTCGCAGAGGTGGAGAGCGCCAGGTGCCAAAAAGACGCCGAAATCTCGCTCACCTACTTTGAATTCACCACGCTGGCCATTCTGTGGGCGCTGTCCCAAGAGGAGCTGGATGCTGTCATTCTGGAAGTGGGCCTGGGCGGGCGGCTGGACGCGGTCAACATCATCGACACCGACTGCGCCATTATCACCAGCATCGACTTGGACCACATGGAGCTGCTGGGTAACGACCGCGAGACCATTGGTTTTGAGAAAGCCGGCATCATGCGCACCGGCCGGGCTGTGGTGGTGAGCGACCCGGTGCCGCCGCAAAGCGTGCTGGACCGTGCGCTGGAGATAGGCGCAGACCTGTGGCAGGTGGGCACGGATTTCAATGTGTCCGGCGACAAGCAGCAGTGGGGCTGGGCCGGGCGCGGGCGCCGCTACAGCGGGCTGGCCTACCCGGCGCTGCGCGGCGCCAACCAGCTGGTCAACGCCGCGGGCGTGTTGGCCGCACTGACGGCCATGCGCGAGCGCCTGCCGGTCACGGCACAGGCGGTGCGCAACGGCTTGGCTTTTGTGGAGCTGCCCGGGCGCTTCCAGATCATTCCCGGCCAGCCCAGCCTGGTGCTGGACGTGGCGCACAACCCGCACTCGGTGGCGGCGCTGGCGGCCAATCTGGACGCCATGGGCTTCTTCCCTACCACCCACGCCATTTTTGGCGCCATGGCCGACAAAGACCTGGCGCCCATGCTGGCCAAGGTGGGCCCCATGATCGACCGCTGGTATTTCACCGATCTGCCCAGCCCGCGCGCCGCCAGTGGCGCCAGCCTGCAGGCCCAGTGGCGAGCCCAAAACACCCGCAAAGACGCATCGGCCACCGTCCATGCCGACCCCATGCAGGCACTGGACGCTGCCATCGCTGCGGCAGACCCGGCTGATAGAATCGTGGTCTTTGGGTCGTTCTACACCGTGGGCGGCGTTCTGCAACAGGGCACACCACGCCTGCAAGCCAAACATCTGAACCCTTAAGTCTTCCGCTCATGGCTTTTTTCAAGTTCCGCAAAGGTGGCGACGAACAGCCCACCCCACCCACCGCGTCAGAGAGCGTAGAGGCCATGCGCAGGCGCGCACGCCACCGCTTGGTGGGTGCTGCCGTGCTGGTGGCCATTGGCGTGGTGGGCTTCCCGCTGCTGTTTGACAGCCAGCCGCGCCCGATTGCGGTGGACATTCCGATCGAAATTCCGGACAAAGGCAAAGTGCGTCCCTTGGGTGCGCCCCCCTTGCCTGCAGCCACCCAAGCCGGCGGTGCCATCATTGAGGAGCGCGAAGAGCCCGCAGCCCCTGCCGCCAGCGCGCCGGCCCCCAAAGTGGCCTTGGCGGAAACCAAGACCGCTGCCGACAAGCCCGAGGCCAAACCCGAATCCAAGCCCGAGGCCAAGAAGCCCGAGGCCAAGCCCGCCGAGAAGGTGGCAGAGAAGCCTGCCGAGAAACCCGCAGCCGCCAAACCCGATGCCAAAGCTGCAGACGCTGCCAAAGCGCAGGCCCTGCTGGAGGGCAAGCCGACCGCAGATGCCAAACATGCCGAGCACAAGGCCGATAAAAAGCCCGCAGCCGATGCAGGCCGCTTCGTGGTGCAGGTAGGCGCGTACACCGAGGCAGGCAAGCTGCAGGAAGCCCGCTCCAAGGTAGAGAAAGCCGGCTTCAAGACCTACACCCAAGTGGTGGGCACCAAAGACAGCCAGCGCACACGGGTGCGCATAGGCCCCTTTGCCACCAAGGCGGATGCCGAGAAAGCGGCAGACAAGATCAAAAAGCTGAGCCTGCCTGCGGCCATCCTGGAACTCTAAAGCGAGCCCGGCATGCCCACCGTGGACTGGATTTTTCTGGCCGTTTTGCTGGTGTCCCTGGTAGTCGGGGCGTGGCGTGGGCTGGTGTTTGAGGTGCTGTCGGTGTTGAGTTGGGCGGTGGCCTTTGTGCTGGCCCAGTGGTTTGCGCCCGATGTGGCGGCCCACCTCTCGATGTCGGGGGCGGGCGAAGCAATCCGCTATGCAGCCGGTTTCGTCATCGTGTTTGTGGCGTCCATTTTTGCAGGCGGCCTGGTGGCCTTTCTGGTGAAAAAGTTGATCGCGGCGGTGGGCCTGCGACCTGCGGATCGCATGTTGGGGGCCGGGTTCGGCCTGGTGCGCGGGGTGCTGCTGCTGTTGGCAGTGACCGTGGTGGTCGGCATGACGCCTTTGCACACCAGCGCGTGGTGGACGGAGGCGACTGGGCCGCACATCACCGGCGCCGCGCTCAAGGGCTTGAAGCCCCTGTTACCGCAAGATTTTGGCAAGTATTTACCTGAGTGAGTGAAACCCTATGTGTGGAATTGTTGGCGTTGTCAGTAACGCACCCGTAAACCAGTTGATCTATGACGCGCTGTTGCTCTTGCAGCACCGCGGGCAGGACGCGGCCGGCATCGTCACCCAGCAGGACCGCAAGTTCTTCATGCACAAGGCCAAGGGCATGGTGAAGGACGTATTCCGCACCCGCAACATGCGCGCTTTGCTGGGCAACTCCGGCTTGGGGCAGGTGCGCTATCCCACCGCAGGCAATGCCTTTAGCGAAGAAGAGGCGCAGCCCTTCTACGTGAACGCGCCCTTCGGCATCGTGCTGGTGCACAACGGCAATCTGACCAACGCCAAAGCCCTGAAGGCGGAGCTGTTCAATCTGGACCACCGCCACATCAACACCGAGAGCGACTCTGAAGTGCTGCTCAACGTGCTGGCCCACGAAATCGAAGTCTCCACCCGCGGCCTGCCTTTGCAGCCACAGGACATTTTTGCTGCGGTGTCCCGTGTGCACCAACGCATCAAGGGCTCGTATGCGGTGATCTGCCACATCGCTGGCCACGGCTTGCTGGCATTCCGCGATCCCTTCGGCATTCGCCCGCTGTGCATCGGCAAGGGTGCAGACGGCACCCACATGGTGGCCAGCGAATCCGTGGTGCTGGAAGGAACCAGCCACCAGTTTGTGCGCGATGTGCAGCCCGGCGAAGCCGTGTTCATTGCGCTGGACGGCACGGTGCACAGCCAGCAGTGCGCGGTGAACCCACAGCTCATGCCTTGCATATTTGAGTTTGTGTACCTGGCCCGCCCGGACTCGGTGATGGACGGCATCTCGGTGTATCAGGCGCGTTTGAACCTGGGCGAGACGCTGGCCAAGCGCGTGATCTCCACCGTGCCACCAAACGAAATCGATGTGGTCATTCCCATCCCCGAATCCAGCCGCCCCAGCGCCGCCCAATTGGCCCAGTTGCTGGGCTTGCCCTACCGCGAAGGTTTTGTGAAAAACCGATACGTCGGCCGGACCTTCATCATGCCCGGCCAGGGCGTTCGCAAGAAGTCAGTGCGCCAGAAACTGAACGTGATTGCCAGCGAGTTCAAGGGTCGCAACGTGCTGCTGGTAGATGACTCCATTGTCCGCGGCACGACGTCCAAGGAAATCGTGCAGATGGCGCGCGACGCCGGTGCCCGCAAGGTCTACATGGCCAGCGCTGCACCACCTGTGCGTTACCCCAATGTATACGGTATCGACATGCCGACCAGCAGCGAGCTGGTGGCCCACAACCGCACTGTCGAAGAAGTGCGCGAAATCATCGGTTGCGATGCGCTGATTTACCAGGATGTGGATGGCATGAAAAAAGCGATCGGCGCGCTGGGCAAGAACCTGGCGGGCTTTGATGCCTCCTGCTTTGACGGTGTGTACGTCACCGGGGACATTTCCTCCGACGATATTGTCCGCCTGAACGAAAACCGCGTAGGCGCTGAAGAAGGCCAGGAAGACACCTCCCGCCTGGCGCTGCCCAACCACGCTGACTGACCCTATGAAGCAAACCCACTTACCCGAAGGCCTGCACAACGACACCCTGGCGGTGCGTGCGGCCCTGGAGCGCAGCCAGTACGGCGAAAACTCCGAAGCTCTGTACTTGACCAGCGGCTATGTGCAAAACAGCGCGGCCTCCAGCGCCGCGCGCTTTGCCATGGAGGAAGAAGGCTTTACCTACTCCCGCGTAAGCAACCCCACAGTCACCAGCATGGAAATCCGTCTGGCGGCGCTTGAAGGTACTGAAGCAGCGATTGCCACCTCGTCCGGCATGTCGGCCATTCTGTTGCTGGGCATGGCGCTGCTGAAAGCGGGCGACCACGTTATTTGTTCGCAATCGGTGTTCGGCTCGGTCATTCCGATGTTCAGCCGCGAGTTCGCCAAGTTCGGTGTGGAAACCACCTTCGTGTCGCAAACCGATGTTGAAGCTTGGAAGGCCGCAGTGCGTCCCACCACCAAGCTGCTGTTTGCAGAGACGCCCACCAACCCGCTCACGGAGGTGTGCGACATCCAGGCCTTGGCCGACATTGCACATGGCGCAGGCGCCTTCCTGGCCGTGGACAACTGTTTCGCCACACCGGTGTTGCAGCGTCCGGCCAGCTTGGGCGCTGATTTCATCATCCATTCCGGCACCAAGTTTTTGGATGGCCAGGGCCGCGTGATGGCGGGTGCGATTTGCTGCACCCAGAAGCAACGCGACGACATGTTTTTGCCCGTGATCCGCACCTGCGGCATGGTGCTCGCACCCTTCAATGCCTGGGTGTTGCTCAAGGGCATGGAAACGCTGGCCTTGCGCGTGAAAGCGCAGTCAGAGACGACCTTGGCCTTGGCCCATTGGCTGGAAGCCCAGCCGCAAGTGGCGCGCGTTTATTACCCCGGATTGGCCAGCCACCCGCAACACGAGTTGGCCATGCGCCAGCAGTCCGGCTGCGGAGGCGCCGTGTTGTCCTTTGAGGTGAAAGCACCGGACGTGGAGTCCGCGCGCAAAAACGCATTTCATGTGCTCGACAGCATGCAGGTGCTCTCGCTGTGCACCAACCTCGGCGATACCAAAACGCTGGCGGCGCATCCTGCCAGCACCTCGCACGGCCGCTTGTCGGAAGTGCAGCGTCAGGCGGCCGGCATTGGCCAAGGCCTGATTCGCGTGGCCGTGGGCCTGGACCATATCAATGACATCACCGCCGATCTGGCGCGTGGTTTGCAAACTATCTGACATGAGCAAAATCCGCACTCGTATTGCCCCTTCGCCCACCGGATTTCTGCACCTGGGCACTGCCCGCACCGCGCTGTATTCCTGGGCCTATGCCCGCCACTTCGGTGGTGAGTTTGTGCTGCGCATTGAAGACACCGACGTAGCCCGATCCACCCAGGATTCGGTGGACCAGATTCTGGAATCCATGCGCTGGCTGGGGCTGGAGTACGACGAAGGCCCGGTGTACCAGATGCAGCGCCTGGAGCGCTACAAGGCCGTGGTGGAGCAGCTGATTGCAGAAGGCAAGGCCTACTACTGCTACAGCACACCCGAAGAACTGGATGCCGTGCGCGAAGCCAAAAAGGCCCGCGGGGAAAAGGCGCTGTATGACGGCACCTGGCGCCCCGCACCCGGCAAAACCTTGCCGGCCATTCCCGAAGGCGTCAAACCTGTGGTGCGCTTTTGCAATCCACAAGAGGGTGACGTGACCTGGAATGACCTGGTCAAAGGCCCCATCACCATCAGCAACCGCGAGATTGATGACCTCATCATTGTGCGCACCGATGGCATTCCTACCTACAACTTTGCTGTGGTGGTGGACGACTGGGATATGCAAATCAGCCATGTGTTCCGTGGCGATGAGCACATCAACAACACACCGTGGCAGATCAATATTTTTAATGCGCTCGGTGCGCCTTTGCCTGAGTTCGGCCACTGCCCGGTGATTCTGGGTGATGACGGCCAGAAGCTGTCCAAGCGCCGTGGCGCAGTGAGCGTGACTGCCTATGAAGAGGGCGGTTACCTGCCCGAAGCCATGTTGAACTACCTGGCCCGCTTGGGCTGGAGCCATGGCGACGAAGAGCTGTTCAGCCGCGAGCAGCTGGTGAGCTGGTTCGACGGTACCCACCTGAACAAGAGCCCCGCACAGTGGGACCCCGCCAAGTTGCTGTGGGTCAATGCCCATTACATCAAGCAGGCGGACAACACCCGCCTCGCCAAATTGGTGGCGGTGCAACTGGCCAAGCTGGGCGTGGAACTGCCCGCAGAGACGGTGAACACCCACTTGCCCCAACTGTGCGCCTTGCTCAAGGACCGTTGCGACACCACCGTGGCTTTGGCCCAGTGGGCGTCGAAGTTCTATGCCGATGTGCAAGTCGACGCTGCAGAACGGGCCCAGCATGTGACCGACGCCGTCAAACCCGCCATCGCCACGCTGGCAGAGAAACTCGCAGCGTGCGCGTGGGACAAGGCTTCCATTGCTGCAGTCATCAAGGAAGTGTTGGCCGCACACAGCCTGAAGATGCCGCAACTGGCCATGCCGGTTCGTGTGCTGGTCATGGGTACTGCGCAAACGCCTTCGCTGGATGCCGTGTTGGAACTCAGCGGCAGAACAAAAGTTTTGGATCGGCTTGCTAAAGCCTGAAAAACTTGTATATAATTTGAGGCTCGGAAGTTGAATGCAAAGCCAGACAAAATTTGGCAGTGTGTTCAGGAAATTGGGGGTATAGCTCAGCTGGGAGAGCGCTTGCATGGCATGCAAGAGGTCAGCGGTTCGATCCCGCTTACCTCCACCAATTCTTCTGAAACGGATACGTTCCAAGGTTTTGACCCTATCGTCTAGAGGCCTAGGACATCACCCTTTCACGGTGAGTACCGGGGTTCGAATCCCCGTAGGGTCGCCAGGTTTTACCGCAAGGTAAACGGCAACAAGTCGGTAACAGCTTCTGCAAGGAAGCGACTTGGCTCTCGGTCGAAAGACACAGAGCGAATGGTTACCGCTACCAGGAGTGGTAGTTCAGTTGGTTAGAATACCGGCCTGTCACGCCGGGGGTCGCGGGTTCGAGTCCCGTCCACTCCGCCAAATTTGATAAAAAGCCGTTGAGCATTCAACGGCTTTTTTCTTGAAGAGTTTTCTAGGTTTTGACCCTATCGTCTAGAGGCCTAGGACATCACCCTTTCACGGTGAGTACCGGGGTTCGAATCCCCGTAGGGTCGCCAGGTTTTACCGCAAGGTAAACGGCAACAAGTCGGTAACAGCTTCTGCAAGGAAGCGACTTGGCTCTTGGTCGAAAGACACAGAGCGAATGGTTACCGCTACCAGGAGTGGTAGTTCAGTTGGTTAGAATACCGGCCTGTCACGCCGGGGGTCGCGGGTTCGAGTCCCGTCCACTCCGCCACATTCCGAAAGCCGTTGCATGCAGGTGCAACGGCTTTTTTGTTGTCTGCCTCTGATCTCCTTCGCGTTGCACAATCAAGCCATGTGGATCCACCGACTTTCCCGCACAACCGGTCATCAACGCCTCGTAGTGGGTGCCTGCGTGGGTGCAGGCGTGGCTGCGATCCCAAGTCCTTGGACCTTGGAACTGCAAGTACTCGTAGCTTGGATCGCAGGCGCCACGGCCTACCTGGTGTTGGCGTGGCGCTTGGCCATGGTGTTTGATGCGGACAGCACGCGCTCACGTACACAGTCTCAGGACCAGCCCAGCGTGATCTGGTTCAGCCTCTTGCTCTTGTCTGCGTTTGCGAGTGTGGCGGCCATCGCCATGCTTTTGTCCAACAGCCGTGAGATGGCCTTGCTGGCCCGTGTGGGCCATGTGCTGGTGTCTCTGCTGGCGCTGGTGAGCTCCTGGTTGTTGATGCAATGCATCTTTGCCTTCCGCTATGCGCATCTGTATTACCAGACCGAGCTCAAAGGCCACCCCGCGGGTGGTGGGCTGCAGTTTCCGGGTGTTCTGCCACCGGACTATTTCGATTTTTTGTACTACGCCCACGTGGTGGGCATGACGTCCCAGGTGTCTGATGTGGTGGTGACCTCCCGGCCCATGCGCCACCTCACCCTGTTGCACAGTCTGGCGGCCTTTGCCTTCAACATGATGGTCTTGGCCTTGAGTGTGAACGTCATGGCCGGACTGCTTTAGTCCCCCGGCGGCAAGGGCGCTTTACCCCACGACAATAAGCCCGTGGAGAGCGAAGTGCCCAGCATGATGACCGCCCCGCACAGGCCCATCCACAGGGTGACCGATTCACCAAGCAGCACGACGCCGTACAGGATGGCGAACACCGGAATGGCATAGGTGACGGACAGTGCGCGCGAGGGGCCAGTGCGCTCGATCAGCCTGAAGAAAATCACATAGGCCAAGCCGGTGCACACCACGCCCAGCGCAATCACTGCGCCCCAGGCCTGCAAGGGCGCGGGGTCCGTAGGCCACGCCCAAAGGGTCAAAGGCAACAAGGCCAAAGAAGCCCCCAATTGGCTGCCGGTTGCGAGGACCAAAGACGGCACGCCCGGCAAAAAGCGGCGGGTGAAGCTGGCTGAAATGCCATAGAACAGGCAGGCCGTTAAACAGGCGATCACGGCCAAGGCGCTGGAGCCTGCCCCGGAAGCACCGGCGGCATCACGGTTCAGTGCCAACAGGGCCACCCCCACAAAGCCAACCACCAGACCCAGCACGCGGGAGCCCTGCAATTTGTCTCCCAACCACCACCATGCGATAGCGGCACCGAACAAGGGCACGGTGGCGTTGAGCAGGGCCGACAAGCCGGTGGAAATGGACAGCAGCGCCCAAGAAAGGCAGGCAAAAGGTATCGCGGAGTTCAGCACCCCCACCGTAAAGCACAACTTCCAATGGCGGCGCAGAGCGGGCAACTGGCCTCGCAGCGTGAGCAAGGGCAGAAGAAACAGGCTGGCAATACACACACGCAAACCCGCAGTGGGCAATGCACCAAACGCCTTGCCGCTGGTGCGCATGAACAAGAAGGACGCGCCCCAAATGGCGGCCAGCAGCACAAAATCGAAAACCCACGTCTTGGCGGCGGGCGAGGGTGGGGTGGTGGGGTTGACGCTCACTCAGGGCTTTCGTTGTTCGAGGTTCAGTAATGCTGCCTTGCGGTCCAGGCCACCGGCATACCCGGTCAAGCTGCCGTTGCTGCCCAGCACGCGGTGGCAGGGCACCACGATGCTCAAGGGGTTACGCCCCACCGCAGCAGCCACCGCACGTACGGCGGCAGGCTTGCCGATCTGCTGGCTCAAGGTGGAGTAGCTGATGGTAACGCCGCAGGGAATCGCCAATAGCGCTTGCCAGACGGTTTGCTGAAATACGGTCCCGCTGCTGAAGTCCAGCGTCATTGAAAAACGGGTTTGCTCACCGGCGAAGTAGGCGGCCAGTTGCGCCTGCGCTTCCTTGGTACTCGGGTGAGGAGCGAATGGCAGTTCGGCGATGTCCGGGTAGTGCTTCTGCGCATCGAACCAGACGCCGAGCAGTCCGGCATCATGGCCCGCGAGCAGCATGGGGCCCAAGGGGCTGATCCAGCGGGACAGGCGTGCGGTAGTGGGGATTTTCATGAAATAGGCCTCTGGCGCTCGTGGAATATGCGCAAATAGCTATGTTTTTGATAGTGAATGCCACGCCCTTACGGTGGCATAACCCCGCCAGGGGCGCCAGCGTTGTGAGAGCGCATCTGCCGCAGCGGCCGGGTTGCTGGCTTCTCGCACGCCCAATGCGGACTGCAGAGCCACATCGCCTGAAGGGAAAGCATCCGGCCAGCGCAGCGCCCGCAAGGCGATGTAGTGCGCGGTCCATGCGCCAATACCGGGCAGAGACTGAAGCTTCGCCATGGTGGCCGGTACATCACTACCAGGCTGTAAGTTCAGGGCGCCCGACTGCACCGCCTGCGCCAGAGAGAGGATGGCTTGCTGACGTTGTTTGACGATCCCTAAGCTGCCCAAGGCATCGGGCGACATGGCGGCGAGCGAGGCAGCGTCGGGAAAGCAAAGCGCCAAACCTTGGGGCGCATTCGTTAAGGTGGCGCCGCAATGCGACACCAGCCGTTCGGTCAAGGTGCGGGCTGCTTTGACGGTGATCTGTTGGCCCAGGATGGCGCGCACCGCCAATTCCAGGCCGTCCATGGTGCCGGGTACCCGCATGCCTTCGGTGTGGGGGAAGTCCGCGCACAGCAGCACGTCCACCGCAGCCGGGTCGGCATCCAGATCCAGCCAGGCGTGCATGCGCTGGAGCACCACCGGTAAGGCGCTGGCCAGTGACTCGCTGATGAGTAGCTGCACGCGATGCTGATCAGGCATCCACCGCGCTTCGACCCAACCGCGAAGCGTGGTGCTCTTGTGCTGGAGGCTGATAGTGCGCCGGATCACGCCTTGTTCCGGGTCCACCCACTCCACGCCTGCAACGGAACGTTGCGCGAAAAAGTTCAGCAGGTGCTGGACGTTGAAGGGCGGGCGGTAGGCCGCTTGGAAACGGAAAACTGCAGCCTCAGTCGCCAGACCATGCTGCGCATCGGAACCTTTTCGGGTTCCAATTTGGGTGGCGTGGGAGTCGGAACGCATCGCCTTGCGCAGTGCCGTGGGTTGCAAGCGGTAGTGCTGCACAAAGGCCGCATTGAAGCGGCGCACGCTGGCAAATCCGCTGAGGGCGGCCACATCGGCCACGGGTAGCTGCGTGTCGGTGAGCAGCTGCTTGGCAGTCAAAAGGCGGCGCGTTTGCAGGTAGCTCAGCGGTGTGAGGCCCCAGTGCGCCTCGAAGATGCGGCGCAAATGCCGGTCGCTGATACCTAGCCTGTCCGCTATGACAACGATGCTGGGGCTGTCGTCAGCTTGAGTGGCGTGCTCGATCAGGTCCGCCGCTTGCAGGGCGAGCAGGGCACTGGCGTCCTGCGTAGTCCAGTGCAGGGCAGCACTCTGCGCAGGTGCAAGTTCGGGGCGGCAGCGCAGGCAGGGGCGAAAGCCTGCAGCTTCGGCCTGGGCCGCACGCTCAAAAAAGCGGCAGTTTTCCACTTTGGGCGTGCGCACCCGGCACACCGGCCGGCAGTAAATGCCCGTGCTCGTCACCCCGGTGAAAAAGCGCCCGTCAAACCGCGCATCCCGCGCCTGCAACGCCAGGTAGCGGCCGGCGTCGTCTGCGGTCGTCACTGGCGTGGGTTTGGCGGTGGGCAAGGCGGAGGGCATGTGGGGGATGATACGCATCGAAGCGTGCCAAAGTAGCCATTTCCGGACATGTGCCTGCCGCCTACAATCCAGCCCACCCGCCAGAGGGCGGTGTTGGCTTTTTCCCTAACCTTGCGCTGCATGCACCTGTCCCCCCGAATTTTCAAAGCCTACGACATCCGCGGTACCGTGCCTTCCACGCTGTCGCCGGAGGTGGCGCATTTGCTGGGCCGTGCCTTCGGTGCGCTGGTGCGCGAGCAGGGTGGCGGTGCGGTGGCGGTGGGCCGCGATGGGCGCTTGAGCAGCCCTGCTTTGGCAGAGGCTCTGATTTCTGGCCTGTCAGTGGCAGGCATGCAGGTCATTGACATCGGCCTGAGCACCACGCCCCAGCTGTATTTCGCGACTCACACCCTGTGCCCGCACGGCATCCAGGTGACCGGCAGCCACAACCCCAAGGACGACAACGGCTTCAAGATGGTGCTGCACCGCCAGGCCTTGTATGGCGACGCGGTGCAGGACGTGCGCCAACGCATGGAGGCGCTGCTGGCGAGCGCGCTGGACAGTGAGACAGCCTTGCCCGCAGAGCCTCTGCAGACGACCGATGTGCTGCCCTCGTACCTTGAACGCATAGTCCAAGACATTCAACTGGCCCGCCCCATGAAGGTGGTGCTGGACAGTGGCAACGGCGTGGCCGGCGCCAGCGCGCCTGCGGTGCTGCGCGCTATTGGCTGCGAGGTGCAGGAACTGCACAGCGCGGTGGACGGGCATTTTCCTCACCACCACCCTGACCCCAGCCGCCCCGAGAACCTGACGGACCTGGTGCGCGCTTTGCGCGAGGGCGATGCCGAGCTGGGCTTGGCCTTGGATGGCGATGGCGACCGCGTGGCCGTGGTCACTCGCGATGGAACAACCATCCATACCGACCGGCAGCTGATGCTGCTCGCCCCCGATGTGCTGACGCGCCACCCCGGTGCGGCAGTCGTGTTCGATGCCAAATGCAGCCAAGGCCTGGCGCCTGTGATTGAAGCCGCTGGCGGCGTGCCGGTGATGGACCGCACCGGCCACTCGCTGATCAAAGCCAAGATGCGCACCTTGAATTCGCCCCTGGGCGGCGAGATCAGCGGCCACCTGTTTTTTGGCGACCGCTGGTTCGGCTTTGATGACGGTACTTATGCCGCTTGTCGCTTGCTGGAAATCTTGAGCCGCAGTGCAGACGCCAACGCCGTGCTGCACGCGCTGCCGGACAGCCACATCACCCCCGAGCTGCACATCGCCTGCCGGGAGGGCGAAGCCCATGCGCTGGTGGAGCAGATACTGGCCACACTCACATTGGATGCAGATGCCCGCCTCCATACCGTGGACGGCCTGCGCGTGGACTGGCCCGATGGTTTCGGCCTGCTGCGCGCATCCAACACCACCCCGGTGCTGGTGATGCGCTGCGAAGGCCGCACGCCCGAAGCACTGGCCCGCATTCAGACGCTGCTGATGGAATGGGTGCGACGCATCCAGCCTCATGCCGCATTGGTGGAGGCTTCGCATTGAAAGCGCCGCACAAGATTTTGATCGTCAAGCTCTCGTCCCTGGGCGATGTGGTGCACACCATGCCCGCAGTGCAAGACCTGAGGGCGGCATTTCCCCATGCCCGCATCGACTGGGTGGTGGAGCGCGGCTTTGCGCCCTTGGCGGCGCGCTGCGAAGGCGTGGCGCGTGTGATTCCGTGCGATATCCGCGCTTGGAGCAAAAGGCCATTGGCCGCTGCGACCCGCGCCGCCTGGCGCACCTTCAAGGCCGACCTGCAGCAAGACGCCTATGACGCAGTCATTGACCTGCAGGGTCTGAGCAAATCCGCACTGGTGGCCTGGCTGGCTCGCACTACGCCGGACGGGCGCCGCTATGCCATGGCCAACCAGACTGAAGGCTCGGGCTACGAGGCGCCCACGCGCTGGGTGGCAGACACGGCCATTGCGCTGGAAGCCCATGTGCATGCAGTGGAGCGCGGCCGCTTGCTGTGTGCCAAGGCGCTGGGCTACACACCCGCGGATGCACTGCGTTTCGGGCTGGTAGGCCAATCCAAGGCCCTGAGCGCGCCGCTGCCCAAACACCTGGGTCATGCCGACAATCCCTTCGTGCCCCGCAAGCCGCTGGTGGCGCTGGTGCACGGCACCTCGCGGGTTGACAAGGAGTGGCCGCTGGAGCACTGGATTGCATTGGGCCGCCGATTGAATGATGCCGGCTTTGGTGTGGCCTTGCCCCACGCGGGCGCCCGCGAGCTGGCCACCAGCCAGGCCATTGCAGCCGGGCTCGACGAGGCCTGGGTGCTGCCCGCCGTGGGGCTGGATGTGCTGACCGACACCTTGGCCCACTGCGCGGGCGTGGTGGGTGTGGATAGCGGGGTGAGCCATATCGCTGTGGCGCTGGACTTGCCCCACGTGCAGATTTACAACTTTGATACCGCTTGGCGTACCGGTCCGGCGGCGCTGGATGCACGCGGCAAGCCCGCGCGGCAATGCAGCGTGTACGCAGAGCCCTGCCCCGACGTGGAGTCCGTGTGGTCGGCCTGGGAGGCGCTGGCGACACCGGTGCTCAGCCGCTAAATCAGCGCGAACAACCATGATCACGCGTGCCCTCTATTCCCTGTTGACCTATGCCGCCCAACCATGGGTGCGGCGCAAACTGGCCCGCCGTGCCCAGGTAGAGCCGCTGTATGGCCAATGGATTGAAGAGCGCTTTGGCCATTACGCCGATGCGGTTGACCTTGCCTCTTGGCCAGCAGGCGGCGCAAGTGGTGCACCAGTGGTCTGGCTGCACGCAGTGTCGCTGGGCGAAACCCGCGCTGCTGCGGTGTTGCTGGCCCGTTTGCGCGAAGCTTTGCCCGGCATGCGCCTGGTGCTCACCCACGGCACCGCGACGGGTCGTGAGGCCGGCAAGGCCTTGCTGCAGCCGGGTGACGTGCAGGTCTGGCAGCCCTGGGACACGCCTGCGGCGGTGGGCCACTTTTTGGCGCGGTTCCGGCCCGATGTCGGCTTGCTGATGGAGACCGAGGTCTGGCCCAATTTGGTGGCCGGCTGTGCACAGCGCGGCGTGCCCCTGTGTTTGGTCAACGCCCGCATGAGCGACAAAACCTACCAAGAGTCTTTGCGCCTGCGTTGGCTGGCCGGCCCTGCGTATCGTGGCCTACATGCGGTGTGGGCCCAGAGCGAAGCGGATGCGCAGCGCCTTAGCTCCTTGGGTGCGACTGTGCAGGGTGTGCTGGGTAATTTCAAGTTCGACGCTACGCCCGATGCCGCGCTGCTGGCCCAAGGCCGCGCCTGGCGCGCTGGCGCGGGTCGCCCGGTGCTGATGTTTGCCAGCTCACGGGAAGGCGAAGAGCAGATGTTGCTCGATGTCTTGAAGGAAAAATGGCCCCTGGCGCCCGCAGAATATGCGCGAGCAGCTCCTGAAACCATAGCAAATCAATCAGGCCAAAGAACCGGCTTGCCGTTCCAGCTGCTGGTGGTACCCCGCCATCCGCAGCGTTTCGCAGAGGTCGCGCAGCTGTTTGCCGATGCCGGCTACACCGTGGCCCGCCGCAGCCAATGGGGCGAAGCGCCAGAGACAGCGGACGTGTGGGTGGGCGACTCGCTGGGCGAAATGGCGCTCTACTTCGGCATGGCCCATGTGGCTTTGCTGGGCGGCAGCTTTGCACCACTGGGCGGGCAGAACCTGATCGAGGCGGCGGCCTGCGGTGTGCCGGTTTTCATGGGCCCGCACCTTTTCAATTTCACCGAAGCCTCCACGCTGGCTGCCAAGGCAGGCGCCGCGCTGCGGTGCGAAGACATCGCCCACGCAGTGGCTGAAGCAGCGGCGACGGCGGGGGATACCGCCCGCTTGCAAGGCATGCAGGACGCCGCCTTGGGTTTGGGGGCTGCGCACCGGGGCGCGGCAGAGAAAACGGCCACCGAAGTGGCCGCTGTGCTTACGCGCACACGGCGCTGAGCTTCTCCGCGAAGTACTTGAAGTCCGGGGTCGCTTTGCCGGGCACCTTGGCCTGGTCGTCATAGCGGCGCAGGCGCACCGCCTCTTCGGCAAAGGGTTGGGCGATAAAGCTTTGCAACTCCGCTTCGCTGAACGGGCCACCTTGGAGTTCCAGGCTGCGCTGGGAGCCTTTGGAGAGTGCAGCCCAGTAGCTGGGCTCGGTGGCGCACAGGTAGCGTTTGGCATCCACATGCAGGCGTATGGGCTCCAGCACGGCATCGGGCAACAGGGCACGCAAAAACGGCAGCGCCACGTACTGATGCAGGTCGTCCTTTTCTTGGGTGTCGTCCATGACGCCGTCACGCTCGGCTGCTATCACGTGGCCGATGTCGTGCAGTAGCGCGGCGACTACGGTTTCATCACTCTCGCCGGCTTGCTCCGCCAGCAGGGCGCATTGCAGGGCGTGCTCCATCTGGTTCACAGGCTCGCGGCCGTATTGGCTGCCCGCACGCTTGTCAAACAAGGCGGCGATGTCTTCCATGTCCAATGCCATATCAGTCTCCTCAGACTAGGGCTTTGCGGATACGGGCGGACACCAGATCGATGATGCTGACCGTAGCCACGATGATGATCATGACGGCACAGGTTTCTGCGTACTGGAAGCCGCGGATGATTTCCCACAGCACCACGCCGATGCCGCCGGCCCCCACCATGCCCACCACAGACGCGGAGCGCACATTGCTCTCAAAGCGGTACAGCGTGAAGGAAATCCACAAGGGCATGACTTGCGGAATGACGCCGTAGATGATTTCGTGCAGCGCGGTAGCCCCTGTAGAGCGAATGCCTTCCACCGGTTGGGGGTCTATGGCTTCGACCGCCTCCGAGAACAGTTTGGCCAGTACGCCGCTGGTGTGAATCCACAGCGCCAACACACCGGCAAACGGGCCCAGGCCTACGGCCACCACAAACAGCATCGCAAACACCATCTCATTGATGGCACGGGTGGCGTCCATGAGGCGGCGCATCGGCTGGTAGACCCACCAGGGCACGAGGTTGGCTGAGGCCAACAGCGCCATGGGAATGGCTGTTACTACTGCAAGGGCAGTGCCCCATAGGGCGATCTGCAAGGTGACCAACATTTCTTGCACGTAGTTGCGCCAGTCACCGAACTTTGGGGGAAAAAGTCTGCCAAGTAAGTGGCCATGTTGCCGGAGTCGCGGACCAGGTCGGCGGGACGCATGTCTGCGCCCTTCCACGAGATGGCGAGCAGGGCCAGCAACAAGGCCCAAGAGAGGTGCCACCCCAGACCTTGCTTCGAGGCAGCGGCGCCGACCGTAGCGGGCAGGCGGGGCGTCACAGTGGGGGCCGGGGTGGTGGACATCACTTCAGCTCAGCGAGTTTCTTGTCCAGCTCAGCCAGTTGGCGCTTCTTGTCGTCTTCAGCCAGGGTGGTGTCTGCTTCCACCTTGGTGCGCTTGCTGAACATGTCGAGCTGGCGGATCGGCAGCAACTGGCTGTTGTTGGATTCCTTGAACGTGGACCAGTTCAACTTGGCCATGACTTCGCGTTCCGCAGGGTTGGTTTTGCCGTAGCTGGTGAAGAAGGCCTTGAGCTTGGCCTTGGTGGCGTCCGGCAGGTCCTTGCGCCACACCAAGGGGTCGGAGGCAATCAGGGGCGAGGTCCAGACAATGCGCAGCTCCTTGACCTTTTCAGGCATGGTTTTTTCGAGCTTGGCCAGGGTTTCACTGTTGTTGGTGGCCACGTCCACTTGCTTGTTGGCTACAGCCATGGCGTTGGTTTCGTGGTTGGCAGAGCGGGCGACCTTGAAGGCGCTCTTGGTGTCCACATTGTTCTTGGCGAACACGTAGTAACCGGGCACCAGGAAGCCGGAGGTGGAGTTCGGGTCACCGTTGCCGAAGTTCAGGTTCTTGGCGTTCTTGAGCACGTCGTCCACCGACTTGAGGGCGCTGTCGCGGTGCACGATCAGGTGGGAGTAGTAGCCTTCGGTGCCGTCGATGTTGACGACTTTGGCAAACACTTCACCGTTGGCACGGTCCACCGCTTCCATGGCGGACTTGTTGCCGAACCAGGCGAACTGCACTTTGTTAAAGCGCATGCCTTCGATCACGCCGGCATAGTCCGGGGCAAAAAATGCATTGACCTTGAGGCCGGTTTGCTGGGTCAGTGCGTCCAGCACCGGTTGCCATTGCTGCTTGAGCTGTTGGGACGATTCGGTCGAGATGATGCCGAAGTTCAATTCCTGTGCACCGGCTGCGGGTGCCAGCAGGCCGAGGCTGATGGCGGCGACCGAGGTCGCCCAGATTTTTTTCAACATGGAAAGCTCCTGAAAAGGTTGGCAGGGAAGGTCAAGCGGTCTGCGCCACCGGGCTGCCCCAAGGGGCAGACGGCACGAGTACCGGGGAAGTGGCAGGACGTTGCGCATCCGCCAGAATTTCGTCGGCCTGCACGCCATAGAGTTCGCGCAGCAGGTCGGGGGTGAGGGCACTGGCGGGGCCGTCATAGACCACACAGCCCTGGTTCAGGGCTACCACGCGAGGGCAGTACTTGAGTGCCATATCGACCTGATGCAGCGACACGATCACGGTGCAGCGGTCTTCACGGTTGATACGGGCCAGAATCTCCATCACCTTGCGGGAGGATTCCGGGTCCAGCGAAGCAATCGGCTCGTCCGCGAGCACCACTTTCGCGCCTTGCACCAGCGTGCGGGCAATGGCGGCGCGTTGCTGCTGGCCGCCCGACAAGGTGGAGGCACGCTGCGCGTGGCATTCCGCAATGCCCACGCGTTGCAAGGCTTCTATGGCCTGCGCGCGTTCCTGTTCGGTGAACCAGCGCAGCAGCCCGCGCCACAGTGGCATGCGGTGCAGCAAACCCACCAACACATTGACCTGCACCGGTAGTCGGTCCACCAGGTTGAATTGCTGGAACACAAAGCCGATGCGGGCCCGTACCTGGCGGATGTTGCGGTGCACCCGGCCGCCCTGCTGCACGCAGCAACCATCTACCTCGATCAAGGAGCCCGGCCCCGCGTCCGCCGACACCAAGCCAGCCATGTGGCGCATGAGCGTGGATTTGCCGGACCCTGAAGCACCGATCAAAGCCACCATTTCACCCTGTGCCACGGTGAGGTTGATGTTGTTCAGCGCGTGCTTGCCGTTGGCAAAGTGTTTGTTGAGTTGTTCAATACGGAGTGCGTGGTGCATGGCTTCTCCTCAATTTGTCTAGACAGATTCAGTGTCCGGCGGTGGGGTGACGTTTTGATGAAACTTCAGGGAAATTTGTATGACGCAAGGCGCCCTACAGCACTCGCCGGCCTTCACGCCAGACGGCGCGCACTACGGGGTGTTCCTGCCCGCCCGGCAAGGTCGCCATGCGCACCTGGATCAGGTCCGCACGCAAGCCCGCAGCGATAGCTCCCCGGTCGCTCAGGCCTGTGACCAGGGCCGGCGTACGGCTGACGGTGGCCACGGCTTGTGGCAGCGTCATCAGGCCATCGCGCACCAGGCGCATCGCCCCGCTGAGCATGCTGCCCGGCACATAGTCGGACGACAAAATGTCCAGCAGCCCCAGCTTGGCCAGTTCTGCGGCGGCCACGTTGCCGGAGTGGGAGCCACCGCGCACCACATTGGGCCCGCCCATGACCGTGCGCAAGCCGCGCGCACGTGCTTCCCGGGCTGCCGCCACGGTAGTGGGGAACTCCGACATGCTGGCGCCCTCGGCATGGGCCTGCTCCACGTGTGCCACGGTGGTGTCATCGTGGCTGGCCAGCGCAATGCCGTTGCTGCGGCAGTAGTCCACAAAGTAGGCGCGATGCGGCTCGGCGTATCGCGCCTGAAGCTCGTTGGCCTGCGCGACTTGCTGCTCAAACTTCTGCTGGCTCCAGCCCTTTTTGCCGGTGTAGTAGGTGCGAGCCTGCTCAATGTCTTCCCACTGCCGCTGGCCCGGTGTGTGGTCCATGAGCGAGATCAGGGACAGGCGCGGGTGACCCAGAAACGGCGCAAAGAGTTCAATGGTGTTGGGGGCTGGAAGTTCGCAGCGCACATGCAAGTGGTGGTCTGCCCGCAATAGGCCCTGCGCATGGCAGGCGTCCAGCGTTTGGAGCACACCGCCCCAGGCGCTAGCGCGCAGGCTTTCCGTGTCGGCCTCGCCCACGCCCAGAGCATCGAACACGGTAGTAATGCCGGCGGCGGCCACTTCGGCGTCATGTGCCATGAGCGCCGGCAGTTCCGCCCAATAGACTTTGGGCCGTGGCATCAGGTGGCGTTCGAAGTTGTCGGTATGCATTTCCACCAGACCGGGCAGTAGGTAGTCCCCCTCCAGATCGATGGCATCAGTTGCTTGCGATTGACCAGGTTGAACTTCAGCAATATGGCCGTCCTGTGCCAGTAGGCTGCCGTTCAGCACTTCATCGGCAAGCACCAGACGTGCGTTGGTAAACAGCTGTGCAGTAATCATGCGGCCAGACTCCTGAACTTGGTGACGTCGATATGGCGGGTGGCTACAGTGCGGCCTACCTCGGCATCGTGAAATATTCCTACCACCGCAGCGCCACGGGCAATGGCCTCGCGGATCAGGGTGATAACGGTGTCGGTATTGGCCGCATCCAGCGACGCAGTGGGTTCGTCCAGCAGCAGCAAAGGCCTCGGTTTGATCATGTTGCGGGCGATGTTGATGCGCTGCTGCTCCCCGCCGGAAAAGGTTGCCGGAGGCAGGTGCCACAGCCGTTCAGGAATACGCAGGCGGGTCAGCCAGCGGCCAGACTCTTCCCGCGCAGCCGCCACCGCTTGCGGGTCGTTGGCGCTGTCCTCCAGCAGGGACTCGGCCACCACATCGATGGCGGCCACGCGTGGGATCACGCGGAGGAACTGGCTCACGTAGCCTATGGTCTCCTTGCGCATGCGCACCAGCTCACGCGGTGTGGCGCTGGTCATGTCGATGGTGTGGCCATGGGCGTTGGTCACGGCAATGTGGCCGGTGCTGGCGCGGTAGTTGGCGTAGATCATTTTCAGCAGCGTGCTTTTGCCCATGCCCGAGGGGCCGTCCAGCACCACGCATTCGCCAGCATGCACCGCAAAACTGGCGTCCGACATGACCGCCAGCTCCGCGCCGGATTGGTGGTGCAGGGTAAAGCGCTTGGCCACCCCCTGGAGTTGCAACAAGGGTGTGCTCATGGCTGTAGTACCGAGGAAACGAGAAGTTGGGTGTAAGGGTGCTGGGGGTCGTCCAGCAGCTGGTCGGTCAGGCCGGACTCCACCACTCGGCCACGCTGCATCACCATCATGCGGTGGGCCAGCAGGCGGGCCACGGCCAAGTCGTGCGTCACGATGATGGCGGCGAGCTGCATGCCCTGGGTGAGCTGGCGCAGCATGTCCAGCAGGCGAGCCTGCACCGACACGTCCAGTCCGGAGGTCGGCTCATCCATAAACACGAGGCGCGGTTCAGTGACCAGGTTGCGGGCGATCTGCAAGCGCTGGCGCATGCCGCCCGAGAATGTGCGGGGCGTGTCGTCCATGCGGGCAGGGTCAATCTCGACACGGCTCAGCCACTGCGCAGCAGTCGCACGCAGGTGCGCATAGTTGCGCTCCCCCAGGCCCATGAGGCGCTCGCCCACATTGGCACCGGCCGACACATCCATGCGCAAACCGTCAGCGGCGTTCTGGTGCACAAAGCCCCAGTCGGTGCGGGCCAGCAGGCGCTGCTGCGCCTCGGTCATCAAGAACACTTCCTGCAGGCCCGCTTCACGGGTGCAGTACTGCACGCTGCCGGCGTCCGGCTTGGCGCGGGCGGCAATGGCGTTGAGCAGGGTGGATTTGCCCGAGCCGGATTCGCCCACCACGGCCAGCACCTCGCCGGGCCAGAGGTCAAACGACACATCGTGCAAGGCCACGCGGTCGCCATAGCGCTTGCTGATGCCGCGCACCTGCAGTAAGGGGGTAGAGGGGTCGGTGTGCATGTCAGGGCTCCATCACAAAGCTCAGGCCGTGCTGTTGAAAGCCCAGCGATTCGTAAAAGGCATGCGCGTCCTTGCGCTTGCGGTTGGAAGACAGGGCCAGCTTGTAGCAACCGGCCTCTTTGGCCCGTTGCAGGGCATGGGCCATCATTTGGCGACCTATGCCCTGACCCTGGTAGGCTCTATCGACCACCACGTCTTCGGCAATGGCGGAAGGCGCGCCCCGATGCGCCAGGTTGTGCATGACCAGCAGCGCATAAGTGCCCACTACCCTGTCGTCCCGCAGAGCGACGAACAGGCGGTAGTTCGGGTAGCGCGCAAACTGCGCGAACACGGCGCGGGCCTCGTGCTCACTCAACACATGCCCGTTGTCCAGGTCCGGCTGGGCATACAGGGCCAGCACGCTCGGCAAATCGGCTTCGATAGCCTGGCGGATGTGGGCGCTCATGCGGCCTCTCCCGATGGCGCCTGCTCTGTTTGCGCAGCCTGGCGGGATTGGCAGTAGTCCGAGTCCGAGCACACGTGCATGCGGGCACCGGCGTCGTCGGTGATCACTTCATCCAAGAAGCTGTCGGTCGCACCACACAAAGCGCAGGCGCTGTCCCACTTCTGCACTTCAAAAGGGTGGTCTTCGAAACCCAAGCTCTCTACCGCGGTGTAGGGGGGCACAGCGTAGATGCGCTTTTCGCGGCCTGCGCCAAAGAGCTGCAAGGCCGGGTTCATGTGCATCTTGGGGTTGTCGAACTTGGGGATGGGCGAGGGTGCCATCAGGTAGCGGTGGTTCACCATGACCGGATAGTCATAGGTGGTGGCAATGTGGCCGTAGCGCGCAATGTCTTCGTAGAGCTTCACATGCATGAGGCCGTATTCCGCCAGCGCATGCAGGGTGCGCGTCTCGGTTTCGCGTGGCTCCAGCCGCTGCAGCGGCTCGGGCACCGGCACCTGGTACACGATGATCTGGCCTTCGGTGAGCGGCGTCTCGGGGATGCGATGGCGGGTCTGGATCAGCGTGGCCTCTGCGGTGCGGGTGGTGGTTCGCACGCCGGCCGTGCGCTGAAAGAAGCGGCGGATGTTGACCGCGTTGACGGTGTCGTCCGAGCCCTGGTCAATGATCTTGAGGACTTCATCCGGGCCGATGACTGCAGCGGTAACTTGTATGCCGCCGGTCCCCCAGCCATAGGGCAAGGGCATTTCGCGGGAACCGAAGGGCACCTGGTAGCCGGGGATGGCTACCGCCTTCAGGATGGTGCGGCGGATCATGCGTTTGGTGCGCTCATCCAGGTACGCGAAGTTGAAGTGCTGTTGCACCTCGTCCGCAGTGTGGCCGGTATCCGGCAGGGTGGTTTCCAGACGGGCGTTCATGGGGTCGTGTCCTCCACAGCGGCGGCGCGCATTTTGCGGATCAGCTCCAGCTCGGACTGGAAGTCCACGTAGTGCGGCAATTTCAGGTGTTGCACAAAGCCGGAAGCCTCCAGGCTGTCGCTGTGCGAGAGCACAAATTCCTGCACTTGTGCGGGCGACTCAATGGCCTCGCCCAGCTCATCCGCGCGCAGCGCACGGTCCACCAGGCTCATGGCCATGGCCTTGCGCTCGCAGTGGCCGAAAGCCAGGCCGTAGCCGCGGGTGAACTGCGGTGGCTCCGTTTTGCTACCGGCGAACTGGTTGACCATTTCGCATTCGGTGATTTCGATGTCGCCGATGGAGATGGCAAAGCCCAGCTCTTCCGGCTCAATCTCCACTGCCACGCTGCCCAAGCGCACCTCGCCCACAAAGGGGTGGCTGTGGGCGTAGCCGCGCTGGGTGGAGTACGCCATGGAGAGCAAAAAGCCTTCGTCCGCGCGGGCCAGGTTTTGCAAACGGGTGGCCCGCGCCGCCGGAAAGCGCAGGGGTTCGCGGGTCAGGTCCACGGGTGCGGGGTCGCCGGGTGGAATGGGCCGGGTTTCGATCAGGCCTTCGTCATTGAGCAGATCCACCACACGCGGGGTGACGGCGGCTTGCGTACCCACCACGGGCGCGGATGGCGCGCTGCTCACGGGAGTGCGGCCTTCGGCCAGCAAGGTGAAGTCCAGCAGGCGCTGGGTGTAGTCGTACGTGGGGCCCAGTACCTGTCCGCCGGGCAAGTCTTTGAAGGTGGCCGAGATGCGGCGGTCCAGCTGCATGCGTTCGGTTTTCAAAGGCACGGTGTTGCCCAGGCGGGGGAGCGTGGCGCGGTAAGCGCGCAGCAAAAAGATGGCCTCCACCAGGTCGCCACTGGCTTGCTTGATGGCGAGTGCCGCGAGTTCGGGGTCGTGCACCGAGCCTTCGTTCATCACGCGGTCCACGGCGAGCTTGAGCTGCTCCCGGATTTGCGCAATGCTGAGCTCCGGCAAGGCCGGGTCGCCACGGCGCTGGGCCGCCAGCAGGCCGTAGCTGTTGAGGATGGCGGATTCCCCGCCCTTGACGGCTACGTACATGGTCAGCGCCCTCCCGGAGTTGCAATGCGCGTGGTGCGCGGCAGGCCTGCCAAATGGCTTTCGCTGGCCAGAAACACATCCACTCCACGCGGGAAACGCGCCTGGTTGGCAGCCCATTGGCGGGTGAAGTCAGGGGGCAGGCCCTGCACGCTGAGTGCCTGGGTGCTCTGGATGCCGGGGCCGCTGAGTTCCCACGCACCGTCCGCATGCGCAGAAGTCAGACCTGCTACATCGATCACGCAGGTGGCGGACTGGTCGGGGTAGGCGTCGGAGCCTTGCTCCAGTTCGTGCAAGGCGGGCATGGCATCGCCTTGTGCCACCCACACAAAAGCCGCATCTGCAGCCGATGGCACCACCGTGCAGCCGGTGTGGAATTGCAACCAGAGCGCGGCAGGGCCGGAGGCCAGGCGGGGTGAGAGCCAGACGCGGCAGTCCGAGTCCAGCATGGCGAGCAGAAAGGCGGCTGAGGCCGGGTGGGCGCCTTGTGGCACTTGAGCATCGCTGGGCACTGCGATGCAGCGGCCGGGGTGCGACAAGGCTTGCAGGGCTTGGCGGAACACGGCCTGGCTGCCCAGCGCTTCGTGGCTGAAGCCGGCACCCAGGGTGCTGAGGTCGGGGGTGTTCATTCCTGGTCTCCTTCGTCATCTTCGCCGCCGGATTCACGCGCCACGGTGAAGAACTCCACCTTGGTGCTTTGTGCTTTGGCGTGGCGTTGTGCGCTGTGCAGAGCCAGGTGGCGGCGCACCGGTTGGAGCAACTGGTCGTTCAGCGCGTCGTGGTGGGCAGGGTCTTGCAGCAGGGCATCGGCCGCAGCGGCGAGGTGGGCTTTGCGGCGTGAGCGACCCAGTACATACGCGACGCCCACGGTGTGGCCGGAGGCTGCAGAGGCGGAGGGAAGACGCAGCGCGCAGCGGGTGACGGTGACTTCACCGAGGTTAAAGCGTTCACCAGTAGCGCCTGCACGGCCCTGCACCATGTAAAGCCCGGTTTCGGGCTGACGCAGCCATTGCGGGGCTTGCGCTGCATAAGGGGCGAGGGCGGATTCGAGGAGATCCAGCGGGGCTCTGGACAGCAGCGCCATCCAATCCGGGCGGGTGGTGTGCCGGGGCGGTCCGTCATTGTCAAATGCGTGAAACATCGCAGTGGTACCCTGAAAGTTGTATAGACAAATTTAGAATCTGTCCGCAGCTTATCCAGCGGGTATGTAGGTTTCATGACAAGCATTACTTCCATCGACGCAGCCGTTGAGAGCGGCACCAAAGAGAGCTTCTGGACGCGCATCGCCTCCGACATTGCTGATGCCATCGGACGCGGTGCCTACCGCCCGGGGCAGCGCCTGCCGTCGGAACACGCGCTAGCGGAACAGTTCGGAGTCAACCGGCACACCATCCGCCGTTCGCTGGCGAGCCTGTCCAGCCAAGGGCTGGTGCGCATCGCTCAGGGCAGCGGCACCTACGTGGAAGACTTCGCTGTGGACCTGATGCTGGCCAAGCGCACCCGCCATCAGCAGAACCTGGCACATGCCGGGCTCAAAGGCGGCTTGCAGGTGCTGTCGGTGCACACCGAGCGGGCCACCAAAACACAAGCCACGGCCTTGGCCCTGCCTGCGCGCAGCAAGGTGCTGGTGCTGGAGGTGTTGGGCGAGGCCCAAGGCCTGCCGCTGCATGTGAGTGAACGGGCCTTTCCTTTGCCCCGCTTCGAAGGGTTGGACGCGGTGGTCGCGCAGACGGGCTCCATCACCGCGGCCTTTCAGGCGGCCGGCGTGGCGGACTACACCCGGCAGGAAAGCCGCATCACCGCCCAAATGCCGGAGGCGGACGTAGCCGCCCACTTGCGCCAGCCGGTGAACCGGCCGGTCCTGCGCGTGGAGAGTGTGAACGTAGACACGGCCGGTGCGCCGATTGAATTCGCGCTGACCTGGTTTGCCGGGGACCGCGTCAACCTGATGGTGAACCACCATGACTGAGAGCCACTACCACCGCTATGCGGTGTATTACGCACCCGCCATGGGCAGCGATGCATGGCATGCCGGCAGCCAGTGGCTAGGGCGCTGTGCGCATGATGGGTTGTTGCGGCTGCAATCGGTGGTGGACGGCATGTCCCCTTTGACCCTTGCAGAGCTGACCGCCGCACCGCGCCGCTATGGCTGGCACGCTACCTTGAAAGCGCCTTTCACCTTGGCGGCGGGCGTGAATCTGCAGCAACTGCGTGAGCGCATGGCGCAGTTGGCGGGGAGCTTGAGCGCCATTCCCATGCCCCGCTTGCAGGTGAGCCATCTGGATGACTTTCTGGCACTGACTCCCGTGGGTGACACCACCGGTCTGGACCACATTGCGGCCGCTTGTGTGCGTGAGCTGCATGCCTTGGTAGCCCCGCTGTCGGAGGCCGAGTTGCAGCGCCGCCGCAAAGCGCCGCTGACCGCCGCCGAAGACGCGATGCTGGTGGCTTGGGGTTACCCCTATGTGTTCGAGCACTTCCGGTTTCACATGTCGCTCACCGGGAGCTTGCACGGTCGTGTGCCCCAAGAAGTGCAGGCGTTGCAGACCGCGGCGCAGCGGCATTTCGATGGAAAGACGCCCGACCACATGGACAGCCTGACCTTGTTTGCAGAGCCCCAGCCGGGCGCAGACTTTGTGGTGCTGGACCAGTTCCCGCTGGCGCCATGAGCCCCGTGCTCATCTATGTACTGGGTCCGTCAGGCGCGGGCAAAGACAGCGTGTTGGAGTGGCTGAAAGCGCATCTGCCGCCGAACGCTGGTGTGCATTTTGCCCGGCGTTGCATCACCCGTGCAGCGCACCCGGGTGCAGAGCAGCACGAGCCGATGACCCGCGAAACATTTGCAGCCGCCCGCGATGCTGGCAGCTTCGGACTGTGCTGGTCGGCCAATGGCCTGGACTATGGGGTGCGCCACGCTGAATTGCGGGGCCCACCCGGCACCGGCTGGGTGTTCGTGACAGGCTCACGTGCTTACCTGCCGCAAGCCATTGCCCTTATCCCAGGGCTGGTGGTGTTGCATGTGACTGCGTCTCCGGAAGTGCTGCTGAAACGTCTGGTGGCACGCGGGCGCGAGAGTGCAGCAGATATCCGGGCGCGGCTGGAGCGCGCACCACCTTTGGAGCGCCCAGCGGGTACGACGGTGCTGGAAATCCACAACAACGCGCGCCTGCAGGATGCCGGGCACCAGCTGGAGTTGGCTTTGGGCTTTCTGCCGGGCTGGCCGGTCCGGGCACAAAAAAGCCTCCGCTAGGGAGGCTTGCTATTGTTTGTATAGCTGCTCGCGCATATCCGGCGGGCGCCAGAGGCACTTTTTATATCAAAGTGCCTCCGGGAGTCATCACGGTACCAGTTGGCTATTGATAGGCGCCAGGTCCTCAGCTTTCAGGGTGCCGGCGGCTTGCTTGAGCTTCAATCCACCCACCAGCACGTCGTAACGCGCCTTGGCCAGGGTGGCCTTGGTGCTGTAGAGCTGGCTCTGGCTGTTGAGCACATCGATGTTGATGCGCACACCGACCTGGTAACCCAGCTTGTTGGCGTCCAGCGCGCTCTTGCTGGAGGCCTCGGCAGCCTCATAGGCCTTGACCTGGGCCTGGCCACTTTGCAAACCGAAGTAGGCCGTGCGGATCGCCTGCGCGATGGTGCGGCGGCTGGCTTCCAGATCGGTGCGGGCTTTTTCTTCCAGCGCCAAGGTTTCCTTGATGCGGTTCTGGGTTGCAAAACCGGCGAACACCGGCAGGTTGAAGCTCACACCGACGGTAGCCACGTTCACACGGCTATCGGCAACAGCGGTGGACGTGCCGTTGTTGTTGACTGCGGAATAGCTGCCGGTCAAGTCCAGGGTGGGCTTGTGGCCGGCTTCTGCCTTGGCGGTTTCCAGCTTGGCCACTTCCAGGGCCACCTTCAGCTGCGCCAGTGCCGGGTGCTGGTCTTCAGACTGTTGCACCCAGGCTTCCGGGTCCGCGGGTTCCACCGGTGCCAGCACGATGGGGGCGGCCAGTGGCTTGGGCGATGCATTGCTCACGCCCACCAGCTGGTTCAGGGCGATGGATTTGACGCGCAGGTCGTTCTCAGCGGCCAGTTCCTGGGCGACCACCAGGTCAAAGCGGGCCTGGGCTTCGCGGGTATCGGTGATGGTGGAGGTGCCGACCTCGAAGTTGCGCTTGGCAGAGGCCAGTTGCTCGGCTACTGCAGCCTTTTGGGCTTTGACAAAGGTCAGGCTGTCGGTCGAGGCCAGCACATCAAAGTAGGCCTGGCTCACCCGCACGATCAGATCTTGTTCAGAGGCCAGCAACTGGGCCTTGGCGGCTTCCACGCTCTTCATGCCCTGGTCGTAGCTGGCCTTGTTGGCCGGGCGGTACAGGGGCTGGGAAGCGCTGATAGTGGCCGTTTGTGCGCCGTAGCTGCGGTCCGGGTTGGGCAGGATTTCCTGGTTGGAGCGGCTGGCACCCAATGCAAAGTTGGCGCTGGGAAGCAGCAGGGCCCGGGCCTGCTCGGCTTTGGCCAGATTGGCCTCATACAGGCTCTTGGCGGACTGGTAACTGGCGTCATAGCCACGTGCTGCGGTGTACAGGTCCTGCAGGCTTTGGGCAGACGAGTGGGATGCGGCAAACACGCCGGCCAGGGCCCATGCGAGGGGCAAGAGGCGCAGTCGAGAGTTGGTAGGGCGGTGCATGGATGGCTTTCTCAGTCAGTGTGTCAAAAGGGGATGAATTCGGTGCCTGGTCACGCTGGCGCTAGTAGCGCGGGACATGAACGTCCCGCTCCGCAGACCATGCGTCGATGCCGCCTGCAATGTTGGCCAGGTCTTCAAAGCCGCGGCTTTGTAAAAACAGGGCCACTTGCATGCTGCGCGCGCCGTGGTGGCAGAGGCAGGCAATCGGCCGGTCGGCAGGCAATTCCTGCAAGCGGACCGGAACCACCCCCATGGGAATGCTGAGCACATCGAATCCGTCAGGCACCACGCTGGCCAGGGCCAGTTCGTGGGGCTCACGCACGTCCAGCACCAGGGGCTGGCCGTGGCCTTGCACGCTGGCGTACCAGGCTTCCAGGTCGGTGGGACGGATTTGATGGATCATGCCAATTGCACAGGGAGGGGTTTAAAACTGGAAACGCTCGGGTTCCGCAAAACCTTGCAGGCGCTGGACCATGGTTTCCCAGGTGGCCACGGTGCGGAAGTCGGTCTCGCTGGTGCGGGTGACGATGGTGGCGTTCATGACCGGGTCATCGCCCACGATGGCGCCCAGGCGACCGCCGATGTTGAGGTGTTGCAACAGGTCTTGGGGAATTTGACCGACCGAGCCGCTGAGCAGGATCACGTCGAACTTGCCTTCAGAGGCGGCGAGCTTGGAGCCATCTGCTTCACGCACCGTCACATTGCTCAGGCCTGCTTGTGCGAGGTTGCTGCGGGCAAATGCGGCGAGTTCAGGCACGATTTCCAGCGTCAGCACCTGGCGGGCACGGTGCGCCAACAGGGCAGCCATAAAGCCGGAGCCGGCACCGATTTCGAGCACGGTTTCGTGGGACTTCACCGCGAGGTCTTGCAGCATGCGGGCTTCCAGGCGCGGGGCAAGCATGCACTGGCCGGCAGGCAAAGGAATTTCGAGGTCGGCAAAGGCCAGGCTTTTGTGGGCGGCGGGAACAAACTCGTCACGACGCACGTTGGCCAGCAGGTCCAGAACCTGGAGGTCGAGCACATTCCAGGGGCGGATTTGTTGCTCGATCATGTTGAAACGGGCTTGATTCGGATGCATGGCAAAGTTTCCTTGGGTCACGTTAAACAGGTGTGACAAATTTTACCGGCCGGGGGCTGGTGCGCCGGACCACAGGCGTCGGGCCCATTGCGCCAGATCATCCATGTAGCAGTACACCACCGGAACGACGACCAGCGTGAGCAGGGAAGAGGTAATGACACCGCCTATCACCGCCTGCCCCATGGGTGCTCGCATCTCAGAGCCCTCGCTCAGTGCAAAGGCCAGGGGCACCATGCCGAAAATCATGGCCAGCGTGGTCATGAGGATGGGTCGCAGGCGTACCCGGGCAGCCAGCAACAAGGCCTCTGAGCGCTCCATACCATCCTCCCGGGCCCGGATGGCAAAGTCCACCAGCAGAATCGCGTTCTTAGTGACCAGGCCCATCAGCATCACCACCCCGATGATCGAGAACATGGAGAGCGTGGAGTTGAACATCATCAGCGCCAGCACCACGCCGATCAGTGTGAGCGGCAGAGATGTCATCAAGGCCAGTGGTTGCAGGAAGCTCTTGAACTGGCTGGCCAGAATCATGTAGATGAACACGATGGCCAGCACCAGCGCGGAGATGGCGTAGCCGAAGGCTTCGGCCATGTCTTTGGTGGAGCCGCTGAACTTGTAGCTGTAGCCCGGCGGCAGGCTGATGCTGTCCATCGCGGTCTTGATGTCGGCCGACACCTCACCCGCGGAGCGGCCCGACACGTTGCCGCTGATGGATACCTCGCGGGTAAGGTCGCGGCGGTTGATCTGGTTCGGGCCGGTGGATTCACGCACGTCGGCCACCTGGTTCAGGCGCACGATGCGGGGACTGCCATCGGCATTGCTGCCCACGGTGAAGGGCAGGCGCTGCAGGTCGGATGCGGCGTCACGGGCATCAGGGGCCAGGCGCACATTCACGTCATAGGTCTGGTCGTCCGGCGCGCGCCAGTTGCCCACGGTTTTGCCGGCGATCAGGGTGCGCAGGGCGCTGCCGATCTGCGCCACATTCAGGCCGAGGTCGGAGGCCGCATCCCGGCGTACCTGCACATCCAGGGTCGGCTTGTTGGGCTTCATGCTCGAGTCCAGGTCTACCAAGCCGGGAACATCGCGTACTTTTTCCAGTGCCAGTGTCGTCAATCGTTCCAGCTCGTGGGTGTCAGGCCCCTGGATGGAGAACAGGATCTGCTTTTGCCCGCCTACCGCATCGAGCAGACCCACGTGGGTAACGGTAATGCCTGCCATATTGCGCAGGCGTTGGCGCAGCTTCACCGACATCTGGTCTACGCTCAGGCTGCGGTCCTTGCGGTCCACCAGCCGGATGTAAATGTTGGCGTAGATCTTTCCCTGCGCATTGCCGGTGTTGATGGTGGTCAGCGTGTAACGCACCTCGGGGAATTCGCGGATGATGGCCTCGACCTGGCGGGCGCGTGCCTCTGTCACCTCCAATGACGAACCCACCGGTGTGTTGAAGGTGAGTGAAGTCTCCGAAAAGTCCGATTTGGGCACGAACTCGGTGCCCAGCAAAGGCACCATGAGTATGCTGCCCACAAAGATACCGATCGCCAGCAGCACCGTCGCCAGCTTGTGCAACAAGGCCCAGCGCAGGATGCTTTGGTAGCCCTCAGCCAAGGCCTCGGTGCCACGGTCAAACAGGCCGGTAACGCGGCCTATGGTCTTGTCGTAGAAAGAGACCGGCGCATGTCCTTTGCCGTGGTTTTCGATGCTGGGGTCATGCCAGACGCTGGAGAGCATGGGGTCCAGCGTGAAGCTCACAAACATCGAGATCAGCACGGCCGCCACGATGGTGATGCCGAACTCGTGGAAGAACTTGCCGATGATGCCGCCCATGAAGCCAATGGGCAGGAACACCGCCACGATGGAGAGGGTGGTGGCCAGCACGGCCAGGCCGATTTCCTGGGTGCCGTCCAGCGAAGCATTGAACGCATTTTTGCCCATCTGCACATGGCGCACGATGTTTTCGCGGACCACGATGGCATCGTCAATCAGCAGGCCCACGCACAGCGACAAGGCCATCAGCGTGATCATGTTGATGGTGAAGCCGAAGGCGTTCATGAACAGGAAGGTACCGATAAGCGCAATCGGGAGCGTGAGTCCGGTGATGACGGTGGAGCGCCACGAGTTCAGGAACAGGAACACGATGAGCACCGTAAGCACGGCGCCTTCAATCAGCGTTTGGCGCACGTTGTTGACCGACACCCGTATCTGGCGGGAGCCATCGGTGATCTGCTCCAGCCGCACACCGGGCGGAAGCTGTTTCTTCATCTCATCCAAGGCTTTGATGAGGCCATCCACCACCATGATGGTGTTTTCGTCCTGGGACTTTTGCACGTTCATCAGCAGGGTGCGCTGGCCGTTGTAGAGGGCCAGTGTCTCAGCCTCCTGGGCGCCATCAGCCACGCGGGCGACCTGGTCCAGTCGTACCGGTGTGCCGTTCTTGCGGGCCACGATGATGCTGCCAAAGTCTTCCGGCCGCTGCATGCGGGCCTGCACCTGAATCACACGCTCCTGCTCGTTTGAGTGGATGGTGCCCAGGGGCAGGTCCTGGTTTTCATTGGTGACAGCGGTGACCACCTGGTCCGGCGTGATGCCGAAGGACTCCAGCGCCTGCGGGTTCAGGTAAAGGTTGATCTCGCGCTTGGTACCGCCCACCAGGGTGACTGAGCCTACGCCGCGTACGTTCTCCAGGCGCTTCTTGAAATTCTGCTCTGCCCAGTTGGTCAGTTCTACGGCGGTCAGCGCTTTGCCGCCCTGGCTGGCGTCCGGCAACACGGCCACCGACCAGACGGCGCGTGAAGACGGATCGAAACGCAAGACGCGGGGTTCTTTGACTTCGGTACGCAGCAGGGGTTTGACGGCAGCCACTTTTTCTCGCACGTCGTCTGCCGCTTTGCGGCCGTCGATGTGCAGGCCGAATTCAATCACCACCACGCTCTGGCCTTCGTAACTGCGGGAGGTCAGGGCATTGATGCCGGCGATCGAGTTGACGCCTTCCTCGATTTTTTTGGAGACTTCACTCTCCACAATTTCGGGAGATGCACCGGGGTAGTCGGTGATGACCACCACCACCGGAAAGTCGATATTGGGGAACTGGTCCACCTGCAGACGCTGCAGCGAAAACAGGCCCAATACCACCAGGGCCAGCATGACCATGGTGGCGAACACCGGGTTCTGGAGGCTAACGCGGGTAAACCACATCAGTTGCTACCTGCTGCGTTTTTGATAGCGGTTCCCGCACGCAGGGCGCCCACTGCACCCGCCAACACCTGGGTACCTTCGGGTATGCCCTTGACACTGACCATGGCCACGCCATTTGCCTCACCGCGCTCGCCCAGCTCCACCGTCTGGTGGGCGACTTTGTTGTCCTGCACCCACTGCACATAGGGTTGTGGCTTGTCGGTGCGTATGGCGCTCACCGGCAAGGCCAATGTGCGGCTGCCACCCACGGCCAGTGCGCCTTGGGCGAACAGGCCCTGGCGCAGACCTTCGGGCTTTTCCAGGCTCAAGTACACCAGCACAGAGCGGCTGCCCGCCACCGCGCTGGGGTTGATGCGGGCCACGCGGGCTTGCAGGCGCTGTGCAGAGCCTTCTACCGTCAGTTGCGCAGTTTGTCCGGGTTTAACGCCCAGTGAGTCGGCCGCTGCCAGACTGGCTTCCACCTCGAGGCGGCTCAGGTCCACGATTTCCAGCACGCGCGCATCAATCGCCACGCGTTCGCCGGGTTGGGTCAGGCGCTGTGCGACCTGGCCTGAGATGGGGGCGCGCAGCACGGTGTCCTCCAGTGATTTGGCCGCCACATCCACACCTGCCATCGCAGCACGGTAGGAGGCCTCGGCGGCCGCCAGGCTGGCGCTGGAGGACTCCAGTGCCGTCTGGGAAATAAAGCCCTGGTCCACCAGCTTGCGGTTGTTCTCAAAGCTGCGGCGGGCAATATCCACCTGCGCTTTGGCGGATTCGGCTTGCTGTTGTGCCTGGCGGGTGCGGGCTTGGTATTCCGTGGAGTCCACGCGCGCCAGCACTTGGCCGGCTTTGACCATATCGCCCTCGCGCACGGTCAGCCCTTGCAGTTCGCCCGCGACACGGGCTTTCACAAAGGCTGAGCTCACTGCTTTGATCGGGCCGGAAACTGGCAGGGTGCGGGTGAGTTCCACGGTGTTTGCACGCACCAGATCTGCAGCACCCAGCTCCAGGCTCACCGGTACTTTGAGTGCAGCCTGTTGGCTTTCCAGTACCTCTTTTTTGGCTTTGTTGCTCGCGACGAGCCGTAGGCCTACACCGGCGACGATGGCCATGCTGACGGCCACGGTGGTCCATTTGATCCAGGGTTTCATAGTGTCAGGAGGCGTTGGGTGCGGCAGGTGTGCGTACTGTCAGCCCCAGCAGCAGGTTGTCGATATGGGTGTTCAGGTAAGCAATGGGGTCCAGTTCCCCATTGCCCGCCACGCAGGGGCCGAGGGAGTGGCGCCACAGGGCCAGAAACATCATGGGGGCGAGCAACAAGTAAACGCCGTATTCCACATTCAGCTGCCGGAACTCTCCGGAATCCACGCCCCGCTGCAAGACGCGGCGGATCAGGTCATTTCCGGGTTTGACGACTTCCTCTTGGTAAAAAGCAGCAAGTTCTGGAAAATTGCCCGCTTCACTCATCATCAGCTTGGAAATGCCGGATGCTTTGGTAGAGCCCACGCGTTCCCACCAGGCAGTCATGCAGTAGCGCAGTAGGTCGGCGCTGTTGCCTTCAAAGGTTTCCAACTCGGCGCTCCATTCGGAGAAGCGGCCCGAAATGTTTTCGCGTACGACTGCTTTGAACAGCTCTTCCTTGCTGGAGAAATACAAAAACAAGGTGCCCTTGGACACGCCGGCCAACTTGGCGACCTCTTCGGCGCGGGTGGCGGCAAAGCCTTTTTCCACAAACAGTTCCAGTGCGGCTGCCAGCAACTCACCCGGGCGTGCGTCTTTGCGCCGCTCGCGCTTGGCGCGCGCGCTAGAGGCAATGTCACAAAGGGTGGGGAGGGTTGGCATAAATTACTGACTGGCTGGTTATTAATGTACCGGTGCCGCCCCTGAGTGTCAATCCAAGTGGTTTCCCGCGCAGGGATGTTTGTGCAAAGTTGTGCAAACCGTCTGTGCATTGCCCTTGCCGCACCAAGAAATCGGGCTCCTCCGTAAGATTCAGGGCGTTCAACCGACTGAGCGTGTGCCCGGGCATCGTGCCACGGCGCTATGAACCCCATTCTTTTCAGGAGTCCCCCATGAGCACCACACACCAAACCATCACCCTGGGAGGCGGTTGCTTCTGGTGCACTGAGGCTGTGTTTGTCGAGGTGATGGGGGTGGTCGATGTCGAATCCGGGTACAGCAATGGTCACTTGCACCAGCCCAGCTACGAAGCGGTGTGCACCGGGACGACCGGCCACAATGAAGTGGTGAAGCTGGTGTACGACCCGGCGGTGGTGAGCACCCGCGAGCTGCTGGAAATCTTTTTCGTCATTCACGACCCGACTACCCTGAACCGTCAGGGCAATGACACCGGCACCCAGTACCGCAGTGGCATTTACTTCTCCACCCCGGAGCAGGAGGCCGTGGCCCGCGCCATCATCGCTGAGCTGACCGCCAGCGGGCACTACGGTCGACCTATCGTGACCGAAGTCCTTGCGGTTCAAAACTACTGGCCCGCCGAGGCCTATCACCAGGACTTTTTTGCCCGCAATCCGACGCAGGGCTACTGCATGGCGGTGGCGGCGCCCAAGGTGGCGAAGTTCCGTAAAACGTTCGCGCGCTTGCAAAAAGCCTAAGCGTTTGCTGGTGGAGCCTTAGCGGTTATTGCGGATGGGGGAATCGTTGGCGATGCCCCAGTCCAGCTTGGGCTTCTGGGGAACCGTCAGCGGTTGGCTTTCTTTGACACTGTCGGCGTACCAAAGCAACAGCCATACCAAGCCGGCCAGCGCACATGCACCAGCCGCGAGCTTGAGGGCGGTGAGCCAGAAATTCGATTCCTTGTTGTTTGCCATGGTGCCTGGGGCTACATTTTTGCGATAAGTCGGGGCGCCGCCCGCGAAATATGCGCAGGCAGCTCCTGAATGTATAGCAAAAACGGGCATCAGTTCAACTTCATCCCAGCCACCAGCTGCGTCACGTTGTGGCGCATCATTTGCAGGTAGGTGGCACCGGGCTGGTCGGCAGTGGACAGTGCGTCGGCATACAGGCTGGCGCCCAGGGTGGCACCGGCGTCTTTGCTGAGCTGGGCGACCAGCTTGGGGTTGCTCATGTTTTCCACAAACACCGCGCGGATTTTTTCGCGCTGGATTTGCTTGATCAGCTGGGCCACTTGTTTGGCGCTGGGCTCGGCTTCGGTGTTCACACCCTGGGGCGCCAGAAATTTCACGCCGTACTGCGCTGCAAAGTAGCCAAATGCGTCGTGCGAGGTAATGACCTTGCGTTTGTCTGCCGGGATGGTGGCGATCTGCGCTTTGGTCCAGCTGTCCAGCGCCTGCAGCTCTTTCACATAGGCCTCTGCGTTGGCCTGGTACGTGGCAGCACCTGCGGCGTCCACCTTGGCCAAGCCGGCGGCAATGTTGCGCACGTATAGCACCACGTTGTTGGGGTTTTGCCAGGCGTGCGGGTCGGTCTCTTCATGGGCGTGGCCGGCGTGGCCTTTCTCTTCTTCCATATGTCGTGGCTTCACCCCTTTGGTGGCTGCCACAGTCTCGCCTTTGTAGCCTGCTGACTTGATGAGTTTGGCAGCCCAGGGTTCAAAGCCCAATCCGTTGGTGACGACCAGTTTGGATTCCAACAATGTTTTGGCGTCAGTGGGCTTGGCTTCAAATACATGGGCATCTTCATTGGGGCCGACCAAGGTGGTGACGGCCACCCGGTCGCCACCGACCACGCGCACCAGATCGCCCAGGATACTGAAGCTGGCGGTCACCGGCAGCTTGTCAGCGGCGAAGGCTTGGCTGCCCAGCAAGGTCAGGGCGGTGGCACTGGCCAAAAGAAAACGGCGGGGCAGGGCGGAGAGCGAGAGGGTGTCGAATGCAGTCATGGTGGTATGCAGGTTGGGTTGTGGAGTCGAAATAGAAAAGAAATGCGGATGGGGCGTGGCTCAGGCTACGCGGTGGGACCGCATCCAGCGGCGGGGTAGCCAGCCGCCGGGCGCAAGCAACAAAGAGGCGGCATAGAGCGCCCCTGCGCAGCCGATGATGGTGGGGCCCGAGGGCGTGTCGAAGTGGTAGGACAGCAGCAGCCCGCTCACGCCGGCTAGCGCCGCTTGCACGCTGGCGTTGAGCAGTTGCGCGGGCAGTGTGTCGTGCCACAGGCGGGCACTCACGGCGGGTAGCATCATCAGCCCCACAGCCATGAGCGTGCCCAGGGTCTGAAAGCCGGCCACCAGGTTGAGCACCACCAGCATCAAAAAGCCCTGCTGCCACACCCAGGGCGGTACGCCGCTGCGGTGGGCGCTCAGGAACACCGGGTCAAACGTCTCCAGCACCAGCCCGCGGTACATGAGCGCCAGCGCCAAGACACTGAAGGTAGCCACGCCGGCCACCAACAGCAGGCCATTGCCATCCACGCCCAGTGCGCTGCCGAAAAGGATGTGCAGCAAGTCCAGCTGCGTACCGTGGCCCGCAATCAAGGTCACGCCCAGCGCGAGGGCCACCAGGTAAATGGCGGCCAGGCTGGCGTCTTCTTTCAGGGTCGTGAAGCGGCTCACCGCACCGGCCATGCCCGCCACCAGCAGGCCCGCGACCACGCCGCCCAGCGCCATGGCGGTGAGTGACAAGCCGCTCACCATGAAACCGATGGCCACGCCGGGCAGCACCGCATGGCTGAGCGCGTCGCCCAAGAGGCTCATGCGGCGCAGCGTCAAAAACACGCCCAGGGGCGCAGCACACAGTGACAGCGCCAGCGTGGCCACCAGCGCGCGGCGCATGAAAGCGAATTCGGCAAACGGGGAAATCAAAGCCTCCCACACCGGGCCCAACAGCAAATCCATGGGCATCCTTAAACGGTGGTGGGGGTGGCGGCCAGTCGCCGGGCCAGCAGGGTGTCGAAGTCCAGGCCGTTGACTTCGCCGTCGATGTCGCAGATGGCGGCTGTCTCGTCCCAGGCTTCGGCCATGGCGCGGGCTCGCTGGAGGTTGGCTTCTGTCAGCACCTCGGTCGTGGCACCCCAGGCAATGCACTCGCGCGCCAGCAACAGGGTCTGGGGGAAGTGCTCCCTCACTTGCGCGTCGTCATGCAGCACGGCGACCACGGTGCGGCCCTGGCGGTGCCACTGTTGCACCAGTGTCAGCAGGCCGGCGGTGGTCTTGCTGTCCACCGCGTTGAAGGGTTCGTCCAACAGGATGATGTCGGCGTCCTGCACCAGCAGGCGGGCAAACAGGGCGCGCTGCAACTGCCCGCTGGAGAGCGTGCCCACAGGGCGGGCCTCGAAGCCCTGCAAGCCCACGGCCTCCAGCGCCGCATCCACCCGTGCCAGCATGGCCGGGCTGGCGCTGCCGAGTGCGCCTGTTTGGGCCCAGAGGCCCATGAGCACGCAGTCCCGCACGTCCAGCGGGAAGCTGCGGTCCAGCTCGCTGTGCTGCGGCAGGTAGGCCAGACGCAAACCCGGTGCGCGTTCCATGTGGGCAGGCCGCTCTGGCTTGACCAAGCCGGCCAGGCTTTTGAGCAGGGTGCTTTTGCCTGCGCCGTTGGGGCCGATCACGGCGGTGAGAGAGCCCCGGGCAAAGTGGCCACTCACATGGTGCAGGGCCGGATGGCGGCGGTAGCTCACCGTCAGGTTGTGCAACGCCATGGCTGCGGGTGGGCTTGGCGCGCTCACAGCGGTGCGGCTTCTAGGCTGGCCCACCACACGCCCAGCCAGAGCAGGGCAAGGGCCGGCAGGGTGATCATTACGCGCTGCCATGCGGGCAGGGCCAGGAATCCGGGGCGTTTGTAAAGTTGGCGGGTAGGGCGGGGAACTGTCACAAAGCAATCTCATAATGCAACTAAATTGCGATATAGTCTAACGCAACTTGGTTGCATTTAAATAACTATTGCAACTGAATTGCATTTTCGAGGATGTTCTGATGGCTTCTGTGTACCCACCGGCCCCGCCCGTGCTCAAGGGTGACGACCCGATTGACGCGCTCTTGTCGGCCCACGGCCTGCGCCGTACGGCCGCTGCGCGCCGCGTGTTGGGCTGGCTGTTGGCCCACCCCGACACCAGCTACACCCATGCGCAGTTGCAGGAGTCTTTGGCCGGTGACCACGCCGAGCCGTTGGACCGCGTCACCCTCTACCGCCTGATAGACCGCCTGACGCAGGTAGGCCTGCTGTTGTGCCGGGTGGACAGCCAGCGTGTGCGCCGCTACCAGGCCATGCCGGCCAGCGTGCATGCCACGCCGCACTTTGAGTGCCAGACCTGCCACCGCGACAGCCCCTTGGCCGGTGCCCTGCATGCGGTGGATCTGGAGAAAGCGGCACAAACCGCCATCGAATCCCTGCGGGCACTGGGCTACACCGACATGCACCTCGACTTTGCGGTGAAGGGCGTGTGCGCGGACTGCGCCACGGGTGCTGCATCTGCCAGTGCGAACGCAGGGCCCGCCGCATGATCCATAGCCAAGGCCTGCGCTACCGCTACTCAGGAGGCAGCGAGTTGCGTTTTCCGGATGTGCAAGTGCCCCAGGGCGCGGTGCTCTTGCTCAGCGGCCCTTCGGGCAGCGGCAAATCCACCTGGCTGGCCTTGGTGGCTGCCTTGGTGGCGCCGTCTGCCGGCGCGCTGCAGGTCGCGGGGCAGGAAGTGGCCGCTTTGCGTGGTGCAGCGGCGGACGCCTGGCGCGCGGGCGCCATCGGTTTTTTGCCGCAAAAGTTGCATTTGAGTGAGGCGCTCACCGTGCAACAAAACCTGGCCATGGCGCAATGGGCCGCTGGCAGGGATGAAGATATCGCAAGCATACACACTGCCCTGAATGCGTTGGGAGTTGCAGATCTGGCAGGTCGCTTGCCCGGCCAGCTCTCCGGCGGGCAGGCGCAGCGGGTGGCGCTGGCGCGTGCGGTGCTGCTCAAGCCCCAAGTCCTGCTGGCCGACGAGCCCACCGCCAGCCTGGATGACGAAGCCGCCGCACAAGCCGTGGGCCTGCTGCTCGCTACCGCAGCCCGGCACGGCGCCACGCTGGTGATTGCCACCCACGACGCGCGTGTGGCGGAGCTGATTCCACCCGCCGATGATGGTCAAATCGGCTTCCAGCGCCTGTCGCTTGTGCGCGAACAGCTATCAAAAGCGTAGCATCATGAAAACCTTGTTTTTTGCATGGCGCTACCTGTGGTCCCGTCCACTGGGGGCTGCGCTCAACCTTCTGCTGCTGAGTCTGGGGCTGGCGTCGATTACCTTTTTGTTGCTGGTGGGGGCGCAACTCAGCAAGGCTTTTGACCGTGACTTGGCCGGCATCGACGTGGTGGTGGGCGCCAAGGGGAGCCCCATGCAGCTCATCCTCTCGGGCGTGTTGCACATTGACGTGCCGCCGGGCAACGTGCCGCTTCAGGCGGTGAATGAACTGGCGAAGAACCCGCTGGTGGCGCAGATCATTCCCATCAGCCTGGGCGACAACTTTGCGGGCTACCGCATCGTGGGCACCTCGACGGCCTATGTGGACCACTACGAGGCGCAGCTCGCCCAGGGTGCGCTGTGGACACAGCCCATGCAAGCCGTGCTGGGGTCAGCGGTTGCCAAACGCATGGGCCTGCAGCTGGGCCAGACTTTTGTGGGCTCGCATGGCTTGGGTGCAGGTGGCCACACCCACGGCGAGAACGCCTACACCGTGGTTGGCATCCTGCAGCCCAGTGGCAGCGTGCTGGACCGGCTGATCCTCACCGACACCGCCTCGGTGTGGAAGGTGCACGAGGACTACACCGCGGTGGACGATGACGACCGCAAGGTCATGGAAGAAGAGCGCGAAATCACCATGGCGCTGGTGAAATACAAAACCCCCATGGCCGCCCTGAGCTTCCCGCGTTATGTAAACACCAGCACCGAGATGCAAGCGGCCGCCCCAGCGCTGGAAATCACCCGCTTGCTCAACATTCTGGGTCTGGGCACTGATGTGCTGCGTGCCTTTGCCGGCGTGCTATTGCTCACCGCAGGCCTGAGCGTGTTCATTGCCCTGTGGAGCGCCGTGCGCGAGCGGCGTACCGATCTGGCCCTGCTGCGCATGTTGGGCGCATCCCCCGCCAAAGTGGCCACGCTGCTGCTGTGCGAAGCCCTGTGGCTGGGGCTGCTGGCTGCCGTGCTGGGTGTGTTGCTCGGGCAGGGCTTTGCGCAGGCACTGGCGTTGTTCCTCAGCCTGGACAACTCGTTGTTGATCGGCGGCATGGTCTGGCCCGCCGGGTTGTGGGTGGTGCCCGCGCTGGCGCTTGTCGTGTCGCTTGCCTCTGCTTTGTTACCCACGGTGGCGGCTTACCGGGTGAGCGTGTTGCGCTTGCTGCAGAGTCGCTGATTCATTTTGCTGTGTCTCCCCTTCAACTTCTCCAAGGAAATTTATGAAAAAAAGCCTCCTGGCGCTCATTCTGCTTGCGCAAGCAGCTACGTTTTCTGTAGCAAAAGAAAGTGCGGAAGAAACCAAACAGGACGTGGCTAAGCACCGCGCCATGGCCGCCGCACATGAAGCTGCTGCAAAGTGTCGTGAAGCCGGCAAAGGGGAAGACATCTGCAACAAAGAGCTGCAGGCCGCGTGCAAGGGCATTGCCATTGGCAAGTTCTGCGGTATGAAACACGAGCATTGAGCCGCGGGTTCAACCCCGGGTCTTCTGCGGTTCACAGGGTCGCACTAAACTGTGGCTCTTCTCCGGAGGTTTTGTATGCGCGCTGATATCTGCTCCGCCCGTCGTGGTGTTTTGTTTTTGGCCCTGGTGCTGGGTGCTGCTGGGTTTGCGCCCGCCATGGCCCAACTCAGTTCGCCCATGCCCGGTGTTCCTGCCGGTACCGGCGCCGGCGTACACAGCCCCAATAGCCCCTTCGCCCCTTTGAAAGACCGCGCTGACGTGCTGCCCTGGTCGGTGCTGACGGCCGTCAAAACCAAGACGGAAAAGAACCGCCTGCTGCCCGTGTTTCCGGCCGATGTGCAGGCCCTGAACAAAAAAGTGCAGCGCATTCAGGGCTTCATGATGCCGCTGGAACCCGGTGAAAAGCAAAAGCACTTTCTTATCAGCTCTGTGCCTCTGACCTGCTCGTTTTGTGTGCCCGGCGGCCCCGAGAGCATGGTGGAAGTGAAGACCAAGACCCCTGTGAAATACTCCATGGAAGCTGTGGTGGTCGAAGGCCAGTTTGCGGTGCTCAATGACGACCCCTATGGCCTTTACTACCGCATCACGGATGGGGTCGCCGTCAAATAACTTCCATTTCGCTGTAGCTGCATGCCTTTGGACCACCCGGTCGTATCGTCCCTGTTGCCGGTGGTTCTGCTGATTCTGGTCGGTGTAGTCACCGGCAAGCTCAAGCTCATCCGCCAGGAGGCGGTACGCGATCTTTCCAACCTTGTTTTTCTGGTGCTGACCCAGGCCCTGCTGTTCCGCACCATGAGCAGCGTGCATGTGCAGGACTTGGACTTTGCACCCGTATCGCTGTACTTTGCCGTGGCGGCAAGCTTGTTTACGGTGATGTTGTTGCTGCAAGGTCCCAGCAGCCGGGCTGCGGTGATTGCGCTCTCCGGCACCTTCAGCAACACGGTGATGATCGGCATTCCGCTGGTCGGCTTGGCATATGGTAAAGATGCGCTGGTGCTGCTCTTCACCCTGATTTCCTTGCACGCGCTGGTGCTGCTGACATTTGCCACCGTAGTGCTGGAGTTGCTGAGTGCGCGTGAAGAGAGCGCCCAACACGACGGGCCCGCACGCCACCCGCTCAAGTCGGTAGGCTTGGCGGTGCGCAATGCGGTGGTGCACCCGGTGCCCATGCCCATCATTGCAGGGCTGCTTTATGCCCAGACGGGTTGGGGCTTGCCCGATGTGGTGGACCGGCCCTTGCAACTGTTGGGCAATGCCTTCGGCCCGGTGGCGCTTGTGTTGGTGGGCGTAACGCTGTCTAACGCAGCCATCGGCCGCAATCTGAAGGGCGCCTTGGCCATTTCCGCTGTCAAGACGCTGCTGCATCCCGCCCTGATGGCGCTGGCGGGCTACTTGGCGGGCCTGCGCGGCATGTCGCTCACCGTGTTGGTGGTGGCGGCATCGCTGCCCATTGGTGCCAACGTGTTTTTGTTTTCTCAGCGCTACCAGAAGGCGGAAGACCTGGTCACTGCCAGCGTGGCGGTGTCTACCTTGGTGGCATTGGTCACCGTCACGCTGGTGATGTACCTCTTGCCTTTGTGGCTGGGCTGACTCAGCCCCTATCTGGAGCATTTGAACTTGAAGCTTGGCCGTTTTTTCTGGAAAGTTGCCTTTTGGCTGCTGGTGGCTTTGACCGTGGTGATGTCTTTGGTGCCCGGTGAACAGGTTCCCCAGACCCTGGTGTTTTGGGACAAAGCGCAGCACGCACTTGGTTTTGCAGCCTTGGCCGTTTTCGGTTTGCTGGCCTATCCGATGGCGGTGCCGCGTGTGCTGGTGGGTTTGCTGTTGCTGGGTGTGGCCATTGAGTGCGCGCAGGCGATGACCACCTGGCGCCAAGGGGACTGGATGGATGGGTTGGCTGATGCCACAGGCATCGCTCTGGGTACAGGTGCCATGGCGGTGTGGGCACGCATCCGTGGCCGGACACTTTTGGCAGGAAACTCAGGCACATGAACTTCAAGCTGAAACACCCTTTGCGCACCTTGCTCACGGGGGTGCTGGCGCTACTGCCCTTGGCGGCAACCTTGTTATTGCTATCGTGGCTGTGGAGTTTTCTGGCTGTATGGCTGGGGCCGGGGAGTGCCTTCGGTCAGTTGCTGACCGGCATCGGGCTGGGGCTGACTGAGTCAGAGGTGATCGGCTACCTGCTGGGCTTGATGTTGGTGGTGGCGCTGGTCTATGCCTTCGGCTTGATGGTGGAGCGGGGCCTGGAGCAAGGTGCGGCCCAGCTGCTGGAAGCATTGGTGCAACGCATTCCCGTGGTCCGCACGGTGTACGACGTGGTGCAAAAGCTGGTCGGTCTGCTCAGCCGGAAAGACGGGGAGGAGCTTCAGTCACTGTCGCCTGTATGGCTGTACTTTGGTGGCAAACCGGGCTCTGATGCCGGTGATGCCAGCGCTGCGGCGGGCAAGCAGGGCACAGCTGTGCTCGGCTTTTTGTCGACACCCCAGGCAGTGATGATTGGTGGCATGCCTTATCTTGGGGTACTGGTGCCGACAGCGCCCGTTCCTGTGGGCGGTGGCTTGCTCTATGTGCCGCCGGACTGGGTGGAGCCAGCAGACATCGGCATGGAGGGGGTGACGAGCATCTATGTGTCGATGGGCGTCACTTCCGATCAATACCTGAAGAAATCCGGGCTCTGACGCCCGTATAGCAGGCAGCCCTGTGCGCTAGGGTGCCAAGCGCTCGCGCAGCCACTGACCGTCTTCCCCTGCGCGGTAGCGCAGGCGGTCATGCAGGCGGCTCTTGCGGCCTTGCCAGAATTCCCACTGGTCCGGCTTGAGCCTGTAGCCACCCCAGTGCGGCGGACGGGGCGGTTTCAGCAAAAACTGTGCGGCGTATTTGGCTGCGTTGGAGACCAGCACCGTGCGACCCGGAATCACCTCGCTCTGGGGCGAAGCCCAAGCACCAATGCGCGAATCCAGCGGGCGGCTGTGGAAGTAGGCGTCGCTTTCCTCATCACTCACTTTTTCGACCACGCCTTCAATGCGTACCACGCGCTCCAGCTCCACCCAATGGAACTGCAAAGCCGCATACGGGTTGCCCGCCAGTGCCTGGCCCTTGCGGCTGCCGTAGTTGGTGTACCAGACGATGCCGCGGGCGTCGTACCCTTTGATCAGTACCACGCGGGTGGACGGGCGCAAGTCGCTGCCCACGGTGGCCAGCGTCATGGCATTGGGTTCGGGAATCTCGCCCTGAATGGCTTCCTGAAGCCAGCGATCGAATTGTTGGAGCGGGTCAGCGTGCGAGGCGTGCTCATCGAGTTCGGCACGTTCGTAGCTTTTGCGAAGGTCGGCAATGGATGTCATGCCTGCAGTATAGGAAGAGTGCGCTTCCCGCGGCTTGCGATGGGTCATGCGGCAGCGGGGTGCTTGGGCGGCGACCGCCTACAATCATGGGTTGCTTTTTCAACCGGAGTCTTTTGCATGTCTGCCCAGGAAAATAACGACCAAACCGTCGTCACCGTAGTCGTCGCCGTCATCATCGTGGCCATCCTGGCTTCCGTGATCGGTTTCGCCGTCCACAAGTCCAGCGCCAAGCCTGCTGCTGCGCCAGTGTCGGTGTCTACCCCTGTGGCCGAACCTGCAGATGCTGCCGCTTCGGCACCTGCTGCACCTGCGTCCGCGGCCCAGTAAACAGCTTTTTGCACCGGCACAGCCCGCCTGTGCCGGCCGCATCTCCCGTTCGGGCGTTGGAGCCGGCGTCCTGCCGTTTGCAACCTCTTCGCAAGTGACCTTGCCTTCCGGAGTGCAGCGCCCATGAATATCCCCACGAGTTACCCCCTGGTTTCATCCCTTGAGGCCGCTGCTTTGCCTGTGGTGCTGGTGCTGGCCTCCGGCCGTGGCGAGCGCTTTACAGCATCCGGCGGCAAAGTGCACAAACTGCAAGCAGACCTGGCCGGCACCCCGGTGATGCAGCGCACCCTGAACGCCGTGCGCGCCAGTGGATTGCGCTGGCACCTCGAAGATGCAGGCCACCCCGGAATGGGTGACAGCATTGCTGCCGCCGTGCGCGCCACCCGCGATGCGCCGGGCTGGATGGTGTTGCCCGCCGATTTACCCCTGATTCGCCCTGAAACCCTGGTGGATATCGCCAGAGCTTCGCTGGCCGGCGAGGTACTCATGCCGGTGTTTGAAGGGCAGCGTGGCCACCCGGTGCGCTTTGCCCCTGCGTGTGGCGATGCACTCGCTGCTTTGCAGGGAAATCAGGGTGCAGCGCCCGTAGTGTCTGCGCGAGCAGCTATCAAAATAGTAGTCAACGATCCCGGTTGCATCACCGATATCGACACCCTGGACGACTTGCAACGCGCAGAACGCCTGTTGCAGGCAGCGTCCTGAACCCGCGACACGGCCGTACGGCCGGCCAGTTTGTACCTCACTGGTAACCACGTGCATTCACAAGTGGGGGTTTCCAAGTTACCATCAGATCTGTAATTTAGTTACAGAAACATATGCCAGACACCACCTCTACCCCCGTCGCGTTGCACCCTGTTGTGGAGGCGGTGACCCGCCGTATCGTGGAGCGCAGCGCCGCCACCCGCAGCGCGTATCTGGCCCAAGTCGCGCAGATGGCTGACCGCAAGCCCGGCGCCGACCGCATGGGTTGTGCCAACGTGGCTCACGCCTTTGCCGCGATGCCCGAGGCCGACAAGACCCGCGTCACCGGACTGGACAAGCTCAGAATAGTGGCCGAGAAGGGCCCGAACATCGGCATCGTCAACGCCTATAACGACCTGCTTTCCGCCCACGCGCCCTTGCAGCATTACCCTGATCTGGTCAAGGTAGAGGCCCGCAAACACGGCGCAACAGCCCAGGTGGCGGGTGGCGTACCTGCCATGTGCGACGGCGTGACCCAAGGTACCGCCGGCATGGAGCTGAGCCTGTTCAGCCGCGACGCCATCGCCATGGCCACTGCCGTGTCTTTGAGCCACGATGTGTTTGATGCCGCCCTGATGCTGGGCGTGTGCGACAAGATCGTGCCCGGCTTGTTGATCGGCGCACTGCACTTCGGCCACCTGCCCACTGTATTCGTGCCCGCCGGCCCCATGACTTCGGGCCTGCCCAACAACGAAAAGGCCAAGGTGCGCGAAAAAGCCGCCCAAGGCTTGGTCGGCCGCCCTGAACTGCTGGCCGCCGAAAGCGCTGCGTACCATGGCGAGGGCACTTGCACTTTTTACGGCACCGCCAACAGCAACCAGATGCTGCTCGAAGCCATGGGCCTGCATGTGCCCGGCACCGCCTTCATCAACCCCGGCGACGGCGTGCGCCAGGAATTGACCCGTGAAGCGGTACGCACCGTGCTGGGCATTATCAAGGCCAAGCGTTTTGCGCCCATCGGCGAGGTGGTGGACGAGCGCTGCATCGTGAACGCAATGGTGGCGCTGCTGGCCACCGGTGGCTCCACCAACCATTTGATCCACTGGGTGGCCGTGGCCCGCGCGGCCGGCATCGTGATCGACTGGAATGACTTTTCGTCCCTGTCGGATGTGGTGCCTTTGCTGACCCGCGTGTACCCCAACGGCAGCGCCGACGTGAACCAGTTCCAGGCGGCAGGCGGCCCCGGTTACGTCATCCGCGAGCTGCTGGATGCCGGTTTCATGCACGCTGATGTGTTGACCGTGCGCAGCGGTGGCCTGCGTGAATACACCGCCATTCCGTCCGCCAAAGCCGATGGCAGCTTGCAGTGGGCCGATGCAGGTGCCAGCAAGGACGAGACCGTGGTGCGCCCAGCCAGCAGCCCGTTCAGCGCCAGCGGTGGCCTCAAGTTGCTCAAGGGCAACCTGGGCCGCAGCGTGATCAAGGTGTCTGCGGTGCCGGAAGACCGCCACATCATCGAAGCCCCTTGCCGCGTGTTCGACTCGCAAGAGGCTTTGCACAAGGCCTTTAGCGCAGATGAGCTCAACCGCGATGTGGTCTGCGTGGTGCGTTGGCAAGGCCCGCAGGCCAACGGTATGCCTGAGCTGCACAAGCTCACTCCGCCCCTGGCCGTGTTGCAAGGCAAAGGCTACCGCGTGGCACTCGTCACTGATGGCCGCATGAGCGGTGCATCCGGCAAAGTGCCTGCCGCCATCCACGTGTCGCCTGAAGCGGCTGCCGGTGGCCCCTTGGCCAAGGTGCGCGATGGCGACATCATCCGCCTGGACGCGACTGCTGAGACCCTGGAGGTGCTAGTGAGCGCTGCCGAGTGGGATGCGCGTCCGCTGGCGACCATGCCCCAGGAACTGCGAGTGTCCAATGGCATAGGCATGGGCCGCGAACTATTTGCCAACTTCCGCCGCAATGCACTGGCCGCCGAAGAAGGCGCCTGCACCTGGTTCTGAACCTACCCCCCATAAAGTCGATCTGGAACATTTCAATGTCTAACGCTCCCGCCTTTACCGCCCTGCAAGTGATGCAGGACGCGCCCGTCATTCCCGTGATCGTGTTGAACGACGTGGCCCACGCCGTGCCCATGGCCCGCGCCCTGGTGGCCGGCGGCGTGCGCATGCTGGAAGTGACCCTGCGTACCCCCCAAGCCCTGGCCTGCATGGAAGCCATTGCCCGTGACGTGCCCGAAGCTGTGGTTGGCGCCGGCACCGTGCGCAGCAAGGCCGATGCGCAAGCCGCCGCCAATGCCGGTGCCCGTTTTGCAGTGAGTCCCGGTTACACCAGCGCTGTGGGCCAGGCCTGCCGCGACTTGGGCCTGTCCTTGTTGCCCGGTGTAGCCACCGGCAGCGAAATCATGATGGCGCAGGAAGACGGCTTCACCCAGCTCAAGTTCTTCCCCGCCATGCAAGCCGGCGGCCCCGCCATGCTCAAGGCCTGGAGCGGCCCTTTCTTCGACGTGAAGTTCTGCCCCACCGGCGGCGTGACCCTGCAAAACGCGCCCGAGTTCCTGGCCCTGCCCAACGTGGTGTGCGTAGGCGGCTCGTGGATCGTGCCTGCCGATGCGATGGCAAAGGGCGAGTGGGACAAGATCACCCAGCTGGCCAAAGACACGCAGGCACTGCGCAAGTAAGCTGTATTGGTGGATAAGAACGAAAGAGGGCTGCGGCCCTCTTTTTTATTGCGCGAGAAGCTATGAAATTGATAGCTACTGATGCGTGCGCCTTATCTAAGGCACACTGTTGATTGCAACTTAGGGAGACACCATGTCCAGACTTCGCGTAGAAAGCTTCACCATATCGCTGGACGGCTATGGTGCCGGCCCTGACCAAGACTTGGCCCATCCGCTTGGTGTGGGCGGCACGGCGTTGCATGGTTGGGCGATGTCCACACGTACGTTTCAAACCAAACTTTTTGGCAATGCGCAAGGCGGTGTAACAGGCATTGACGACGACTTCGCCCAGCGCGGTTTCCGCAACATGGGTGCCTGGATTTTGGGGCGCAATATGTTCGGTCCGGTGCGCGGGCCCTGGCCGGACGAGAGTTGGCGCGGCTGGTGGGGGGAGAACCCGGTGTACCACGTGCCGGTGTTTGTGCTGACCCACCATGCGCGCCCGCCGTTGGTCATGGAGGGTGGTACCACCTTCCATTTCGTGACCGAAGGTCCTTTGGTCGCGCTGGAGCGCGCCCGAGCGGCGGCCGGGGGCAAGGATGTTCGGCTGGGCGGCGGCGTGAACACCATCCAGCAGTACTTGCGATTGCGGCTCATCGACGAAATGCACATCGCCATCTCGCCGGTGTTGCTGGGCGCGGGGGAGCGCCTGTTTGAAGGCATCAACCTGCCGGCATTGGGTTACATCTGCACCCGGCACGAGAGTACACCTCTGGCCACGCACATCGTGTTGACTCGGCGGTAATCACGAAAACGCAAACCCAAGGAGAAGCGTATGACCCCCAAGAACACGATGTGTATCTGGTACGACGACGGCGCTCTGGAGGCTGCCGAGTTCTATGCAAAGACCTTCCCCAATAGCGCTGTGGGCGCTGTGCATCTGGCGCCGGGCGACTACCCCATGGGCAAGGCGGGCAATGTACTGACGGTGGAGTTCACCGTGATGGGCATTCCGTGCCTGGGGCTCAATGGTGGGCCGATGTTCAAGCACACCGAGGCGTTTTCGTTTCAGGTGGCGACGGACGACCAGGAAGAGACGGACCGTTTGTGGAACGCGATCGTGGACAACGGTGGCCAGGCAAGCCAGTGCGGCTGGTGCAAGGACAAATGGGGCCTGTCGTGGCAGATCACACCGCGTGCGCTGACGGAAGCGATGGCATCCCCGGATCGCGCTGCAGCCAAGCGCGTGTTTGACGCCATGATGGAAATGGGAAAAATCGACATCGCCAAAATTGAAGCCGCCCGCCGCGGATAAAAGGACATTGCATGGAAACCATCGAACAACGCTCGGACATCCGGAGTTTCTTCATCGCCGCCACTCCTGGGCAGGTGTTCGGCGCCATGAGCGACCCTGATCGGGTGGCACGTTGGTGGGGGCCGGATGGCTTCAGCAGCACGATGTACACGTTTGATTTCCAGTCCGGGGGCAGCTGGGTGCTGACCATGCATGCGCCGGACGGGACGGATTATCCGAATGAGAGCCGGTTTACCAGGATCGTGCCGGATGCTTTGTGGGAGATAGAGCACTTGAACGGCCACCATTTCACATTGACGCTGGAGCTCAATCCCTCAGGTGAAGGTACCGAAGTGTGTTGGCGGCAGACCTTTGACACCGTGGAGCATTACCAGGCTCTGGCCACCTTTGTGGCTGCGGCCAACCAGCAAAATCTGGAGCGATTGGCCGTCGAGGTACTGCGTTAACGCAGGCCTACACCTGCTTCTTTCGGTGCCTTCTGGATCAGTTCGATCTTGTAGCCGTCCGGATCGGTCACAAACGCGATCACGGTACTGCCGCCTTTGACGGGGCCAGCCTCGCGGGTCACGTTGCCGCCGGCGGCTTTGATTTTTTCGACGGCGGCGTAGGCATCCGGCACGCCCAGGGCGATGTGCCCGTAGGCGGTGCCCAGTTCGTAGCTTTCCACTCCCCAGTTGTAGGTGAGCTCGATCTCGGCCTGACCGGGGTTGCCTCCATCAAATCCGAGGAAGGCGAGGCTGTATTTGTATTCCGGGTTTTCCGAGGTGCGCAGCAATTGCATGCCTAGTACTTGGGTGTAGAAATCGATGGAGCGTTGAAGGTTGCCAACGCGCAGCATGGTGTGGAGGAATTGCATGCGGCAAATTGTGCATCAGGGCCTTTGCCCTGTCTGTGCATGGTGAATAATCCGGCCAAGTTTCAAAGGCCCACCATGAGCACGTTCACCCAAGTCATTCTGTACACCGACACCGACGGCTTCGCCAAGTTCCGCGAGGAGACGATTCCTTTGAATGAGGGCAATCCGCAGTCCATGCTCTCGGAGGTGTTTACGTCGGGCGGCTACCAGTTGCGTACCAGCCCGGTGGGCTTTCGCAGCCAGTTCCATTGCTCGGGGCACACCCAGTGGTGCTTTATCTTGCAAGGTCAGATGGAGATCGGGGTGCACGGCAGTTCGCGCGTGTTCGGGCCCGGCCAGCACTTTTATTCGGCAGATTTGCTGCCCGAGGGCGCCACGTTTGACCCTGCCGTCCACGGCCACTGGAGCCGCCAAGTAGGTGACCAGCCTTTGGTCACCCTGTTTGTGCGGGGCTAAGCCGCAGCGGCGCGGGCTGCCGCGCCCTGCAAGGCACCCGACAAAATGCGCTGCACGCCGGGCTTGCCCGCTTTGACAGCTTGCACCAAGCCAGCGGCCACGTCTTCGGCTTGCACGGGCAGGTAGTTGGCAGGAATGAGTGGCTTGAGCAGTTTGCTGACCACCAGGCCGATACGTTCGCCGGATCGCTCGGGTTGGTTTAGCGGGCCGCGATCACCCACCAAGAGGGAAGGGCGAACGATGCTGACACTGGTGTAGCCCAACTGAGCAATCGCATCTTCGACGTCGCCTTTGACGCGGTTGTAGAAAACGCCAGACTTGGCATCCGCGCCCATGGCGCTGACTACTCCTAATTTAGTAGCGCCTTGCGCGCGTCCCATCTGCGCTACAGCCATAACGGCGTCATAGTCCACCGCGCGGAACGCAGCCTGGCTGCCGGCCACCTTGATGGTCGTGCCCAGACAAATAAAAACATCGTCGATGTGCGACAGCTCCGGGAGCGCCGCAAAGTCGACGATGTGTTGGGTCAGCTTCGTGTGGGTCAAGGGCAGCGTGCGCCGCCCCAGACTGTGTACCGCGCTGGTGTAGTTATCGGCTAGAAGAGCCGCCAGGACCGCGCGGCCCACGAGGCCCGTTGCCCCCGCGACCACCGCCACCCGGGCGTCCAGCGCCGCCGAAGCCGCCTCCGCCACCACCATATCCGCCGCCATTTCCACCTCCGCTGCGGCCACCGCCGCCAAAGCCACCGCCACCACCGCGGCGGGCGCCACGGCCAGCCATCATATCGACGCTGGTGCGCATGGGGTCAGGTTGTGCGGTGGATGGACGCGGAGCGCGACCTTCGTGGGTGAAGCCTGCAGGTGGCTGGAATTCGGCGCTGCCGCCTTCACGGCGCGGACCACGGCCTTGTGCGGGACGTGGGCCTTGCGAACGGGGGGGCTGGAATTCGCCGCCGCGATCAGGGCCTCGGCCACCGCCGCTATTGCCACCACCATGGCCACGGGGGCCTTGGCCACCACGACCGCCGCCGTTACCGCCACCACCAGCGCCGGCATTCCCACTGCGACCACCGCCTTGGCCGGCTTTGTTGTCGCGCACGCGTTGCAGCATTTCGGTGCGGGCGGCCTTGGCGGCAGCCTGCATGACGTCACGGCTTGGAGGCTTGCCTGCGCCACCCCAGATGGTCTGACGGCCCATGGCGATGGGTTCTGCCTTCTCACCCGGCTCGGGGCCGAAGCCGTCGACCACCTTGACTTCAATCTTTTGTTTGGTGAAGCGCTCGATGTCCTGCATGAAGCCTTCTTCGTCCAGGCAAACCAGGTTCACAGCGGCGCCGTCGGCACCGGCACGGCCAGTACGGCCGATGCGGTGCACATAGTCTTCGCTCACGTTCGGGATTTCATAGTTCACCACGTGCGGCAGATCGTCAATGTCGATGCCGCGAGCAGCAATGTCGGTGGCTACCAAGGCGCGCACATCGCCGCTCTTGAAGCCAGACAGGGCCTGGGTACGGGCAGCCTGGCTCTTGTTGCCGTGCAGCGCCATGGCAGTAATGCCGTTCTTTTCCAGAAACTCGGCCACGTTGTTGGCGCCGAACTTGGTGCGGGTGAACACCAGCACCTGGCTCCAGTTTTGCTCGTTGATGATGTGGGCGAGCAATGCCTTTTTCTTGCCGCGGCCCACGGGGTGGATCACCTGGGTGATGCGCTGCACCGTGGTGTTGCGCGGAGTCACTTGCACGCTTTGCGGGTTCTTGAGCAGTCCGTTGGCCAGCTCACGGATTTCGTCGCTGAAGGTCGCAGAGAACAGCAGGCTTTGCTTTTCTTTGGGCACCAGGGCCAACACCTTTTTCACGTCATGGATGAAGCCCATGTCCAACATGCGGTCGGCTTCGTCCAGCACCAGCATTTGCACCTGGCCCAGGTCCAGCATGCCTTGTTGGGCCAAATCCAGCAGACGGCCAGGAGTGGCCACCAGAATGTCCACGCCCTTTTTTACTTTGGAAATTTGCGGGTTCATGCCCACTCCGCCGAAAACTACCGTGGAGCTGAGTTGGAGGTATTTGCCGTACTGGCGCACGGACTCTTCAACTTGGGCGGCGAGTTCGCGGGTGGGGGTCAGCACCAGGGCGCGGATGCCGGTGCCGCCGAATTTGTTCTGCGCGCTGCGGCTCATGGAGAGGCGGTGCAGCAGGGGCAAGGTGAATGCAGCGGTCTTGCCGGTACCTGTCTGGGCGCCGCCCAGCAGGTCGTGGCCTTCGAGTACCAATGGAATGGCTTGCGCCTGGATGGCGGTGGGCGTCTCGTAACCCTGCTCGCGCACGGCCTTCACAATGGCAGGTGCCAGCTTCAATTCTTCAAAGTTCATGGATAAATGCGTCCGTCCTGGACGCTTGGGAATCGGCCGTTCTGCTGGCACGCGGCACAGCAGTCAGTCAAAGGCAGATGGATTCAAAAGTGGGATGCCCTGTCACGTAGCGATCCCCAGCAAGGTGCTGGTATTGCAGGCAACTGAAAAGCTGCAATGGACCGTATTGTCGCACGCTTGGCCGAATGTCCGGAAAACGACACAAAGTGCCAGTCGCGTTTACTGACGGGTAACAAACTGTCAATACACTGGTGCGGTTCGCTTTCGGCGATGAAAATAAGCCCACGATGAAGAAATACCTGTTGCGGCGCCTCGGAGTGGCTCATGAGCCCGGCGACGTCAAACCATCCCTGTCCAATTGCATAGAGGCCGTGCTGGAGCAAAGCGATGCCTTGTTGGAGGATGTGCTGTATGGACTCCAAGGCATGTTGGCGGTGGCCGGTGGCAACACCTTGCACGCCCGTTTGCACCCGGTTCGTCAAGCGGCGGTGGACCGGCTGAACGCCCAGTCCGCCGAAGCCAAGGCGGTGTTCCGGGTAGAGCTGCGTAGCGCCGTGTACGGTGGAGGCTCGTTCCGCAAGCCCCAGATCAGCCAAGTCCGTTTCGATGACTTTCAGTTTTTGGAAGAAGAACAAATTGACGCCAACATCGAACTGGCAGTCACGGAGCAAGAGGTAAATCGCTCGGTGGAGGCCGTACTGCCGGCGCTCAATGCATTGGTGAGCAGTCTGATGGGCTGGGCCAGCGTGCAGGCGCATCTGAATCCGCTGAAGCCGGAGGCTTTTGTGCATGCCCTGAGGGAGGCATTCGGACAGGTCTTGCCGGATGATGAAACGCGATCGGCTGTTATGGCCCCGGCCGCGGGCATCTTGGGCTCGGCGCTGAACACCATGTACAGGGAGCTGGTGGAGTGGCTCAAATCCCACGGGGTGGAGCCCGTTGCCGCTTACGCACCCACATCCAATCCCTTCGGGGCTCCGGTCAAGCCTGTCGAGACGGCAGTGACCCGTAGCCTGTTGACACTGGATAAGCTCCGTCGCTTGCTCTCTGGAGAGTTGGACCCTCGCCCCATGGTGGCTGGCAACGCAGATTTCACCCATACAGTGCCTGCCTCGTTTGTAGCACTGGAAGACTTGAAGCTGGTGGAGCCCATGCTCAAGCGCTTGTCGCAACGTGCAAATCGTGTGGATTCTGACAGTGGCAAGACAGTCGCCAGCACGCCCCGGGGCAAAGGTGACACGCTGCAAGGCAAGGCACTTGGCAAAGAGTTGGGCCAGGAAGTGGTCCGACTCATGTTGGAAAGTCTGATGCAGGACCGGCGTTTGCTCGAAGGCGTGCGGCAATCCGTGATGAAGCTGGAACCGGTATTGCAGCGCCTCTCCGCCCATGACCCCCGGTTTTTTGCAGATCGCAAACACCCTGCACGCATGTTTCTGGATCGCATGACCCATCGCAGTCTGGCGTTTCAATCAGATAGCGATGTAGGTTACTTCCATTTTCAGAAGACGCTCGACAACGCCATTAGCGTATTGGCAGGCGGCGAAGGCGACGCAAAGGCCTTTGAACGCCTGGTTCGTAAATTGGAAGAGGGTTGGGCCCAAGAGGATCAGCAACAGAAGCAGAGGGCTGCAGAGGCGGCCAGGGGACTTATGCATGCCGAGCAGCGCAACATGCTGGCCCAGCGTTTGGCACAGGAGTTTGCGCAGCGGATGACATTCAAGAACGCGCCGGACATTGTGCTGGCATTCTTGCGGGGGCCGTGGGCGCAAGTGGTTGCGGAATACCAATTGAAGTTTGCGGATGGCTCCGAGGATGCGGAAGGGTACATGGCACTGGTGGACGACCTGATCTGGAGCGTGCAGCCCCGGCTGGTGCGCAAGAACAGGCAAAGATTGGTGGATTTGGTTCCGCAGATGCTGCTGAAGATCCGTCACGGACTGGCGCTGGTGGACTACCCCGAGGACCGGATCCCGCCTTTTTTCGATGCACTGGTCGACATTCATGAACAAGCCTTCGACAACGCCAAATACGTGGCGCAACGTGATGCGCCGGCCGCCCCACCAGAGGTCATTGAGGCTGCAGGCGATTTGACGGACGACGAGCTCTGGATGGCGGAAATGGAGGCCCAGGACTCAGGCTTCCTCAACTATATGCAGATGCCCAAGGCGGTGACAGCCGATGTCCCTGAAGTGTCGGACCCGGCGCTCCAAAATGCATGGAGTGCTGAAAATCTGCGCACAGGCTCATGGGTGGATCTGGCGTTGGGCGGCGAGTGGGTGCGGGCACAGTTGTCGTGGGCCAGTCCCCATCGGACCTTGTTTATGTTTCTGTCCGTCGGGGGCATGGCGCACTCCATGTCACGAAGGACCATGGACAGGCTGCGTGGATTGGGGCTCATTCGCCTTATTTCGGATGGCCATGTGATGGATAACGCGCTGGACGCTGTGGCTCGGGAAGCATTGCGCAATGATGTAAAAAACGCTTTCAACGGTCCTTCATCAACCCAGCAATGAGGCAGCTCGGGCCGGGCAGTCGATAATATGGGTTTACCGCTGAATAACCAGAATCGCAATGGCCCAATACGTTTTTTCCATGAACCGCGTCGGCAAGATCGTGCCTCCCAAACGGCACATTCTTAAAGACATCTCTCTGTCCTTTTTTCCAGGCGCCAAGATCGGTGTTCTGGGCACTAACGGTTCCGGCAAATCCACGCTGCTCAAGATCATGGCGGGAGTGGACAAGGAAATCGAAGGTGAAGCCATTCCCATGGCCGGCCTGAACATCGGATACCTGCCCCAGGAGCCCCAGCTCGACCCGAACCACACCGTGCGTGAAGCTGTCGAGAGTGGAATGGGCAAAGTGTTTGCCGCCAAGGCTCGCCTTGAAGAGGTGTATGCCGCCTATGGGGCGGAAGATGCAGACTTTGACGCGCTGGCCGCTGAACAGGCTGAACTGGAAGCCATCATTGCAACCGCCGGTACGGATTCTGAGCATCAGCTCGAAATTGCGGCGGATGCCCTGCGCCTCCCACCGTGGGATGCCAACATCGGCGTTTTGTCGGGGGGCGAAAAGCGCCGCGTGGCCTTGTGCCGCTTGTTGCTCTCCAAGCCCGACATGCTGCTGCTGGATGAACCCACCAACCACTTGGACGCCGAATCGGTGGACTGGTTGGAGCAATTTTTGCAGCGCTATTCAGGCACCGTGGTCGCTATTACTCATGATCGTTACTTCTTGGACAATGCGGCGGAGTGGATCCTCGAACTCGACCGGGGCTCCGGCATTCCTTACAAAGGTAACTATTCAGACTGGTTGCAGCAGAAGCAGGCCCGTCTGGAAGCTGAACAAAAGGGCGAAGAGGCCCGCGCCAAGGCCCTGAAGAAAGAGTTGGAATGGTCGCGCCAGAACCCTAAAGCCCGTCAAGCCAAGAGCAAGGCCCGCTTGGCCCGCTTTGAAGAGTTGAGTGACTACGAATACCAGAAACGCAACGAAACCAACGAGATCTTTATTCCGGTGGCGGACCGTTTGGGGAGTCAGGTGATTGAGTTCAAGGGTGTGAGCAAGTCTTTTGGCGACCGCGTGCTCATTGATAACCTGAGCTTTAACATCCCTGCTGGCGCGATTGTCGGCATCATCGGTCCCAACGGTGCCGGTAAGTCGACTTTGTTCAAACTGATTGCTGGTCGCGAAAAGCCGGATTCGGGCGAAGTGGTGATCGGCTCCACTGTCAAGATGGCATTTGTGGATCAGCACCGTGATGCCTTGTCGGACGACAAAACAGTCTGGGAAGATGTTTCCGGTGGCCTCGACATCCTGAATGTGGGCAAGTTCCAGATGGCCAGCCGCGCGTACTGCGGTCGATTCAATTTCAACGGCGGCGACCAGCAGAAGAAAGTGGGCATGCTCTCCGGTGGAGAGCGTGGACGTTTGCATTTGGCCAAGACGCTGATCGCAGGCGGCAATGTGCTGATGCTGGACGAACCTTCCAACGATCTGGATGTGGAAACCTTGCGTGCCCTGGAAGATGCGTTGCTTGAATTCGCCGGCACCATGCTGGTGATTTCCCACGATCGCTGGTTCTTGGACCGCATTGCCACCCACATCCTCGCGGCCGAGGGCGACAGTCAGTGGACCTTCTTCGACGGCAACTACCAGGAGTACGAAGCCGACAAGAAGAAACGTTTGGGCGAAGAGGGCGCCAAGCCCAAGCGCGTGCGCTATAAAGCGTTGAAGTAAACCGCCGGCGAGGCAAAAGAGCCCCATGCAAGATATCAACCCGCGTTACGCGTCTCTTTACCAAGCGACAGTCAAAGACGCCGCCGCGGGCGGCCCCGCCATCATGGGAAAACTGATTGCCTCCTTGCGCCGTGATCTGCAAGCGCGGGAGAGTGCGGCGCGGGATTTCCGCGAGCGCGATGTGCATGCAGAGTCTCTCAAGCAGCTCTACCAACATGAACAGACCTTGCGTGAAGGCTATGGTCCTGCTTTGTTGGAGCAATTCACCCGCCCCTCGTCCGCCGTCAAGGCAACCATTCCCTCCATGGCCGAAGTTCAGTTCGACCAATTGGAATTGATGGATGAAGTGCAAGTGCAGGAAAGTGTCAACATGGCCCGGGCCCAACAAATGGCCATGTTGTCTGCCGAGGCCAGTTTGGCGGAGCTCAATACCCTGATCTGCGCTACTTTGGGTTTGCAAAGCGTACGACCAGAGCGCAATCCTTTGCGCCCGGAGGCTTACCTCAACGCACTGCGTAGCACGGTAGAGCGCACGCCAGCACCTGCCACCATGCGGCTGGATTGGTTGACTGTGATGGGTATTGCCTTGGGTGCCGAGCTTAAAGACTTGTACTCCAGCCTTGCATCCCAACTGAAGACACAAGGCGTTGTCCCGGCGGGCTATGCAGTTACGCCCGCACCTTCAGCCTCGGGTGTGCCAGGGGGCGGCAAGGGGCGTGAAGTTGCAGCACAGGCTCCGTTTTCAGAAACATCGCGGTATGGAGCTCCGGGCAGTGTGGAGCGTGAGGCACTGATTGCCCGGGAATTGCGAGCGCCCAAGCCGGTGACGGACCCGGCACTTTTGACCTTGGATCGCTTGCGTAAATTGCTGGCAGGCGAGCTCGATCAGCTGGGGACGCCGCATCGTGTGGCCGCGTTCGCGCAACAGTTTGCACGTCAGTTCGAGTCTCCCGGCGGCTATGGCGGATCGGATGCAGAGACTCACTCAGATTTCGCGTCCACGGTGCCGGCGGCCTTCGAAGCGCTGACCGAGATGAAACAGGTGGACAGGGTCGTGCAACGGCTGGAGCAGCGGCGTGGCGGCGTTGCTCCAGCAGCGGGCTTGCAAGGGCTGCAAGCCGTACGCGAGGACATCAGGCGCAGTGCCAGCGGTGTCGCACAGGCGTTGAGCCTGGAAGTGGTCAACCTGATGGTGGACAACATCGCCAGGGATCCCCGTCTTCTGGAGCCCGTACAGGCACTGATCCGTGAGCTGGAACCTGCTTTGATGCGTTTGGCCTTGGTGGATGCCCGCTTGTTTACCGATAAGCACCATGCGGCCCGGATGCTGGTGCAAGAGGTAACCCACCGCAGCTTGGCCTATGCCAATGTGCAAAGCCCCGGGTTTCTGGCTTTCCTGGATGAAGTGCGCGAAGCCATTGCTCCTTTAGCCAACGCGCAGCCGGAAGGCCCGGAAATGTTCGCCAATGCGTTGCATGAGTTGCAGGTGATGTGGAATGAAGAGGCCACCAAGCAGGCGCAAGCCCGCCTGCAGGCGGTCAAGGCCTTGGAAAAGGCCGAGCAACGGAATGTGTTGGCAGAGAAAATTGCCCGTGAAATTGACTCTCATCCAGACGCAGCCAAGGTGCCCGAGGTGGTTTTGTCATTTTTGTGCGGTCCGTGGGCACAAGTGGTCGCACAGGCTCGCTTGTCCGGAGGGGCTGGGTCTGCAGCGGCCGACAAATACCAGGCTTTAATCTCTGCCTTGCTGTGGAGTACCCATCCCGATCTGGCCCACAAAAATATTGCCAAGCTCACCAAGCTGGTGCCGTTGCTGCTGGGTACATTGAGGGAGGGGCTGGAAACTATCCAGTATCCCGCCACCAAAACCAGTGCCTTCCTGGAAGCACTCATGGGCTTGCACCAAGCAGCGTTCAGGATGGTGCACAAAGAGGCTGCTGCTGCTGCAGCAGCCAAGATGGAAACAGCGGCTTCCAAGCCCTCGACCGAGATGCCTGTGCGCAATCGTCCCGTTGAGGATGGAAATCCTTGGGTGGCACCCTCGGAAGCGCAGGATTCCAATTTTTTGGATATTCCCGACGAAACTCCTGCCGACGCATCAGTGGCTACTCCCATTCTGTCCCCAGTGGTACCGCCTGTGGCAGCCAGCCCGGGCGCTGGAGGGTTGCCCTTGGGCTCGTGGGTGGAATTGCATACCCATGGCGAATGGGTGCGTACTCAGCTCACGTGGGCGAGCCCGCATGGTACTTTGTTCCTGTTTACGAGTGCAGCGGGTTCGACCCAGTCCATGACTCGCCGAACCCACGACAAACTGGTGGCGGCGGGTCAGCTGCGGGTGATTTCGGCACAGCCCGTGGTCGACGGCGCGTTGGATGCCGTAGCCCAGCAGGCCATGAAAAACAGTTTGGACTCTACGCTGTAGTCAACCGTTGGCGCACCAAACCGATGTGGTTGCGCAGCGCGTACAGCTCGTCCGCGTAAGACAGCGGAAGAATGACCTTTTCGACCTTGGATTCGATCTCAGCGAGTTCATTCAGTAAATCCGCTGCGGAGCCGGGGGATGCCGCGAAGCGGCTTTCAATATCGCGCAATTGGCCGTACCAGCGGAAGACGCGGGAACGTACCCGATAGGCATATAGAGGTGGTGCGATTTTTCCCAAAGGCAGCAAAACGGCGATGATGATGCCGAGCGCCAACCACATGCGCTCCACCAGGTTTGCAAGGGTGAACGGTATGTAACGTTGCAAAGTAGGGATGCCATTCTTCAGGGTCCGTTCGGCTTCTGGCGCCAATGCAAATTCGCTGTGCGATGCGTTGGGGAATTCGCGGGCCCGATTGAACCATCCGGACTGGCCGTGCGTCTGCATTGCTGCCTGGGCAAGCAGTTGGCGCAGGCCAGGGTGCAGGCCTTCACGCACCAACATGCTGGTGGTGGTAGCAATCAGGTGTACGTCCTGGGAGGGGACGTTGCGTGCCAAATCCACCACCCCACGGGGCAGGGTCACCGGTGTGATGAAGGGCAGGCGCCGTGCATAGGCCTCGTTCTGCGGAAAATCCATTAACCGGATACCCGGGGTTTGCAGCAGCATTTGCACCATGGGTGCTTGGGGCGCCGAGGCGAAAACCACTGCGTCCAGCTTGCCTTGCAACAATTGGATGGTGGCAGGTGTTTGCTCCAAATGGCTCAAACTGGCTTTCTTGGGGTCCATGCGGTGCATGTCCATCAGAGTATCCATCAGGGGCGGAACACCACTGCCTGCGGTGCCAGCATTGAGGCGCAATGTCGCCAACTGATTCAAGGAGTTCAGATGCCCGGTTTCGCTGATGGCAGTCGCTGCACTGCTGCGGTAAAAAAGCCAGATCGGCTCGACAAACAGATTGCCCAAGGTGAGTAACTCTTCCGCATCTTCATCCTGAGGCACGCTGGCGCTGCCGCCTTGCACGAAACCGGCATCAGCTTCTCCTGCTTGTAGTTTGCGCAGGTTGTCCGCAGACCCTTCTGTTTTCACGAGGTCCACCGTGATGCCTTGTTGGCGAAGCAACTTGGCATATTGCTCGCCCATCTCCGCATACGCGCTTTGCTCCGGACCGGTCACCAGCGTCAGGTGCTTGGGAGGCATCGGGTCCAACCACCAATAGGCCAGCCAAATCAGCCCGGCACCCGCAAACAGCAAAGGGCTCGCAGAGGTAAAGAGATCCCAGAATGCGAGAAGGGCAGCTTTGACGGGGCGGGGCAGATGCAGTGACATGGTGGCTATAGCGGGTGCTCAGCGTAGAACTTGCCGCCATGGTAGAGCAAGGGCGACGCGCCGCTCCGATGGCTGCAGCGCTCCACCTCGCCGACAAAGATCACATGGTCACCCTCTTCGTATTGGCTGCGATTGAAACACTCAAAATGCGCCACCGCTCCATCCAGCAAAGGCGCGCCATGGGTGCCGCGCGAAAAGCCGACGCCAGCGTAGCGGTCGATGTCTTTGGTGGCGAACTGGGTCGCCAACGCTTGCTGATCCGCCGCCAGAATATTGATGGCGTAGTGGGCGCCGCGGCTGAATGCTTCCATGGAGCCCGCCTTTTGCGACAAGCTCCAGAGCACCAAGGGCGGAGTGAGAGAGACGGAGTTGAACGAATTGGCAGTTAAACCGACCAAGGTGCCATCGGCCGCCTGCGCGGTGACGATGGTGACCCCGGTGGCAAACATGCCCAGCGCCTGGCGGAACTGCTGGCTGGAGAAATCGGGGGGCAGCGCGCAGCGAGCGCGGGAGGGTGGGTTCATTCATGGAATTTACCGCGCTTTATGCCCTGGCCCTCTGTGCGGGCAGCAAAACCTTCGCCACATGCGACCTTTACAATGGGCTGCATGTTCAAAAGCCTTTTTGCCTGTCTGGCCATTGCTATCGTTTCAGTAGCTGCTCGCGCCGATTCCGTGAGGGCTTGTGCGGATTACGCTTCTAAGATACCGAGTGTGACGCCGGCAATGTGTGAATCTGCTGCATTGCAGGACCTCAAGGCCCGATCGGGGCAGGGGCGGGTCATTTGGGGGCGTGATGTCGGCCCCACGGATGCGAATTTCAAGGTGTTGGTGATTGGGGGCATCCACGGCGACGAAATGTCGTCGACCTCTTTGGTCTACCACTGGCTGGGGTTAGCGATGACACCGCCCTCGGACTCGCCGCTTAACATCCACTGGCGTTTCATTCCCAGCCTGAATCCGGATGGATTGTTTGCCAAGCCGGTGCGTCGTACCAACGGAAACGGTGTGGACTTGAACCGCAACTTCCCCACACCGAACTGGGCGCGTGATGCCAAGGTCTATTGGGAGCAACGTACCAAGCGCGATCCACGTCGGTGGCCAGGCAACAAACCGGTGTCCGAACCTGAGTCCCGTTTCTTGCTGGAGCAGATGGATAACTTCAAACCGAACTTGATCGTCAGCGTCCATGCACCCTATGGCGTGCTGGACTTTGATGGTCCTTCGGTGCCGCCCAGCAAGTTGGGTCGCTTGTACCTGGATCAGGTGGGAATTTTCCCCGGCTCACTGGGTAACTATGCAGGGGTACACCGGCGTATTCCGGTGGTCACCATTGAGCTGCCCAGTGCGGGTCGCTTGCCGCAGGATGCAGAAGTCCGTCAGATGTGGATGGATTTGCTGCGCTGGACCAACGACCGCCTGGGTCCGACAGCTTCTGCCACCGTACCCTGATTCAGATGCTGGCGCTGCCGGAAATACGTAGTGAGGCTTTGTCTGCCCACATTTGGAGGCTGTCTACCAGGTCACGCTGACTGAAAGAGCAGCTTTCTTCACTGAAGAGTGCGCTGGACTCCAACCTGTCCATCAGCTGGTGCAGCACTTCAGAGAACTTCTCAGGCAGCGCGGCGAGCAATGCGCTCTGGCCGCGTGCCAACTCCGACAAGGCATGCGCGGTCAGCCCGCGCGCCCGGAAGCTCTCCAAGGCGTCCTGAAACGCTTGGAGTTGGTCTTGCGCGGGGCTGGCGGCCAATTTCATGCGACTTAGTGCCCCAGAATCTTGGACAAGAAGTCGCGGCTGCGCTCGTTTTGCGGGTTGTTGAAGAACTCGTGAGGCGTGTTCTGCTCCACGATCTGGCCCTGATCCATGAAGATCACACGGTCGGCCACGGCTTTCGCAAAGCCCATTTCGTGGGTCACGCAGATCATGGTGATGCCTTGGCTGGCCATCTCAATCATCACGTCCAGCACTTCCTTGATCATTTCCGGGTCGAGGGCCGAAGTCGGCTCATCGAACAGCATGATCTTCGGCTTCAGACATAGCGCACGGGCGATAGCCACACGCTGCTGCTGACCACCGGAGAGTTGCAGCGGGTACTTGTTGGCTTGGTTGGCGATGCGCACACGCTCCAACTGGATCATGGCCTTTTCTTCGGCTTCTTTTTTCGGCATTTTGCCGACCCACATGGGCGAGAGCGTCAGGTTTTCCAGCACGGTGAGGTGCGGGAACAGGTTGAACTGCTGGAACACCATGCCGACTTTTTTGCGCACGTCGTCGATGGCTTTCACGTCGTCGGTAAGTTCCACACCGTCCACGATCAAGTTGCCTTGCTGGTGTTCTTCGAGGCGGTTGATGCAGCGGATCATGGTGGACTTGCCGGAGCCGGAGGGGCCGCAAACCACGATGCGTTCGCCTTTGGTGACGGTCAGGTCAATATCGCGCAGTACGTGGAAATTGTTGCCGTACCACTTGTTGACTTTGTTGAAGGTGATGATGGGTTCAGACATATTCGTTCCTTAGCGGAGTTTGCTCTTGTTGACTTGCTTTTCGATCCAGAGGCTGTAGCGCGACATGGAGAAGCAAAATCCGAAGTAAATCAGGGCGATGAAGAGGTAGCCTTCGATCTTGTAGGGGCGCCAGTCGGCATCCGAGTTCAGGGCCAGGCTCATGGAACCGGTGAGCTCATACAAACTCACAATGGTCACCAGCGAGGTGTCCTTGAAGGTCGAGATGAAGTTGTTCATGATGCCGGGGACCACCATGGACAGGGCTTGCGGCAACACGATCTTGCGTTGTGTCTGCCAGTACGACAGGCCCAGCGTGGCGGCAGCTTCAATTTGCCCTTTGGGCACCGCCTGCAAGCCGCCGCGAATCACCTCGGCCATGTAGGCCGCTGCAAACAGGGTGATACCCGCCAGCACGCGAACCAGCACGTCGATATTGAAGCCCTGGGGCATCAGCAGCGGGAACATGAAGGATGCCATGAACAGCACGGAGATCAGCGGCACGCCACGGATCAGTTCCACATAGATGGTGCACAGGCTCTTGATGGCAGGCAGGTTGGAGCGGCGGCCCAAGGCTATCAACAAAGCCAGAGGGAAGGCCATGGCCATGGACAAGGAAGATAGCAACAGCGTCAAGGGCAGGCCACCCCAGCGGTCTGTATCGACCTTGCTCATGCCGAACACACCGCCGGACATCAGTAGGAAGAAGCTGCCCAGGACCACGACCCAGGCCAGGCCCAGCCATGCTTTCCAGAACATGCGCATGCAGCTTGCCACCAGCAGGCTGCACAGCAACAAAGTGGCGATCAGCGGGCGCCATTGCTCTTCAAAGGGGAAACGGCCGAAGATGATGATGCGGAATTTCTCCACGATCACACCCCAGCAGGCACCAGCGCCTTCGACGTGGCAGGCCTCGAAGTTGGGCACCCACACCGCCTGAACCAGTGCCCAGTTCAGGAAGCGCGGAAGGATAGCCAGCAGGAAGGCCCCGATGATCAGCGTGCCCAGCGTGGTCTTCCAGTCGCCGAACAGATTGAAGCGAATCCACGCTACCAAGCCGTCGGTCTTGACCGGTGCCGGGCGCGCTTCGATGGGTTTGAATGTAGTTGCGCTCATGTGCGTTTCTTAGCGTTCTTTGATGGCAGAGCGGGTGTTGTACCAATTCATCGTGATCGATGTGAACAGCGAGGTGCTCAGGTACACCAGCATGATGATGGCAATGCACTCCACGGCGCGGCCCGTCTGGTTGATGGCTGTGTTGGCAATCGACACCACATCCGGGTAACCGATGGCCACTGCCAAAGAAGAGTTTTTGGTCAGGTTCAGGTACTGGTTGGTCACTGGGGGAATGATCACGCGCAGGGCTTGCGGCAACATCACCAGGCGCATGGTTTGCCCACGGCTCAAGCCGAGAGCTGCTGCTGCCTCGGATTGGCCCAGTGCTACGGATTGGATACCGCCTCGAACCACTTCGGACACGAAGGCTGCGGTGTAAATCGTCAAACCCAGCAATACAGAGAGGTATTCGGGCGTCAAGGCTCCGCCGTTCTCAATGGCGAACTCGCCCTGCACCGGCATGTTGAGTGCGGTGGGTGCACCACCCAGCAACCAACCCAGAATGCCCGCCCCCAGCACAATGGCCAGAGGCGCCCAGAACATGCTCTTTACACGACCGGTTTGCTCAAACGATTTTTTGGCATACGAGCGGTACAAAACAGCACCAATCACACCCGCCAACAATCCCCAAGCACCCCAAACATGGCCTGTAGCCCACTCTGGGATAGGGAAGTTCAGACCGCCCTTGCTCAGGAAGAAGGGGCCGAATACCAAAGGCTCATTGGATGCAGGCAGCACTTCCGTGAACATCAGGTACCACATCAGCAATTGCAGCAGAACGGGGATGTTGCGGAAAAACTCGACATACGCCGAACACAGACCGCGGATCAGGGCATTGCGCGAAAAACGGCCTACGCCGATCAAGGTGCCCAGCAAAGTGGTCAGCACGATGCCGACAACCGCTACCCGTAGCGTGTTCACAAAGCCCACCAGGTAGGCGCGCCAGTAGGACTCGCCGGAATCAAAAGCAAAGAAGCTTTCACCGATGTCGAAGCCGGCAGGACCCGTCAGGAAATCAAAACCACTTTGGATGCCACGCAACTTCATGTTGGTGGTGGTGTTGTGTGCCAGATAGAGCACTGCCAACAAGACCACCACGATGGCAATGATCTGGTACAGGAGTCCACGGAATGCCTGACTGCGCCAGGACCAGGACTTTTTGGGAGGGGAGGAGGGTGTGGACATATCAGCCCTTGGTTTCACTTGAAGAACGCTCATCAATTGAAAAGGGCAGCGCATGGTGTGTGCGGCTGCCCTTTTCTGGTGCGCAGTGCCGGATTACAGCGCTGCGCTAACCGCCATTAACGGACTGGGGGAGCGTATTGCACGCCGCCCTTGCTCCACAGGTTGTTCAAGCCACGTGGCAATTGCAGGGGAGACTTGGGACCCACGTTGCGTTCGAAGATTTCACCGTAGTTGCCGGTGGTCTTGATCGCGCGTGCCAGCCATTCCTTGTCCAAGCCCAGCAGCTTGCCGGTGTCTTCCGTGGTACCAAGCAAGCGGCCGACAACGGGGTCTTTGGTGTTGGCTTTGAGGTCATCCACGTTGGCTTGGGTAACGCCGTTTTCTTCAGCTTCGAGCAGACCGTACACCGTCCACTTCACGATCGCAGTCCACTCGTCGTCACCGCGGCGAACCATGGGGCCCAAAGGCTCTTTGGAAATCAGCTCAGGAAGAATGATGTGGTCAGCGGGGTTCTTGGCAACCTTGTTACGGGTAGAAGCCAAGCCGGAAGCGTCAGTGGTGTAAGCCACGCAACGGCCGGAGAAGTAAGCGCCTTCAGCTGCTTCGAGTTTTTCAAACACGATGGGCTTGATGTTCAGGCCGTTGGCTTTGGAGTAGTCGGTCAGGTTCTTTTCGGTGGTGGTGCCGGATTGCACGCACACGGTCTGGCCTTTGAGCTGTTTGGCGCTCTTGAGCTTGCTCTTCACGGGAACCATGAAGCCTTGGCCGTCGTAGTAAGTCACGGCGGTTTGGGACAGGCCCAAAGAGGCGTCACGGGTCAGTGTGAAAGTGGTGTTGCGGGACAGCACGTCGATTTCGCCGGATTGCAGAGCGGTGAAACGGGCTTGTGCGTTCAGGGGAACGTACTTCACCTTTTCGCCATCGCCCAGCACTGCAGCAGCCACAGCGCGGCAGACGTCCACATCCAGACCCGTCCATTTGCCGTTGGAATCAGCAGCACCGAAACCTGCCAAACCTGTGTTCACACCGCAAACCACTTGGCCACGGGCCTTGACGGCGTCCAATGTTTTGCCAGCGTGGGCGGGCGCTGCAACGACAGCACCCAAAGCGGCAACCACGGCTGCCAGTGTTTTCAGTTTCTTCATGCTCATAAATCATTACTCCAAAGAATTGAATCAGCAGGATGCACCAGACTGGTGTCTGCTCCCCGATTCTGAGGCTGAACTGTAGCCTCAGGAGCCTTCGCTCTCATCGGGGTTTACCATCGAAAGGTATGCGGAAAAGTAATAACCTAATTCGCCGCCTACCTCCCTGCAAGTCGTACGAATCAAGCAGAAAACGTGCCACCGGAAGAGAGGTGTGATTCCCCGTGCGCAATATTGGGGGCGAGGTATGGAATTGGGGGCTTTGTCACCTGAGTGGCAGCCCGGCGCAAGCCTTGCGATAAGGTGTGGGCCCAGACCCACAATATCCAGGAGACTTCCCATGTTCGAAACCGCTATCGCCGGCAGCTTGCCCAAGCCCTCATGGCTGTCAGAGACCGAAAAACTCTGGCCGCAATGGAAGCTGGCCGGCCCAGAGCTGCAGCAAGCCAAGGCGGATGCCACCCTGTTGTGGATCAAAGCGCAGGAAGATGCAGGCTTGGATGTGGTGGGCGATGGAGAGCAAAGCCGGCAGCATTTTGTACACGGTTTTCTGGAGCAGGTTGACGGCATCGACTTTGAAAACAAAGTCAAGATGGGCATCCGCAACAACCGGTATGACGCCATGGTGCCTCAGGTTGTTGCCGCATTAAGGCTCAAAGGCCGCGTGCATGCCTTTGAAGCGCAACTCGCAAGAGCCCACACCAAAAAGAAACTCAAGTTCACCTTGCCCGGACCTCTGACGATTGTGGACACCGTGGCCGACCGTTTTTATGGCGACCGCAAGACCATGGCGTTTGCGTTTGCAGAGTTGCTGAATCAGGAAGCGCGGGCCCTGCAGGCTGATGGGGTGGACATCATTCAATTCGATGAGCCGGCTTTCAATGTGTACATGCAAGATGCGGCGGACTGGGGTGTCCAAGCACTGGAAGTCGCCGCCAAAGGGCTTACTTGCACCACCGCCGTGCATATTTGTTATGGCTACGGCATCAAGGCCAATACCGACTGGAAAGAGACGCTGGGGGGCGAATGGCGGCAATACGCGCAGGTGTTTCCGGCACTGGCGGCCAGCAGCATCCAGCAGGTGAGCCTGGAGTGCTACCACTCGCATGTACCGCCGGACTTGATGGCACTGCTCAAGGACAAAGACGTCATGGTCGGTGTGATCGACGTGGCCAGTGACGTGATTGAAACGCCTGAGCAAGTGGCGGACACCATCGGCATCGCTTTGCAACACGTGCCACGCAATCGCATCTTCCCCTGTACCAACTGTGGCTTGGCGCCCATGAGTCGTGAGGTCGCCACCCGTAAGCTCGAAGCCTTGGCCAAAGGCGCGGCCCTCGCACGCGAGCGCTACGGGGCCGGTGCATGAGCGGTATGACTCTCTCCCCGGGTTTTCATGCGCCTGCCCTGCGGAACCTTGAGCAAGTGCTGCAAGCGGAAGTGGACAAAGGGCGCTTACCCGGTGCAGTAGCCTTGGTTGCGCGCCATGGCCAGATCGTGTTGCACTCAGCCATCGGGCAGCAGAACCCGGCGGGCGGCACGCCTATGGCCGTGGACAGCATCTTTCGCATCTACTCCATGACCAAGCCACTGGTGTCGGTGGCGATCATGCAATTGCTGGAGCGCGGCCAACTGTTACTGAGTGACCCGGTAGGCCAGCACTTGAGCGAGTTTGCCGATGTGCGGGTGGCGGAGGATGAATCGGGCCGGCAGACGCGGCCCCCGGCCCGGCCGCCCACGGTGCAAGACCTGTTGCGCCACACCTCCGGCCTGACCTACGAGATTCTGGGCGACGACCCTATCCAGCAGCGCTACGCCCAAGCCGGCTTGGGCACCCGCATGCTGAGCAACACCGGTTTTTCGCAGGCCTTGTCCGCGATTCCTTACCGTTATGAGCCGGGCAGCATCTGGCAATACAGCCGCGCGACAGACCTGCTTGGTGCCCTGTTGGAACGCGTGACCGGCATGGCCTTGGGGGACTATCTGCAAGCGCACATCCTCGGGCCCTTGGGCATGGTGGATACCGCATTTGTGGTTCTCCCCGACAAACAACATCGCATTGCCGAGCCCTTCGCCCATGACCCGGACGGTGGCGTACCCATGCCCCTGATGGACTTGCGCAAAACCACCCCCATGCAAGCGGGCGGCGCAGGTTTGGGCTCCACGGCAGCCGATTACGCACGCTTTTTGCAGTGCATGTTGAATGGCGGCACCTTGAACGGTGCGCGCATTCTCAGTCCTGCCTCGGTACGGCTGATGACCTCTGACCATCTGGGCGACATTCCGGTCAATCGCAGTGGTCGAGCGGCAGAACTGCTTCCCCCGGGACATGGCTTCGGCTTGGGGTTTGCGGTGCGCCTCGAGGAGGGGTTGGGTACCCAGCTGGGCAGCAAGGGCATGTACTACTGGAGCGGTATCTCCGGCACCGTGTTTTTTGTGGACCCGGCGAAGGATTTGTTTGCCATTCTGCTCACCCAGGCTCCCAATCAACGCAGCTGGTACCGCCCCTTGTTCCGCAATTTGGTGTACGCCGCGCTGAACGATTGAGTGGCGTCGGCGTTCAGCAGCCCGTGGTGCGCAAAATGAGCTGTGGCTCGCCGCTGCCGTTGTAGTTGTAGGCCAAGGAACAGTTGGCGGGGGTAGGGGCGTCGGTCAGTACCCAACCGGCATCGCCATTCGGGATGGTGCTGTTGCTGTAACCGTAAAACGTGAACTTGTTGAACACAATCGGTGCGGTGGAAAGGTAGCCCCCACCAGCTATGGCTGGTGCGCCTTGCAGCGTCATGCCAATGCCGTCCCACCACCGGTCGGGGTAGCCATTCCAGAGGCGTATGGTGCTTCCTTGCATGTCCAGAAAGTTCAACGCTGGGTTGGCACTGGTGGCGCTGCCGCGTAGCGCAGCGGTCACTTTGACGGTTTCCATCGTGGTTCTGACAGCACCCAACAATCCATTGAGCGTGGCCACACGCGCATCGGTGCCGAGGTTGATGAACCTGGGCACCGCTACAGCCGCCAGCACACCGAGGATGGCGATGACCATCACCAATTCGATGAGCGTGAACCCGCGGTTTGCCACTTTGTTGCTTGTCATGCAGCGCATTTTAGGCATACAGCGCCCGTTCAGTCTGCGCGAGCAGCTATAAAAACCATAGCGATTTTGATGATTTTCTAGGGGTTGCAGTAGTTGCATCGTGAGGCGGGCACGCTTTGCACCAAATCCACACGTTGTGAATGGCCGCACGCATCACAGCGAATGTTTTTGGCCATGATCGCGTGGGTCGGCAACCCACAGGATTCACAGGGCGCTCCAGCTATGGGCGACTCTTCGCCAAAGCCGTAGCTTGCACAATCAGGGCAGTTGCTGCGAAGGCGTTGCGATAGCAGTTCTGCGCACCGACGGATCATGCGCATCCGGGTGGGGTTCCGGTGCGCTCGCATATCAGTCTCCAGCTCAACCGGCCCGCTCTGTAAAGCCAGTTGCACTTGAACTTCCAAGGCGGTCAAGTCCTTGCAGTCCTTGTCGAAAACCGACTCCCCCGGTTTCCCGACGATCAGGCCATGGGCTGGAAAGCCGATAGCGCTCGCAAAATCGGCGGCGTCCTTCCAGTCCTGCACGGTGGTCTGTCGGTAATTGGTTTCAGGGCCTTGTACCGCAGCACAGATCAGGCGCTGGGCGGTGTCATCCCAAAAAGCAAGCACTTCACGCCCCCAAGCAATCATCCCGGTATAGGGGTCCGGGCCAAAGCTGCCCTCACTGCCCAGCCCGAATCGCCATCCACTGAGTTCAGCAGCCAGTTTGGCCTTGGTGGCTGCTGCATCCACCTGGGTGCCTTTGCGAGCCACGGTGCCGGTGAAGGTGCCCAGACTGTCGGTGTCAAAACCGCTAATCGTGGACACAGAAAAACCCGCTTCTTGAAGCGGGCCTTCTACGGCGCTTTGTTTGCTGTGTTGCGTCAGGAGTGCGATGGCTTGCATGAAGGCCCTATTGTCAGCCAAGCTATCACTTCGAAGTGTGCTGGCCCGGGTCGGATATTGCAGGGCCAGTCGCTGTGTTTGCTGATCAGCCCTGGGCGACTTCCAGCACCAGCTTGCCGAAGTTTTCTCCGTTGAAGAGCTTGAGCAGCGTCTCGGGGAAGGTCTGAAGGCCCACCACCACGTCCTCCTTGCTCTTCATGCGACCGTCTTTCAGGTAGCCGGCCATTTCAGCCACGGCAAGGTGGTAGCGGTCGGCGTAGTCGAACACCACAATGCCTTCCATGCGCGCGCGGTTCACCAGCAGGCTCAGGTAGTTCTTGGGGCCTTGCACGGCTGTTGTGTTGTTGTACTGGCTGATGGCACCGCAAATAATGATGCGCGCCTTGCGGTTGATGCGGGCTAGCACGTCGTCCAGGATCTCGCCGCCCACGTTGTCGAAGTAAATGTCGACGCCGCCGGGGCAATGTTCCTTCAGTCCCGCACGCACCGCGCCGGGACCGGCCTTGTAGTCGATGCAAGCATCAAAGCCCAGTTCCTTGACCACCCACTCGCACTTGGCGGGGCCGCCCGCAATGCCGACCACGCGGCAGCCCTTGATCTTGGCGACCTGGCCTACGGTCTGGCCCACGGCACCAGCGGCGCCGGAGATGACCACAGTCTCACCCGCCTTGGGCATGCCCACATCCATCAGGCCAAAGTAGCCGGTCATGCCGGGCATGCCCAGCACATTGAGCCACTGGGTCAGGCTGCCAGCACGCAGGTCGATCTTGACCAAGCCCGCGCGTTTGAAATCAGCTGCAGCCAGGGTGATGTATTCCTGCACGCCAAAGCCTGCGCTCACGTAATCGCCCACCGCGTATTTGTCGCTCTTGCTGGCCACCACCACGCCCACGCCACCAGCGCGCATGACTTCGCCAATGCCCACCGGCGGGATATAGCTCTTGCCTTCGTTCATCCAGCCGCGCATGGCGGGGTCCAGGCTCAGCGCCAGGGTCTTGAGCGTTACGCCGCCCTCAGCGGGCTCAGCTACCGGCTCGGCGGTGTGGCTCCAGTCGCTGGCTTTGGGCATCCCCACGGGGCGCGCGGCCAGGCGGATCTGGTGGTTGATCAGGGTAGACAGGGCTTGGGACATAGGGGCTCCGGTGGGAAGGGGGTCAACAATGGTCGCGGATGGTAGCGCCGTACCGTGCTTAGCTTGGTAGCCTAGGTGACAAGCCCGGGCTGGAGTTGTTAAGTCGTAATGTGTGGATGCGCTGCGGCGTGCGGTGGTATCGCATTTTGGCTGCGCAGTTCGGCGAGCTGGCTCGACAGCTCTTTGACCGCTTGGGTCAGCAGCAAAAGCTCCTTGTCTTTGAGCAGATCGATTTTCTCGTGCAGCAGCTCAATCTCTAGCTCTGCCTTGACGTTGACCTCGTAGTCGCTTTCGGCATGTTTGCGGTCCAGCTCGGACTGGCGGTTCTGGCTCATCATGATGGCCGGCGCCGTGTAGGCCGCCTGGAAAGACAGTAGCAGGTTCAGCAGGATGAAGGGGTAGGGGTCCCAGGCGTGCGACCCGGTTAGTACATTGCCGGTAATCCACACCACGATCAGACCACTCTGGATCAGGATGAAACGCCACGACCCCACGGTGCGCGCCACCACGTCAGCCATGCGCTGCCCGCGGGTGGGCGGTGGCAGGTCAAAGTGCTCTGGCGCGGCGGTGACTTTTGGCGGGTGCTTGTGGCGGTGTTTGCGCCGGTGTTCACGAAGCAGGCCGAGCTGGTGTTGATCCACCACTGGAGTTGAGCCAGTAGGCGTGGTGTTTGTGGTGGGCATGCGGGCCTCCGGTGGTATGCGGCAGGGTTGCCGGCGCCCTGAGTGTGCGCTCAGTGCGCCATGTAGCGGCCGGCACGGTGGTTGGTCGCCAAAGTCTGGTTCAGGGTGATGGCGCCCAGCACACTCCACAGCACATGCTGCCAATCGGTCACGCCGAAGGCCAGCAGCACGATGGTGCAGTCCAGCGCCATCTGAATGCGCCCGGCACGCCAGCCGCGCTTTTCTTGCAGGTACAGCACCAGCACATTGAACCCACCCAGGCTGGCTTTGTGCCTGAACAAGATCAACATGCCCGTGCCCATGAGCAGGCCGCCAATGATGGCGGTGGCTGCAGGGTGCAGGTATTCAAAGCCCATCCATTGCGGCAACAGGTTGGTGAACACGGCTAGAAGCGCCACCGCCATGAAGGTTTTCACGGTGAATACCCGCCCCATGCGCTGGTAGGCCAGGGCGTAAAACGGCAGGTTGATGGCAAAGAAAATCAGCCCGAAATTCCAGCCAGTGGCGTAGTGCAGCCAGAAGGCCACCCCTGCCGTGCCACCAGTTAGCAAGCCCACCTGCTTGAACATCAAGACCCCCAGCGCCACAAAAATGGTGCCAGTGAGCAGGGCTTGCAGGTCTTCGGAAGGACGGTGGCGCAGGGCAGGAGAGGATTCGGGCATCAGGCGAGTGTATTCAGGCGGTGACTGTGTCCGAGCAGGTGACGCCGCCGCAGCCATGAATCTCCGTTTGCGGCAAACGGTCCGGTTGGGCGAGCGCTCCGGTAGCCGGGTCGTAACCTGCCGAACGCAAGTGCAATGCCAGGGACGCATCCATGCTTTGCGCATGCTGGGGAAACCAGATGCCCAGTTCGTCGGCCATCTGCCGCACCACAGCCAGGTCGCCGCCGTGGCCGCGGGCTTCCCCCTCGCGCAGCACCTGTAGCACCACTTTGTGCTGGGTGGCATGGCAGTTGCCGGCCGCGAAACCGGTGGCGCGCATCCATTGGTCTTCGCGGTCGAAATGCTCCTGGGTGTGGGTGATCAACTCCGACCACAGGGGCATGAGCATGTCGTCCTCCGCCAGCACCACGCGCTCCAGCAGGGCCACAAACTCCTGGTGCACCTCGTCCATCACGGGCATGTCGAGCACCAGAGCGTCGCTCCAGGCAAGGGTGGCGGGGGCATTGAGGGTTTCGGTCATCGTTTTCTCCTTGATCCGGCCCAGCTTAGGGGCAGACGGTTTCGGGCGTATTGACCCACATCAGGCATCGAAAGAAGAGTGCGGTTGATAATCCGGCGCTATGACCATTTCCCTCCAGCCCCCTCTGATTGCCCGCCCAGCCGACCTGGGCGCCACGCTGTTCCGTCAGGGCTACGCGGTCGTCGGGGCGTCCCAAGTGGCAGGGCTGTCCGGCGTGCCGTTGGACACCATGTTGGGCTGGTGCGACGGGTGGAATGACCTGCCGCCGGACAACTATTTGAAAGATGGTGGCCGCTACCGCCGCCGTCGCCATTCCTGTTTCGTTATTCAAGAGAGCGGTGTTTCCCAGGTCGCACATCGTCCCCATTGGCAACCGCTGGAGTACAACGCGCTGCACGGTGGCATGCAGCGTCACTTTGAGCCCATGGACAGGCGCGTGACCTCGCAAGCGGGCTGGCAGCAACTCCTGGCGTGGCTGGGCCGGGTGGCCGATGATTTGAAGGGGCAGCACACTTGGTACACCGAGGCGCATCAGTTCCGTATTGATACGACAGACGGTATAGGTCGACCCACGCCGGAGGGCGCCCACCGGGATGGCGTTGACTTGGTGGCGGTTTTTCTGGTGGCACGCAAAGGGCTCAAGGGCGGCGAAACCCGGGTTTTTGAAGCGGACGGGCCCAACGGGCAGCGCTTCACTTTAAGCGAACCGTGGTCCCTGCTACTTTTGGATGATGCGCGGGTTATTCATGAATCCACGCCCATCCAGCCCTTGGAAAACGGAGCCTATCGAGACACTTTGGTGTTGACTTTGCGTTCGGGCGGCTTTCAGGAGTAAAGTAAAGGGCCAAGCCGCTTTTCAACTTGAACGAAGCAAACACCATAGTTTGCAGGTTCACCAGGGAAGGTCACCATGAAGCTTTTGGACAATGTGAGCGTTCGCGGACGCTTGTTTTTCTCGCATGGCATTTTGATTTTTGCCACTGCTTTTATTCTCGCCTTCAATTACACCAACTCACGCAGTACCGGGGAAAGCGTGGTCGCAGTAGTCGAGCAGGATTACGGGAAGTTCGAACTGGCTGCAGCCATTGACAGTGCAACCAAGCACAATGCCCGCAACACGGTGGAACTCTTCATGGTGGAGCCTGACCGTCAAGCCCAGATCCGAGAGCGAATCGGAGGGACTAAGAAAATCATTGACGGACTGTTTGCCGAACTGGAGCCTCTGCTAAGTGGACAGCAGGAGTTGGCCGTTTATGGGGAAATAAAATCCCGGCGGCAAGAGTTCGTCTCTGCGTTCACAGCAGCCGGTGCTGCGTTGCAAGCGGGCGAACTCACGCAGGCCCAAGCATTGTTGCGGGAGAAAGTGCTGCCTGCCATTGACTCGCTGCGCGAGCCGATTCAGAAAATGCTGGAGATTCAGAAGGTGCAGGCCCACGAGCGTGCGCATCACGTCATTGAGGGCAACCGGATCCACATCATATGGAGTCTGGTGGTCGGGGCGTTGGCCATCCTAGTAGGCGGATTTTGTGCGTTCACCCTCATCAGGTCCATCATTCAGCCTCTAAAAGTGGCGATGAATGTCGCGGGTGAAATCGGCAAGGGAAACCTGGATGTGGAATTCACCGCGCATGGCAAGAACGAACTGACCGACATGCTGGTGGCATTGAATTCCATGAAGGAATTTCTGATGCACGTGATGATGCGTATCCAACAGAGTGCGGGCTCGGTCGCTGTTGCGTCCCAACAGATTGCGGCAGCCAACTTGGATCTGAGTGCCCGTACGGAATCACAAGCCAGCTCATTGGAGCAGACGGCGGCGACCATGGAAGAAATGACCGGAAGCATATCCCAGACAGCGGAAGCAACCGAGGCCGCCAACCGCTTGGTGACACGTGTCAGCGAATCCGCGCGCGATGTTGGCGAACTCGTGCACTCAGTGGTCGAAACCATGGGAGTCATACATGCATCCTCCCAACGCATACAGGACATCATAGGAACTATCGACTCTATCGCGTTTCAGACCAATATCCTGGCTTTGAATGCAGCAGTGGAAGCTGCCCGTGCGGGGGAGCAAGGGCGCGGTTTTGCAGTGGTTGCGGCGGAGGTCCGGCAGCTTGCGCAACGGTCAGCGGAAGCCGCACGCGAGATCAAATCCATTATTCAGGACAATGTGGAAAAAATGGACCGAGGCAACACCGTTGCCTCGCAGGCTGGTGAAGCGGTGTCGAAGGTGGTGGTGTCCATACAGCAGGTCAATCAGTCGGTGACCGAAGTCACTCGTGCCAACGGGGAACAGCGCTCCGGCATTCGTCAAGTTGGTGAGGCCATCGCCCTACTCGATCAGATGACGCAGCAGAACGCCGCGTTGGTTGAAGAGAATGCGGCAGCATCCAAGAATCTGGACCAGCAGGTCCAGTCCTTGAAAAAAATGATCAGTAGATTCCGCATCGGCCACATGGCCACTGCTGAGTTCAGAGAACTGCCCCGATTGACATGATTAGCTTGCCACCGCGAGGTCCGGTGTCAGCAAGCGCTGCATCAGTTCCCGCACTGTCTTAATCTGGTCGCCAAAAGGCAAGCGGCCGGCACCCCGGAAGAACAGGCCTTTTTTCACATCGCCACGCAGCGCAGCGGCCAGCTGGTTGTCGATGCAGAACTGGCCCCAGCCCGGCAAACCATCGCGCAGGCCGCACTGGCCCAGGCAATCAAAGCTTTTGGTGCAGCGGCTCTTGGCGTGGGCCACGGCCTGAAGCTTGGGCTCTATCTTCATGTATGCGCGCAACCAAGGCGTGCCCACCGCGCGGGCGGGCAGGCCGGCCACGCTGGTGAACTCAACCATGTCTTCCTCGCGTGCTTCGGCCAGCACGCGCTTGAATTCCGCGTGGGCGTCGCTTTCCTCGGTCACGGCAAATGCGGTACCCAGTTGTACTGCGTCCGCCCCCAAGGCCTGCAGGCGGGCGATGTCTTCATGGGTGCGGATGCCGCCGGCGGCAATCAGCGGAATGTGCTGTTCGTAGCCCGCATCCTTGAAAAACTGCCGCACTTGGGGAATCACGTTCTCAAAGTCAAACCGGGTGTCCTGCAGGTCGGCGATCTTGGCAGCGCCCAAGTGGCCACCGGCCAGGCGCGGGTGCTCGATGACGATGGCATCCGGCAGTCGCTTTTTGCGCTCCCACTTTTTGACCAGCAGTTGCACGCCGCGTGCGTCCGAGAGAATGGGGATCAGCGCTGCTTGGGGGTGGTCTTTGGCCAGGTCCGGTAAATCCAGCGGCAAGCCGGCACCCACCACCACGGCATCGATACCGGCTTCCAGGGCGCGGGTCACGTTGGCGGCGTACTCGCTGACCGCCCGCATCACGTTGATGGCCAGCAGGCCTTTTCCACTGGTGCGGGCGCGGGCGGCTTTGATTTCGCGGTCAATGGCTTCCAGGTTGGCGGCATTGATACCGGCCTTGGCTTCTTCGCCGGGCGCCAGCTCGCGGGTTCGGTCCATCAAGTCAGGGTGGTGGCGCCGCAAGTCCACGCTGGAGAGCGTTCCTACGCCGCCGGCCGCCGCCACGCTGCCCGCCAGGCGATTCCCCGAAATGCCTATGCCCATACCCCCCTGCACGATAGGCAGCACTCGTCGTCCGGCAATTTGCAATGCACTCAGGCCGCTTTTGCGCAACCAATCGTTGGATTCTTGCGGCAAAAGATGCATATCGAGCTTGGTATCAGTCATGGTGTGGTCTAAGATGGCGGCGTTTAGCAAGCGTGAAGCATAGGTTTGCGCGGTCCCTTCAGGTTTGAGGTGCGTCAAGTGAAGGCGCAATCGGCGGTTGGAAGCCGGAAATGACAAGAACAAGGTAGACAGATTCCATGAATGCTTTGGTGCAGAGTCTTGCCGCCCTAGGGGGATTGCGAGACCGTGATGCGTTGGATACCGAGCTGGTGCGCTTGGTGCTCACCAATTCCGGCGTCAACCTTCAGGCTGCCAACCTTATTCGCGTGGTCGGTGAAGGTGACGACCGGCGTTGCCTCTCGCTCTCCGCGCTGGAGCAGGGTCAGGAAAAACCTTCCCGTGATTTATTGTGGTCAGACTGGAGTTTGTTGCCCAAGGTGTCCGACTTCCCTGTCCGACAAAGGGCCCTGGAGATTGGCCGTGCAGCTGCCAACCCCCAAGACTTAGGGCATGTGGTGTTGCCGGTGGGGCAGGCACAGAGTCTGCAAATCATGTTGGAGGTCTCGTCTCCCAAGCCGCTGCAGGCTGCAGATATCGACTTGCTTCAAAGCATCCTCTTGGCTTATCAAAATCTCTTGGGCTTGCTGGACTATGGCGAGCGGGATTCCCTGACGGAGCTGCTGAACCGCAAAACGTTTGACGGTGCTTTTTTCAAGGCCACGGCGGACCAGTCCAACACCTTGCCCGCCAACATGCCTGAGCGCCGGCATGAAAGCCCGGATGCCGGGGTGTGGTTGGCGGTGCTCGATATTGACCACTTCAAGCGCGTGAACGATAACTTCGGCCACCTGATTGGCGATGAGGTTTTGCTTTTGGTAGCGCGCCTGATGCGCAGCAACTTCCGTTTTCACGACCAGTTGTACCGTTTTGGCGGGGAAGAGTTCGTCATTCTTATGCGGTGCGAAAGCGCAGTGCATGCGGAAAGCGCCCTGGAGCGCTTCCGGGAACGGGTGCAGGCCTATGTGTTTCCGCAAGTCGGCACCATCACCGTGAGCATGGGTGTGTCAGTTCTCTCGCCCAACGACACACCCAGCAGCGCCTTCGGGCGCGCCGACAAGGCGGTTTATTACGCCAAGGAGCACGGCCGCAACCAGGTCTGCAACTACCAGACCCTGGTAGCCGAGGGCAAGCTGGTCGAACAGGTCGTGGACGAAATGGATGTGGACCTGTTTTGAACAGGCCCACCTTGGTGATTAGCGCTTAGCGGTCGCGCTCGAAAATCGCGGCAATACCCTGGCCGCCGCCAATGCACATGGTCACCAGCGCATAGCGGCCGTTGATGCGCTCCAGCTCATACAAAGCTTTCACGGTAATTAATGCGCCGGTTGCCCCAATCGGGTGGCCCAACGAGATGCCGGAGCCATTGGGGTTGACCTTGGCCGGGTCCAGACCCAGGTCTTTGGTGACCGCGCAGGCCTGGGCTGCAAAAGCTTCGTTGGCTTCAATTACATCCAGGTCGTTCACCGTCAAACCGGCTTTTTGCAAGGCCAGTTTGGTGGCGGGCACGGGGCCGATGCCCATGTATTTGGGGTCCACGCCAGCGTGGGCGTAGGCCACGAGGCGAGCCAGTGGCTTCAAGCCACGGGCTTGGGCCACGCTCTTTTCCATGAGCACCACGGCAGCGGCGGCGTCATTGATGCCGGAGGCGTTGCCCGCGGTCACGGTGCCGTTTTCCTTGATGAAAACGGGTTTCAGCTTGGTCATGTCTTCGAGCTTGCAGTCGGGGCGGAAGTGCTCGTCGGTCACGTAGGCCACTTCGCCTTTTTTGCTTTTCAGCAAAACGGGCGTAATCTGGCTGGTGAAGTAGCCAGCCGCAGTGGCCTTTTGGGCACGCTGGTGGCTCTCCACCGCCAGAGCGTCCTGTTCTTCGCGGCTGATACCCCACTTGGCGGCAATGTTCTCTGCGGTCACGCCCATGTGGATGGTGTGGAAGGGGTCGTGCAACGCGCCGATCATCATGTCCACCATCTTGGTGTCACCCATGCGGGCACCCCAGCGCATGTTGAGGCTGGCAAAGGGCGCGCGGCTCATGTTTTCAGCGCCACCCCCAATGGCCACATCGGCATCGCCCAACAAAATGCTTTGGCTGGCGTTGACGATGGCCTGCAGGCCCGAGCCACACAGGCGGTTCACGTTGTAGGCCGGTGTCTCCTGGGCGCAGCCACCGTTGATGGCAGCGACACGGCTGAGGTACATGTCCTTGGGTTCGGTGTTCACCACATGCCCGAACACCACGTGACCCACGTCCTTGCCTTCGACATGGGCGCGGGCCAGTGATTCGCGCACCACCTGGGCGGCCAGATCGGTGGGGGGAATGTCTTTGAGGCTGCCGCCAAAGGTACCAATGGCGGTGCGCACAGCGCTGACGACGACGACTTCACGGGACATACAAGGCTCCTCTATCAATCAAAGTGGGTGCAGCACGCAGTGTGCGCCGCTTGGAATACAGGCATCTTACGGTTCGTCAGGTCATGGTTTTGTCATGAAATCGACATTAGAGGTACCTACCCTCAGGGTGTCAAAAATCTGTCCGTCCAGGAGTTGCCCTTGAGTTCCAGTGAAGAAGAAATGATCCGTCGCATCCGCAGCGACATGTTGGACAGCTATGACGAAGAGCTGGAAATGGAGCTCGACGACCACAACCAGGACGAACTGGCCGATGGCCTGAGTCCTGAGCTGAGTGCCCAACAAAGACAGGACCGCCGCACTTATTTCCGCGAGCTTTTCCGCATGCAGGGCGAGCTGGTCAAGCTGCAGGACTGGGTGGTGGCGACCGGCCACAAAGTGGTGGTGATATTTGAGGGCCGCGATGCGGCCGGCAAGGGTGGCGCCATCAAGCGCATTACCCAGCGCCTCAACCCCCGTGTGTGCCGTGTGGCAGCGCTGCCTGCGCCTAACGACCGCGAACGTACCCAGTGGTACTTCCAGCGCTATGTGAGCCATTTGCCTGCGGCCGGCGAAATCGTGCTGTTTGACCGCAGCTGGTACAACCGCGCAGGGGTCGAGCGCGTCATGGGCTTTTGCAACGACGAGCAGCTCGAAGAGTTTTTCCGTACCGTTCCGGAGTTCGAAAAGATGCTGGTGCGCTCAGGCATCCAGGTCATCAAGTATTGGTTCTCCATTTCGGATGAAGAGCAACACACCCGCTTTCTGGGCCGCATTCACGACCCGCTCAAGCAGTGGAAATTGAGCCCCATGGACCTGCAGTCCCGCGTGCGCTGGGAGGCTTACACCCACGCCAAGGAAGCCATGCTGGAGCGCACCCATATTCCGGAGGCTCCTTGGTGGGTGGTACAAGCCGTGGACAAAAAGAAGGCCCGCCTGAACTGCATTCACCATTTGCTCAGTCAAATGCCCTACGAGGAAATTCCTCACCCTCCGGTGGAACTGCCGGAACGTGTGCGCAACAAGGACTACGAGCGCCACCCGGTGCCCGCAGACATGTACGTGCCGGAGATCTATTAGGCGTTCAACGAACGACGATGTGGCGGGCTAGCCCCGCACGTCGGCCACTGGCTGTTCACCGAAATCAGGGCGGGCCAGGTAGGCCAGTACGCGGCGCGCGGCCTCTTCGGGGCTGGTGAGTTGACCATGGGTTTTCAGGCCTTCAAAGCTGTCCCGGTCGGGAAACTGCGCGGCATCGGCGCTGCGCAGCTGGACTTGCATGTCGGTGTCTATCACCCCGGGGGCCAGTGAACAGACTTTGGCACCATGGGGAATCAAGGCTTCGTCCATGGCCAGGCAGCGGGTGAAATGGTCCATGCCCGCTTTGGCCGCGCAGTAGCCGGCTTGCGAGGCCATGGCGCGCCGGCCCAGGCCGGACGACACGTTCAGCACCTTGCGCGGCACTTTCCATTCGCGGGTGGCCGCCAGAAAAGCGGCGCACAGCTGCATGGGCGCTTCCAGGCCCACGCGCAGGGCATGGGCCAGGTCGGTCGGGGCGCTGTCACGCAGCGGCACCAAGGCGGGAATGACGCCTGCGTTGTTGATCAGCGTGGCACTGGCGTAGCGATGGGCCGGCAATGCCTGTAGCCACGCACTCAGGCGCTCTGCTGCGCTAGCGCCGTCCGCCAAGTCGACATTCCATTGTTCCAGCAGGGCTCCTGAGTCGTGGGCTGCTTGCTCCAATGCGGGTGGGGTGTTGCGCGAGAGGCAAAGCAATTGGTGGCCGGGTTGCAGCAGTTGTTGCGCCATGGCCAGACCCATGCCGCGCGATGCGCCGGTCAGGATGGTGAGATGCAATCGGGATGTGGACATGGGTACTTCCGTTAACTTGCTATGAATTCAGGAGCTACTCGCGCATATTCCATAGGCGCCAGAGGCCAAAATGGCTTGTAATCGCCTAGTCCCGCGGCTTGCGCAAGGCAATGAAGGCGGCAACGGCTGTGAAACTGACGATGAGTGCCACGATCCACCAGAAGCCATGCGGGTGTTCCGCCAGCGGGATGCCGCCCACGTTCATGCCCAGCAAGCCTGCAATGATGTTGATGGGCAAGGCAAGCACGGTCACGATGGTCAGCACGAACAGGCTGCGGTTGTTGGCCTCGGCCACGCGGCCGGCAATTTCTTCCTGCAGCAACTTGATGCGTTCCTGCAGCGCGGCCATGTCGCTGAGCGCCACGTTGAACTCTTCGGTGGATTGGCGCAGGTCGCCAATGTCCTCCTCGCCAATCCATTCCGGGGGCTTGCGCAGCAGGCGGAACAGGGCAGCAGGTTCTGGCGCCAGCAAGCGCTGCAAGCGCACCAGCAGCCGGCGCAAGGCACCGAGGTTGGCGCGTTTGGGCTCCAGCCGGCCGGCGAGCAGGCTGTCTTCAATTTCGTCGACCCGGGCGGTGGTGTTGCGCACGATATTGATCAGCACATCGCCCTGGTCATGCATCAGGTGCACCAGCAGGGCCACCGGGGTCATCACCTTTTCGCCCCGACGTACGGCGTCGCGCAAGCGGTCTATGGAGCGCAGCGGTTGCAGGCGGGCACTGACCACCAGGCGCGGGCCGACTGATAGCCAGAGGGTAGATATGTCAGACGGCTCAAACGCAAAGTCGTAGCTCACATCGTTGACCACGGCGACCAGCATGTCGTCGTCCAGTTCCACGCGGGTGGAGCGGGAGCCGTCCGTCAGCGATTCATGGAACAGGTCTGAGAGTTGCAGATTGTCTTTGAGCCACTTGCTGCTGGCGGTGTGCGACAGGTTGAAATGCAGCCACACAAAGCCACCCGGCTCCGTCGGTGGGTTCTGCAGCCACTGCAAGGCTTCGTCGCTGCCGGTGGGCGTACCGGCACCCTCGGCATCAAACACAAATCCGTAAATCAGGCCGCTGGGGTCTGCACCGTAATTCTGCGCGGGGTGGTTCATCGGTGGGCGAGGCATGGGGCTTCTAGTGGCGAGCGCACATGGTAGCGCCTGTCTGTGTCACAACAGGCCCAAGCCTTGAGCCAGCGAGGCCACGGCATCTTGGGTGAACGCGCCGGCTTCTATTTGTGCCAAGGTCTGGGCGGCGTTCAGGCACACAAAGCCAGCTACTTCACCGTCCCGGTTGGCAGGCTCCCAGCCGTTCGCGCACGCCCAGTTGTAGACCAGCAGGGTTTCGTCATGCCAGCCGCCAGCATCCATGCGGGCGGTGCGCACGAGCCCGGCATCGTGCAGGGTGTGTGCGTCTTCCAAGACGGCGCCTGCTTCTTCCTGCAACTCGCGCAGGGCACAGCCTAGAGGTGATTCACCGGCCGGCAAACCGCCCGCGGTCACGTTGTCCAGCAGGCCCGGGTCGGTGGCTTTGGTGAGCGCGCGGCGCCCGCACCACAGGCGCCCGTCCGGGGTGAAGCCGTTGATATGCACCGCATGGCTGCGCATCCCCAGAAAGCGAAAACCCGCGCGCTCCACCGCCAGCAGCGGCGGCTGTTCATCATCGGGCGGCACCAGACAGTCGTGGTGCCAGAAGGCAAAAGCCTCGTTGCGCCAGCCGTGCACCAGGCCGCGCGCATGGCATTGCTCCAGGGCGGCTTGCAGCAAGGCACTGCGTTCATTTGCAGGCAAGGCCAGCGCCTGCCAATGCAGGCCAGCGGTTTCGCCGTCAGCCTGACAGTGGCAGTCCGGCAACAGGGTGGCGAGCAGGGCGGCCCGTTCCGGTTCCATGCGTCCCAGTTGCAGTGGCTCTGCAGAGCCACCGCCGCTGATCCAAAAGGTGTGCAGATGAAGCAGTGGTTCGGCATTGGCGCGCCGTGCGGCGTCCGCCAGAAACTCGCGCTGGGCGGGCGTCAGGGCTGCGGCAAAAGCCCGCGCACCCGGCAGGCTCATACCTTGCAGGTTCACACCTGCGCCCCTTCGACCAGAAAGCGCACGCGACGCACGCCGTTCCACTCGTCGGCGTCCAGGCGGAAAGCCAATGTGACCTTGGGGGGCAGCGGCTCGGTGTGCCCGAACCAGATGCCGTCCACCGGCTCGCCCTGGTGCTTGAGTTTGAGCGCGAGGTGCTTTTCACCCACCAGGCGCTGGGAGACGACCTCCACCTCTTCGCTGAAGGTGGGAGCGGCAAAGCCCTGGCCCCACACCTCTTTGTGCAAGGCGTCCACCAGATCCACGCGGCGGTATTCGGCAGCCAAGGGGCCATCGGTTTCCATGCGGCGGGTCAGCGTGGCGGCGTCCAGCCATTCCTGGGCCACCTCGTTCATGCCGTTCTCAAAATCGTCAAAAAACTCTTCCGCCACCGTGCAGCCTGCCGCCATGGCGTGGCCACCGAAGCGCAGGATGACGCCGGGGTAGCGCTTGGCCACCAGGTCCAGCGCGTCACGCAAATGGAAGCCGGGAATGCTGCGCCCGGAGCCCTTGAGTTCGTGCTCTTTGCCTTCGGCGGCGCTGGCAGCAAATACGAACGTGGGGCGGTGCAACTTGTCCTTGATGCGGCTGGCCACAATGCCCACCACGCCTTCGTGGAAGTCGGGGTCGAACACGCAAATGGCAGGTGGAGGCTCATCGCCTTCGTCGAACAGGCTCTCCGCAATCATCATGGCCTGTTCGCGCATGTCGCCTTCAATCTCGCGGCGCTCACGGTTGATGCCGTCCAGCATCTTGGCCAGTTCATCAGCGCGCCCAGAGTCGTCCGTCAGCAGGCATTCGATGCCCAGGGTCATATCGCTCAAGCGGCCGGCGGCATTGATGCGCGGCCCCAGTGCAAAGCCGAAATCGAAGGTGGTGGCCACTTCCGCTTTGCGTCCCGCTGCTATAAAAAGGCTAGCTAGTCCCGCAGGCATGGCGAGCGCCCGCACCCGTTTGAGCCCTTGGGCTACGAGGCGGCGGTTGTTGGCATCGAGCTTGACCACATCGGCCACCGTACCCAGCGCCACCAAAGGCAGCAGGGTGTCCAGCTTGGGTTGTGTGGCGGCATCAAACACGCCGCGGTTGCGCAGCTCGGAGCGCAGCGCCAGCAGGGTGTAGAACATGACGCCCACCCCGGCCATGGACTTGCTCTCAAACGTGCAGCCCGGCTGGTTGGGGTTGACGATCACGTCCGCATCCGGCAACTCGCTACCGGGCAAGTGGTGGTCGGTGACCAGCACTTGCAGACCCAGTGCTTTGGCACGGGCCACGCCGTCCACGCTGGCGATGCCGTTGTCCACGGTGATCAATACATCGGCGCCGGATTTCTTGACCCGTTCGCTGATGGGGGCAGTCAGGCCGTAGCCATCCACCACGCGGTCGGGCACCAGATAGTCCACATGGCGGGCGCCCAGCAGGCGCAGTCCGCGCACGGCCACGGCACAGGCGGTGGCACCGTCACAGTCATAGTCCGCCACCACACAGAGCTTTTTGTCTTGCGCAATCGCATCGGCCAGCAGCACGGCGGCGCGGTCGGCACCCAGCAAGCCTTGCGGCGGCAGGAGTTTGCCCAAGGCGTCGTCCAACTCGTCTTTGCCGGTTACACCGCGTGCGGCATACAGGCGGGCCAGGAGCGGGTGCAGGCCGGCTTGCTCGAGGGCCCAGGCGGCGCGGGGGGGAATGTCGCGGGGGACTATTTTCATAGGCTCAAAGTTCTTGCGCTCAGAGGGTGGCCAGTAATTCAGCCGGCGTGGGCGTCGTGAAGCGGCGCTGGATGCGGTTCCACCAGGCCGTGTTTTGAAGCACAAAGCTGGCGGCCATGCGCTCACCGCACAGGGTCAGTTCAAAGGCTTGGCCCGCTTTGGCCTGGCGCAGCAGGGTGGATAGCAAGGTTGCATCCAGCGTTTGCCATGCTTGTGTCCAAGCGTGAGCGTCGTCGCGCAAGGCGGTCGCTTCGAGGCTGTGCTGCACCGACATGGTGTCGGACTTTTCCAGGGCACCCTGAGGCAAAGCGCCGGTGCCGCTGATCCAGAAGGAGTTGACCGTGAGCCGCCGCTGGGCCGCCCGCGCGTCGTTCACCGGGTGGCGGTAGAGCAGCATCTGCATTTCGTTTTGCAGGCGGCGCAGGCTGCGGGCCTGCGGGGCGCGGGGCATCCATTGGTCCACCCGTGGGCCACAGGCCCGGGCCAGCGAGGCGGTGGGCAAGTCGCGCAGCAGCTCGCCTTGGGCCAGCCAGGTGTGGTGGTTCAGGGCATGCAGGGTGATGCCGTCTTCGGCAAAGTAGGGCTGCATGGCGTGACGCAAGGCGTCAATCTCGTGGGCGTCCAGCGCCAGGGCCTCAGGGTGGTCCATGGCCACGTGGTCTGAATTGATCTGCCAATGGCAGGGCGTGATCCAGGCCCAGCCGTTGTCGCCGTGGGTGCGGGTGAGGCCCAATTGGCGGGCGTCCAGCGCAGCCCAGGGCAGCAAACCGTCAGCTCCTTGCAACCCCAGGCTTTTGGCATGCACCCGCTCAAACAAGGGAGAGAGCGAGTCTTCGGCACCCAGCAGCGGCGGGGTGGGGGTCAACAATTCCAGCAATTCCGCCAGATACGGGAGCTCCAGGCGGGTCAGAGCTTCCTGGCACTGCGGGCCGGCCGGTGCTGCGAAGGGAATAAGGGTGTGCATACACAGGATTGTCCTGCATGGATGCCACAATCCGCCGTTTGAAGCACTTTGTAACCTTCCATGCAACTCCCCTTTGAGCTGACGATTGGCTGGCGCTATACCCGCGCTGGCCGCGCCACCCGGCGTAACGGCTTTATCTCTTTCATCTCCGGCGTGTCCATGCTGGGCATTTCGCTGGGCGTAGCCGCCCTGATCATTGTGCTCAGCGTGATGAACGGCTTTCAGAAAGAAGTGCGTGACCGCATGCTCGGTGTGGTGTCCCATATTGAGGTGTATGCCGCTGATGGACAGGCCTTGCCCAATGTGGCCACCACCATGGCCCAAGCCAAAGAGAATCCTCAAGTCATAGGCGCGGCCCCCTTTATTGCGGCGCAAGCACTGATCGCGCGTGGGGAAGAAATGAAGGGCGCCATGGTGCGCGGCATAGACCCGGCCCTGGAGCCTCAGGTGAGCGACTTTGCCACCGGCGCCCAGCAGGAGGCGCTTGCCCGGCTGGTGCCCGGCGAGTTCGGGGTGGTGCTGGGCGGCGAGCTGGCCCGCAGCATGGGTGTGCGGGTGGGCGACAAGGTCACGCTGGTGGCGCCCAGCGGACAAGTGACACCGGCCGGTGTGGTGCCACGCTTGAAGCAAATGACGGTGGTGGGCACCTTCGATTCCGGTCACTACGAATACGACTCGGCCCTGGCCCTTTTGCACTGGGAAGACGCCGCCCGCATCTTCCGGCTCGAAGGCCCCAGCGGCGTGCGCCTCAAGCTCAAGGACCTGCACCAAGCCCGCGAGGTGGCTGACCAGCTCGCCCGCAGCCTCAGTGGTGACCTGGTGCTGCGCGACTGGACGCGCCAGAACCGCAGCTGGTTCGCGGCCGTGCAGGTCGAAAAACGCATGATGTTCATCATCCTCACCCTCATCGTGGCAGTGGCTGCGTTCAACCTGGTATCCACCCTGGTGATGACGGTGACCGACAAACGTGCTGACATTGCCATCCTGCGCACGCTGGGCGCGAGCCCGGGCAGCATCATGGGCATTTTTGTGGTGCAAGGTGCCATGGTGGGCGTGATCGGCACCTTGGCCGGTCTGTTGCTGGGGCTGGGCGTGGCTTTCAATATCGATGTGATCGTGCCCGCGCTGGAGCAGGCGCTGGGTGCGAGCTTTCTGCCCAAAGACATTTACCTCATCAGCCGTATGCCGAGCGAACCGCAGCAGGGTGACATCGTCCCGATTGCCGTGATCTCCTTGTTGATGGCCTTTGTGGCCACCCTGTACCCGAGCTGGCGCGCCAGCCGCGTGAACCCGGCGGAGGCCTTGCGTTATGAATAAGCCCGTGTCATCGGTAGAACAAGCATTGGCTGCAGCCCAGTACCAGCAGGTGGCGGAGTTGACGGCTCCCGTCGCTGTTGTCCCCGGCGGTGAGGTGGTGCTGCAAGTGCGCGGCCTGACCAAACGCTTTGAAGAAGGCCGCCTGGATGTGACGGTGCTGCAAGGCGTGGATCTGCAGGTGCACCGCGGCGAGACGCTGGCCATCGTGGGTGCATCAGGCTCCGGCAAAAGCACCTTGCTGCACCTGATGGGCGGGCTGGACGCGCCCAGTAGCGGCAATGTGGAGCTGCTGGGCCAGTCGCTGGCCAACCTTACGGCCGCTGAGCAAGGGCGCTTGCGCAACCAATACCTTGGTTTTGTCTACCAGTTTCACCACTTGCTGCCTGAGTTCAGCGCGTTGGACAACGTGGCCATGCCATTGACAATTCGCCGTCTGGCGCCCGCTGAATGTGCGCAGGCAGCTATGAAAATGCTAGCACTGGTGGGGCTGGAGCACCGCCTGCACCACCGCCCGGCCGAACTCTCGGGTGGGGAGCGCCAGCGTGTGGCGATCGCCCGTGCACTTGTCACCCGGCCCGACTGCGTGCTCGCCGACGAGCCCACCGGGAACCTGGACCGCAGCACGGCAGACGGCGTGTTTGAGCTCATGCTCCAGCTGGCGCGCGAGCAGGGCACCGCGTTTGTGCTGGTTACGCACGATGCCACGCTGGCGGCGCGCTGCAGCCGGCAGCTCAAACTGGTCTCCGGCCGTCTGGTGGACTGATTTGCAGGCTTGCAATTTGCTGACGTAACCGGTTTTCCCCCTGTGCTTCTGAGGGTTCACGCGCATACGCGCTTCAACCCGCCCGGCCTATGCTCCCGCCACATTTGCCGGGGGACACTATGAAACAACGTTGGAAGCGTCAGGCACTGATCTGCGTGGCGGTGGTTGCCAGTTTGTGGGGTGCGAGGTCTGAGGCTGAAACGCCCAAACCTTTGCGCATAGGCCTGATCGGTCCGTTCAGCGGGCCTTCTTCGGACTTTGGCATTCCCATGATGAACGGCGCCAAACTGGCTGTGGATGAAATCAATGCCGCAGGCGGTTATCTCGGCCGGCCGATTGAGCTGGTGATCAAGGACGACACAGCCAACCCGGATGTGGGTCTGCAGCTCTCGCAAGAGCTGGTGCGCGAAGGTGTAGTGGCGACGGTGGGCTTTTGCAACACCGGTGTGGCCATGAAGTCGCTGGACGTTTACCAGCAAGCCCGTTCTCCCTTGATCGTGCCTTGCGCCACCGGCTCTCCCATCACCGCCAAGTTCCCGGCGCCGGACAGCTACATCTTCCGCACCTCGGCACGCGATGCCATTCAGGCCCCGTTTGTGGTGAATGACATCGTGTCCCGCGGCTGGACCAAAGTGGCCATCCTGGCCGATAAAACGGCCTACGGCGAAGGAGGCATGAACGACGTGACCAAAGCGCTGGCGGCCAAACAGTTGACGCCGGTGTACGTGGGCCGCTTCGACACGGGAGTCAAAGACTTGCAAGCCGAGCTCAAGGCTGCGCAGGCTGCCGGTGCGAATGTGGTGTTCAGCTACACCGTAGGTCCTGAGAACGCTGTCATCGCCAAAGGCCGCCAGGCCTTGAAGTGGAATGTGCCGCAGGTGGGGGCTTGGCCTTTGTCTTTCCCGTTCTTTATCGACGGGGCCAAGGATGCCGCCGAAGGCGCACTCATGGCCCAGACTTTTATTGCCGAGCCCAGCAATGAGCGACGCATCGCATTTTTGACGGCCTACAACCGCAAGTACGGCACCAAGAAAATTGCTGTGCCCATGGCTGCCGCGCAGGCCTATGACTCGGTCTACCTGCTCGCATACGGGATACTGTCCATCCGCAATGGCGATCTGTCAGGGCCATCGGTCAAGATGGCGCTGGAGAACATTCCCCGGGTGTATTACGGGGTCACGGCTACCCACGAGCGGCCCTTCAGCAAGGACGACAAAGATGCCATCACCAGCAATATGTTGGTGATGGGCCTAATCAAAAACGGGGTCGTCACCTTCGCGTATCCTGAAGACCGCACCCGCAATCTTTTCGTTCAACGCAAGCAATGACTTTTTCCGGAGTTCCATGCGCTGGGTAGATACCCATGTCCACCTCGATGCGCCCGAGTTTGATGCTGACCGCAGCGCGGTGCGGCAGAAAGCGCGTGATGCCGGTGTAGCACATTGCGTGATACCGGCAGTGGAGCGCAGCAACTTTGATACCGTCCGCACGCTGGCCCACGCAGAAGGCGACAGCTATTGCCTTGGCATCCACCCTTTGTATGTAGCGGGTGCACAAGATGTGGACCTGGTCGCGCTGGACGAAGCTCTCACTGCCCATGCTGCCGACCCGCGGCTGGTGGCCGTAGGCGAAATCGGGCTGGACTACTTTGTGCCCGCCCTGTGCAAAAGCCCTCTGCGCGAGCGACAGGAGGCCCTCTATCGCCAGCAGCTCAAGCTGGCCCGCAAACATGGTCTGCCCGTAGTGCTGCATGTGCGCAAATCGTCGGACCGCTTGCTCAAGCACCTGCGCGAAGTCGCCGGCCCGAACGGCCGCTGGCAGGGCATAGCCCATGCTTTCAATGGGAGCGAGGTGCAGGCCGCCGAATTCATCAAGCTCGGGTTCAAGCTGGGGTTCGGCGGCGCGGTCACGTTCGACCGCGCGCTACAACTGCGCCATCTGGCCAAAACGCTGCCGTTGGACGCCTTGGTGCTGGAGACCGATGCGCCCGATATCCAGCCGCATTGGCTGTACACCACTGCAGAGCAGCGCGCCGCAGGCCATCCGCAAGGCCGCAATGCGCCGGCCGAGCTTCCCCGCATTGCTGAATGCATCGCAGAGATCAGAGGTATCAGCGTGGACGCATTGGCTGCGGCAGCTTTACACAACAGCCTGCAAGCCCTGCCGAAGCTGGGGGCGCTGCTGGTATAAATCCCCATGGCAAGAAAAGCACCGATTACCCTCCCCGAAGTCAATTTCTCTGAAGAAGGCCCCATCCGTCACCTGCACCTGGGCAGTGAATGGATACAAGGCTCCATGCTGGTCGATGCACCCACGGTGCTGGTGCACGAATACATCCAGCGCATGATGGCCTGGATGCTGTTCATGGACCCCCACACCTTGAACAAGCGTCAAGCATTGCAATTGGGCCTGGGCGCAGGTTCGCTCACCAAGTTCTGTCACAAAGAACTCAAGATGAAAACCACCGCCATTGAGCTGAACCCCCAGGTGCTGCATGCCTGCCGCGGCTGGTTCAAGCTGCCGGCCGACAACAGCCGCATGCAGGTGGTTCTGGCCGATGCGTCCGAAGAAATCCAGCAGGACAAATGGCTAGGCGCTGTAGACGCCTTGCAGGTCGATCTGTATGACGAAGAGGCCGCTGCCCCCGTGCTCGACAGCGCCGAGTTTTACGCCAACTGCCGCGCCACTCTGACCGAAGAAGGCTGTATGACCGTCAACCTGTTTGGTCGCTCGTCCAGCTTTGACAACAGTGTCGACAAAATTGCCGAGGCCTTTGGTGAAGACGCCATCTGGGCCTTCAAGGCCACCCGCGAAGGCAACACGGTGGTCATGGCCCAGCGCACGCCCAGCCGCCCCAAACGTGCCTTGATGCTGGAGCGCGCAGAGTTCATTCAAAGTGAGTGGGGCCTTCCTGCCGACAAGTGGGTCCGCGTTTTCAAACCGGTGAAGTCATGAGCCCCCATTCCAAAAAGCTGCCTAGCCCCCAAACCTACAACGGCCCGCTGGATTGGCGCCTGCTGGTCGAGTGGCTCAAGCAAGACAAAGTCATTTCCGAAGATGAGGCGGTGCGCACGATTGCGCGCTGCTCTCAAGCCGAAAGTGCGCAGCACCCGCTCGTGCGTCTGGCTGCCGTGTCTATGCGGCGCGCAGCGGACCAAAAGCCTTTGGATATCGAGATATTGACCCAATGGCTTTCGTTGCGCGCCGGGTTGGACTATCTGCGAATTGACCCGCTCAAGGTTGATGTTGGCAAGGTGGCCGATGCCATGGGCGCAGCCTACGCAGAGCGGCACAAGATATTGCCGGTGGTGGTCACGCCGAGTGAAATCACGGTGGCCACGGCCGAGCCATTCATTACCGATTGGGTGTCCGAAGTGGAGCGCCAAAGCCGCCGCAGCGTCAAGCGCGTGGTGGCCAGTCCGCAGGAGATTACCCGCTATACCGCAGAGTTTTATGCGCTGGCCAAAAGCGTGCGGGCTGCCAGCAAGACGGGGGCCAACAATGGCGCCAGCTTTGAGCAGCTAGTGGAGCTGGGCAAGAGCAACAAGCAACTCGACGCCAACGACCAAGGTGTGGTGCAGGTGGTGGACTGGCTGTGGCAATACGCCTTCGACCAGCGTGCCAGCGACATCCACCTAGAGCCACGGCGCGAGCAGGGCGTGATCCGCTTCCGTATCGATGGTGTGCTGCACCCGGTGTACCAAATGCCCATGGGCGTGCTCAATGCCATGACCGCCCGCATCAAGCTGCTGGGCCGCATGGACGTGATCGAAAAGCGCCGCCCGCAGGACGGCCGCATCAAGACGCGCAACCCGCGTGGCGATGAAATTGAAATGCGTATCTCCACCTTGCCCACGGCCTTTGGCGAGAAAATGGTGATGCGCATTTTTGACCCCGACAACGCGGTCAAAGACCTGGACGCACTGGGCTTCAGCAGCCACGACGCCACGCGATGGGAACAGCTGGTCAAGCGCCCGCACGGCATCATTTTGGTGACCGGCCCTACGGGCTCCGGCAAGACCACCACGCTGTACTCCACCCTCAAGCGTGTGGCTACCGAAGAGGTGAACGTGAGCACGGTCGAAGACCCTATCGAAATGATCGAACCGTCGTTTAACCAGACACAGGTGCAGCCGCAGCTGGACTTCGGTTTTCCGCAGGGTCTGCGTGCCCTCATGCGACAGGACCCCGACATCATCATGGTCGGCGAAATCCGTGACCTGGAGACGGCTGAAATGGCGGTGCAGGCCGCACTGACCGGCCACTTGGTGTTTTCCACGCTTCACACGAACGACGCGCCTTCTGCCGTAACGCGCTTGATGGAGCTGGGCATTCCCCCGTATCTCATCAACGCCACCCTCCTGGGGGTGTTGGCGCAACGCTTGGTGCGCACGCTGTGCAGGCAATGCAAGGTGCGTGACGAAAACGCCACACGAGAGGCCCTGAGTGACATGGTCAAGCCGTGGCAGATCAACGGTGGCTACAAGCCGTACAAGGCGGTGGGCTGCGTGGATTGCCGCATGACCGGCTACATGGGGCGCATGGGTTTGTACGAATTGCTTGTGGTCACAGAAGGGTTCAAATCGCGGGTCAGTGGCGAACCGGGCATTGACGCCCTGCGCCGTCAGGCGGTGGCAGATGGAATGCGTCCGCTGCGTCTTGCCGGTGCCCTACGTGTGTCCGAAGGGCTCACGGTGATGGAGGAAGTCATGTCCGCTACGCCACCACTCACCGGCTAAGCCCGCGGATCATTCAAAATAGTTACTATTTATAACTAGGAGACAAACAGTGAATATAAAAAGTCAAAAAGACTTCTTCTCAGGTCTGATGTTCATGGGCGTGGGCGTTGCCTTCGCTTGGGGCGCCAGCACTTACTCAGTAGGCACCGGCGCCCGCATGGGCCCGGGCTACTTCCCCCTGGTACTCGGCGTGTTGCTGGCCATTCTCGGGATTGCCATCACTTTCACTGCACTGGTGGTGGAAACAGAAGACGGCGACAAGATAGGCAAATTCGCCTGGAAACCCCTGTTCTTCATCATCGCTGCCAACCTGGTGTTCGGCGCATCCATCGGCGGACTGCCCGTGATTGGCCTCAAACCCCTGGGCCTGATCGTGGGCATCTATTTGCTCACCTACATCGCCAGCCACGCAGGTGAAGAACACAAGTTCAAGGAAGTCGCCGTGCTGGCCACCATCCTGGCGCTCTTGAGCTATGTGGCCTTCATCGTTCTCCTCAAGCTGCAGTTCCCCGTTTGGCCTGCGTACTTCACTGCCTGATCACCGCTTAATCACGGCTTATTGAGACTGCAACATGGAACTCTTTGAACACCTCTCCTTAGGTTTCGGTGTGGCCTTCACCGGCCAGAACCTGATTTATGCCTTCATCGGCTGTCTGCTGGGTACCTTGATCGGCGTTTTGCCCGGCATCGGCCCCTTGGCCACCATTGCCATGCTGCTGCCCGCCACCTATGCCTTGCCTCCTGTGGCGGCATTGATCATGCTGGCCGGTATTTACTACGGCGCCCAGTACGGAGGATCGACTACCGCCATTCTGGTGAACCTGCCCGGCGAGTCTTCGTCGGTGGTGACCGTCATTGACGGTTACCAGATGGCCCGTAATGGACGCGCAGGTCCTGCGCTGGCTGCAGCGGGCTTGGGTTCTTTCTTTGCCGGTTGCGTGGGTACCCTGATCCTGGCGGCCTTTGCAGGCCCCTTGACCGAGCTGGCCTTCAAGTTCGGCCCTGCCGAGTACTTCAGCCTGATGATTCTGGGCTTGATCGGTGCGGTGGTGCTGGCTTCGGGCTCCCTGCTCAAGGCCATTGCCATGATTGTGCTGGGGCTCTTGCTGGGCATGGTGGGCACCGATGTGAACTCCGGTGTGGCCCGTTTCAGCTTTGATATCCCTGAGCTCACCGACGGTATCGGCTTCATCGTGATCGCCATGGGCGTGTTCGGCTACGGCGAGATCATCAGCAACCTGGCCAAGAGCGAGAGTGAACGTGAAGTCTTCTCGGCTTCTGTTTCCGGTCTCTTGCCTACCAAACAGGACTTCAAGGACATGTTCCCCGCTGTGCTGCGGGGTACCGCTTTGGGTTCGGTGCTGGGTATCTTGCCCGGTGGTGGTGCGGTGATGGCGGCCTTTGCGGCCTACACCCTGGAGAAGAAGACCAAGCTGCGTCCCGGTGAAGTGCCTTTCGGCAAGGGCAACATCCGCGGGGTGGCCGCGCCTGAGTCGGCGAACAACGCAGGAAGCCAGACTTCTTTCATTCCTCTGCTGACCCTGGGTATCCCACCGAATGCGGTGATGGCCCTGATGGTGGGTGCGATGACCATCCACAACATCCAGCCCGGACCGCAGGTGATGACAAGTAACCCCGAGCTGTTCTGGGGTCTGATTGCCTCCATGTGGATCGGCAACCTGATGCTGGTGATCCTGAACCTGCCTTTGATCGGGATCTGGATCAAGCTGCTTACTGTGCCTTACCGCTGGTTGTTCCCTTCTATCGTGCTGTTCTGTGCGATCGGGGTGTATTCGACCAACAACAACACCTTCGATATCTGGATGGTGGGTCTGTTCGGGGTGATCGGGTATCTGTTCATCAAGCTGGGCACAGAACCCGCACCGCTCTTGCTGGGCTTTATTCTGGGGCCGATGATGGAGGAGTATCTGCGCCGGGCGCTTCTGCTCTCCCGTGGCGACTGGAGTGTGTTCGTCACACGCCCCCTCTCAGCCAGCCTGTTGGTGGCGGCGCTTGCTCTTCTGGTGGTGGTGATGCTGCCTTCCATCAAGGCCAAGCGGGAAGAGGCGTTTGTGGAGGATTGATTTCCACTGCAACGCTTTCCAGCAAAAGGCACCTTCGGGTGCCTTTTTTTATGGGGCCAGGAAGTGCCCTAACGTTTCACTGGGTTAAGCCACCGCGCAGGTATTGCAAGGAAAGCACAGGAATAGACTGGGTTCACCGGTTACCGGCGTCCTTCCTGGCAGGAGGTTCTATGGCCAACAGCGTGATCCGTTTTCTCCGCTCTGTGCCGGGCGCGATAGCGCTATGGAGTGTGTTTGCGTTGGGTATCGGGCTGCCTGCGCATGCCGAGGCTGACAAAAACGAAACCGCAGTGATCACGGTCATCCAACAGCAGTTGGAGGCATTTGCCGCGGACGATGCCGAGCAGGCGTTCAAATACGCGGCCCCCAGTATCAAAGCCATGGCGGGCAACGCGCAGAATTTCATGGCGCTCGTGAAGACCCGCTACAGCCCGGTTTACCGGAACTCCAACGCTGCGTTTCTCAAGCCTCTCATTCGGGGGCATGCGGCCCTTGTAAAGGTGCGTTTGACGGACGAGAACGGCATCCACTGGATGGCGGCTTACACCCTGGAGCGGCAGAAGAACAAGCAATGGCTGATCAGCGGCTGTCAGCTGTTTGAGGAGCAGGGCACTTTCGTGTGAATTCGCTAGGCGGCTAGCGTCCGCTTCCGGCTCTATGATCCGGTAACGCTGCAATGCAGCATGCCACCATCGAAGCCGCCATGACACAGCTACCTTCCCAGCATCGCCTGCGCCTTTCGCTGCACAACGAAGTGCATGCCCGCCCGCCCGAGCCCATGGGCATGCCCATGGCGCTTTCGCATGTCGTCATGGCCTGCAACGCTGAGCAGCGCGATGCCAGCCGCGCGCACATGGCCGCTTTGGCCCGCGACCACCACCTCCCGGCGCCAGAGGAAGGCTCCATCCATATGCGCATGGATTTCGGCCCCTTCAAGGTGCGCTGGGAACTGCACACCGAGTTCGTAACCTGGACCTTTATGCGCAGCATTGCTGCCGAGGGCGGCACGGAGCGCGACCCTGAAGTCGCGCTGGACGCCGTGCCCCAGCAGTGGTTTGCCGAGCTGCCCGGCGAGTGCCTGGCGTGCCTGCACTTGTGGGTGTTGCCCGCCAAGGAAGAAACCGTGATGCCCTGGCTGCGCCATGTGCTGCATGAAGAAACGCTGGTGGCATCTGCCGTGGCGGATGGTTTGGGTGAGGTGTACACCGACTTTTCGGTGCATGCCGATGGCTTCTCCCGCATGGTGCTGCTGGCCGGTGGCATGACGCCACGCCGCTTGGGTCGCCTGGTGCAGTGCCTGCTGGAAATCGAGACCTACCGCATGGCCGCCTTGCTGGGCCTGCCCGCAGCGCGCGAAGCCTCGCACGTGCTTGCCAGCGCAGAACGTGAACTCGCGGAATTGGCCGAAGCCATACGCTCCGCCACCCGCAATGACGAACCCATGCTGCTAGACCGGCTGACCCGTCTGGCAGGGCAGGTGGAAAGCCAGCACGCTGCCACCCATTCGCGTTTTTCGGCCAGTGCGGCCTATTTTGAGTTGGTGGACAAGCGCATTGAAGACATTGCCGAGTCGCGCTTGGCGGGCATGCAAACCATCCGCGAATTCATGGACCGACGCCTCACCCCCGCGCGCAGCACTTGTGCGTGGTCCAGTCGGCGGCAGGATGCGTTGTCGCAGCGCGTGTCCCGCATCAGCAACCTGCTGCGCACGCGGGTGGAGATCGAGCAGCAGCAAAGCAGCCAGGCGCTCCTGGCCACCATGAATACCCGCCAGGGCCTGCAGCTGCAATTGCAGTCCACGGTGGAGGGGCTTTCGGTTGCGGCAATCACTTACTACATCGTCGGTCTCGTGAGCTACATGGCCAAGGCGGCCTCTCACCACGGTTGGCCCTTGAGCCCCGAGATAACGGCTGCAGCCGCCATTCCGGTGGTGGCAGGCAGCGTGTGGTGGTCTTTGCGGCGCTTGCACCACCGGCTGTTCACATCGGTGTCATAAGCCCATGGAAGATTCCTATGGGGTGTGGGGCAGGCTTATAGGTTTTGCCAATCCACTCCATTGGATCAATCAACCCTGAACATGGCAAAGAAAGCCTAAGATTCACCCCGTTCACTTCACGAACAACCTATTTCAAGAGGAAATCACCATGTCTTTGATCAACACACAAATCCAGCCTTTCAAGAATGAAGCTTTCCACAACGGCAAGTTCATCACCGTGACCAACGAGTCCATCAAGGGCAAGTGGAACGTGTTCATCTTCATGCCTGCCGCTTTCACCTTCAACTGCCCCACCGAAGTGGAAGACGCAGCGGACAACTACGCCGAATTCCAAAAGGCCGGTGCCGAGGTTTACATCGTGACCACCGACACCCACTTCGCCCACAAGGTGTGGCACGAAACTTCCCCCGCAGTAGGCAAGGCCAAGTTCCCCCTGATCGGTGACCCCACACACGCCCTGACACGCGCGTTTGACGTGCATATCGACGAAGAAGGCCTGGCACTGCGTGGCACCTTCATCATCAACCCCGAAGGCGTGATCAAGACTGCCGAAGTGCACTCCAACGAAATCGCCCGTGATGTGAAGGAAACCGTTCGCAAGTTGAAGGCCGCCCAGTACACCGCCGCCAACCCCGGCCAAGTGTGCCCCGCCAAGTGGAACGAAGGCGCCAAGACCATCGCTCCTTCCATCGACCTGGTCGGCAAGATCTAAATCACCGGCTCCCGTCGGTAGGGCGGCGCAAGCCGATCACCAGCCGGACAGCGTCCTGCGGCATGTGCAGCAGGCCGTCCGGCTTTTTTTTACCCAAAATATGGCTGTAGCCCACACACAATGTGCGCAAGCAGCTACTAAATCGATAGCAACAAGGAATCACCATGCTCGACGACACCCTCAAATCCCAACTCGGCGCTTACCTGGAGCGCGTCACGCTGCCGATCGAGATGGTGGCGTCCTTGGGTGATGACGACAACTCCGCGCAAATGCGCGAGCTGCTGCAAACCATTCAGAGCCTGCGCAGCGACAAGATCACTGTGGCATTCGACGGCACAGACGCCCGCAAGCCATCCTTCAGTCTCAAGCGTGCCGGCACAGACGCTTCTTTAAGGTTTGCCGGGCTGCCCCTGGGCCATGAATTCACCTCGCTGGTGCTGGCCCTGCTGTGGAGCGGCGGCCACCCGCCCAAGGTCGAGCAAGACGTGATCGACCAGATCAAAGGCTTGGACGGCGACTTCAACTTCGAGGTCTATATGTCCCTGACCTGCCACAACTGCCCGGACGTAGTGCAGGCCCTGAGCCTCATGGCCATCCTGAACCCCAAGGTCAAAACCACGGTGATCGAAGGTGGCGCGTTCCAGGACGAAGTGAACGAGCGCGAAATCATGGCGGTACCCAGCGTCTACCTGAATGGCGCGTTGTTTGGCAACGGCCGCATGCTGGTGGAAGAAATTGTGGCCAAGCTCGACACCGGCGCGGCCGACAAAGACGCTGCCAAGTTGAGTGCCAAAGACCCGTACGACGTGCTTATCGTCGGCGGTGGCCCCGCAGGTGCGGCAGCTGCGGTGTACGCCGCTCGCAAAGGCATCCGCGTGGGTGTGGCGGCTGAGCGCTTTGGCGGCCAGACCAACGACACCATGGCCATTGAGAACTACCCCTCGGTGCAAGAAACCGACGGCCCCAAGTTCGCCGCCGCCCTGGAAGCCCAGACCCGCTCGTACGGCGTGGACATCATGAACCTGCAGCGCGCCGACAAAATCGTGCCCGCTGCAGAAGCCGGCGGTTTGACCGAAGTGGTGCTGGCCAATGGCGGCACGCTCAAGGCCAAGACCGTAATCTTGTCCACCGGTGCCCGCTGGCGCAATGTGAACGTGCCCGGCGAAGCCGAGTACAAAAACAAAGGCGTGGCCTACTGCCCGCACTGCGACGGCCCCTTGTTCAAGGGCAAAGACGTGGCGGTGATCGGCGGTGGCAACTCCGGCATCGAAGCCGCTATCGACTTGGCCGGTGTGGTGAAGTATGTGACCGTGATTGAGTTTGCAGACCAACTGAAGGCCGACGCCGTGTTGGTCAAAAAGCTGCACAGCCTGCCCAACGTGACCGTGCACACCAACGCCCAAACCACCGAGATTACGGGTGCGGACGGCAAGGTCAATGGCCTCAAGTACAAAGACCGCGCCACCGGCGTAGAGCACCACGTGGCGCTCGAAGGCGTGTTCGTGCAAATCGGCCTGGTGCCCAACACCGAGTTCCTGAAGGGCGTGGTGGACCTGAGCAAGTTCGGCGAAATCGTGGTGGACGCCAAGGGCCACACCAACGTGCCCGGCGTGTTTGCAGCAGGCGACTGCACTACCGTGCCCTACAAGCAAATCGTGATCGCAGCCAGCGAAGGCTCCAAGGCCGCGCTGAGTGCGTTTGACCACTTGATCCGGCACTGAGCTCTTTGAGCTACCGTTTTCAAGTAAAAGAGGGCTGCGGCCCTCTTTTCTATTGCGCGAGCAGCTATAAATTTGGTAGCAAATGGCTAGTGTGCGGGTAGCAAGGTGTCCAGCGGGCTGGTTGTGCCACCCGCAGCTACCTTGAGCACGTGCGTATAAATCATGGTGGTGGACACATCGCTGTGGCCCAGCAGCTCTTGCACGGTGCGGATGTCGGTGCCAGCTTGGAGCAGGTGCGTGGCGAAGGAATGGCGCAGGGTGTGCACTGTGGCATGTTTGGCGATGCCTGAATGCATCAATGCAGCTTTTAGCCTGTTACCCAAACGCTCATCAAAAAGGTGATGGCGTCGCTCGACACCTGTACGCGGGTCTATGGATAGTTTGTCTGACGGGAAAACCCAATGCCAAGCCCAAGACTCGCCAGCCCGTGGGTACTTTGCTTCCAAAGCATGGGGCATGAAAACGCCGCTTCGCTGCGATGCACGATCTGTTGACCACAGGGCGCGCGATTTCGCCAACTGATCGCGTAGGCTGCGTACCAAACTGTGCGGCAACATAACCACTCTGTCTTTGTCACCCTTGCCACTGCGCACCACAATGGCGTGGCGATCAAAGTCCAGGTCTTTCACACGCAGGTTCAGGCCTTCGGCAAGGCGCATACCAGTGCCATACAAAAGGCGTGCCAAAACTCCTTCTGCGCCCTCGATCAATGCCAACACAGATTGCACTTCAGTTACGGTGAGCACCACAGGAATTCGCTTGCGCTCAGGGGGACGCCCAATCGACTGCAGCCAAGGCAAGTCTTGGCCCAACACTTCCTTGTACAAAAAAAGAATGGCGTTCAGCGCTTGCCGGTGTGTGGCGGGCGACACTTGCCGCTCAGCTGCCAACATGGTCAAAAATGCCTCTACTTCGGCTTGTCCCATAGTCCGCGGGTGGCGCATCTCACCGTTGCGACCATGCCAGCGGACAAAGAAGCGCGCCCAATAGACATAAGCTTTTTCGGTTTGCAAGCTATAGTGAAGATAACGAATTCGCTCGCGCAGTTGATCCAGAAGGCGCGTGGACTGGAGTGCAGGTGCACCGACTTTTGGGTCTTTGTTATACCTGTTCATTCATACAGTATATTTTTCTAACCCTATGTATGCAAATGCTTTTTCGCCCTCGTGTGACTCATGTTATTCCGTGCAGTGTCGTGGTATCCGGCAAATTCACGGGATATATCAATAGTTAAACGGCTACCACATGCAGCCTGAGTCCTATCCAGTAGTTGGTTTGTTTCAGAACGACACGCAGGCCGAAATTCGCCTGTTCCTTGAGATGGTTCCAGAAGAAGTGGTTTTGTCCCCTGGGCACTCTGTTGAACTGCTTGCTCGACCAAGTGCGGACCTCCTCCCTTTAGATATTCAGCCCGTAGATGGCGGTTTCCAGATTCACGCCCATCGGGAATGGGATCCCAATTGGCATGTTCGATTTCGGGGTCAAGTGATTAGGGCGGGGCACCCGACGGTACTGAAGGAATTTGAATGAAAATTGGCATTTCGACACCGTTTAACCCGTCGGCCCACACGGACACACAGCTGCAGGTTGCCGCTCTGCGGCAGTTGCTGCGTGCCGTTGACCTTCGACGTTAGCCATCATGAAATTCATCAGCGATTCCGGTCTTGTTCTTCTCGCTGCTGTTGCTGGTCTGTTTGCGGAAACGCCCGTTCCGCCCTGGAGCGAGATGGCTGAACTGGTTTCATCAGCTATCGCATTCTTGATGTTTGTTTGTCTGTTGTTCTGGCCGCACCTGCGTTTACATCGCACGGTGCTCGGTGTCTTTGTTGGCGTTGTGCCTTTGCTTCGGGTTCTTTCAGAGCTGGCGTGGGATGTTGTGCCTCATTACCTCCCGCGCTCGTTCTTCTTCCTAGCTCAGCTATTGGAGGCAGATGGCGAGGGCGCATACAACGCCAACACCTATCAAGTTTTTCTCTTGCTCGTGGGCACAGCATTTCTAGTTGCAATAGCCTTGTTGTTCAATAAGTCGGCACAGCTGCAAAAGCCTCCATCGGCTTCTGGCTTCTCACGTTAAAAATGTGGTTCTGAACGATCCCCTTGGCCTAGGGAGCACGGCTCGGTGTGGCTAGGCGATTCCCACCAACGCGTTTCACAAAAACCTGTTCGGTGACAATGCGCCCCTGATTCCCCAGAGCCGCATCTCCCTATTCTCGTGCCCGTACGTATCTACCTCGCCCCCATGGAGGGGCTTCTCGACTTTGTGTTGCGCGACATCCTGACCCGTGTGGGCGGGGTGGAGAAGTGCGTGTCGGAGTTCATCCGCATCACCCACTCGCTGATGTCCGAGAAGGCGCTCCTTCGTACCGTGCCCGAGCTGGAGTTTGGTGCGCGCACATTTGCAGGTGTGCCGGTGTGGCCGCAGCTGCTGGGCTCAGACGCTCCCTGCATGGCTGAGAACGCAGCACGCCTGGCCGAAATGGGTTCGCCCGGCATTGACTTGAACTTTGGATGCCCGGCCAAGGTGGTGAACCGCCATGGCGGTGGCGCCACGCTCTTGCAAGACCCTGAGATTCTTCACACCATCGTGGCTGCCGTGCGCGCTGCGGTGCCGGCCCACATTCCGGTAACTGCCAAGATGCGGCTGGGCTACAACGACGACAGCCTGGCCCTGGACTGCGCCCGTGCACTGGAGGCCGGCGGTGCGGCCGAGATCGTGGTGCACGCCCGCACCAAGGCCCAGGGCTATCGCCCCCCCGCTTACTGGGATCGCGTGTCCGATGTGCGGGGTGCGGTGCAGGTGCCGGTGGTGGTGAATGGCGAAATCTGGAACGTGCAAGACGCCCAAGCCGCCGTGGCGCAAAGCGGTTGCAACGCGCTGATGCTGGGCCGCGGCATTGTGGCCCGCCCTGCGCTGGCCCGCAGCATTCTGGCGGCCATGGGCACCGCGCCTGACAGCATTGCCCAGCCGGGGGACGACTGGACGTGGCAAGACCTGGGCCCGCTGATGCACGCCTTTTGGCAAGTTGCCAGCACCCGCCTGGAGCAAAAGCAGCAGGCCGGTCGTGTGAAGCAGTGGCTCAACCTGCTGCGCCGCCACTACCCTGAAGCGCAGGTCGCGTTTGACGAAATGCGCACGCTGGTGAGGCCCAGCGATGTGGATGCGTGGATACGGCGGTCGATTCCGGTTTGAGCATCAAATCAGCTGCTGGCGCCCGTGGAATATGCGCAAGCAGCTACTGATTTTGTAGCACTCTGCGCGGCACTCAACTCCACAAACTCTCCAGCGGGCCGTCGGGCACAAAGCGCTTGTTGCGCACCACCATGCGGGTAGGGCCGGGCAGGGCGCGTGCTTGCACAGAGTGGCGCGGGTCGCCGGGGTAGCTGAGGGTGACTGTGCCGTCTTCCTCAAAATTTTCAGGGCAGATGCAGGGCGGCATTTGTGCGCGGGCTGCAGCCAAGGCCTCGGCTGCCGTGGTGTAGCGGGCCAGGTGGCCCAGGCTCATGATCTGGGGCGGAGCCATTTCGATCTCGCCGCGGTGGTAGCGCTGCAGGGCTTCTACCGGCGGCAGCCAGATGCTGGCGGTGGTTTCATAGTTGTCGTGACTGGCGATTTGGTTACTGGGGGCCAGTGCCAGAAAAAAGCGAGTGTCAAACCGCTTTTTGCTCAGGGCCGCCATGCGGGGCGTGATCCAGCGGCTCCAGGGCACCAGTGCGCTGGCTGCAAGCTGAGCGGCAGATGCGTCCACCCAGGCCTGCCAGTCGGCACTTTGCAGGCTGGCCGGGCGGCGCTCTCCGCGGGCCAAGAGCACACCGGCCTCTTCGTATAGCTCGCGCAGAGCCGCCACATACAGGCCGGCAGCCAACTCGGGGCTTTGGTCCGCCTCACCCAGCCGCTGCGCCAAGGCGGTGGCCGGCTCGTCCAGAGCTGCCAAGGCGGCAGGGCTGCTGTCGTGGGCGTCCATCTTGCCACCCGGGAACACATAGGCCTCACCAAAGGTATCTGAGAGGCCGCTGCGCTTCATCAAAAACACCTCGAGGCCGTGACGGGCATCGCGCAGCAGCACGACGGTGGAGGCATCGCGCGGTGTGCCGTTGGCGGGGGCGAGGGTGTCTTGCATGGGACTGTTATTTCTGTTTTGTTTTTTGGTGAGCAACTGCTTGAATTAAAGTACCTGCAGCTGACGGGGGGCCTACGGACTTGCCCTTGGTCGGAGCCCACAACCCGAGGAGACGAGTCATGAATCTGGATTTCAAAGGCCGCGTGGCCATCGTAACGGGCGCAGGCGGCGGCTTGGGTCGCCAACATGCGCTAGCCCTGGCCGCACGCGGTGCCAAAGTGGTGGTGAACGACCTGGGTGGCGCGCGCGATGGCTCGGGTGGCTCGCTCTCCGCAGCCGAGTCCGTGGTGGCCGAGATCCGCGCGGCGGGTGGCGAGGCCATGGCCAATGGCGCGTCAGTCACTGACTTTGAGGCCGTGCAGGCCATGGTGCAGCAGGCCATGGATGCCTGGGGCCGGGTGGATATTCTGGTGAACAACGCCGGCATCCTGCGCGACAAGAGCTTCGCCAAGATGGAGATTGCCGACTTCCGCACCGTGGTGGACGTGCACCTCATGGGCGCAGTGCATTGCTGCAAGGCCGTGTGGCCGCACATGACAGAGCAAAAGTACGGTCGCATTCTCATGACCACCTCCAGCTCCGGCCTGTACGGCAACTTCGGCCAGAGCAACTATGGCGCAGCCAAGATGGCGCTGGTGGGTTTGATGCAAACCCTGGCACTGGAAGGTGCCAAGAACAACATCCACGTCAACAGCTTGGCCCCCACGGCTGCCACCCGCATGACCGAAGGCCTGATGCCGCCCCAGGTGCTGGAGGCCCTCAAGCCCGAAGCCGTGGTGCCCGCCATGCTGGTGCTGGTGTCTGAGGACGCGCCCACCCGCACCACCTTGTGTGCCGGTGCCGGCAGCGTGGAGGCAGCGCATATCACGCTCACGCAAGGCGCATGGATCGGTCTGGATGCACAAGCGCCAGAAACTTTGGCCGCGAACCTGCGCCAAGTGCTGGCCCGTGCGGGTGACATGGTGCCGGAGAGCGGCGCTGCGCAGGGCAGCCAGGAAGTGACCCGCGCCTTGTCTCATCTGGCCGGCAAGGCCTAAGCGTGGAGCACGCTGCCCCTAGCGCAAGGGGGCAGCGGCGGTGGATGCAGCTGCAGAGTCCATCTCGGGCAGCATTTCGCCGTTGATGTGGGCCAGCGCGCGCTGCTCGGTTTCGTCCAGCACTTCCTGAGGGCGGGCGGTGCCGGGCACCAGCCGCGAGATGCCCACGCCGTATTGCGGTTGGAAGTGGTGCATGCCAGCCCGCGGGTCAGACACCATGAGCGGCTTGTTGAGCAGGGCACGCATACGGAAGATCAGGCGGTCCACCTCTTTGGGGTTGGGGCCCGCCGATATGACCACCACAAAGCAGCGCGGGTGGTACAGCCCCACCACGTAGCGAAAGCCCACGGCGCGCCGCAATCGCGCCGCCATGGCAGACAAAATTTGCTGGTCCACCGTGTGGCCGGCGGCCTCACCCATCGAATAGAGGTTGCGCAGGTGCAGGGCGACCACGGTGCATTGGGCATGGGCCCGCTCAGCGCGCCAGATGGCGTCATCCACCTTGGCCAGCAGCACAGAACCTGTGGGCAGGCCCGTAGCGCGGTCGAAGCCTTTGTCGTCACCTGCCAGCATCTTGAGCCTGCGGTTGTGCCGGTTGCGACGCGCGGTGAGGGTAATGCCCACCAAAAAGTGCGCCACGGTGCCTACGGCAATCAAGGCTTTGGCGGGCAGGCTGATGGCGTCTGGCCACAGTGCGCAGGCATACAGGCCCAGCACCATCACGCCCAAGAAAGCGCAGGCCAGCACCATCCAGCGGGCGAGGTCGTCGCCCAGCATGCTGGCGCGCACACAGGCCTGGAAAGCCAGCACCACACCCAAGGCACTCACGCCGGCTGACACCAGCAGCGGGTTCAGGCCGGGCCAGTTCAGCCAGCCTGCACCCACCACCGCCAGAAAGCCGGACACCGCCACCAGCAAAGTAGCGCCCCACATAATGGTGTTGTGCACCAGGCGGTCCACCAGCGCGACACCCAGCCACAAGCCGAGGTAGCGCAGCACCAGTGCGCCGCTCAAGGGCCCGAAGGTGGATTGCAGCAGCAACAGCGTATGGGCTTGCAAGCCCGGTATCAGGGCCATGGGCAGGCCCGACATCAGCACGCAGCTGCTGCCCATGACCAGCACATAAGCCAGCCCGCGCCAGGAGGCGATGGAGTTGTGGACCAGGATTTCGCTCAGGGCTCCGCAAGCCAGCGTGATCAAACCGCCCAGCATGCACGACCAGATAAAGACTTCCATGGCAACCATGCGCCCATTATTTATGTCTGGTCTGTAAATTGAAACCTTGAAAAACCCTGTATTTGCACCAAATGAAGGCCAATGCGAAGGGAAAGCCGGCGTCCTGCACGTTTCATCCGCCTGTGGTACCTTTGCGCCCCCGTCAAAAAGTTAAGGGCCATTGGTAATGGACAGATCACAAGAGGCCCTTAGTGCCCTGACCCCCGAGCGTCTGCGCGGCATTCGCCGTGGTCTCGAAAAAGAAAGCTTGCGCGCACTCCCCGGTGGCAGTTTGGCCATGACGCCGCATCCCCATGCAATGGGCTCGGCTTTGACGCATCCGCACATCACCACCGATTTCAGTGAGTCGCAGGTGGAGCTCATTACCGGCGTACACGCCCAACCTGAAGACTGCCTGCAAGAGCTCACCGATGTGCAGCGCTTCACCCTGCAAAGCATGGGCGAGGAGCGCCTCTGGGTGTCCAGCATGCCTTGTTGTCTTCCGGATGACGACGCCATTCCCCTGGGGCAATACGGCAGCTCCAACGTGGGCCGCTCCAAAACCGTGTACCGCATGGGCCTGGGCCACCGCTACGGGCGGCGCATGCAAACTATCTCGGGTATTCACTACAACTGGTCGTTGCCGGATGTGTCCAGCGAGGCCTACTTCGGCCTGATCCGCAACTTCCGTCGCCATGCGTTTTTGCTGCTGTATTTGTTCGGTGCATCACCGGCGGTGTGCTCCACCTTTGTGGCAGGTCGCCAGCACCAGTTGCAGCCCCTGAGCGACGGCACCATGTATTTGCCCTATGCCACCTCCCTGCGTATGGGCCGGCTGGGCTACCAGAGCGATGCGCAATCGTCGCTCGCAGTGAGCTACAACAGCCTGGAGGGCTACGGCCATTCCTTGCAGGGTGCGCTCACGCAAGCCTACCCCGCCTACGAGGCTATCGGCGTGCAAGGCCCGGACGGTGAATACCGCCAGCTGGCGACCAGCTTGCTGCAAATCGAGAACGAGTTTTACGGCACCATCCGCCCCAAGCGGGTCACTTTTCCGGGCGAGCGCCCCCTGCACGCATTGCGCGAGCGCGGTGTGGAGTATGTGGAAGTGCGGCTGATGGACCTGGACCCCTTTGAGGTGGTGGGCATCAATAGAAGCACCATGCGCTTTCTGGATGTGTTCCTGCTGCACAGCTTGGCAACAGCCAGCCCGGACGACACCCCTGCCGAGATTGCTGCCTTGGCCCGCAACCAGCAGGACGTGGCCGAGCGCGGCCGCCAACCCGGCTTGCAACTGCAGCGCAACGGACAAGCCATATCGTTGGTGGACTGGGGGCGCGAGCTTCTGGACCAGATGCAGCCGTTTGCGCAAGCGCTCGATGCTGCCCATGGCAACACGCTGTACACCGACGCATTGGCCCATGCGCATATCGGCCTGGAGCAGCCGGACACACTGCCATCAGCCCGCGTGCTGCAAGCCATGCAGCAAGATCACCAAGGCTCGTTTGCGAAGTTTGTGTTGGCGCAAAGCAACCGCACCCGCAACGCCATGTTGGCGCAGCCTTTGGCGGCAGAGGTGCAGGCACAGTTCGAGCAAGAATCGGCGCAATCCTGGGAAGCCCAACGCGCCATTGAAGCGGCAGACACCATGCCCTTTGGTGTCTACCTCAAGGAGTTTCTGGCACCCCACCGCTTGGTGGCGGGGCGCCGCACCGTGGCTGCCTAAACAGCGATTAAACGGCTACGGTTGCTTCAACAGCGGCTGCAGCCTTGCGCACGCGGGGGGCAGCCTTGCGGGCTGTCTTTTTCACAGCGCGCTTGGCGCCAGCCACTTTGGCCTTGACCTTGGAGCCTGCAATGCGGGCCACCAGATCGCCACTCTTGGCTTCCAGCTTGGCAGCCACTTTGTTCACAGCCACCACAGCAGGCACGGCGGCGTTGGCCACCGTGCTCAGGGTGTTCAGGCCGGTGCTTTGCTCAAAGCGGGTGGCGTTTACGGCGGCTTGTTCCAAGCCCTTGCCGGCCAGCTCAACGGCTTTGTTGACAGCGGTGTCTGCGGTGTCGGTGGTCAAGGTGACGCCTTGGACGTAGTAGCCGGTGATCTTCTTCTGAGCGCTCAGGGCGTTGGTACGCACTTCGCTGCTGATGCGCTTGCCGGCTTTTTGCACGGCGGCAGACCAAGTCTTTTCCACGTAGCCGGCAGCGCGCTCGTTGCCCAGGCGGTAGGCGTTGATCACGTTCTTGGCCGTGTTGCCGTAGCTGGCGATCAGGTCATGGGTAGCGCTGGTGAGGGTGGTGCTCATGGAAAACTCCTGTGGAAAGATGAATCAATAGGTCTATGGCTTGATTCTCAAGAAGCCCCCTAGTGAAGACACCTTAAATCCGGCCTCTTTCCTAGGGGCGGCTGTCTAAGCGGTGCATGCGGGCCACATACGGGACAATGCAGGGTTTAGTGCAGCGACAGAAAGACATACGGCATGGCAATTCAGTGGTTCCCGGGGCATATGCACCTGACCCGCAAGGCAATTCAGGAACGCATCAAGGAGATTGATGTCGTCATTGAGCTGCTCGATGCACGCCTGCCCGGGTCGAGCGCCAACCCCATGCTGGCCGAGCTGACGGCGACCAAGCCCGCACTCAAAGTGCTTAACAAGCAGGACCTGGCGGACCCTGAACGCACCGCGCTCTGGCTGGCGCACTACAACGCCATGCCCGGCGTGCGCGCGCTGCCGCTGGATGCCAGCATGACCACCCCCGCCAAGGCGCTGGTGGCCGCCTGCCACGAACTGGCCCCCAACCGGGGTGGTATGGCCAAGCCCATGCGGGTGCTGATTTGCGGCATTCCCAATGTGGGCAAGTCCACACTGATCAACACCCTCAAGGGCAAGCGTGCTGCCAAAACCGGCGACGAGGCCGGTGTGACCAAGATCGAGCAGCGCATCACCATTGCGGACGACTTCTATCTCTACGACACGCCCGGCGTTCTATGGCCCCGCATCATCGTGGCCAAGAGTGGCTACAACCTGGCGGCCAGCGGTGCCATCGGCAAAAACGCCTTCGACGAAGAAGAGGTCGCCCTCGAACTGCTGGACTACCTGCGCCAGCATTACGCGGGTGCGCTGGAGGCGCGCTACAAGCTGACCGGTGTGGCGGGGCAGACGGACGAGCAGCTGCTGGACGCCATTGGCCGCAAGCGCGGTGCCTTGCAGTCGGGCGGGCGCATCAACCTGAACAAGGCGGCTGAGATCGTGATCCACGATTTCCGCAGCGCGGTGCTGGGCCGCATCACCCTGGAGACGCCGGAGCAATTTGCCCAGTGGCTGGCCGAGGGCAAGCAAATCGACGCGGAGCGCCAGATGAAGAAGGACGCTATTGAGATGGCCCGCCTCATCCGCCTCAAAAAGGTGAAGCGTCCTGATCAACCCCGACACAGCGATGCCCGTGAGGCTGCGGCTGACAAGCCCGCCCCCTCAGACGAGGAATAGAGCAAAAGTAGCCGCCAGCGCCCGCCGCATATGCGCGAACAGCTCCTGATTTCATAGCGTTGAAGCCATGTGCACCAACTTCATCCCTTCTGCGCGGGTCGATTTTCTGGAGCAACGGCTGGGGCCTGTGGCGCCTTTGCCTGTGGGGGCTGCAAGCTGGCCTGTTGAAACGTTTCCCGGCTACGCCGCACCCGTGGTGGTGCGCAGCGGGCAGGGCAGTGTGGCCTTGCAAGTAGCCCAGTTCGGGCTTATGCCCGCCTGGAGCAAAGATGCGCAACATGCCCGTGAACTGTCCCGCGGCACCTACAACGCACGCAGCGAAACCGCAGCCATCAAACCCAGCTTTCGCCATGCGTGGGCTGCACGGCAGTGGGCGCTGGTGCCCATGGAGTGTTTTTTTGATCCCTGCTGGGAGGATGCGGCTGCGAATGCTGGCCGTGCGGTTCGCTGGCGCATGTCCATGTCCGATGGTGAGCCTTTTGCGGTGGCGGGTTTGTGGGAGCGCTGGACGGATAAGGCCAGTGGCGAGCAGGCGGACAGCTTTACCTTGCTGACTGCGAATGCCGATGGCCACCCCCTTATGGGCCGCATGCACCGGCCCGGCGATGAGAAGCGCATGCCGGTGATCGTGCCACCCGGGCGCTATGCCGATTGGCTGGATGCAAGTCCGCAGCAGGCCATGGAGTTCATGCAGTGCTTTCCTGCAGAAGAGATGCGGGGCGAACCCGCGCCCTTGGTGCGTGCCACCAAAACACCGCGCGCTGTGCCCCGCAGCGACAGCCCACCGCCGCCGGAGAACCTGTCCTTGTTCTGAGCTGCGTTCAGCGCAACTCGGCTTCCAGGTTGTCCCACAGCTCCTTGTCTGCCAAGGGCGTCTCTTTGGACAGCGTGGGGTTGGCAATGCGGATGACTCTGCGGCCCGAGAGGTTGATATCCGAAAGAATGCTTTTCTTGAATTGCAGGTAGCGCTTCTGGAATTTGCCATTGCGCATCAGGATGCGCAGACCTTCCTCCGCGCGTTGGGCCAGCTTTTCACCTTCGGGCGTTCTGGGGAAAAAGAAATAGCGCGGTAGCGGGTAGTACAGCACCAGCTTTTTCTCCACCGTCAGGTCGGGGTAGGCCGGGATGTTGCTAGCGAGTTCTGCGCTGATTTCGTTCACTCCGCGCGAGAACAGGTCAAACCTTCCTGCGTCCAACATCGGAAACAGGCTCTCGTAGGTCGGGCCGGTCACCACGTCCAAACCGGCATAGCGCAGGATGTCCACATCGATCCAGCTTGCCGCCTGTCCGATACTGAATTGCCGGAGCTCGCTCGTGCCGCGTATGCCGCTAAAAGCGGGTTGATTGATGCCCTTGATCAAAAAAAGGCGGTAGCCGGTGAGCCCCTTGTCCAGTGGAATGCGAATGGGGAGCAATTTGGTTTCGCGGACTATGCTGGTGGTCCGCGCCATCACGGTGATGTCCTGGCTGTTGCCCAATTGCATTTCGGCGCGGGCGGGTGTCATCACTTTGGGGCTGGGCTGCAGTTCGTAGGCCCCCCATTTGCTCTGGGTTTCGTCGAGTGCCAGTTGCAGAATGTCCCAGTAAAAGTTCATGCGCACATCCGCCCCGCTTTCGGGCGGCGGGTAGATGTATTGCATGGGCGCAGCCCACGTGCTGACGTGCAGCAGCGCAGTCAAAATCAGGCCAACGACGGCGTTTGTCTTCATGAGTCGCAGCCTCTCTGCTCTCGGTTTATTTGGAACCAAGTTTAGCGCTGCGATATGACAATGCGAAGAAGTCTATCTGCCCATGGCCTTGCGTGAGCCGTCCTCAAACAACTCGTCGTCACTGCGCAGGGTGCCGTCTGCATCCCACACGCGTTGGCGTTTGATGTTGCCTTGGGCGTCGTAGGTGTTCTCGAGTTCTGTTTTGCCGTTCTCGAAGAAGCTCAGGTGCACGCCGATTGCGCGTTCGCTGTAACGGCCATCCGACACAAAGCTGCCCTGGAAGCGCAGCTTGCCGCTGTCGGTAAAGCGCTGCCATTCGCGCACTTCGGTGCTGCCTTCCAGCGTGAACTTTTCTTTGCTTTGGGGTTGGCCATTCAGGAAGTAGCGAGCATCCAAAGCAAGGCGGCTGCGTTTGCGGCCGTTGCTCTCTGCCACGGTGTACAGCCGCTCCCGCACCAATGTGCCACTGGCGTGGAACTCGGCATCACGCAGCAAGAGAGCAGGGCGACTGCTTTCGTCCCACAGCTTTTCACGACGCTTGATGCCGTCCTCGGCATAAAAGCCTTCTTTGACTTGGGTACCGTTGCGTTCCAGGTCGTCCGACGGCTTGCCACTGGAGTAGAAGCGGGTGGACTTTTGCACCACGCCGGCTAGCAGGGTCTGGGTGCCTCGCAGGGTGCCGTCGCTGCCAAACGTGGAAACGGTGGATGCTTTTCCACCAAAGCCGCACAGGGCAGCATCGTCCACATGGGGCGCCAACAAGGGCTTGGGGCCGCAGCGCAATTCGCTGAGCTGCTTGTTGGCCGTGAAGTGGGCCGCTGCGCCTTCCCGTTCGGTATCCGCCACAAACTCCACGCGTTTGGGTGCACCACTGTCGTACCAGCTGCGCCGCAGGCCACGGGCGTTGCCGTTCACGTTGGTGAACTCTTCGATGAGCTGGCCATTGGCGGCCCACTCGCGCTCCAGGCCCACATGGGGGCCATTCGGCGTGGTGGTGAATTCCTTGTTCAGCTTGCCATCGCGGTAGTAGCGCATCAGGCCGAAAGAGTCGCCGTTGCGCAACTCATACTCGCGCTCCATGCGGCCCGTGTCCCGGTCTTTGCAGCGCACCAGGCCGGTTTTGCCGGCGGATTCCGCACCGTTGTTGGTGTTGATGGTTTGGCCGTTGAGTTCACAGTCCTGCACCGCAAAGGCAGCAGGGGTGATGCAGATCAAAAGTGTGGCGAGGAGGCGGTGTCGCATGGTCGTGCTGATGATGTAGGTCAAGGAATGTAGCGCAGCGGGCGCGCACAGTGGTGGCATCCCAATACAGGAGGACACCATGTTCAAACACATTCTGCTGGCCACGGACGGCTCGGCCTCTTCAGAGCACGCAGCCCAACTGGCTGTCAACCTCGCGCGCACCCACGGCTCCAAACTCACGGCCCTGTATGTGGCTGACCCTTACCCCTATATCGGCATCGGCGAAATGAACCCTGCGGGTCTGCAGGCCTACGCATCAGCCGGGCAACAACTGGCAGCCCAGGCGCATGCGCATGTGGATGCACTGTGCCGCGACGGTGCACCTGTCGAGCTGGACGCCCGTTTCGTGGAAGACGCTACGGCGGTCAACGGCATTGTGCAAAGCGCGCAGACCGTGGGTGCAGATCTCATCGTCATCGGTTCACACGGCCGCTCCGGCGTGGCGCGCCTGGTGCTGGGCAGCGTGGCGGCCAAGGTGGTGGCGCAAAGCCCCGTACCGGTCCTGGTGGCACGTTAAGCCCCGAGCGCCTGTGGGCGCTTGAAAAAGGCTGCAGGGCCTCCAGTTACAGCGTTCATGCAACGCCGCTAACGGGAGACCTGTGGCCTTTACTTTGTTTTGTATCGCCGCATTGGCGCTCTTAGCCGGCCTCCTGGGGTACCCGCGCTGGTTGGCTTGGCGGCGCAGTCGCCTGCAGGAGCAAGCTTTTCCGGCGGCTTGGCGCAAGTACTTGCGCAAGCGGGTGCCCCTGTTTGCGCGCCTGCCGGCTGACTTGCAGCTGCAACTCAAAAAGCACATTCAGGTTTTTGTCGCGGAGAAGGCGTTCATCGGATGCGACGGCCTGCGCGTCACCGACGAAATGCGGGTAGTCGTGGCCGCCCATGCCTGCCTGCTCCTGCTCAATCGAACCCGGGGCGCCCCGACAGACTACTTTGCCGGGGTTCGCCAAGTCCTGCTGTACCCGGCGGCGTTTCTGGTGGACCGCAGCCACACCGATGCTGCCGGCGTCCACCATGCCCAGCGTCAGGCGCTGGCAGGCGAGTCGTGGTCACAGGGGCAGGTCATCCTGTCCTGGCAGGACGTGTTGCAGGGTGCTGCCGACCCGCAGGATGGCCGCAATGTCGTGATCCATGAATTCGCCCACCAGCTGGACCAGGAAAACGGTCAGGCGATTGGTGCACCTTTGCCGTTGGCGGGGGATGCCAGCTACAACCCCCAGCGTTGGAAAACCGTGTTGAGTGCGGCTTTTGAGCGATTGCAGGGCGAAGCCTTTATGCACCAGCAAGGACTGCTGGACCATTACGGTGCGCAGGACCCCGCAGAGTTTTTCTCCGTTGTGTCTGAAGTGTTTTTCGAGCAGGGTGCCGCATTGCGCGACTATGACCCGGCGCTGTACCGCGAACTGCAGGGCTACTACAAGGTGGATCCGGCCAATTGGTAAGGCGCGTGTCAACCGCCGTGGCGCGGCGGGCGGCACAATGCTTGCTCAGTCCGGTTCATGTCTTCTTCCATGCCTCTATCCCCTCCCGACAAGCCCGCCAGCGGGCCGGTTGATCTGCCTGCCGCCCTGCAAGGCGATGTGCAGCAGCACACCTTGTTTGAGGATGCGCAGGCCATCTTTACCGGCACCTTGTTTGTGAGCTTGGCGCTCATCCTGTTCGGGCAGGCCGGCTTGCTCACCGGCGGTACGGCCGGTGCGGCGTTTGTGCTGCATTACGCCACCGGGGTGAGCCTGGGCAAGCTGTTCTTTTTGATCAACCTGCCGTTTTACTGGTTTGCCTGGCAACGCATGGGGCGGGAATTCACGGTCAAGACCTTCGTGGCCATCACGTTTTTGTCAGCCATGGCCGAATGGTCGCCACGCCTGTTTGCCATTGAGCGGTTGCATCCCGCCTATGCGGCCGTGCTGGGCGGCCTGCTGCTGGGCTCGGGGTGCTTGTTTCTGGCGCGTCACCGTGCCAGTCTGGGTGGTGCCACCATCGTGTCGCTGTACCTGCAGCGCGCGCGTGGTTGGCGCGCCGGCATGGTGCAAATGGGCATGGACTGCACCATCGTGCTGCTGGCGTTGACAGTGGTCGACCCGGTGCGCGTGGCGTACTCCGTGTTGGCGGCGGTGGTGATGAACCTGTTCATCGCGGTCAACCACCGCCCCGGCCGTTACGCAGTGCTGTAGCGCTTTTAGTTCACGCCCAGAAACTCGGCAAGTGCCGCGGTCTCCATGGCGCCTGCGTTGGTGACTACCTGACCGGACTTGATGTTTTTGGCCACCACATAGGGCACAGATTCCACCGCCAGCTTGTTGAACAGCTCGGTGTTGGCCTTGATGATGGCTTCTACCTCAGGTGCCACCGACGCGGGCAGGGGGGCGCCGCCTGTGCCGGCGAGGATGGAGCTTTCATGAGCTGCCATGAATTCCGCCGGGTTGGATGCACTCAGGATGGCCGCGCCTTGAGGCGCGCTCTTTCCGTTGATGAAGGACACGGGGATCCACACAAACTTTGCCTTGGGCAACAAGGCCTGGGAGGATTGCCACAGGTGGCCGCAATGCGGGCACTGGGGGTCAAACAACACATACACCGGGTTGGCCGCCATCATGGCACCCACGGTGAAGCCTTTGCCCTCAGCGGCGATCTTTTCGTAAGCCTGTGCAGGTGCCAGGGCAGAGGCTTTCTCCGCAGGCTTGGTGCCGGCTTCTTCTTGTTTGCCGCAAGCGACCAAACTGCCCAGCGCCAATGCCATGGGCAGGGCCAACAGGCGAAGGCGGTTGCGATCAGGAGAAGCCGGGTGGGCGGTAGGCAAAGACATCATGGACATAGGTGTAGCAGGTTGTAAAAGTGTCAGCGGGGGTAGAGTCGGTGAAAGCGGCAATGGTTCCCGCAGTGGCTACTTTACAGGCACCCTCTGCAAAGCCCCTGTTGGTGCGGGTTTTGGGGCTTGTAAACATAGTTATCCACAAAGTGGCGCACAGTTTTCGGGGGTAATGCGATGCAGTTTGACGTCGTTTTCTTCAGCTACACCGAATTTCAAAAAGTGCTAACACAAAACTTTCCCTCATTGACAAATCACAGATTTTTCATTTTGGAGAGACGTGAATTTGCCTAAATTTTAGGCATCGTGTCGCAGCCCAATACTGGCGCGGATTTCGCGGCTTGTACCTCGTGTTATCCACAGCGTGGCCCACACGGGAATGGGGTAAGTTTTTTGTCTTACGGGTTGTTGCAAGTCGGACCTTCTGCCATAGTGGCAGCAGGGAAGGTTCAACAACTACAAAGGCAGGTACAACATGCCAAACAGGATTCGTGTGCGTCGCAGTGTGTCGCTGCGGCGTGCCTTGCAGATGCTGGTGGTCTTCAGTGTTTTGCCTACGGCCCTTGTAGGCATGTTGTTGGCTTATGCCAACTACCGCCTGCAACGCGAGAGCGTGGAACAGCAAACAGTATGGGTCGCCCGTGCCATCCAATCCGATCTCGAGCGAGAGATGGCCGCCATCGAGTCGGCGCTCAAAACGCTGGCTACCGCCCCAGAGCTGGAGAGCGGCAATTTGCGGGGCTTTCACCAGCGGGCTACCCAAGCCTTGGGTTCAGGATCGGTACTGAATTACATCCTGACAGACCGTGAGGGGCGGCAAGTGCTGAATACTCTGCTTCCGTTCGGTGCCCCTCTGCCGACTCGCGGAACGCCTACCCAACTGGGCAAGGTGTTTGATTCGCAGACTACGGTGCTGACAGACATGTTCATTGGCGTGACCACCAAGGCGCAGATCATTGCAATGGGGGTACCGGTGGTGTCTGGCGGCAAGGTGATTTACAGCCTCAACATCGGGCTCACACCCGAGCGGATCAACAAAATCATTGCCCGCCACCCCGTGCCTGAGGGATGGCTGGTAGCGGTGTTGGACAGCAGCCGGACGATTGTGGGGCGCTCACGCGAACCCGAACGTTTTTTGGGGCAGAAGGCCGTGCCGGAATTGGCCAACATGCTCACGCAGCGTGACTCGGGGTTTATGGAGTCGGTCACCAAAGAGAACATTCCTGTGTTCACCGCTTTCAGCACCTCACCTTTGTGGGGCTGGACGGTGGTGAGCGGTGCGCCCAAGCAAGAATTGCATCGGGAACTTCTCATGCAGCTCGCGCAGGTGATGGCGGGCCTGTTGGCGGCACTCATGCTGGGGCTATGGCTGGCTCGCCGCGCCGGTCTGAAAGTGCTCTCTTCCGTCGGTGAGCTCAATGATGCCGCCTTGGCACTCGGCCGTGGGGACGACATCACCCTGCCGAATTTAGAACTACAAGAGGCCCAGGCCGTGGGTACGGCAATGCTGCAGGCGGCCGACGCCATGCGCAAGGTGAAGTTCTTTGCCCAGCACGACGCGCTGACCGAGCTGCCCAACCGCCTGCTGTTTGATGAGCTGGCACAGCGCAGCATGTCCTTGGCCCTAAGGCGTGACAGCGAGCTGGCCCTGTTGGCGCTGGACCTGGACGGATTCAAGGCCGTCAACGACAGCCTGGGTCATTCCACGGGCGACGAGGTCCTCAAGACCGTCGCCCTGCGGATCGGTCAAACCATTCGTGGCTCGGATGTGGCGGCCCGTATCGGGGGGGACGAATTCATCATTCTGCTGTCCGATGTGTCGGCCGAGGCGGCCATGCAGAGTGCTGAACGGCTGGTCGAAGTGCTGTCAGCGCCCTATCCCGGAGTCGGCTTGCCCTTGGGGGTGAGCATTGGTGTGGCACTTTTTACCCGCCACGGTACCGAAATGAAGACGCTCATGGTCGCTGCAGATCGGGCGCTCTACGCCGCCAAAGGTGCTGGCAAGGGGCGGGCTGTGATGGCGTCCGGTTGATACCTGTTACCACAGAAAAACGGTCGCCAAAACAGGGGCTTTATGGCTGCCTGTTTTTTTGGCATCGTGTCCCAAGCCAATGCTGGTGCGGCTTTCGGGTCTTGTAAACACGCTTATCCACAATGCAGTCCACATGGGATTGGGGTAAGTTTTTTTCAACTTTTTTTGCCCCGCGCGCGCTCAAGCCATGGCTGGTCTGTGCTAGACCTAAATCACTCTTCCAGGAAGTTGGCAATCGTCGACCCGGCTGCCGGATCCCGCGGCTTGCGCACACCGTGTTTGGCCAGGATCTCGATATAGAACTGCTTGCCGCCTTCTTTGGCAATGGCGTCGACCAGGCCGATCAGCTCGGCAGAGTGGGCCACCACAGCGTCCTGTTCGGTCGCGCCGAAGCGGCAGTCAAAGTCCCAGAAATCCACGCCTTCAGGCAAGGCGCGGTTGCGTTCGCGCTTCATGTATTTGCGGATTTCGTGCTTGGTGGCATCCAGCAGGCGGTCGGGGTGCTTGCCTTCAACGTGAAGGGGGAATGTTTTTTTCATGGGGAGGTCCTGGGGCGCGCGGCCGCTGAAATGCAGCCGGCAGGTCGTTCATGCCAAAGGGTGGCAGGTGGGCGATGATACGCCCCATGCAACATCACCCTCGCGAACAGCACCCTACGCCCGACAAAGACGCTATTGCCCTGCTGCCCGAATTCAGCCGCTTGGGGCTGGACCGCATCACGCTGGTCAGCACCGGTCCGCAGGCACTGGCAGCGCTGGAAGAGCTGCGCTCTGCCCGCGCCTGGGGCTTCGACACCGAGTCCAAGCCCACCTTCAAGGTTGGTGAGTTGTCAGATGGCCCCCATGTGCTGCAGTTGTCCACGCCACAGCGCGCCTGGGTGTTCCAGTTGCATGACCCCGAATGCAGGGCGGTGGCTGCGCAGTTGATGGCCTTGCCAGGGGTGGTGAAAGCAGGTTTTGGTTTGGGGGATGACCGCAAACGCATCCTGCACAAGCTGGGGGTAGAGCCGGTGGGCGTGTTGGAGTTGAACCATGTGTTCCGCGAGCGGGGCTACCGCAAGGACATGGGCGTCAAAGGCGCCGTAGCGGTCTTGTTCAACCAGCGGTTCATCAAGAGCAAGAAGGCAGCAACCAGCAACTGGGCTGCACCGCGCCTGACAGAGGGGCAGCTGGTTTACGCGGCCAATGACGCCTATGCTGCTATCCGGGTGTACGACGCACTGGGTCTTTGAGGCCCCACACCAGTAGCAGGTTGTTGGCCGGCATTTCATGGCGTGATTTCAGTTGCAAGCCCGCACGTGCCGCTTCGGCAGTCACGTCATCGAGCTCCCGAATGCCGAAACTGGGGTCATGGGTCCGCAGGCTGGCGTCGAATTCAATATTGCTAGTGGTCGGAGTGATGCCGGCTTCGAAGTAGGGCCCGTAGGTCACCAACACGCCGTCCTCGGCCAGGTGTTGCGCCGCGCCTCGCATGAGTGCACCGCAGGCGGACCATGGCGCAATGTGCAGCATGTTGATGCACAGCAGCAGGTCATAGGGACCGGTCAGTTCGGAGTCGGTGTCAAACCAGGGCTCATGGCACACATCCAGCTGCTGCGCAATTTCAATATTGCCAAGGTCTGCTTCGCTGGCACGCACTTCAATGTTGTAGAGCGCGCCGCGGTGCACCTCAGTCGGCTGCCAGATCCATTGCGGCAGGTGCCGGGCAAACCAGACCACGTGTTGCCCGGTGCCCGACGCAATCTCCAGCGCCCGGCCGCTGGGGGGCAGTAGGGATTGCAGCACCTCCAGAATAGGTTGCTTGTTGCGTTCGGCAGAGGGGCTGTGGTCTGGTTGAGCCATGGCACTTGCAGCGGTGGGTGTGGGCTTAGTGAGTGACGAATTCGTAGCTGACTTCTTCGCTCTCGACCATGTCGAGAATGTCGTTCAGCTCGTCTTCGCTTTCGGTGCTGCTCCAGGTGTCTTCCGGGTCAGCGGCAAACAGGGGTTCGATGGCGATGTCCAGAAACTGGCCATTGGGCAGGCTCAGCACCGGGGTGCCTTCCGAGGTTTCGACCAGCGACCAGTCGTCCGGTACCGACATTTCCAGCTTGATGGTGACGTTGAGTTTTTTCATGGAAAAGTCCTGTGGGGTTCATTGTGTGAGGCGGCGAGGTTAACCGACTTGGGTAACCCAAGCCAATTTGTCATTGTGCGCATCCGCCCCTACCACAGGTTTTTGTGCCTGCAAGCGAGTGCTTTTGCACTGCCTGTTTTTTGGGCGCGCTTGTCAAACCCAATGCCGGCGCGGATTTCGCCGCTTGTAAACACGCTTATCCACACAACAGCCCACAGGCGCTTGGGGTAAGTTTTTTCAATTATTTGCGCACCGGCAGGTGCATCTTGACCCAGCGCAGGATGTCGGCTTGGCCCATGGCACCGGGCTGGCGGGCGACCTCGCGTCCACCCACAAACAAAGCCAGCGTCGGAATGCTACGAATCTGGAAGCGCGCGCCCAGTGCCTGCTGGGCCTCCGTGTCTACCTTGGCCACGCGGATGTGCGGCTCCAGCTGCGCCGTAGCCGCCACATAGGCGGGGGCCATGGAGCGGCAGGGGCCGCACCATGGGGCCCAGAAGTCCACCAGCAGCGGTATGTGGCTGCGGTTCAGGTGTTTGTCAAAAGTGGCCGTGGTCAGGTCCAGCGGTTTGCCGGTGAACAGGGCGCCTTTGCAGTTGCCGCAGTCGGGGGCGCTGCCGAGCTGGTCGGCACGCACGCGGTTAGTGGTGTGGCAATGGGGGCAAACGATGTGGAGTGCGTCAGTCATGCCGCTTAGCTGGCGTCATGGGCAGGTTTCTCAAGGCAGGGGTGGGCAGGACTTAGGCCTTACTCCCTAAGAAACAACAGGTATTAGGGTTAACCCTTGCATTGCATCTAGGGTTAACCCTATACTGCGGTGCAACATAACACGGTTTTATTGAAGGAGTCCACCATGACCAGCACGACACTCAACGCAATCTCTCTGCCCCAGAATGCACAACCCACCGTGGGCGCTTCCTTGCAGGCGCTGTGGGTGGCCGGCAAGAATCTGGCGGTAGCCCTGTGGCAAGTTTCCTTCGGCACGGCCCAGTCGCAAGCCACGACCCGCTTTGCAGAAGCGGAAGAGCTGCGTACCTTTGCTGCCAGCATCCAGAAGTCGGACCCCCAGTTCGCGCTGGAGTTGTTTGCTGCCGCTGACCGTCACGAAGGTCTGTAATCCAGGCCTTCCAAGGCACCCCCCGGCCGTGCTGACCGGGTGGTGCCCGCCTGACGATTACATCGTCGGGTAGTCGGTGTAGCCCTGTGCACCTGGTGTGTAGTAGGTGCTGCTGTCAGGCGTGTTCAACGCCGCACCGGCTTTCACGCGTTCCGGCAGGTCCGGATTGGCAATGTATGCGTTGCCGAACGCCACAGCATCCAGTTTTCCGTCCTTGATCGCTTGCTCAGCCTCTTCCGCGCTGTAGCCCATGTTGCCGATCAACACACCCTTGTAGTTCGTACGTGCCACGGTCATCACGTCGGCCTTTTGCACGCCGAAGAAGTCCGCACGCATCAGGTGCAGGTAGGCCAGCTTGAAGTCGTTGAGCTTTTCGGCCAGGAAAGCGGTCAGGCCCACGGGATCGCTGTCGACCATGCTGTTAAAACTGTTCAGGGGCGACAGGCGCACACCCACGCGGTCGGAGCCGATGGCTTCGCTTACGGCCGTCAGCACCTCGAACAAGAAGCGCGCGCGGTTTTCCAATGAGCCGCCGTAGGCATCGGTGCGCTTGTTGCAGCCGTCACGCAGGAACTGGTCAATCAAATAGCCATTGGCGCCATGCACTTCCACGCCGTCAAAGCCTGCGGCGATGGCGTTTTTGGCGCCCTGGGCAAAGGCAGCCACGATGTCCTTGATCTCTTCCACGCTGAGCGCGTGCGGCACCACGTGCGGCACTTTGCCCGCGGGGGTGTGGATCTCGCCGTCAATGGCTAGCGCGCTGCTGGACACGGTGCGCACACCGCCGTTGATGCCGGGGTGGGCTGCACGGCCTGCGTGCCAGATCTGCATGAAGATGCGGCCGCCCTTGGCGTGTACGGCATCGGTGGTTTTCTTCCAGCCGGCAATTTGCGCTTCGGAGTAGACGCCGGGCTCAGCCACGAAGGCAGAGGTTCCTTCCTGAACCATGGTGCACTCGGTGATCAGCAGGCCGCCGCTTGCGCGCTGGGCGTAGTACTCGGCCATCAAGTCATTGGGCAGGTGCTCCAAGCCCGCGCGGGTGCGGGTCAGTGGCGCGAGGACGAAACGGTTGGGCAGAGTCAGCGCGCCGACTTGTAGGGGACTGAAAAGCATGTTCAAAAAACCTGTAAGTGAAACAACAAGGGGCGCGAGTGTGGCACCGGGGCAATAAGCCCGGTGTGGTGGGGTTACTCGGTTTTGGGTTAGGCCGAAGCCATCGCCGCATCGCGCACGCGGGCCAGCAGCCGCTGCCGGATCAACCCGCTCACCGGGCGTATCAGCCACCAATAGGGCGTGAAGCGGCGCAACGAAGCGTGGTCGTTGCAAAACACCCGCGTCTCGGTGTGCAACCAGGTGCCACACTCTGCGGCGGGGCGGGTGCTGAAGTTGAGCACCAGCTTGGCAAAGCCCGGCTCATTGAAATTGGCAAACTGGTCCGGGCCGGCCATACGCACCTGGCCGTAGTCCGCCTGCCAGAACTTGCCCACCAGCCCGAGCGCGATTTCACGGTCGCCATCGCGGCCCAGCAGGGTGAAATTGTCGATGCCAAAGGGCGCTTGGGTCGCCAGGCGGCTGCGGCCACCCAGTGCACCCCGCAGCCGGTCGGGTAGCTCACGCAGCTGGATGAAGCGGCGCGCCCACGGGTCTTCGCTCACGCCCGGCTGCAGCACCGCGTCCAGTAAAGCGTCGGCCGTGGCCGGCGTGAGCAACTGGTGTTTTTCGCTGAACTGGTACTGCGGCATCAGCCGCTCCATCAACTCCATAGCGCGCGCTTACTTGGCCGCGAATTGGGCGTAATAGGCCTTGATGGCCGGTGTCTCGGCAATGCGCTGCATGTGTGCATTCAGCGCAGGGGCCACGCGCTCTACCAGGTCGGTGGGCACATGGTCAAAGCGGCCGGAGTTCAAGGCGCGCACATCGATAAACACTTTCAGGTCTGCCACGGTGAGTCGGCCGTCAGCAAAAAACTCACCGCCTTGTGCTTGCAAGCGCTGCTGCAGCCAGCCCAAATACACGGGCATGGAGCCATTCACCAGCGCCAAACGCGCGGCCTTTTGCTCTTCGCCGCTCATGCGGAACGTGGGGCCCATCTTGACGCCTGCGTCTTCCACCACATAGGTCACTTCATCGCAGTACAAGGCTTGCAATGGGTCGGTGGGGTACAGGCCGGCCAGCTTGCCCGCAAAGCGCAAGAGCGCATCGCTCTGGGTGAACTGGGTGCCATCCACATCCAAAGTCGGCACTTGGCCGAACGGAGTGGATTTGCGGATTTCAGCAAACTGCGGGAAGGTAAAGCGGTGGTCATCAAACGCCACACCGCCCAGGTGCAGGGCCAGGCGCACAGGTTCAGCGCGGCCGCCGTGCATGTCAAAGTAGCTGAGTTTCAATTGGGGCATGGTGTCTTCCTTGTAGGCGGGTGTTTCGGGCCTGCACGTCAGGTGTGCAGGGCGTAGCGCATTCTATGCAGGCGGACCTCTGCGCATGGACCATGCATAAAAAAGCCCTCTGGCGCCAGAATAATGTGCGCGAGCAGCTACTAAAATCGTAGCAAACAGATCAGGCGAAGAAGCTACATTCATGACTATCCCCCGTTTCTATCCTCTCGGCACCCCCGGCCAAGCCTGGGGCCCCGCCGAAGTTCAGCAGTGGCGCGCCCGCCAGGTGCGCCAGCGCAGCTATGCCGACGAAGTGCTCTCTGCGGTGGAGCAGATGCGTGCGCAGTGGGACGTGGAAAGCTATGGCGAAGTCGTCTATGCGGATTCCGTGCACAGCGAAGAGCGCTTCCCACTCATGGCCTTGCGCAGCCGCAGTTGGAGCAGTGCGTTGCCCACGGTGTTGGTCACGGGCGGAGTGCACGGGTACGAGACCAGTGGCGTGCATGGCGCATTGCGCTTTGCCGCGGAGCATGCTGCCGCCTACGCCGGCCGTGTGAACCTGCTGATGGCGCCATGTGTGAGCCCCTGGGCCTACGAGCGTATTCAGCGCTGGAACTTCGACGCGCTGGACCCCAACCGCAGCTTCCGCGCCGACAGCCCTGCTCAAGAGAGTGCGGCCCTCATGCGTTTGGTGGCACCCCTGCTGGGTCAGTTTGCTGCACACATTGACCTGCACGAAACTACCGACACCGACGAGAGCGAATACCGCCCTGCCGTAGCCGCGCGCGATGGCAAGCCGTTTGAGCCCGCCACTATCCCCGATGGCTTCTATCTGGTGGACGACACCGGCAACCCCCAACCCGCATTCCAGCAAGCCATCCTGCAGGCGGTAGAGCGCATCACGCACATTGCGCCCACCGACGGGGAGGGCGGCATCATCGGCACGCCCTTGTCGGCCCGTGGCGTCATTGAGTACGACATGGTGGGCTGGGGCCTGTGCGCCGGCATCACCGGCGCGCGCTACACCAGCACCACCGAGGTTTATCCCGACAGCCCCAGAGCCACGCCCGAGCAATGCGTTGCCGCGCAAGTGGCGGCTACATGCGCTGCTCTGGACTTTGTGATCCGTGCAGCGAGTGCTTAGCCGCGCTCCAGATCCTGAATCAGGGTTTTGACCTTGGTGGTGATGATGTCCACCGCAGGGTCGTTGGCGCCGTGGGGCAGGATGACGTGGGCGTGCCGCTTGGTGGGCTCGATGAACTGCTTGTGCATGGGGCGCACGGTTTCCAGGTACTGGGCGATCACGCTCTCGGTGCTGCGGCCGCGCTCGGTAATGTCGCGCTGCAGGCGGCGGATAAAGCGCACGTCGGCCGCCGTATCCACAAAGATCTTCAGCGACATCATCTTGCGCAAGTCGGGGTCGAACAGCGCAAACAGGCCTTCAATCACGATCACCGGCGCCGGGTTCACCACCACGGTGGTGGGCGCGCGGTTGTGCTTCACGAAATCGTAGGTGGGCATGTCAATGGCTTCGCCGCGGCGCAGGGCCTGCATGTGCTGCACCATCAGGGGCCAGTCGAAAGCGTCGGGGTGGTCGTAATTGGTTTTGACGCGCTCTTCGGGCGAGAGATGCGTCTGGTCGCAGTAGTAGTCGTCCTGGTACACCACCGAGGCCATCTCGGGGCCGATGGACGCCAGTACCTGGCGCGTTACCGTGGACTTGCCACTGCCACTGCCCCCGGCAACGCCGATCACGAAAGGTTTGTTATTGGTTTTAGGCATGGGTGAACTGGTTCCGTGACGACAAAGCGCGCTATTTTACGAGCGGGGCCTATGGGCCCACTGCAAGTAGCCGCGCGCTTACCTCGGCGGCATCGGGCGCTGTGAACTGCATGTTGTGCTGGTCAGTGAGCGGGCCCCCTCCGGGCTCCATGCCGCCGGCCGCGTCGTAGCCCATAGCCTTGAACTTCCAAACCGCGCCAATCTTCTTGAGCGAACCCACATGCGCACCATCTGCCGTGTGCACGGCCAGTACCTCGGCGTTTACGGGCAGCAGCTGTAAAGGGCCGGGCACAGGGCCATCGGGCAGGTGGATGAACTTGGGGGTTATGGACATGATGAGCAGTTGATTATGAATAAAAAGTGCCGTTAGCGCCCATGGAATATGCGCGAGCAGCTACCAAAAGCGTAGCAAATTTACTCACGCCTCAAGCCTCAAGCCTGCCAAACCCCGAACCCGGCGGAATGCAGGTCTATGGCGACTTCTATTTCTTTGTCTACCGCGTCGTCGTAGCTCATGGGGTTAAAGCCTTCGTACAAGTCGGGCAGCAGGCGCAGGCCGTATTGCTGGGCGAAGCGGTTGGCCTGGATGCCGGCTTTGTGTTTGTCGAAGCGAACATCCGGGTCCAGCCCGGTCATGCCCACGTACACGCAGGGCTTGCCTTCCACATAGCCCGGGTTGTTTTTGCGAAAGCGTGGCTCCAGCAGCACCTCTTTGTGCAGCTCAATCACATAGACGTGGTGGTGCTTGCGGCGGGCCATGGGGCGGGTTGCTTTTGCGCCGTTACAGCACCCAGTGCGTTTGCAGCATCTGCGCGGGGGTGCGTGGCTCGTCGGGGTCGGTCACCAGGGTGATCTGCCAGCCACCGTCTGCGGCTTGGGCGGCAATGCCCTCAACCTTGGGGGCGCCGGCCAGCAGCTGCAGCTTCACCTGACCATCTGGCGTGACGATGCCAATGGCGGAGCCTACGCAGGCGCCGTCGTGGTAGCTGTCGTCGGTGCTTTCGGCCACGGCGCAAAAGGCCCAGGCGCCGCCGTGCAGGGGCGTGCCATCGGTCAGGCTCAGGGGCACACCGGCTACCTCGCCCAAATCCATGGTTTGCACATGGTGGGGGGCGGGCGGCTGGGGCTGCAGGCCTGCCAGCCAAGGGGCGATGTGGCTCCATTCGTAGCGAATGCACGCGCTCAAGGCGTTGCCCTTGTTGCCCCGCTGCAGCAAGAGCAACTCGTTGCTCAGCACAAAAGCGCCTTCAATATTCAGGTCTGCAAACCGCTCGCGCAGCGGCGCATACAGCGGCGCCAGATCGATGGTGTCCACTTGCCCAAGCGGAGTTCCCTGCGCATCCAGCGGCAGCAGCACCGCGGTTTCACGCTGCGGCTTGGAGCCAGACCCCAAGGCCAGCAAGGCCCCGTGGGTGTGGCCGGGCAGAGGCGGCAGTTGGGCCAGGGTTTCGAGGTCGGGCTTGGCTTTTTTGCGCGCGCCCTTGTCGTGCGGCAAGTCGCCCTCCAGCAAGCGCAGCAGCGCGCCGGGGGCGTGCATGGCGCTGCTGTCAAACACGCCCAGGTGCACCTCGTCGTCGGCCACCACATACAGGCGCTCGCCCACGCGCACCAGGCCGCTGGCCGCACTCAAATGCGCCACACCACGGGGGTGGTCTGCCGGGTTAAGCGTTAGCTGGCGCAGCAGCTGTGGGGTGAGGGTGGGGCTACTGATTTGGGGCATGCGGCAGTATAGAGCGCACCACCGCGAAATCTAAGCAAAATAGGCCTCTAGCGCTTGTGGAATATGCGCGAGCAGCTACTAAAAGAGTAGCAAGCCTGCTGCCGAAAACCTAAAACGAAGACCCCGGTTCGCTCAGGAAAGCCAGCTCCTCGGGCGTGGAGGTCCGGCCCAGGATGGCGTTGCGGTGGGGGTAGCGGCCGAAGCGGTCGATGATCTCTTTGTGGCGCAGCTCAAAGCGCAGGGTGTCTTCCATGCCCGGCTGCGAAAACAGGGCCACGGCTTGCGCGTGCACCAGCGCGGACTCGCTGTGCATGTAGGGCATGTAGGCAAAGCTGCGCTGTGCCAGGGGCAGGCTGCGGTCCTGCCCACTGGCCACCAGCTCTTGCGCCAGCACCAGGGCCAGCGCGTCCTGCGCAAAGGCGCGGGCGGTGTCGCGGTACACATTGCGCGAGAACTGGTCCAGCACCAACACCTCCGCCAGCCGCCCCTCCGGCGTGGCGCGCCAGGCAAACAGCTCACACCGCGCCGCAGCTTCCAGCGTGGCGCCGAAGCGGGTGCGGATGGCTTCGTCCAAGGCAGCGTCTTTGGCGAAGTGCTGCTTGGGGGTTAGCTCGGTGAACCAGAAGTGGAGGATGGATTGGGGGGCCATTTGGTGCAAAGTGGAATCAGTAAGTTGCGCCTAATGGAATTTATTGACCAGCGGCTACTTGATTTTTCTTCTGTTGAACTTCTCCGTACAACAGTGCGAGTTCCTCATCTAGCGTGCGGGCCTCCGCGGAAAGTTGGTTAAGCCGCTCTATGGTGATCTGTTTTTCTTCGTCCTTCGAGCTTCGAAGCTCGATCTGCAGAAGCATTTGACCTTCTGCATTCGTATACACGTGCATCATCGGGCCGTTGTGTGCAACAAGATTACGGCTAGATGCCAACCCCTTGAGTTTCTTGAATGCTGCTTGAACGCGATTCTGCATTTCCGGTACAAGCCCAATTTCTAAAACCAGTGACTCGGCAACTGGTGCTCTTGAGTTGAGCATCAGGTCACTGGTAGCTCTACTTAGGCGATCGGAACCGAAAGTCTTGATGTACTGGTAAGTCCAGTATTCATAACTTGTGAACTGGACCATGAAGCGACCTATCGCGAGCGCCCATTCGTCCATCATTTCTTGATGCTTTGTGTAATCGACGGTGAATGGTTGTTTGGCCATACGCTTGATCGTAATTTGACTCGTCGCAAGAGTTTCCGCCACGCTTGGCAGTATCTGTCTGCAAGGTGCCACTTATCTACTTGGGGTGAAAGAAAGTCAAAAACAAAGGCCAGCACCGACGGGCGGTGTTGGCCTTCCTGGTAGCTTTTGGGTAGCTTACTTCCCCCAAGAATCCTTCAACCCCACCGCCAAGTTAAACACCGGCTTGTCCGTCTTGTGGTCCACGCGGTCGGCCACAAAGTAGCCGTGGCGTTCAAACTGAAACTTCTGGTCGGGCTGCGCGTTGGCCAGCGATGGCTCCACGATGGCGGTCACCACCTTCAGGCTGTTGGGGTTCAGGCTTTCCAGGAAGTCTTTGCCGCCCGCGTCGGGCTGGGCGTCGCTGAACAGGCGGTCGTACATGCGCACTTCGGCGTGCACGCCGTCGGCCACGCCCACCCAGGTGATGGCAGCTTTCACCTTCACCAGGTCGGCGCCGGGGGTGCCGCTCTTGGTGTCAGGCACCACGGTGGCCAGCACTTCGGTGATGACACCATTGGCATCTTTGGTGCAGCCGGTGCACTCGATCACGTGGCCGCCCTTCAGGCGCACCTTGTTGCCGGGGAACAGGCGCTTGTAGCCCTTGGGGGGCACTTCTTCAAAGTCTTCACGCTCGATCCACACCTCTTTGCCGATGGTGAAGTGGCGCGCCGGGCTTTCGACGCCTTCGGGCGGATGGGGCAGGGCGGGCAGGCTGCACGCGTCCAGATAAGCGTCGCCGCCTTGTGCGGCAAACACTTCGCCCCAGTTGGTCAGCACCAGCTTCACCGGGTTCAGCACGGCCATGCCGCGGTGGGCGGTGTTTTCCAGGTCTTCGCGCAGGCAGCCTTCCAGGGTGCTGTAGTCGATCCAGCTGTCGCTCTTGGTCACGCCAATGCGCTCGGCAAACAGTTGGATGGCGGCGGGCGTGTAGCCACGGCGGCGCAGGCCGACGATGGTGGGCATGCGCGGGTCGTCCCAGCCGCTGACCTTGCCTTCGTTCACCAGCGCGGCCAGCTTGCGTTTGCTGGTAATCACATAGGTGAGGTTCAGGCGGGCAAATTCATATTGCTTGGGCGCGGGGGCAGCCAGCAGGCCGCTCTCGCACAAGCGGTCCATCAGCCATTCGTAAAACGGGCGCTGGTCTTCAAACTCCAGCGTACAAATGCTGTGGGTGATTTGCTCCAGTGCGTCCTCAATCGGATGCGCAAAGGTGTACATGGGGTAGATGCACCAGGTGTCGCCCGTGTTGTGGTGCGTGGCGCGGCGAATGCGGTAGATGGCCGGGTCGCGCATGTTGATGTTGGGGCTGGCCATGTCGATCTTGGCGCGCAGCACCATCGATCCATCTTCATGCTTGCCGTCGCGCATTTCGCGGAAGCGGGCCAGGTTCTCGGCAGGTGTGCGGGTGCGGAATGGGCTGTCCACACCGGGCTTGCCAAAGTCGCCACGGTTCACGCGCATTTGCTCTGGCGTTTGCTCGTCCACATAGGCGTGGCCGGCTTCAATCAGCGCCTCGGCGGCGCGGTACATAAAGTCAAAGTAGTCGCTGGCCTGGTAGGGGGCCACGCTGTAGTCGCCCTGGCTGCCGTTCCAGTCAAAGCCCAGCCACTTCACCGCGTCGATGATGCTGTTGACGTATTCGGTGTCTTCTTTTTCGGGGTTGGTGTCGTCAAAGCGCAGGTGGCACACGCCACCGTAGTCGCGCGCCAGCCCGAAGTTGATGCAGATGCTCTTGGCGTGGCCTACGTGCAGGTAGCCGTTGGGCTCGGGCGGAAAGCGGGTGCGGATTTTGGCGGGGTCGGGCTCGCCGGCAGCGTGGTGCGCGGCGTCGCCGGGGGTGCCTGCCCAGCGGCGTTGGGCGTAAGTGCCTTTTTCCAGATCAGACTCGATGATCTGGCGCAAAAAATTGCTGGGCTTGACGGAATCAGTAGCTGTGTTCGCGGGGGTGGGGGTGCTCATTCGGTGATTTTAGACGCCGCATCTGCGCCGCCTGGGTTCCGCCGTGCGGCAGGGGTGTGCAGTGTCGGGGTGGATGTCTAAAATCGGCGCCACAACAATGATTTCTGCCCTCACAAGGGGCGCAACGTATGGCACACATCTCGGGTATCGCGGACAGCGCGGAGCTGACAAAACACTTCGCAAGCTTGTATGAGCACTCTCCGCTGCATGTGGTGCTGTACGACCCGCAAGACATGGTGCGCTATGCCAACCCCGCGCATTGCACCGATTTCGGCATGGCGCGAGATACGGTGATGTCGTGGTCCGACATGATGCGCCACAGCTACCACAACAAAGTGGGCGTCGCCATCAACACCGACGACCTTGAGGCCTGGCTGGTGTCTGCCAAGGCCCGCCGGGGCAAGCTGCCGTTTCGCGCCTTTGAGACCGACCTGCGCAACGGCCGCTGGATGTACATCACCGAGACCATGGACGACCAGGGCTGGATGCTGAGCGTGGGCTTTGACATTACCGCCCTGCGCGCCAACGACCGGTCTTTGCGCCAGGCGCGCGATGGCGCTTTGCGTGCCGCGCAGGTGGACACCCTCACCGGGGTGAGCAGCCGCGCCCACGTGCTGGAACAGCTGGATTTGCGCCTGAACCAGCTGCGCAGCACCCAGCAGCCTTGCGGGCTGGTACTGCTGGACCTGGACTACTTCAAGAAGATCAACGACACCTACGGCCACACCGCGGGCGACGAGGTGCTGCAACGCTTCTCACGACTGGTGGTGGGCACGCTGGGCCGCAACGACGGCTTCGGCCGCATTGGCGGAGAGGAGTTCATGCTGCTGTTCCCCATGGTCACCCCGCCTGAAATGGAGGCCAAGGTGCAGGGCATTCTGGAGCTGGTGCGCGAATCTTCGCCCCTGCCGGAGCTGCCCCGCTTTCACCACACCTGTTCGGCCGGCCTCACCATGTTGGACCGTGCCCTGAGCGCGGTAGAAAACATCCGCAACGCAGACCGCGCACTCTATGCCGCCAAGGGCGCCGGCCGTGACCGGCTGATGTGGGCCTGAGCCCGTTTTGGTCCTTTGCCGCTCAGGGTGAGGGCGGAACAATCTCGCGCACGGAGGGCAGCGCAAAGTCGATGCTGCGGTAGCCGTCCATGCGCAGGGTGGTTTGCCAGCCGCCCCAGTCGGCCAGCGTGTCGTAGTGGCGGCCGGTGCGTTTGCCTTGCACATCGGTGTATTCGCTGAGCAGCTGCCAGCCATTAGCGGGGCGGCCAGCCGAGTCAAAAGGTGCAGTGTCCAGGTAGAGCTGGTTCAGCACCTCGCCGGGCACGCCGGGGCGGCTGTAGCTGATGAGCTTGAGGCCATACCACTGCCCGGGCTGCAAGGCCACGTCCAGCAGGGGGCGCAGCACCACATAGTCGTACAGCGGGTGGGTGAGCTCTTTGGCAAAGCGGGTGATGCCGCTGGGCCCGCCGGGGCCGAAGGTCATCATGGTGCAGGAGGCAGCGTCGCCATCTTTCTCGCTGTGGTGGCCGCCGCGGATCTTGAGGGTGACTTGCGCATTCAGTGGCGTGAGCGGCTCATGCACCCGCACATACACCGTGAACTCCTGGTTGCGCACGTCTTGCGGGCTGCTGAGGTAGCCACGCTGGGTCTTCCAGTTGAACTGTTGTTTGCCGCCGCTGGCAAACAGGTGCAGACGCGCGGTGTAGCCATTGCCGCCGCTGCTGTAGGTGAGCGGGGTGGCAGGCAGATTCCAGTAGCGCAGCCCGCCTTCTTGCGCGGCGGTGGCAGCGGGTTTGTAGTCAAAGCCGAAGCGCTTGTCGGTGTTGGGGTTGCTGCTGCCCAGCGCCAGCGTACTGCCGCCGGGCTGGGCGGGCAGCAGGGCCTGCACGCCATCTGCATCCAAAGCGTTGCCATGTGCGGCTGCGCTTGCGCCCAGCAGGGTGGCTAGCAACAGGGTGGCGATCGCAGGGTGGTGGCGCATGTCAGGTGTGGTTCCAGCCGGTGAGCTGCACCAGGCGCTCCAGCGCAAAGGCACCCAGCACCGAGTTGCCTTTGGCGTCCAGCTCAGGCGCCCAAACGGCAATGGTGCCCACGCCGGGGGCTATGGCCACAATGCCGCCGCCCACCCCGGTTTTGACCGGCAGGCCGATGCGGTAGGCAAAGTCGCCAGCAGCGTCATAGGCGCCGCAGGTGAGCAGCAGGGCATTGACGCGCCGGGCGTCGTCAGCGCTCAAAAACTGTTCGTCGGGCCGGCCGTCGCGTCCCAGGTCGCGCCCGCCATTGGCCAGAAACATGGTGGCTTGGGCGAGCTGGGTGCAGTTCATTTCGGTGGCGCACTGGCGGCAGTAGTTGTCCAGCACCAGCTCGGGCGGGTTGGCAAAGTTGCCGTGGCTTTTCATGAAGTAGGCCATGGCCATGTTGCGGTGGGCCGTGTCGCGCTCGCTTTTGGCCACAGCCGCGTTCCAGCTCAGCTCGGGGTCGTCCGTCAGGCGGCGCAGGGCGCCGAGGAGCGCGTAGTCCAGGTGGGCGTAGCGGGTGGTGAGGATGTCGGTAATCACCAGCGCCCCCGCGTTGATGAAGGGGTTACGCGGAATGCCGTGCTCGGTTTCCAGTTGCACCATGGAGTTAAATGCGGCTCCTGAAGGCTCGCGGCCCACACGCTTCCACACGTCGTCGCCAATGGCTTTGAGGGCCAGCACAAAGGTGAACAGTTTGGTAATGCTTTGCAGCGAGAACGGCGTGTGCGCATCGCCCACTTGGTAGGTGCTGCCATCCACCAGCGCCACGGCCATGCCGAACTGGCGCGGCTGCACCTGGGCCAGTGCCGGTATGTAGTCCGCCACCTTGCCTTGGCCGAAGAGGGCGCGGGCTTCGGTGTCGATAAGGGCTAAGGCCGCTTGCAGCGATTCGGCAGCCGGCAGACCAGTGGTGGTGCGGGGGGTAAGCATGGTTTCATTCTAGAAGCGGCCCTGTGGTACATATGCAGCCAAACGACAGCGGGGATGCGCAATGGACATCAAGGACTTCACCGACACCAGCAATTTGACGTTTGAGCTGCGCCTGCAGGACTTGAAGCAGGCCGCACGCGATGGCCTGATCACCGAGCAGCAAGCCCAAGACTTATGGCAGCGCTGGAGCCAGGGGCAGCATTGGCAGGCCACCCGGCCTGTAGACCCCAATGCGCCCCAGCCCGCTCAGCCGGCCGTGGCGGGCGGCCCGCGTTTCAGCTTTGTGAATGTGCTGTATTACTTTGGCGGCCTGCTGGCCATTGGCGCCATGACGCTGTTCATGACACTGGGCTTCCAGCAGATGGGTCCGACCGCGCTGATGGTGCTGGGAGCTTTGTACCTGTTTGCTGCGCTGAAGGTGGCGGACTATTTCAAGGCGCGCAGCCTGCCGGTGCCTGCCGGTTTGATGGCTACGCTGGCGGTGTTTCTGGTGCCGCTGATTGTGTGGGGCGCACAGCACCTGATGGGCTGGTGGCCACCGGGCGGGCCGGACTCGCTGGCCAGCTACCACACGCGCATTGATTGGCGCTGGATCACACTGGAGTTCGCCACCTTGCTGGCCGGTGTGGTGATGCTGTGGCGCTACCGCTTGCCCTTTATGGTGATGCCGCTGGCGCTCACCCTTTGGTACATGAGCATGGACGTGGCCAACATGCTGCTGTTCGACCACCGCTGGGAATGGGAGTTCATGCGCGACATGTCGCTGGTGTTCGGTATTGGCACCGTGGCGGTAGCAATGTGGGTGGACGTGCGTACCCGTTTGTCCAAGACGGCGGAGTGGCGGCAGGACTTTGCCTTCTGGCTCTACATCTTCGGTACCACCATGTTCTGGTGCGGCCTGAGCCTGAACGACTCTGGCTCTGAGCTGGCCAAGCTGGGCTACTGCGCGCTGAATGTAGTGTTGGTGCTGATGGGCGCGGCCATCGGGCGGCGTGTGTTCACGGTGTATGGCGCCTTCGGGGTGATGTTCTATTTGGGCCACCTGTCGCATGAGGTGTTTCGCGACAGCTTTATGTTCCCGTTTGCACTCACGTTGCTGGGCTTGGGCCTGGTGGCGCTGGGCGTATGGTGGCAGCGCCATGAAAGCGCCATTGCGGCATATTTGAGCCGCTATGTGCCGCAAGGCTTGCAGCCCCGGGCCTGAGAGTTGAATGCCGCATGCAAGCGGCGCACATAAAAAAAGCGCACTGCATGCAGTGCGCTTTTTTGTCGTCTGGCAACTTGCGTTGCCGAGAGACCTGCGGTGATTAGCGGATCACAGCGATGTCAGACAGCTTGCCGCCCTTGACGGTCTTCAGTGTCAAAGCGCCGTTCAGGATGTCGCCCTTGTTGTCAAAGGAGATGGTGCCTGTCACGCCCTTGTAGTCCTTGGTAGCTGCCAAAACAGGCAGGTACTTGGCGGGGTCGGAAGAACCGGCCTTGACCATGGCAGCAACCATGACCTTCACGCCGTCGTACACGTAGGGTGCGTACACTTGAACTTCAGTACCGAACTTGGCCTTGAACTTCTTCTTGAAGTCTTCCATGCCGACCTTTTGCTGGCCTTCCACGCCACCGGCTTCCGCGCAGTAGACTTGGTTGTCAGCAATCGCGTCGCCACCCAACTTCACCAATTCGGTGGAGCAGATGCCGTCGCCGCCCATGAACTTGGCGTTGATGCCCAGGGACTTCATTTGACGCAGCATGGGGCCTGCAACAGCGTCCATACCGCCGAAGAACACGACGTCAGCTTTCTTGCCCTTGATGGTGGTCAGGATAGCGGAGAAGTCAGTTGCCTTGTCGGTGGTGAATTCCTTGGCAACCACGGTGCCGCCGGCAGCTTCAACAGCCTTGGTGAATTCTTGAGCAACGCCTTGGCCGTAAGCAGTACGGTCGTCGATCACGGCGATGGACTTGCCCTTCAATTCCTTGACAGCGTACTTGCCCAGTGTGCCGCCCAATTGAGCGTCGTCAGCCACCAAACGGAAGGCGGTCTTGAAGCCTTGGCGTGTGTACTTGGGGTTGGTAGCGGAAGGAGAAATCTGGGGGATGCCTGCATCGGAGTAGATGCTGGAAGCAGGGATGGTGGTGCCGGAGTTCAAGTGACCGATCACACCAGCAACTTTGGCGTCAGCCAGCTTCTGGGCCACAGCGGTACCTTGCTTGGGGTCAGCTGCGTCGTCTTCAGTCATCAGCTTGATGGTGACTTTCTTGCCACCGATGGTCACGCCAGCTGCGTTGAGTTCTTCCACGGCAAGGATGGCGCCGTTTTCGTTGTCCTTACCCAAGTGGGCGATAGCGCCACTGGTGGGGCCAACGTGAGCGATAGTGACAACCGCGTTTTGTGCGAAGGCCATACCGGTAGACAAGGCGATGGCTGCGGCTGCAACAATTTTCAACTTCATAAAAACTCCAAATTAAAAAAGTGTGAATAAATTTCTCACCGGGGCGAACATTAGCGCAAGTCTTGAAAGGTGAGCATCAGGCTTGTACTGATATGTTACTAGTATTTAAATCTCTAATGGGCCATGAATTAGATTGCTCCCAAAACAGGGATTTCCCCTCTGGAGAAAGTCTTTATTTGGTGCCATGAGAATACAAATGCACAGTTCTAGTGCGTGTAAACCACTAGAAATTGACCCCGGGCAAAACGGGGTGTGCCGGGCAGGAAGGCTCAGTCGAGCAGGGTGCGCGCGAAGGCGTTGATGGCGTCCACATCCGGCGCCAGGGAGGTGAAGTGCAGGCCTTCACGGACCAGGGTGGCACGCAGGCCGCGGTCGACCTCGCGGGCCTGTTCTTCATCCTGGAAGCGGCCGGTGTGCACGTATTTTTTCTCGCCGCGCTCGACCAGGATGTTGATGTTGTTGTGCTGCTTGTACCACTCCAGAATCTGCGCGCGGGTCTTGCCGACATCGCAAATGTTCTCGGGGTAGTGCTCGTTGTAGTAGAGCACCTGGGGCAGTGAGCACTCGGTGATCAGGAACTGCACCTGCCCGTCGAGCAGGTTCAGCATTTCATACTGGCGCTGGGCGATGAAGTACTGGTTTTTCAGCACCTCGAAGTTTTGTTGCCAGACCAGGGACTTGGCGTAGTCGGGAATGGTCTCCACGGTTTTGTTGTGGAGGTTGAGGAACAGGATGATGGCTGCAGAAAACAGCGACTTGTCGCTACCCGGCCCGCCGATGATGTTGATCACCTTGGTGGGGTACATGCGCATCTTGCTCTCGGGCAAGGTGTTGGGCACGGTGGTGTAGCGCAAAGTCATACTGTTCTCCTCAGTGGTCTTTGCCGGGAAGGTTTACCAGCTGTCGGACCGCATTTGGGATTCCCAGAGCCCGCCATTGGCACTGTACACCCCGATCACGCCGTAGCGCTGCTCGCCCTTGTCGTCCCACTTCATGGAGCCGGTTACTGGCGCGTAGCCGTCGATCTTCTTGAGCATGGCCACGATATCTTTGGGCTTGGCCGACTCCGCACGGCGGATGGCAGCAGCCACCACATACATGGCGTCGTAGGTGTAGTGGCCGGCGTAGGCGGGGTCTTTTTTGAACTTGGCGCGGTACTTGTCCAGGAAGGCGGCACCTGCGGTGAACTCGCGCGCGTCCAACACGGGGGAAGTCACGTAGAGGCCCTTGACCACACCAGTGCCTTTGAGCATATCAGTGGTCTTGATGGTGTCGGCCCCCAGGATGATGATCTTGGTGTAGTCAATTTTCTTGAGTGCCTCGATGAGCGCGATGATCTGGAAGTCGCTCACGGTGGACACCAGCACCTGCACGTTTTCTGCCTTGAGCTTGGCCGCGAAATCGTCAAACGCCACGGTCTTGTCGTCGAAGCTTTGTTTGAGGATGATTTCTTTTTTTGCGGCCTTGAGCTGAAGTTCGGCTCCGTCAGCGAGGTCTTTCCCGTAGGGGGTGCCATCATCCTGCAAGGCATAGCGTGTGCCGGTAAATTGCGAGGCAGAGTAGCTGCCAATGGCTTTGGCTTGCAAGGTGTCATTGGCCACCAGTCGGAACGTGGTTTCCAGACCCAGTTGCGTGAACTTGGGGTTGGTGGAAATAGCCAACTGCGGAATATTGGCTGCAGCGTAAATGGGGGCTGCAGCGATGCTGACGCCCGAGTTCAAATGGCCTATCACGACCGCCACGCCCGCGTTCACCAATTCCTGGGCGACTGCTTTGCCGGTTTCTGCATTGGCCTTGTCGTCCACAGCCACGATTTCAAAGGTGACGGTTTTGCCCTTGACCTTGTAGCCTTCCTTGTTGAGTTCTTCCACCGCCAGGGTTACGCCGTTGAGCAAGTCCTGCCCCAGTGCCGCGAGGTTGCCGCTCAGGGGCTGGGCCACGCCGATCTTGATGACGGAGGGGGTGGAGTCGCAGCCTTGCAGCAAAGCGGCAGGGGCGGCAGCGCCCACGGAGAGCAGGCGCAGGGTGTGGCGACGCGAGAGTTTCAATTGCATGGAAGGTGTCCTGGTGAATCGATGGCGCATTGTAGGGACCAATGCCCCGCAACACCCATGCCAGCAGCCACTGGTTTACCCGATGTGTCTGCCTGTGGCCACGCACCTTACATGGCTTTGAAGCGCTGGGCGTAGAGTCGGCTGACGGCGAGTTTGTCGTTCCGGTTGTGCAAACTCAAGGTGAGGCGGCCTGCATCGTCACGGCTGACGGTGTCGATGGCGGTGGCACGCACCACTGTGCCCCGGTGTACTTGCCAGAAGACCTGCGGGTCGAGTTGGGGCAGCAAGTCCTTGAGGGCGGTGCGCAGCAGGTGCTCGCGGTCGCGGGTGAGCACCCGCACGTATTTGTCGGCAGCTTCAAAGTACAGCACCTCTTCAATGGGCACCATGCGGATCTGGCTGCCTGCGCTCACTTGCAGCACCTGCAGCAGGGGTGTTGTGCCACCCGCGTCCGCCGCTTGCGCCGGCATGCCCGTGTGGGCTTGCAGCAGGCCGCGCAGCTGGCTGAGGGCGGCTTCCAGCGCCGGGTCCGTGGCCGGGTTTGCTATGGTTTCAGGAGCTGCCCGCGCAGATTCGGCAAGCGCCAGCTGCAGTTTTGACACAGTTTTTTGCAGGCGCGCAGGCTGCACGGGTTTGAGCAGGTAGTCCACCGCCTGGGCCTCAAAGGCTTGCACGGCGTATTGGTCATAGGCCGTCACAAACACCAGGGCCGGGAAGGGCTGCTGCGGGGCGTGGGCGGGCGGCCACCGATCGGCCAATTCGAGGGCGGCATCCAGTCCGCTTAGGCCCGGCATGCGGATGTCAAAAAACAGCAGTTGCGGCACCAGCTCCAGCGCGGCCTTCACGGCGGAGGCTCCGTCGCCCACGGTGCGCAGCACCTGCAGTTCCGGCCACGCACGTGCCAGCTCGGCTTGTAAGGCTTGGGCCAGCAGGGGTTCGTCTTCTGCGATCAGTGCGGTGGGCATGGTGTGCTTACGCTTTCAAGGGAAAAGTGATGCTGGCGCTCATGCCACCTGCGGGAGCAGCTACCAAAATCATAGCGCCACGCTCGCCGAAGGCGGTGGCCAACCGTTCGCGAACCTGTTGCAGCCCGAAACCGTGGCCGGTGGTATGGGGGGCCGGAGGCAGCAGTTCAGCGGGGTCTGCGCCCATGCCCGTGTCTTCCACATCGAGCTTCAGCACGCCGTCGGACGCGGAGGCGGCAATGCGGATGCTGCCGCCCTCCACCTTGGGCTCCAGCCCATGCTGGATGCTGTTTTCCACCAGCGGCTGCAGCAGCAAGGGGGGCACCGGTTGGGCGCGCAAGGCATCCGGCAGGTCCAGGCTGAATTGCAGGCGCGGACCCATGCGGATGGCCATGAGTTCCAGGTAGTCCTGCAGGCGGGCGAATTCGTCGGCCAGGGTGTGGGTGTTGCCGCCCGAGGGTGCGCGTGAGGCGGACAGCGTGGCGCGCAGGTAGGCAATCATGTGGTCCAGCATGGTCTGGGCCCGTTGCGGGTCTACCGCAATCAGGGCGCGCAGGTTGGCCAAGGTGTTGAACAGCATGTGCGGTTCCAGTTGCGCTTCCAGCAGTTTGAGCTGTGCCTCGCTGGCCTGGCGGCGCGCGACTTCGAGGTTCTGGCGCTCGGCGGCGAGCTGCTCGCGGCTCACAAACACCCAGCTGATCACCCCGCCGGCCACCAGGCTCACAAACAGCATGCCGAAGGCCATGCGCGGGGTTTGCTTCCAGTACTGGAACGAGGTGGTGCCCAGAATCAGGTCGGTCAGCAGGTGGCCGGTGAAGTAGCCCAGCACCACCGCCACCGGCACGATGAACAGCAGACGGTGCACATGCACCTGCCAGTTATCGACCAGGAAATGGTTGAAAACCTCGATGAAGGCCCAGATGCTGATGCCGATGCAGTGCGAATACACCAGGTTCAGGCCGAAGGAATGGTTGTCAAACAGCGTGATGGCAATGGCGATCACGGTGTTGAGCGCCAGGACTTTCAGGCCGCGCAGGACCATCGCGTGGGAAAAAAAGGAAGGCATAGAGCCCGCAGTATGCCGCGCTTACCAGGGGTCGCGCAGGGTTTCGAGGCGCTGGCGTTCGCGCTGCAGCAGGGTGTGAAAGAGGCTGAAGTTCTGCAGGCTCAGGTACACCACCACGCCGTGCACCGCCAGACCCAGGCCCCAACCCATGGTGGGAAACACCGCCCAGTGCTGGCCTTGCAGGGCCGACAAGGCCGCAAGTCCGGCATTGACCAGCACGAACACCAGGGCATGGATGTACCAGCCCATTTTGGCGCCGGCGCGTTTGCGGGCCAGACGGTCGAGTTCAGCAGGGGAGAGGTGGGTGAGTGCGTTCATGGTGTGCTCCTTGAGAGATGTAGTGGGTTACAGGAGGCCGAGCCACTGGCCCCAGACCAGTTGGCCCAGGTAGCGGCCGGGCAGCAGGGCGAAGGCACCTGCGCCTATGCAGGCCCCGAAGTACAGGCCTTGCATGATCTTGTGGTGGCGGCTGATGTCTTTCAGGTACAGCGCGCGGAAAGCCCCGAACAGACCTGCCAGCGTGAGCGGCACGAACAGGTGGATCCAGGTGTAGCCCGCGATGTTGAACTGCAGGTAATCGCGGATGAACAGGGCGCTGAGCGCGGTTGCCAGCATCAAGGTCACCCAGGCATAGCCAGCGGCACGGTGCAGATGAGTGCGCTGCACGCGGCCTTTGCGGGCCCAGAGGGCAACGGGGCCAATGGCCAGTGCGGCCAGCGCGGCGGTCATGTGGATGGCGATAACGGGGGTGAGTTGCATGGCGGGGGCTCCGTGGTCTGGTGGCGTGACTGTGCCGGCAGCACTTCGCCCTGCCCACCGGTTTGCGACGGAATGCAGAGCGGGAGGAGCGAAATGCAGCCGCGTGGCGTGAATGGCAGCCGGAAAAAGGGGGCTCTGCCGGCGTGCCACGTGCGTGCCACAGGGGCTTTCTAGAATCGGAGCATGAATAAACAACGCATAGGAGCCGCCGCTGTCCTGGTGGCTCTGCTGGCCGCCGGCGCTTGGTGGTGGACCCAGCAGTCCGGCACGGGCCGGGTCGAATACCGCACCGCGGCCATCACGCGGGGCAACCTGCAGGCCACGGTGGCCGCCAGTGGTGCTGTCAGCCCGGTGGCGCAGGTGAGTGTGGGCACCCAGGTGAGCGGGCAGATCCGCGACGTGCTGGTGGATTTCAATAGCGAAGTCAAAGCCGGCCAGCTGATCGCCCAGATCGACCCCGAGACCTTTGAATACCGCGTGCGCAGCGCGCAGGCCGATGTCGATGCCGCCCGCGCCGCCGTTCTGACGGCGCAGGCCAACGCGCTGGCCGCGCAAACGCAGGTATCTCGCGCGCAGGTGGACCTGGACGAAGCCCGCCGCGACTTTGATCGCAAGCAAAGCCTGGCGGACAAACAGTTCATCGCCGCCAGCGAGGCCGACAAGGCCCGTGCTTTGGTGAACACCAGCCTGGAGGCCATGAAGAGCGTGCAGGCCCAGGTAGGCGTGGCGCAAGCGCAGGTCAAAACTGCGCAGGCCAATGTGGCCCAGCGCGAGGCCGCGTTGGCGCAGGCACGCATTGACCTGGCCCGTACCCGCATTACGTCCCCCGTGAACGGCATTGTGATCAAGCGCACCATCGAGCGCGGCCAGACGGTGGCCAGCAGCCTGCAGGCGCCTGAGCTGTTTGTGATTGCCCAGAACCTCTCGGACATGCAGGTGGAAGCTGCGATTGACGAGAGCGATGTGGGTCGCCTGCAAACCGGCCAGAAGGCGAGCTTTACGGTGGATGCCTTCCCCGGCCAAACCTTTGAGGGCAGCATCCGCCAGGTGCGCAAGGCGGCCACCAATGTGGCGAATGTGGTGACCTATGTGGCCATCGTCGGCTTCAAAAACGAAGGCGGCAAGTTGCTGCCCGGTATGACGGCCAATGTGCGTGTGATTACCGACCAGCGTGACAAAGCGCTCAAGGTGCCCAACTCCGCTCTGCGCATGCGCATTGAGGGCGTGGACGCCCCGGCAGGCGCGCGTGGGCAAGGCAAGGGCCGCGTCTACACCCTGGGTGCGGATGGCAAACCTCAGGCCGTAGCCGTGCGCATCGGCGTCTCGGATGGCAGCAGCACCGAAGTGCTGGAGGGCGGTGAAGGCGGCCCGGCATTGCCAGAGGGCACCGAGGTGATCACCGGCATCAAGACCGCGGCGGCGGCCAAGGCCGGTGGGACCGGCAGCAATGGCCCGCGTCCGCCGTTCTGAGGCAAAAAGCATGCTGATTTCGGCCCGCGAGCTGACCAAAACCTACGCCATGGGCGACCAGACGGTGCACGCCCTGCGAGGCGTGTCGCTGGACATTGCCGAGGGCGAGATGGTGGCCATCATGGGCACTTCGGGCTCGGGCAAATCGACCTTGATGAACATTTTGGGCTGTCTGGACCAGCCCGGCAGCGGCAGCTATCGGTTGGCCGGCGAAGCCGTGCAGGGCATGGCGCCGGATGCGCTGGCCTCCATCCGCAACCGGCGCATCGGCTTTGTGTTCCAGCAGTTCAACCTGTTGGCCCGTACCAGCGCGCTGGAGAACGTGGAGCTGCCCATGGTGTACGCCGGCATCAAGGCGCCTGAGCGCCACGCCCGCGCGCTGGAAGCGCTACAGCGCGTGGGCCTCGGTGAGCGCGCGCATCACACACCCGCCGAGCTGTCGGGCGGACAGCAGCAGCGCGTGGCGATTGCGCGTGCGCTGGTGAACCGGCCGCAGCTCATCCTGGCCGATGAGCCCACCGGCGCGCTGGACTCTGAGACCAGCGAAGACATCATGCAGCTGCTCACCGACCTCAACCGCCAGGGCATGACCGTGGTGCTGGTGACCCACGAACCTGACATCGCCGCCTGGGCCCGCCGCAAGCTGGTCTTCAAGGACGGCCGCATGGTGGAAGACACGGTGCAGGCGGGGGCTCCGAAATGAATTTTTTTGCCGCATTGCGCAGCGCCTGGCGGTCCCTCGCGGCCAACACCCTGCGCAGCTTTTTGACCATGCTGGGCATCATCATCGGGGTGGCCGCGGTGATCACCATGATTGCGGTGGGCCGGGGTGCGACCGACCGGGTGCAGGAGCAGATGAAGGGGCTGGGCTCCAACATCATGCTGGTGCTGCCCGGTGGCGTGTCACAAGCCGGCGTGCGCCTGGGGGCACAGACCCGCCAGCGACTGACCGAAGAAGACGCTACCGCCATCGGACTCGAAATTCCCGAGGTGCAGGTGGCGGCCCCCACGTCGCGCACCAGCGGGCAATTGGTGTTTGGCAACACCAATTGGAGCTCCACCATCTTCGGGGTGAACAACGACTATCTGGAGGCGCGCGACTGGCCGCTGGCCACCGGCCGCATGTTCGATGCAGGCGAGCTGGCCGGCTCCGCCAAGGTGGCCTGGATAGGCAGCACGGTGGCGCGCGAGCTGTTCGGCGACCAGGATCCGGTGGAACAGGTCATCCGGGTGCGCAACATCCCGATGACGGTGATTGGCGTGTTGGCGCCCAAGGGCCAGAACTCTATGGGGCAGGATCAGGACGACGTGGTCATGGTGCCGCTGGGGACGCTGCGCAACCGTATCTGGGGCGGCGACGCCACGAGCCGGCTCAAGCGCGTGGGCAGCATCAGTGTGAAGGTGCGCGAGGGTCAGGACATGCGGGCGGTGGAAGACAGCATCAAGGACTTGCTGCGCCAGCGCTTCAAGGTGCAGGAAGGCACGGACGATCCCTTCGTGGTGCGCAACCTCACCGAGATCTTGCAGGCGCAGGAGGAGAGCAGCCGCGTCATGACACTCTTGCTGGCGGCAGTGGCGGGCATCAGCCTGGTAATTGGCGGCATTGGAATCATGAACATCATGCTGGTGAGCGTGACCGAGCGCACCCGCGAGATCGGGCTGCGCATGGCAGTGGGTGCGCGGGGGCGCGATATCTTGGCCCAGTTTTTGATTGAAGCCGTGACCTTGAGCCTCTTGGGGGGTGCCATCGGGGTGGCGTTCGGGGCGCTGGCGACCTGGGGTGTGGGACACTTCGCAGGTTGGCAAGTGACCTTGAGCGCCGGCTCGGTGCTGCTGTCCGTGGGCTTCTCGGCGGCGGTGGGCGTGTTTTTCGGCTACTACCCGGCGCGGCGTGCGGCGGGGCTGCTGCCTATCCAGGCGCTGCGCTACGAATAATTGCTATCAAAAGGTGAGCTGCTCGCGCATATTCGATGAGCGATAGCGGCCGATTTGGCTTGTATTTCAGGGAGAGTTGTTTTGGATATTGTGTTGTTGATCAAGGCCGCCATCATGGGTGTGGTGGAGGGGCTGACCGAGTTTTTGCCGATTTCCAGTACCGGCCACCTGATCCTGGCGGGCTCGCTCCTGGGTTTTGACGACGAGAAGGCCAAGGTGTTTGACATTGCCATCCAGACCGGTGCCATCTTTGCCGTGATTCTGGTGTACTGGCAAAAGATCCGTGACACGCTGGTGGCCCTGCCCACCGACAAGGCCGCCCAGCGGTTTGCGCTGAATGTGCTGATCGGTTTCTTCCCCGCTGTCATTCTGGGCCTGCTGTTCGGCAAGGCCATCAAGGCGCACCTGTTTACACCGGCCGTGGTGGCCACCACCTTCATCGTGGGCGGCTTCATCATTCTGTGGGCGGAACGCCGCCAGAGCGCGGGCGGCAATGCCGTGCGGGTGCACAGCGTGGACGACATGACTGTTTTGGACGCCCTCAAGGTGGGTCTGGTGCAGTGCCTGGCCATGATTCCGGGCACCAGCCGCAGTGGCTCCACCATCATCGGGGGCATGCTGCTTGGCTTGTCCCGCAAGGCGGCGACCGATTTTTCGTTCTTTCTCGCGATACCCACCCTGATAGGCGCGGGTGCCTATAGCCTCTACAAAGAGCGCGCGCTGCTGTCGATGGCAGATGCGCCCATGTTCCTTGTGGGGCTGGTGTTTTCGTTTATCAGTGCGTGGCTATGCGTGCGCTGGTTGCTCAAATTCATCTCCACCCACAGCTTTGTGGGTTTTGCGTACTACCGCATCGTGTTCGGGTGCGTGGTGCTGCTCACCGCGTGGACCGGGCTGGTAGTCTGGGCGGAATAAGCCTCAGATCACGGGGTCGCTGACAGCCGGATAGGTCGCAAAACCGGCAAACGCGGTGGCGGCCTGATCGGCGGGCACCGGTTTGCTGAACAGATAGCCCTGCACGTCCTCGCAGCCCAGAGCGCGCAGGAATTCCAGCTGTGCGATGGTTTCCACGCCTTCGGCGATCACGGACATGCCGAAGCTGTGGGCCATGGCCACGATGGCGCGGGTGATGGCCATGTCGCCCTGGTCCTGCGGGATGTTGCGCACAAAGGCCTGATCGATCTTCAAGGCATCCAGCGGGTAACGCTTGAGGTAGGACAAGCTGGAGTAACCGGTACCGAAATCGTCCATCGCCAGCTTCACGCCCAGCGACTTGCAGTCGTGCAGGATGGCCAGGGTGGTGGCTACGCTGTGCAAGGCCAGGCTTTCGGTCACTTCCAGCTCCAGCATATGGGGGGGCAAACCGGTTTCTTTGAGCACGGTGTCCACCAGCTGTGGCAGGTCCTGCCCCACGAATTGGCGCACCGAGATATTGACTGCGATGCGGAAGTTGCGGTGCCCGCGCGCGAGCCACTGGGCTGCCTGACGGGCCGCGGTGTGCATCACCCATTCACCGATCTGCACAATGATGCCGCTTTGTTCGGCGACCGGAATGAACTCGGCCGGCGAGATCCAGCCCATGGTGGCGTGCTGCCAGCGCAGCAGGGCTTCAAAGCCCACCACTTCGCCGGTGCTGATGCGCACTTGGGGCTGGTAGAACAGCTGCAAATCGCCGTTCTCCAGCGCGCGGTGCAACTCGTTGTGAATGAGGAGTGAGCGGGCCACGCGGCGGTTCATGGCCGCATCGAAATACACATAGGTGCCCGGTCCGTCGGGCTTGGCATGGTGCAGGGCAGACTCAGCATTGAGCAGCAGTGCGTGCACGCTGTCGGCCTGCTCAGGGTAAGCGCTACCGCCAATGCTGGCCGTCAAAAACAGGGTGTGTCCGGACACGTTGTAGGGCTGGGATAAGGCGCGCAGCAGGTTGCCCGCGTGGGCGGCCAGGGCTGCGGGGTCTGGCAAGTCAGCCAGGCATACTGCAAACTGGTCACCTCCCAAGCGGCCCACGGCGTCATAGGGCCGGGTACGATCGCTTTGCAGGGTGCACTGCTGCAGGCGCTTGCCCACCTCGCGCAACACCAGATCACCCACACCGGTGCCCAAGGATTCGTTGATCTTGGAAAAGCCATCCAGCCCGAGGCACAGCAAGGACACAGTGGGACAGGCATTGAGTGCGTTGTCCAGTTGCTGCTCGAACAGGTCACGGCCCGGCAAGGCGGTGAGCGTGTCAATTTGCATGGCCTGGCGCACTTCCATTTGCATGCGCTGTGCGGCCAGTTGCTGGATGCGGCTTCGCTCAAGCCGGGCGTGCACCGCCTCCAAAAGCTCTTCGCGCCGGCAGGGTTTGGTGAGGTAGTCGTCCGCACCCAAGTTCATGCCGGTGCGGGTGTCGGTCCGGTCCGCCCGCGCGGTCAGCATGATGATGGGCAGGGTCGAGCTGCCGGGGTTCTCGCGCAGCGCCTTGACCAGGCCGAATCCATCGAGTCCGGGCATCATCACATCGGTGAGCACCAGGTCCGGCTTGTGGGATTGCGCCATCGCCAGGGCTTCCAGCCCGTCGCAGGCGGCCAGCACCTCAAAGCCTTCGAGCTCCAGCATCCATTGCAGGTTCTCGCGCAGGGAGGGCTCGTCTTCAGCGATCAGGATCTTCACGGGGCACTCTCCTTGGGCGCTGCGGGGGCGGTCAAGATGACCGTGAATGTGCTTCCCTGACCGGTCGCGCTCTCCACAGAGATGCTGCCACCATGACATTGCACAGCCTCTCGAACGATGGACAAACCCAGGCCGGTGCCGGAGATGTTGCCCACGTTGCTGGCACGGTGAAAGCTCTCGAACAACTGGGGTTGGTCTGCGAGCGGGATGCCTATGCCCTGGTCCGAAACGCGCAGCAGCAGTTCGCCCGGACGTGGTTGCACCTGCAGCATGACTTGTCCGCCGTGGGGGGAGTATTTGATGGCGTTGGACAGCAGATTGCCCACGATGTTGCGCATCAGGGTCTCGTCCAACAGGTAGGTCTCGCTATCCGGTGGCAAGTCCATCGCCAAACGGATCCGGCTGAAGGGCTCCGCCATGGCACTGCGCAGCTCGTCCACCAGGCTTTTGCAAAACATCGAGACCTGTGAGGGTTGAGGTTTGAATTGCAAGCGCCCGGCATCCGAGCGGCCGATGACGAGCACGTTTTCCAGCATGTGGGTCATGCGCTCCACGGCATCGTCAATCTTCAGGAGAGTCAATCGCTTTTTGTCGGCCGGCATGCGATCTTGGTAGTGCATCAGCAAATCCACCGAGCCGTGGATGGTGGCCAGCGGTGTGCGGAACTCATGGGACGCCATAGTGATAAAGCGGCTCTTGAGGTCGTTAAGCTCTATCTGTTGCTGCAGGGCGCGCTTCTGGTTTTGCTCTGCTTCTACCCGTGCCGTGGCATCGACCACGAAGAGCAGGGTCGCATCCCGGTGGCCCCACTGCAGCAGGACTGCGGACAAATCCAGCGTGCGAATCTGGCCTTGGTCGGTAATGATGCGGAAGCTGTATGTTTCTTCCACAGGCTCCCCGCGCAGACGCTTCTGGTGCCGCTCCACCACAGCCGGTACATCGTCGGGGTGGATGGTGCCGGTGAAGGGCATGGCCATCAGGGCTTGGGTGGAGTGCCCCACGATGCGCTCCATGCTGGGGTTCACAAACACCATGCGCCCGTCTTGCACTACCACCACGCCGACGCCCACGTTTTCAATCACCGAGCGGTAGCGGGCTTCGGATTTGCGCAACTCTTCAATCGCTTGGTACCGCTCAATCGCAGCGCTGACGTGGTTGGCAAAAAAGCCGAGGATGTTCACGTCATCCTCGTCGTAAATCACATCCGGTGTATAGCCCTGCACGACCAGTACACCCCCCATGCGGCCGCGGATTTGCATGGGTACGCCCAGCCAGGAGCTGAAGGTCAAGTCACCCGTGGCTTCGGCCATCAAACCCTGGTGACGCAATTCCTGAAATCGGGCGGCGTCCATGAGCTGGGGTTTGCCGCTTTCCAGTACGTATTCCGTCATTCCGCGCTTGCAGGGCACCCCCTCGCGTTGCATCACGTCACCGTCTTTTTCATCCACGTAGTAGGGGTAGTCCATCAACCCTCTGTCGTGGTCATGCAGGGCCACATAAAAGTTGTCGGCAAACATCAACTCGCGCAGCAGCTGGTGCACCACCTGCAGAAAGTCATAAAACGACAAACCCGCCGTCGCCCGCTCTGCAATGCGGTAGAACACCCGCTGCAGGGTCTCTGCGCGTCGCTGCTCCTCCGCGTCGTACTGAATCTCAGTAGTCCGCCTCAGCAACCATTGCCTAGCCTGGATTTCTTGCTGGTTGAGCTGCGCGCGCAGCGCGGCGTTGTCAGCCTGCAGCGCCCCGATCTGAGATTGCAGCGAGGCAAGCAGGTCGGGTTCAGGCGTGCTCATGTCTGATCAATGCCCCATATTGCGAAGGGCCGCCTCGATGGCTGCCGCCGTCGCCAATGGTTTCTCCATCGGAAAAAGATGGGTGCCATCCAGCATCATGTTGCGCCCTTTGGTGATCTTGTTGGTCAGGTCCATGCCGACTTGCTTCATTTCGGCAGACTGGTCGCCGCCGATAAACGTCACCGGGCACTTCAAGGGGTGGCGCGCCAGCAGGCGGTCCAGGTTGTCGGGCAGGGTGTTGTAGAAAGCGGTTTCCACATCGCGGTCGAAGGCTAACACCCGTTTGCCGTCCGCGTCCTCAGGGAAATCATCTACATAGTCTTGCAGCACCTGCGGGTCCCAGCGGGCAAAAGCCTTTTTGTGCCGGAAGTGTTCGAGCGCAGCCTCGGCATCAGGCCAGCTATGGCGGCGTTTGCGGCTCACTGCGCCGGGGGAGATGGACCCCACCAGCTGGGTGGTTTTGGCCAAGCCCACCATGCGGGAGCGCCACCCACCCACCAGGGGGGAGTCAATCAGCACCACACCTTTGGCAAGTTCCGGGTGTTGGGCTGCCGCCATCAGACTCAAAAAACCGCCCAGGGAGTGACCCACCAGCCAGACAGGCGCACCCGCCTTGTCGACCACCTTGGAGGCAAAGTCCACCAATTGCTGCACGATGTGCGGCCAGTTGTCACTGACCGGGTAGCGCGCATCATGTCCGTACTTTTCTATGGCTTTGACGCTATAGCCGCGGGCCCGCAAGCTTTTGAAAAGCACCTTGTAGGTGGCTGCTGGAAAGCTGTTAGCGTGGGAAAAAACGATGGTCGACATGCAGGCGAGACTAAATCAGTTTCTCGTCGGGCGTGGTGATCTTCTTCAATGGCAGGCTGCGGGTGCTGGGTATCAACAGCGGCACCTCGGTCTGGCCGCCATTCCACATGGGGTCTTCGATGCTGTCGAACACCTCGCGCAGCTTCTGGCCCCAGTTGTTATGCAGCATCTTGAAGTAGGGGTTGTTCTCGTCGATGCACACCACCTTGTCGGTCTGGAAGCTATTGGCTTCGTATACCACCATGTCGAGCGGCAGGCCTACCGACAGGTTGGACTTGAGGGTGGAGTCCATGGACACCAGTGCGCACTTGGCGGCTTCGTCCAAGGGCGTGTTGGGCGTGATCACGCGGTCCAGCACCGGCTTGCCGTACTTGGATTCGCCCACCTGGAAGTAGGGCGTCTCGGGGGTGGCTTCTATGAAGTTGCCAGCCGAATAGACCTGGAACAGGCGCATGCCTTCGCCCTGGATCTGACCACCGAAGATCAGCGACACGTTGAAGTCCACGCCCGCGTTTTTGAGGGCGGCACCGTCGCGCTCCTGCACTTTGCGGATGGCCGAGCCCAGCACGCGGGCAGCGTCGAACATGCTCTTGGCGTTCCAGATGGTGATGCCTTCGTCATCCTCGTGGTCCTTGAGCTTTTCGATCTGCAGTATTTCGCGAACCGACTGGGAGATGCTGAGGTTGCCGGCAGAGAGCAGCACCATGAAGCGGTCTTGGGGCTTCTCGTACACGATCATCTTGCGGAAGGTGCTGATCTGGTCGAGTCCGGCGTTGGTGCGGGAGTCAGAGAGGAACACCAGGCCGGCGTTGAGTTTGATGGCGACGCAGTAGGTCATTTTTATTGTCGTTGAGGGCGAAACCTAGAGTGTATCGGGGTAGGTGGGGTGGTCCTTGCCGGGCGGGGAGGCGGTGTGCGGGCCGGGGGCTCATGAACCTTCGGTTTTTAAAATCGCCCCCAACCCGCACACCCCCTCCCCGCCCGCCAAGGACATGGGGTTTGCGGCACGCGCCCTTGGCGCTGCGAAAACGCTTCGCCTCTCCGGCGAGACGTGTCACGCCGCCAAAGCGGGTGTGGGGTATTCGGCTAGCGCGATTTCAAAAAGCAAGGCGTATGAGCGCTAGCCGAATGCCCCATACCCGCCCTGCCGGAGCGAGAGAGCTAAGCCTTGTTAGCCAGTGCTTTCAATTGGTACAGCGCGTCCATCGCTTCCCTGGGGCTCATGGCATCAGGGTTGATGGCTGCCAGCGCCGTCTCTACGGCGCTGGCAGCTACTATTTCTGTAGCGGGTGGCGCGGCGAACAGGTCCACTTGGGCTTGGGATTCACTGGCTTGGGCTTCCAGCGCGTCCAGGGTGTGGCGTGCGTGGTTCAGCACGGCGGCGGGCATGCCGGCCAGGCGGGCCACTTGCACGCCGTAGCTTTTGCTGGCCGGGCCGGGTTCTATGGCGTGAAGGAATACGATGTCCCGGCCCGCTTCAGCGGCGCTCACGTGCACGTTCAGCGCTGCATGGTGGGTGGCGGGGAACTCGGTGAGTTCGAAGTAGTGGGTCGCAAACAGGGTGAAGGCCTGCGTTTTGTCGTGCAGCTGGGTCGCAATGGCGCTGGCCAGGGCCAGGCCGTCGAAGGTGCTGGTGCCCCTGCCGATTTCGTCCATGAGCACCAGGCTGTGTGGTGTGGCGCTGTGCAAAATCTGCGCAGCCTCGGTCATTTCCAGCATGAAGGTGGACTGGGCGTTGGCCAAATCGTCTGCCGCACCGATGCGGGTGTGGATGGCGTCAATCGGCCCCAAGCGGCAAGCCTGCGCAGGCACGTAACTGCCGATGCTGGCCAGCAGAACAATCAGGGCAACCTGGCGCATATAGGTGGACTTACCGCCCATGTTGGGCCCGGTGATGACTTGCATGCGCTGCTTGAAACCGAGGCGCGTGTCATTCGCGATGAAATTTCCGCTGCTTAGTTCTGCCAAGCGCGCCTGGACCACGGGGTGGCGGCCTTGGGTGATGTCGATGCAGGGCTCGGTCACAAACTGCGGGGCGTTCCAGTCCAGCGTGAGGGATCGTTCGGTCAGGGCGCACAGGGTGTCCAGCGCGGCAAGCGACTGGGCCACGGCGGTGAGGGCGGGGATGTGTGCCTGCAATTGGTCCAGCACCTGCTCGAACAACCATTTCTCGCGGGCCAGGGCGCGCTCTTGGGCGCTCAGGGCTTTGTCTTCAAAGGCCTTGAGCTCGGGGGTGATGAAGCGCTCGGCATTTTTCAGCGTCTGGCGGCGGCGGTAGTCCTCAGGCACTTTGTCCACCTGGCCGGTGGTGACTTCGATGTAGAAGCCGTGCACCTTGTTGAACTGCACCCGCAGGTTGGCAATGCCAGTGCGGGCTTTTTCGCGGACTTCGAGGTCCAGCAAAAAGGCATCACAGTTGGTCTGGATGGCGCGCAGCTCGTCGAGCTCGGCGTCAAAGCCGTCGGCGATCACGCCGCCGTCGCGCACCAGTGCAGCAGGTTCGGGCGCGATGGCGTGCCCCAGCAGGGCAATGGCCTCTGCGGGTGGCTGCAGGTGGCTGAAAATATGCGCCAAATAGCCCTCTAGCGCCCGCAGATTGTGCGCGAGAAGCTCTGTTTTTTGTAGCGTTTGCACCAGCGCCACCAGCTCGCGCGGGCGCACCTGACGCAGCGCGATGCGGGCGGTGATGCGCTCTACGTCCGCACAGCCCTTGAGCTGGCCGCGCAGGGTTTGCCAGATATTGTTCCGCAGGGTGGCAATCGCCAGCAGGCGGTGCTGGGCCTCGGTGCGGTCGCGCAGGGGCTCCAGCAGCCAGCGTTTGAGCAGGCGGCTGCCCATGCCGGTCATGCAGGTGTCGAGCAGGCTGAACAGGGTGGGGCTGTCTTCGCCGCGCAGGGTCTGCACCAGCTCCAGGTTTCGGCGGGTGGTGGCGGGCAAGTCGATGAGCGCGTCGTCGCGCTGCACTTGCACGCTGTGGATGTGGGTGAGTGCGCGGCCCTGGGTGTGTTCCGCATAGCCGATCAGGGCGCCGGCCGCCGCGTGGGCCAGTGCCAGCTCTTGCGCGTTCCAGCTGGTCAGGCTCGCAGCTTGCAGCGCGTCCAGCAGTTTGCGCTGGCCCAATGCGCTGTCGAACTGCCATTCGGGGCGGGCGGTCAGGTAGACGGCCGTGCCGTGGCGCAGGCGCTTGAGGCGGTCTTCAAAGGTGGTGGTGCAGCCTGCGCTGTAGGCCAGTTCGCTGGGGGCAATGCGGCTCACCCAGTCGGGCACTTCGTCGGGCGTGCATTCGGCCAGAAACACCACGCCCTGGGTGACGGACAGCCAGGCCAAGCCGCAGCGGTTGCGCGGGCCCTGGTGTACAGCCATCAGCATGGACTCGGTTTTCTCAGACAGCAGTTCGGCGTCTGTCAGCGTGCCGGGGGTGACCACACGCACGACCTTGCGCTCGACCGGGCCTTTAGTGGCACCCACTTCGCCGGTTTGCTCGCAGATGGCCACCGACTCGCCGTGGCGTATCAATTTGGCCAGGTAGCCTTCCATCGAATGGAATGGCACGCCGGCCATGACCACCGGTTGACCGGCGGACTGGCCACGGGTGGTGACCGTAATGTCCAGAATGCGGGCCGCCTTCTCGGCATCGGCGTAAAACATCTCGTAGAAATCGCCCATGCGGTAGAACAGCAGCGTGTCTGGGTAGGCGGCTTTGAGCCCCAGATACTGCTGCATCATGGGGGTGTGCTGGTCAAGCGGAGCGGTTGCGAGGGGAGATGTCACGGCGGGGGAAATCGGGGTATTCGTGGAGCAGCCCATCTATGGCGCAGGCCTGCTACAGGCCCTATCATAAGGAGTCACACCTTATGGCCCATTCCCCTGTGCAACTTCCCCCGGTCTCCCGACCCGATGAGTCCGCTGCCCTTACTGCAGTGGCCGGTGCAGTGCCTGCGGAACTGGGGTTGTCGGTGTTTCAGTCCATCTTTGAAAGCAGCCCCGAAGCGATCGCGTTGACGCGTGTGCGCGACGGCGTGCTCGTCAAGGTCAACAGCGAATGGCTTTTCATGACCGGATACACCCGTGACGAAGTTCTGGGCCGCAGTGCCGTGGAACTGGGCCATTGGTTGGACCCGCAAGAGAGGGACCGGGTATTCGGCGACATGAAGGTGGGCAGCCGGGTAGTGGATACCGATGTCACGCTCGTCATGAAAGACCGCATTCCCCGCGTGGTGCGCTTGAATGCAACCATGTTGGAGGAATCTGGCGAGCGCTACCTGCTGATCTACCTGCGTGATGTCACCGCCGACCAAATGGCTCGTGACGCCTTGAAGGCCGGTGAGCAGGCCTTGGAACATGCCAACGAAACCATGAACCGCCAAGTCAAGCTGCATGAGCTGACTGAATCGGTGGCCAAGGTGGGGCACTGGGTGTCGTACCCGGGGGATGATCGGGTTCAGATATCCCGCGGTTTGGCACAGATGGCCGGTCTGGGTGACGCAGATTTGGTGGATCCGCATACCCTGTGGAGTGGCGTACACCCGGATGATCTGCCGAATTTGCTGGAGGCCCGCGCCCGCATGGATGGAAGCGTGGTTGAGTATCGCTGGCTCTCCACAGAAGGGCGGTCACGCTGGGTGCGCTCGCGCATGCACCGCCAGACATCTGAGGGGCGTGTGCTGGCAGACTTTGGTGTGGTCCAGGAATTCACCGAGGAGCGGGACGCACGTGATGCCTTGCAAACACAACTAGATTTCATCCACAAAATTACCGGTCGTGCGCCAGGCATGGTGTACGAATTCCAGATGTGGCCGGATGGCCAATTCAAGTTTCCTTTTGTGAGTGCGGGCGTCGCGCAGCTTTTTGGCGTGTCGATGGAGCAGGCGCGTGAAGATGCTAACGCCTTGATGCGGCGGATTCACCGCGAAGATGTCCCTCGCATCATTAAAACCAGCCTCGCCAGCCGCGACACCCTGCAACCTTGGAACTGCGAGTTCCGCACGCGGGATGCCGGCGCCGACATGCGTTGGCTGCTGGGCACCTCGGTGCCGGAGGCAAGGCCGGATGGATCGGTGCTGTTCACCGGTTCCATTACCGACATCACTGCACAAAAGAAGGCCTTGGCCCAGCTGCAGGAGAGCGAGGAGCGTTTCCGCAGCCTGTCCAGCCTGTCCTCGGACTGGTATTGGGAGCAGGACGCAGAATTCCGCTTTGTGCGCATCGACGGCAACGGGATTAACTCTGACCGGTTGGCGCCGCAAGGTGCATTGGGCCGCACCCGTTGGGACTCGGGTGGGCAAGGCGTTACTGCTGCCCAATGGATGGCTCACCGGGAAATGCTGGAGGCGCATCAGACGTTTCAGGACTTCGAGATGCAGCGTGTCCTCGCAGACGGCAGCTTCATGTGGGTGTCTATCAGCGGTGCGCCCATGTTTGATGCCAAAGGCAACTTTTGTGGCTACCGTGGAACCGGGCGCGATATTTCCGCCCGTAAAGCTGCCGAGGCGGAGATTGAACGCCTGGCCTTCTTTGATGCACTGACCGGATTGCCCAACCGACGCATGCTGATAGACCGTTTGAAGCACGCGCTGGAGTCGAGCACCCGCAATCGCCAACATGGAGCGCTGTTGTTCATTGACTTGGACAACTTCAAGGTCCTCAATGACACCCTGGGTCACCACATGGGGGACATGTTGCTGCAGCAAGTCGCCCAGCGCTTGCAAGAATGTGTACGCAGTGCCGACACCGTGGCGCGGCTGGGGGGCGATGAATTCGTGGTGATGTTGGAAGAGCTGGATGCCGACCCGCGCGTAGCCGCGACGCAAGCGGAGGTGGTTGCCAAAAAGGTATTGGGTTCGCTCAACAAGCAATTTGCGTTGGGCAACCACAATACGCACAGTTCTCCGAGCATAGGTGTGACCCTGTTCTTCCAGCGCAACGACAGCATCGAGGAGTTGCTCAAACGCGCTGACCTGGCCATGTACCAGGCGAAAGGGGCGGGGCGCAACACCTTGCGTTTTTTCGATCCCGCCATGCAAGCTGCGGCTTCAGAACGCGCCGACATGGAAGCTGACTTGCGCCGTGCGCTGCAAGAAGAGCAATTCACACTCCATTACCAACCCGTGGTGGACCATGCCGGCATGGTAACGGGGGTGGAGGCGCTGCTGCGCTGGCTGCACCCGGCAAAGGGCATGGTGTCACCGGCCGAATTCATACCGGTGGCAGAGCAGACCGGACTCATTCTTTCGCTGGGGCAATGGGTGCTCGAGGCGGCGTGCGCGCAATTGGTGGCTTGGAACGATAACCCGCAGACGCAAAAACTCAGCATTGCGGTGAATGTGAGTGCGCGTCAGTTCCGGCATCCTGATTTCTCCACCCATATTCTGGATTTGCTGCGCACCAGTGGCGCCAACCCCTATCGCCTGAAATTGGAGCTTACCGAGAGTTTGCTGCTCACCGATTTTGAAGAAGCGGTCATCAAAATGGGGGAGTTGCGCTCCATTGGCGTAAGTTTCTCTTTGGACGATTTTGGAACCGGTTACTCGTCCCTTGCCTATCTCAAGCGATTGCCCCTAGACCAGCTCAAGATTGATCAGTCGTTTGTGCGCGATGTGCTGACAGACCCCAACGACGCCGCCATCGCCAAGACTATACTGAATCTGGCCAACAGTCTTGATCTCGGGGTGGTTGCTGAAGGAGTCGAGACGGCGGGCCAGCGAGATTTCCTTCTTCGTGAGGGATGCAGGGCCTTTCAGGGATACTTTTTTGGACGCCCGGTGCCTGTTGAAATGTTGCATTTGTGAGGGCATAAATGACCGGAAAACGCTCATCTTCCGAGAAGCCGGACATGGATGCCATGCAGGCGGAACTGCGTTCTCTGGAACTGGCGAATCGCAGGCAGTACGACATGCTGGAAGCGCTTTTTGCCCAAAGCCCGGCAGCAATTTCGGTTCAACGTCTTGACGACGGTGCTTTCATTGATGTGAACGCCCGTTGGCAGCAACTCACGGGATACAGTTGGGAGGAGGCCACCCGCAGCACCTCCGTCTCTCTGGGGTTTTGGCCTGACATTGAAGCCCGCAATGCCGCTTTGCGGGAAATGCAAGCCAATCCGATGGCAGGGGGCGTGGAGATCAACTTCCGCACGCGGGACGGAGAGGAGCTCCTGCTTGAATGGCGCGGCTCCATCATGCAGATTGCCGGTGAGCCGCATTTGCTGGTGTATCTCTCGGACATCACCGCCCAGCGGATTGCGCAAGAGGCTGTGGCCGAGAGTGAGCAGGCCTTGCAGGATGCCAACGAAGAGCTGCGGGGACAGCTGGAATTGTTTGAAGAGACCGAAAATCTTGCGCAGGCCGGTCACTGGATTGTTCCTCAAGGCCAGACCGTGCCGAGATGGTCGAGGGGCCTGTTTCGCTTGACCCAGACCCCATGGACTGAAAAGCTCACTCTGGAAAGATCCCGTTCCGGCATTCACCCGGACGACAGGGAGACCTACATGAAGGCCCGCGAGGCGATGGATGGTCGCTTGCTGGAGTTCAGATGGATTCGTCGGGATGGCGACGTGCGTTGGGTGCGCAGCCGCATGCACCGCTACCACCGCCAGGACGACAGCTATGTGGACTTCGGGGTGGTGCAGGATTTCACGGAGGAAGCTGAAGCCAAGCTGGTGTTGCAGCGCCGGCTCGACGTGATCCAGCGACTGACCAGCCGCCTGCCTGAAATGGTGTTCCAGTTTGAGATGTTCAGCCGGGACAGTGGGCGTTTTTTGTTTGTGAGCGACGCCTGTACCGCCATATTCGGAGTGACGCCGGAAGATGCCCGCGCAGCGCCGGAAAACGTGTTCAGGCTGATCCATCCGGAAGACATCGTGCAGACCCTCAAATCCATGAATGCGGCAGCACAGGATGGCATGACCTGGGCGCAGGAATTTCGCATCATCGGCAAGGACGGTCAGGTGCGCACTTTGTTTGGCAAGGCAATCACGTACAAGGAGTTGGACGGCAAGTACAACGCCTATGGCTCGGTCACTGACATCACCCAACACAAAGAATCGCTTGCCATCTTGCAGCAAAGCGAGGCGCGCTTCCGGGCTTTGACGGAGCTGTCCTCTGACTGGTACTGGGAACAGGATGCAGACTATCGCTTCACCCGGTTTGATGGTGCGTTCGATACCGGGCGCACTAAAACCGGCCAAACCAGTCTGGGAAAAACCCGATGGGAAGTAGGTGCCCTTAACATGAGCGAGGCCGATTGGGCAGCACACCGTGGAGTCCTCGATGCGCGTCAGGAGTTCAGGGAGCTGGAGCTGCGGGACCGGGACGAGCAGGGCCGGGTGTACTGGGTCTCGACCAGTGGCGCGCCCATTTTTGACTCCCATGGCGTGTTCCAGGGCTATCGTGGAATCGGCAGGAACATTACCGAGCGCAAAGAGGCAGAAGAAAAAATCGAGCGTTTGGCCTTCTATGACGTGCTGACCGATTTGCCTAACCGCCGCTTGCTCATGGATCATCTGCAGTACGCCGTTGCATCTTGTGCACGGGGCCGCTTGCATGGTGCGTTGCTTTTCATTGATCTGGACAACTTCAAAGACCTCAACGACACGCGGGGCCACGATGTAGGCGACGGGCTGTTGCGCGTCGTGGCACAGAGGCTGAAGGACTGTGTCCGGGAATCAGACACGGTCGCCCGTTTTGGAGGTGACGAGTTTGTGGTTCTTTTGCAGGATCTCGACGGCACATTGGCTGATGCCGGCGTTCAAGCCGAATTAGTCGCCAGAAAGATACTTCAGCAGCTCAACATCCCTTACGAACTCCCCGGCGGCTCGCACCACAGTACGCCCAGCATCGGCGTGGTGTTGATTCACGGCGTGCGGCAGTCGGTGGACGAATTGTTGAAACAGGCTGACCTGGCCATGTATGAGGCCAAGTCAGCGGGCCGCAACACCTTGCGCTTCTTTGATCCCGCCATGCAGTCCATGGTGGCGGAACGGACCGAGCTCGAGTCTGATCTCCGCGCGGGCCTGCAGCGTGGCGAACTGATGTTGTATTACCAGCCGGTGGTGGATGCGGATTGTCGGGTGGTGGGCGCGGAGGCCTTGCTGCGCTGGCAGCACCCGGTGCGTGGCATGGTTTCCCCCATGCAGTTTGTCCCTTTGGCTGAACAAACCGGCCTCATTATTCCCTTGGGCGAATGGGTGCTGCAAACCGCATGTGCCCAGTTGGCCGCTTGGGCGCGCAGCCCGGACTGTGCCCAACTCACATTGGCCGTGAATGTAAGTGCCCGCCAGTTCCGAAGCCCGGAGTTTGTGGTTCAAGTACAAAACGCCATTCAACAGAATGGAGCGGACCCGAGGCTTTTGAAGCTCGAGCTCACCGAGAGCCTGTTGTTGACCGACAGCCAGGAAGCCATCATGAAGATGACAGCACTGCGCAGCCTGGGCGTGCGGTTCGCGTTGGATGACTTCGGTACCGGCTATTCGTCACTGTCTTACCTGAAGATGCTGCCTTTGCAGCAGCTCAAGATCGACCAGTCTTTTGTGCGGGATGTGCTCACCGACGTGAACGATGCAGCCATTGCCAGCACCGTGCTGGCGCTGGGGCGCAGCCTGGGCTTTGACGTGGTCGCCGAAGGCGTAGAGACGGAAGGGCAGCGCCAGTTTTTGCTCAATCAGGGCTGCGTCTTCTTCCAAGGCTACTTGTTCGGCCGACCGGTCCCGGTGACCGAATTCAGCGTAGGCTGATCAGAAGGGCGCGTCTTCAGCGCCGGCAGCAGTAGCGTCTTCTGTTGTCGTTTCCGGGTTGTCCGCAGCGATGGCGGCTTGGCGCAAAGCGGCCTTCTCGCCGGCGGGAGCGAATTTGCTGTACTTGCCCAAGAGGCTGACCAACTGGCCATAGATGCGCGGGTTGCCTGCGAGGCACTCATGCTGCTCCAGAAAGTCAGCCTCGCCCGTGAAGTTGCCCACCAGACCACCGGCTTCTGTGACCAGCAAGGAGCCGGCAGCCACATCCCAGGGTTGTAATCCGAGCTCGAAGAAACCTTCGGTATAACCGGCAGCCACATAGGCCAGGTCCAAAGCGGCAGCGCCGGGGCGGCGCAAGCCGGCGGTACGCTGCATCACGTCGCCCATCATCTGCAGGTACTGGTTGAAGTTGTCACCGGGACGGAAAGGGAAGCCGGTGGAGATGAGTGACTCTTTGAGCTGCGTACGCTTGGACACGCGGATACGGCGGTCGTTCAGGTACGCGCCACGGCCTTTGGTGGCGGTAAACAAGTCGTTGCGGGTGGGGTCATACACCACGGCTTGTTCGATCTTGCCGCGCACCGCCAGAGCGATGCTCACGCAGTACACAGGCAGGCCGTGGATGAAGTTGGTGGTGCCGTCCAGCGGGTCGATGATCCAGACGTATTCGGAGTCGCGGGCGCCGTATTCGCTGCCCGATTCTTCCGCCAGGATGCCGTGGCCGGGGTAGGCCGTCAGCAGGGTTTCTATGATCGCTTGCTCTGCCGCTTTGTCCACTTCGGTGACAAAGTCGTTGGCCTTCTTCTGGGAGACACGAACGGATTCGATGTCCAGTGCGGCACGGTTGATGATGGAACCGGCGGTGCGGGCGGCCTTGATGGCCACGTTGGCCATGGGGTGCAGATTGAGCGTCATAGATTGTGGGGGAAGAACTGGAAGGACCGGCTGGCGATGCAGGCGGCGACAATAGGCGTATTTTAACGGTTCGGCCTCGGTTGCGCACCCTATCTTTGTGCGGTTGCAGCAATTCGGCCACTTTCTGCCTGATGCACACCCGATTTATCCTTATCAACACCAGCCACGCGGGCAATGTGGGCGCTGCTGCCCGAGCCATGAAAACCATGGGTTTTGACGATCTGGTGCTGGTCGCACCCCGTTGGCCCAATGTGTTGCGCCGCGAAGAAACCATTCAGCGCGCCAGTGGTGCTCTGGATGTGCTGGACAAATGCCGCATTGTCGAAACGCTGGACGAAGCGCTCGATGGCATCACCCACTTGTGCGCCACGGCCATGACCCCGCGCGACTTCGGTCCCCCCACCACCACGCCGCGTGAGCATTTCGAGGCGCTATCAAAACAGGAGCTGCTTGCGCATATTCCATCGGCGCCAGATGCCGATTTGGTATCTGATTCCTCCTCGCAGGGGCAGCAGGGCATTGGCTTTTTGTTCGGTTCCGAGCGCTTCGGCATGCGCAATGAAGACGTCTATCGCTGCCATGTCTGCCTGTCCATTCCCAGTAATCCGAGCTTCGGTTCGCTCAATATCGGGGCGGCCCTGCAAGTCATTGCGTACGAGTGGCGTCTGGCCCTTGGCGGCTTTGGTGTGCAGGCTGCCACTACGCCTTCGCATCTGGCTGATGCCGCGCAGGTGACTGGCATGTTGAACCATCTCGAGCAATCGCTGGTGCATCTGGGTTTCCTGGACCCCGCGTCTCCCAAAAAGCTGATGCCCCGGATCAATGCTTTGTTCAACCGGGCGCAGGTGACGCAGGAGGAAATTCACATCCTGCGAGGTATTGCCAAAGCCATCCTGCAACAGGGCCCGCAATCGCCTGCCCGCAGTGCGGATTTGGCGGCTGTAGACGGCAAGCCGACGTTGAAGGGATAGACTGACACCATGTTTGCCCGCATCCGCTCCGACATCCAGTGCATTCTCGACCGCGACCCTGCTGCCCGCAGTACCTGGGAGGTCATTACCTGCTACCCCGGCTTGCATGCCGTGGTGTTGCACCGTCCTGCGCACTGGTTCTGGAACCACGGCCTGAAATGGCTGGGACGCTTTACCTCCCACATCGCCCGCTTTCTCACGGGGATTGAGATTCACCCGGGCGCCAAGCTCGGGGAACGCGTGTTTTTTGACCATGCCATGGGCACCGTGGTGGGCGAAACTGCCGAAATCGGTGATGGCTGCACGATCTACCAAGGCGTAACCCTGGGTGGCACCAGTCTGTACAAGGGCGCCAAGCGCCATCCCACACTGGGCCGGGACGTGGTCGTCAGCGCGGGAGCCAAAGTACTGGGCGGGTTTGAGGTGGGCGATGGCGCCAAGATCGGCAGCAATGCCGTTGTGATCAAGCCCGTGCCGGCCGGTGCCACGGCGGTGGGCATACCGGCGCGCATTATCCCCAGCAAAGAGGGTATGAGCGCGGATGTGACCACGCAAGACCGCAAATTCACCGCCTATGGCATTACCCAGGACGATGATCCGGTCAGTCAGGCTTTGCGAGGCTTGGTAGACAGCGCTTCCGGTCAGGACCATCAAATTGCCATGCTTTGGAAGGCCGTGGAGCAACTCTCAGCCCGTTTGGCAGACAGTGATTGCGTGCCCAAAGACGCTGCTCGCAAAGAATGCTTTGAGGCCGCAAAAATCAACGAGCTGATCGGGAAGTAGGGCTCAGCCCCGAGCGGCTTTGCCGCTTCCCCCTTGCAGGGGGCAACACCTGCAGGCTGGCGGAGCCAGACCTGCGGTGTTTTTGGGTTAAGGCACGTGCGCCGGACGGATGGCGCTTTTGGGGCGGAAGGCTTTGCAGACGGTGTCTACGGTGTCGATATAGGGGCCGCCGATCAGGTCTACGCAGTAAGGTACAGCCGCGAAGATGCCGGGTACCACTTGCTTGCCCTCGGCATCCTTCACACCTTCCAGCGTTTCTGCAATGGCTTTGGGTTGGCCGGGCAGGTTGATGATGAGGGTCTGGTCGCGGATGACGGCGACCTGACGCGACAGGATCGCTGTGGGCACAAAGTTCAGGCTGATGGCGCGCATCTGCTCGCCGAATCCCGGCATTTCCTTGTGTGCCACGGCCAGCGTGGCCTCAGGCGTCACGTCGCGCAGGGCAGGGCCGGTGCCACCGGTGGTGAGCACCAAGGCACAGCGCGCATCCACCAGCGCAATCAGGGTGTCCTGAATGGTCTGCTGGTCGTCCGCGATCAGGCGGGCCTCAAACACCACGGGGTTTTGCACGGCACGCAGCACCCATTCCTTCAGCGCGGGAATGCCTTTGTCTTCATACACTCCGGCCGATGCGCGGTCGCTGATAGAGACGATGCCGATGCGGACTTCATCCAACGCAGTGCTGCTCAATCTTCGTCTCCGTCTTCAATGTCGTTGTCTGAGGCAGCGGATTGGGACGCTTCCTGATTTGCAAGTAGCGCTTCTCGCACGAGTTGGAAAATTTCGCGGTACGAGCGTCCATGGCGGACAGCTTCACCCGGCTTCTCAGGCTTGGCATCTTTGCGTGCTTGGCGAACCAATGCACGCAACTGCTGGCTATCGGTGTCGGGACTGATGTTGAGCCACTGGCCCACCGCATCGTCGTCGGCAATCAGCCGGTCACGCCATTGTTCGGCCTGGTGCAGCACCATGGTCTCTTGCACCGAGGGCATGTGCTGTTCTTCCAGCGCTGCGCGGATCTCGTCCCATTTGGCGGGATCGAGCTTGCGCATCAGCTTGCCGATGAATTGCATCTGGCGGCGTTTGCCCTCGAAGTTGGTGATGCGTTTGGCTTCCGCCACGCCTTCCACCAGCCGGTCAGGCAGTTCCAACTTGGTCATCAGGTCGGCGCGCAGCGTGAGCAGGTCTTCCCCCAGCTTTTGCAGTGCATCGCTTTCCTTCTTGAGATCGGTGCGGGTCGGTTCATCCGTGCCCTTGAGTTCGCGCTTGTACTCCAGATCGAGCGCGCTGCCTTCGGCAACGAACAAGCCCCGGACGTAATAGCCCTTTTTTAGTTTGCGTGACATAGCCAAGTATCATAGCCGTCGCCATGAAGAAACCCACCTCCGCCCGTCCCCCGTCTTCCCCTGAATCCACCAAACCGGCCGACAGCGGCTTTGCGTACACCCGGGCTTTTTTTGAAACCCGTGTAGACGCTGCCCTGGCCCATGCCAAAAAATTGGGCGCCAGCGATGCAGGCGCCGAAGTGTCCGAAGGCTGTGGCTTGAGTGTTTCGGTGCGCAATGGTGAGCTGGAAAATGTGGAGCGCAACCGCGACAAATCTCTGGGTGTGACCGTCTACATCGGCAACCGCCGGGGCAATGCGAGCACTTCCGACTTTTCGGATGCGGCGATTGAACAAACTGTGCGCGCCGCCTACGACATTGCCCGATTCACTGCCGAAGACCCTTTTGCCAGCCTGCCGGATGCGGACGACATCGTCCCCGTCGACGAGCGTGAGCGGAATCTGGACCTGTTTTTTCCCTGGGCCGTGACCAGTGAAGAAGCTGCTGTTTTGGCTTTGGAGTGCGAAGCAGCAGCGCTGGGTGTGAGCAAGCGCATCACCAATAGTGAAGGCGCTGCGGTGTCCGCACAGCAATCGCATTTTTTCAGTGCACATACCCGCGGCTTCCGGGGCGGCTACGCCTCTTCACGCCATTCGTTCTCGGTGTCTCCCATTGCCGGCAAGGGCCGTGACATGCAGCGCGACGCGTGGTACAGCTCCATGCGCTCCGCCGATGAGCTGGCGTCGCCCCAGGCGGTGGGCCGCTACGCCGCAGAGCGTGCCCTGAGCCGCCTCAAGGCCCGCAAAATCGCCACGGTGGAGTGCCCGGTGTTGTTTGAGTCGCCTTTGGCCGCCGGTTTGTTGGGGGCCTTTGTGCAAGCAGTGAGTGGTGGCGCCCTGTACCGCAAGAGCACCTTCCTGCTGGATTCCTTGGGCAAACAAGTGCTACCCAAACACATCGACATTCAGGAGGATCCCTTTGTACTCCGTGGCAAAGGCAGCTCTCCATTTGACGATGAAGGCGTGCGCGTGCGCTCCCGCAAGGTGGTGGATGCCGGCCGCGTGCAGGGCTACTTTTTGAGCAGCTACTCCGCCCGCAAACTGGGTATGCGCACGACCGGCAATTCCGGTGGTTCGCATAATCTGACATTTACCTCGCGCCTGACCAAAGCAGGCGACAACCTGGATGCCATGTTGCAAAAGCTGGGCACCGGCCTTTTTGTGACCGAGTTGATGGGCCAGGGCGTGAATTACGTTACCGGTGACTATTCCCGCGGCGCCAGCGGTTTCTGGGTGGAGAACGGCCGCATTGCTTACCCGGTGCATGAAATCACCATCGCTGGCAACATGAAAGACATGCTCAAGGGCATTGAAGCGGTGGGCGCTGACACCTACAACTACGGCGCGAAGACCGTAGGCTCTATTTTGATCAACCGGATGAAGGTGGCCGGTAGCTGATTGCAGCCCCAAGCCGGAAAAACAAATGGGGCCCTCGGGCCCCTTTTTGATGGTTTTGGGTCGATTAACCGGCCAGTGCTGCCTTGACTGCAGCTGACACCGTGCCCATTTCGGCTTTCCCAGCCAACTTGGTTTTGACCACGCCCATCACCTTGCCCATGTCGCCGGGGCCGGAGGCACCCAGTTCGGCCACGATGGCCTTGACTTCGGCCAGGACCTCATCAGCGCTCATGCGCTGGGGCAGGTAAGTTTGCAGGACCTTCATCTCGGCTTCTTCCTTGTCCGCCAGATCCGCACGCTCTGCTTTTTTGAAGGCTTCGATGCTGTCTTTGCGCTGCTTGATCAGCTTGTCGACGATGGTCACCACCATGGCGTCGTCCAGCACCACGCGCTCATCGACCTCTTTCTGTTTCATCGCCGACAGCAGCAGGCGGATGGTGCCCAGGCGCTCGCTGTCTTTGGCGCGCATGGCAGTTTTCATGTCTTCGGTGATCTGGTCTTTGAGGGACATAGCGTTGCTTCCTGAGAGTGGAACAAAAATGTGGGGTCACAATGAAAAAAGCCCGCCGGAGCGTCCCCAGGCGAGCTTGTGTGGGCTGGGTGGCTCGTGAGAGCGACCGTGCCGCGAAGCTTAGTACAGCTTCTTAGGGAGTTGCATGCTGCGGATGCGCTTGTAGTTGCGCTTCACAGCGGCTGCCTTCTTGCGCTTGCGCTCAGCAGTGGGCTTCTCGTAGAACTCGCGTGCACGCAGGTCAGTCAGCAAGCCCAACTTTTCGATGGTGCGCTTGAAGCGACGCAGTGCTACGTCAAAGGGTTCGTTTTCTTTTACACGGATCGTTGTCATTACGTAATGAATTCCAAAATATGCCGGCGGATTGCTTGGGGGAAGATCGGGCCCCACATGCCTCGCTCGGCGGTTTCCCCGTCTTTAACTAGTATTGGCCGACGGGGGTTCTGCCAGAATAGCCCGCGATTATAGCGTCTTCAGGCGGGCTGCCAAGCCGTGGGCGCACGCAAACGCACTGGCCCAGGCCCATTGGAAGTTGTATCCGCCCAGCCAACCGGTCACATCCATCACTTCGCCGATGAAAAACAGGCCAGGCTGCTTGCTTTCCATGGTCTGGCTGGAGAGCACTTTGGTGTCCACCCCGCCTGCGGTGACCTCTGCCTTCCGGTAGCCCTCGGTGCCGGTGGGCGTGAGTTCCCAGCGGGAAAGACGCTCTGCCAATGCGTTCAGCGCCTTGTCGCTCGCTTCATTCACGGGGCGCTGCCAGTCGTGGCCCCAAGCCTGCCCCTGGGCGACCCAGGTGTCCGCCAAGCGGCTGGGGACGATGCCCGCCAGTTCATTGGCAATGCGTTTTCGGGAGCTGCCTTTGGCCTGCGTCAGATGTTGTGCCAAGTCCACAGTGGGTGCCAGATTGAGCCGGATGGGGGTGCCCTCTGCCCAGTAGCTGGAGATCTGCAGGACGCCAGGGCCCGAGAGCCCGCGGTGCGTAAACAGCAAGTCTTCGCGGAAGGACATGCTGTTTTTCTTGGCTCCTGTGGCAATGTCGACCGGCAGTGACAGGCCTGAGAGTTCCGCAAACGGTGCCCATGCCGCCTCGTCAAACGTCAGCGGCACCAGCGCGGGGCGGGGCGTGACCACAGGCAAGTCGAATTGCTTGGCAATCCGGTAGCCAAAGTCGGTGGCGCCTATCTTGGGAATGGACAAACCCCCAGTGGCAATCACCACGGCTGCACAATGGATGGTGCCGCGATCACTATCGATTTCATAGCTGCTCGCGCTGATTCCATGGGCGCTGGAGGCCAAAAATCGTAGGGCTTTGACGGCGCAGGGCTGCCATCGCTCTACGCCACCTGCCGCACATTCAGCCAGCAGCATGGCAATCAGGTCTTCGGCCGAGCGGTCGCAAAAAAGCTGGCCTTTGTGTTTCTCGTGGAAAGCGATTCCATGCTTTTTGACCAAGCCGATAAAGTCCGCTGGCGTGTACCGGGAGAGCGCAGACTTGGCAAAGCGCGGGTTCTCGCTGATGAAGTTGGCCGCACTCACATCCAGGTTGGTGAAATTGCTGCGACCGCCGCCGGAGATGCGAATTTTTTCGGCCACTTTCTCGCTGTGGTCCAGCACCAGCACCTTCAGGCCCAACTGGCCCGCGACTCCGGCACAAAACAAGCCGGCAGCCCCGGCTCCCACGATCACGACATCAAAACTATGCATAGGCGCGCAGTGTAGGCGACGGTGACGTCCGCCAAGTAGCCGGGCTGTGGTGCCCGCCACCCGCCGTTTTGCGCCCTCACAGGGGTGTCAAGCGTGCTGCTTGCGATCCGCCAGATGCAAGGCCTTCTTCGTCAGTCCATCAATCTCGGTGCTGATACCTGACAGCACGTTCGCCACCACCGCAAATTCGCGACCGTGGTTGCCTGCGCGCGCCGCGATGACTTGGGCGTTGAAGCTGACGATTTTGGCTTCGCGTGCAATGGTATGGATGTCAGAGACGATGGTGCCCAGTTCCTTGAACAGACGTTCAGATTTGGCTTTGGCAATGGCGTCAAACGTGCTCGTGGCCTTGTTCAACGCCTCCAGAACTTCATCGGTAGAGCCCACGATGTCACTCAGCAACGGCTGCACCTGGCCACCACGTTCAATAGCCTCCAGGGTGCGGCGCATGCGGTCCATGAAGGTTTCTATCGTGACGCCTATGCCTTGGGGGCCTTCATAAACAGCTCGCAGTTGGCGCGCACTGGCCTCGTCGTAATGGGACAGGGTGGCAAGCAGCTGGGCTTCGCTGTCGCAAAAAAGTTGGAAAGTTTTGCAGGCAGCTGCCAGTTGGGGCTTGTCACCGGATGCTGCCAGCAAGGTTTGCATCACAACCCTTTGGGAAAGCATGCGTTGGCGGGCAGCCAGATTGAGGTCGGACAGGGGCGCTTGGGAGCTGGGGGTAGCCACCACAGCGGGCGCGGAGACCGACCGGGTGGCAACTACGGGAACTGAATTTGGCATGGCGCAATTCCTGCAGGGTGGCAATGCGCTGGGCGCCGCAAGTTGCGTGCCGGTGTCAGCGTACCTGGCGTGTGGGGGCAGCGTCGTTCAGGTCGGCCGCGGCCAGCATGCCGCTCATCACATCGCCGACCACGATGACGCTGGGGCTCGCAAGCCCCTCGCGGGTGATTGTGGCTTGTAGCTCGCCCAAGGTGCAGACGGCATGGCGCTGCCGGGGCAGGCTGGCATTCTGGATTACGGCGACCGGTGTGGCGGCATCCAGACCTTGCAGCAGTCCGGCCTGGATGTCGGCCGCACCGCTTACGCCCATGTAGACCACCAGCGTGAGCTTGGCCTGGCGTGCAGCGCTGGCCAATGCGGGCCAGTCGGTGCCGCTGTCGCCGGGCTTGGCGTGGCCGGTGACAAAGACTACTCCGTGTGCATGCTCGCGGTGGGTCAGCGGTACGTTCAGGGAGGTGACCGCGGCCAGCCCGGCGGTGATGCCGTTGATGACCGACACGCGGATACCCGCTTCTTCGAGGTGCTCCACCTCTTCGCCGCCCCGGCCGAAGATGAATGGATCCCCACCCTTGAGACGCACCACGTTTTCGCCTTCTTGAGCGGCGGTGATCATGAGGCGTTCAATGAAAGACTGGGGGGTGGACTTGCAGCCGCCACGTTTGCCCACATGGACGATGCGGGCCGCCGGGTTGGCATGGGCCACGATAGCGTCGTTCACCAGGTCGTCCACCAGCAGCACGGTGGCTAGTTGGATGGCTTTGAGGGCTTTGAGGGTGAGCAGCTCCGGGTCGCCGGGGCCTGCGCCTACCAGGGTGACGTGGCCGGAAGCCGGGGAATGAAGACTGTTTTTCATGGTGCGCAGAGTAAAGCTTGGTGCAGATGCGTATGCAGGTGCAGGATGTGTGCCACCTGTTCGGCAATGGGTGGCGGAACAGGACTGTGGCCCTGCAATACGGATTGAATGTAGGCGGCAGTGCTGGCCGGGTCAATGGATGTGGGCAGCTCAGGCAGCGTGGTCAATGAACCCGCTTGGTAAGCCTGCAGGTCTGTCGCCTGGCCTGCCACAAAAGCTTGCATTTTGGGGGTGCGGCGGGCGTCGGCGACCGCTTCGCCCTCCGTGCCGCGGATCAACAGGGCATGGGCTTGCACCAAGGCAAAGGTGTCGGCCATGGACACGGCGTATTCAGGGTGGGTGTAGCTGCTCACCAGCAGGGCGGGGCCGTCCACCGGATTCATGAGCTTGACCAGGCTGTGGGCCGGGTTGCGCAGGTTTACTACCCGACGCACATCCAGCAGGCGCTGCAGGCCGGGCAGCAGGGTGCCGGTAGGCACAAACGCCACGCTGCTGTTTGCTATCTTTTTAGTAGCTTCCTGCGCATGTATATCGAGGGCTGCAAGCACTTCCGACACAAATACACGCTTGTCCTCGGTGGCGGTACCATGGATCAGAACGGGCAGGCCTTCGCGGGCCAGCAACAGGGCCAGCAGTGGCGTCAGCAGCGGCAGCTTGCGCGCACCGTTGTAGCTGGGGATGACCACTACCGGCACATCGCTGGCGGGCAACAGGGCCATGCGGCTGCGCACAGCGTCCAGAAAACCGGCCATCTCTTCGGCGGTTTCGCCCTTGATGCGCATCGCCAGACAAAAAGCGCCCACCTCCAGGTCGGTCACCGTGCCGTCCAGCACCTGGCCCAGCAGGTCAGCCGCCTGCTCGCGGTTGAGCGCGCGCGCGCCGTCTTTGCCGCGACCGATTTCCTTGATGTAGTTGCCAATAGCCATCTGCTGATTGTCGGTGAAGCCAGATAACTTTCGGCTATGTCCTTATGCCGCAGCCACGGACGCGGTGGCAGGCGTGGCTTTGACCATGCGTTGCAGCTGCGGAATGCAAGAGCCGCAGTTGGTTCCACATTGCAAGGCCTTTTGCAACTGACCCAAGCGCTCGGTGTCGCTGCCGGTGCAGCGCAAAAGCGTGTCGGTGATGGCAAGGTCGCTCACGTTGAAGCAGGTGCAGACGGTTTTGCCCTTGCTGAGCACCGGCAGGGGTGGTTGGGCGCCGCCAGCCAACAGGGCGCGGCCGTAGTTTTGTGCAGGTTGTTCTTCCCGCAGCAGGGCCGCCATCCACTCGCGGGCCTGGGTATCGCCACTGAGCAAAAAGCCCTCCAGTGTGGCGTTCACGGTGCTGCGCTGCAGCCGCACCGCACGGCGCTGGCCGCGCTTGGGGTCGGCATAGCGCACGGCGTCCTGCCCGTGCAGGTCCAACAGGGCTTCGATCTGCGCCAGCAGTGCATCGTCCGCAGGGGCACTGCCGGCCGCGCGGAACATCACACCGGTGCGACCGGCTTGGCCCAGCGCAGCGTCGTTGCCAAAGAGCACGCAGCTGGCGAACTCAAAGCGCGCCATCAGGGCCTGCAACTCGGTGCGGCGCTCCAGTACCTTGTCGGCGGGCAACCAGGCCAGCGCTGTCACGCCCCAGGGCATGTCGGCTTTGAGCACTTTGACGGCCGCGTGTTTGAGCTCGGGTTGTTTGGAGTCGGGGCAGAACACGGGGCTGGTCAACGCGTTCACGCCACCCAAGCGCTCGCCAGTGTTGCTGTGGCCGCTCAAAAATTCGTCTCCCCAGTGCATGGGCAGAAACACTTGGCTCAAGCCCACTTCGGTGCTGGCCTGCACCGGCGCGAGGATGGAACCACGCTTGCTGGTGATGTGCACCAAGTCACCCTCAGCCAATAGGCGGCGCGCCATGTCTTGCGGGTGCATGTGCAAGGCAGGCTCGCGCACATGGCCGAACAGGCGGCCCAGCGTGCCGGTGCGGCTCATGCCGTGCCACTGGTCACGCAGGCGGCCGGTGGTCAGGGCAAAGGGGTAGCGCGCCTCGCGTGGTTCGGCCACCGGGGTGTAGGGCGCAGCCACAAAACGGGCACGGCCCGTAGGCGTGGGGAATACGCCATCCTCATACAAACGCACTTTGCCGCTGGCGGCGCCTTCGGGCATAGGCCATTGCAGCGGAGTCGCCTCCAGCTGCGCGTAGCTCATGCCGGTGATGTCCAAGTCCCGGCCCCGGGTGCTTTCGCGGTGCTCGTTCCACACCGATTCGGGCGTGGGGTAGGGGAACAGCGTTGGCAGGGCAGGGGTGCGGCCCAGGGCCGATTCCAAGCGCTGCGCGAAATCCACGGCAATCGCCCAGTCGTGGCGCGGACCGTTGTCTTGCGGTCCGGGTGCAGCGACAGCGGCGCGCACTCGGGAGATGCGGCGCTCGCTGTTGGTGACCGTGCCTTCCTTCTCTCCCCAGGTGGTGGCGGGCAGCAGCAGGTCCGCGTAGCGGGCGGTGGCGGTGGTGGCAAAGGCCTCTTGCAGGACCACAAATTCGGCGCGTTCGAGGGCACGGCGCACGGTGGCCTGGTCGGGCAGGCTCTGAGCCGGGTTGGTGCAGGCAATCCACAGCGCCCGGATCTCGCCATCGGCAGCGGCCTGGAACATTTCGATGGCGGTTTTGCCCGGCTTCTCGGGCACGGCGGGCACGCCCCAGAGGGACGCCACTTCGGCGCGGTGGGCAGGGTTGGCGAGGTCGCGGTGACCAGAGAGTAGGTTGGCCAAGCCACCTACTTCGCGCCCGCCCATGGCATTGGGTTGGCCGGTCAGGCTGAAAGGGCCGGCGCCCGGCTTGCCGATCTGGCCGGTGGCCAGGTGCAGGTTGATGAGGGCGGTGTTTTTGGCGGTGCCGGCGCTGGACTGGTTCAGCCCCATGCAATACAGGCTCAGCGTAGCGGGTGATTGCGCAAACAGCCGTGTGGCCTCCATCAGCTCGGCCTTGCGGATGCCGCAGACGGCGGCCACCGCGTCAGGCGTGCAGTCGCGCACCAGGGCCTTGAGCGCATCAAAGCCCTCGGTGTGGGCGGCCATATAGGCTGCGTCCGTCCAGCCTTCCCACAGCATGAGGTGCAGCATGCCGTTGAACAGCATCACATCGGTGCCGGGCTGGATTTGCAGGAAGAGGTCTGCGGCCTCGGCCGTGTCGGTGCGGCGTACATCCACCACCACGATTTTCAGCGCGGGGTTGGCGGCCTTGGCGTCTTCAATGCGGCGGAACAGGATGGGGTGGGCATAGGCCGCATTCGAACCGGCGATGAATAGCGTGCTGGCCAGCCCCAAGTCTTCGTAGCTGGCAGGTGGCGAGTCCGCGCCCAGTGTTTTTTTGTAGCCGGCCACTGCGCTGCTCATGCAGAGGCGGGAGTTGGTGTCGATGTTGTTGGTGCCGATCAGGCCCTTGGCCAGTTTGTTGAAGGCGTAGTAGTCCTCGGTAAGCAACTGGCCGCTCACATAAAAGCCCACGGCGTCCGGCCCGTGGTCGCGGATGACCTGGGCAAACTTCGTGGTGGCGGTGTGCAGCGCACTGTCCCACGTCACCGCCTCCGGTGTGCTACCCCGTTGCAGCCGCTGCAGGGGCTGCAGCAGGCGGGTTTGCAGGGTGACTTCAGCGGTGGCCGTCAGGTGCAGCGTGCTGCCCTTGGAGCACAGCCGCCCGAAGTTGGCGGGATGTTGCGGGTCGCCCTTGACGCCGGTAATCTGATTGCCAGAGCTCTGGATGATGACGCCACAGCCCACACCGCAGTAGGGGCAGGTGGAGCGGGTTTCCTTGGGGCTGAACACAGGCTAGGGCCTAGACGGAAGCAGTACGACGGGCGGGCCCCGCAATGGGGCGCACCAGATCGGTGCCGTGGCTTTGGAGCTCTGCGGCATCCAGATACACCACGCCATCCTCCAGCTTGACGCTGAATTTGGGCGTGCAGCCCTCATCGGGCGCACTGGCCTGGCCGTCACACAGGCCTATGGTCCAGTTATGCAGGGGGCAGGCCACGCTGGTGCCGAACACAATGCCTTGGGAGAGCGGGCCACCCTTGTGCGGGCAGCGGTCCAGCAAGGCGAACACTTCGTCCTGGCTGTTGCGGAAGATGGCGACATCGAGTCCGGTGCGGCGCTCCACGCGGCGGGAGCCGAGTACGGGGATGTCTTCAAGGGTGCAGATGCGGGTCCATTCGGTCATTTCTGTCTTCCGGTTTGCTATGGTTTCAGTAGCTGCTTGCGCACATTCAATCGGCGCTACAGCATGATTTTGTATGTCATCACACCTTGACGGCAGCGTACAGGCCGGTTACCCGGTCCATCACGCTGAGCAGGTTCTCGCTGGCCAGAAACACGTCGGCCATGGGGCGGGGGCGTTGGGCGCCTTCTTGCAGGTTGTTCAGGGCGCTGTCAAAGAACACCCACTGCGCTTCACCCAATGCCAATTCGCTCTTGATGCGGTCAGTGGCCTCTGGCGCATTTTTCAGGAGGCCCATGGCGGCGGTGAACTCGCCACGGGCTTTGGTGATTTCCACACCGGCCGTGGCAGCGTCCACCGGCAAGGTGGTGGCCAGGTAAAACTTGGCCATGCGCTGACTCAGCATGCGCTGGCGTCCTGCGATGTTCACCAGTTTGCCTACCGGCTTGGCCAGCGCCGCCTCGTATTGCTGGGTGCCCTGGTGGGCCAGTGCGAGCACCTTGGCATCCTGCTGCAACAGGGCCGCTGCGGTCTCGCGGGATGGCGCTTTGCCGACCAACAGGCCTTTGTAGTCGCTCCAGGCGCTCTCCAGCTTGGTGTAGGTGGCCAGCACCTCGGGGTTGGGTGCGAAGGCCTTGAGTTCCACCAATTGCCGGTCAAACAACGCGATGGACTTGTCCAGTACCGTTTGGGCACTGGTTTTCTCTACATTGAGCAGCAAGGCCAGCCAGGCCTTGCCCATGCGCTGGCTCAGCATGCGCTGGCGGCCGGCTTTGTTGATGGCGTCGCTCAGGTCTACGACCTGCGCTGTGGCGGTCGGCAAGGCCAGCACCAAGGCGCTGGCGCCTGCAGCAGTGATCAAGCTTCGGCGTTGCATGTCGGTTCCTCCCCAGCTCAGGCCACGGCCACTGGCGCGAACTGGCGGGTGTCCACCTGGGCATCCTGAAAATCGAACCACGGGTCGGGCTCGCCGTCCAAAGCGAACAGTAGCTCTTCGTTCAGGGCTTTGCGGCCTTCGGCGTCTTCGAGGATGCGCTTCTTGATGTAGTCCAGGCCCACACGGCTCACAAAGTGCACGGTGCGTTCCAGGTACCAGCCCTCCTTGCGGTAGAGCTGCATGAAGGCGCCGGTGTACTCCAGCACTTCTTCACGGGTCTTGAGCTTGACCAAAAAGTGCGCCACCTCGGTTTTGATGCCACCGTTCCCGGCGATGTACATCTCCCAGCCGCTGTCCACACCGATGATGCCTACGTCCTTGATGCCGGCCTCCGCGCAGTTGCGCGGGCAGCCGGACACGGCGTACTTCACCTTGTGCGGTGCATACATGCGCCAGTGGGCGCGCTCCAGGTCTTTGCCCATTTGGGTGCTGTCCTGGGTGCCCATGCGGCACCACTCTGAGCCCACGCAGGTCTTCACGGTGCGCAGGGCCTTGGCGTAGGCGTGGCCGCTGGGCATGCCGATGTCTTGCCACACGGCTTGCAGGTCTTCCTTCTTCACGCCCAGCAAGTCGATACGCTGGCCGCCGGTGACCTTGACCGTGGGGATCTTGAACTTGTCCACCGCGTTGGCAATGCGGCGGAGCTCGTCGGCTGTGGTCTCGCCACCCCACATGCGCGGGATAACGGAATAGGTGCCGTCCTTCTGGATGTTGGCGTGGCTGCGCTCGTTGATAAAGCGGCTTTGCGGGTCATCCTTGGCGAGCTTGGGCCAGCTGCTGATGAGGTAGTAGTTCAGCGCGGGGCGGCAGCTGGAGCAGCCGTTGGGCGTCTTCCAGCCCATGCCTTGTTGCACCTCGGCAATGGTGAGGTACTTGTTGGCGAAGATGGCGTCGCGCACCTCCTGGTGGCTGTGGTCAGTGCAGCCGCACATAGCTTTTTTCTTGGGCGTGGCGGAGTAGTCGCCGCCCGCGGTGAACATGATGATCTGCTCCACCAAGCCGGTGCAGGAGCCGCAGGATGCGCTGGCCTTGGTGTGTTTTTTCACCTCGTCCAGGGTGAACAGGCCTTTTTCCTTGATGGCCTTGCAGATGGTGCCTTTGGTGACCCCGTTGCAGCCGCAGACCTCGTCGCTGTCTGCCATGGCTGCTGCTTTGTTTTGGCCCTGGTGGCCCACGTCCCCGATGTTCGCGCCGCTCTCGCCGAACATCAGCTTGTCGCGGATGTCGGCCACGTTGCGGCCTTCGCGCAGCAGCTTGAAGTACCAGCTACCGTCCACCGTGTCGCCGTACATGCAGGCGCCCACCAGCTTGTCATCCTTGATCACGAGCTTTTTGTACACGCCGCCGAAGGGGTCGCTCATCACGATCTCTTCAAACCCTTCGCCGCCGGTGAAGTTGCCGGCAGAGAACAGGTCGATGCCGGTGACCTTGAGCTTGGTAGAGGTCAGCGAGCCCTGGTAGCGGCCAATGCCGTACTCCGCTAGATGGTTAGCCGCCACCTTGGCCTGCTCAAACAAAGGGGCGACCAAGCCATAGGCAATGCCGCGGTGAGCGGCACATTCGCCCACGCTGTAGATGCGGGCGTCGGTCACGGTTTGCATGGTGTCGGTGACTACGATGCCGCGGTCCACATGCAGGCGCATGCTCTGCGCCAATTCCGTGTTGGGACGGATGCCCACGGCCATGACCACGAGGTCGGCAGGCACCTCGGTACCATCTTTGAACTTGATGGCTTTGACGCGACCGTCCTCACCACCCACCAGCTCTTGGGTTTGGGCCCCCATCAGGAACTGCAGGCCGCGTTCTTCCAGTGACTTTTGCAGCAGGCCGCCGGCCACGGTGTCGAGCTGGCGCTCCATCAACGTGGGCTGCACGTGCACCACGGTGACTTGCATGCCACGCAGCATCAGGCCGTTGGCCGCTTCCAGTCCCAGCAACCCGCCGCCGATGACGACAGCGTGTTTGTATTGGGTGGCCGCCTCGATCATGGCGTTGGTGTCGGCGATGTCGCGGTAGGCGATCACGCCTTGCAGGTCCTTGCCGGGCACGGGCAGGATGAAAGGGTTGGAGCCGGTGCAAATCAGCAATCGGTCGTACTCGGCCTCGGTGCCGTCGGACGCCTTCACCACACGTTTGACGCGGTCTACCTCGGTCACTTTTTTGCCGGCGTGAAGCGCGATGTTGTTCTCTGCGTACCACTCAAAGGAGTTGAGCACGATCTCGTCAAGAGTCTGCTCACCTGCGAGAACGGGGCTGAGCAAAATGCGGTTGTAGTTGGGGTAGGGCTCAGCCCCGAATACGGTGATGTCGTAAAGGTCCGGCGCGACCTTGAGCAGTTCTTCAATGGTCCGCACACCGGCCATGCCGTTGCCGATCATGACCAGCTTTTGTTTTTGTTTGATTCTCATGTCCATGGTGCTCTCCAAACTGCGGCGACAGAAAACAGGCGTTTCAAGGAACCTTCACGGTCCGTAGAAGCCTGGTCGACGCGAACAAATCAAATGTGGCTGTTAGCCCCCCCTTTCCGCCCCGGAGGGGGTGGAAAGGGGCTGGGGGATAGGGGGGGAAATCCGCCTTAAGCGGCTTTCTCCACATGCCCCTGCCGCGTATACAAAAAGTCAATCACCGCCTTGCGATAACCCAGATATTCGGGGCTGTCGGCCAAAGCCACACGGTTACGGGGGCGGGGCAGGTCCATGCTCAGCACTTCGCCGATAGTGGCGGCTGGGCCATTGGTCATCATCACGATCTTGTCGGACAGCAGCACGGCTTCGTCCACATCGTGGGTCACCATGACCACCGTACTCTCGGTGCGGGCCACGATCTCCAGCAGCTCGTCTTGCAGCTTGGCGCGGGTCAGCGCATCCAGCGCGCCGAAGGGCTCGTCCATCAACAAGACTTTGGGCTCCATGGCCAGCGCACGGGCAATGCCCACGCGCTGCTTCATGCCACCGCTGATTTCACCGGGGCGCTTTTGGGCAGCTGCTGTGAGGCCCACCAAGGCCAGTGCAGCATCCGTGCGTGCCATGAGCTGGGCTTTGGTCTCTGCCGGTGCGCCAGGGTTGCGGGTGCCGAACACGCGCTCCACGCCGATGTAGATGTTCTCGAAACAGGTCAGCCAGGGCAGCAGCGAGTGGTTTTGAAACACCACCGCGCGCTCGGGGCCGGGGCCAGCAATCTCGCGGCCGGCGCAGATCAGCGAGCCTTGGGTCGGCATGGTCAGGCCCGCAATCAGGTTCAACAAGGTGGACTTGCCGCAACCGCTGTGGCCGATAAGGGCCACAAACTCGCCCTTGGCCACGTTGAGGTTGATATTACGCAGTGCGGGAAACAAGCCCTTCTTGGTCTTGAAGGTCTGGTCCACGCCCTGGATTTCGATGTATTTCGAGTTCATGGATTCGATGCTCATGACTTCACCTCTTCAAATGTGAATGCAGTTGCCAACTTGATGAGCGCGTACTCGAGCAGCAGACCTACGATGCCGATCACGAAGATGGCGATGATGATGTTCTTGACGTTGAGGTTGTTCCACTCGTCCCACACCCAGAAGCCGATGCCCACGCCGCCGGTCAGCATCTCGGCGGCGACGATCACCAACCAGGCCGTACCGACCGCCAGACGCACACCAGTCAGCATGTAGGGCAGCACGGAGGGAAAGAGGATCTTGGTGACGATCTTCCACTCGCTGAGGTTGAGCACGCGGGCCACGTTCATGTAGTCCTGTGGCACGCGCTGCACGCCTACCGCGGTGTTGATGATCATGGGCCAGATGGAGCAGATAAAGATGGTCCAGATCGCAGCAGGGTTCGCACCCTTGAACACCAGCAAACCAATCGGTAACCAGGCCAGTGGTGATACCGGGCGCAGCAGGCTGATCAGCGGGTTGAACATGCGGCTCAAAAACTCAAACCGCCCGATCATGAAACCGACCGGAATACCCACCACCGCCGCCAGACCGAAGCCCACGGCCACGCGCTTGAGCGAGAACAGGATGTTCCAGCCCACGCCCTGGTCGTTGGGACCTTTGCTGTAGAACGGGTCACTAAAGATCACGACCGCCTGCTTCCAGGTCTCCAGCGGGCTGGGAATGGAACTGGCGGTGCCTATGCTCACCATGGCCCAGATGCCGATGAGCAAGGCGATCCCGAAGATAGGTGGCAAGACCTTGAGCAGCAGGCCGCTCCAGTCGAAGCCTGGTGTCGGCTGTTCCTGCCAAGCCGGTGTTGCAGTTTTGGCATCTTTCAGCTTGCTAGCGCCCGTGGAATTTGCGGGAGAAGCTTCTGTTTTGATAGCAGAGCCTTCGGCCGCTGCAATCGGTGAGTGGAATACGGCGCTGACCATGTCGGCTCCTTAGGCTTTGATTTTGAAACCGTCGGCGTATTTCTTGGGGTCCTTGCCGTCCCACACCACACCGTCGATCAGCTTGCTGCTGCGCATGTCGCTCTTGGGCAGGGGTGTCTTGGTAGCGGCTGCGGCTTGCTTGTAGATCTCGATCTGGTTGATCTGTTTGGCCACGGCGAGGTAGTCAGGATGGTCTTTGAGCAAGCCCCAACGCTTGTGCTGGGTCAGGAACCACATGCCATCCGACAGGTAGGGGAAGTTCACCGCGCCGTCGTTGTAGAACTTCATGAAGTTCGGGTCATCCCAGGTCTTGCCCAGACCGTTCTGGTAGCGGCCCAGAATGCGCTGGTTGATGGCGTCCACGCTGGTGTTCACGTAGCTCTTGTCGGCAATGGTTTCAGCCATCTTGTTCTTGTTGGACAAGCCGGCGTCAATCCACTTGCTGGCTTCCAGAATGGCGGCGGTCACCGCGCGGGCGGTGTTGGGGTACTTCTTCACAAAGTCACCGGTTGTGCCCAGCACCTTTTCAGGATGGTCTTTCCAGATGTCCTGGGTGGTAGTCGCCGTGATGCCGATGCCATCGATGATGGCGCGGTGGTTCCAGGGTTCGCCGACGCAGAAGCCATCCATGTTACCCACACGCATGTTGGCAACCATCTGGGGTGGGGGCACGGTGATGGCCTTGGCATCTTGCAGCGGGTTGATGCCGTTGGCCGCGAGCCAGTAGTACAGCCACATGGCGTGGGTGCCGGTGGGGAAGGTTTGCGCAAAGGTGTATTCACGCTTCTCGCTGGCCATCAACTTGGCCAGACCTGCACCGTCCACAGCGCCTTTCTCAGCCAGCTTTTTGGACAGGGTGATCGCCTGGCCGTTGTTGTTCAGGGTTGCCAGCACCGCCATGTCTTTCTTGGGGCCGCCGATGCCGAGGTGCACGCCATAGACCAGGCCGTAGAGTACATGGGCAAAGTCCAGCTCGCCGTTGACCAGCTTGTCACGCACGCCGGCCCAGCTGGCTTCCTTGGTGGGGATGATCTTGACGCCGTATTTCTGGTCGATACCCAGGACGGAGGCCATCACCACGCTGGCGCAGTCGGTCAGCGGGATGAAGCCGATTTTGACTTCTGTTTTCTCAGGAGCGTCGGAACCTGCGGCATACACCGCAGCGCGCAGCGCAGGGTCAATGCCGATGGCGCCCACGGCAGCGGTTTGCAGAACAGCGCGGCGGCTGAGTTTGGCTTTCAGAAGATCCGTCATGTCAGTAGCTCCAGAAGGTTTAAACACACAAAACAAAGGCAGAAAACAAAAAAGGCGTCCACACGGGGTTCGACGCGCTGTGCGCAATCGAACCCGTGGGGACGCCTTTGTCCTTTTGCATTCACCCAGCCCGCCGTTGGACGGGGCGTTTGCATGACCGTTGCCGGTCTTGTCAGGACTAATGCAATGTCTGTGCCAGGTGTTTTATGCCGCTTCGAACATGTGGGCTTCCATGGTGCGGGCCTGAATTGCTATGAAATACATAGCTGCTTGCGCAATAGACATCGGCGCTAGGGGTGTTTCTATCTATGAAGGCCGAAAGAAAGGTCGGGTGCGGGGTGCGCGTGCACTGCAATTGTGCAGCGCACCAAATCAGGTTGTGCTGTGGCGTCAGCCCAGTAAGTCCGCCACGTCCAGCATGCGCTGGGCGACTTCCACGATCTTCAGGTTCTTGTCCATCGCGGTTTTGCGCAGTTTGGCGTAAGCGGCCTCTTCGCTGAGCTGCTGCCGCTGCATCAGCAGGGTTTTGGCCCGGTCTATGACCTTGCGGTCTTTCAGGGCGGTGGAGAGTTCGTTCAGCTCATTGCGGGTGTCTGCCAGTTCGCGGCGCAGCGCCTGGTCCTGCTCAAAGCGGGCCATGGCCACATCCAGAATCGGCCGGATGCGCTCGGCTTGCAGGCCAGCCACGATGTAGGCCGACACACCCGCTGCCACGGCTTCGCGGGCGGTACGGGTGTCGTGATCATTGGTGAACATGACGATGGGGCGGCGCTCATCGCGGGTGGCCATCACCACGTGTTCCAGGGCATCCCGTGCGTCGCTCTCCGCGTCCACGATGATCATGTCAGGCTGCAACTGCGCGAGCCTTTCCGTCAAAAACACGTCAGCAGGCAGGGAGGCGATCAGGTTAAAGCCGCTTTCCAGCAGGCCTATGCGCAAGCTGCGCGAACGTTCGGCCTGGTCCAGCGCGTGGGTGTCCTCCGGGTCTTCGACGACCAGGTCAGAGGTGATCACAACAATACGCAGGGGCTCAGACATGGGAATTAATTGACGCAAGATTCACGCCAAAGATGGGCTGGGGTGCGGTGTCATGCTCGCCAATAGTGGTAGGTCCACGCCGTGGCGAAGCCGTTTTGGGCATAGAGCGCGCGGGCTCCTGCGTTCTCTGCCTCGACTTGCAAAAACGCGTCTTCGATACCTCTGCGCAATCCTTCCTGTGCCAATGCCGCGAGGATGGCGCTGGCCATGCCGCGTTGGCGTTGCGTCAGCACGGTGCGCATGCCGTGGATCCCCATCCAGCCGCGACTGAAACTGGCAGTGCCAGCGGCGCAGGCCTGATTGCCATCTACGACCGTGGCATACATCACCACTTCACTGCGACTCAGGGCGGCAATACGGGCCTCCCCATCCAGCCTGTCAAAGCCCGGTGCTGTGTAGACCGAGCGCCATGCGGCATCCGGCGCGTGCCGCAGCACGACGGTGTGTCGATATGGCGTACGCGCCAAGGTGCCGGTTTTCCCGGTTTGAACGAGTGTGGGTTGCTGGGGGCTGTATCCCTGTCGGCGCAAGGCGTACAGCAAAGGCTGCAGACCGGGTGTGACCGCCAAGCGCCACGCGGGGGCGAGTTGGTGCTGGCGATAGCGCTGGGCGATGTGTGTGATGTCGTCAACGGACAGCCCCTCGTGCTGCAGCGGGACGGCACTTTTCGCGCGGCCTATGGTGGTGGCTTCAAAAGGCAGCAACCAGCCGGGCAGGGTGTCGTCCACCACCTGCGGGGCCACGGCATCGAGGGTGGCACGTTCGATGTTGGCAATGTCAGCGGGGAGGAGCAGGTCTGGCATGGGGTCATTGTGCCGCCTGAACAACCCCATCCTCTACACTCGGCGCCTCTGAAGGAAACAAGCATGCTGGTGTTGGGGATCGAGTCGTCGTGTGATGAAACAGGTGTGGCCATGGTGCAGTTGCAGGGCGATGCGGTGCCCACGCTGCTGGCGCACGCCCTGCACAGCCAGATCGAGATGCACCAAGCCTTCGGTGGCGTGGTGCCCGAGCTGGCCAGCCGCGACCACATCCGCCGCGTGCTGCCCCTGACCCGCCAGGTGTTGAATGAGAGCGGCCGTACTTTGCAAGAGGTGGATGTGGTGGCCTACACGCGTGGTCCGGGTCTGGCCGGCGCCTTGCTGGTGGGGGCCGGTGTGGCCTGCGCGCTGGGTGCCGCCTTGGGCAAGCCCGTGCTGGGAGTGCACCATCTGGAAGGTCATTTGCTGTCGCCGTTTTTGAGCCAAGACCCGCCTGAATTTCCGTTTGTGGCCTTGCTGGTCTCCGGTGGGCACACCCAATTGATGCGGGTCGATGGCGTCGGGCGCTACGAATTGCTGGGAGAAACCATCGATGACGCGGCGGGCGAGGCCTTTGACAAATCCGCCAAGCTGATGGGGCTGGCGTATCCCGGCGGGCCTTTGCTCTCCAAGCTCGCGGAGTCGGGCGACCCCAAAGCGTATGCACTGCCGCGGCCGCTGTTGCACAGCGGTAATCTGGATTTCTCGTTCGCCGGGCTTAAAACCGCAGTACTGGTGCAGAGCCAGCGCATGCTGGCGGCAGGTGGTGTCACCAGCTTTCAGGATTTGCCTTTGCAACAGCAGGCCGATCTGGCGGCGTCTACCCAAGCAGCCATCGTGGAAGTCTTGCTGAAGAAGTCCGTTACCGCCCTGAAGCAGACCGGGCTCAAGCGCTTGGTCGTGGCGGGTGGCGTGGGCGCCAACCGCCAATTGCGCGAGCAGCTCAATGCCGAATGTGCCAAGCGGGGCGTGCGGGTGCATTACCCAGAGTTGCATCTGTGCACCGACAACGGCGCCATGATTGCCATGGCGGCCGCCATGCGCCTGCAAAGCGGCCTGCAGCAGGCTGTGACCGACTACGCTTTTGACGTGAAGCCGCGCTGGCCCCTGCATTCACTGTAAATAGTGCTGCCAGCGCCCATCCATGGTGCGCGAGCAGCTCCTTATTGGATAGCGGATGCAGCGCTCTGCGGCGAATGCACTTACTGGATGCTGAGTTCGACGGAGCTGTCAACCGGCACTTTTTTGGCCAGCTTGAGGGTCAGAACGCCGTTTTCCAGCTTGGCTTCGCTCAGGGCGCTGTCCACCTCTTGGGGGAATTCGTAGGCAGCGCGGTAGCGGCGGGGGGCGTCGTCTTTGCTCTGGATGCGAACCACAGCGCTGTCTATCGTGATGCGCAAATGTTCTTTGGTGATGCCGGGCACGTCCAGGCTCAGGGTGAAGCTGGTTTCGTCCTGGGTGTAGGCGGTCCCGGACTGGCGGGCGGATAGCAGGGCGTCATTCAAAAAACGTTCTACGGTACGTCCGCTGTGGCCGTAGGCTGGGCGACGCAGGGAAGCTGGGAAGGCGGCAGGGGCAGTAGCGAAAAACATGGTGGATTCCTTTTTGAGGGCGGCGTTCACTGTGATCACCGTATGGACCCTAACTGTGTTCCCCTGCCGGCATTTCAAGCAAAAAATGGCAACTTTATTCTTGGCCCAAAGCCCTTGAAAAACCGCGCAGAGCCGTTATTTGGTGCGGGCTTCGGGGGGGAGAACCGTGCAGCCTGCACCGGGATGGCTTAAGGGGTAGGAGGCTGATTTCGCCTGTAGCTCGCTTCGGGATATAATCGACGGGCTTTGCATTGGGCAAGGCGCACGCCAAGAGCCGTTCCAGCACCTGGCGCAAGTCAAAACACCATAAGGAAAAACACATGATCGCTTCCAGCATCAAAGCTGCTGTTGTCAAAGACAACGCCCGTTCCGCTGCCGACACAGGTAGCCCAGAAGTGCAAGTGGCACTGCTGACAGCCCGTATCAACGAGCTGACTCCTCACTTCAAGACCCACGCCAAAGACCACCATGGTCGTCGCGGTTTGCTGCGCATGGTGAGCCGTCGCCGCAAGTTGTTGGACTACTTGAACTCCAAGGACCACGACCGTTATGTGGCCCTGATCACCAAGTTGGGTCTGCGCAAGTAAGCGACTGACTGAATGACGAACGCCTGAGTTAGGTCACTAGCTCAGGCGTTTTTTACTTCGGAGACTGCAAAAACAGAACGAAGCTGTGTCATTCCAAAGCCGTTGCCCGGAAAAGGGCAGTGTTTCTGGAATGGCATCGTGGACTGTGTTGTGGAATCCGGGCTGTGGCGGGATGGCCTGCATCCCCCAATAAATCCGAAACTCACAGGAGATTCACCATGAGCATTTTCAACAAAGTTACCAAGACCTTCCAATGGGGTCAGCACACTGTAACCATGGAAACCGGCGAAATCGCTCGCCAATCCACAGGCGCCGTGTTGCTGGATATGGACGGTACCGTCGTCTTGGCCACTGTGGTCGGCAAAACTGAAGGCAAGCCCGGACAGGATTTCTTCCCTCTGACAGTTGACTATCTCGAAAAGTCCTATGCCGCCGGCAAGATTCCCGGCAGCTTTTTCAAGCGCGAAGGCCGTCCCAGCGAGTACGAGACGCTGACCAGCCGTCTGATTGACCGTCCCATTCGTCCCCTGTTCCCCGAAGGCTTCTTCAACGAAGTTCACGTGGTGGTGCACACCGTGTCCCTGAACCCCGAAGTGGATGCGGACATTGCCTCCATGATCGCGGTGAGCGCGGCCCTGTCCATCTCCGGCATCCCGTTCAACGGCCCTATCGGCGCTGCCCGCGTGGGTTACGTCAATGGTGAGTACGTGTTGAACCCCGGCCAGTCTGCACGCAAAGATTCCTTGATGGACCTAGTGGTTGCAGGTACCGAGGCCGCTGTGTTGATGGTGGAGTCTGAAGCGCAACAGCTGTCTGAAGAGGTGATGCTGGGCGCCGTGGTTTACGGCCATGAGCAGAGCAAGATTGCGATCAATGCCATCCATGAACTGGTGCGAGACGCCGGCAAGCCCGTGTGGGACTGGAAGGCGCCTGCCCGTGACGAGGCCCTGATTGCCAAGGTAGAAGCCTTGGGCAAAGACAAGCTGGTTGCTGCCTACCAGATCCGCAACAAGCAAGCCCGTACCCAAGCCTGCCGCGCTGCCTATGCAGACGTGTTTGCCGGTTTGAAGGCTGACGGCGTTGAGTTCGACAGCGTCAAGGTCGAAGGACTGCTGTTCGACATTGAAGCCAAGATCGTGCGCGGCCAAATTCTGGCAGGCGAACCCCGTATCGATGGTCGCGATACACGCACTGTGCGCGCTATCGAAATCCGTAACGGCGTGCTGCCCCGCACCCACGGTTCCTCCTTGTTCACCCGTGGCGAAACCCAGGCTTTGGTGATCGCCACTTTGGGTACCGAGCGTGATGCACAGCGTATCGACGCCTTGAGCGGCGAGTACGAAGACCGTTTCATGCTGCACTACAACATGCCTCCCTTCGCCACTGGCGAAACTGGCCGCGTGGGTACGCCCAAGCGCCGCGAAATCGGTCACGGCCGTTTGGCCAAGCGCGCTTTGGTCGCCGTTTTGCCGACCAAAGAAGAGTTCCCTTACTCCCTGCGCGTCGTGTCGGAAATCACTGAGTCCAACGGTTCGTCTTCCATGGCTTCCGTGTGCGGCGGCTGCTTGTCCCTGATGGACGCAGGTGTGCCTTTGAAGGCGCACGTGGCTGGTATCGCCATGGGCCTGATCAAGGAAGACAACCGCTTCGCGGTGTTGACCGACATTCTGGGTGATGAAGATCACCTGGGCGACATGGACTTCAAGGTGGCTGGTACCACCAACGGTATTACCGCGCTGCAGATGGACATCAAAATCCAGGGCATCACCAAGGAAATCATGCAAGTGGCGTTGGCTCAGGCCAAGGAAGCGCGCGTGCACATCCTGGGCGAAATGCAAAAGTCCATGGCGGAAGCTCGTACCGAAGTGTCCAACTTCGCGCCCCGTTTGTTCAGCTTCAAGATCAACCCTGAAAAGATCCGCGACGTGATCGGCAAGGGCGGCTCTGTAATTCGTGCGCTGACCGAAGAAACCGGCACCCAGATCAACATCGAAGAAGACGGCACCATCACCATCGCTTCCAGCGATCCAGCCAAGGCTGAAGAAGCCAAGCGCCGCATCGAGCAGATCACCGCAGAAGTCGAAATCGGCAAGGTGTACGAAGGCCCGATCACCAAGATCCTGGACTTCGGTGCACTGGTGAACCTGCTGCCCGGCAAGGACGGCTTGTTGCACATCAGCCAGATCGCCCATGAGCGCGTCGAGAAGGTCACTGACTACCTGTCAGAAGGCCAGATCGTGAAGGTCAAGGTTCTGGAAACCGATGAAAAAGGCCGCATCAAGCTGTCCATGAAGGCTTTGATCGAGCGTCCTGCGCAAGAGTAAACCTTTCGTCTGCTATTGATTTGGTAGCTGCTCGCGCACATTTGGCGCGCGCTACCGGTCAATTCGATATGAGAGCATTTGAAATCACATCTCCCGGTGCACCGGACGTTTTGCGTCTGGTGGATCGTCCTGCGCCGAAGTTCGGGGCAGGGGAGTTGTGCATCCGTGTGAGCGCCAGTGGCGTCAACCGGCCGGATGTGTTGCAGCGATTAGGCAAGTACCCGGCACCAGCAGGCGCATCCGACATCCCGGGTCTGGAAGTGGCGGGCACGATTGTCGAAGGGGATGCTGAGGCGTTGGAGCGAGCCGGTTTTCGTCTCGGAGATCGTGTGTGTGCGCTGGTCGCGGGTGGAGGCTACGCAGAGTTATGTGTAGCACCCGTGGCCCAGTGTCTGCCCGTGCCGGAGGGTTGGTCTGACGTGGAGGCAGCGGGTCTACCGGAAACCTACTTCACGGTGTGGAGCAACGTGTTCGAGCGTGGCCGCTTGCAATCCGGTGAGGTCTTGCTGGTGCAGGGCGGTACCAGTGGCATTGGCGTTACGGCAATCCAGCTGGCCAAGGCCCTGGGTGCCACCGTTATAGCAACCGCCGGATCGGATCAGAAGTGCGCGGCGTGCCTCAAACTGGGTGCCGACTGGGCGATCAACTATCGCACCCAGGATTTCGAGGCGGAAGCAATGCGAATCACGGATGGGCGCGGTGTTGATGTCATCCTGGACATGGTGGCCGGCGCTTATGTGGCCAAGGAGGTCCAGTGCCTCGCTGATGATGGTCGTTTGGTCATCATCGCCGTGCAGGGTGGTGTGCAGTCTGAAGTCAATGCCGGTTTGATACTGCGCAAGCGGTTGACAGTCACGGGTTCCACTCTGCGCGCGCGATCGGTTGCTTTCAAGGCTGCGATTGCAAGCGCATTACGCGAACGTGTCTGGCCACTCTTGTCTGGCGCACGCGTGAATCCGGTCGTGCATCAGGTGTTCACGGTGGGCTCTTCGCAAACGTCAGATGCAGCGGCTCAGGCGCACGCAGTGATGGAGAGCAATGAACATATCGGGAAGCTTGTTTTGAATTGGGAACCTGCATGAAAAAGAAACTGATTGCCGGCAACTGGAAGATGAATGGCAGCCTGGCTGCGAATACTGCTCTTCTGGAGCAACTGCACATTGGTATGCCGGTGGCCCCATGTCTTGTGGCCGTATGTGTACCTGCGGCTTATTTGCATCAGGTCGCGGCTGCCGTCAAGCCCGTAGGTGCTATTGCTGTGGGGGCGCAGGACGTATCAGCTTTTGACTCTGGCGCGTATACCGGTGAGATTTCTGCAGCCATGTTGCGTGATCTCGGTGTCCGTTATGCCATTGTCGGTCACTCTGAGCGTCGCCAGTACCATGGTGAAAGCGATGCTCTCGTTGCGACCAAAGCGCAAAAAGCCCTGGCCTGTGGTGTGACGCCCATTGTGTGCGTGGGCGAAACATTGGAAGAGCGTGAAGCCGGCAAAACAGTGGATGTGGTGAAACGTCAATTGGCTGCTGTGATTCATGCCAATGGCCATTGCATCAGCGAAATCGTGGTCGCTTACGAGCCTGTTTGGGCCATTGGCACGGGCAAGACAGCCACACCTGAGCAGGCGCAAGAAGTCCATGCCGTGTTGCGTGGGCAACTGGCTGCTGCCACGCCGCACGCAGATCGCGTTCACATTCTGTACGGTGGCAGCATGAACGCAGCAAACGCGCAGCAACTTCTTGCACAGAAAGATATTGACGGCGGCTTGGTGGGCGGCGCTTCGCTCAAAGCGGCTGACTTTTTGACCATCATCACTGCCGCGTCGGCAGTCTGATTGAATTTGAATTTAGGAGTAGTTTATGAACATCGTTATCACCATCATTTTAACCGTCCAATTGCTGGCTGCAGTAGCCATGATTGGGTTGATCCTTGTACAGCACGGCAAGGGTGCTGACATGGGTGCTGCTTTTGGCAGCGGCGGCTCCGGCAGCTTGTTTGGTGCCAGTGGAAGTGCCAACTTCCTTTCCCGCACCACCGCCGTATTGGCAACAGTGTTTTTTGTCTGCACGCTGGCGCTGGCGTACTTTGGCAATTTGCGCCCAACCAGCTCCGGCTCGGTGTTGGAGGGCGCTGCTGTGGTGGCTCCAGCCGCTGTGCCCGCTGCTCAGACGGTGCCTGCCACACCTGCATCCGGCGCAGCACAGATTCCAGCGAAATAAACCTCCCTTTAAATCCCATCCCCCCGCTGTGAAGGGGGGAAATTCAGGGTAAACTCTAGGGCTGGTGAATAAGCAAATGCCGAAAGGCTCCTCACGCAAATTCATCAGCTGAGAGCCGCCGTCGTGGTGAAATTGGTAGACACGCTATCTTGAGGGGGTAGTGGCGAAAGCTGTGCGAGTTCGAGTCTCGCCGACGGCACCAGAAAAAATCAGCTTGCACAGGTTCCACTCCTGTAGCAGGTCTTCACGGTGATCAGAATTTCAAGATGAACCTCGATCAATATCTCCCCGTTCTGCTGTTCATCTTGGTCGGTATCGGCATCGGTGTGTTGCCCCAGGTGCTCGGCTACATACTCGGGCCCAACAAGCCCGATGCGGCAAAAAACTCCCCCTACGAATGTGGTTTCGAGGCATTTGAAGATGCCCGGATGAAGTTCGACGTTCGGTACTACCTCGTCGCCATCCTGTTCATCTTGTTTGACTTGGAGACAGCCTTCCTGTTTCCATGGGCAGTATCTCTCAAGGAGCTTGGTTTATTCGGGTTCCTGATCGGTGTCGAATTTGTGGTTATCTTGACCATCGGATTCGTCTACATGTGGAAAAAAGGCGCTCTGGACTGGGAGTAACGCAATGATTGAAGGCGTTTTGAATGAAGGCTTCGTCACGACGAGTTACGACTCGGTTGTGAATTGGGCAAAAACCGGTTCTATCTGGCCCATGACCTTCGGCTTGGCCTGCTGTGCTGTGGAGATGATGCATGCCGCTGCAGCGCGCTATGACATCAGCCGTTTCGGCTCTGAAGTGTTTCGCGCGAGCCCCCGTCAATCCGATTTGATGATCGTGGCGGGTACGCTTTGCAATAAGATGGCTCCAGCGCTGCGCAAGGTGTACGACCAGATGTCGGAACCCCGTTGGGTTCTCAGCATGGGCTCATGTGCCAATGGCGGTGGCTACTACCACTACAGCTACTCAGTTGTTCGCGGATGCGATCGTATCGTTCCGGTGGATGTGTACGTGCCCGGCTGTCCCCCCACTGCAGAGGCACTGCTTTACGGCATTTTGCAATTGCAGCAAAAAATTCGTCGTACTCAGACGATTGCCCGCGCTTGAGGCTGCCAATGACTACTTTTGCAATTCATCCCGAAGTCACCAAGGCCGCTGTGGAAGCGGCCTTGGGCGACAAAGTCAAGGACATTGATATCGCGCTGAACGAGGTGACGGTTCTGGTCTCTGCCCAGAACTACCACGCCGCTGCCGAAATTCTGCGTACTGCGCCAGGATGCCAGTTTGAGCAATTGATAGACCTCTGCGGCGTCGATTACTCTGAATACAAAGAGGGTGCCTATGATGGTCCCCGCTATGCAGTCGTCAGTCACTTGCTGTCCATCAGCTTGAACCAGCGACTGCGCCTCAAAGTGATGGCGTCTGATGACGACATGCCCTTGGTGGCTTCCGTGAACGATATCTGGAATTCGGCCAACTGGTTTGAGCGCGAGGCATTCGATCTGTTTGGCATCATTTTTGAAGGGCATGACGACTTGCGCCGTATCCTGACGGATTACGGCTTCATTGGTCACCCCTTCCGTAAAGATTTTCCTATGACCGGTCACGTGGAAATGCGCTATGACGCGGAGCAGGCGCGAGTGGTGTATCAGCCGGTCACGATTGAAGCGCGTGAAATCACACCTCGCATCATTCGTGAAGACAAATACGGAGGCCTGCAGTAAGCAGTTGACGCATGGCTGAAATTAAGAACTACACATTGAACTTCGGCCCGCAGCACCCTGCGGCGCACGGAGTTTTGCGCTTGGTGCTCGAGTTGGATGGCGAAGTTATCCAGCGCGCTGATCCGCACATTGGCTTGTTGCATCGGGCTACTGAAAAGCTGGCCGAAAGCAAGACCTATATCCAATCGCTTCCCTACATGGACCGATTGGATTACGTGTCAATGATGTGCAATGAGCATGCTTATTGCCTGGCCATCGAAAAGTTGCTGGGTATTGAAGTGCCTATTCGTGCGCAGTACATCCGCGTCATGTATTCCGAAATCACCCGTTTGCTGAACCATCTGATGTGGTTGGGTTCGCACGGAAATGACTGTGGCAGCTCGACCATCCTCATCTACACCTTCCGTGAGCGCGAAGACCTGTTTGACATGTACGAGGCAGCCAGTGGCGCCCGTATGCATGCGGCGTATTTCCGCCCGGGCGGCGTCTATCGTGATCTGCCTGAAACGATGCCGCAATTCAAGGCCAGCAAGGTGCGGAATGCGAAAGGAGTTGAGGAACTCAACCGCAACCGCCAAGGCTCGCTGTTGGACTTCATCGATGACTTCGCTCAACGCTTCCCAGCGTGCCTAGACGAGTACCACACGCTACTGACCGAGAACCGTATCTGGAAGCAGCGTACCGTCAATATTGGTATCGTTGCGCCAGAGCGCGCTTTGAACATGGGCTTTTCCGGCCCGATGTTGCGTGGTTCCGGCATCGCTTGGGATCTGCGCAAGAAGCAACCGTACGATGCCTACGACAAAGTGGAATTTGATATTCCAGTGGGGAAAACAGGTGACGTGTACGACCGTTACCTCGTGCGCATGGAAGAAATGAAGCAATCCAATCGCATCATCAAGCAATGCGTCGATTGGTTGAAAGCCAACCCCGGTCCGGTGATTACTGACAACCACAAGGTTGCACCTCCATCGCGCGAAGCGATGAAGACCAGCATGGAAGAGCTGATTCACCACTTCAAGTTGTTCACCGAAGGCTTCCGCGTTCCCGAAGGTGAGGCCTACGCAGCTGTAGAACACCCGAAGGGTGAATTTGGCATCTACATCGTGAGCGATGGAGCCAACAAACCCTATCGTTTGAAGATCCGTCCACCGGGCTTTGTGCATCTCGCCGCCTTGAACGAGATGGCCAAGGGTCACATGATCGCTGACGCCGTTTCCATTATTGGAACCATGGATATCGTTTTTGGAGAGATTGATCGATGATCTCCGCTGCCACCAAATCGCGCTTTGATCGCGAAGTCGCCAAGTACCCTGCAGATCAAAAGCAATCTGCAGTGATGGCTTGTTTGGCCATCGTTCAACAAGAACTGGGTTTCGTCAGTGCCGAGAGCGAGAAAGTGATTGCCGAGCATCTCGGCATGGCACCTATGGCTGTCCATGAGGTGACCACTTTTTACAACATGTACAACCAACGTCCCGTTGGTAAATTCAAACTGAACGTTTGCACAAACCTGCCGTGTCAACTGCGTGACGGGCAAAAGGCACTGCACCATCTGGAATCCAAATTGGGTATTCAAATGGGAGAGACAACACCCGACGGTCTGTTCACTCTGCAACAGAGTGAATGTTTGGGTGCCTGCGCAGATTCCCCAGTGATGTTGGTGAACGATCGTGCAATGTGCAGCTTTATGTCGAACGACAAGCTGGACCAACTGGTCGACGAACTGCGTGCCTCGGAAGGACAAGCATGAGCGCAGATACGATATTGGCAAAGTTCAGTGCCAAGGGTACTGAAACCTGTTTTCATGACCGGCACATCAATCCACAAATTTATGCAGGATTGAATGGATCCAATTGGAGCTTACAGGACTACGTTGCACGTGGTGGCTATCAGGCGCTTCGCAAGATTCTGGGCAAGGATGGCGGTGAGGGTCTGACACAAGACCAGGTCATTGCCACTGTCAAAGAGTCCGGCTTGCGCGGTCGAGGCGGAGCCGGTTTCCCGACTGGACTGAAATGGAGCTTCATGCCCCGCCAATTCCCTGGGCAGAAGTACTTGGTTTGTAATTCGGATGAAGGCGAGCCCGGCACCTGCAAGGATCGAGACATCCTGCAATTCAATCCGCACATTGTGATTGAAGGTATGGCCATTGCCGCTTATGCGATGGGCATCACGGTGGGTTACAACTATATCCACGGTGAAATCTTCGCTTCCTATGATCGCTTCGAAGCGGCTTTGGAAGAAGCAAGGGCAGCAGGCTTTTTGGGCGACAACATTCTCGGCAGCAACTTCAGCTTTCAGTTGCATGCGGCCCACGGATTCGGGGCTTACATTTGCGGCGAGGAGACCGCGTTGCTGGAGTCCTTGGAAGGGAAAAAGGGCCAACCACGATTCAAGCCACCGTTCCCGGCCAGTTTTGGTTTGTACGGCAAGCCGACGACCATTAACAACACAGAGACATTTGCGGCTGTACCTTGGATCATTCGCAATGGTGGCCAGGCCTACCTCGAGTGTGGAAAGCCCAATAACGGTGGCACGAAGATTTACTCTGTGAGTGGTGACGTGGAGCGCCCCGGAAACTACGAAATTCCGATGGGAACCCCGTTTTCCAAACTATTGGAGTTAGCCGGCGGTGTGCGCGGTGGTAGAAAGCTTAAGGCTGTTATTCCCGGGGGATCTTCATCGCCGGTATTGCCAGCCTCCATCATGATGGATTGCACAATGGACTATGACTCGATTGCAAAAGCCGGATCCATGTTGGGTTCAGGTGCTGTGATCGTCATGGATGAGACCCGTTGTATGGTCAAAGCGCTTCAGCGTCTGAGCTACTTTTACATGCATGAATCTTGCGGACAATGTACGCCTTGCCGCGAAGGTACGGGTTGGTTATCTCGCATGGTTGACCGCATCGAAGGTGGACAAGGTCGTCCTAGCGATATGGATTTGCTGGATAACGTTGCAGAGAACATCCAAGGCCGAACGATTTGTGCGTTGGGTGATGCTGCGGCGATGCCTGTGCGCGCCATGATCAAGCATTTCCGTCATGAATTTGAGTATCACGTAGAGCACAAGACCTGCATGGTCCCGGCTTACGTTTGAGCGAGTCCACAAGATGATTGAAATCGAACTCGACGGCAAAAAGGTGGAAATTGCTGAAGGCAGCATGGTGATGCATGCTGCGGACAAGGCTGGCACCTATATCCCCCATTTTTGTTATCACAAAAAGCTGAGCATTGCGGCGAACTGCCGTATGTGTCTGGTGGACGTGGAAAAAATGCCCAAGCCCATGCCGGCATGTGCAACGCCTGTCACCAATGGAATGATCGTCCGAACCAAGAGTGACAAAGCTATCAAGGCGCAGAAGTCTGTGATGGAATTCCTCTTGATCAATCACCCGCTGGATTGCCCGATCTGCGATCAAGGTGGTGAATGCCAACTGCAGGATTTGGCTGTAGGTTACGGTGGTTCATCTTCCCGATACGAAGAAGAGAAACGTGTCGTGTTCCACAAAGACGTGGGCCCCCTCATTTCTATGGAAGAAATGAGCCGATGCATCCATTGCACACGTTGCGTGCGCTTCGGTCAGGAAGTGGCCGGCGTCATGGAATTGGGTATGTCACACCGCGGGGAACATGCCGAAATTGAAACGTTCATCGGTCAAAGTGTTGATTCCGAACTTTCCGGCAACATGATCGATATCTGCCCTGTCGGTGCATTGACCAGCAAGCCGTTCAGATACAGCGCACGGACGTGGGAATTGTCTCGACGCAAATCAGTGAGTCCCCATGATTCGACGGGTGCCAATCTGATTGTTCAGGTCAAGAATAACCAGGTAATGCGGGTAGTCCCGCTGGAAAACGAAGCGGTCAACGAGTGCTGGATAGCGGATCGGGATCGGTTTTCTTACGAAGCTTTGAACGGTGCTGACCGTTTGACATCGCCCATGATCAAGCAGGGTGGTGAATGGAAGGCGGTCGACTGGCAGACCGCCCTCGAGTATGTCGCCAATGGCATGAAGCAGATCAAGGCTAACCATGGAGCGAACACTGTGGGCGCTTTGGTAAGCCCGCATAGCACGCTGGAGGAGCTTTTCTTGGCGAAAAGCCTCATGAATGGCTTCGGATCCGACAGTGTGGATTTCCGTTTGCGCCACGCAGAGTTTGCACGTCCAAATGGTGTTCCTTATTTGGGTACCTCTATCTCGGCTTTGAGCACTTTGCAGCGTGTGTTAGTTGTGGGCGCAAATCTCCGCAAGGATCACCCCTTGTTTGCTCAACGCATCCGCCAAGCTTGCAAGGCAGGAGCCCGTGTACATGCGATTGCAGATTCTGTTCAAGACTGGGCTATGCCACTTGCTTCCATGCAAGTGATTGAGTCCGCGGTGTGGGCTCAAGCCCTGGCCGACATTGCTACAGCAGTCGGCGAGCAGGCTGGCGTACAAGCACCCGTATCGGGAACCGCAACAGACGCTGCGCGAGCTGTTGCTGCTTCGCTGTTGGGTGGGGAACGCAAGGCTATTCTTCTGGGCAATGCGGTTGCGCACCATGCCAAATCCAGCAGCTTGGCGACCATTGCCAATTGGATTGGTGCTCAGACAGGTGCGACAGTTGGGTTCTTGACGGAAGCCGCCAACACAGTGGGTGCCTATGCCGTTGGTGCATTGCCAGCTGCTGATGGCTTTAGTGCAGGCCAGATGCTGACCGGTGCACTCAAGGCAGCAATCTTGTTGAATGTGGAGCCTGAGTTTGATTCAGCAACCGGTGCAGCTGCGAAGCAAGGTCTGATGGGTGCTGAAATGGTTGTGACTTTGAGCCCTTTCAAATCGAACATGTCCTTCAGTGATGTGTTGCTCCCCATTGCGCCCTTCACTGAGACATCCGGTTCTTTCGCAAATGCTGAAGGACGTGTTCAAAGCTTCCATGCGGTAGTCAAACCGCTGGGTGAGACCCGTCCCGCATGGAAGGTTTTGCGCGTGTTGGCTAATTTGCTGGATGTGCCGGGAATGAGTTTTGAATCTACGCAGGACGTACTGTCTGCGATGGCCACGACCGGAATTGATAGCAAAGCCGTCGCCTCAGATCGGCTCAACAATACCTTCAACGGCAGTATCGATTTGACTCCTGCTGAAGTCCGACCGGCGGTTGCCAGTATTTATCAGTTGGACGGCATGGTGCGCCGCTCCGGATCATTGCAGTTGACTGCCGATGCGCGCGCTGTACAAGAGGTGGCCGCATGATCGATGCAATCTACAACTTCGGATTGGGCTTGTTTGCGGCTCCTGCCTGGGCTGCTGCGATATGGCCGGTAATTTGGACACTCATCAAGATTGTCGTGTTGGTTTTGCCGCTGATGGGTGCCGTCGCGTATCTCACTTTGTGGGAGCGAAAATATTTGGGATGGATGCAGGTACGTCTCGGGCCGAACCGTGTGGGCCCGGGTGGTCTGTTACAACCTATTGCCGACGCCCTCAAGCTCCTGACCAAGGAAATCTTGGTGCCGACCGCTGCGAGCAAGGGGTTGTTTTTCATCGGCCCCATTCTCACTATCATGCCCGCTTTGGCTGCCTGGGCGGTGGTTCCGTTTGGTCCCGATGTGGCCCTGGCAAATATTAATGCCGGCTTACTTTTCTTGATGGCCATCACCTCGCTTGAGGTGTACGGTGTGGTAATCGCCGGGTGGGCCTCCAACTCCAAGTACTCCTTTCTGGGGGCTTTGCGCGCGTCTGCGCAAATGGTGAGCTATGAAATCGCGATGGGGTTTTGCTTGGTCATCGTGCTGATGGTCGCGGGTTCCATGAACATGACTGAAATCGTGCTGGGTCAAGGCAAAGGTTATTTCGCCGACAAAGGTCTGAGTTTCTTGTCTTGGAATTGGCTGCCTTTGCTGCCAGTGTTCGTGGTGTATTTCATTTCCGGCCTGGCCGAGACCAACCGCCACCCGTTTGACGTCGTCGAAGGTGAGGCTGAGATCGTTGCGGGACACATGGTCGAGTATTCGGGTATGTCCTTTGCCATGTTTTATTTGGCCGAGTACGTCAACATGTGGCTGGTCTCCATTTTGGCGGTGGTGATGTTCTTGGGCGGCTGGTATTCACCGGTGGCTGCCCTGGATTTCATCCCCGGATGGATCTGGTTGGGTGCCAAAACATTTTTCATGGTTAGCCTGTTCATCTGGATTCGCGCGACTTTTCCCCGATTCCGGTACGACCAAATCATGCGTCTGGGCTGGAAAGTGTTTATTCCTGTGACTCTGGTCTGGCTGCTGGTGGTTGGCGTCTGGATGCAGACACCTTTCAACATCTGGAATTGAAAGGGCAATCGAAATGACCGCAACTATTCAACGTTCTACACCTGCGTTTTCTTTGAAGGATTTCCTGAGCAGCTTCCTTTTGTTGGAACTGATGAAGGGAATGGCTTTAACGGGCCGCTACTTGTTCCGTCGCAAGGTAACCGTTCAATTCCCTGAAGAGAAAACTCCTCTTTCTCCACGTTTTCGCGGATTGCACGCTTTGCGACGCTATGAAAACGGCGAAGAGCGATGCATCGCATGTAAGCTGTGTGAGGCTGTTTGTCCAGCCATGGCGATCACGATTGAATCGGATGTTCGCGATGACGGTTCCCGTCGTACAACACGGTACGACATCGACTTGACCAAGTGCATCTTCTGCGGCTTTTGTGAAGAAAGCTGTCCAGTCGACTCCATTGTGGAAACCCACATTTTGGAATACCACGGCGAGAAGCGTGGCGACTTGTACTTCACCAAGGACATGTTGCTGGCAGTCGGTGATCGCTACGAATCCGAGATTGCTGCCAACAAGCAGGCTGACGCCAAATACCGATGAATTGCCGCAAGAAAGCCCTTGAATCATGAACGTAACGACTGGACTTTTTTACGTCTTTTCTGCGGTGTTGCTATTCGCCGCGTTCCGCGTAATTACAGCGCGGAATCCGGTGCATGCAGCCCTGTATCTGGTCCTGACCTTTTTCCAAGCCGCCATGATCTGGATGCTGTTGAAGGCCGAGTTCCTGTCCATCACGCTGGTGCTGGTATACGTGGGTGCTGTCATGGTGTTGTTCCTGTTCGTCGTGATGATGATGGATATCAACGTTGAGAACCTGCGCGTCGGCTTCTGGAAGCATTTCCCTCTGGCTGCCATCGTCGGTGTAGTGATCGCACTGGAAATGGCCGCAGTCTTGATGGGCGGATTCCGCGTCGTCGATGATCCCAATGCTGTAGCGGCCGCTGCCGAAGCGAACAATGCCAAGGAACTGGGCAAGTTGCTTTTCACGCAATATCTGGTGCAGCTTGAGGTGGCAGCTGCCATTTTGTTGGTAGCGATGATTGCTGCGATCGCTTTGACATTGCGTGCGCGCAAGGACAGCAAATACGTCTCCCCTGGCGATCAGGTCCGTGTTCGTTCTGCAGACCGTATGACCGTCGTCAAAATGGACGCAACCCAAGCAGCGGTTGCGCCAGTTGCTGAAGTTTCGGAGCCAAAAGCATGATCTTGACCCTTGGACATTTTCTTTCGTTGGGCGCGATGCTGTTCGCGCTGTCCGTGGTCGGAATTTTTCTGAATCGGCGGAACCTGATCGTGTTGCTGATGGCAATCGAACTGATGTTGTTGGCTGTCAATACCAACTTTGTGGCTTTCTCTCACTACCTGCATGACATGCACGGTCAGATTTTTGTTTTCTTCATCTTGACCGTTGCTGCTGCTGAGTCTGCCATCGGACTTGCGATTTTGGTCTTGTTGTTTCGTAACAAGTCCAGTATCAGCGTGGATGAGCTCAATACCTTGAAGGGCTAATCGAATGAGCCAGACCCTTTCTGCTTCCACATTGCTGGCGGTGCCTCTTGCACCGTTGGCAGGTGCGGTTCTCGCCGGTGTGTTCGGTACTAAATTTGGTGGTAATTGGATTGGCCGCAAGCTCAGTCACAGCCTCACCATTCTGGGTGTTTTCGTTGCATTCGTCTTGTCTGTCATGACCTTGATGTCTGTGGTGAACGACGGTGCACGTTTTAACGAAACGATCTATACGTGGATGGTCGTCGGCGGTTTGAAGATGGAGATCGGCTTCCTGATCGACTCCTTGACTGCCATGATGATGTGTGTGGTTACCTTCGTTTCGCTGATGGTGCACCTCTACACCGTCGGTTACATGGAGGAGGATGAGGGATACAACCGCTTCTTTGCCTACATTTCCCTGTTCACTTTCTCCATGTTGATGCTCGTCATGAGCAACAACCTGTTGCAGTTGTTTTTCGGTTGGGAAGCAGTGGGCCTGGTGTCTTATTTGTTGATCGGATTCTGGTTCAACAAGCCGACAGCCATCTTTGCCAACATGAAGGCCTTCCTGGTCAACCGGGTAGGCGACTTTGGCTTCATTCTTGGCATTGGTTTGATTGGTGCCTATACCGGTAGCCTCAATTACTCTGAGGTATTCGCAAAATCAGCTGATCTGTCAGCGCTGGTGTTTCCGGGTACCGATTGGATGTTGGTCACGGTGATTTGCATCTGCCTTTTCATTGGGGCCATGGGTAAATCTGCGCAGTTTCCACTGCATGTGTGGTTGCCTGACTCCATGGAGGGTCCCACACCCATTTCTGCGTTGATTCACGCGGCAACCATGGTGACCGCCGGCATCTTTATGGTGTCCCGCATGTCTCCTTTGTTCGAGCTAAGCGATACGGCCCTCAACTTTATCTTGGTGATCGGATCCATCACTGCGCTTTTCATGGGTTTCCTCGGGATCATCCAAAACGATATCAAGCGTGTGGTGGCCTATTCCACGCTTTCCCAGCTCGGGTACATGACGGTTGCCCTTGGCGTCTCGGCCTACTCGGTTGCCGTATTCCATTTGATGACCCACGCGTTCTTCAAGGCGTTACTATTTTTGGGTGCGGGTTCTGTGATCATGGGCGTCCACCACAATCAGGACATTCGTTGGATGGGTGGTCTGCGTAAATACATGCCTGTGACTTGGATCACTTCCTTGCTGGGATCGCTGGCCTTGATTGGTACGCCTTTCTTCTCGGGCTTCTACTCCAAGGACAGCATCATTGAGGCTGTCCATGCAAGTCACTTGCCAGGAGCTGGATTTGCGAATTTCGCTGTCCTCGCCGGTGTGTTCGTGACAGCGTTCTATTCCTTCCGGATGTATTTCTTGGTGTTTCATGGCAAGGAAAGATTCGACCAGAACCCCGACGCGCACCATGATGACCATCACGGCCATGATCATCACCATGACGCGAAGCCACATGAATCTCCTTGGGTGGTGTGGGTACCTCTTGTGCTACTGGCGATTCCGTCAGTCTTGATTGGTTATTTCACGATTGAGCCCATGTTGCATGGGGACTTCTTCAAGGGTGTGATTTTTGTTAACCACGAGCTGCATCCTGCAATGGAAGAATTGTCCGCCGAGTTCCATGGAGCCGCAGCGATGGCGATGCACTCGCTCACAACCCTGCCACTGTGGTTGGCGATTGCCGGTGTGGTGACGTCGTATGTTTTTTACATGATGTTTCCAGCCATACCTGCGGCCATCAAGCGTGCGGTCCAGCCGGTCTACACCCTGTTGGAGAACAAGTATTACCTCGACTGGATCAACGAAAACATTCTGGCACGTGGTGCGCGCTTGCTCGGTACCGGGCTTTGGAAGGTTGGTGACCAGGCGTTGATTGACGGTGCTGTTGTCAATGGTTCCTGGAAGCTGGTGGGGCTCTTTTCCGGTGTAGTGCGCAAGGCTCAGTCCGGATATCTGTACCACTACGCGCTGATCATGATTATCGGCGTGTTTGTGTTGATGACATATTTCGTCTGGCTCAAGTAGGAGAAAAAGAATATGGGTTTGTTGAGCCTTTCTATTTGGGTGCCGATTGCCTTTGGTGTCTTGCTGCTTGCGCTCGGGCGTGATGAGCAGGCCAATGCAGTGCGATGGGTGGCGTTGATCGGTGCTGTTGTGAGCTTGTTGTTGACCCTGCCTTTGTACGGACAGTTCGACAACAGCACAGCTGCCATGCAGTTTGTCGAAAACGTTCCTTGGATTGAACGTTTCAATGTCAATTACCACCTCGGGTTGGATGGCATTTCGTTCTGGTTTGTGCCCTTGACCGCATTCATCACGGTGATCGTCGTGATTGCCGCATGGGAAGTGATTACCCACCGCGTCAATCAATACATGGGCGCGTTCCTCATATTGAGTGGGCTCATGATCGGTGTGTTTTCCGCGTTGGACGGCATGCTGTTTTATGTGTTCTTTGAGGCAACCTTGATCCCGATGTACCTGATCATCGGTATCTGGGGTGGTCCCAACAAGATCTATGCAGCGTTCAAGTTTTTCTTGTACACGCTTCTGGGTTCATTGTTGATGCTGATTGCGTTGATTTTCCTGTACACCCAGTCCGGCGGTAGTTTTGATCTGACGAAGTGGCATGCGCTGCCCTTGGGGCAGACGGCCCAAACGTTGCTGTTCTTTGCATTTTTTGCGGCCTTCGCAGTGAAGGTCCCCATGTGGCCCGTCCACACTTGGCTGCCTGACGTGCACGTGGAAGCTCCTACGGGAGGCTCTGCAGTGCTAGCGGCGATCATGTTGAAGCTTGGCGCCTACGGTTTCTTGCGTTTTTCAATGCCTATCGCTCCTGATGCTGCGCATGCCTATGGCGGCTTCATGGTGGCGCTGTCGTTGATTGCCGTCGTGTATGTGGGCCTGGTCGCGATGGTGCAACAGGACATGAAAAAGCTTGTAGCCTATTCGTCAGTTGCGCACATGGGTTTCGTGACTCTCGGCTTTTTCATCTTCAATGACTTGGGCGTTTCAGGCGGATTGGTGCAGATGATTGCGCACGGTTTTGTGTCCGGCGCCATGTTCTTGTCTATTGGTGTGTTGTACGACCGTGTTCACTCCCGCGAAATTGCCAGCTACGGCGGTGTAGTGAACACCATGCCCAAGTTTGCAGCTTTTGCTTTGCTGTTTGCCATGGCGAACTGCGGCTTGCCGGGAACTGCAGGTTTCGTCGGTGAGTGGATGGTCATTCTGGGTGCAGTCAAGTTCAATTTCTGGATTGGTTTTGCGGCAGCCAGTGCCCTTATTTTCGGTGCGGCATACACGCTTTGGATGTTCAAACGCGTGTACCTGGGCCCTGTGACCAACGATGATGTCAAAGAACTCACAGACATCAACGCCCGTGAATTTCTGATGCTCGGCTTGCTGGCGATTGCGGTGCTCGTCATGGGCTTGTATCCCAAGCCCTTCACGGATGTGATGGACGTGTCGGTGGCAGAACTGCTGAAGCATGTTGCCATTTCCAAATTGAACTGATCAAACTGAATTGAGAGACGAAAGATGATTGACACAATCAGTTGGATCACGGTGTATCCAGAGATCGTTTTGATGGTGATGGCGTGCGCCATCCTGTTGATCGATCTGGGAGTAAAGACGCCCCTGCGCAACCTCACCTATGTCCTGACCATGTTGACGCTGGCGGTGGTTGCCGCCTTGGAAGCTCACTTGGCGATGGCCGGACAGACCTACTATGGTTTTGGAAACATGGTCGTGAGCGATGCAATGGGCAATTGGCTGAAGTGCTTCGCAGCGATTGCCGTCATGGTGTCTCTGGTGTACGGGCGTCCTTACGCAGGCCATCGCGACATGCTTCGTGGCGGCGAATTGTTCACACTGAACATGCTATCTCTGCTCGGCATGTTCATCATGATTTCGTCTAACAATCTGTTGTTGACGTACATGGGTTTGGAGTTGTTGACTTTGTCCAGCTATGCATTGGTTGCCTTACGTCGGGACCATGTGGCGGCCACTGAAGCGGCGATGAAATACTTTGTTCTGGGTGCCATGGCTTCCGGTTTTCTGCTGTACGGCATGTCCATGTTGTATGGTGCCACCGGCACGCTGGATATCACACAGTTGTTCAAGTCCATCTCCAGTGGGCAGATCCGTCCGGATGTTTTGGTTTTCGGTTTGGTGTTCATCGTTGCCGGTCTCGCGTTCAAGTTGGGTGTAGTGCCATTCCACATGTGGATTCCCGACGTTTATCAGGGGGCGCCTACGGCAGTCACCTTGATGATCGGTGGTGCACCCAAACTAGCCGCTTTTGCTATCTGCATCCGTTTGTTGGTGGAAGGCATGCGTCCATTGGCTGGCGACTGGCAGCAGATGTTGATGGTTCTGTCGGTAGGCTCCTTGTTGATCGGCAACTTGGCTGCCATTGCCCAGACCAACCTGAAACGCATGTTGGCGTTTTCCACGATTTCCCAAATGGGTTTCGTATTGTTGGGTTTGATGTCCGGCGTAGTGAACGGTGATGCAGTGACCTTTGCCGCCAACGCCTACAGCTCTTCGATGTTTTATGTCATCACTTATGTGCTGACTACGCTGGCTACTTTTGGTGTCATCCTGCTCTTGTCCCGTGAAGGTTTCGAAAGCGAAGAAATTTCTGACTTTGCAGGCTTGAATCAGCGTAGCCCGCTGTATGCCGCCGTCATGGCGATTTGCGCATTCTCTCTGGCAGGTATTCCTCCGATGGTCGGGTTCTATGCCAAGCTCTCAGTGTTGCAAGCCTTGGTGGTTTCCGGTCAGCCACTTTATGTGGGAATGGCGGTCTTTGCAGTCTTGATGTCGCTAGTGGGTGCTTTCTACTACCTGCGTTTGGTCAAGGTCATGTATTTCGATGAGCCGATTACCGCGACAACGGTTAACGCGCCCGCTGACGTGCGCGTAGTGCTCTCCATCAATGGTGCATTGGTCCTGGTTCTCGGATTGGCCCCTGGCAGCCTGATGGCCCTGTGTGCATCATCGGTGCGGCAAATGCTGGGCATGTGATCGCAGCCAGTTTTCCTCCCGGGTCTTGCAAATGATGGGTAATTCGCCGTACGTCCTGGTCCTGTTGTCGGCCGGGCTGATCGCGGCGAATTTGCCGTTCGCGACCTCCCGCTTTTTCGGCTTCTTTGGTTCAGCTTCCAAGTCGCTCGCTCTGCGTTTGGTCGAATTGGTGGTCCTCTATTTTTTGGTCGGTGGTTTGGGGCTGCTTCTGGAAAAGAATGCCGGTCAGATTGCTCCCCAAGGCTGGGAGTTTTATGCCATCACCGCGACGCTTTTCCTTACTTTCTCGTTTCCGGGATTTGTTTATCGTTACCTCCTCAAGCACCATGACTGATGTCAGTGGGATTTCCCACCTGCTGGAAACTCAGGTATCAAGTGAAGATATGGTCCGGGGCAGCTTCTTGCATGCTCGGCGTGACATAGTTTCCTTGCCAGATGGGAACCACGCTACTCGTGAGTATGTGGTGCATCCTGGGGCTGTCATGGTCGTCCCATTGCTCGAGATTCCAGGACAAGATTTGCGCGTAGTGCTGGAGCGCCAGTATCGATACCCCGTGCAACGGGTCATGATTGAGTTTCCTGCGGGTAAATTGGATGCCGGTGAGAGTACAGCCCACTGTGCACAGCGGGAGCTTTTTGAAGAAACCGGCTATCGAGCTTCAGAGTGGTCCAAGGCAGGAGTTATTCACCCCGTCATCGCTTATTCGACCGAATTCATTGAAGTTTGGTTTGCCAAAGGACTTGTTGCCGGCGAGCGCAAATTGGACAAAGGCGAGTTTTTGGATGTCTTTACAGCAACCGCAAACGAATTAATCGCATGGTGTCTGGATGGCAGGGTGACGGATACCAAGACAGTAGCCGCTGCCCTATGGCTTCAGGGTTATCAAGCGGGAACTTGGAAGCCGGTTTGGTCGTCATCCACCGCAAACTAGAGTTTTTGCAACGCTATGAAAGTGTTGGACTTGCAGTGTTCCGCCGGACACTCCTTTGAAGGGTGGTTCGGCTCGGAGCAAGATTTTCTCTCGCAATTGCAGCGCGCACTGGTTCAGTGTCCGCTGTGTGGGGATGCTTCGGTTCAAAAAAAACTCAGTGCTCCGAGGTTGAATCTATCGGGTGCCAAACCTCCGCTGGAGCCAACAACATCGAATGTTCCGGCTTCGGATACGGTCGCAGCCGGCGCCCCCCCGGCCCTGAATCCGGAGTTGCAAAATGCGTTGCATCAAGCATGGGTTCATATGGCCAAGCAGGTGCTGGCCAATACCGAGGATGTGGGCGACCGGTTCGCCGATGAAGCCCGGCGCATCCATTACGGTGAGGTCGAAGAGCGCGGCATTCGCGGCAAGACAACGCCCACCGAAGCGCGTGAATTGATGGAGGAGGGCATCGATCTGGTGGCCCTCCCCATTCCTGAACACCTCAAAAAGCCGCTGCAGTAAGCTTCACCGCAAGGGCTTCTTCGCGCTTATCAGGGGTACAGACCGCGCAATTCGCGGGCGTGCAGAATCCGCTTACACGCGACAATGAACGTAGCGGTGCGCAGGCTCACCTTGTAGTCCTGGGCCACTTCCCAGACGGCTGCAAACGCATCTTTCATGATGCGCACCAGGCGTGCATTGATTTCATCCTCACTCCAGAAGAAGCTGGAGAAATCCTGCACCCACTCGAAATAGCTCACCGTCACCCCCCCGGCGTTGGCAATCACATCCGGTACCACCAGAATATTGCGTTCCTGGAGGATGTCGTCTGCTGCAGGCGTCGTAGGGCCATTTGCACCTTCGATGATCAGTTTGGCCTGGATGCGATTGGCATTGGCTGCTGTGATCTGTTGCTCCAAGGCGGCAGGGATCAGGATTTCGCATGGAATATCCCAAAACGCGTTGGCATCCAACGCTTCCGCGCCGGCAAAGCCGCCCACCGTGCCGTGACGGGAAACGTGGGTCAACAGGGCGGGCACATCAATCCCTGCTTCGCGATAGACCGTGCCGCCATGGTCTTGCACGACAACTACCTTGGCACCGGCTTGTGCGAACAGTTTGGCCGCAATGCCGCCCACGTTGCCGAAGCCTTGTACAGCCACACGGGCCGTGCTGATATCCATCCCGAGGTGGCGCGCCGCTTCTACGCCCACGGTGTACACACCGCGTCCGGTGGCTTCCCGACGACCCAGCGAGCCGCCCAGGTCAATCGGTTTGCCGGTCACCACGCCCGTTGCGGTGGCGCCTTCATTCATGGAGTAGGTGTCCATCATCCACGCCATGATCTGCTCATTGGTGTTCACGTCCGGAGCTGGAATGTCTTTGGACGGTCCGATGATGATGCCGATCTCGCTGGTGTAGCGGCGGGTCAGGCGTTCCAGTTCTCCCATGGACAGGGTCTTGGGATCGACACGGATGCCGCCCTTGGCACCGCCGTAGGGCACATTGACTGCCGCGTTCTTCACCGACATCCAGGCCGACAGGGCCATGACTTCAGACAGCGTGACATCCTGATGGAAACGTACGCCACCTTTACCGGGTCCGCGGGAAGTATTGTGCTGAACACGATAGCCTTCAAAGTGGGCCACGGTGCCATTGTCCAGTTGGATGGGTACGTCAACGATCAGCGCGCGCTTGGGGCGCTTGAGCGTCTCAGCCCAACGGGCGAGGTGTCCCAGGTAAGGTGTGACGCGATCCACCTGCTGGAGGTAGATGCCCCAAGGACCGAGGTGATCGGCCTGAAGGTAGGAAGGCAGCGCATGGGTAGTGGCTGCGGGTTGCACGGGAAGCGTCGGGTGGACGCCGGGGTGTTGCGACATGAATGCTCCTTATGGTTGTCGTCAAGGCCCGCAATGTAGGCCTGCGCCGACGACCTGTCCAAGGCCGCTTCATATGCAAACTATGCAAAAAATTAATAGCTCGTCAAATGCTCAGGTTGACGATGCGACCGGTGGGCTCTCCCAGGGTGTTGATAAATGGCCGCCCATGGAGGCTGGACTTGAGTGCATTCCCGCTGGCGGCAAACTTCGCAGAGGTAGCTGCATACATCCGTACCAAAAAATCCTGGGTGGCCGGCGCTACGGCCGAACGTGCGGCGCGCAGCTGGCCCATGTACGTGGTGTCTTCCAGTGCAGTGCGGGTGCTGAGCTCGCGCACGTTTTCCCTTTTTGCCTGCACTTCCCGCTCAGCTTGCTCTGTTTGCTGCTGCAACGCCTCCACCTTGGATTCGGCGTTTTCAGCCTCGCGCTTGGCCTGCTCCAAGCGCGCCTTGCTCAGCGTCGCCTGTAGCGACGGTGTTGCGCTGGTGGTTGCAGTTATCGCCATGGCGCGAGCAAAGGGCTTTCAGGCGCTTACATTGAGGCGGGTGCCGATGACCTGCCCTTGGCCATTGACGACTGGCTTGCGTTCCGCCTCTTGTGGCTTGGGAGGCTTCTGCTCGCGGGCTGCAGCCTCACGTACGGCTTCGCGTTGGATAGCCTCGGTTCGCTTGGCAGCTTGCACCTGTTCGGGTTGCTGCACTTTGGCGCGGGTAATTTCCATACGGGCCTCCTGGGTCAGAAAGCCCGATTTTAGGAGGTGTATGCCCCGTTGATCAACCGAATAAAGGAGGGCGCTTCATGCTATGCATGCGCACCCGTCAGAGGTTCAGGCGTTGAATTGCAGCGCTGCCAGTCCTGCATACACGCCCCCACGGGCCACCAACTCGGCATGTGTGCCTTGTTCGACCAGCACGCCGTGGTCCAGCACCACGATCAGGTCTGCCTTTTGCACCGTAGCCAAGCGGTGGGCAATGACCAGAGTGGTGCGGTCGCGCATGGCGCTCTCCAATGCGGCTTGCACCATGCGTTCGCTCTCAGCGTCCAGCGCGCTGGTCGCTTCGTCCAACAACAGCAGGGGAGGGTTCTTCAGCATCGCGCGAGCGATGGCAATGCGCTGGCGCTGACCACCTGACAGACGCACCCCTCGCTCACCCAGGAAGGTGTCGTATCCCTCAGGCAATGCTTCAATAAACTCGTGTGCAAAGGCAGCATGTGCGGCGGCCTTCACCTCGGCATCGCTAGCGTCAGGCTTGCCGTAACGTATGTTCTCCATCGCAGAGCTGGAAAAAATGACCGCATCCTGCGGCACGATGCCCACGCGTTGTCGCAAGGCGTCCAGTGCTTGCGAACGCGTCTCCACGCCATCCAAGGCGATGCTTCCGCTTTGCGGGTCGTAATAGCGCAGCAGTAGCTGGAACACCGTGCTCTTGCCGGCACCGCTTGGGCCCACGATGGCCACGGTCTGGCCGGGCTTCACATCGAGGCTGAAGTTCTGCAAAGCTTGCTGGTGCGGTCGAGAGGGGTAGTGAAAATTGATTGCTTCAAATTTAATAGCGCTTCCCGCAGAAGGCATGGGCGCCAGCACAGGATTTGAAGGTGAAGTGATGGGCGACTGGGTCCCCAGAAGTTCCATGAGCCGCTCTGTCGCACCCGCGGCACGCAGCAGGTCGCCATAGACCTCGCCCAGCACGGCGAAAGCACTGGCCAGAATGATTACGTACACCACTGTCTGTCCCAAGTGGCCCGCGGTAATGCGCCCTTCGGCTACCGCTTGCGTGCCCTGGTACAAGCCCCACAACAAAGCTGCGGAAGTGGCAATGATGATGAATGCCACCAGGCCTGAGCGCATCAAGCTGCGCTTGGTGGCAGTGGCAAACGCGTTGTCGGTAGATGCCACAAAGCGCCCGGTTTCACGGCCCTCGGCGGTGTAGCTTTGCACCACGGGGATGGCGTTAAGCACCTCAGCGGCAATCGCGCTGGAGTCTGCCACGCGGTCCTGCGACGCGCGGGAGAGCTTGCGCACCCGCCGGCCGAACCACAAGCTGGGCAGCACGATGAGTACCAACACCACCAAGACCTGCAACATGACCACCGGGTTGGTCCACACCAGCACTCCTAGCGCGCCTATGCCCATCACCGCATTGCGCAAGCCCATGGACAGGGAAGACCCCACTACGGTTTGCACCAGGGTGGTGTCGGCCGACAAGCGGGAGAGCACTTCGCCGGTCTGGGTGGTCTCAAAAAACTCGGGGCTTTGTTGGAGCACGTGGCCGTAGACCGCGTTGCGCAGGTCAGCCGTTACCCGCTCGCCCAACCAGCTCACCATGTAGAAGCGCGCCGCCGAAAACAGGCCCAGGGCCACCGCTACCCCGAACAGGGCTGCAAAGTGGCCACGCAGCGCCATCATCTGAGCGCCCTTGTCGGTCTGCACCAGGCCCCCGTCGATCAGGCTGCGCAGGGCCACCGGAAACGCCAGCGTCGCACCGGCCGCCAGCACCAGAAACACCAGTGCCATGCCAATGCGGGCCCGGTATGGCCGCAAAAAGGGCAGCAAGCCGGAGAGCGATTTGGGGTTAGTCGATTTGGGGCGGTCGGAGGAGCTCATGGAGATTCAGGTGAGGGTGGGAGGCACGGCTGCAAGGCGGGGCGAAAAAATAAAGAGTATGCGTGCCTGGCGCCCGTAAGTATTGCGCAAGTAGCTATTGGTTTTATAGCGCCTGATTTTCGGTTTGTTTCACTTTGTTGCATAACTGCCGAGGTAAGCTCTAGGAAAAAAATTCAGGAGGACAGATGGCATCCCAGGAAATCCAAGTTAACGGCATCACCGTACACATCGAAGGTCAGGGGCCGCGTACCGTGCTGATGCTGCATGGCTGGCCTGACACTTTGCGTGTCTGGGACGGCACGGTACAAGCTCTGCAGGCCCACCATCGCTGTGTGCGCTTGACCTTGCCGGGATTTGGTACCGCCGAAGGTGCGGCACCTACACCCACGGTGGACGAGATGGTGGCCTCGTTGCTGGCAGTTATCAACGCCGTCAGCCCCGGCGAGCCTGTGACACTGCTGCTGCACGACTGGGGTTGTATCTTCGGCTATGAACTGGCCATGCGCCATCCGGAGCGGGTGGCTGCCATCGTGGCGGTGGACATCGGTGATTACAACGCAGGTGCTTTTCTGGCGTCGCTGTCAGTCCGTCAAAAGCTGTTTGTCGCCAGTTACCAGCTCTGGTTGGCGACCGCATGGGCCCTTGGCCGCTATGTTCATGGCGGCTTGGCCGACCGCATGACCCGCTTTATGGCGCGGACCATGCGCTGCCCTGTGCCTCCCGATCAGCTGCGCTGGACCATGAATTTTCCCTACGCCATGAGCTGGTTTGGTCTGCGCGGCGGTCTCAAAACGAGTCCGGTGAAACCCACGTGCCCGGTGCTCTACGTATTCGGGGAGCGCAAGCCCTTTATGTTCCACTCACCACGCTGGGTGCACACCCTGCGTGCCTCGGAGGATGGTGCGGCGCACGCACTGCGTTGCGGTCACTGGGTCATGCTGGACCAGCCTGAGGCCTTCCATGCCTTGCTATTGCGTTGGCTGGCAGGACGCGAGCGCCGCAAATCCAGCCGCTGAGCCTACAGCTTCAAGGTGGCGGCGTAACCCGTCATTTCCAGGTAACCGCGGCCGACCAAGCGGTTGTTACTGTCCCACACCTCGCTCAGGCCTTCCCAGTAAATGGCGCCGGTGGAGCCCCGGCTGTCAAGCTCCTGGTTGTCCAACACAGCCCTCACGGTGTAGTAGTCCGCCGGCGTACGCACCATCCACTCCACCGGATAGCTGGCCTGGCTGAGAGGGCTGGTCCAGCGCCTCAGCGGCTTGAACATTACTTCTCCACGTGTGAATCCAAAGCGCTGTCCGCTCCCGCTGCGAAACGACCCGCCATCCCACATCGCGTTGCCTGCCTGGTCCCTGAGTTGAAAGGCGGTGAGTGCACTTCCGTCAAAGAGGTTGATGCCTATCCAATCCCAGCCTACCGCCTGCGGGTGCAGCACTTCCTGGCTCCACTCGTGGTCCATCCAGGCGACGCTACCGCTTTGCAGCGTGTGGGCCTGGCCCTGCACTCGGATGCTGCCGCTGGTTTGCAACTGCGGCTGGCTGTAGTAGTAGCTGGCTTGTTTCTCTTCCGGGCCCTTGCGGGACAGCCCGTCCACCCCTTGCAGGAGAACAGGCTGGGTAGCCTGAAAGCGGAGTTGGATCGCAAAGTCTTTGCCCGCAATGTCCGCCTGCAAACCAGTCCCGGTGCGTCTAAGGCTCCAGTCGCGCAGGGTCACGTTGGTGTCTGTGCTGCTGGCGTGCGCCGTGTCTGCCGGGTTGGTGCCCGGCGCGTCGCCGGACCATCGAGCAATGCGCTGGTCGTGCCAGAGTTTTTTCCCGTCCACATCCGTCACCGCCGCATGGGCAAACAGCAGTTGCCGTGCAGCGAGTCGCGACTGCATGCCTTGGGTCGGGTTCACCCGGCTGCGAAAGAAAGTGACCTGAAAGCCCAGAAGGCGTGGCTTGCCTTTAGCGTCGCCTGGAGTGCCGGGCACCTGAGCCACCCCGGTCACGTACCACCACTCTGTCTTGAAATCGTTGTGGCTGCCGGCGTCCCGCGGAAAGCGCAGGGTGGTCCGCGGCAATGCCTGTGCGGCGGGCAACAGGCCAGCCAACGCAGGTGCCAGCAGCAGTTGCCGGCGACACAATCCGTGGTGCTTCATGCGGTGTGCCGCTTTACCGCCCTACGCCCCGCGCCAGGCGCTGGGCGATGGTGAGCGAGGGCTTGCCGGAATAGGCATCCAGACGCTGCCCCATGGCCAGTTCCAGTTGGTCCAGGCGCACCTGGGTGGGCGGGTGGGTGCTGAGCTGCAGGCTGAAGATCGGGTTGTCCGGTGCAGCGGTTCGCAGTCCCTGCAAGACGGCCACCAAACCATAAGGATCAAAGCCTGCGCGCGCAGCCAATGCGACGCCCACGCGGTCGGCTTCGAGTTCGTCACTCTGGTCCAGGCCTTTGGAATACATGTCTTTGCCCAACATCAACAGCTGCCCGTGCAACGCACCATTGCTTCGCTCACTGAGGCGGGCAGCGATGAGGCTGGTCAGCAAACCTGCCTGGGCACTTTTGCGCATGGCTTTAAGGTGGTGCTTGCCCACCACGTGCTGGATTTCATGCGCCAGAATGCCGGCCAGTTCGGACTCGTCGTTCAGGGCGTCCACCAGTCCTTTGGTCACAAACACATAGCCCCCGGGAGCCGCGAAGGCATTGAAGCCCGCGTCGTCCAGTACCCCGAAAGTCCAAGGCAGGTCCGGCCGGGCAGATTGCAGGGCAATCCAGCGACCCAGCCGGTTCACGTAGCGTTGCAACGCCAAGTTGGGTAGCAGTGGTTTCGCGCCAAGCAAAACAGCAGCCAGTTGCTTGCCCATTTCGATTTCTTTGGCTTCGTCAATCTGCTCGATGGATTGGCTGAACAGACTTGCAAGATCCCCTGAGTTGGTCGCTACTGAGTGTTGGGCCCCCGTTGCAGGGGCAGGTGCCGCAGTGCCTTGCTTCAGCAGGTTTTGAAACAGATTGCCCAGCGCCTTTCCGGGCTCCTCAGCATGTACAGCAGGCAGGGCACAAAGTAACGAAAGAGCCGCCACGCCGAGCGCGCGCGCGATGGTGCCGTAGTGAGTCGTGCGCATCAGTTGTTGCTCTCCATACGACGGCCTGCAGGACCTGCCGGTGGTGCCGGCGGAGCGGGGATTGGCAAGGGTTCTACCGCTTGCACCTGCAAGGCAGCGCTGTCCGCAAATCTCCGGGCTTGGGTGGCGTCCTGGCGCTGGCCTTCCAGCTGTGCCAGCGCCGCCGTGTTGGGCTGTGCGTTGGCAATATCTTCTGCGCCCAATCCCCGGATACCTACGGTGGTCGAGGCGGTGCTGTTGTGGGACTGCGCGCTACCGCGGTTGAAAAAGTTGGTCAGCCCCCGTAGCGCGCCCGTTGCAGTGGCGGCCACGCTGCTTTGTTCGGAAGGGCTGCTCACATCAAACAAATGCATCCAACCGGTGGTGCCATTGGCCGTGCGTACTTGCACATAGGGGCCTTGGCGTACCGGCAGGCGTGTGAGTGGGGTTTGTGCAGGCAGGCTGGCCAAAGTGCCCGCAGTATCTGCGGGCGCATCCCGCAAGGTGCTGGGCCGCTTGGTGATCAGTGCGTCGTTCTGCGCCAGGGTCGGGAATGCGATTGCACCGGCCAAGGCCAGTAGCAATGCGCGTACGAATGTGATGTGTGACATGGAAAGCATTGTCAGGGATGCGTTGCTGCACCGCAATCCGCGGTTGATTCCTTTTGCTCGCCCTCAGTCAGGGTGCGCCTGGGTTTCGGGGTCCGGTACCTCGCCGATGGCTTTGCGCGTAATAGCGGCTTGGGCCAGCAGCCAGTCGCAAAAAGCCTGAATCTCCGGACGGCTGCTGTTGCGAGCGCCCACCAGAAGCCAATAGACCATGGGCGTGTCAATGCGGCCGCCGGGCAGTACCTCCACCAAGTCGCCACTCGCCAGGCTGTCCGCCACCAGCGGCATGCGTGCCAGCGCGATGCCTTGTCCGGTCAGTGCGGCCTGAGCGATCTGGTGGGCGTAGTTGAAATACATCCAGCGCTTGGGCTCCAGCCGGGGTTGTTGGTTGAGCTCCAGCCAACGCCTCCAAGTGAGCCACTCCAGGTTTTGCACGCGGTGGGTGTCGCTGGCCTCCAGCAGGGCAAAGCGGGCCAGGTCCGCCGCCTTGCGCAAGGGAGCGCCGCTTTTTAGCAACCATGGGCTGGCTACCGGGGTGAGCTGCTCGCCGAACAGGCGCACTGCGTCGGAGTTCACCCCGCCAGGCTGGGTGTAGCGGATGGCGAGGTCCACATCGCTGGTGTCCAGATCCACGGGGTTGTCCGTGGCGTCGATGCGGATGTCGATGTCGGGATATTCCGCCTGAAAGGCCTCCAGACGCGGAATGAGCCACATGGAGGCGAATGAGGCCCACGTCGAAATGGCCACACTTTTGCGCCCCGCGGTGCGCCGGATTTGCCGCACGGCGGAGTCGATGCGCTCCAGGGAAGGCACTGCTGCACGCAACAATTGCCCCCCCGCTCCGGTGAGCTCCACAGCCCTCGTGTGGCGCAAAAACAGGGGTACCCCCACCTCATCCTCCAGTGCCTGGATCTGCCGGCTCACGGCACTCTGCGTGAGTGCCAATTCCTCGGCAGCCGCCCTGAAATTCAGGTGTCGGGCCACGGCTTCCAGTGCGCGCAGGTGGCCGACAGCGATCGGGCGGGTACGCAGGCGGATCTCGGTATTCGGGGCGATGGCATCAGACATGGCAGCAGGCTCGCAAAATGCAATTCATGCGTAAATGGAATGAATAGCATAGCCCGATTTCATTGGACGGGGAAGGCGGGGCGGGAGGATCATCCGTTTGCCCATCCACACTTTTCAAGGAGTTCTCCATGTCATCGCAAAGCCCGTTTTCCCCTTCCTCGCTGCAAGCATTCGTGTCTGCCTCCCTGTCCGGCGTGAACCTCGGCGCACCGGCAGCACCCGGTGTGGATGTCGAAATGGGCAAGGTAGCGCTCTGCGAGAACACCCCCTGGACTCTGCCGCAAGGCCGCGCGGTGACCTTGAAGCCCCGCACCGCCGGCGTGCTGCGCGTTATCAGTGGTCGCGCCTGGGCGACGCTGGACGTGTCGCGCAACACACCGCTTACAGAGACCGGTGACCACTTTGTGGCGCTGGGCCATGATCTGCAACTGCGTGCCGGGCAGCGCGTGGTGGTGGAAGCTTGGGCCTACAAAGGGCAGGATGGCATTCAGCTGCAATGGGTGCCAGCGCCGGAAAATTGCGCGGCCAGCCGTTGGCAAGTGGCCGTCGTGGACCCGGTGCGTGACATCGGTCATGGCATGGCTTTGGTCGCTCGTGCCATGTGGCGACTGGTGGCAGGTTTGGCCGGTTATGCCGAATACCTGACGGCAGGCCGCGGCCGGGTGTTGCGCGGTTTGGAGTCCAACGCTCCCTGAGCGCTTGCGACGCCGGTGCGCTTCAGGTGCTTTGCCGTACCTGGAGCGCGTAGCCCAGGTTCACCGCTTCGCTGGGCACGGTATCGCCCTGCATCAGTCGGATCAGCATTTGCGCAGCTGCATGGCCGATTTCGGCACGCGGGGTGCGCACGGTGGTGAGTGGCGGCACCATCTGGTCACTGCCGGTCAGGTCATTGAAGCCGGCAATGGCCACACGCTGCGGGACTGCAACGCCCGTACGCATGGCCGCCAGCAAAGCGCCTTGTGCCAGGTCGTCGTTACAGAAGAATATGGCGTCCACCGGTGGCGTCTGCCCCATGATCTGCTCAAACATGCGAGCCCCCAAGCCCAACGAAGAGGGGGCTGGGTTGAGCCATTCCAGTACTTCGTCATACAGACCGGCCTCTTGCAAGGCACTGCGCCAGCCCTGCAGGCGTTGCAGGGTCCGCGGGTCCAGCTGGGCCGCGGCAAAGGCAATGCGCCGGTAACCCTTGCTTATCAGGTGGCGGGCCATGTCGCGGCCGGCATCCATTTGCGAAAAGCCTACGCAATGGGCGCCTTGCGGGGCCTCGGTGGTCATCAGGTGGACGCAGGGCACCCCGCTTTGTGCGATCAACTGTCGGGTGGTGTCATGGCGCTCCAGTCCGGTCACGATCAGGCCGGCGGGGCGGTGCAGCAGCTGCTCGCGCAACAAACTTTCTTCTTCACTGGGGTCGTAGTGGGTAATACCGATCAGGGTTTGAAAACCGGCTTGCCTGAGCGTTTGCTGCAATGCCTCCAGCAAGTCCACAAACAAGGCGTTGGACAGCATGGGGATAAGCACAGCCACATGGCTGCTCTGGCCTGAGGCGAGGGCGCGCGCGGCAGGGTTGGGCACATAGCCCAGCGTGTCTGCTGCAGCGCGCACTTTGGCCACCAGGTCGGGCGCCACCGCACGCTCACCCCGCAATGCGCGCGACACGGTGATGGGGCTGACGCCGGCCAACTGCGCCACATCGGACAAGGTGACGCGGCCTGTGGCGCGCGGCCGGAGAGGGTTGTTCATGGCCTAGGGAAACTACTGAATGGGTTTTTGAAATCTTCTCATAGGATAGCGCTATCCGAAAGCGATGGATCAGGGTAGTAACCCGCATCGTTCTATGTAGCGGCACTTTGCGCATGTATTTGTGGAATGCCGCCATTTTTTGAAGACTATTGGATAGCGCTATCCAAAAAAAATGGAAGCTATGAAATCAATTGTGATCATGGGGGTGGCCGGGTGCGGCAAGTCCAGCGTCGGTGCCCGGGTGGCAGCGGCGACCGGCATGCCGTTGGTGGAGGGGGACGACCACCACAGCCCGGCCAACCGCAGCAAGATGCAGCAGGGCATTGCGTTGACGGATGCCGACCGCGAAGGCTGGCTCGCCACCTTGAGCGAGCAGATCCGCCTGCACCCGCAGGGTGCGGTGGTGACCTGCTCTGCGCTCAAGCGCACGTACCGTGACCGGCTGCGCGCGGCAGCCCCCGATTTGCTGTTTGCATTTCTCGAGATCAGCCGCACGGATGCCCAAGCCCGCGTGACCGCCCGGGCAGCCAGCCACTTCTTCTCTACCAGCCTGGTGGACAACCAATTTGCCACTTTGCAGTCCCCCACCGGTGAAGCCGGTGTGTTGACCCTGAACGCCATGCAACCCTTGGACGACTTGCAGGCTGCCGTGACTGCATGGCTCGCAACCTACGAGGAAACTTTATGAGTGCCCCCCATACGCCGGACACACCGGTCCGCAACAGCGGCTTTGTCCGTACCACCAATGTGCTGATGGCGATCTGCCTCGGTGTTATGGCTTTGGCGGTGTTCGTCAACGTCGTATTGCGTTATGGCTTTGGCAGTGGGGTGGCTGCGAGCGAAGAGTTGTCGCGCCTGCTGTTTGTCTGGATGGTGTTCATTGGTGCCACGGCGGCCTACCCGGCCGGTGAACACATGGCATTCACCAGTCTGTTGGCAGTATTGCAAAAACGACCCAAAGCACTGGCCTTTATGACCCTGTTGATTCGTCTGTTGGTGTTGCTGGCTTGCGGGTTGTTGGGCCGTGGTGCCTGGCAGCAGGTGGTGGTCGGGATGGACAGCACCTCGGTCGTGCTGGGCTATCCGAATGCATTGCTGCCGCTGCCCGCGCTTTTGTGCTCCTTGTCCATCGGCGCCATGGCGCTGTGGGAGTTGATTCAACGTGCCCCGCTGGACCTGGGCCACACCGCCGACGTGGAGTAAGGCCATGAGCAACGAAGGACTCTCATTTATTGTTTTCTCCGTAGGCATGCTGGCCCTCATGGGTATCGGCATGAACATGGGCTTGGCGCTGGTACTGACTGGTGCCGGCATGGCTTGGGTGCTGGATTTCTGGGACACCCAGCTGCTCGCGCAAAACCTGGTGGCAGGGGTGGATAGCTTCCCCCTGTTGGCGGTGCCTTTTTTCATTCTGGCTGGTGAGCTGATGAACAGCGGCGGCATCAGCCGGCGCATCATCACCATGGCCCAGGCGTGGGTGGGGCATATCCGCGGCGGTTTGGGCTTTGTGGCCATCGGTGCGGCGGTCATGATGGCCAGCATGAGTGGCTCGGCCTTGGCCGACACTGCAGCACTCGCCACCATCCTGATGCCCATGATGCGCCAGCAGGGTTACCCCATGCACACCTCTGCGGGGCTGTTGGCGTCGGGCGGCATCATCGCGCCCATCATTCCGCCCAGCATGCCGTTTGTGATTTATGGCGTGACTACCAACACGTCCATCTCGGCCCTGTTCCTCTCCGGCATCGTGCCCGGTTTGATCATGGGCGCGGGATTGATCGTGGCCTGGAAGCTGGTGCTGCGCAACATTGAGTTGCCCGAAGGCCAGCCGCTGCCCATGCGTGAACGGCTGCAGGCCACGCTGAAAGCCTTCTGGGCCATGTTGATGCCCGTCATCATCATCGGCGGCATGAAGTCGGGTGTGTTTACGCCCACCGAAGCTGCCGTCGTGGCGGCGTTTTATGCCCTGGTGGTGGCCTTGTTTGTTCACCGCGAAATGAAGGTCGCCGAGGTCTACGGGGTGCTGGTCCGGGCTGCCAAGACCACTGCCATCGTGATGTTCCTGTGCGCAGGGGCTCAGGTGGCCAGCTACATGATCACCCTGGCGGATTTGCCCAGTGTGCTTTCCGGCTGGTTGGGCCCCTTGGTGGAGAGCCCGCGCCTGTTGATGCTGGTGATGATGTTGGTGTTGATCCTCGTGGGTACCGCACTGGACTTGACGCCCACCATCCTGATTTTTGCGCCGGTGATGTTGCCCATCGCCGTCAAGGCCGGTATTGACCCCGTGTACTTCGGGCTGATGTTCGTGCTCAACGGCGCCATCGGACTGATTACACCGCCCGTGGGCACGGTGCTCAACGTGGTGGCCGGGGTAGGGCGTTTGCCGCTGCACCGCGTGGTGCAGGGTGTGAATCCGTTCCTGATCACCTACACGCTGATTTTGTTTCTCTTCGTGCTTTTCCCGCAGATCGTGACCGCGCCGGTGGCGTGGATGCGCTAAGCGTTCTTCCCTTTCGCAACACAACAACACTTACTCTGGAGACATACCATGAAAGCTTCCCCCTCAATGTTCCGTCGCGCCGTTCTGGCCGTGGCTGGTGCTGCGGTATTCAGTGCCGCGCTGCCTGCACTGGCCCAAGACATCAAGCCCCGCCTGATTCGCTTTGGCTACGGCCTCAATGAGCAGAGCAACCAGGGCCGCGCTGCCAAGGTGTTTGCCGAGGCCGTGGAGAAAGCGTCCGGCGGCAAAATGAAGGTTCGCACCATCGGTGCCGCCGCCCTCGGACCCGACGTCCAGATGCAAAACTCCCTGATCGGTGGCGCGCAGGAAATGATGGTCGGTTCCACCGCCACGCTGGTCGGCATCACCAAAGAAATGGCACTGTGGGACACCCCTTTCCTGATCAGCAACGCCAAGGAAGCGGACGCACTGCTGGATGGCCCGGTCGGCGACAAGATCCGCAATAAGCTCCAGGACAAAGGCCTGGTCGGTCTGGCCTATTGGGAAAATGGTTTCCGTAACCTGACCAACAGCAAACGCGCCATCAACAAGGTGGAAGACCTGGAAGGCATCAAATTGCGTGTGATGCAGAACAACGTCTTCCTCAACAGCTTCAAGACGCTGGGTGCCAACGCCGTGCCCATGGCTTTCTCAGAGCTCTTCAGCGCGCTGGAAACCAACACGGTAGACGGCCAGGAAAACCCCTTCAACACCATCTTGTCGAGCAAGTTCTACGAGGTGCAGAAGTACGTGACCGTGACCAACCACGTCTACAGCCCCTGGATCGTGCTGGTGAGCAAAAAGTGGTGGGATCAGCTGTCCAAGGATGAGCAAAAAATCCTGAGCGATGCTGCCAAACTGAGCCGCGACTTCGAGCGCAAAGACACCCGCGAGGAAGCCGCCAAGGCCGTGGCTGACTTGAAGGCCAAGGGCATGCAGATCAACGAGTTGTCGCCCGCCGAGTCTGCCCGTATGCGCGACAAGCTCACCCGTGTGTACGCCTCCATTGGCGCAGATATCGGCATGGATTTGTGGAATGAAGCGCAGGCCGAGCTGGTGAAAATCCGCGCCAAGAAGTAAGTGTTGTCAGTGGGCGGTGAAGGCCGGCTTACCAGTCTTCCTTCACCGCCATCACTGCGTCCCGCCCGGCAGCAGCGCGACCGGACAACCAGGCGGTCAGCGTCCCCGCCGCAATCACGGCAGCCCCCAGTGCTGCCAGCCGGCCCCAAGGCAGGGCCAGCTCCATGGTCCAGTGGAAGCTCTGCGGGTTGACCACATGCACCAACACCACGGCGACTGCCAGGCCAAGCGCAATGCCGGCCAATGCGCCCAGTGATGTCCACGCAGCGCCCTCCATGGCCACCACCCGCAGAATCTGCCGGCGTGTGAGCCCCAGATGCACCAGCAGCCCGAACTCCTTGCGGCGCGCCAGCACTTGCGCGCTGAAACTGGCCGCCACCCCGAAGAGCCCGATGGCAATGGCCACAGCCTGCAGCCAGTAGGTCACCGCAAAACTCCGGTCAAAAATCTTCAAGCTGGTGGCGCGTATCTCGCGGGCGGAGCCGAATTCCAGCAGCCTGCCGGCCTCGCCACCGGGCGTGCCGGCCAGGCGGTCGGCCAGGCTGCGCATGGCGCTCTGCAGGGCCTCGGGGGACGCGCCTTCCTCCAGCCAGAAGGCCATGTCATTGACCCGCGTGTCCCGGGTCCAATGCAAGTAATCCGCGCGGTCCAGGGTGATAGCGCCGCTCTGGCGTGCATAGTCCCGCCAGATTCCTGCTACAAAAAAAGGAGCTGCTTGCGCATATTCCGCGGGCGCCAAGGCCTGATTTGGCTTGAAGGCCAGAGAAAGGGCCGGGAAAGGTTCCCCGACCCTGGCGCCGTACAAATCCACCATCGCCTCACTCACATAAATGGCAATGCTCCCCTGTGGGACCTTGGCTACGCCTCCCACCAGGGGCAGATTCAGCTGGCTACTCTGCGGGTCCCGCAAGGGGCGGGCAATCAGCGCAACGGGAGGTTTGGCAGAGTCCAGGGAAAGATTCTGGATACGTTGGGTGGTAGCGCGTGCCACGCCGGGCAGGGCGCTGGCTTGGTCCACAAAGGCGGGGTCCAGATACGCGGTGTCCAGCGCGCTGCTGCTGATGGCGGTGCGCAGGTACAGGTCGGCGGGCAGCACCTGGTCCAGCCAGTCCATCACCGAGCCGCGAAAGCTGGCCACCATCACGGTAAGTGCCACCGCCAGGCTCAGGGCCGCGACAACGCCACTCACGGCAACCGCCGCACTCTCGCGCACGCGCCGGGCGCGCTCTACTGCCAGCAGAGGCAGCAGCTGGCGTGCCAGAAGCGGTGCCACGCGGTTGAGCACCACGCCCACGAGCGCAGGCAGGCTCACAATACCGCCCAGCAGCAGGGCCGCCACACTCAGGTAGGCGGCCAGCGGCATGTCCCACACCGGGGGCAAGAGGGCCAGCAGACCGCCGGCCGCCAGCAACGCTACGCCCCAACGCACACCGCTGCCACCGCCTTGGCTGTGCCCCAATCCCTTCAGGGTTTGGGCGGGTGGCAAGGCTTGCGCCAGTCGGGCAGGGCCCCATGCGCCGAGCAAAGCTGCGGCAGTGCCCAGTGCCCCGAACACCAGCGCAGCCCAAGGGCTCCATTGCAAGGCCGGTGTGGCGCCGCTGAAGTAACCGCCACCCAAGTCGCCACCCAACAAGCGCAGGGCCAGGGCCGCCAATGCAGTGCCCAGCAGCAAGCCCAGCGCACTGCCGAAGGCACCCAAAGCAGCGGCTTCCCACAACACCAGTTGCAGGCGCTGCCGACCGGTCAGGCCCAGCACCGCCAGCAAGGCAAACTGCTGCGAGCGCCGCGTCACGCTCAAGGCGAGCACCGAAAACACCAGAAAGCCGCCGGTAAACAAGGCCACCAGCGCCAGCACCGTGAGGTTCACCCGATAGGCGCGTGAGAGATTGCTGACCCGGGTGACGGCATCGCCGGGCTCGCGCAGTGTGGCACCTGCCGGCCAATCGGCCTCGCTTTGCAGTCGTTGCACCAAAGCCTTGCGGTCAACCCCGGCGCGCAGACGCAGGTCGACCCGCGTGATGCGTTCGCCCAAGCCGAACAGGTCTTGGACCGCGGCAATGTCCATCACGGCCAGCGCGGCGCCGCCCGCCGCCACGCTGCCCGCCACCCGCACCGCTTGCATGCGCAAGCCAATCTGCAATAGCAGCGTGTCGTCACCGAGAGACTGGCGTGCCAGCGGATTCAAAAAAACGGCATCGGGCGCGAAGAAGGACAGTCTGTCTGCGCCTTCGGCCTTGTCCGGCCGCGGCAGCAAGTCCGGGGCCATGGCGGCCACTTGCAGAGGGTCGATGCCGATCACCCGCAGCAGCGTGCGCTTGGGCTCGGCGCTGGTGTTCGTACTGGGGATGGGTGAGGCGGGCAGGGCGTACGTGCTGATTTCCAGCACTGGCGAGGCCAGCACAATGTCCGGATCGCGCTGCAAGCGGCCCCATAGTTCCAGAGGCACGCCCTCGGTGCTGTTGGCGCTGCGCAGCTCCAGGTCGGGCTGGCCGCCCACCGAACGCACCGCCTGCGAAAACTCGTCCAAGGCAGAGGCGTTGATCAGGTGCACCGAAAACGCCAGCGCCACCCCCAGCATCACCGACACCACCGCTGCCGCATTGCGCCAAGGGTGCTGGCGCAGCTCTTGCCAGGAGAAGCTGCAAAGTAGGGGCCACAAGGGCCCGGCGGGGCGCCGGTAGTTCTGGAACATGGGGCGATTGTGCGTCTGCTGGCGATGGATGTACGCCGGCGCCTACAATCACGGCTTCCACCGGGGGTGTCCGTCACAGGACTGAGAAATACCCCATGTACCTGATCTGGGTTATGCCAGCGTAGGAAGCGTGAGAGGCCAGAGTCCCGTTTGCGGGTGCCGGTTTTTGATGCAGCCGTCGCCGGCGCATTGAAAGAGAGCACACCATGCAACACGGGATTTTTTCGTTTCTGAAGACCACTTTGGGCGTTGCGCTACTGACAGCGGGGCTGTCTGCGACGCAAGCGCAAGCGCAAGAGCTGCGTGTACTGACCCACAGCTCCTTCACCGTCCCCAAGCCATTGCTGGCCCAGTTTGAAAAAGAGAACGGTGTAAAGCTGCGAATCACCAAAGCGGGTGATGCCGGCGAAATGCTCAACAAGCTCATCCTCACCAAGGCCAACCCGATTGCCGACGTGGTGTATGGCATTGACAACGCTTTGGCCCCCAAGGCACTGGCGGCTGACGTGTTGGAAGCCGGTGCTCCCGCTGCGGCCGGCCGCAAACCCGTGGCTGAACTGCCCGCGCCCCTGGTGCCGGTGGACTACGGCTATGTCACCCTGAACTACGACAAAGCATGGTTCGCCAAAAACGGTGTGGCCTTGCCCAAGACGCTGGACGACTTGACCCAGCCCGCCTATGCCAAATTGCTGGTCGTGCAAAACCCGGCCACCAGCAGCCCCGGCTATGCGTTTTTGCTTTCTACCATCGCCACCTTGGGCGAAGACAAGGCCTTTGATTTCTGGGCCAAGCTGCGCGCCAATGGCCTGAAAGTGGCCAAAGGCTGGACTGAGGCCTACTACACCGAGTTCAGCCAGAACGGCGGCAAGCACCCCCTCGTGGTCAGCTATGCCACCAGCCCGGCGGCCGAGCTGTTTTACAGCAAGACCAAATTGGCCGAACCACCCACAGGCTCCTTGAGCTTGCCCGGTGCGGTGTTCCGCCAAGTCGAAGGCGTGGCGCTGGTCAAGGGCGGCAAAAACCGCGCCGCCGCCGAGAAGTTTGTGGACTTCATGCGTTCTGCCCCCGTTCAAACCGGCATGCAAACCGAAATGTGGATGTTCCCTGCCGAAGCGGGTGTGGCCAAGGCTGAGGCCTTCAAGTTCGCGCCTGAGCCCACGGCGTTTAGTGCCCCTTCGGATGCGGACATTGCGGCCAAGGGCGCAGAGTGGGTGGCACGTTGGACCAAGGTGGTCTTGAAGTAAGTGCTGTCGCGGCGCGCGGTGCGTGGAGCGTAAAGGCGGGATGCAAGCTGTAGCGAGGCGGACCGGCGTCTTTGCGCGCTGGTGGCTGGCGGCAGTGCCCTTGGCGTTTCTCGCGGTGGTCTTGGTAGCGCCGGCGCTGCGCTTGCTCGCAGAGGGTTGGGGTGCGGAGAGCTTGTGGGCACCTTGGCAGGACGACTATTTGCGCGGGCGTCTGCTCTGGTCGCTGGCGCAAGCGGCCATGACCTGTGTGGCTACTTTGCTGCTCGGCTTGCCCATGGCTTGGGTGCTGGCACGCTGGGAGTTTCCCGGCCGGGCACTCCTGTTGCGAGGGCTGATGCTGCCCTTTGTGGTACCGACTTTGGTGGCAGCCATGGGCGTGTTGGCGTTTGCAGGACCGAACGGTTGGCTCTCGCGCTGGGGTGGGCCGGACCTGCAAGGCACACCCTGGCTGCTGCTGTACGGCAACCTGTTCTTCAACCTGTGTGTGGTGGTGCGTGCCGGCGTCGATGCGCTTTCCAGTGTGAGTGCCGCGCGAGTGGCCGCGGCCCGCAGTCTGGGGGCCACACCCTGGCGGGCTTTCTGGCGGGTGGAGTGGCCGGCCGTTGCGCCGTGGTTGGCCTCCGCCCTGTGCCTGGTGTTTCTGTATTGCTTCTCGGGGTTTGGTCTGGCCTTGGTGCTGGGCGGGCAGAACTACGCCACCGCCGAGGTCGAGATCTACACCTTGGTCGCCCACGAGCTGCAGCTCGGGCAGGCCGGTGTGCTGTCTTTGTGGATGCTGGCACTCACCGCCATCGTGGCCTGGGGCTATGCCTTCATGGAGCGCCGTTTGGCTACACCCGCGCGTGCCGACGCCATACTCCGCCGCTGCCCGCAAGGCTGGGTCGCTTGGGGGGCAGTGGTCGCTGTTGTGTTGATTTGGATGCTTATTTGTGCTGCGCCGCTCGTCAGCATTGCGCGAGGCGCTATGAATTCAGGAGCTATGGCTTGGGCCGTGTTGACCGATGAAGACACGCTCTCGGCCTTGTCCAACACCGCGCAATTCTCAGCACTGGCGCTGGCGCTGGCTACCGGCTTGGGGCTGGCACACGCCTTGGCCGCGCAGCGCGTGCTGTGGCTGCGTACGCTGGTGTTTCTGCCATTTATTGTGTCGCCGGTGATGGTGGCATTTGGTTTGCTGCTGCTGTACCCGCAGTGGAGCAGCAGTTTCGGGGTGTTGGTGGCGGCGTATGCGTTGTTGGCTTATCCCTTCGTCGCCAAGTCGCTGGCCGCGAGGCTGGACAGCCTGCCCGCGCACTACTTGGAGGCCGCGCGCAGCTTGGGCGCAAGTCCGTGGCGCTGCTTCTGGCGGGTGACCTTGCCATTGCTGGCACCGGCCTTGCGCCGGGGAATGGCATTTGCCGCTGCCACCGCAGTGGGGGAATTTGCGGTGAGCTTGTTTCTGTCGCGCCCTGAGTGGGCCACGCTCACCACCCTGATCTACCAGCACCTGGGCAAACCGGGGGCGGACAATCTGGCAGCTGCGCAAGTGTTGGCCTGTGTGCTGATGGGGCTGGCTTTGCTGGCCTTTGTGTTGATTGAATGGCCGACTGGCGAGGACGAAGCGCGTGCTTGAGCTGCTGAACATTTCCAAACAATGGGTGCCACCGACTGGTGCGCCCAAGGCCTTGCTGCGTGGCGCAACAGTATCGGTAAGTGCTGGCGAAACCGTGGCCTTGTTGGGCCCCAGCGGCAGCGGCAAAAGCACCCTGTTGCGCATTGCCGCCGGGCTGGAGCAGGCGGATGCCGGCATGGTGCGCATGGATGGCGCAGACATCTCTGCCACACCGCCCGAGCGGCGCGGCTTTGCGCTTATGTTCCAGGATTTCGCCCTGTTCCCGCACCTCAACGTGCAGGACAACGTAGCGTTCGGGCTGGTCGAGCAGCGCATACCCAAAGCGGCTGCGCGCGATCAAGCGCGGGCCATGCTGGCGCGCTTCGGCTTATCGGCCTACGCTTTGTCCAAAGTCTGGCAACTCTCTGGCGGCGAGCAGCAGCGCGTGGCGCTCGCCCGTGCGCTGATCACCCGCCCCCGAGCCCTGCTGCTGGACGAGCCTTTCTCAGCGCTGGATGCTGACTTGCGCTTGCAACTGCGGGAAGAGTTCAAAGCCCATATCGCCGAACACCGCATGGCTACTTTGTGGGTCACGCATGACGAATCGGAGGCGCGTGCCATGGCCGCTCGTGGGTATCGGCTGTTAGAAGGCACTTTATTGCGAATTTGGTGAAATAGTTCCGGGGAGTAGTCCGACCGGCCTATCGCAGTGTGGCCCGAGTCAATGTATCTTCCAGTTACAAATTTAAGGGTGTAAAAATGAAAATTTCCTCCGCAAAAACAGGCCTCGCCTTGCTCATCATGGGTTTAGCGAGCTTTGTCGCACACGCCACGCCGGTTGTCGTGCTGACCAAACCCAATACCTACGACACCATCTATGGCGTCAACTTCGGCACTTCCAGCACTTACACCACCAGTTTCTTGGGGGGGTAACTGCGAGCTTTTCTGCGCTGAAGGGCAATGCTGCTGCAAAGTTCAGCTTCAAGTCTGCGCAGGATGGCTTCCAAGGGGTGGGCGTTTCACCTCTGTCTGGTAGCGAGCGAACCCCCGGAGAAATCGACATTGGCGAGAGCATCAAGGGCTCCTTCTCGCATGCCGTTCAGATTAAGAATTTCTCGGTTGGTCTCCTGTTCAATGGCCCTGAGTACAAGGACGTGAAAGAGAAAGCGGTTGTTTCGGTGGTCTATGCCGACAACAGCAAAGCATCGTTCAGCCTGATTGCGACTGGTGACACCAATGCCACATGGAGCGTCTCCGGGTCCACCGTCAACATGTTGAGTCAAGCGACCCTCGGCAAGGGCGGAGCTTGGTCGGTGGTCAATCCGTTCGGCAACAAGTTGGTCAAATCCATCGCGTTTGGCGCTGATTACGGCACGCCATCTTGCAAGGGATGCACCAACCAATCGGATTACACGTTCATGAGCATCACAGCTGCTGTTCCCGAACCCGAAACCTACGCCATGTTGTTGGCTGGTCTGGCGGCCATTGGTGCGATGGTGCGGCGCAAGAAGAAGGTCTGATTTCCTCTTGCATGCGAAAAGCCTCTGTGAACCACAGAGGCTTTTTTTATGGTGTTTTATCCAAGGGTCTGATGCTGTCTTTGAGTACCTGCGGGGGGTAGTAGGCCGCAAAGCCTTTGTGTACGGTACCGGCCTGTGCGGTGCGTTGCATAGCAGACTGTAGGAACTTCATCAGGCCGGGTTCCAGTGAGGTCTTGGAGAGGTACACGCCACTCTCGCCCCAAGGCATGTTGTCCAGCGGTTCAAAACGCAGTTTGTCCAGAAGATCTGCCAGCCGTGCATCCTCTTGCATGGCACCGTAGATGATGGTGGGCACCATGATGGTCACATCGTTGGGGTTGGTCTTCATGAGCCGCGCTACCGCGTTGGGATCGGCCTCTAGAAGAACCCGGTTCTCTTTGGCCATGGCCTCGATCAGTTCGTGGTACGCACTGCCGTAGTCGTAGCCGCGCACCACCACCAAGCGGACCTCTTTGTTGTTGAGTACGTCTTGGGTCGTTCTGAACGCTGCGCGTTGCATGTCGCCCAAGGAAATCACCATGGCCCGGCTCCGCACCATAGGCACGAATACGCCGAACTCATCCCGCCTTACCGATCGGGTGCTCGCCACAATCATGTCGGCTTTGCCGGTCTCGTACAGCTTCTCAAGTCTCGCGCGAGGGACCGGTGTGACCACAAAGCGGCAGTTCTCCTTGACGGAGATGGCCTTGAGGATGTCGGGGTAAATGCCGCGCACGGTGTCGCCATCAATCACGACGCTTTGACCCGTGGCAGACACAGGCACTTGGATGGCGCGGTTGCAATGTGCCCATGCAAGGCCAGACATGCTGATGCCCACGCTTGCCATGGCGACGCGACGATTGATGCCTGCGGGGTTTTTCAAGATGTGGACTGCTTGGTTGCGCTTTGTTACAAATTTGAAAACCAGTCTAACTCAGCGCCCGGCGTTTGTCAGCCACGGGCGTCCGTCATGCCTTCGGAGCGCAAATGCAGTACCCGGTTGGCCTGTTCAGTTGCGGCCAGTGAGTGGGTGACCAGCACCAGTGCGCTGCCATGCTTGCGGGACTGGTGCACCAGGGCCTCCATCACTTTGGCGGCTGTGCCGGGGTCCAGGTTGCCGGTGGGTTCGTCCGCCAAAATAAGCGCCGGCTGATGCACCAAAGCTCGGGCGATAGCCACGCGCTGTAACTGCCCGCCGCTGAGTTGTTGGGGCAATCGTGCGCCCAGATCGCCCAAGCCCACGGCCTGCAGCATGGCGCTTACACGGTCCGGGGCGTGGCGTCCCAGAAGCAGCAACGGGAGAGCCACATTCTGGGCGACGTCGAGGTGCGGCAATACATGGAAGGCCTGGAATACAAAACCCACGCTCTCCCGGCGCAGCAGCGCGCGGCCGTCGTCGGAAAGGGTGCCTAGGTTCTGGCCCGCGAGCTCCACAGTACCGCTGTCCCAGTTGTCCAAGCCCGCCATGCAGTTGAGCAAGGTGGACTTGCCCACGCCGGATTCGCCCACGATAGCGACAAACTCACCAGGCTTCACGTCCAGATGGACGTTCTTGAACACCGGCATGGTGCCGTAGTGCTTGGCCAAACCGGATATGCGCAGAATCATGGGGTCTTCCGTTGACGTAGCATGACGCGTACAGCAGCCAGCAGTGCGCTTTGCGCGTCGGACCGGTCTGCCGCAATCACTTGGCGCTGTGGCATGGAGCGCAACCACGTAATCTGCCGTTTGGCGAGCTGGCGTGTCGCGAAGATACCTTTGTCGCGCAGCTCGGCCATGTGCGAGGTGCCGGCCAACGCTTCCCATGCCTGGCGGTAGCCCACACAACGCATGCTGGGCAGGTCTGGGTGCAGGTCGCCCCGGGCCATGAGGGTTTTGACTTCATCCAGAAAACCGCCTTGCAGCATCAGGTCAAAGCGCTGGGCGATGCGCGCATGCAGCCAGGCGCGATCTTCCGGTTCCAAGGAAAAAGGGCGCTGGCGCCCGTGTTATCTGCGCGAGCAGCTTCTTTTTTGATAGCGTCCTGCTGCACATGAAAGGTGGAGAGTGGCTTGCCCGAGACACGGTACACCTCCAGCGCACGCTGGATACGCTGGCTGTCGGCTGGTGCCAAGCGGGCTGCGGTTACGGGGTCTACCGCAGCCAGTTGGGCGTGCATGGCAGGCCAACCCAGCGCTGCAGCTTCGGCCTCCAGCGCGGCACGGACCTCGGGGCTGGCTGCGGGCATGTCATCCAGCCCGTCCAACAAGGCTTTGAAGTACAGCATGGTGCCGCCCACCAGCAGCGGCAGTTTGCCGCGGACGTGGATGTCTGTGATCAATGCCTTCGCGTCCTTGACAAACTCGGCGGCGCTGTAGGCCTCCAAGGGATCGCGGATGTTGATCAGGTGGTGGGGCACGGCGGCCAGCTCATGGGCTTCGGGTTTGGCAGTGCCGATGTCCATGCCCCGGTAGACCAGGGCGGAATCTACGCTGATGATTTCGGCGTCATGCTCCGCTGCGATGGCCAATGCGGCGGCGGTTTTGCCGGCAGCCGTGGGGCCGGCCAGGCACAGGTAGAAAGGCAAAACCTGGCTCATGCACGGGCCCCCGCTTGGATACGCGACCGCGTCACGCGCTGCAGCAAGAGCAGCAGTCCGACGGCTGCCACGGTGAGACCCACCACCAACGCGATCCAGAACCCTTGGGCGCCCATGGCCTGCGCAGGCCGCCATGGCAGCCACTGTGGCGCCAGACCCAGCACGCAACCCAGGGGCAGTGAGAAACCCCAGAACGCGGTGAGGTGAATCACCATGGGGCTGCGGGTGACCTTGTAGCCCCGGATGGCACTGCTGATGACGACCTGCGCAGAGTCCGACATCTGGAACACTGCCGCCAAGAACAGCAACTGGGCAGCCAGAGCCGCCACGTTCGCATCGTTCGTGTAAGCCCAAGCAATCTGGTGTGCGCCTGCTGCAATGCCGATGGCAGACATCAGCCCGAAGCCCAGCCCGGCCTTCACGCCCACCCAGGCCCGGAACTTTGCAGCGACTGGATCGCCGGCGCCCAGGCTTTGCCCGACGCGGGTGAGCAGGGCAATGCCCAGACTCAGGGGCGCCATGAACACCAGTGAGGTGAAGTTCAGGGCAATCTGGTGGGCGGCCACTTCCCGGCTGCCGAAGCCGGCAATCAGCAGGGCGATCAGGCCGAAAGCACTGGTCTCGGCAAAGTAGGTCACCCCGATGGGGAAGCCCAGTCTCCACAAAGCGGCAAGTTTTTCGGGATGCGGGCCTTCCCATTGGGCGAAAGGCCAGGTGCTGCGGTAGGCGGGTGCCAAGCGCATCCACACCAGCAGCCCCAGGAAGTTGAACCACACGCAGATGAGCGTGGCCCAGGCACAGCCCAGGCCCCCCAGCCGTGGGAAGCCCCAGCTGCCGAACACCAGCAGCCAGTTCACCAGAATGTTGAGCAGCAGTGCCGCCACCGACAAGACCATGAGCGGCTTGGTCTGGTTCAGGCTGGCGCTGTAGCCGTACAGCACCCGGTAGCAGGCAAACGCCGGAAGTGCGAAGCTGATGATGAACACAAAACCGGAGGCCACCTCGTGCACGTGGGGCTCGATGTCCATGTAATCGAACACCAGTGCGGAGAGCTGGGTCAGCACCATGGCCACGGTGCCCACGCCCAGTGCTTTCCACATGCCTTGGCGTACCAGATGCGGCACCAGCGTGAACTCTCGAGCACCCACATGGTGGGCCACCATGGGGGCCACGGACATCATCAGGCCCATGAGCGTGATGATGACGATGTTCCAGATCGACACCCCCAGCGATATGCCCGCCAGATCGTGGGCCGACGCATGGCCTGCCATGGCCACGTCCACCACCGACATGCCCACATTCGCCAGCTGCCCGATCAGGATGGGCCAGGCCAAAGCCCAGAGAGCCGCGAGTTCACTGCGGGTGTTGGTGCGGGGGGGACTGATTCAGGCGGGAGGGGGCTTGCAAGCGGGGCGGTCATGTGCCGGCCATTTTACGGGGCACCTTCCGCTTTGTAGGTGCCGGCATGAGTGGCCTTTCGACGCGCTTGCCTCGAAGCTTTTTCTGCCAAAAAAAACAGCGCCGTAGCGCTGTTTTTGTGAGGTCTGGCGGATGCTTACTTGCCGTCGCGCGCGGACACTGCGGTATCCGGGAAGTCGCTGAACAAGCCATCCACGCCGAGGGCATAAAAACGCTTGTATTCGGCCTTGGGGTCACCCTTGTAGTCAGACAGCAAGCCGGGGGCTTCGCTGCGGAAGGTGTAGGCGTGCACGAACAAGCCGGCGGCGTGGGCGTTTTTCACCACGTCAGTCGGGGGCAGGGCCACGCGATCAGCGTCGGTGATCTTGCCGTCGCCATTGAGGTCGCGGGGTTTGCCGTCAGCACCCATCACATGGGCGGCGCTGGCCAGATAGGGCTTCCAGGGGCCGATGCCATCTGCGTAGGTTTTGACTTCCGCCAGACCTTTGGGCGTCAGCAGGTCGGGGAAGGTGCGGCTGTCTTTGGCTACAGCAAAGTCATACGGCTTGTCGAACGGTGCGACCAGGGTCACATTGCCTTTGGAGTCCACATCGTCCGCATCCACCAATTGGACCAGGCGCACCTGGGTGAGCTTGCGCAGGGCTTTGAGGTTGGAGACTTCAAACGACTGGATGATGACCGGAGAGTCTTTCTTGGTGTAACCGTATTCGGCCAGCAGGGCCAACAAGCGCGGCTCGATGGGCAGACCGGCATCCACGTGGTAAGTGGGGTGCTTGGTCTCTGGGTACACGCCGATGGTGCGGCCGGTGCGGGCCGACTCGGTTTTGGCAAGCTCCAGAATTTCGCGGAAGGTCGGGATCTGGAATTGGCCGTCGAACGACTTGTCGCGCGCAGCATTCGGCTGCTTGGCGCGCAGGGTGCGCAGTTCGGCCAGGGTGAAGTCGGTGACGAACCAGCCGGTCTCGTTCACGCCGTCGACCTTGCGAGTGGTTTTGCGGCTGGCAAATTCGGCGCGGGTGGAGACGTCGGTGGTGGCGGTGATGTTGGGTTCGTGGCGGGCTACCAGCTCACCGTCTTTGGTGACGACCAGATCAGGCTCGATGAAATCGGCACCCATTTCAATGGCCTTTTTGTAAGACGCCAGGGTGTGTTCGGGCAAGTAGCCGCTGGCACCACGGTGGCCGATGACCAGGGGCTTGGCGCCATTCAAGGTGGGGTAGCCGCTGGTGGCTGTACCCATGGTGGTGCAAGCAGCGAGCAAGGTCGCGATCGACACAGCGACGGCAGTTGCTGCAAAACGGATGGTTTTCATGAAGGTCCCTTGTTGTGAAATAAACCAACGCGGGATCATGGTGGGGCCGGATGACTGTTGCGTGACAAGGCCTAGGGCTTGGCGTCAATCAGGTCCAGCCAACGTTGCAGCGGGTTGAAGCCGGTGATCAGCGCGCTGGCCACCAGCACCAGGCTGCCGCCCAGCAGCAAGCCGTGCCCGAGTTCTTCACCCAAAAAGAGATGTCCCCACAGCACTCCGAACACCGGCACCATGAAGATGGGGCTCATCGCAGCGACCGGTGTGACGTGACGCAGGATCCGCAAATGGGCCCAGTAGGCCAGGCCCGAGGTGGCGATGCCCATCACCGCCACGGCGCCCAATGCCTGCCAGCTGAAGCGGGCATCCGGCAGGCTGTAGGCCGCGCCGGGGAGCAGCATTGCCAAAGACAAGACGTGAATGCCTGCTGCAATTTGCAGAGGCTGCATGTGGCCCACGGCGCGTTTGGTGATCGGGGTGGAAAAGCCATAACAGGCTGACGCCGCTATACAGGCCAGCACCGCCAGCACCACTTTGAGCGAGGGCTCCACAGGCCCCAGGCTCACGATCAGCGCCACCCCCGTAAAGCCGCAGGCGCAGCCCAGGAGCTTTTTGAAGGTGATGGTGTCCTCGCCCATGCGGGCGGACGCAAACATGCCAAAGATCACCGCCGTGGAGTTCAGCAGCGCGCTGTAGCCCGCAGGCAGTTGCAGCCCGGCCCACGCGAATAGCAAGAACGGCATGGCCACTGACAAGGCGCCGATGGCGGCCAGGGAACGCCAGTGTTGCCATGCCCAGCGCTGGCCCATCCAACGCATCAGCACAGCCAGTGTGGCAGTCGCCATGGCCACCCGCATCAGGGCGAGCAGGTTGGGGCCGAACACCGGGCTGGCAATGCGGATAAACAGGAAGGACGCGCCCCAGAGTGATGACAGCGCCAGCAGCTGCAGGAAATATTTGGTTTTCATGGGTGCTGACATTGTGCGTTGCTTGATGTGCCCCTGGCGCGCCGAACGCTTCCTGACCGTGATCGCGCCAGCTGCATCAGCCGCTTCGCTAGGGTAGATTGCTATATTTTTAGGAGCTGCTTGTGCACATCTGGTGTGTGCCAGAGCTTATTTTTGGCTACGGTTCGCTGCGCTCCGGCTGCCAACCGTCGCTGCCAGCCAGGTAGCGGTTAGCGCTGGAGATAGTGTGTAGCTGCGCTGCATCCAGTGTGTGCATATGAGGCTGACGGGTGCCCGGCGGCACAGCCCCTGCGCCCCGTGAGTTCACTTCGGCATAGCGGGTGGTGGGCAAGCGGTTTTCCTGGTTCCAGTCGATAAAGCCGGCGGAAATGACCCGGCCATCCAGCTCGCTGTCCAAAAAAGTGACCGTCGACAGGGCACGCCATGGGCGCCCCAGCACGATGTGCTGGACGGCCGCGTCAGCGTGGACGCGGCTGTTGCGGAACACATAGCCGCAGACTTCGCCCTCCGTTTGGCAGCTTTGGGCGGTGACGATGACTTGGGGGCGTTCTATGCCGTAGATGTCCAGGCCATCGAAGTAGGCCAGTGCGTTGCCAAAGATGAAATCCACCGCACCGATGACGACGGTGTCCCGGTAGAACTGGCGCGCCGGCGGGCAGGCCGCGCCGCTGTTGCAGGCCCGGCGTGCGGCATACAGCGTGTCTTGAAAGCTGATCAGGCGCAGGCCCACAAAACGCTGGCGGTCGCCACTGGCGTACAGCGCCACGGCTTGGGCGCCTTGGGTGACCTGCGGGTGCTCTTCGTGAAAGCGGTTGGCGATGCTGAGGTTGTGGATCTCAATGCCATCGGCCTCCGCAAACACCACGGCAGACTTGCTGGTGGTGCCCGTGTCTGCGGCACTGCGGCTTTCTTCAAGCACCACGTCCTGCGGTGTGGCACCTTCGCCCAGCAAGCGCAGGCCCGGCAGCTGCAGGCGTACGACTTCGCGGTAGGTGCCGGGGGCAATGCGCACCGTGGCGCCAGCACGCGCATCGGCCAGCGCTGCGGTCACGCTGGCATAGGGCCGGCCGGGGCCTACCAGCAGCACCTGGCCAGTGGGTGCAGGAAGCGCGCTGTCTTTGGCTTCGGGAAAAGGGAGCCAGCGCGCAGTGCAATCGGGCAGGGGGCTGGCGGGCGTGGCGGTGTCCAGACGGGTGTGCCTCACCTTCCAGGGGGCCGCGCCCTCGATGTGTACACCGTCCAGCAGCACCTGGTGCGCATGGGCCTCGTCAAAGCCCTGCAGCTCGGGCTGGCCACCCTGGCCGCGCACGCTTTGGAAGCGTATGTCGCGGTACTGCGGAATGGACGTGCCCACGGCGCCCTTGGCGTATTGCGTTGTCAGGCTGAGGGGCCAGCGGTTGTTGCGCAGGCACACATCTTCATAGCGCACCCGCTCGACCAGCCCGCCCCGGTCTGCATCGCTCTTGATGCGCAGGCCCCAGGTGGTGCCGTCCAGGGTGAGGCCGCGCACCAGCACATCGCTGACGCCGGCATTGGTTTCGCTGCCAATGGACATGCCGTGCCCGCTGTAGAAGTGGTTGTCCAGCACGGAGATGAAACGGCTGGGGCCGCGCAGTGCCTTGATGGCGATGTTGTCATCCCCCGTGCGGATAAAGCTGTGCGCGATGGTGATGTCTTCGGACGCGCCGGGGTCTATGCCGTCGGTGTTGCGGGCATCGGCCGGGGTGTCAATGACCACGCCCCACGCAGTGAAGCCCTGCACCCGGTCCAGCACCACATGAAAGTTGGGCGCGTTGCGCAGCCGGATTTTGTACAGCACGACATTGCGCGATTGGTTGATTTGGATGAGACGCGGATTGTTTTGCTTGCCGCCTTCGCGCTGGGCGCGGCGCGCCAGCTGCCACCAGGTCTCGGTGCTGCCCTCCATGCGCTGGTCGCCCTGGCCCAGGATTTCTCCCTCGCCCATGACGCTGCTGTACTCGGTGTTCTCCAGGGTGAGCAGGGCCTGGCAACCCTTGCCCAGCGCGTCGATTCGGCCGCATTGGCCACTGCCCGTGTCGAAGTCCGCCGGCCGGGTGCTGGCGGCCAAGGTGGTGCCCGCATCGATCCACAAGGTGACGCCGGAAGGTATGCGCAAGGGGCCGGACATGAACCGGTCGCCCAGCGGTCCACGTTGCAGCTTCAGGGCCTGGCCGGCAGGGCAAGCGTTGAGGGCGGCTTGCAGCCTTGCTGCCTCGTTGCCGGTGCTACGAGGCTCCAGCGTCGTGCACACGGTGGTGGGCAGAGTGGGTTCGGTGACGCTGCGTCTGTCCTGGGCGTGGCTGCTCAGAGTGCAGCACAAGAGTGCGCAGAGGGCGGCTTTTCGGAAGGGGCGGAGCCCCTCGGCGAGAAAGAAAAGGCAAGCGTACATGGGGTAGCCTGAAGACGTCAGACGTCTAGCATACCGTGGTTGTAAGGGTGCAGCTTGGGTGTGCGGCTTAGCGGATCGGGAAGTCACCCTTGAGCATCGCGCTACGCTGCTCCGGGGGAAATTTCTCAATCGCGTAGCGCAACGTGGTGCGCGGCAGGGCGGCGTAGTGGGTGTGCAAGAAACCTAACAGTCGCGCCTCGTCCCGTTTGCCCAGCTCTCGCAGCATCCAGCCGCAGGCCTTGTGCATCAGGTCGTGCGGGTCAGTGAGAAGCTGTGCGTAAAGTTTCAGCGCATCGTCAAAGTCGCCTGCACGGATAAAGGCGAAGGTGCTGAGCACTGCGATGCGCCGGTCCCACAGTACGGGGGAGTTTGCGAGTTCCCATAGGATGCCCCGGTCGCGTTTCAGCAGATACGGGCCGCTGATATAGGGCGCTGAGCCGTCCACCAGATTCCAGTTGTTGATGCGGTCGCGGTGCTGCATGAAGCATGCATACACGGCGGTCTGCACATCCACCTTGCCTTTGGCGAAGCGCCGCACCATCACGTCCAGCGCCAGGACGCGCACCTCGTTGTAAGGGGACTGCAGCAGGGCTGCGCAGTCGGCTAGCGTGAGGGTGTTGAACTGCCGTGCGGTTTCGCGGATCACCGGCACGCGGATGCCCAGAAACTGGTCGCCTTCGCCATACTGGCCCGGTCCGCTTTGGAAGTAGCGTGCAGCCGTGGCAGCTTTGCCGGTGTCGGCCAGTGCGAACAAGGCACTCTGGGCCGCGCAAGCCTCAGAGCTCAGGCCTGGCACCGGGGTGTGCATTTACCGTCCGCGCAAAAACAGGCTGTCCAGCTCTTTGAGTGTTAGCTGTCGCCAGGTGGGGCGGCCGTGGTTGCATTGGTCGCTGCGTTCGGTGGCTTCCATGTCGCGCAGGAGCGCGTTCATTTCCTCCAGCGTGAGCTTGCGGTTGGCGCGCACCGCGCCGTGGCAGGCCATGGTGCCCAGGATTTCGTTTTGGGCGCGCTGGATCACGGTGCTGGCGTCGTGCTGGGCCAGCTCGGCCAGCACGCTGCGCGCCAGTTCCACCGCATCGCCTTGTGCCAAGGTGGTGGGTACGGCGCGCACGGCCAGGGTTTTGGGTGAGAAGGGGCTGATCTCCAAGCCCAGGGTGTTGAGCGTGCCCACATGGGCTTCGGCGGTGGCTACTTCGTCGGGGGTGGCGGCGAAGGTGGCGGGGATCAGCAGGGGCTGGCTGGCCAGTGGGTGCACGGTGCCGTCGGGGGCGGTGAGGCTGATTTGCTGTTTGAGTCGCTCGTAAACGATGCGTTCGTGGGCGGCGTGCATGTCCACGATGACCAAGCCTTGGTTGTTTTCGGCGAGGATGTAGACGCCTTGGAGTTGGGCAATCGCGCGGCCTAAGGGCCAAGCATTTTCGTTGCCGTCGCGGCTCACGGACCACGCTTTTTCGATTGCAGGAAGGCGGGATGGCTGAGCGCTTTGCTCCGTGTCCTCCGCCCGCTGTGCGGGCTCCCCCTTGACCTGCGCAAAACGCTCAGCCATCCCGCCTTCTGGGTTGGCGCTACGTTGCCAGAGCAGGCTGATGTCGTTGACGCGGTGGCCTATCAAACCCTCTTCTGCTTCGAATTTGATAGCTGGTTGCGCACTGTACATGGGCGCTACTGGCCTGTTGGGCACATAAGTACCCGGTGTGGGTAGGGCGCTGGCTTCGCTGGTGGTGCCGAAAAGGCTGGGCGCTTGGGGCTGGCCGGCTGTGGCGCCGGCTGCGGCTGCAGCACGCGGTGCGGCCAATGTGTCCTCCACCGCATGGCGCACGGCCTGGTGCACTTCGCGGCTGTCGCGGAAGCGCACTTCAATTTTGGTGGGATGCACGTTCACGTCTACGCGCGTAGGGTCCATGGCGACATACAGGGCATAGACCGGTTGGCGGTTGCCGTGCAGCACGTCTTCATAGGCGCTGCGCGCCGCGTGAGTGAGGACCTTGTCGCGCACAAAGCGGCCGTTGACGTAGCAGAACTGCTGGTCGGCGCGCGAGCGGGCGGCGTCGGGCACGCCGGCACGGCCCCAGACGCGAAGGGCCGGTTGGCCGAATTCGTTGGCTTGCTTGCTGTGCCAATCGACCCGTACGCTCTGGGCAAGAAACTCGGGGCCCAACACATCAGACAGACGTTGGTCGAGAGCAGCGAGTGCGGCTTCGGACGTGGCTTCGGCCAGCGGAGTGTCCAGGCAGCGGCGCCATTGCTCCACCAACTTGCCTTCATGCCAGATGGCAAAGCCCACATCGGGACGGGCGAGGGCATGGCGGCGCACAGACTCTATGCAATGGGCCAGTTCGGTGGCGTCGGTCTTGAGGAACTTGCGGCGCGCCGGGGTGCTGTAAAACAGCTCTTTGACTTCCACGGTGGTGCCCTGGCCCCGCGCCACCGGGCGCAGTTCGCCGGTCCGGCCATCGAGCAGATAGGCGTCATTCAGGCCGCTGGCGCGCGACAGGATTGCGCAATCAGCTATGGAATTAATAGCGGCCAATGCCTCACCCCGAAAGCCCATGGTGGCCACGCTTTCCAAGTCCTGCAGGTTGCCGATCTTGCTGGTGGCGTGGCGCTTGAAGGCAATGGGCAGCTCGTCGCGCAGGATGCCCTGGCCGTCGTCTTCCACGCTGATAAGGCGCACACCACCGGCCAGCAGGCGCAGGGTGACTTGGGTGGCACCGGCGTCCAGCGCGTTATCCACCAGCTCACGCACCACGCTGGCGGGACGCTCCACCACCTCACCGGCCGCTATCTGGCTGATGAGTTCGTCGGGCAGTTCGCGGATGGGGCGGCGGGGGGCAGTGGTCAGTGGAGCGTTCACCAAGGCATTTTAGGCGCCCGGCCCTGTAGCGGGCGCGTCCAGTCGTCTCTATCCGGAATGTGAGCCTCCCGGGCGGTTCACTGTGGAAGCTATGCATGAAGCATCGGCAGCAGGTGTCTGCCAAGGTGCGTTGCTGGATGTTTAGGTCGCTCCCTGCCAGAAGCGTGGGCAACAACATCTGCGTTTTGCTGATGTGACCGGCAGGGCACCGCCATAATCAGGTCATGGACATCATCACGACCCTTCTTGATTTCATCCTGCATGTCGACAAACACCTGGAGGTCTTTGTGCAGACCTATGGTCTGTGGGTCTACGCCTTGTTGTTCGCCATCATTTTTGTGGAAACCGGCGTGGTGGTCATGCCGTTTCTGCCGGGTGACTCATTGTTGTTTGTCGTGGGCGCCATGTGCGGTGTGGGCTTGATGGACTACACCGTGTCCGTCAGCCTATTGTTCGCGGCGGCCGTGTTGGGCAACCAGAGCAATTACACGATAGGGCGCTTTATCGGGCCCAAAGTGTTCCAGTGGGAGGACTCCCGCTTCTTCAACAAGCAGGCTTTCAATCAGGCGCATGCGTTTTATGAAAAGTACGGCGGCATCACGATCGTGGCAGCACGCTTCATGCCTTTTCTGAGAACTTTTGCGCCTTTTGTGGCCGGAGTGGCACAAATGACACGCTCGAAGTTCACTTTTTTTGATGTGGCTGGTGGCGCCCTGTGGGTAGGCGGTATTGTCACGGTAGGCTACTTTTTCGGGAATTTCCCTTGGGTGAAGGCGCACTTGGACAAAATCATCTGGGCCATGATCCTGATTCCCGGTTTCTTCGTCATGTTGGGAGCGCTCAAGAGCCGCGTCAAACGGCCTGCCTGAATTTATCGGACCACTGTGCAAAAACTTGTTGGACCTCTGCTGGAGCGACTGACGACTTTCGTCTTTCCTGTCTTGTTGATCGGACTGGCCGCGGTTGCGTTGCTAACGCATTCTGGCCGATTTGAAAACAATGCGGGTCGCCAGCTTGAGTTGAGAGTCTGGGAGGACAGTAGTCCCTCAGGCACTTCGAGTGCGCAATTGGCTTCAGCCATGCTGAATGCTGTTTCGCCCTCAAAACTCTTGGAGACCCATCTTTCCGCACGGCCATTCTGGATTGCTTTGAGCGTTTACAGCGATGCTCCTGTGATTGATTTTCCCTCCCGGCATGCGATGTCGTTGTCTTGTTGGGATGCCGAATCAGGCGTGGTTCTGGGAACTGGAAATCGATCTTCAACGGACGGACGCATGGCGATCAGTAGAGCCGGTTTCTCGTTGGACTTGGAAGGACTAGCAACCCATTCGCTACTTTGCAAAGCAAGTTTCCGGGGGCCAGCGAAGATATCAGCTGAAGGCTGGACGCATGAGTCGTTGGAAAGGAGCCAATTCGCGCATTACCGCTCGGGAATCATGATTGAGTCGGCGATTGGAATTCTGGCTGTTTTCATGCTTTTGACCGCGATAGTCAACAGAAGCCGGTTGTACCTTACGTTTGTGGGCTGGTTGCTCCTGAACATGCGGATGGCAGGTATCTCTGCAGGAACCGATTTCGAGTTTTTCGGTTATCAGATACCTGCGGACTACTTGATAGCGATAAGACAATTCACGGTTTGCTCGTACTTTGCAATCACCATCGTTTTGTTCAACTTGCTATTCAGCAAGGAGCTGAGAAAGTTCGCTTTTCAGCAGCCACTCAATATCTTGCAAGTGTCTGCATTGGCTGCGCTTGTCTTGGGCCCCCTTCTTCCATTTGAGGTGATGTTGGTAGGGGTCTGGCTGGGTACAGCGATTGGTGTCGCGGTCATTTTTTGTTACTTGATACTCATTCTGGTCGGCAACCATTCACGGGTTGCTGGGTGGTATGTCGCTTCTATGGCAGTGACCTTGGGCGCCAGCCTTAACGAAGTGGTTGCCGCTGCTTTAGACCAGCGGGCATTGCTTGTTGGGCTAAACAGTGTTTCTGCGGCGATCGCCTCTGCGCTTTTAGCATCCGCTGCAGTTGCCGAGCACATGCGAACGCATCGTCTTCAGACGTTGAAAGCCCAGCAATTGCTTGAGGCAGCCTACCAAGACTCTCCAATAGGCTTGTTTTCCGTGGGTGACGGCGTCCTCATCAGCAAGATGAATCCCGCATTTGAATCATTGATGAGGGCAGAGCTACAAAGTAGCCACATCCGGTTGTCGGATTTTTTTGATTCCGTGACAGTAGAAAGAATTGCTGCTCTGCACCTTGAAAAAGCAGGTGGAACCCTCGAATTACAAACCAGCGTTGAGAGCGAGGACGGTCTCACACGACGTTGGTTTGCGATCCGCGCATCCACGGTAGACGGCAGCATTATCGAATGCTCCTTGCAGGACATCACAGAGCGTGTTTCCGCCACAGAGCGGCTGGAATATTTGGCCAGCCATGATCCCCTTACCGGGTGCCTGAATTTGCGGGGCTTGGGGCTGAAAGCTGGTGCCGCCCAACAACGTCCGGTGGCCTTGGCATATTTTGATCTGGACAGGTTTAAGCTGATCAATGATCTGTACGGTCACACTGCAGGGGACTTGGTTCTGAAGCAGGTGGCCGAGCGCATGCAGCGTGTTTTGCAGCCGGGAGACTTGTTGGCCCGCATAGGCGGTGATGAATTCGTTGTTGTTTTCTATCAAGGCTACATGGCGGAGTGTGAGATCAAGTGCAACACCATCACGACGCTGATCGGCTCGGCACCTTTCCAGATGGAAAGCCAAAGTTTTGCGTTGGATGTGTCTGCCGGCTTGGTGGGTACTGAACAGTTCAAGAACTCCGAACTCAAAGACATTGTTTCCGCTGCTGACACCTTGTGTCGGATGGCCAAAAAGCGCCCGCATCAGCGCATGGTGGTGATGCAGTCCGGCGACCGGTTTTTCCAACAGCATCAGGACGAGTTGGACCTCATCAATTGTCTGGAGCGTGGAGAGACTCCGGAAGGCTTGTTCCTCGTAATGCAACCGGAGGTGTCGCTCAGCCGACCCTTCGACTCTTTGAACTTTGAGATGCTGGTTCGCCTTCGCAAGGCGGATGGCTTAATAGTGCCTGCGGGCACCATCATTGAAGCCGCAGAGGCTCATGGCAAAACCGCCATCATTGACCGATGGGTAGTGAATACGGCGATCCGTTGGCTAGAGGCTCACACGCACGAACTGCGCAACACCCATTTCGTGGGGGTGAACCTTTCCGGGGGCTCACTGAATGACGAGCAGTTCACCGAAGAGTTGTTTGCTTTGTTCAAGCAGCACCCCGTGGCACTTGAGAAAATCTGTATCGAGATTACCGAGACCGTGGCTATCACCGATATGCGCAACATGCAGCGTTTCATTGACCGGGTGCGCTCCATGGGGGGCAAGGTCGCACTGGATGACTTCGGAGCCGGATACTCGTCTTTCGGTTATCTCAAAGGTCTGTCGGTCGATTCTCTAAAGCTCGATGGTTCGTTGGTCCGCGATGCTGTCAGAAGCCAGGCGGGACAGGCCATTATTGTGTCCATCGCCGGATTGGTGCGTAGTCTGGGAATGAAGTCGGTCGGCGAATTCGCGGAGGACCTCCCCACCATCAAGGTCCTCTACGAGGCAGGCATTGACTATGCCCAAGGTTATGGCATCAGCAAGCCTGTCGAGGGGGACCAGATCCTAGCTGCAAGAAGTGGTGCAGATTTCGTGGAAGACCCTGAAATACTCGCGTTCCTGAAGCAATTGCAAAGTCAAGAAGAACCTAGCATGCGCTTGTTTTCTGATTCGGCATTTTCTTCTATTCAGTAGCTACTGACGGCAATCATTGGGCTCTGTTGAAAGCCGCTGCAACGGGCTCTATTGCGGGTGTAAAAAGAGTTGAATACTCGGGAGTGATGGCTAAAGGTCGCGCTTTGGAAAGATCGATATCAGGATGAACAGTTTCAAATACGAAGCTGTGAAGCGGGTGCTGATGGGTCAGCCAAAGTGCGTTGGCTTCTTGAGGTGAAAAATACATCACGCGGTGTGGAACCATTCCGGCATGTTGCATGGGAAAGAACATCGACTTTTCCGTAACGTCAGAGAAAAGTAGCCAGTCATAAATCTTGTCTACGGGTTTCCGGCCGGCAGCTAGCATCCAATTCACGCCCTGTTCCATGCAGTACTGATGAAGTGCTTTAAACAGTGCGGACCTGACTAGTGATCCCTGAGAACTACCTTTGATGCAAAGGCGAGTAGTTTCGACCATCAATGTATCGTCGAACTTTTCAGGGAGAGTCATCGAAGCCTCCAAGGGCAGCGGTGCCACCACATTGGCATGGGTGCGCAAGGTGCCGAGTACGGAGCCGTCGAGTTTGGAGGTGGCGACCAGTACTTCGCAGCCGAGTTCAAAATCGGCGGCCTCGGCCTCTCTCAATTTGGCGCCGAGCTCCGGCAGATGTTTCCCGTAAGAAGCAGCCCGCAATTGGATGACTCCATCCATCTGTGCCTCCGTGGCGATTTCAACCCTGAACGGCAGCGTCTCGGTGCGCGCGACTGCTGCCTGAATTCTCTCCACCAAAGCCATGACAACCTCCCTTCCAACGTGTTGAAGAAGAGGTCAGTCTAGGGTTCCTACTAGGTCTCAAATAGTCAATCAATACCTGATTCAGACCGCAGTTTCGCGCAAAAAACAAAATAATCAATAATTTGTTTTTCGATTTGATTGAATTTCGAGGTCAGCTCGTGGTCCGGTTACGGGACAGGGGTGGATTCTTGGCGAAGTAGGCCTCAATGCCCCGCATCAAGGCATCAGCCAGTTGGTTTTGGTAATCCTCGCTGTTGAGCTTGGTCTCTTCCGTGGGGTTGCTGATGAAGGCAGCCTCCACCAGCACACTGGGAATGTCCGGTGCCTTGAGGACCGCAAACGACGCCTGCTCCACACGGGGTTTATGCAGCTTACCCACGCGCTTGATTTCGCCCAGCAGGTTGCCGCCCAGCTTCAGGCTATCGTTGATCTGGGCCGTGGTGCTCATGTCCAGCAGGGCGCGTTGCACCGTCGCATCCTTGGCTTTGACGTTGAGGCCACCAATCATGTCCGCCTTGTTTTCTTTGGCCGCCATCCAGCGTGCTGCACTGCTGGTGGCTCCCCCCTGGCTGAGCGCGAATACGCTGGCCCCTTGGGGGTCCGGGGTGAAAAATGCGTCAGCGTGGATGCTGATGAACAAGTCGGCCTGTACCCGGCGGGCCTTTTGAACACGGGTGCCCAGTGGGACAAAAAAATCGGCATCCCGTGTCAGGAAAGCGCGCATGGCGTTTCCGTTGACGCTGGCCGCGTTGATACGCGCTCGCAGCAGGTGTGCCAGCTTGAGCACCACATCTTTTTCTTTGGTGCCGCCCGGGCCGATGGCACCGGGGTCCTCGCCCCCATGGCCGGGGTCCAGGGCAATGATGATGAGCCGGTCGGTGGTGGTGCCTGCTGCAGGTGAATTGGAGTCTTTTTGGTTGCTAGCGCCCGTGGAATCTGCGCGGGTAGCTCCTGTTTTTGTAGCGTCTTGCGCTTTGGGACTACTGGCGGCCATGGCGGGGCTGTTGGTAGCGGGGCGCTGGCTGTGCTGCGCAATCAGCAGTTCCAGCGGGTCCTGGGCCGCAGCTTTGGCGGCCTGCGCAGCCTTGCTCTCTACCGCCCGGTCAGCAATCAGCGCTTCGAGCGGGTCGATTTCGGCGACAGGGTACAAATCCAGCACCAGCCGGTGCTGGTAGGCCGCCACCGGCGCGAGGCTGAAGACCTGGGGGCGGATAGGGTGCTTGAGGTCGACTACCAGGCGAACGATGTCGGGGGTGAACTGACCTACCCGGATGCCGGCAATGTTGGGGTCATCAGGTTTGACCTTGGCCACCAGCTCTTTGAGCGCGGGGTTCAGGGTGATGCCCTGAATGTCCACCGCCAGCCGGGGGGGCTGGGCACAAACAATTGCTTTGCGCTGAGCGCGGTATCCGACTCGATGGTGACCCGCGAATACTCAGGCGCGGGCCAGACGCGTACCGTCATGATGGCTGCACCCTTGGCAATCTCGGCCGCGCCCAGCGTGAGCACCAGGCCACCGGCTTGCAGCAGGGTGCGGCGCTTCACGCGCGGGCCTCCAGCGCGCTGCGCACCAGCGTCTGACCACGGGCAGTACCGGGCATGAGGGTGACCTCGCGGCGCTGGTCGTCCAGGGTGCGCAGGTGCAGGGTGACATCGGCCGCGGGCAGCACGCTGGCGGCCTTGTCCGGCCACTCCGCCAGCTTGAGGCCGGGGCTGGCGAAGATGTCGCGAAAGCCCGCTTCTTCCCATTCGCGCGGGTCGTTGAAACGGTAGAAGTCGAAATGCCAGATGTTCAGGGCGGGCAGCTCGTAGGGCTCCACCACCGCATAGGTCGGGCTCTTGATGCGGCCGGTCACGCCCAGCGCCTGCAAGAGGTGGCGCACCAGCGTAGTTTTGCCGGCCCCCAGATCGCCATGCAGCGCGATGAAGGCATGGGCCAGTTCGGGCTGTGTCGCCCAGTGCGCAGCGAAGGCGGCGGTGGCGGCTTCATCTGCCCACACCAGCACAGGGGCGGGGGCAGCGCTTTCTACAATGGGGTCGTGACGATCAACAGCACTCAAATCAAGGCTCAATTCGATGGCGACCATGTGGTCGCCTTGATGCAGGGCTGGGCCCGGGAACTTGGATTCTCCCAAATTGGCGTGGCCGGTGTGGATTTGTCCTCTGCGGAGGCCGGTTTATTGGCGTGGTTGTCGCACGGTTTCCACGGTGAGATGGGCTACATGGCCCACCACGGTCTCAAACGTGCCCGCCCCGCCGAGCTGGTGCCCGGCACATTGAGCGTGATCACCACCCGCATGGACTACTTGCCCATGGGCACGACCGACGGATGGGCGGATGTGGAGTTGGCCCGCCTGCAGCGTCCGCAGGAGGGCATTGTGTCGCTCTATGCCCGCGGGCGGGACTACCACAAGGTGCTGCGCAACCGCCTGCAAAAGCTTGCCGACCAACTCTACGCCCACATGGGCCCTTTGGGCTATCGCGTGTTCACGGATAGCGCCCCGGTGCTGGAGGCCGAGCTGGCTGCGCGCAGCGGCCAGGGCTGGCGCGGCAAGCACACGTTGCTACTGAACCGCGAGGCCGGCTCCATGTTCTTTCTGGGTGAAATCTATGTGGACGTGGCCCTACCGGCGACAGCGCCCACCGAGGCGCACTGTGGCAGCTGCAATGCCTGCATCACAGCCTGCCCCACCCAGGCCATCATCGCGCCGCACCGCTTGGATGCCCGGCGTTGCATCTCTTACCTCACCATCGAGCACGACGGGCCTATTCCGCTGGAGCTGCGCCCGCTGATCGGCAACCGCATTTACGGCTGCGACGATTGCCAGCTGGTCTGCCCTTGGAACAAATTCGCCAAGCGCAGCAGCCTGCCGGATTTTGATGCCCGCGAGGGGCTGGCCGGCCAGGCGCTGGCTACTCTGCTGGACTGGACAGAAGACACGTTTTTGAAGCGGACGGAAGGCAGCCCTATACGCCGTATCGGCCATGTGCGCTGGTTGCGCAATGTGTCTGTTGCGATGGGAAACGCCCTGCGTTCAGAGCGCTTGGGGGACATGGAGCGCGATACGCTGGTCCGGTCCTTGCAACACCGCATCCATCATCCCGACCCGCTGGTGCAAGAGCACGTCCAGTGGGCCTTGCAAGCCTTGCAACCTGTTTCACCTGACTGAGATTCCGCCATGTCTGATTACGACCTGTTGATCATTGACCCCCAGAACGACTTTTTGGACATTGAGGGTGCGGCTTTGCCGGTGCCCGGTGCAAATGCAGATATGCACCGGCTCGCAGACTGGCTGATCCAGCACGCAGAGCGAGTTCGCGACATCACCGTAACCCTCGATTCGCACGCCAGTGTGGGTGTGGAGCGCACCACGTTCTGGCAGCAGGCGGATGGCGGTGATGTGGCTCCATTCACACTGATCACAGCCGCACAGGTTCAGCAGGGTGTGTACCGTCCGCGGCATGCTGCGTTAACCGATGAGGTGCTCAGTTATCTGCATGCTTTGGAGGCGACAGGCCAGCGCCAACTCATCGTCTGGCCGGTGCATTGTGTGCTGGGCACCTGGGGTCACAACATCCACAGTGGATTGAGCGAGGCCATCGCCGCCTGGGAACTGCAGACCGGGCGGGTGTGCCACAAGGTGCTCAAAGGCCAGAATCCGCTGACTGAGCAGTACAGTGCCTTCAAGGCCGAGGTGCCGCGACCGGACGACGAACGTACCTTGCTCAATCGGCCGCTGATGCAGGCGCTGTCTGCGCAAGGCGCTACGCTTTTGGTAGCGGGGGAGGCATTGAGTCATTGCGTGGCGGCTTCGGTGACGGATCTGATGCAAGAGTTGCCAGTAGAGCGTCTGCGTCAGACGGTGCTCCTCATCGATTGCATGAGTTCCGTCTCCGGCTTTGAGACCGCCGGCGCCGACTTCCTGGAGGGAGCCCGGGGTGCGGGGTTACAAACACGGTCCTTGGTGGAGTTGGCATAAGCAAACTTGTCGCGCATCAGCGCTTCAAATCTTCCCAGAGGTCCATCGGCGTCCAAGCCGCGGGCATGCGGATATCGACCCCTTGCGTTGCGCCTTGGTTTTGCAGGAAAGCCATGGATGCATCAAAGTCATCCAGTGGTTTGGGCATAGGCTGCATGGGCAAGGTGGAGGGAATCCAGAAATCATCCCAATGGATGGGAATCACGCGCTTGGCCCCGACCGCAGCCACCGTTTCGTTCCAGTAGGCGAGTTTGTGCTCCGCGCTGCGCGGCCCCATGGCACCAATTCCGAGCAGCACCACATCAGCCTTTACGCCTTGCAAGGCGCCCGGCACAAAGCCGGCGGTGCCAGTGATCAGCAGCGTGTGTCCATCGTGCTCTACCACCATCGCGTAGCTTTGTCCTTCTTTGTAGTCTGTGGCTCGCACAGGCGGGACCAGGGGGCTCTCGATGACGCCACCTGTGAAGCCGGTGGGCGTGTGCAGGGCAGGGTAGAGCGTCACGGTGAAGCGGCCGAAGCGGTAGGGCTTGCTCAGTTCAGCCTGTTGCATCTGTTTGTCGTCGAGGCCCCAGCCTTTCCCCACCATGAGGGTGGAACTGGAGCCCATCAACAAAGCGCCGGTAAGTTTGGCAACTTCGGGCGCATCCATGGCGTGGTCGTAGTGGGAGTGCAGGGGGATGATTGCTGCCAACTTGCTGCCTGTGGCTCCAGCCAGCGTGATTCGTGCGCGTTGCAAACCGTCTGCAATCGCCTGCGTGTCAGGTGACACTTTGCGCAGTAAGACGGTCATTTTGTCGGGGCGGGAGAAGAAGCCATCGGTCAGCAGAGCCGTCTCACCATCGTCCAGCAAGACGGTCGCGACGCCCAGAAAACTGACTTTGAGAGGAGAGCCGGCCGGAGCGGCCTTCTGCCAAAAAAGGCTTTGAACTGCAGCGAGTCCGGGGGGATGGCTCAGTTGCCACGCCAAGGTGGCGGCTGCCGCTATCAGGGTCGCGGGAATCAGCCAAAGAAGTTGTCGTTTGCGCATGCGCTCAGTCTAGGCGCGCTGCGCCCGGCGGTTAATGGTGCTTACGCCGAAGTGCCAGAAATTCGGAAGCACCCTGCAGCATGGCCAGCGTCAAGGCCAGCCATGTTTTGGCGCTGCGGCGCGTGGCCGAGTGGCGCGTTTTCATACTTCGATCAACGCAATGGGGTCCAGCCATTCGTCGTCAAAGAGTTCATCCAACAGTCGTTGCAAGCCCAGCAGTTTGAGGATCATGACAGCTCCCGGTTACGTTTTGCTGAAACGAATTTATGCCCTTTGTGTGACTGTTTGATGGCACTGTGGCGTAAACGATGCAGGCCTTTGAATTGAGTGTTCCGCTGTGTAAGCTCAGGCCTTCAGGAGACATTCTTGCTGCATTCCCCCTTGCCGGCTCTGGCAGAACTTGAACGTATTCTTCAGCTCGCGGGTGACCGGGTAGACGTGCGGGTGGCCCACGAAGTCGCGCTCGATGGCAGCACCTTGCCGGTGTATGTGGTCTCCATGGGCAACCCTGCTCCGGAGGTGCCCGCCATCGGTTTCTTCGGTGGCGTCCATGGCCTGGAGCGCATCGGCACCGAAGTGGTGTTGGAGTTTCTCAACAGCCTCGTCATGCGCATGGCGTGGGATCACACCCTTCACCAACAGTTGGAAACCATGCGTATGGTCTTCATGCCCCTGGTCAATCCGGGCGGCATGCAACGCGGCACCCGTGCCAACCCCGCCGGTGTGGACTTGATGCGCAACGCTCCGCTCGATGCGATGGAGCCTGTGCCCACGTGGGTAGGCGGTCAGCGTGTCAGCGCGCGATTGCCCTGGTATCGGGGCGCCGAAGGCCAGGCGATGCAACCGGAGGCTGCCGCCCTGTGTGAAGTCGTTGAGCGGGAGCTCAGCCACCGGGCGTTCAGCATGTCGGTGGACTGCCATTCCGGTTTCGGGGTGAGGGACCGTTTGTGGTTTCCGTATGCCCACACGCGACAGCCCATGTCGCACTTGGCGGAAATGTATGTGCTGCAACGCATGTACCGCCAGAGCTACACCCATCACCCCTATGTGTTCGAGCCCCAAAGCCTGCAGTACCTCACCCATGGAGACCTGTGGGACCATTTGCACACGCGACTTGCAGACCCAGTGCAACAGGTGTTTTTGCCACTGACGTTGGAGATGGGTTCCTGGCTATGGATCAAGAAGAACCCGCGCCAGATCTTCAGCCGATACGGCATCTTCAATCCACTCATAGGGCATCGCCAGCAGCGGGTGCTGCGCCGGCACGTGACCCTGCTGGACTTTCTGGCTCGTGCTGCTTGCAGTGCCTCTAGCTGGTTGCCTCAGAGGAGCTATCGCCATGCCATGCATGCCGAAGCCTTACAACTCTGGTACGAGTAAATCCAGTCTAAAGGGCTCGCAACACGCCCAAGGCAAAGGGAAGGCTTACCACCCCGAGCAGGGTTGATAGGGTGACCAACCCAGCGACATAAGCACCGTCGTAACCCATGCGTGCGGCGAGCACATAGCAGCTGGATGCGGTGGGTAGCGCGGAAAAAGCGAGAAGCATGGTGGTTTGTGTGGTGTCAAGTGCAAACAAACGGGACACCATCAGGGCGATCGCCGGGGTAATCAGGTGACGGATCGTCAACACGGATACGGCGAGGGTCTTGGCCCGCGCCAGAGCGCCGAATTGCATGCCTGCACCTGCGGCCATCAATCCCATGGCCAAAGATGCAGCACCCAGACGGGTGACGGTGGGTTCCAACCACACCGGCATGCGAAAGCCGGCGAGGTTGCTGATCAGTCCGGCGACCGTAGCAACTATGAGGGGGTTGCGCACCAGTTCACTCAAAAAGCCACGCTGAGCGTGACGGGCCATGGGCCAGACGGCGGCTACGTTAAACAGGGGGACGCAGACACCGATCAATACCGCGATCAGTTGCAACCCCTGTGGACCTGCAAGACGTTCTGCAATGGCCAAGCCTATGAAAGAATTGAATCGGAATGCAATTTGGGCACTGGCCGCATGGTCCTGGCCGGGGATGTAGCGCTTCAAGAAGGGGGTGTGGGGCAACCAGTAAGCCAGTGCAATACCGGCAAAGCCCAAGGTCCAGCCGGCAGCCATCAGTTTGGAGGCCAGTTGCAAATCCAGCGGGCTTTTCACAATGGAGTGAAACAGCAGCACCGGAAACAACAGGTAGTACACCAGAGCCTCTACCTTTTCCCAAAGCGGGCGGTTGAGCTGGGTAAACCGGCACACCAGATATCCGAGAAGAATGAGCGAAAAATCGGGGAAAAGGAGCTGTGCGTAGTTCACACCAAGAGGATACCAGCCGCCTAATGGTTCTACCGCATAGACCGGTTGAGTGGCCCCGCATTACCATTACTCCATGGCGTGCCGGGTAGGCATGCTTCCACCCTGACTGAGGAGTATCAAAAGATGTACCGTAGAGTGTTGCTGGCGTGTGGTCTGGTGGCTGTTTCTGGAGCAGTCATGGCGCAGGGTTATCCCAACAAGGTGATCAAACTCCAGGTGCCTTTTGCGCCGGGCGGGACGACGGACATTGTGGCGCGCATCATTGCGGACCCATTGGGCAAAGTGCTCGGGCAAAGCGTGATCGTGGAAAACAAGGCAGGCGGAGGTGGCGTCGTTGGTGCGAACGAAACCGCAAAGTCAGCTCCGGATGGCTATTCGCTGGGCGTGGCAACGGTATCTACAGTGGCGGCCAATCCCGCCATCAATCCTAAAAATCCGTACAACCCTTTGACGGATTTCACCCCCATCATCAATGTGGCGGCAACACCTAATGTGATTGCGGTGCACCCTAGTTTCCCCGCCAAGGATTACAAGTCCTTTTTGGAAGAAATCAAGAAAAACCCGGGCAAGTACTCTTATTCCTCGTCAGGCACGGGCGGTATCGGCCACATGCAGACCGAATTGTTCAAGAATCTGACCGGTTCATTTATTACCCATATTCCTTACCGCGGCGCGGGCCCGGCCCTCAATGACACCGTGGGTGGACAGGTTCCGATGATTTTCGATAACCTGCCCTCCGCGCTCCCATTCATCACCTCAAACCGCTTGGTTCCCATTGTGGTGGCTGCTCCGCAGCGCCTGAGCCAAATGCCCAATGTGCCCACTTTCAAGGAAGTCGGGCTGGAACCGGTAAACCGCATGGCCTTTTACGGTATTTACGGGCCCAAGGGATTGCCGAAAGAGGTGGTGGACAAGGTGAATGCTGGTGTGCGCAAAGTGTTGGAAGATCCCGCTGTGCGCAAGCGCATCGAGGATACCGGCTCGCTGGTCGTCGGAAATACGCCTGAGCAATTCACCGCGCAGATCAAGGCAGAGTATGAGGTTTACAAAAAAGTGGTGGATTCCGCCAAGTTGCGTTTGGACTGATGGAGCTATTTGGTGAGTGACACGGCATCTGTGGATGCATTCATTGATGCCCTGTGGCTGGAGGAGGGGCTCTCCAAAAACACCTTGCAGGCTTACCGGCGTGATCTGACCCTTTTTGCGGGGCATTTGGCAACAAAGCCCTTGTATGGCGCTCAGGAGCATGACCTGCAAGGTTATTTCGCGGCACGGCATGCCGAGACGAAAGCCACAACTGCAAATCGCCGGCTGACGGTTCTCAAACGGTTCTACCGTTGGGCATTGCGGGAAGGGCACATCGCCCAAGATCCGACGTTGAAGTTGCAAGCCGCCAAACAAGCCCTGCGCGTACCCAAGACCTTGACGGAGGCACAGGTTGAAGCCCTGTTGAATGCTCCAGACACCAACGAGGCACTGGGAATACGGGACAAAGCCATGTTGGAGCTCCTCTACGCCAGCGGCTTGCGCGTGAGTGAATTGGTGACTTTGAGGATGGTGCAACTGGGTCTGAACGAAGGCGTGTTGCGGGTGATCGGCAAAGGTTCAAAAGAGCGCTTGGTGCCCTTTGGTGAAGTCGCCGGCCTGTGGCTGAGTCGCTATCTGGCTGGTCCCCGGGCGGAGCTGCTTGCAGGCAAGCAAAGCGCAGATGTTTTTGTGACCGTGCGGGGCTCCAAATCCGGCACCGCCATGTCTCGCATCATGTTCTGGGGTCTGGTCAAGCGCTACGCTCTGCAGGCCGGTATACGGGTGCCGCTGTCACCACACACCCTGCGCCACGCTTTTGCGACGCACCTTTTGAACCATGGAGCAGACTTGCGTTCGGTGCAGATGCTCCTGGGTCATGCTGATATCTCTACGACCACCATTTACACACACATTGCCCGGGACCGTTTGGCTTCGCTGCACGCGCAGCACCATCCCAGGGGCTAACTCCGTCGCTTATTCTTGCCCCAGCGTTTCCGCCCAAGCCAACGCTTGGAGATGGGCCCAATTAATTTGCTTTTCGGTCAATTGCAATGCCTGGGCCGCTTTGGCGAAAGCTTCATCGTCACCGTTCTCGCAGGCTAGTGTGAGCTTCAAGTAGTCGGCTAACGGACCTGTTTGGTAAAGCAAGGCATGGGTTACGGAGTTGGGCAAGGAGAGGTTTGCCAGAGCTGCAGGCATCGGCATGCCCAACAGGCTATCCAGCAAGGAAAAGACACCGATGACAAATGCATGGTCGCATTCCTCGGGGGGCAAAGCTTCGGCGGCTAGCAATTCCATCAGTCGGCCACGGACCACAGCGGTAGTGCCCACCGCCGGTGCCACGCCGCCACCCGTCGAGGTCGTCATCAACAGAGCCGCCCATTTGAAGAGCTTTTTGAGCCCCAGCAGCATCACCGCGTGTTTGAAGGATGTGACTTCAGTACGCAATCCGAATCCCGCTGAATTGATGAATCTCAACAGGTTGAAGGACAGGGTCGGATCTCGCTTGAGGACTTCTTCAATCTCTGCTGTACTGGCTTGCTTGCGAACGAGATTGATGAGCTGGAGGATGGCAGCCTGGCTGGGGCGCAGTGTTTGGCCTTCTATGATGGTTGGTTGCGCGAACCAGTAACCCTGAAACAGGCCTACACCCAGGTCCTTGAGTTGCTTGTACTGGATTTCAGTTTCAACTTTCTCTGCAATCAGCTTGGCCTTGGTCTTGACTTGCGCAAGTTGCACAAACGACGCCAGTGAAGGTGGTTTGAGAATGCTGACATCAAACTTGATATAGGAAGCCAAAGGCAACCAGTCTTCGTACGAGCGGGTCAACACCGAATAGTCGAACGCCAGCTTGAAGCCCCGTGTATGGATGGCTTGCAAGGTGGGAAGGCGCAAGGCGATCTGCTCCACTTGCGAGGCGGGCAAGGAAGGAATTTCCAGCACTACATGTTCCGGCTCCACGAGGTCCAAATGGCCTCCGGCAAGACTATCGTGCGTGCAATTGACGAACAGCAGCGTTTTGCCGATCAGCGTCTCCCCTTCGGCCAAGGACAGCAAATTGAAGAGCATCTGCGCATCGGAGGAGGCGGTGTGAGCGTCTGCGTTGACACTACGGTCAAACAGCTCATACCCCATGATGGAGCCCGAGTCATTGACGATGGCTTGCCGGGCCATCGATATGGCGGACGAGGTGGGTTCCGGAGTTGGCGGGTGTTCGGTGGACATCAGTGATTCGCGAATCCTGTGGTTGAGCCTGACTCAAGGCATTCTAGGTTGAATGGGCGGCAATCTCTGTGAGACCAGAGTCAGAATCCAGCTTCTCCAACTCTTGGGGGCTGAAGCCGGCAGCCAGTCTGGCGGCGTAGTTAAAGGGCGGCTTGGGCCGAGGAGCCGCGTATTGAATCGCTGCCGATGCATAAAAAGCAGCAGGGTCTAACTCATGCCGGGCACACAGCCAGTGGTACCAGTGATTCCCTGCGGCGACATGTCCCACTTCCTCGGTGAGGATGACTTGCAGGATCGCTTGTGCCTCCAATGCCGCTGGACTGCCAACTTTGGCGAGCTTGGCTTGAATCAGGGGTGTTGCATCCAGCCCGCGTGCTTCCATGGTTCGAGGCACCAAGGCCATGCGGGCAACGATATCGTCAGCTGTGTTGGCGCACATCGTCCACAGGCCTGTGTGGGCAGGAAAGTCGCCGTAGCGATAGCCTTGTGCACTCAGGTGTTCCTCCAGCAGCATGAAGTGCTTGGCTTCTTCAGTGGCAACCAAGAGCCAGTCCCTGTAGAAAGCTTCAGGCATTCCGGCGTAGCGCCAAACGCAATCCAGTGCCAGATCAATGGCGTTGAACTCAATATGGGCGATAGAGTGCATCAAGGCAGCGTGACCTGCTGCAGTGAAAGGGGAGCGACGGGGTACCTCTTTAGGTTCAACCAAGATAGGCAGGTCAGGCCGGCCTGGGCCGGCATCATGAAAAAGAAGCCGTTCGCAGTCGAGCTTTCCCTCTTTCAACAAAGGTCCAATGGCCAAAGTTGCCTCCACCTTGCTGCGGGGTGAGGAGGTCTTGAAGGCTGACAAAGCCCGTTCTCGGAGTTCCATCCTTACAATTCTAGTTTTGACGGCCTGAGGGGCAACGATGGCAGTGTACGAATTGGATGGTGTGGCTCCTAAATTAGATGTGGGGGCTTGGGTCGCTGACAGCGCAGAAGTCATAGGCGCTGTTGAAATCGGCTCAGATGCCAGCATATGGTTCGGAGCAGTCGTTCGTGGCGATACCGAGACCATCCGGATTGGTGCCGGTACCAATATCCAAGACGCGAGTGTGTTGCATGCGGATGTCGGCAAGCCGTTGACGATTGGTGAGAACGTGACGGTAGGGCACCAGGTCATGCTCCATGGCTGCTCCATTGGCGATGGTTCCCTGATTGGAATCGGAGCCATCGTCCTGAACGGGGCGCGTATCGGCAAGGGGTGCTTGGTCGGAGCTGGTGCATTGGTGACCGAGGGCAAGGAGTTTCCGGATGGCAGCATGATCATCGGTAGCCCGGCCAAAGCGGTTCGGGAGTTGACCGAGGAACAGAAGCAAGGCTTGCTTGCCAGTGCGCGTCACTATGTGGTCAACGCGCATCGATTCAGGTCAGGCCTCAAGAAGATCGCCTAATTTTCGCCCCGCAAGGGGCCTATTTTTTTTGGAGAGTGTGCATGTCAGAGTTGCACAAGTTTTTGTTCGATGGCTTGCCGGTGCGTGGTGCGATTGTCCGATTGACGGACTCCTGGCAGGAAATTTTGCGCCGACGAGCATCGAATACCGAGCATGGTCCCTACCCGGCAGAGGTTCAGTCTCTTTTGGGTGAAATCACAGCCGCAGCGGCGTTGATGCAATCGAATATCAAGTTCGATGGTGCATTGGTGTTGCAAATTTTTGGCGATGGACCGGTCAAGTTGGCAGTCACTGAAGTGCAGCCCGATTTCAGTCTCCGGTCTACCGCCACGGTGGTGGGCGACGTGCCGAACGGCACCCCCTTGAGCCAGATGGTAAACGCCACCAATAAAGGCCGATGTGCGATTACTCTGGACCCCAAGACGAAGTTCCCGGGCCAACAACCCTACCAAGGTGTAGTTCCCTTGTTTGACGACGCGGGCGCCCCTTTGGAACGCATCAGTGAGGTTCTGGAACATTACATGTTGCAGAGCGAACAATTGGACACTACGCTCGTGCTGGCGGCAGACGACAAAGTAGCAGCAGGACTGCTGATACAGCGTCTCCCCTTGGAGGGCGCAGGCAATCTGGCCGGCAGTATGGTGTCGCGCGAAAACGAAGAGCAGATTGGTTTGAATGAGCACTACAACCGCATCGCTATTCTGGCCAAGAGTCTGAAATCCGAAGAACTATTGCAGCTTGATGTGGATACCGTGCTGCGCCGCTTGTACTGGGAAGAGCCGTTAACCCGTTTCGAACCACTCATAGGCGAGACAGGGCCGAAATTTCAATGCAACTGCAGCCGTGAGCGTGTTGGAAAAATGATTGTCAGTTTGGGTCGAGAAGAGGCCGAGAGCATTCTGATGGAACGCAATGACATTGAAGTGGGATGCGAATTCTGTGGCGTGCAGTACCGGTTTGACCCTGTGGATGCCGCACAGTTGTTTACGGATGCAGTCCTATTGCAGCAGGGGAATACGGGGACGCATTAACCGTCTGTGAGCTCGCGGAACAGGCGGTGCTCGCAACTTGCGTCCGAGCACTTTTCACATCGAGCCATCCAGCGGTTGTAGGTTTCTGAATCGGCATTGGCACTGAACTGGGATGGCATGATTGCAGCTATCGCTGCCTGAGTGCGCTGTTCGCCATTGCCGTACACCATGGAGTACGCGATTTCATGGTTCCTGAGTACTGCCTGCAGTCGTAGGTGGATGGCTTGCTGCCCTTGGGGGCTATCACGAAAAAAACCATCTGCAATCCACGGCAAGTCTGTGGCCGTTACCAGTACGTGTTGAAAACGCCTGATGTCCTCAATGGCCAAGGGATAGAGGCTGTCGTCTTGGAAGAGTACATCACTGTAAATGGCAGTCATGAGAGCCGTAGTGTCTGCAACCACTGTCGGGCTTCGCACGGTATCAATGCGCCGGATTTGTTCCAGTGCAATACCTCCCTGTTCTTGTGGCAGGGGCGTGCGCATCATCTCCGCGCACCACTCACGCAAATACTCGCCTACTACGGTGACATCAGCACCCGTCTCACGCATACGGGCAGCAAGGGAGTGACAAAGGGTGCTTTTGCCAGTGGATTCCGCACCCAGAATCGCAATTCTCATCGGATGTGCGGACGCTTAACGGGCAATCTGAACGTAAATCTCGTTCGCCTTGACCATTCCCAGCTCAGATCGCGCTTTCTCTTCCACAATTTCCAAACCCTCTTTCAGGTCATGGATTTCCGCTTCCAGGCGCTCATTGGCGAGTGAGGCTTGGGCATTGCGCTGCTTTTGATCTTCCAGCTCACGGGAGAGCTTAGAAACATTGGGAATGCTTCCACGACCGAACCACAGCTGTCCATGCAGGATGAGCAGAAGCGCAATCAACACGGCGGGGACCCAGCGGTTACCCATGGCAGTGGTTCGGTTGGTGGCGGTGATTAACGCAGGTTGTAGAAAGCTGCGCGGCCGGGGTACACGGCCACATCACCCAAGTCTTCTTCGATACGCAGCAATTGGTTGTATTTGGCCATGCGGTCAGAGCGGCTCAGAGAGCCGGTTTTGATTTGGCCTGCATTCGTGCCCACCGCGATATCAGAAATGGTGGAATCTTCGGTTTCACCCGAGCGATGGCTGATCACCGCAGTGTAGCCGGCACGCTTGGCCATTTCGATCGCAGCAAATGTCTCGGACAAGGTGCCGATCTGGTTGATCTTGATCAGGATCGAATTGGCGATACCCTTGTCGATGCCTTCTTTCAGAATCTTGGTGTTGGTCACAAAAAGGTCGTCACCCACGATCTGAACTTTTTTGCCCAAACGATCGGTCAGCAATTTCCAGCCGTCCCAGTCCCCTTCGGCCATGCCGTCTTCGATGCTGATGATGGGGTACTTGTTGACCCAGGTGTCCAGCATGTCTGTCCACTCCTGCGCAGTCAGGCTCAGGCCTTCACCTTCGAGTTCGTATTTGCCTTCTTTGTAAAACTCAGAAGCTGCGCAATCCAGGCCCAGTGCAATCTGCTCGCCCGCCACATAGCCGGCTTTGTCAATCGCTTGAAGGATCATTTGGATGGCGGCTTCGTGGTTGGCCACGTTAGGGGCAAAACCACCTTCGTCACCGACGGCAGTGCTGATGCCTTGGTCATGCAAAATTTTCTTGAGCGCGTGGAACACTTCAGCACCCCAGCGCAGGGCTTCGCGGAAGCTGGGTGCGCCCACGGGGATGATCATCAACTCTTGCAGGTCGAGGTTGTTGTTGGCGTGTTCGCCGCCGTTCATGACGTTCATCATGGGCACGGGCATCTGCACGCTGCCCATGCCGCCGAAGTAGCGGTACAAAGGCAGGCCAGCTTCTTCGGCTGCAGCCCGGGCCACGGCCATGGACACAGCCAACATGGCGTTGGCACCCAAGCGGGACTTGTTCTCAGTGCCGTCCAAGTCAATCAATGTCTTGTCCAAGAACGCTTGCTCGGAAGCGTCCAGACCCAACACGGCTTCAGAAATTTCGGTGTTGATGTGTTCAACCGCCTTCAGCACGCCCTTGCCGAGGTAGCGTTTCTTGTCGCCATCACGCAATTCAATGGCTTCACGGGAACCGGTGGATGCGCCAGAGGGAACGGCCGCACGGCCCATGGTGCCGGATTCCAGCAACACGTCGCATTCAACGGTAGGGTTGCCACGGGAGTCCAGAATCTCGCGGCCGACGATGTCAACAATAGCGCTCATTAGTTTCTTTCCAGTTCAAAAACACACAAACAAAAAAAGTCAGGGTCCATCATGTCGCCGTTCACTGGAAATCATTTTCCAGGAACGGATTTTTTTTGGTTACGGAATCCAGCGAGACCAAGGTTTCCAACAACGCTTTCATGTGGTGCAGAGGTACTGCGTTCGGGCCATCGGACCAGGCTTCCGATGGACGAGGGTGGGTTTCCATAAACAGGCCCGCCACTCCGGCCGCAACGCCAGCGCGGGCCAACACGGGCACCATTTCGCGAGCGCCGCCGCTGCTGCCTCCCAAGCCGCCCGGCTTTTGCACCGAATGTGTCACGTCGAATACGACGGGTGCACCTGAATTGCGCATTTCAGCCAAGCTGGTCATGTCAGCGACCAAGTTGTTGTATCCAAAGCTGACGCCCCTTTCGCAAGCCAGAAAACGGTCAGGAGAAAGCCCGGCCTCTTCAGCAGCGGCTCGTGCCTTGTCAATCACGTTTTTCATGTCCCACGGAGCGAGGAATTGCCCCTTTTTGATATTCACAGGCTTGCCGCTTTGGGCGACTGCACGAATGAAATCCGTTTGTCGGCACAAGAACGCGGGGGTCTGCAATACGTCCACCACGCTGGCGACTTCAGCGACATGGGACTCGTCATGCACATCCGTCAGGATGGGCAGCTGGAGTTGACGCCGTACTTCATCCAGAATCTTCAAACCGGCATCCAGACCGACGCCGCGCTTGCTGGTGCCCGACGAGCGGTTAGCCTTGTCGAAGGAGCCTTTGTAGATCAGAGGGATGCCCAAGGATGCGCAGGCCTCTTTCAGCCGGCCAGCCACTTCCACGGACATTTCAAGTCCCTCGATGGAACACGTGCCGGCAATCAGGAAAAAGCGTTGATCCAAGCCAACGTCGAAGCCACACAGTTTCATCAGGCGACTGCTTTCAGGTTTTTACCACCGTTCTGATGCTCAACAGCTGCCTTGATAAAGGCGTTGAACAGAGGGTGGCCGTCCCATGGAGTGGACTTGAACTCGGGGTGGAATTGCACACCCACAAACCAAGGGTGAACGCTTTGAGGCAGTTCCACAATCTCAGTGAGTTGCTCGCGCTGGGTCAGGGCCGAGATCACCAAGCCAGAAGCCCTCAACGTGTCCAGATAGTTGACGTTTGCTTCATAGCGATGGCGATGACGCTCAGTCACGACGTCGCCATAGATCTGGTGCGCCAGTGTGTCTTTGGCTACATCAGAGCTTTGCGCGCCCAGGCGCATGGTGCCGCCTAAATCCGAGTTGGCATCGCGTGTTTTGATGGTGCCGTCAGCATCTCTCCATTCGGTGATCAGCGCGATCACGGGGTTCGGGCTTTCGGGTTCGAATTCTGTGCTGTTAGCGTCCTTCAAGCCGGCCACGTGGCGTGCGAATTCGATGGTGGCCACTTGCATACCCAAGCAGATGCCGAGGTAGGGCACTTTGTTTTCACGGGCAAAACGTGCGGTGCTGATCTTGCCTTCAATACCGCGCTTGCCGAAGCCACCGGGTACCAGAATCGCATCGTACTTGGCTAGCTGATTGACGCTACTGCTGTCGATGGTCTCGGAATCCACATGCTCAATTTTGACGCGCACGTGGTTCTTCATGCCAGCGTGGCGCAGGGCTTCGTTCACCGATTTGTAGCTATCCGTCAGATCCACATATTTGCCGACCATGGCAATGGTGACTTCACCTTGGGGATGTTCGGTCTCGTAGACCAAGTCATCCCAACGCTTGAGGTTGGCTGGGGGCGTATTCAGGCGCAACTTGTCGCAGATCAGGCCGTCCAGACCTTGTTCGTGCAACATGCGGGGCACCTTGTAGATGGTGTCCACATCCCACATGGAGATCACACCCCACTCAGGCACGTTGGAGAACAAAGAAATCTTGGCCCGCTCCTCGTCGGGAATCGGGCGGTCGGCGCGGCACAGCAGCGCATCCGCCTGAATGCCGATTTCCCGCAGCTGCTTGGCCGTGTGTTGGGTGGGCTTGGTCTTGAGTTCGCCAGCCGCTGCAATCCAGGGCAAGTAGCTCAGGTGCACAAATGCGCTGTTGTTGGGGCCGAGCTTGAGGCTCATCTGGCGCACGGCTTCGAGGAAGGGCAGCGATTCAATGTCGCCCACGGTTCCACCGATTTCGACAATCGCCACGTCTACTGCATCGGCCTCGCCGAAGCGTGCACCACGCTTGACGAACTCCTGAATTTCATTGGTGACGTGGGGAATGACCTGTACGGTCTTGCCCAGGTAGTCGCCACGACGCTCTTTGTCGAGCACGCTCTTGTAAATCTGTCCTGTAGTGAAGTTGTTGGACTTGCGCATGCGCGTTTCAATGAAACGCTCATAGTGGCCGAGGTCGAGGTCGGTTTCCGCGCCGTCGTCGGTGACAAACACCTCGCCATGCTGCAGGGGCGACATGGTCCCGGGGTCAACGTTGAGGTAAGGGTCCAGCTTGATGAGGGTGACTGTCAGGCCCCGCGATTCCAGGATCGCAGCAAGGGAGGCTGAGGCGATTCCCTTTCCAAGGGAAGACACCACACCGCCGGTGACGAAGACAAATTTGGTCATGTCAGGGGCGAACCTGTGGGTTCGATGAGGTGGTAAAGCGAGATTATAGGCGTCTGCTACATTGCGGCGGTCTGCGGTGGCACCATCGTGCTTGCCGTCATCACGAAATGAGTACGACATGGACCTTTCCGGTAAGCACATTGTTCTGGGTTTGACAGGTGGAATTGCCTGCTACAAAGCAGCCGAGCTTTGCCGCGCACTGATCAAGCAGGGCGCCACGGTGCAGGTGGTCATGACAGAAGCAGCCGCGCAATTCATTACGCCCGTGACCATGCAGGCATTGAGTAACCGCACTGTCTACGACTCCCAGTGGGATGCGCGGGAGCGGAACAACATGCCGCATATCAATCTAAGCCGGGAAGCTGATGCCATTCTAATCGCGCCCTGCAGCGCCGATTTCATGGCCAAGTTGTTGCACGGTCGCGCTGACGATCTTTTAAGCCTGATGTGCCTGGCGCGCCCCATTGAAACGGTGCCGCTGCTGATTGCACCTGCCATGAACCGAGAGATGTGGGCCCACCCCGCGACGCAGCGCAATCTCTCGCAGTTGCGCGCCGATGGCACCCATGTATTGGGCGTAGGCAATGGTGACCAGGCCTGCGGCGAGACGGGCGACGGACGCATGTTGGAGCCCGAAGAGCTGCTGCAGGAAGTCATTGCATTTTTCCAGCCCAAGTTGCTTGCGGGGCAGAGAGTGGTGGTCACTGCTGGTCCTACCTTTGAGGCTATCGACCCTGTACGTGGAATCACCAACCTTTCCAGCGGAAAGATGGGCTTTGCGATTGCACGTGCCGCGCAGGATGCGGGTGCGGAAGTGACCTTGATCGCCGGTCCGGTGTCGTTGCCTACACCACGAGGCGTCAGGCGTGTGGATGTCAAGTCGGCATTAAATATGCGGTTGGCCGCCGTGGAATACGCGCAAGCAGCTACTGTTTTTATAGCAACTGCGGCAGTAGCTGATTGGCGACCTGCAACGGCGGCGGACCAAAAACTCAAGAAGGATGGCAGTGGTGCAACGCCGCAGCTGGAGTTTGTGGAGAACCCGGACATCTTGGCGGAAGTGGCATCCGGTCCACGTGCTATCGAGGGGAAGTTATTCTGCGTGGGTTTCGCAGCCGAAAGCCATGATCTATTGGCTCACGCGACAGCCAAGCGGCTCCGCAAAAAAGTGCCCCTGCTGGTCGGTAACATCGGACCCGCAACCTTCGGCCAAGACGACAATGCCCTGCTATTGGTGGACGCCCAAGGCGCCACCGAACTTCCCAGAAACACCAAGCTTCAACTCGCGCGCCAATTGGTGGCCGAGATCGCCAAGCGCTTGCATTCCCATTGAAAGAATTTAATGAAAATCGACGTCAAGATCATTGATCCCCGCCTGACCAACAATCTGCCTACCTACGCCACCCCGGGCAGCGCTGGGCTGGACCTGCGCGCTTGCCTGGATGCGCCGCTCACTTTAGCCCCCAATGCATGGCAACTGGTGCCCACCGGTATGGCGATCTACCTCGAAGATCCAGCCTACGCCGCTTTGATCCTGCCGCGCTCCGGCTTGGGGCACAAACATGGCATCGTGTTGGGTAACTTGGTGGGTCTGATCGACAGCGATTACCAAGGGCAGCTGATGGTGAGTGCCTGGAACCGCAGTGAGGTCCCGTTCACTATCGAGCCGATGGAGAGAATTGCTCAGCTGGTGATCGTGCCGGTGGTGCAAGCCCAGTTCAATGTGGTCACCGAGTTCCCCGCGTCACAACGCGGGGAGGGCGGCTACGGCTCTACCGGAAAAGCTTGATCGGCTCAGTGCAGGTGTCCGCTCCCGGGCCCTTGCTCATGCAAGGGCTGGATGCGGAAAAAACCTGTACCGAGCGTGCCGGAGCCGATTTCTTCCTCCGTCGCTTCGCGCACTGACTCCACCTTCATCTGGATGCGAATCGCAATACCCGCTAGCGGGTGATTGCCGTCCAGCACCACGTGCTCGGGGTAAATGTCGGTGATCGTGTAAAGCGCGTCTTTGGGCGCATCCGGGTTGCAGCCCTCCGGCAAGGCATAGCCTTCCATGGTCAGGCCCTCTTGCAAGTCTGCCGGGAACAGGGTGCGTGGCTCGAGAAAGATCAGCTGGTCATTGAAGTCGCCAAATGCTTGGTCCGGCTCAATCTGCAACTGCACCTTGTCGCCAGCTACATGGCCTTGCAAGGCGGCTTCAATCGAAGGCAGCAAGTCACTGCCGCCCAACAAAAACTCGACCGGCTCGTCCAAAACGTCCAGTTCTTCGCCCAAAGTGTCTTTCAGCGTCCATGTCAGGGCAACGACGCATTGTGTGGTGATTTCCATAGGCGAGAATTGTCCCATGAACATTCAAACTCCTCTCCAGCTGCTAGGCGGCATCAGCCCGGAAACCTTCATGCAACGCTATTGGCACAAAAAGCCTTTGGTGATCCGGCAGGCCATTCCCGGGTTTGCACCTTTGTTGGAGCGCATCGAGTTGCTGGAACTGGCGGCACAAGAAGACGTGGAATCGCGTCTGGTGGTGCAGGATGCTTTGGGCAAAGGCACAGGATGGAAGTTCAAGCACGGGCCGTTTGCACGCAAAGCCTTGCCACCTTTCAAGCAAGCAGGCTGGACCCTGCTGGTGCAGGGCGTGGACATGCTTGACGAGCGCGTTCACAGCCTCATCAACCAGTTCAGGTTTGTGCCGGATGCGCGACTGGACGATCTCATGATCAGCTACGCCACGGACCAAGGGGGCGTGGGTCCCCATTTTGACAGCTATGACGTGTTTCTCTTGCAGGCGCATGGGCGGCGCCGCTGGCGCATCGGTCGCCAGAAAGACTTGTCTCTGAAGCTGGACATGCCGCTGAAAATCCTCGCGAATTTTGAGCCGGAAGAGGAGTTTGTGCTCGAGCCCGGCGATATGCTGTACCTCCCGCCCAAATACGCACACGACGGTATCGCGGAAGGTGAGTGCATGACTTATTCCATTGGCTTTCGCTCGCCATCCCAGTCGGAGCTGGCTCAGGAAGTGCTGCAGCGGCTCGCGGATCAGGCGCTGGATGAGCTACCTTCAACCCTGTATGCCGATCCCAAGCAGCGTGCGGTGGAAGCGCATGCAGCCTTGCCAGTCGATATGTTGGAATTTGCGCAATCTGCGGTGCAGGCAGCACTCAAGGATTCGAAGGCAGTGGCGCGAGCATTGGGGGAATATTTGACCGAGCCCAAAGCGAATGTCTGGTTCGAAGGGGCGCAACAGGATATCGTCGGTGGCGTCCGTTTGGACCGCCGTACCCGCATGCTGTACGACGCGGATCACGTGTTTATCAATGGCGAGAGTTTCAACGCTGGGGGGCGAGATGCGCAGCTGATCAAACGGCTTGCCGACGACCGTAGCCTGGAAGCCAAAGATGTGCGCCGTCTCAGTGACGGCGCTCTGGCACTCGTTCAAGATTGGTGCGATGCAGGGTGGTTACATGTCGACCAATGACCCTGTCTCGCTGGTCGCCGGTGCTTTTTCCGGACCTGCGGAGTTCGCGCAAGGGATTCGTGACTTCATCACCCTCGCAGCCGATCAAAAATGGCCTCACATGGTTTGGAGTGACATTGATTTTGAAGATTGGCCCCTCCGAGAGCGATCAGTGGTCGAGGCTTTGAACAAGTGGGCGGGTCCGGGTCGAACTTTGACTATGCTCGCCAAGCGCTACAACCGCGTGACCCTTTTGCACCCCCGGTTCGTGCAGTGGCGCGTTACCTGGAGTCATCTGGTTGACTGCCGAGTAGTAAAGCACCTAGATGATAGTGAAATGCCTAGTGCACTTCTGGGGTCCGAGTGGTTTTTGCACAGGCGAGAGCTTACGCGGTCCATCGGAGTTGGTGGCCGCGACGTACGTGCAAGGGTGGCGTTGACAGAACTGTTGGACGAATGCAAGCGCCAAAGTTCGCCCGGATTTCCTGCCACTACTTTAGGGCTTTAACGCTTCAAGAGGGGTTTACCCGAATGCATGGTTTTTGGTCTTGTATAATTTAAAGCTCTGGTGGAAAGAGACCGAATGCTTTTCGTCAGGGCTGGCTGGCTTGCCATCCAGACAATTTCCGGAAATTGTTTCGTTAACTCACTGAAGTCTTTAAAAATGAACAAGTCTCTCGTTTTGGCAGCTTTGATCGCTGCTGCTGCTTTGGCTGCTTGCGGTAAAAAAGAAGAAGCCGCTGCTCCCGCCGCCGCTCCTGCTGCTGCCGCTCCTGCCGCCGCCGCTCCTGCTGCTGACGCTTCTGCTCCTGCTGCTCCCGCAGCTGCTGCTTCCGAGCCAGCCAAGCAGTAATCTGCTTGCAGACGAAAAAAACCACCGCAAGGTGGTTTTTTTTCGTCTTCGCATCACCCGCCAAGGTGATGTAAAAAATTACTTGATGTCGTCCGCAATCACTTTCACGATGCGTTGCGCCGTCGCAGAACTTTCGGCGTTGCCGTCGGCGTCCAGAACGCTGACGGTGGATTTCTCCCCCACGCTACGCACCGCAATGCGGTATTTGGTGGCTTCATTGGCTTTTTTGGAGCCACTGAACATCTTGCTGAAGAACCCAGGCTCAGAGTTCTCCGAGGTCAGGTTCTGGTACCGTACAAAATAGATGCCTTGCTTGCGATCTCGGTCCTCTACGGTGAATCCTGTCCGGTCCAGGGCCAGGCCGGTGCGGCGCCAAGCCCGGTCAAAGCCTTCTTCCAGCTGCACAACAGGTTGCCCATTCACATTGCCAACCACGGCCACGGGTTTGGGAGTGCTGTTGGCCACCAAGGCTTTGGACTGCTCTTGGGAGACGCCCAGCTTCACCATCAGTCGACGCAAGAACTCGGCTTCCAGCTCGGGGTCAGCCGGGCGAGGCTGCCACACGGTCTGGTTGCTACGGTCTGCGGTATACACCTCGGCCATGCCGCGGTGGCTAATAAAGATTTCTGTGTTTCCGTTCGCGTCCCGCTCCAGGCGTGTACGGAACTTGTCGCGTTCCGGGGTGGAGTAGAACGAATCCAGCAGTTTGCCCAAAGAGGCTCGGATGAAGTCTTGTGGAATCTTGGCCCGGTTTTCCGCCCAGTCAGTTTCCATAATGCCCAATTTATCCTGGTCCATGGCAAGCAAAAATCCGTTTTCCTGCCAGAAGTCCTTGACTGGTTCCCACAGCTTTTCAGCTGGGCGGTTCACAACAAGCCAACGCTGGTTGCCGGCACGCTCAATGCGCACGTCACCCACTGCGACCGCGGCGATTACTGCCTTGGATGTCTCAACCTGCCCCGCTTTGGACGCATTGGCAGAGACTGCGCCGCCCACTACGGTGTAAGGCGTTTCCTTGCTGAGTTGGGTCAAGTCCGGTGGCACGTCCAGCTTGGGAGCTTTGGCCGCGGATCGGTAATCCACTTTGTCAGTTTCGAGCGCAGAGCAGGCCCCAAGGGCCACGGTCGCGCCTAGCAAAATCACTTTAGAAATGGAATTCACGGATTTCCTCAAAAAAGGGTCAGGAGCTCAGATCAGTCCGGTGGACTGCAGGGCACGCTCAAGAACCGGTTGGCTCGCGTCCGTCAAAGGCGTCAAAGGCAAACGTAACGCAGGCTTGCTCAGGCCCATGCGCGACACAGCCCATTTCACCGGGATCGGGTTGGACTCAACGAATAGAGCCTTGTGCACCGGCAAAAGTTTCATTTGAATTTCCATCGCGCGGGCCACATCGCCTGCAATGGCGGCTGTGCACATTTCGTGCATCAGGCGAGGAGCCACGTTCGCAGTGACGCTCACGTTGCCATGTCCACCGCACAGCATCAATGCCACGGCTGTGGGGTCATCACCGCTGTAAATGGAGAACTCTTTGGGGGCGTCCTTGATCAACCATTGCGCACGTTCGATATTGCCGGTGGCCTCCTTGATGCCCACAATGCCTGGCACCTGTGTCAAACGCAACACGGTATCGTGGGCCATATCGGCCACAGAGCGCCCGGGCACGTTGTAGAGCACGATCGGCAAATCGCCGGTGGCTTCAGCAATGGCCTTGAAGTGCTGGTATTGGCCCTCTTGCGTAGGCTTGTTGTAGTAAGGCACGACTTGCAGTTGGCAATCGGCGCCCACCTGTTTTGCAAATTTCGCCAAGGCGATTGCCTCGCGGGTGGAGTTGCCGCCGCAACCTGCCATGATCGGTACGCGACCCGCGGATTGCTCGACGGACACGCGGATGATTTCGCAATGTTCTTCAACACTGACAGTGGGGGATTCACCCGTCGTACCCACCACGCCGATGCAGTCGGTGCCTTCGGCGATATGCCAATCGATGAGTTTGCGCAGCGCGGGGTAATCCACGGAGCCGTCATCAAGCATCGGAGTGATAAGGGCTACGATGCTGCCCCGGATTGGACCTTTAGAAGCGTTCATGTCGAGTGTTGAAACAGTAAACAAACATTTTAACTAGAGTGCATAACGCGCTGGAGTGGCATTGTGTGCACCGGGGGTAAAGTTTCGCAGGGCCGCAATGCGCTGAACGAACCGGTCGGGCTGTTCCAAAAAACCGTTTTCATACGCCACGATGTGCAAGTCTTTGCACATGTCTAGCAGCTCTCCATTTTTCAGCAGAAAGTCGGGCCGGGCCGGGCGCCCCACTGTTTCGTTGCCAGTGGCAAATGTCTCATAAAGCAGAACACCGCCCGGAGCGAGGCTGGCAAGCAAAGTGCCCATCAGGGGACGCCATAGGTAGTTGGTCACCACCACGGCATCGAACAGTTCGGGTTCAGAAGCTCCATCTCTGGCAAGTGGCCACGGCCCGTTCTCGATATCAGCTTCTATCAGTCTGGCAAGGGGTACCAATTGGCGCGCGCCGCTTATGTCTTTATCGACACCCGTAACCATGCAACTGCGCCTCGCAAACCATTCCAAATGGCGGCCGCTCCCGCAGGCTACGTCCAAAACCGAGGCGCTTGAGGGAATCAGGTGGCTCCAGCGCTGAATCCAAGGTGATGGCGCAGACAGCTGTAGATGCGATGTGTTCATCACTTGGGTTTCACTTCATCTTTCAGCGCCGCCATGGCCATGTTCTCCACAACGCCTGGCAAAAGGAGTTTGAGGAAACGCCCCAGCTTGCCTTGGGCCGTCATCACCACTTCACGTTGGCGCTTTTGCATTCCTGTGGCAATCAGGTAGGCGCACTCGGAGACGGTCATGGCCTTGTCTTCCTTAAGGCCACTCGATCCGGCTACTTCGCCCTTGGCATTCAGTCCGTGGGCACGTATGTCAGTCAGCACCACGCCGGGGAAAGCCGTGGTTACGCTGACGCCGGAAGGTTTGAGTTCTGCACGCAACGCTTCGAAAAAGCCTGTCATCGCAAACTTGGAGGCACTGTAAGCCGTGCGCCCGGGCACGCCGATCAGCCCCGCCAGAGACGACACGGCCACGATGCGCCCTTGGGTTTGCTTGATGTGCGGTAGCGCAGCGTGGGTGCACCACACGCTGCCCCACAGGTTGATACGCATGAGGTCTTCATACCAATGCAGGTCTTGGGCATCCACATCCTGAAAAAGCGCTTGGGCAGAGACGCCCGCGTTGTTGACCAAGGTGTCAATGCGTCCGAAAGCATTAATCGTGGCTTGAATCAGGCTGCGGCATTGTGCTTCGATCGACACATCCGTAGGCACCACCAGAACCTCGCTTCCTTTGGTGCGGCACACATCGGCCACTGCCTCCAAGGCCTCGCGCTTTCGCGCGGCCAACACCAAGTTCATTTCAGCGCCATACCGCGAAGCCAGTTGACGCGCGAGCTCGGCACCTATGCCCTCAGAAGCGCCGGTAATGATGGTGACAGGAAAGTTTTTGGTCATGGCAGGGAAACTCAAAAGCAGGCCCAAAGTTGATTGGCCATCTGCACCATGAAATCAGGCTGGGCGTACAAGGTGAAAACAGCGGTCAGCAGCAGGCACAAGGCCAGTGTGATCGCAGTTTTTTTGAGCATGGTGGTTGGTTTCAAGCGGCTTGAGGCGCACGGGCAATAGGCGCTTCACGCACCGGCAGATTTACCAGCGCAGCGGCTACCCCCAGTGCGATGGCGATGTACCAGACGATGTCATAACTTCCGGTGCGGTCATACAGGTAGCCACCCAGCCACACGCCCATGAAGGATCCGATCTGGTGGCTGAAGAATACAAATCCTCCCAGCATGGACAAATGCGCCACACCGAAAATCTGGGCAATGGTTGCATTCGTGGGTGGAATGGTGGATAGCCACAGCACCCCCATGACAGAAGCAAATACATACACACTCATGGGGGACAGCGGCACCAGCAAAAACAGGCTGATGGCTACCGCCCGCGCGAAGTAGATAAATGCCAAGATGTACTTTTTCGGCAGCTTCTGGCCCAGCACACCTGCTGCATAAGTGCCGAACACATTGAACAGGCCGATCAAGGCCAATGCATAACTCGCCACTTGAGGTGACAGGCCTTTGTCTTTCAGGTAGCTGGGCATGTGCACTCCGATAAACACCACTTGGAAGCCGCACACAAAGTAACCTGCCATCAGCAATTGAAAGCTCGGGTACTTGAAGGCCTCGCGCAGCGCTTGGCCAATGCTTTGCTGACGCGCCGGGGCTGAAGCTCCGCCGAATGCGGGCTCTTTCAGCCCGCTCGCCAGCGGAATCATCAGCAGAGTGGCCGCTGCCAAGGCCAGCAAGGCCTGTTGCCAGCCAAAGTAGCTGATCAAAAAGCCTTCCGTCGGCATCATCAAAAACTGGCCGAACGAGCCTGCTGCCGCTGCGACCCCCATGGCCCAGGAACGCTTTTCTGCTGGCACATTGCGACCGATCACGCCGTAAATCACGGCGTACGTGGTACCGGCCTGCGCCATGCCGATCAAGGTGCCGGTGGCCAATGTGAACATCAGTGGCGACTTAGCCAACGCCATTCCGCACAGACCCAAGGCATACAGCAGAGACCCGATGATGATCACCCGGAATGCCCCGAACCTGTCGGCGGCCATGCCCGCAAAAATGCCGCTTAAGCCCCACGCCAGGTTCTGGATGGCGATGGCAAAAGCAAAAGTCTCGCGCGTCCAGCCCTGGGCCTGGGTGATAGGCTGCAGCCAGAGGCCGAAACCGTGACGGATGCCCATGGACAATGTCACGATGGTGGCGCCGCACACCAGCACCTGGGACATGGAGAGGGTTTTAGGGGAAGAGCTCATCCTGCAAATGTAGCCAGTTTCGGCGGATCGTTTGCAGCGGGCGGGACACAGAGCGCCCCTGTCTCGGGTCTAAGAATTGGTATTTGCATGTATGCATATACAGTGGATTGCCGCAGTTCCCCTACAATCCGCCGCTATGGCTGTCAAACCCACCCCCGAATATTCTGAATCGTCGATCCGCGTGCTCAAGGGCTTGGAGCCCGTCAAACAGCGCCCGGGCATGTACACCCGCACCGACAACCCCCTGCACATCATCCAGGAAGTGCTGGACAACGCCGCCGACGAAGCCTTGGCCGGCCACGGCAAGAAAATCAAGGTCACCCTGCATGCGGACGGCTCCGTCAGCGTGGAAGACGATGGCCGCGGCATCCCGTTCGGCATGCATCCTGAGGAAAAAGCCCCGGTGATCGAGCTGGTGTTCACCCGCCTGCATGCGGGCGGCAAGTTCGACAAAGGCAAGGGCGGCGCCTACAGCTTCTCGGGCGGCTTGCACGGCGTCGGTGTGTCGGTGACCAACGCGCTGGGCAAGCGCCTGGAAGCCACCAGTTACCGCGAAGGTTCCGTCGCTCATCTGGTGTTTGAAGGCGGCGACGTGACCGAGGCCCTGCAGGTGCGCAAGGCTGGGGACGGCGACCGCAAGCAGGGCACCACCGTGCGGGTGTGGCCGGACGCCAAGTATTTTGAATCCGCAGCGCTGCCCATGGGTGAGCTCACCCACCTGCTGCGCAGCAAGGCGGTGCTGATGCCCGGCGTCAGCGTCACGCTGGTCAATGAAAAAGCCAAGGAAAGCCAGAACTGGCTCTACAAGGGCGGCCTCAAAGACTATCTGGGCCAGACCCTGAGCGCAGACCCCGTCATTCCCATGTTTGACGGCGAAGGCTTTGCCGATGGCAACAACGACACCTTTGCTGAAGGCGAGGGCGCAACCTGGTGCGTGGCGTTTACTGAAGACGGCGCTCCGGTGCGCGAGAGCTATGTGAACCTGATTCCCACCAGCGCGGGCGGCACGCACGAAAGCGGCTTGCGCGATGGCTTGTTCCAAGCTGTCAAAAGCTTTATCGAGTTCCACAGCCTGCTGCCCAAGGGCGTGAAGCTCATGCCCGAAGACGTGTTCGCACGCGCCAACTATGTGCTGAGCGCCAAGGTGCTGGACCCGCAGTTTCAAGGTCAGATCAAAGAGCGCCTGAACTCGCGCGACGCGGTGCGCTTGGTGAGCAGCTTTGTGCGGCCCGCGCTCGAACTCTGGCTGAACCAGCATGTGGACTACGGCAAAAAGCTGGCTGAGCTGGCCATCAAAGCCGCCCAAACCCGCCAGAAGGCCGGCCAGAAGGTCGAAAAGCGCAAGAGCAGCGGTGTAGCCGTGCTGCCCGGCAAGCTCACCGACTGCGAGAGCCGCGACATTGCCTACAACGAGGTGTTTCTGGTCGAGGGTGATTCCGCCGGTGGCAGCGCCAAAATGGGCCGCGACAAAGAAAACCAAGCCATACTTCCCCTGCGCGGCAAGGTGCTCAACACCTGGGAGGTGGACCGCGACCGCCTGTTTGCCAACACTGAAATCCACGATATCTCGGTCGCTATCGGCGTAGACCCGCACGGCCCCAACGACACGCCCGATCTGAGCGGCCTGCGCTACGGCAAGGTTTGCATCTTGAGTGATGCGGATGTGGACGGCTCGCACATCCAGGTGCTGCTGCTCACGCTGTTCTTCCGCCACTTTCCCAAGCTCATCGAGACCGGGCACGTGTATGTGGCCCGGCCCCCGCTGTTCCGGGTGGATGCGCCAGCCCGTGGCAAAAAGCCTGCCAGCAAGGCCTATGCGCTGGACGAAGGCGAGCTCACCGCCATCCTCGACAAGCTGCGCAAAGAGGGTGTGCGCGAGGGCGCCTGGTCCATCAGCCGCTTCAAAGGCCTGGGCGAAATGAATGCCGAGCAGCTGTGGGACACCACCCTCAACCCCGACACCCGCCGCCTGCTGCCGGTCACGCTGGGCGCCATCAACTTCGGCGACACCGAAGCGCTGATCACCAAGCTCATGGGCAAGGGCGAGGCGTCCTCCCGCCGCGAGCTGATGGAATTGCATGGCGACTCGGTAGAGATCGACGTCTGATGCAACTGCGTGCCGCTATGTCTCGTTTTGCTATGAAAAAAGTAGCTGCTTGCGCATTATTTATGTGCGCTACAGCCGCTTTTGATGCCAAAGCCGACGTGTGGGTCTATGTGGATCCGCAGGGCAAGACGCATCTTTCCACCGAGCAAGTGGACGAGCGCAACACGCTGTTTTTCCGCGCCTCTATCCGTGGCCTGCAGTCGGGCGCTGATGCCACTGCCCCGCAGGTCGTGGTGCCGGATGCGCCCGAGCTGTCCCCCAAACTGGCGGCGTTTTTTGACAATTCCCCGCGCTACCGCAAAGCCCAGCCCTTGTTGCAAGAGGCCGCCCGCAAGTACCGCCTGGACTACGAGCTGCTCAAAGCGTTGGTGACGACCGAGTCCGGCTTTGAGCCTGCCGCCGTGTCACCCAAAGGCGCTATCGGGCTCATGCAAGTCATGCCCGATACTGCACGCCGCTTCGGTGTGGACAGCGATCGCTGGATGTCGGTGGAGGCCAAGCTGGCTGATCCCAAGATCAACGTAGGCATCGGTGCGCGCTATCTGCGCTTGTTGCTCGACATGTTTCCCGGTCGCACCGATCTGGCACTTGCGGCGTACAACGCCGGCGAAGGCGCGGTGCAAAAGGCGGGCAACAAAGTGCCCAATTTCAAAGAAACCCAGAACTACGTCGCCACCGTCACGGAGCTCTACGCCGCGCTCAAACCACCCGCCACAACCAGTACGTCCGTGCCGCAAGTGGTGGGCGTCAAGCCGGTGCTCAACCCCTATGGCGACGGCTATGTGTTGTCCGGCTCCCGCACGGCCTATGTGCTGGCACCCGGCGCTATGCCCGGTGGAGCCATCGGGCGCGGCAACATGATCACCCCGGCCCTGCCTGTGGCCCCTGAAGATTCCCGGATTGCAGTGGACTGAACTGAAGAAACATGACTGACCAAACCACGCTTGATTTGATCCCCGACCCCGCTGAACCGACAGGCCCCGTACCGCCCGGCGACGATGGCGAACTGAACCTGGCCACCTACGCCCAGCGCGCCTACCTGGAATACGCGCTGTCCGTTGTCAAAGGCCGAGCCTTGCCCGATGTTTGCGATGGCCTCAAGCCCGTACAGCGCCGCATTCTGTACAGCATGGGCCGCATGGGCCTGGGCTTTGGGGGCGCCAATGGCAACGCCGGTGCCAAGCCGGTCAAAAGCGCCCGCGTGGTGGGCGATGTGCTGGGCCGCTTCCACCCGCACGGCGACCAATCCGCCTACGACGCCTTGGTGCGCATGGCGCAAGACTTTTCGCAGCGCTACCCGCTGGTCGATGGTCAAGGCAACTTCGGCAGCCGGGACGGCGACGGTGCCGCTGCCATGCGCTACACCGAAGCCCGCCTGGCCAAAATCACCACGCTGCTGCTCGACGAAATTGACCAGGGCACAGTGGACTTCCAGCCTAACTACGACGGATCTACTGAGGAGCCCAAGCAGTTGCCCGCGCGCCTGCCGTTCAGCTTGCTAAATGGCGCCAGCGGAATTGCTGTGGGTTTGGCGACCGAGATCCCCAGCCACAACCTGCGCGAGGTGGCCGACGCTTGCGTGGCACTCATCAAGAACGACAAGCTCTCCGACGACGAACTGTTCGCCCTGATCCCCGGCCCGGACTTTCCCGGTGGCGGCCAGATCATCAGCAGCGCCAGCGATATTGCCGATGCCTACCGTAGCGGCCGCGGCAGCCTCAAGGTGCGCGCCCGCTGGAAAATTGAAGACCTGGCCCGTGGCCAATGGCAACTGGTGGTCACCGAGCTGCCGCCCGGCGTGAGCAGCCAGCGCGTGCTGGAAGAAATTGAAGAACTCACCAACCCCAAGGTCAAGGCCGGCAAAAAGGCCCTGAGCCAGGAGCAAACCCAGCTCAAGGCCAGCATCCTGAGCGTGCTGGACGTGGTGCGTGATGAGTCCAACAAAGACGCCTTGGTGCGCTTGGTGTTTGAGCCCAAGAGCCGCACGGTCGAGCAACAGGAGCTGATCACCGCGCTCTTGGCCCACACCAGCCTGGAAACCTCCTCGCCCATCAACCTCACTATGGTGGGGCTGGACGGTAAGCCGGTGCAAAAATCACTGCGCCAGATGTTGGTGGAGTGGGTGGCCTTCCGCGCCAGCACCATCGAGCGCCGCAGCCGCCACCGCCTGGGCAAGGTGCTGGACCGCATCCACATCCTGGAAGGCCGCCAGACGGTGTTGCTCAACATCGACGAGGTGATTGCCATCATCCGCAACAGCGACGAGCCCAAGGCTGCGCTGATTGCCCGCTTCAACTTGAGCGACCGCCAGGCTGAAGACATCTTGGAAATCCGCCTGCGCCAATTGGCGCGGCTGGAAGCCATCAAGATCGAGCAAGAGCTGTCGGAGCTGCGCACCGAGCAAGGCAAGCTGGAAGAAATTCTAGGCAGCCCCGCCGCACTGCGCCGCTTGATGGTGAAAGAGATTGAGGCGGACGCCAAAGTGTTTGCCGACTCGCGCCGCACGCTCATTCAGGCCGAGAAAAAGGCTGTGGCCGAGGTGAAGGTGGTGGACGAGCCGGTGACGGTGGTGGTGTCTGAAAAAGGCTGGGTGCGTGCTCGCACCGGCCACGGCCATGAGGCGTCTACCTTTGCCTTCAAGGCGGGTGACGGCCTGTATGGCACCTTCGAGTGCCGCACGGTGGACACGCTCTTGGTGTTCGGCTCCAACGGGCGCATCTACACCGTGCCGGTGTCTGCACTGCCCGGCGGGCGGGGCGATGGCCAGCCGGTTACCACGCTGCTGGAGCTGGAAAGCGGCACACAAATTCTGTATTACTTTGCTGGCCCGGCAAGCGCGCAGTTGCTACTGTCCAGCAGTGGCGGCTACGGCTTTATCGCCAGCGTGGAGAACATGACCTCGCGCCAGAAGGCCGGCAAGGCCTTTGTGGGCGTTGGCGAGGGCGAGACCCTGTGTGCCCCCTCGGTGGTGTCGGGTGCGCAAGGCAAGGTCACCGTGGCGGGTACCCCCGCGACCGTGGTGGCGCCTGCGACCCACGTGGCCTGCGCGTCCACCGGTGGGCGCATCCTCACCTTTGAGATCACCGAACTCAAAACCATGGCCAACGGTGGACGCGGCTTGATGCTGATCGACCTGGAAGCCAAAGACACCCTGGCCGGCGCTGCCGCCTACACCCGCAGCATCCGCATCGACGGTATCGGCCGCGGTGGCAAAGAGCGCGACGAAACCCTGGAAATCCGCAGCCTCAACAACGCCCGCACAGCCCGTGGCCGCAAGGGCAAAGCGGCGGATTTAGGCTTCAAGCCGAACCGGATCACGCGGGTGGAGTGATGGAGGAAGCAGCCGGGTAGCCGGCTGCTTTGCAGCGGAAGCAGACCCTCGCGAAATCACCCGAACAGGGGATATTCATAAGCCGATGTAGACGTGAGAGTCGGCTAATGTTCGCCAAATTTCAATACTTACGACGTGCGGGGATTGTCGGAATTTTTATACCTGTACAAATGTACATGGAAATTACTTCAATCAAGGCAGCAAGCGGATTTCTAGCCTTTTCACCAAAGTATGTATCGTCATTGCCTGGATGTATCAACCGGGTTTTGCTGTCTACATTACGTTAGAAATTTATAGAGCAACTGATGCGTAGAAAAATAGAAGGTTTAGTGCTGCTCGGCAGCGCACTATTGGCATTGAAATGGATCATGGACCCTTCCGGACCATATGAGCCATTTCTTGCATTTATTGGGGCCGCGTGGGCTTTTCTCGACTTCTTCTTTGGAAAGCGCGAAGGTGCGCCGTCATACGCACCGAGTCGAATTGAACACACCCCCGCTCAGTCAAACAGCACGATCACCACAACGAAGCCCAGCATTCCGGCTCTTCCTCTTTTCACGTGGAATTCCACGTCTGATTTTTTTGCGGATCGATTCGCAAATGCCTTTCCAGGCCTACGCTCTACCGGATGGTTCAATGGACAGGAAGCGGTCGATCGGCTTGCGCTACTGCTTCAATCGCCGCTCACCTTCAAAAGCAAAGATCATGGCGTGACGAGCCCTATTTGGTGGTTTGGGCGCGGAAATCTTCAAGTTGAGGAATTCAAGCGAATTGATGCCAGAACTGTGTTGATAAACTTTGATGAATACAAGGTATCACGCTTGGCTGCAATCTACTCAACCAGCTGTAGACGGTTGTGGGTGTACGTAGAAACTGAGCCAATGGCACCAACAGGCCTATACCCAAAAACCCCGCAATATCTCGAAGCAGCAATAGCAAACTCTGAGACATACGCAGAGGAGTATGCAATTTTCGATGGTCAGCACAAAGTGACTCGCTCCGAATACGATGACGGTCACGCAAACATTGGTGGGAAAATCACTCCAATTGCAGGAAGCGCAGAGCTTAGGGTTCGACAGCTTCGCCCATATAACTTTGTGCTCTGCAGCCACGACTCACCAATAAACAACATCAACTTCGATTCAGAGCTCGAAAACTTCCTAGACGAGATGTTGCTTGACCCGTCAGCTTTTGATAAGTACTCAAGCCTAATTTCAAGGCTGCCCATCACTCGAAATGCGTAGCAAATGCAAAAATTCTAACTGTCGGTTCAACGCGGACGCCAACACTGGCCATGGCTTCGCCATTTTTATGGCCAGTGTTGGTGCCCTACGGCCTTCGGGCTCCGGCGCCGGTTAACCCGGGCGTTAACGTGCCATTCGGGTGACTGCTTCGAGGTGGTGGCAAAGACGGCTTCCAGCCTAAAGCCGACGCTCTTGCCCCCCCGCAACTTGCTCCCAAATCAATAGCTACTAGCGCAAACCCTGCCTGCGCTGGAGCCCAATTTCAATAAGAACAAACCCCCACCATACGCCCCGTCCACTTGCCGTACAGCTTCACAGGAACTGCCTGTCCACCGGCTGCGGGGGGCATCATGATGGTGCTGGTGGAGACGAGGTCGATGTCGTAACTCCGGTTGTCGTAGCGGCCGTCGACTTTCATCTGCACTTGGTTTTCGTTGGCGCAACTTATGGTGCCGCTGATCTTGCCCATGCTCACGGTCAAGCTTTGTACCGAGCATTGCGCAGCTGCAATTTGCTGGCGTGCATTGCTCTCCCAATCTGTCGCATCTTCTTTGGTCATGCAGCCCCGTGTGTCGCTCATGGTGCGCCAGTTGGTGCGGTCGACCGATAGTTTGGTGACACCCACCCACATGCCGGGGTCGGGGCGGATGTTGTCACCTGCGTGGGCAAAGGTGCTCACCAGGAGCAGGGCGAGGGCGGTGGGGGCGATGCGTGTCATGCGTGCAATTACTTCCGGCAAAAAGAAAGCCCGCAGTCTATGGACTGCGGGCTTGGGTGCCTATCCCCCAAACGGGTGATTTACGCCTGCTCACACTTGCTCCTGATTCAGGAGCTGCTCGCGCATATTCGACGGGCGCTAGCGCCCGATTTTTCTTTAAGGTTGGGCTGCCTTTTGCTGATCGTTAGCTTCGGTCCATCCACCGCCCAGCACTTTGTACAAGGTCACCAGGTTTTGCAGTTGCTGGGTTTGCACCTGCACTTGTGCCTGTTGAGCTGCGAATAAAGAGCGCTGAGCTTCCAGCACATCGAACGAGCTGGCCGCACCGGCTTTGAAGCGCAGGTCGGTCAGTTGCATGGTGGTCTGGGTAGCGACGAGCTGCGCGGTCTGGGCTTGCAGTTGCTCGCCCAGGGTGGCGCGGCCGGCCAAAGCATCGGCCACTTCCTTGAAGCCGGTCTGGATGGCTTTTTCGTACTGGGCGATGGCGATGTCCTTGTTGACCTTGGCAGCTTCCAAGTTGGCCTTGTTGCGGCCCGCATCAAAGATGGGCATCAGCAACTGTGGCGCAAAGCTCCAGGCGCTGGTGCCGTTGTTGAACAGCTGCTCAAGATCGTTGCTGGCCACGCCCGCGCTGGCAGTGAGCGTGATGCGCGGGAAGAAGGCTGCGCGTGCTGCACCGATGTTGGCGTTCAGCGCCAGCAAGTTTTGCTCGGCCTGGCGGACATCGGGGCGGCGCACCAGCAACTCGGACGGCACCCCGGCCGGCAGGTCACTCAAGAAGCCTTGTTCTGCCAGACCCAAGCCCGCAGGCAGGTCCGCCGGCAAGGGCTGGCCTACCAGCAGTACCAGCGCGCTTTCATCCGTGGCGCGTTGGCGGGTCAGTTGCGCCAATGACACTTTGGCAGCTTCCAGCTGGCTCTGGGCGGTGCTCAGGTCCAGCTTGGAGGCCGAATCGTTGTCGTACTTGAGCTGCATCAGGCGCAGGCTCGCTTGGCGAGTCATGAGGGTGTCGCGGGTAATGCGCAGCAACTCGTCGTCGGCCAACAGCGTCAAGTAGGTGTTGGCCACCGACGCAATCAGGCTGATTTGCACGGTCTTGCGGGCTTCCTCGGTCGCCAGCAGTTGCGCCTGGGCTGCTTGGCTTAGCGCGCGCACGCGGCCGAAGAAATCCAGCTCATAGGCCGTGACGCTCAGGCCGGCGGTGTAGCTGCTGGTGATGGCGCCGCTGGCAGCCGGGCCGCGGCTGCCGTTGATGCCAGCATTCACGCTGGGCAGCTGGTCAGCGCGTGCCACTTGCAGCTTGGCCCGGGTCGCGTCGATGTTGAGGGCTGCCACGCGCAGGTCGCGGTTGTTCTCCAAAGACAGCTCAATGAGGCGCTTGAGGCGCGCGTCTTTGAAAAAGCTTTGCCACTCAATGTCTGCTGCCGCTTTGATGTCGGCAGAGGGAGTGCTGGCTACCGCCACTTGGGGGAAGGCAGGCGCCACCGGAGCCGCGGGCCGGGTGAAGGTAGGGATAAAGCTGCAACCAGCCAGCCACAGCGCCGCCGACAGGGTGGCCAGATGCAGGGCAGGGCGTTGGAAAGAATGCTTACTCATGGGATTGCGCTCCGATCTGGTGTCCGTGTTCAACGTCGAATTGGTGTTGGCGTTCGCTGCCCTTGAAGATGCTGCGCACCACCACGAAGAAGATCGGCACGAAGAACACCGCCAGTATGGTGCCCGCTACCATGCCGCCGATCACGCCTGTGCCGATGGCACGTTGGCTGGCCGAGCCCGCACCGCTGGCAATCGCCAGAGGCAACACACCCAACATGAACGCCAGCGACGTCATGACGATGGGTCGGAAGCGCAGATGCGCTGCCGACAAGGCGGACTCGATCACGCTCTTGCCTTGGGCTTGCAAGTCCTTGGCGAACTCGATAATCAAAATCGCATTCTTGGCCGACAAACCGATGATGGTGATCAGACCCACCTGGAAGTAGACGTCGTTCGCGTAGCCGCGGAACAAAGTGGCCAACACGACACCGAACACACCCAAGGGCACGACCAGAATCACCGCCAGGGGGATGGACCAGCTCTCGTACAACGCAGCCAGGCACAAGAACACCGCCAGGATCGCGAAGGCATACAACACAGTCGCTTGCGAGCCGGCCTTCTTCTCTTCGCGGGACTGGCCAGTCCACTCAAAGCCGAAGCCTTCGGGCAGCTTTGCTGCCAGTTGCTCCATTTCGGCCATGGCCTCGCCGGTGCTGAAGCCGGGAGCTGCTGCACCGCTGATGCGCACGGCGGAGTAGCCGTTGTAGCGCACGGTTTGCATCGCGCCGGTCACCCATTGTGTGGTGGCAAAGGCAGACAAGGGCACTGCTTTGCCGCTGCTGTTGATGGCGTTGAACTTCAGGATGTCATCCGGCTGCATACGCGCCGTGCCTTCAGCTTGCACCACCACCCGTTGCAGGCGGCCCGCATTCGGGAAGTCGTTCACATAGCTCGAACCCAGCGCCGTGGAGATGGTGCTGTTGATGGCGCTGAAGCTCACACCCAAAGCGCTCGCTTTGTCGCGGTCGATGTCGATTTGCAGCTGCGGCGCATCTTCCAGACCATCAGGGCGCACTTGGGTGAGCACCTTGCTCTTGGACGCCATACCCAGCAGCTGGTTGCGTGCTCCGATGAGCGCCGCGTGGCCCTTGCCTCCGCGGTCTTGCAGGCGGAAGGTAAAGCCGGTGGCATTGCCCAATTCAGGAATGGGAGGCGGCGCCAGCGGGAAAATGAATGCATCACGGATACCCATGAGTGCGCCGAAGGCGCGGCCGGCCAATGCCTGCGCCGAATGCTCGGGGCCCACGCGCTGCGACCAGTCTTTCAGGGTCACGAAAGCCAATGCGGCATTCTGGCCCTGGCCGGAAAAGCTGAAGCCCAACACCGCCACCATGCCTTCGACTTCAGGTTGCTTGAGGATGAAGCCTTCCACTTGCTCCATCACTTTCAAGGTGCGCTGTTGGGTGGCACCCGGGGGCAGTTGCACGTTCACGATGATGTTGCCCTGGTCTTCACCCGGCAGGAAGGAAGTGGGCAAGCGCAGGTACACCACAGCCACACCGGCAATGATGGCTACATAAATCACCAGGTAGCGGCCGGCTTTTTTCAGCAAGCGGGCCACCAGGCTTTCGTAGCCTTTGGCGGTGGAGTCAAAGCGGCGGTTAAACCAGCCGAAGAAGCCGGTCTTGGCGTGCGCGTGGCCGGCCTCGACAGGCTTGAGCAGCGTGGCGCACAAGGCGGGGGTCAGCGACAAGGCCAGGAAGGCCGAGAACGCAATGGAGCTCACCATTACCGCCGAGAACTGGCGGTAGATGTTGCCCACCGAGCCGGCAAAGAAAGCCAGCGGCACGAACACGGCAATCAACACCACGGTCACACCGATGATGGCGCCCGAGATCTGGCCCATGGCCTTCTTGGTGGCTTGCAGTGGTGGCAAGCCTTCCTCGCTCATGATGCGCTCGACGTTTTCCACCACCACGATGGCATCGTCCACCACGATACCGATCACCAGCACCATGCCGAACATGGTGAGCACGTTGATCGAGAAGCCCAGCGCGAGCAGGGTGGCAAAAGTACCGAGCAGCGCCACCGGCACCACGATGGTCGGGATGATGGTGTAACGCCAGTTCTGCAAGAACAGGAACATCACCAGGAACACCAGCACCACGGCTTCGACCAGGGTTTCAGCCACTTGCTTGATCGAAATATTTACAAAGCGCGAGCTGTCGTAAGGAATGCTCCAGCTCATGCCTTTGGGGAAGTAGGCCTGCAGCTCGGTCATGCGGGCACGCACGGCTTTGGCTGCGGCCATGGCGTTGCCGCTGGGGGCCAGCTGCACGCCGATACCGATGGCAGGCTTGCCATTCAACCGGGCGGAGGTGGCATACGCCTGGGCGCCGAGCTCAATGCGAGCCACGTCTTTCAGACGCACGGCCGAGCCGTCGGCGTTGCTGCGCAGCGCGATATTGCCGAACTGCGCCACGCTGGCGAGCTGGCCTTTGACCACCACGGTCGCTGCGATGCTTTGGCCTGTGATGTTGGGCAGGTCGCCGATGGCACCGGCAGACACCTGCGCGTTTTGTGCGCTGATGGCGGCGTTGACTTCTGCGGTAGACAGGTTGAACGAGGCCAGCTTGGCCGGGTCCAGCCAGATGCGCATGGCGCGCTCGGTTCCGAAGAGCTGGGCCTGGCCGATACCGGGCAAGCGTTGCAACTCGGGCACGATGTTGCGCGAGGCGTAGTCGCCCAGTTCAATCGTGCTGGTCTCCGGGTCGTCAGAGGACAGCATGGTGAACATCAGAAAGTTGGAGCGCGATTTGTCCACGCGCACGCCTTGCTGCGTGACCGCTGCTGGCAAGCGCGGTGTGGCGCGTGACAAGCGGTTTTGCACATCTACCTGCGCGAGGTCGGCGTTGGTGCCTGTCTCGAAGGTCAGGGTGATGCTGCCGGAGCCGTCCGCTTGCGCGACCGACTCCATGTAGATCAGGCCGGGCGAGCCGTTCATTTCGCGCTCGATGACGGACAGCACGCTGTCCTCCAGCGTTTGGGCCGATGCACCGGGGTACGCAGTGTTCACGACGATGGACGGTGGCGCCACCGGCGGGTACTGCGAGATCGGCAGCTGGGTGATGGCCACGCCGCCCATCACCAAGATGAACAGCGAGATCACCCACGCAAAGATGGGGCGGTTGATAAAAAACTGAGCCATGGAATGTGCCTCTAGCGATTTATTTGGCAGCTGCAGATGCGGCTGCAGCGGGGGCGGAAGCGGATGCGGATGCGGATGCGCCCGGGGCGCCAGCGGGTGCGGCACCGGGAGTCCATGGCACGGGCTTCACGGGGGCGCCGGGCACCATCATTTTCTGGAAGCCGTCCACGATGACCTGGTCGCCTTCTTTCAAGCCGTCCAGAATCACCCACTGGTTGTTGATGGCATTGCCACCGAGCTTCACGGGGCGCGGGCCGGGCTTGCCGCCTTCGCCGACCACCAGCACGGTGTCGCCCTGGTTGGTGCGGGTCACCGCTTGCTGCGGAACCATGATGCCGGAGGGCAGCTCTGCCTGGGACAAGCGCACGCGCACGTACTGGCCTGGCAACAGCAGGCCGTCGGCGTTGGGCACTTCGGCGCGCAGGGTGATCTGGCCGCTGGTGGCGTCCACTGTCAGGTCGCTGAACAGCAGCTTGCCGGCCTTGGGCAGCTCGCTGCCGTCTTCCAGCACGATGCGCACCGGCACTGAGCCGTCGCCCGAAGCGCGCAATTGCTTGGAGGCAATGGCTTTGCGCAGGCGCAGCACTTCGGTGCTGGACTGGGTGAAGTTCACGTAGACCGAGTTGGTCTGCTGAATGGTGGCCAGGGCAGTGGTGTCAGAGGCTCCTACCAGTGCACCCTCGGTCACGGACGATTGGCCGATGCGACCGGAGATGGGGGCCGTGATGGTGGCGTAAGCCAGGTTGATGCGCGCGGTCTCCACTGCGGCTTTGGCCACACCCAGATCGGCTTCTGCCTGACGCTGGGCGGTTTGCAGGGTGGTGAATTCCTGCTTGCTGATGGCGTTGGCTTCTACCAGCGCCTTGTTGCGCTCCACTTGGGCGGTGGCTTGCGCCAGCGTGGCCTGGGCTTTCACCACGGTAGCTTGGGCGCTCTCGAACGCAGCGCGGTAGGGGGCAGAGTCCAGTTGGTACAGCACCTGGCCGGCTTTTACTTCGCTGCCTTCGCGGAAGGCACGTTGCAGCACCACGCCACTTACCCGGGCGCGCACTTGGGCCACGCGCAGGGCGCTGACGCGGCCGGGCAACTCCGACTGCAAAGCCACCACTTGGCTGGACACGGTCACTACACCGACTTCAGCAGGGGGCATGCCGCCACCGGGCGGGCCGCCGGCGCCCTGAGCGCCGTCTTTGGCGCCGCAGGCCACCAGGGCTACAGCCAATGGAATGGCCAACAAGGCCACACGGCCGGAGGAGAGAGCGGGTGAGGCACCCTGGGTCTGACGGAACAGCGACATACAGATTTCCCTTGTGACAGAGGTAGTTGGGGCGGTAATCGGGGGTGAGACTTGCCGGCGGCTTGATCTAGGGCAAACCCTCAAGAAATAGCGAAGCAGACCGCGACAATGGAGGTTAGTATACATACATGCACGAATGTATGTTTCGAAAAAACTACAATACCCGCACATTTTTATGAGGTCAATCCATGGCCCGCCGCACCAAAGAAGAAGCCTTAGCCACCCGCGAACTGATCCTAGACGCTGCTGAACGCGTGTTTCACCAGCGCGGGGTTTCGCGCACTTCCTTGCAGGAAATTGCCAAGGACGCGGGTCTGACCCGGGGCGCGATTTATTGGCATTTTGAGAATAAGGGCGAGCTCTTTCACGCCATGATGGAGCGGGTCACCCTGCCGATGATGGCCCGCTTGACCGAAATCACCCAGGACGACGAAGCCCGGCCACTGGACAAAATCCGCCGCAATACCGCTACCGCCTTGCGCCAGGTTGCCAACGATGCACAAGTTCGCCGCGTATTTGAAATCGCGATGCAGAAGGTGGAGTACGTCGATGAAATGCAGGAGATGCAGCAGCGCAAGATCAGCGGCCGCAACGAGTGCATGGATGACATGCAGCGCCTGCTCCAGATCGCCCAACAGTTGGGCCATATCAAGGCCGACGCACACCTGCGCAACGCCACCATTGGCCTGTTTGCGCTGGTGGGGGGCATCAAATACAACTGGCTGCTGGACCCGGAGGCCTTTGACCTCGAAGCTGTGGGCTTGGCTACGCTGGACGCCTACCTGGCCGGCTTGAAGACTTCGCCGGTGGTGTGATTGCTATCAAAAGAATAGCTGCTCGCGCATATTCCACCAGCGCAAGATGCGCTTTTTACTTGAAAAGTCCCTGCAAGGCGTCACCCGCACGGTTCAGTGCGCCGCCTACGGATTGAAGCAACTTGTCAAAGCTGACCGCAGCGGTCAGCCGCTTTTCCATGGCAGCCGCAATCCTCTGGCCCAGCTGCGCCGGGGTCAGGCCACCTTCGGCTTTGCCCAAGTCACGCAGTTGCAAGTCGGGCAATGCCACGGTGACGGTCTTTCCGTTCATGAAGGCCGCGCTGGCTTGCGCGCGGGCATTGCGCACCACCAGCTCCTGCACGATCAGCTTCTTGCCGGGGCTCGTGTTGGAAGACTGGCCTACGGCCTTGGCAATCTGGGCTTGTAGCGCATCAAAGTTGGTTTGCCGCTCGCCCTTTTCATAAATCACATCCGGTGCAATGACTGCAATTTTGCGGATCACCACCACGTCCGAGGCGAGTGAGCTGAGATCCAGCTCCAGCTCTATGCGGTCTGCCTGCACTGCATAGGGCGTTTTGAAGCCGGCGGGGTTACCGATGCGCAAGCCCCGCAGCTCGCCGCGGCCATTGGTGGGCTCCAGCCTGGCGGCTGCCACACTGACTGGCGCACCGGTGATCTCGCTGCCATAGCGGGTAATGGCTTGCTGCACCAGCCGGTCCAGGTTGCCATGCAGCCAATAGGCGCCACCGGCCAGAGCCGCCAGGAGCAAGATGGTCAGGGCCAGCAGAAACCGGGTGCGACGGGTCATGGATAGGGTTACGAAGGAAAAGGACGGTGCAGGCGGAATCTACACTCCGGTCATGGCGCACACGATAGCAAAACCCAGCAACAGCGAACTCATCGTCAAAAAGAGCCGGTTTATCGGCCGGGTGCAAGCGGTGGCGGATCGCGCTGCAGCGCAAAAGGTGGTAGCGGACTTGTGGGCCGAGCACCCCACCGCCACGCACGTGTGTTGGGCGCTGATGGCGGGTGGGCATTCGGCGGCCGTGGACGACGGTGAGCCTAGCGGCACTGCCGGACGGCCCATGCTGGACGTGCTGCGCCATCAGGATCTGGAAGGAGTGCTGGCCACGGTAGTGCGTTACTACGGTGGCGTGAACCTGGGCGCCGGCGGGCTGGTGCGGGCCTACACCGACACGGTGGCGCAGGCTTTGCTGCAAGCCGAGAAGGTGCCGATTGTGAAAATGCAGGCGCTGAAGTGCGCGGTGCCTTACCCTCTGGAAGGCCGCGTGCGCCGCGAGCTGGACGCTGCGGGTGCCACCTTGGGTGAGGTGCGCCATGGCGAGCGGGTGGAGCTGGTGTTCGCGCTGCCCGCCCACGCTGCTGCTGCTTTGGTGGCCCGCCTCAACGAGGCGGGTAGCGGGCAAGTGGAATGGATAGACCAGACCGATGCAGAACCGGCAGAGTGAGCTGCCTGCAGGCATTGGCGTTCAAGCTGCCATGAACACGCCCGCAACCACTGCGACCAACAGGCCCAACACCGGCAGGGCGCTGAGGGAATAACCCAAAGCGCGGGTTTTAGGGTCGGCGACATAGGCGCGCAAATAGATGAAGCGGCCCACCACGTAGACGGCGCCCGCGGCTGCCACCCACACCGGCGACCAGTAGCGCGCCGCCAGGTACATGGCGGGCACCAGGGGCACCAGCAGCTCCAGGGTATTCATCTGCACGCGGTAATAGCGCTCAAACGTTTCGTGGCCGGTGACGGCCGGCGCATGCACCCCGTAACGTCCACGGGCTTGGCCTACCAGCACTCCAAACCAGATGTACTGCGCGATCGCCACTGCGGTGACCAGATCCAACCAATTCATATGTGTCTCCTTGATGAAAGAGCGCTGAGCCTACAGCACTGTCGCTTGCGACCACAAGCTGTAGGCGATATGGCCCATCATCGCTGCGACCAGGAGGTCCAGCACCCGCCAGGCCACGGGGCGTTCAAACAGCGGGCTGAGAAGCCGCGCGCCGAAGCCCAGGGTGATGAACCACAGCGCGCTGGCGCCACCGGCTCCCACCAGAAACCAGCCCTGGGTGCCGGCAGCCTGCTTGGCACCGACCGCACCCACCAGAATCACGGTGTCCAGATACACATGCGGGTTCAACAAGCTGATGGTCAAAACCTGAATGACGGTTTTACGCAGCGTTTGCGGCGCGCCCTGGAGCTGCGCATGCATGGCATGCGGTGCCAGCGCCCGGCGCAATGCCGAGAGTCCGTACCAGCCCACCACGGCAGCGCCGGCCAGTGCCAGCGCGTTCAAGGCACGCGGATAGTTGCCCAGGGTAGCGGCCAGCCCGCTCACGCCGATGGTCATCAAGGTGATATCCAGCAGGGCGCATACGGCCACCACCGCAGCCACATGCTCGCGGCGCAGCCCTTGGCGCAGCACAAAGGTGTTTTGGGCACCGATGGCCATGATGAGTGACAGGCTGAGCGTCAGGCCGGTCATGACGCTGGGCAGTGCGGTGGTAAGCGTAGCCAGGAAGGCGGAGGGTTCTTGCATGGCGCAAGTATCGGATTGAAGTGCAGAAAATCACATGAAATCTGCTACGCTGGAATTAGCCATACTTCATTAAACCTGACCATGCTGGAATCCACATTGCTTGCCACTGTCGCCGCTGTGGTGCGCGAAGGCAGCTTCGAGCGCGCCGCGCGGGTACTGCACATCACGCCGTCGGCGGTGTCACAGCGCATCCGCCAGATGGAAGAGCGGGTGGGGGCGGTGCTTATCGTGCGGGGGCAGCCTTGCACCGCTACCGAGGCAGGTGCCCGCATCTGCCGCCACGCGGATTCGGTGGCCATGCTGGAGCACGATCTGCGGCGTGACCTGCCGGCCTTGGCCCCGGAAGACGCGCAAGCCGAGCACACCACCATCCGCATTGCCATCAATGCAGACAGCCTGAGTACCTGGTTCGTGACTGCCATGCGCGACTTCTGCGCGCAGAGCCAGGTGCTGCTGGATGTGGCGGTGGACGATCAGGACCAGACCAACGAATGGCTGCGCCGTGGCCATGTGTTGGCCGCGGTGACCTCGCACGCCAAGGCGGTGCAGGGCTGCAAAGTGCGCAAGCTGGGCACCTTGCGCTATTGCGCCACGGCCTCGCCTGCCTTCATGCAACAGCACTTCGCCGGGGGGGTGAATGCCGACACCCTGGCCCGCGCACCCAGTATCGTGTTTGACCGTAACGACCGCCTGCAGGAGCGATGGGTGCGCCGCCAGCTGCGCCGCGATGTGATGCTGCCGGCCCACCGCTTGCCTTCATCGCAGGCTTTTGTGGATGCTGCGCTGGCCGATGTGGGCTGGGGCATGAACCCGCTGCTCTCGGTGCAAGAGCATATGGACAAGCGCCGCCTGGTGGAGCTGGTGCCGGGTCGCGCGCTGGATGTGCCGCTGTATTGGCAAGTCGCCCAGCAGCCCTTGCCGGAACTGGAGCGCCTCACCCGCAGTGTGGTGGCTGCTGCAGGGCAGGCACTGCTCTAGGCGTTCTATGGAGCGAGGCAGGCTCTCGCGCCGGAAGGAGTCCGGGGCGTGTCAGCGTACAGAACGCTCTACGCCATATTTTTTGAAGATCCGGTCATACGTGCCATTGGCTTTGATGACCTCCAGCCCCTTGTTGAAGGCACTGATGATTTCGTGAGCCAACGGGTTTTGTATTCCCGCGGTGATGTAGAGGGGGTTGACTGCCAGAGGCGTTTTCACGAATTCAATCTGTTCCAGCATGTCGGGGCCGTCTGCAAAAAGGGCCGCGCGAGCCACGGTTTCGTCTTCGATGGTCAGGTCCAGGCGCTTTAGCAGGAGCTTCTGGACGTTGGTGGGGAGGTCTTTCCCGTTCTCCCGCACGAAGCTGCTGGACTGCCCGAAGGTTTCGCTGTACGCATATCCTTGGATAACGCCGATGCGCTTGCCCTCCAGGCTTTCCATTCCCTGAAAATTGAAGGGGTCGCCCTTGCGCTTGATGAAGCGGACATGGCCCACGGCAAACGGGGCGCTGAACAGCAGCACTTTCTCTCGGGCATCCGTTCGCCATGTGAAGGGGAGGATGTCGTAGGTCCCGTTCTTGACGCCCGCTTCGGCCCGGGCCCAAGGCACATACTCCATCGTCATGTCGTGGCCCTGCGTCTTGAAGGCCGCGCGGATGATCTCGATGCCCAAGCCGCCATCGGGATGCTTGGGGTCACCATAGGGTGGGTAAGGATCGCTCGCTGCGCGGAACGTCAGGGCGTGGGCGGCCAGCGTCAGGGACATGACCAGACAAGCCGTAGCCAAACGCAACGCTATTCTCATGGGGCTTTCCATCCTGTTCTTGAAGAGTCCGGACATCCTAAATGCCTTTTCAACCTGAGAATAGAGTCCGCCCCTCCAATCTTGACTATCTGGCCCCGGTCACCTTCATGCAGCTTCCATGGTGATGGCCACGCCGCCCAGCACGGCGTTGCCCGACAGCGGGTCGCGCAGTTGGTCATCGAGCAAGGCATTGATGTTGGCGCCCGGGCGCTCCGCCGCTACCCGCAGCTGCGCGCCCGGCAGGTTGTGGCCCCAGCCGTGCGGCAGGCTGACCACGCCGGGCATCATGTCGCTGCTGACCTGCACTTGCGCCTGCACACTGCGGTGCCCGTTGCGCAGGGTGGCCATGCCGCCGTCTTGCACTCCGAAGCGCACAGCATCGTCAGGGTGGATCAGCGCCGTGCAGCGGAAAGGACCTTTGGTCAGCGTGGGCAGGTTGTGCATCCAGCTGTTGTTGGTGCGCACATCCCGCCGGCCGATGATGACCAAATCGGGTGCTGGCGCCCGCAGATCCTGCGCGGCGCGCTCCAAATCTTGTAGCAAGAGCGGAGGCGCGAGCTCCACTTTGCCGCTGGGGGTGCGCAGCATTTCGGGAATGCGAGGTTGCAGCTCGCCCAGGTCAATGCCACCGCTGTCGCTGGCGGCCATGACCTTTTTCAGATTCAAACCTTCAGGTTTCAGGCCGAACTGGTCGCCGTAGGGGCCGCTGCGCAGTGCCACGTCCAGCCCGCGCTGGGGGCCGCGCAAGCTGCCGGTTGCTGCGATCACAGCAGCGGCATGGGGGCCGAACAGGCGGTTAGCGTCATCGGCAAACTGCTGGTCGTCGAGCAGGTTGGCGTCCTGCCGGGCGCCCTGGCCTTGCACGATGGCGGTCAGCTTGAGCAGGGTTTGCCACTCTTCGGGCTGGCCTTCGGGGCGGAGCAACACGGGTGCGCTGTAGCGCGCGTGGTTGCGCCACGAGAGTTGGGGGAAAGCCACGTCGTAGTGCAAGTCTTCGAGCGGCGAGAGGCCGGGCAGGATCACATCCGCATGGCGGGTGGTTTCGTTCAGGTAGATGTCCAGGCTGACCATGAAGTCCAGCGAGTCCAACGCTTTGGCAAGGCGCGGGCCGTCCGGGCTGGAGAGTACCGGGTTGGTAGCCACGGTAATCAGTGCACGCACCTGGCCCTCACCGGGTGTTTCGATCTCTTCGGCCATGCAGGTGATGGGCAGTTCGCCATACACCTCGGGTGCGCCGCTCACGCGGGCATGGTGGCGGCCTGTGCTCACGCCTTTGCCAATGCCGGGTTTGCCCATGGTGTTGCTGGCAAAAGCGGCAGACTTGGCGAACAGCATGCCGCCTTCCATGTCCAGGTGGCCGGTCAGGGTGTTGAGCACATCCACCAGCCAGCTGGCCAGCGTGCCGTACAGCTGGGTGCAGGTGCCAATGCGGGCATACACCGCCGCCTTGGGCGTGCTGGCAATCTGGCGCGCCAGGCTGCGGATGGTGTCGGCCGGCATGCCGCAACGAGACGCCGCAGCTTCCGGCGTGAAGCCGGCGACCGCTGCGCGAACCTCTTCGGTGCCTTGCACCCATGGCGCCACGCGTCCCAGGTTCACCAGGTTTTCGGCAAACAGCACCTGTACCATGGCCGCCAGCAAAAACACGTCGGCCCCCGGGCGGATGAAGTGGTGCGCGTCGGCCACGGCGGCTGTTTCTGTGCGGCGCGGGTCGATCACGATGAGCTGACCGCCCCGGGCCTGCAGCGCTTTGGCCTTGCCCTTGAAGTCGGGCACGGTCCACATGCTGCCGTTGCTGGCCAGCGGGTTAGCGCCAATCACCACCAGCAAATCGGTGCGGCTGATGTCGGGCAGGGCGGTGGAGAGCCAGTGGCCGAACATCAGGCCGCTGGCCAGTTGCTTGGGCATCTGATCCAGGGTGGAGGCGGAAAACACGTTGCGGCTGCCGATGGCGCGCGCCAGCTTTCCGAAGTAGGTGAGCAGGCCGATCTTGTGGGCAGACGGGTTGCCCACGGCCATGGCCACAGCGTGCTTGCCGTGCGCGGCCATGAGCGGCGGCAGGCGCTTCTCAATCTCGGCAAAGGCCTCGTCCCAGGTCGCGGGTTCGTGTTTGCCGTTGCGCTTGATCAGCGGAGTGCGCAGCCGGTCCGGGTCTTCATGCAGGTCTTTGAGGGCAATCGCCTTGGGGCAGATATAGCCGCGGCTCAGCACATCGGCCTCGTGCCCGCGGATGCTGATGACCTTCTGGTCCTGGACCTTGATTTCCAGCCCGCAGCAGGCCTCGCACAGAGGGCAGATACGGTGGTGGGTGTGCACGGGGTGGTTTGTCTCGCTCATGGTGCTGCTGCTTGGGGTTGCGGATGGTGCTTTATGGCCTGTGCAGAAGGCGGTGTCCAGTACGCACGTGACAAGTGGGTGCACACGCCCCTCGCCAGTGAAAAGCCACTGGTCACAGAACAGTCATTGTGCTGCTGACAGAATGTTTCTTTCATGTCCTTGGGGAGCCCCTAGTGCCACACGCATTCGCATCCACCCTCCGGCCTTTTGAAACGGCTGCCGGCAAAGCCGGGCAGCTTTACTCCTTGCCGCATCTGGCGCGGCAGTTTCCCAACATCCGGCGTTTGCCGCTGTCCTTGCGCATCGTGCTGGAGAGCCTGCTGCGCAACTGCGATGGCCGCAAGCTCACGCCCGCCCATGTGGCCCGACTCGCCAACTGGCAGCCCCAGGCGGAGCGCACTGCCGAGATTCCGTTTGTGGTCAGCCGCGTGGTGCTGCAAGACTTTACCGGCGTGCCTTTGCTGGCCGACTTGGCCGCCATGCGCAGCACCGCCGCCGCGCTGGGCGCGGACCCGGCGCGCATCGAGCCGCTGGTGCCGGTGGACCTGGTGGTGGACCACTCCATCATGGTCGATGACTACGGCCACAAAAATTCGCTGGACCTGAACATGAAGCTGGAATTCCAGCGCAACCGCGAGCGCTACGAATTCATGAAGTGGGGCATGCAGGCCTTTGACACTTTTGGCGTGGTGCCGCCGGGCTTCGGCATCGTGCACCAGGTGAACCTGGAGTTTCTGGCGCGCGGCGTGCACAAGGCCAAGCAGCCCCGCGCGGCCGATGGCAGCAAGCAAGCCGCCATCTACTACCCCGACACCCTGGTGGGTACCGACAGCCACACCACCATGATCAACGGCATCGGTGTGGTGGGCTGGGGAGTGGGTGGCATCGAGGCCGAGGCCGCCATGCTTGGTCAACCGGTGTACTTTTTGACGCCGGACGTGGTGGGCTTTGAGCTCACCGGCGCGCTGTGCGAGGGCGTCACCGCCACTGACTTGGTGTTGCGGGTAACGGAGATGTTGCGCCGCGAAAAAGTAGTGGGCAGTTTTGTGGAGTTTTTTGGCGAAGGCACCGAAAACCTGGCCCTGCCGGACCGCGCCACCATTGCGAATATGGCGCCCGAGTACGGTGCGACCATGGGCTTCTTTCCGGTGGACGCGCGCACCTTGGATTACTTCAAGGGCACAGGCCGTACCAAAGCAGAGATTGAGGCGTTTGAAGCCTATTTCCGCGCCCAAGGGCTGTTTGGCGTGCCGGGCGGCAAGAGCGCGTCTTCGGAAATGAAAAACATCGCCTACACCCGTGTGGTCAAGCTGGACCTGCGCGATGTAACGCCCAGCCTGGCCGGCCCCAAACGCCCGCAAGACCGCATTGAGCTGGGCTATGTGGCGGACAAGTTCACCGAGCTGTTCAGCCTGCCGGGCACGGCTAACGGCTTCAACAAAGACGCAGCCACCCTGCACACCCTGTACCCCGCGCCAGTGCCAGCAACTGCCAAAGCGGAGAAGCCTGCCAAAAAAGGCAAGGCGGAGCCCACGCCGCTGCTGGTGCAAAACGGCGATGTGCTGATTGCCGCCATCACCAGCTGCACCAACACCAGCAACCCCAGCGTGCTGCTGGCCGCTGGCCTGCTCGCCAAAAAGGCGGTCAAGGCGGGACTGACGGTGGCGCCGCACATCAAGACCAGCCTGGCTCCCGGCTCGCGCATCGTGACCGAATATCTGCAGGAAACCGGCCTCTTGCCTTACCTGGAGAAGCTGGGCTTTTCGCTGGCGGGCTACGGCTGCACCACCTGCATCGGCAATGCCGGTGACCTGGCGCCCGAGCTCAACGCGGTGATTACCGAAAACGACCTGGTTTGCGCGGCAGTGCTGTCGGGCAACCGCAACTTCGAGGCGCGCATTCACCCCAACCTGAAGGCCAACTTCCTGGCCAGCCCGCCGCTGGTGGTGGCCTATGCGATTGCCGGCAACGTGACCCGCGACCTGATGACCCAGCCGGTGGGGAGGGGCTTGGGTGGCAAGGACGTGTACCTTGGCGATATCTGGCCCAGCAGCGACGAGATCTACAAGATGCTCAAATTTGCGATGAACGGCAAAGCCTTCCGCGCCAACTACGCCAAAGTGAAGTCAGAGCCGGGCAAGCTGTGGGAAAAAATCAAGGGCGTGAGCGGCCAGACCTACACCTGGCCGGCCAGCACCTACATTGCCAAGCCGCCCTTCTTTGACAACTTTGCTATGGAAAAAGGAGCTGCTCGCGCAGATTCCACGGGCGCTAAGGCCTCAAAAGGTTCCAAAGTGTCGGCAGAGGCGGTGCAGGGTGCGCGCATCATGGCGCTGTTCGGGGACTCGATCACTACCGACCATATCTCGCCCGCGGGCAACATCAAAGAGAGCTCGCCCGCCGGCCAGTGGTTGCTCGCGAACGGCGTGCAAAAAGCGGACTTCAACTCCTACGGCGCGCGCCGCGGCAACCACGAGGTGATGGTGCGAGGCACCTTTGCCAATGTGCGCATCAAGAACCTGATGGTTCCGCCCAAAGAAGATGGTTCCCGCGAGGAAGGCGGTGTCACCGTGTACCAGGGCGCTGACGGCAGGGTAGAAAAGCTCTCCATTTTCGATGCTGCCACCCGCTACCAGGCGGCCGGCATTCCCACCGTGGTGTTCGCGGGCGAAGAGTACGGCACCGGCTCCAGCCGGGACTGGGCGGCCAAGGGCACGCAGTTACTGGGCATCAAGGCGGTGGTGGCGCAGAGCTTTGAGCGCATTCACCGCTCCAACCTGGTGGGCATGGGTGTGCTGCCCTTGCAGTTCAAGGCCGGCGAGAGCTGGAAAAGCCTGGGGCTGACCGGTGTTGAAACCATCAGCATCATCCCCGATGCCGACCTCACCCCCCAAAGCGAGGCGCAGCTGCTGGTAACCCGGGCAGACGGCACCCAAACCCACCACACCCTGCTGCTGCGCATAGACACCCCGGTGGAGGTGGACTACTACCGCGCCGGCGGCATTCTGCCCTTTGTGTTGCGGCAGTTGCTGGCGGGCTGAGTCCACCCCCTTTCCGGTTTAGCCAGCGAAGGCGGCCTTGTTGGCTTCCAGCCACTGCGCAAACGGCAGGGGGGTCTTGCCGCTCAGCTTCTGGAAATCGCCAGTCAGGTCTGCCACGCGGCCGGCCGCAGTGTTGGTGTCGAAAGACGCGAACACGGCTGCCAATGGCTCGGGGAAGCCGGCGCCCACCATGCCTTGAATCAGGCCTTCCAGAGGCACGTGCACCACTTGCAAGGCCTTGCCGGTGGCTTGGCTCACGGCAGCAGCGATGTCTTCGGTCGTGAAAGCTTGGGCGCCGCTCAGGGTGTAGGTGTTTTTGCCTTCGTCTTTCAGCAGGGCGGTGGCAGCCGCCAAGGCCAGGTCGTCACGGGCAATGTGCGCGACCTTGCCCTGGCCTGCGGCGGAGTACCACTGACCGCTGGCCAATGCGGAAGGCAAGGACATGAACAGGTTCTCAAAGTACCAGTGGTTGCGCAGAATGGTCCAACCGGCCAAGGGGCTAGCGGCAATGGCCTTTTCCGTGCCGGCATGGTCAGGGGCGATCAAGAGGGGTGAGTTGTCCGGCAGGGGCATGGAGGTGTAGGCCAGGTGCTGCACACCGGCGCTCACTGCGGCAGACACGGCGGCTTGGTGCTGTGCCAGGCGGCGGCCGGGGCGGTCCAGCGCGTCGGTGCTGATGAGCAACACACGTTGTGCCCCCGCAAACGCGGCTTGCAGGGAGGCCGCATCGTCAAAGTCGGCTGCGCGAACGGTCACGCCCAAAGCCGCCAGATTCTGCAAGCTGTCCACTTTACGGCTGGTGGCAATGATGCGCTCAGGCGCCACCTGGAGGGTGTTCAACAAATGATGGATGACGCGCTGGCCGAGGTGTCCGGATGCGCCGGTAACGAGAAGTTTGGAGCTCATGGTTTTGTCCTTGATAACGATGGAAATTAACGAATGCACCCGAGTGAATAGGTATTTAATAAATACCAACATTCACTTTTATCGTTGCTATTGGAATGGTACTCATGCGAAAATCAAGCACAAGTAGGGTGTGCAAAGTCACCTGGTTACCTTGAAGTAACCTGTTCAAAGCCTTTCAAGGCCATGAAGGAGAAACGATGTCCGTCCACAAATCCAAGGTTGACTGGGCCGAACGTTGCCCGATTCGTGATGTGCTGGAGCGCATGGGCGACCGTTGGAGCATGCTGGTGTTGCTGATGCTCAACGATCACCAGACCATGCGTTTCAGTGTGCTCAAAAATGCCATTGGCGACATTTCCCAGCGCATGCTTTCGCAAACGCTGCGCCGGCTGGAGCAAGACGGTCTGGTGCTGCGCACGGCCCATGCGACGGTGCCGCCACGGGTGGATTACTCACTGACTTCGCTGGGCGAGTCTTTCATGCAGCCCATGCGGCAGTTGCTGAATTGGGCGGACGAAAACCACCAGCTGGTGCGCGATGCCCGGGTGGCCTATGTGCCACCGCCCAAGCACGAGGCGCTTTAGCCCGCCAACTCCCGGCGGGCCTGGCGCATCACCAGCCAGCCGCCGTGCAGGGCCAGCGCAGCCATGCCGGCGGCCACCAGCAAATCCGGCCAGCCGCTGCCGGTACCGAGTACCCCTGCCGCGGCCAGCATGACCAGCACATTGCCGATCGCGTCATTGCGTGAGCACAACCACACGCTGCGCATATTGGCGTCGCCCTCGCGAAAGGCATAGAGCATCCACGCCACCGCTACGTTGGCCACCAATGCCAGCAGGCCGACCACGCCCATGGTGGTGGCATCGGGCACGGTGCCGGTGTACAAACCCCAGATGGCGCGGCCCAATACCAGGGCGCCAAAGCCCATCATGCACAGCGCCTTGACCACGGCCGCGCGGGCCCGCCAAGCCAGGGCGGCAGACAGCACTGCGAGTGATACGCCGTAGTTCAGCGCATCGCCCGCAAAGTCAATCGAGTCCGCCAAAAGGGATAGCGAGCCCGAGTGCCAGCCGCTGAACAGTTCCACGCCGAACATGGCCGCATTGATCCACAAGGCTGCCCACAAGACCCTTCGGTAGCGGGGCAAGTCAAGAATGCTGTGGGCAGCAGGGGTGTGGTGTTCGCAAGCGTGAGACATGGTGTTTCCTTTCAATGTTGCCATTGGAAACCCTGTAGCCACTTCAGGGTCAAGCGCTACACTGCAGCAAGGTTATTGCAGGGCACATCATGAAAATCGGCGATCTGGCCAAGGCCACCTGCACCCCGGTGGAAACCATCCGCTACTACGAGCGCGAGGGCTTGCTGCCCGCTGCCGCCCGCACTGATGCCAACTACCGTCACTACTCGGACGCCCACACCCGGCGCCTGCAGTTTGTCCGCCACTGCCGCAGCCTGGACATGAGTCTGGACGAGATCCGCGCACTGCTGGCGTTTCAGGATGCGCCGGGCGACAACTGCGCGGATGTGAATGCCTTGCTGGACGCCCACATCGGCCATGTGGCACAGCGTATTCGCGAGCTGCGGGCCCTGGAAAAACAGCTCAAGGGCTTGCGTGCACAGTGCCAGGGCGCACTCGATGCCGAGCATTGCGGCATTCTGGAAGGCCTCTCCACGCAAGCGCCCAACCCGGCAGGGCACGGGCATCTGCAAGGCACCCACCGCAAAGGGCAGGGGCACATCGCCTAGTTGCTGCGTCGCTCCAGCTTGGCTTCTTCGTAGAAGCGTCGCTTGGCGGCGTACATGCGCTGGTCCGCCAGTTGGGCGGTTTCCTCCACCTCAGCCGCACTATGGCAACTCGCCACGCCAATGGACAGGCTGATCTTCTGGCCGGGGTAGAACTGGTTGTTCATCTCCAGCATGGAGTCAATACGCTCTTTCAGGGCCTGGGCTGCGCGCTCGTCATGGCCTGCCATGAGGATCACAAACTCATCTCCCCCGGTGCGTGCCACACAGAGTGCCTGGCCTGCCGTGGCCTTGGACAGTACTTCGCCCGTGCGGCGCAGCATGGCGTCGCCGGCGGCGTGGCCGTGGTTGTCGTTCACATGCTTGAGCCCATTGAGGTCCATGGCCATCACGCTGAGTGGCCAGGGGCCTTTGCGGGAGATGCGGTTGAGTTCCTCGACAAAGAAAGCCCGATTGCGTAACTGGGTGAGTGCATCGTGCTTGCCCAAGTACTCCAGATAGGCCTCAGCCTTTTTGCGGGCGGTAATGTCCACCAGCGAGACCAGCACTTGGCTCCAATCCTGCTCATAGCCCGGTAGCACGGAGAACTGCATATGGATGTTGATCGGTTCCCCGTTGAGCGAGTAGTTGATCACTTCGCGGGTTTGAACAGTCTTGCCGTTCCACAAGTCCAGCAATTGCTCTGCAAACGAATGCTGCATCTCGTCGCGGAATACGCGCTCGAGTTGGCCCAATAGTTCCTGTCGGGAGCCGGCAGAAAACATTTGCAGGGTGTGCTGGTTCACATCCAGTACCCGGATGCGTTCCATGCAGCGGTGCACAAATTCCTGGTGCACGCTCAAAAAGGTCTTGAAGTCGCTGATGCCCGAAGACCGAACTTCATCCAGCAGACTTTTGACAGCGCTGAAATCTTCCACCCATATAGAAACGGGGGAAAACTCAAACAGGTTGCGCGCATACCGCTCGCTGGATTCGAGTAAGCCCTGTGCCTGGGTGTGTTCGGTGACATCTTCAATCGCTACCATGGCGCGACTCCAAGTGTCCTCATGGCCTTCCATGATCCGGATATTGATGCGCACATTGATGCGTCTGCCGTCCAATCCGTAGTTGACGGTGACACCCGAAAATTGCAAGTGTCCCTGCCAAAACGCCAGCAACTCGGGCAGCATGCGGGTGTAAGTGTCACCGCGCAGCACCTCCCCCAAGCGGTTGATCAGTTCCTCCTGACTATGGGCCGCAAATACTGCCAAGGTCTGGTGATTGACGCGAAGTACCCGATAGCAGTCCGCACAGGCTTGGGCACGGCGCGGGTCCGCGTGCAAGTGGGCTTCAAGGTCGGTAACGCCCTCCGCGCGCCACTGGTCGAATAGCTTCTTGAGCAAGCTGTAGTCTTCCAGCCAAAGGGAGATGGGGGCGGAGTCGAAGAGCAACTCAAAATCAGTTTGGCCGGCCATGGTTTTTATGGATGGGTTCAACGACGACCCCACTATAGCGCCGCAAGCCGCCTGCACGTGATTTGCGCTGCCTCAGTGTTTTCGCGGGGGCAACACGGCAGAATCCATGCCCATGAAAGACAACATGGTCATCGTGGGTGGGGGCATAGGCGGCTTGGCAGCGGCGTTGGCGTGCGGTCGGGACGAGGCTTTCGGCCCGCGAGGCCCAAGCCTGCGGCTCGTCGAGCAGGCTCCCGCATTCGGTGAAGTAGGCGCCGGCGTGCAGCTCGGCCCCAATGTGACCCGCATCCTCCACGGCTGGGGTCTGCAGCAGGCGGTGGCGGACGTCGCTGCTTTCCCGGACAGGCTGGAAGTGCGCAGTGCCCTCAGCGGTCAATTGCTGGGTACCTTGCCCTTGGGCGAAAGGGCCTTGGCCGTCTATGGCGCACCCTACGCCACCATTGCCAGGCAGGATTTGCACGCTCTTTTGCGCCAGGCCGTGGAGTCCCTTGGCGGTATCGACATCGACCTCAACACCCGGATTGCCAGTGTGGCCCCGGTGGGCGAGCGAGTGCAGATGCTCACCCATGACGGCCGCGAGCTGGACGCCAGCGGCGTGCTCGGTGCCGATGGCGTGTGGAGCGCACTGCGTCGCCAGCTGGTAGATGACGGGGCGCCCCGCGTGACTGGCCATCTGGCATTCCGGGCCATGGTGCCGCAGAGTGATTTACCCGCTGGTGTTCGCTCGCAGGTAGTCACTGCGTGGATGGGGCCGCACTTCCATGCCGTGCAATATCCGGTGCGCCGTGGCGAATGGCTGAACGTGGTCGTCATCGTGCACGGTTCGGTAGTGGGCGACCCATCGGTGTGGGACCACAGTGCCAACGCGGGCGAGCTGCGTGTTCGGCTGGCAAATGCCGGTGGCCCCTTGCTGGACCTGGTGCATGCCATAGACGATTGGCGCCTCTGGGCCCTGAGTGACCGCCCGCCCATGCGCAGCGCGCAAGACATGGCGCTGGGCCGACTCGCCCTGCTGGGCGATGCCGCGCACCCCATGCGCCCTTACCTGGCCCAAGGCGCAGGCATGGCCATTGAAGATGCGCAGCAACTCAGCTTGTCACTGCGATCCCACGCGGGCGATATGCCCGCCGGATTCAGCCACTACGCTGCGGCACGTTGGCAGCGCAATGCGCGGGTGCAAGCCCGCGCCATCCGCAATGGCGAGATTTTTCACCTGCGGGGCCCCATGCGCATGGCCCGCGATGTGTCGATGAAGTTGCTGGGCCAAAAGCTGCTGGATGTGCCTTGGCTGTATGCCTATAACATCAGTTGATGCATGTCGAGCATATGTCTAAATTATTTACAATTTTTAACAAGCAAATTGTAAAAATCACTCTTTCGGGTGAGGTCCGAATGGACTACATCCAGCTATAGTCCGCGCACTTTTGCGCAGTCCTCCGTCGTTGGTGGGTGCCTTTTGACCCCTCCATTCACAAACGCCGGACATGCCAACCGACTTCATACGGCCGCGCCAAGTCAGATATTCGCTGGTCGCTTCCTGTCTCCTTGCTGCCTCCCTGGACCTGTATGCGCAGACATTGACCAATGCCCAGCGCGACGCTGAAGAGCAGCGTCGCATTCAGGAACGTGAGACCCAATTGCGGGAGCAGCAGGAGCGCGGCCGCGATGTCCGCACCGACGCACAAAGCCCCAGTGCGCAGCGCTTGCCAGACATCGAATCCCCATGCTTCCCGATCCGCCAGCTCGAACTCCGCGGTGAAGACGCTGGTCGATTCGGTTGGGTATTGGACAGTTTGTCCGGCACGCAAAAAGCGGATAGCCCACTGCGCAAGTGTCTGGGCACCCAAGGCATCGGCATCTTGCTGGAGCGGGCACAAAACGCGCTGGTAGCTAAAGGCTTTGTCACAACCCGTGTGTTGACGGAGCCGCAAGATCTATCCACGGGCAGTTTGATGCTAACTGTGGTGCCAGGCCGTGTTCGTGCAGTTCGCTTTGCAGACAAAGATGGCCAGACCACCACAGCGTCCACGTCGCTGGCTACCGCCGTACCGGCTCAACCGGGCGATATCCTCAACTTGCGTGACATCGAGCAAGCACTTGAAAACCTCAAGCGGGTGCCTACTGCGGACGCCGATATCCAGATCGTCCCCGCCGACCAGCCTGACCACAGCGACCTGGTTATTGCCTACCAGCGCACTACTCCGGCAAGACTTTCATTGGCATTGGACGACAGCGGCGGCAAGAGCACGGGCCGCTACCAGACCAGTGCCACATTCTCTTGGGACAACCCGCTGGGGTTGAACGACCTCTTTTATGTGTCCCAGAACCACGATGCCGGTGGTGGCGATCCCGGCCCACGCGGCACACAGGGCTACACCGTGCATTACTCAGTGCCCTATGGCTACTGGACGCTGGGCGCCACCCTGAGTGAAAGCCGCTACCACCAGACAGTGACCGGATCCACCCAAAACTACGTCTACAGCGGTACGAGCGGCAATACCGAAATCAAGGCCTCACACCTCTTCTATCGGGACGCTACACGCAAAAGCACTGTCCACCTCAAAGCCTTTGAGCGGCACTCGAACAACTATGTAGACGATACCGAAGTGCAAATCCAGCGTCGCGTGGTCGGTGGCTGGGAAATGGGTCTTGGGCACAAGGAATTCTTGGGAAGCGCCACCGTGGATGCGAACCTGGCCTACAAGCGTGGAACCCGAGACTTTGCAGCCCTGGACGCCCCAGAGGAGTCCACTGGTCAAGGTACTGCGCGCTTCAATCTGTGGGTAGCAGATGTCACACTGAATCAGCCATTCAAACTACTAACCCAGTCACTGCGCTACCAGGCCACCTTGCGGGTGCAGGGCAATGAGACACCACTCACCCCGCAAGACCGTTTTAGCATTGGCGGGCGCTACACCGTGCGCGGTTTCGATGGAGAAAGCAGCCTGACGGGCGACAACGGTTGGCTCTTGAGTCAGGACCTGGCCTGGTCGCTGGGAGGCAGTGGCCAAGAGTTGTACATCGGCATCGACGCCGGTGGCGTCAATGGCCAGAGTGCCGAACAACTTGCAGGCAAAGCCCTGAGCGGCGGCGTTATCGGCTTGCGAGGCAACTTCCGAAAGTTGCAGTACGACGTATTTGTTGGCGCACCGCTGTACCAACCGTCTGGTTTCAGAACGGCAGAGACCTCGGCTGGGTTCAACATGAGCTTGGCGTTTTAACCCCAAGCCCTTTAACTATGAATTCCTCTGAGTTCCATATTGTTGCGCCTGCATTCAACTTGCCGGCACAAAGTGATGCAGAGTCGTTTGGTTCCGCTGTGTGGCTTTTCATGCATGGAGGCCGGCACAACAGCCAACCCCTATTTGCTCTGGAACACACCCTCCTGCCAGCTATCCAGCTAGGGCAATACATCCTAGTCCTTGAAAAAAACGCATCAAACGGTCCGGGCCGGCCAGTGGGCTACTTGGGATGGGCCAATCTCAGTGCAGAGGTCGAAGCTAGGTATGTACAAAACCCGGTCACAGGTCTGACCCGGGATGACTGGAACAGTGGCGACCGCATGTGGTTTACCGACTTCATTGCTCCATTTGGTCAGGCCGCCAAAGTCCATGGCAGTTGGAAGCCACTTTTTGCAAACATCAGTAGCAGGTATCTGTATCACCGAAGCAATGAGCGGGGCCTCCAAGTTCGACAGTTCGTAGGAGCAAAGGTAGCACCCGACACCGCCCGTGCCTGGTGGGCGCAACGCCCCATCCTGGCCGCATGACGCACTGACTTCTCATATCTCTCCATTTTCACAACCTACCTAAAAGGAAACTTTATGAAGCACACATCTCTCGCAATAGCTGCAGCAACATTGCTCGCCGGCGCTGGAACTGCCTTTGCGCAGACCGCTCAACAAAACTTTGTAGGCCCCGCCATCGGTCTGACAGTCTCTTCCGTCCAAAACAAGGTGGACTACGAGAGCACCATTGCCTCCATCAATGGTCAATCCACCCAGGTCAATGACACTGAGGCATCGTTGATTGCGTCTTACGGCTTCGCTATGTCCCAGAACTGGGTCGGCACCTTCGGTATTGCGTATAGCGTGAAGTCCTCCGATGCTGGTTCCGTCAACTACACAGCCGGAACTGCACAGTCGTTCTCCGGTAAGTTCAAGGACCACCTGGCGCTCTCCTTTGCCCCCGGCTATCGCGTGGGCGCCAACACTTTGGTTTACGGCAAATTGGCCTATCACCAACTCAAATCAGAGTTCACCGATACCGCCTCATCCGGTGGCTCCAACACCCATAGCGGTACCGGGATTGGCTTCGGTGTTGCATTTGCAGTGACTCCCAAGGTAGAGCTCCGCACTGAGTACGAGGTGGTCAATTACTCCAGCGAAAAAACTCAGCTCACGACCGGCAAGCCCGAAATTTCGGGCCTGACCTTGGGGCTGCTCTACAAGTTCTAAGCGTCGTTCTCACCCACGGCCTTTACCCATCGCATTCATCTCCTGAAGCCTAGTCTGTCATGAATCAGAACTTATTCCGTCTCGTCTTCAACGCAGCCCGAGGCCAGGTGATGGCAGTGAGTGAAGTGGCCGTGGGTAAGGGGAAGGCCGCCAGCGGCGAGCTCAGAGGCCACAAGGTGGCAGCAGCATTGTTTGCATTTGCGCTGTCGCCTTTGGCCTGGTCACAAATCGTCGCAGACCCCAATGCGGCGGGAAACCTCAAACCGCAGATACTGCCAACAGCAAACGGTGTGACGCAGGTCAACATTCAGACACCCAGCGCTGCAGGCGTAAGTCGCAACGTCTATAGCCAGTTTGATGTGAATGCCCAAGGGGCCATTCTCAACAATGCAACCGGCAACGTGCAAACACAACTTGGAGGGTGGGTCCAGGGCAATAGCAACCTCGCAGGAGGAAGTGCCCGGGTCATTCTCAACGAGGTCAATTCCAGCAACCCCAGCCAGTTACGAGGCTATGTCGAGGTGGCAGGCCAACGCGCTGAGGTGATCATCGCCAACCCGGCGGGCATTGCGGTCAATGGTGGGGGTTTCATTAACGCCAGCGGCGTGACCCTCACCACCGGCACGCCCCTCATGAATACTGGCAACCTCGAGGGCTACCGCGTACAGCGCGGAACGGTCACCGTAGACGGTGCAGGCCTGGACACGAATGCTGCCGACTACACCCACATCATTGCCCGCGCCGTGCAGGTCAACGCCGGCATCTGGGCCAAAGACCTCAAGGTCACCACCGGTGCCAACGAGATCAACGCGGGCAACACCAGCGCCACAGCCATTACCGGCACAGGCACTGCCCCCACCGTAGCCCTGGACGTGGCAGCGCTGGGCGGCATGTACGCCGGCAAGATCACCCTAGTGGGCACTGAGGCGGGTGCGGGGGTCAACAACAGGGGCAGCATCGTGGCCCGCGGCGGCGATATGGTGCTCCAGGCCAACGGCACGCTCACCAATCGTGGCCTGATTGACGCAGGGAATGCTGGCGGTACAGCGCAGTCACGCATCACCGCCACCACCGTTGACAACATAGGCACAGGCGCCATCTTTGGCGACAAGCTCGCCATCAGTGCCACTACGCTCAACAACCAGGCCGAAAGCGTGAATGGCACGGTCAAGGGCGCCACCATCGGGGCACGCACCAGTTTGAATCTGGGCGTGCAGACCCTGAACAACTCGGACGCGGGCCTGGATACACCGGGCAACCCATCCACGAACACGACGGCAACACCCAGCGTCAACATCTTGAGCCTGGGCAATATCAACATAGGTGGCAACATCGATGCAGCAGGCCAGGCGCAAGGCACAGCCGCCAGCATCAACAACACCTCCGCCACGATTCAGGCAGGCGGCAGCGTCAGCATCAACGCCACGGCGGTGAACAACACTGACGCGCATTTCGCCTCGACAACACAAAACACCACCACCGCAGTCAGCGAAACCATCGGCTCTGCAGGAGCCGGCTACTACGTCAACGTCACCCAGAAAACGGTAGACGGCCCTATCGTGACATCAGCGCTGCCGGGGACTATTTCTGCTGGAGGCAACCTCACGGTTCAGGCGAATACCATCAACAACGCCAACAGTCGCATGCTGGCGGGCGGCACCGTGAGCATCCCTATTGGCGCCAGCATCGATAACGCCGGTGTCACCGCGACAAAAACAACCACAAAAACGGGCACGGCCTACTCACTCAGCCATGACCGAAGCTGCCAGTTGCTGGTCAAAGGCAGTTGCCTTGCCTGGGGGCCATGGTATGACGTATGGACTCCGTCCGCCTACTCCAGTGCCGTCAATGAAACCGTAACGGTGGGCGCCGGTAGTGCTACCAGCAATGCGATTACCGGTACACCCAACACCCCGGGTGCCAACGTACCCAACAGCAGCCTGTTTCAAATCAACACCAACCCATCGGCTAACTACGTAGTGGCCACCAACCCGGCCTTCACCAACTACAACACCTGGTTGGGCAGCGACTACATCACCAGCCGGATCAGCCTGGACCCCAGCGTCACCCAAAAGCGCCTGGGTGATGGTTTTTATGAACAACGCCTGCTCAACGAACAAGTGGCCCAGCTTACCGGCCGGCGCTTCCTGGGCAATTTCACCAGCGACGACCAGCAATACCGCGCCCTGATGAATGCGGGTGTTACCTATGCCCAAACCTTCAACCTCCGCCCCGGCATTGCACTAACGGCGGAACAGGTCGCCCGCCTGACCAGCGACATCGTCTGGCTGCAGCAAGAAACGGTAACCCTGCCCGATGGCAGCCAAACGGTAGCCCTGGTGCCCCAGATCTACCTGAAGCCCCGCAGCGGTGACCTCTCCCCCAGCGGTGGCCTTATCAGCGGCGCCGTTGTCAACATTGACACCAAAGACCTGAACAACTCCGGCACCATCCTTGGGCGTCAAGTGGTGCAGATCAACGCCAACACCATCAACAACCTTGGTGGTCGTGTGGGTGGCGATGCGGTAGGCCTCACCGCTGCGCAAGACATCAACAACACCGGCGGCACCATCACCGCCAAGGATGAGCTCACCCTGCAAGCCGGGCGCGATATCAACAACACCTCCACCACGGCCACCGCCAGCACCGGGGACAGCCGCAATGGCATCACCAACACCACGGTAGACCGGGTGGCCGGCCTGTATGTCACGGGCGACAACGGCGTCTTGCTTGCCAGTGCCGGGCGCGATATCAACATCATTGCCGGCCAGATCAAAAACACAGGACAGGACGGGCAAACCGTCTTGGTCGCCAAAAACGACATCAACCTCACCACGCTGCAGACCCGCCAGACCAACAACCTGGAGTTTGATGCCGGCAACTACCGCCGTGCCACCAGCACTGCAGAGGCCGGCAGCAGCATACAAGGCACGGGCAACGTCACCCTCTCCGCAGGTAACGACGTGAACGCCCGCGCAGCCCGTGTCGAGGCGGGCAAGACCCTGGACGTAGCCGCTGCCAACAACATCATCCTGCAAGCTGGCCAGGCCACCACCAACGTGGACCAGATGGCCAGCGCATCCGGCAAAGACCTGTTCTTGAGCAGCAGCATCCAAACCCGCCGCCAGGAGCAAAGTGCCACCGCCCAGGTCAGCAGCTTGAGCGGCCAAAGCACCCAGCTCGTGGCCAACAACAACCTGGTCAGCATAGGCGCCAAGCTGGGAGCCACCGGTGTAGACACCGGAACCGGCACCCTGCGCGTAGAGGGCAAGAACAACACCGCCCTGTATGAAGTGCAAAACTTCAGCCAGACCAGCGTCACCACCCAGACCCAAACCGGCCTGGGTGCCATGTTCAACCCGCTGGGCATAGACGTTGCGCTGGAAGACAAAACAGTAACGGACTCCCGCGCCAGCAGCACCGCGATGGGTACCAAACTGGTCTCCACGCAAAGAATAGAGATTGGTGTGGGCAACAAAACCGAGCTGCGCGGCACCGAGGTAGAAGCCCCCCAGATCGCCTTCGTCAAAACAGACCCCAGCAAAAAGGGCGAACTCATCCTGGGCGGCAGCACCAACACCACTCAAACTAGCCATACCGAGAAGACAGAAACCGCAGGCGTCTACCAGGAGATGAAGGGCCATGGCAGCACCACCCAAACCCTGAACCAGACCAGCCTCAAGGGCAACGTCACGTTTGACAGTGCCTTGAAGATCAGCGCCCAGATCCCCGACACCAAGGGCGGGCAGACGCTCAAGAGCCAGATCAATGCCTTGGTGGACCAAAGCGGCGGCACAGGACTGGAGTATCTGAACCAACTGGTCAGCAACCCCAACGTCCAATGGGACAAGGTGGCCCTGGCTCAAGAAAAGTGGAGCTATGACCAAGCGGGCCTGACACCTGCGGGGGCTGCACTGCTGACCATTGCGGTAGCGGCCTACACCGGAGGCATGGGCTCCCAACTGCTGGGAGGCACAGCCGCCACCACTACCAGTGCCGCCACCCTGGCGGGCAGTACAACACTGGCAACCGCGGTTAATGCCGGATTTGCCTCTCTGGCAAGCCAAGCCGCCGTGAGCCTAGTCAACAACGGAGGCGACATCGGCAAAACCCTGGAGCAACTGGGCAAGGAAGAGAGCATCAAGAACCTGCTGCTCACCATGGCCACAGCAGGCGCATTGGACAAGCTCAATGCCAACTATTTCAAAGGAATCGATGCCAAGAGCCCCTTCATTGATCAGCTCCAGAAGAACCTGACCAACAACATTGCCACGGACTTGATGAACAGTGCGTTGGCGGGCAAGCCGTTTGATGAAAACACGTTTGCCAATTCGCTCAAGGGGGCGTTGATCAATACGGGGATGGCGCAGGGGGCCAACGCTATCGGAGACGGCCTTGTAGCCAAAAACCTCAACGAATTCACCCACAAGCTAGCACACGCCGTCTTGGGCTGTGCGGGCGCTGAAGCCTCCGGAGGAGACTGCAGGACTGGTGCAGTCGGAGCCGTGGTGGGAGAGCTCACAGCGGAATACGCCATTAAGAGCGGAATGAATAATTCTGACGCTCTGGCACTGGCCAAGGTATTGGCGGCAACCTCCGGGGTGATGACGGGTGGCGGTGGCGACAACGCAGCGGCGGTGAACACAGCGGCGACTGCGGGGGCGAATGCGGCGGAGAACAATTACCTCAAGCACGCAGAAGCCCTTCGCCGGGCCAGACTTGAAAAGGATCTGGAAGCCGGTACTTGCGGCACCCAGTGCAAACAGGACCTCGCTGACCTGAAGGCTTTGGACGAAGCCAGGAACAAGCAATTGGCAGCCTGCCAGGGCAAGAACACTCCTGATTGCAATACGGCCCGCCAAGATGTGCGTACCGCGGCAGCTGACTACATACGCAATGGACAAGTATTGAATACCCGAGGGGCAAGTTACGCAGGTGAGTACAACGAGACCACTGAACTCGCCTACGCCACCATCGACAACAAACGTAGCGGTGCACTCAAAGCCGTTGCAGACAGGGCGAGTGACTTTGTGTCTGCGCTGGTCACTGGATACAAAGCCAAAGACGGCGCCCCGGCAGCTATCCAACAGGTAGTAGCTAGCAGCAAAGCGGTGAAGGAATTCGTGAGCGACACGAGCAATCTGCCGTACCTACTGGGATTCATGACACCGGGGCAGCGCCAGGAGTTTGCAGCCGCAGTTGAAAGTAACGACGGCACCAAGGTTGGCAAGATGCTCACCGACCAGACACTGGCGTTAGTGGGAACGATCAGCACGGTGGGTGGGGCCGCTAAGGCTACTTCATTGACTGCTACTGCGCTTAGAGAGGCAGCGGTTGCCAGTGCGGCAGCACGCGCGGCCAAGTTGGAAGAGGCGGCTGCGGTAGCTGCAGCCAAGGTGGAAAACGGCGCTACTGCAGATGCAACGTTTGCTGGGGGCGTACCAATACGACCAAGGGATGGCATGGTTACACCGGGTACTGCGCAACTGGACACGCCTATCGCTCAGCACTTAATTGACGCGGGGGTCAAAGTTGACAGGAGAAGCGGGCTTGCGAACGAAATTACTGGCGGGCACAACATGGACAACTTCAACAGCACCTTGCAGGCCAATGGCGGACAGGTTATTGGTACACCGGTAGAAGTGGCTCCTGGCATTTATCAGGTGGAATACCGGTTGCCGGGAACCACTGGCAAGAATCAACTCAAGACTGTTTACGACACTGCTAGATACAGTGATCAGCAAATGGCTTCCATGGCGAATGATGCCGCATCTCAGGCAATCTATCAGTGGAACAAGACAGGCAATGGAAAAGTTCCAGCTACACAATATGTGACCGTCAACGGAGTCAAGTTTGTTGTCCCAATCAGTAGCTATCAAGGAAAAGTCTATGTACCGACAGCCTACCCAGCGGGGAAGAAATAGTGATGTATCTTTCTTTTGATGATGCCGAGAATGACGAACATTTCCCACTTGTTTATTGCGTGGCCTTTGCTTTCCCGGCTCTTGATGCAATACAAATTGACCATCACGTAGAAGGGCTCTTTGAGCTTGGCGGTGCTGGCGGTGATCCTTGGTGGAAAATCAGTCGCTTCGTGAACGACGCAGGCCAGATCATGTATTCAGCGGAGTACGAAACATACATCGATGGCGTCGCACCACCCTACGGTGAGTACGATGAAGCTACTGTGAAACGTTACTTTGCTAGAGTCATGCGCGAATACGTGCGGGTGCACCCGGAATCCAAAACACATATTGGCCAACTCATCCAGAAGTACCAATTGGAGCCGAAGCCAACTGGCATCTGAAATCCACGGATGTGCTCCGCTATGACTCATGCTGACTAGCTCAAATGTTGGTTTTTACGATAAAGCCACCTTGTGAACGTCCGCTTCCACTGTCTGGTTTTTAACCCCAATCGAGGTTGCTTCATGGCGGCGGACGAAACCAGCCTCGGCAACGGGAGATCTCGTGTATCAGGCGCAACCCACCCACGGGGCGCATACACCACACATCTTGCTTTTTTCGCGCAGGCACTTGTGCATCAAATTGGCCTGTCGCGCAGGCAAATAATGCGCAATCAGCTCCTAGAAAAATAGCACTCAACAGCAACCCCTCCAGTCACTACCTGGTGGAAACCGACCCACGCTTTACCAACTACCGCGCCTGGCTGAGCTCGGACTACATCACGACCAAGCTCGCCTTAGACCCCACCGTCACTCAAAAGCGACTGGGCGACGGTTTCTATGAACAAAAGCTTATCCGCGAGCAAGTAGCCCAACTCACCGGTCGCCGCTTCCTGGGCGACTACACCAGTGACCAGCAGCAGTACCAAGCCCTGATGGACTCCGGCCTCACGTTTGCCAAAACGTTCAACCTGCGCCCCGGCATAGCGCTCACCGCCAACCAACTGGCCTTGCTCACCACCGACATCGTCTGGTTGCAGCAAGAAACAGTCACTCTGGCCGATGGCACCCAAACCCAAGTACTGGTCCCCCACGTCTACGCCGCAGTAAAAGCCGGAGACCTGACTCCCAATGGTGCCCTGCTCAGTGGCGACAGCGTAGCCATCCAAACCACAGGCGACATCACCAACGCCGGCACCATCCTGGGCCGCAAAGTCGTCCAGATTGAAGCCGGCAACATCCACAACCTCGCAGGCCTCATCCAAGCCCAGGATGTCGCCTTGCAAGCGACGCAAGACATCAACAACACCGGTGGCAGCGTAGTGGCCGGCAACAGCCTGGTGGCATTAGCCGGGCGGGACTTGAATGTAGCGAGCACCACCGCCAGCAGTTCAGGCAGCTCCGGCGCCTACAGCTACACCCAAACCGGCATAGACCGCATTGCCGGCTTCTACGTCCAAGGCAAGGGCGTGCTGTATGCCAGTGCAGGCAACGACTTCAATGCCACCGCTGCCCAGATAGCCGGCAATGGCGCCGTGCAGCTCAGTGCCGCCAACAACGTCAATATCAACGCACTCAAAACCAGCCAGACCAACAACCTCAACGCCGGTGACGCCAAGAACCACCTGCTTACCAGCCAGACCAGCGACGCAGGCAGCACCATCAGTAGCGGCACCACCCTCACTGTGAACGCCGGCAACAGCATCAACGCCAAAGCCGCCAGCCTGAGTGCCGCAGACACCGCAACGCTGGCCGCCAAAGGCAACATCGTGCTGGACGCCGGACAAACCCAAAGCAGCTATGAGAGTGTGCAGACCAGCACCAGCTCAGGCCTCTTGAGTTCTACGACCACCAGCACCCAAACCCAAGCCAGTGCCGCCACCGCACAGGTCAGCACCATTAACGCCAAGAACATCAGCGTCATCGCAGAGCAGAACCTGGTGAGCGTGGGCACCGAGTTCAAGGGAAGCAACAGCGTCACCGTAGAAGGCAAAGACACCACCACCCTGTATGCGGCTACCAACACCCGCCAGAGCACGACGACTACCCAGAGCACCACGACCCTGGGTGGTGCCTTCAGTGCCATCGCAGGCGGCATCACCCTGGAAGACAAAACCAGCACCGACAGCACAGCCACGGCCAGCAGCATAGGCACCCGCCTGATCTCCAACCAGAAGGTGGTGATCGGTGTGGGCAACAAGACCGAGCTGCGCGGCACCGAGGTAGAAGCCCCCCAGATCGCTTTCGTTAAAACAGACCCCGGCAAGAAAGGCGAACTGATCCTGGGCGGCAGCATTGACACCACCCAGACCAGCCATACCGAGAAGACAGAAACCGCAGGCGTCTACCAGGAGATGAAGGGCCATGGCTCGACCACACAAACCCTGAACCAGACCAGCCTCAAGGGCAACGTGGCGTTTGACAGTGCCTTGAAGATCAGCGCCCAGATCCCCGACACCAAGGGCGGACAGGCGCTCAAGAGCCAGATCAATGCGCTGGCGTCACAAAGCGGCGGTACAGGACTGGAATACCTGAACCAACTGGCCCAGCGCACCGACATCCAATGGGACAAAGTGGCCCTGGCCAATGAGAAGTGGAGCTACAGCCAAGCGGGGCTTACACCAGCAGGGGCTGCACTCTTAAGTATTGCGGTAGCGGCCTACATGCCCGGAGCCAGCGGCATGTTTGGCACCACCACGGCCACCGGTACCACGCTGGGAGGCGTGGCGCTGACCACCACCACCGCAGCAGGTGTTACCACCGCCACCTTTGCAGGGGCTGCACTGAACGCGGGCTTCACAGCGCTGGCCAGCCAAGCGGCGGTAGCCATGGTGAACAACAAGGGCGACATCGGCAAGACCCTGGAGCAACTGGGCAAGGAAGAAAGCATCAAGAACTTGCTGACCACCATGGTGACGGCGGGGGCGTTGGACAAGCTCAATAGCACCATGGGCTGGAACAGTATCAATGCCAAGAGTACGTTTGTGGACCAGTTCCAGAAGAACCTGGGCAACAACCTAGCCACCGACATGATGAACAGTGCGCTGGCGGGTAAGCCGTTTGATGAAAACACGTTGGCCAACTCGCTCAAGGGGGCGTTGATCAATACAGGTATGGCACAAGGAGCTAATGAGATTGGCAATGCTTATTCAAGCCAACAGAGCGTACTACCCAACCTGAATGACTTTACCCACAAACTGGCTCATGCGGTTCTTGGTTGTGCAGCGGGTGCGGCCACGGCGGGCAATGGCAGCGGGTGTACACCTGGTGCTGTGGGGGCGGTGGTGGGGGAGCTCACTGCGGAGTATGCGAAGAAGAATGGCTTGAATGACACCCAAGCACTGGGGCTTGCCAAGATCATTGCAGCCACGTCGGGCGTGATCGTGGGTGGGCGCGGGGATAACGCAGCTGCGGTCAACATTGCGGCGCTGACAGGCGAGAACGCTGCGCAAAACAACTACCTTAACCACGCTGAAATCTTGCGCAAGAAAAAACTGCAAGCGGACATTACGGCTTGCGGAGCCAATACAGACTGCGCGGCGCCCCTACAAGTCGAAATCAACAAAATTGAGGAAGAAGACAAGAAACGCGATGCGGCGTTGGCTGCAGCCTGCGGCGGCAAAACCCCGGACATAAGCACCATAGAGCAAAAGAAAGTACGTAGCTTTGCGGCAGACGTCATTCTCAAAGGCGACAAAGACATCATCTTCGGCGCTGACGGGAAGCACACCCTTTCGGAGGCAATGGGTACCTTTGACAAAGGTCGGCTTCTAGTGCAAACCGCCAAAGGAACCTTTGTTTCCGTATGGGATGGATACATTGAGACCCTGAAGACCGGACTGGAGATTGCGCAAGACCCTGTGGGCAGCGCCAAGAAGCTTGGTGCCCAAGCCCAAGTGGCAGCCCAGGACGCCAAAGAAGCGCTGGAGTGGATAGCCAACAATCCCATCAAGTTCAAGGAGATTGCGCAAGCCGCCGAGAACCAGCTGCGCAACGACTTGGCCAATGCCATACAAAACGGCGATGAATCCTCGATCGGTCAGATGCTGGGCGACGTCCTCGCCAACTTCAGCCCTGATCCGCTCAAAAAGGTCAAAGCGCTGAACAAGGTTGTTGATGAGGTTAAGCTGGCGAAGAAGGCGGAGGCACTGGCGGCGCGCGCGGATGTCGATAAGGCGGTTGTCATTCCAGCTGGCTCGAAAGGCAACTGGAGTCCGCAAGCCAACGGAAGGTTGGATGCCAAAACCGCCTACATCATGGACAATGGCCACTCTTACATCACCGACGCTTCGGGGCGAGTAAAGGGCGTTGAGGCCGATTTAACCGGAATAAAAAGTGACCGCAATGGCTACCAGCAAGCCTGCGTAGGAAAGTGTGGCAACCCCGGTGATGAAGGCGGGCATTTGATCGCAGCCTCTTTGGGCGGTGCCGGAGACCGCATCAACATCGTGCCGCAAGCGTCCACCTTGAATCGGGGCGAATGGAAAGCGATGGAGGCCATGTTGAAGAATGAAATTGATGCAGGCAAGAAGGTGAGCGTGAAGATTGATGTGGGGTATCCCAGCGGAAATGGCGCAAGACCGAATGTTTTCTTGGTGACAGCCACGATCAATGGAAAAATTGAGAGATTTCCCTTTACCCAATAGTTCAGCAAGATTACGAATGACAACACCTGAGGTCGCTTATCAAAAAATCGGGGCGTGTTTGGCAGAAGCCGCACGTTCTGGTTGGGGCGTGATTCGCTTTAGCACGTTCATTCTCAATAGAGACTGCAGTCGGATGGTCACTGAGCAAATTCACTCAAACTCAGATAGGAGCGATATTGAAATTGAATTCACCAGGGTATTTGAGTTAAACGATGCATGTATCGCACTCCGCGACGAATACCTCCGCACCACCGGCAAACGCATCTGGGGCCTGACCTTCACCCTGTACCCTGACGGCAAATACGACATCGCCTACGACTACAACAAGCCAGCCGAATACGACGACAGCGACGAAGTGGGAGACTCTGCCAACATTGGCCCCGTCGCGGAGGTACTCGGTGGTTTGGTGGACACCCCGCAAGCGCCAAGTGCCGAGTCCTTCCTGCAACAAGCCATGGTGGCCTTGCAGGCCCAAACGGCGCACAACACCGAAGCCTGGGGGTTGGGAACTGAGGCGCAGTGGAACCTGGACATGAATGCAGGTAGTCTGCACTTCACCTTTGCCGATGGACGCAAGCTAAGCGCAGCAGTGCAAGTGGTGGGAACCTACAACACCGCCAACGGCAGTTTTTTGTGGGGCTGGGACCACCCATCGGTGCCTGAGCCCTTGCGCCGTGCTGCTCGCCGTGTGTACGACTACGGTCAAACCCAAGCAATAGACGCATTCACCACGCGCAGCATCCATTGCAGCGAGAGCGATGCATGGGCCTACACCGCCGCTGCAGCTCAACTAGATGGTGCAGACGGTGCCTACAGAGGCGATGCGGGGGGAACATGGGTCTATATGGTCTTCGAGAAGCCGACCGGTAGGCGGGCGAACTGATCCTGGGCGGCAGCACCAACACCACCCAGACCAGTCATACCGAGAAGTCTGAGACCGCAGGCCTCTACCAGGAGATGAAGGGCCATGGCTCGACCACCCAGACCCTGAACCAGACCAAGATAACGGGCAACGTCAGCTTCGACAATGCTTTGAAGATCAGCGCCCAAATCCCCGACACCAAGGGCGGGCAGACGCTCAAGAGCCAGATCAATGCCTTGGTGGACCAAAGCGGCGGCACAGGACTGGAATACCTGAACCAACTCGCTGCCAACCCCAACGTCCAATGGGACAAAGTGGCCCTGGCTCAAGAAAAGTGGAGTTATGACCAAGCGGGATTGACACCTGCGGGGGCGGCACTCTTAAGTATTGCGGTAGCGGCCTACATGCCCGGAGCCAGCGGCATGTTTGGCACCACCACGGCAACTGGTACCACGCTGGGAGGCGTGGCGCTGACCACCACCACCGCAGCAGGTGTTACCACCGCCACCTTTGCAGGGGCTGCACTGAACGCGGGCTTCACAGCGCTGGCCAGCCAAGCGGCGGTGGCTTTGGTGAACAACGGGGGCGACATCGGCAAGACCCTGGAGCAACTGGGTAGTGAGCAAAGCATCAAGAACTTGCTGACCACCATGGTGACTGCGGGGGCGTTGGACAAGCTCAATGCCAGCTACTTCAAGGGGGTGGATGCCAAGAGCAGCTTCATCGACCAGCTCCAGAAGAACCTGGGCAACAACGTCGCCACGGACATGATGAACAGTGCGCTGGCAGGCAAGCCGTTTGATGAAAACACGTTGGCCAACTCGCTCAAAGGAGCGTTGATCAACACGGGGACCGCACAAGGAGCCAACGCTATCGGCGACGGTCTCGTAGCGAAAAACCTCAACGAATTCACCCACAAGCTAGTCCACGCCGTGCTGGGGTGTGCGGGCGCTGAAGCTTCAGGTGGTGACTGCAGGTCTGGTGCAGTGGGCGCGGTAGTGGGAGAACTCACGGCTGAATACGCCGTCAAGAGCGGGATGAACAATGCGGACGCTCTGGCACTGGCCAAGGTGCTCGCCGCACTGCCGGAGTTGCTAAAGAACTGACCCCGGTTCGCCTTGTGCCGCCTGCCACTCCGTTAGCATCACCCCCATGAAAACCAGCTTTATCTTTATCGCCATTCTGGTGTGCAGCGTTGCGGGCACACTCACCAGCAACCGCGCTGTGAAAACCGGCATGCTTGTCGTGTGTGGTGCCTTGTCGCTTTACGGGATGCTGCGGTTTCTGGGCTAGTACTGCAGTGCCAGCATGCCGGGGCTTGCGGCATGGCCGATTGACAGGCTCTGCGCGTCGTGCGGGTTGAGCTTGAAGCGGGCTACGACTTGCACCAAATCGCGGGATTGGCTGCTCAAGCTGCTGGCAGCGGCGGCCATTTCCTCGACCAAGGCGGCATTCTGTTGCGTGACCTGGTCCATTTGCTGGATCGCCACATCAATTTGGGCGACCCCGTCACTTTGCTCGCGGCTCGCCATCGATATCTCGGTAATCACAGTGTTGAGGCCACTGATGCTGCTGACCACCTCGGACATGATGGTGCCCGCGCGCTCGGCATGAACCCCGCCTTGCTCGATACGCTGCACGTTGTCGCCAATGAGCTTTTTGATTTCTTTGGCCGCCTCTGCCGACCGGCTGGCCAAGGTGCGCACCTCACTGGCCACCACCGCAAAGCCCCGGCCTTGTTCGCCTGCCCGGGCCGCTTCTACCGCGGCATTGAGCGCGAGGATGTTGGTCTGGAAGGCGATGCCGTCAATGATGCTGGTGATGTCTGAAATCCGCTTGGAGCTTTCACTGATGCCGCGCATGGTACTGACCACGTCGGTCACCGTGCTGCCGCCCTGCGAGGCAATTTGCGAGGCATCTGCTGCCAGTTGTCTGGCCTGTTGGGAGTTATCGGCGTTCTGACGGATGGAGGAATTGACTTCTTCCATGCTCGCCGATGTTTGCTCCAAGGCGCTGGCCTGGTTCTCAGTGCGGCCGGACAAGTCGTGGTTACCGGTGGCGATTTCCGCACTCGCATTGGAGACGGTTTCGGCACTCTGACGCACTGCCGCCACGATGCCGGACAGCTCCAGCCGCATCGCTTCCAGTTCCTGCACAAGTTGCGCGATTTCGTCTTTGCCCTCTGCCACGAGTGCGGTGCTCAGGTCGCCGTGGGCAAACGCATTGGCTGCCGACCGGGCGATAAGCAAGGGGCGTGTGATGGAGCGGGTGGTACCCACGCCCATCGTGATGGCAATGGCCAAGCCCAGAAGAGTGAGCGTGATCAGGGTGTTGCGCAGCTCTACGAAATCTTGGGCCGCCTCGACCACATTGGCCTGGCCCGCAGCCTCGGTGAGTTTGCTGAATTCGTGAAGGTCAGCCAGGAGCTGGTCCAGCAAGGGACGGCATTTGGCGTTGATGCCTGCAATCGCCTCCTCACGCTTGCCGGCTACACCCAACGCGGTGATCTCCAGCGCGACCGGGCCGTAGACCGATTCGGTTTTTTGACGGTTTCAAAGGCACGGGCGAGTTCAGAGCCCTTGAAGTTGTCCTGGGCAAGCATGCTGTCGATGTCTGCAATATGCTTTTGAACGGCTGCATGCGCCTTTTCAATCGCCGCCTTGTCGCGCTCAATACCGGCTTGGGGCGTGCTGATGACCAGATTGCGCGCACCCACGGCGCGGGCGTTGGTGGCATCGAGGGTTTGGTTGCTGAGCTGGGTGAGTTTGTTGAGCTGGAGTACCTGTCGCTCGAAGTCTGACTTGGCATTGGAGAGGGCCACCAGGCCCTCTGCTGCAATCAAGACCACGATGAGAGTCATGACCCAGTAACCGACACTTAGCCGCGCTTTGACGCTCCACCGATTCAGAAAGCTCATGATTGACCCCTCGAAGGTTTTGCAAGAAATATTAGTGTAAATATTTTATTGCTTTGGTGTTTTATAACAAATTAAATAAAGTTTGTTTGAAAATTCCTGCGATAACCGATTTTTCATGGTGCATTCCACCGCTGACCTGCCGCTTACCCGCCACATAGACTTCATCGATCGCCGCGTGATTGCAGGCAAACACCAAGGCATCGAGCGTGTGTGTGTGCGGAATGCCGAGCAAACCCGGGGTGTTCATGTCGAGCACCACCATGTCCGCCCTTGCACCTGTCTGCAGGCCCCATTGCTTGAAGCCTGCTGCTGCAGCGCCGCTTCTGATCGCCTGGTCCAACAAGCGCGCGGCTGTGGAGGGCTGATAACCGGGGAGCGCTGCCACGTTGCGCTGCTGCAGTCGCAGGCGCTGGCCGTATTCCAGCCAGCGGATTTCTTCGTTCCATTGCCGGCCTACATGGCTGTCGGAGCCCAGCGCTATGGGTACGCCTGCGGCCAGCCAGCCGGGCAGGTCCGCAAAGCCGTCGCCCAGGTTGCCTTCGGTGCTCGGGCAGATCACGATGCCGGCACCACTGCGGGCCACGGCGTCTATCTCAGTAGCCTCGGTGTGGGTGGCATGCACCAGTTGCCAGCGGGAGTCCATGGAAAAGCGATGCGCCAGGTGGGCGATGGGGCGCTGGCCGGTGGCGGCCAAGCAGTCGCGCACTTCTTGCATTTGTTCAGCCACGTGAATGTGGATGGGCATGTCTGCACCACGCACGTGGGCCAGCAAGGCGTCAATGGATGCCGCTGACGCAGCCCGTAGCGAATGGATGGCCACGCCCGCATTCAGCAGCGGGCGGCTGCTGGCCTGCACCGTGGCCTGCAGGCGGGCGATGAAGTCCGGAGTGCCCGCAAAACGCCGCTGGTCCGGTCGCAGATTCGATTGCTGAAAGCCGGCCCGCTCATACAGCACGGGCAGCAGGGTGAGGCCCATGCCTGCGTCCTGCGCGGCGTCGGCGAGGGCCCAGGCCATGGTGGCCTCATCCGCGTAGGGCTGGCCGTCTTCCTGGTGGTGCAGGTAATGGAACTCACACACTTGCGTGTAGCCGCCTTGCAGCAGCTCCACATAAAGCTGGGCCGCCACGGCCCGCATCTGAGCGGGGGTGATGCGCAGGGCCACACCGTACATGCGGTCACGCCAGGACCAGAAGTCGTCCGCCTCGGATTCACGCCGCTCGGCGAGCCCGACAAATGCGCGCTGGAAGGCGTGGCTGTGTGCATTGACCAAGCCCGGCAACACCGGCCCCTGCAGCACCGTGGCGTGGGCCGGTGGCGGAGTGATGCCGGGGGTGATGGCCGCCCAGTGGCCGCGTGCATCAACTCCCAGGCACACATCGTGTTCCCAGCGGCCATCCACCCAGGCCTGCGGCGCCCAAAAAACGTGCTCGCTCATGCGGGCCTCCAGTCGGTCATGGTGCGCACCAGCGCGTGCAGCATGGGCAGCACGCGGGCTGCGCGGTCGGGTGCTACTGCGTAGGGCGGCTCCTCCGCCATGTAGCAGCGCCAGCACATTTCCAGCTGGATGGCGTGCACCTGCTCGGCCGGGTGGCCGTAGTTGCGGGTGATGTGGCCGCCTTTGAAGCGGCCATCCACCACCTGCGTGAATTCAGACTGGCTTTGCAATACTTTTGATAGCTGCTCGCGCAGAGCTGGTGCGGCGCTGGTGCCATTCACGGTGCCCAGGTTCAGGTCCGGCAGGCGGCCCTCAAACAGCCAGGGCAGCACCGAGCAGATGCTATGCGCATCAAACAGCACGGCGTGGCCGTGCAGCGTGCGCAGGCGCTGTAATTCGCCGTCCAGCGCGTCGTGGTAAGGGCGCCAATAGTCCGTCACGCGCTGAGCGACTTCGGATTCGGTGGGCTCCTGGCCCGGCAGGTACAGCGGTTCGCCGCTGAAAAAGCGGGTGGGGCACAGCTCGGTGTTGTTCACGCCGGGGTACATGGGTGCGTTCTCGGGCGGACGGTTCAGGTCCACCACGTAGCGTGCATGGCGCGGGACGATGGTGCCGGCACCCATGTCGCGCACAAAGGCGTAGAGGGCCTCGAGGTGCCAGTCGGTGTCTTCTACCTTGTGTGCGCGGGGCACCAGGCGGCTGCGAATGGCGTCGGGGATGTCGGTGCCCACATGCGGAAAACTCACCAGTAGCGGGCTGCTGCCGGGCGTGAGGGTGTAGGTCGGGTGGTGGGTGATCGCTTGTGTCACAGGGTGCGCTCCAGTCCGCCTACGATGGTGCGGCGGCAAGGGTTGTGGCCGAACCAGTAGGCCAATTCGCGGGGGTGGTCCAGGTCCCACACACAGAAGTCGGCCCGCTGGCCGGCAGCCAAGGTGCCCCGGTCGTGCAGGCCCAAGGCGCGTGCGCCGTGTACCGTGGCGCCACGCAGGGCTTCTTCGGGTGTCAGGCGGAACAAGGTGCAGGCCATGTTGAGCATGAGCAGCATGGACAAGCCGGGCGAGGTGCCGGGGTTGTGGTCGGTGGCGATGGCCATGGGCACGCCGTGGGCGCGCAGGGCGTCTATGGGCGGCAGCTTGGTCTCGCGCAAAAAGTAATAGGCGCCGGGCAGCAGCACGGCCACGGTGCCAGCGGCTTGCATGGCGCGTATGCCAGCGTCGCTGAGGTGCTCCAGGTGGTCGCACGAGAGGGCGCCGAACTCTGCTGCCAGCCCCGCGCCGCCCTGGTCGCTGAGCTGCTCGGCATGCAGTTTGACGGGTAGCCCCAAGGCCCGTGCCGCCTCAAACACGCTGCGCGTTTGGGCCGGGGTGAAGCCTATGGTTTCGCAGAATGCGTCTACGGCATCGACCAGCCCTCGGGCGTGCAGCTCGGGCATCCAGGCGCAAACGGCATCCACATATTCGTCGTTACGCCCGGCAAATTCGGGCGGCACGGCGTGGGCGCCCAGGTAGGTGGTGCGCACGCTCAAGGGCAGGCGCACGCCCAGAGTGCGCGCCACGCGCAGGCAGCGTGCCTCGTCCTCCAGGCTCAGGCCGTAGCCCGACTTGATCTCGATGGTGGTGACTCCCTCAGCCATCAGGCTCCGGGCGCGGCGGGTGGCGCCGGCGAGCAAGGTGGCTTCGCTGGCGGCTCGGGTGGCGGCCACGCTGGAGCGTATGCCACCGCCTGCTTGCGCAATCTGTTCGTAGCTGGCGCCTTGCAAGCGCATTTCGAACTCGGCTGCGCGGTCGCCGCCGTACACCAAGTGGGTGTGGCAGTCCACCAGGCCGGGAGTGACCAAGGCACCATCAAAATCTACCTCTTGCGTGATGCTTTGCTTGTGCTCGGCAGGCAGCTCAGTGCGCGGGCCACACCAGATGATGTGTTCTCCACGGGTCAGCATGGCGCCGTCTTCCAGCCACCCCCAGGGTTCGCTGCCATGCAGGCTGGCGATGCGGGCGTGGTGCCAAAGCGTGGTGGCGGTGTGGGTAAGGCTCATGGTGTGGCTCCATCCGATGTGTGCGGGGTAAAGCCCAGCCAGTACGCCGGTGCGATGTGCGTGGGCGCTGCGCAGGTGTCCGGGGTAAACGTCCACTGGGCAGTGTCAGTCGTTTCGTTCCACAGCAGGGTGTGGGCGCTGATAGGTACTTGACGTGCGCCGTCGCTCCATGTCCCGGCGCCGGTGCTGTACAGGCCGCGCATGGCCAGCGGGCTGTGCCACGCTTGCCCCGCAATGACTATCTGCATGAAGCCTCGGCCTTGCCGCGCCATCAGGTTCAGGTCTTGGGTGGGGCCGTCCAGCAGGCGGCAGTGGGGCGCAGCGGCACCGTCAAATTCCAGCGGCGCATCGCCGGCACGCAATGTCTGCGGTTTGGCTAGCGCCAATGCAACCCCCGCGCCTTGCAATACGGCAAACCAGCGTTGCACACCGGGGAAGGCAGAAAAGGGGCCGTCAGCCGCGATGTCGGCCCGGCTGATGCGCAGCTGCCAGTCGCCCCCGGGCGGCCACACCAGCAACTCGCGGGTTTGGCCGCCGCCGTTGCGCCAAGGCTGGGGTGGGCATTCCTGCGCGTGGATGAGGCGCAGCGTCATGGCTTGAACTGCCCTTGAATCTGGTAGCGGGTGCCGGGGTGCACCAAGCGCGCCAGGGTGATGGGCACATCGCGGTTCATGGTGCGGCGCACGATGATGAGGCAGGGGTCCTGCGGGGTGATGCCCAGCAGCTCTGCCTCTTGCGGGCTGGGTGGGCCAGCCTCGATGGAGTATTGCGCCTCCCACAAGGGGGCGACTTCCAGCAGGTAGTGGGTGGGCGTGGTCTGGCTGAAGTCCACGTTCAAATAGTCGGGCACGCAGGCGGGGTTCACATAGCGGTCTTCGCACTGCAGCGGCACGCCGTTCTCGGAGTGCACGATCAGGGTGTGAAACACCGGCGCCCCCAGCGGCAGGCCCAGTTGCTGGGCCAAGCCATCTACTGCCAACTCTTCACGTAACAGCACGACCCGTGCCTGGTGCTGGTGGCCGCGCGCTGCAATTTCTTCGTGCAAGTCTTTGATAGTCAGGGTGGACGACACCCGGGCCAAGTGCGCCGCAAAGGTGCCCACGCCCTGCACCCGAGTCACAAAGCCTTCGGCCTGCAACTCGCGGATGGCGCGGCCCACCGTCATGCGGCTGACCTTGAACTGCTGCACCAGCTCGGATTCGGAGGGCATCTGGCTGCCCGGCGTCCAGCGGCCTTGCGACAGGCCTTCCATCAAAAAGTTTTTGACGTGGGTGTAGGGCGCCGCAGCGCCTGAGGGGGTCGGTGTGGTGGAAACCATCAGCAAATTGTAGTTGCATAGGCATGTCTAGACAAGTAGACTCAGCGACATTGAATTTTTGCTGAAAGCGAGTTTGAAGATGTCTGCACCCTCCCAAGCCCGGCCTGTGCGCGCACCCCATGGCACCACCCTGCATTGCAAAAACTGGCTGATTGAGGCCGCCTACCGCATGCTGCAAAACAACCTGGATCCTGAGGTGGCAGAAGACCCCGACGCGCTGGTGGTGTACGGCGGTATCGGCAAGGCCGCACGCAACTGGGAATGCTTTGATGCCATCCTGGAGAGCCTGCGTAACTTGAATGACGACGAGACCCTGTTGGTGCAAAGCGGCAAGCCGGTGGGCGTGTTCCGCAGCCATGCCGACGCGCCGCGCGTGCTGATCGCCAACTCCAACCTGGTGCCCAAGTGGGCGACCTGGGAGCACTTTCATGAGCTGGATAAAAAGGGCCTGATGATGTACGGCCAGATGACGGCCGGCAGCTGGATCTACATCGGCAGCCAGGGCATCGTGCAAGGCACTTACGAGACGTTTGTGGAAGCCGGCAAGCAGCACTTTGGTGGCAATCTGAAGGGCAAATGGATTTTGACGGCAGGCTTGGGCGGCATGGGTGGCGCGCAGCCGCTGGCGGCCAGCTTTGCAGGAGCTTCGTCCCTGAATATCGAGTGCCAGCAAAGCCGTATCGACTTTCGCCTCAAGACCCGCTATGTGGACGAACAAGCCACGGATCTGGACGACGCGCTGCAGCGCATGGCCCGCTATGCGGCCGAGGGTAAAGCCGTGTCGGTGGCCCTGCTGGGCAATGCCGCTGAGCTGCTGCCCGAGATGGTGCGCCGCGCGCGCGCCGGTGGCCCGCGCCCCGATATGGTGACCGACCAGACCTCCGCACACGACCTGGTGCACGGCTACCTGCCGCCCGGCTGGTCGGTAGAGCAGTGGCGCGCCGCGCAGGCGGACGATACCCAGCACGCTGCGCTGCGCCTGGCGGCTGCGCAAGGCTGCGCGGTGCATGTGCAGGCCATGCTGGATTTCCAGGCCATGGGCATTCCCACCGTGGACTACGGCAACAACATCCGCCAGGTGGCGCTGGACCAGGGCGTGAAAAATGCATTTGACTTCCCCGGTTTTGTGCCCGCCTATGTCCGCCCTCTGTTCTGCCGCGGCAAGGGTCCGTTCCGCTGGGTGGCCTTGAGTGGCGACCCGGAAGACATCCGCAAGACGGACGCGAAGATGAAAGAGTTGTTCCCCGAAGACGCGCACCTGCACCGTTGGCTGGACATGGCGGGCGAGCGCATTGCCTTCCAGGGCCTGCCGGCACGCATCTGCTGGATCGGCCTGGGTGAGCGCCACCGCGCCGGCTTGGCCTTTAACGAGATGGTGAAAAACGGCGAGCTCAAAGCCCCCATCGTCATCGGGCGTGACCACCTGGACAGCGGCTCGGTCGCATCACCCAACCGCGAGACCGAAAGCATGCAAGACGGCTCAGACGCGGTGAGCGACTGGCCTTTGTTGAACGCACTGCTGAACACCGCCGGTGGCGCCACTTGGGTGAGCTTGCACCATGGCGGTGGCGTGGGCATGGGCTACAGCCAGCACAGCGGCGTGGTCATCGTGGCCGACGGCACGGACGCTGCCGCCAAGCGCCTGGAGCGCGTGCTCTGGAACGACCCCGGCACCGGCGTGATGCGCCATGCGGATGCCGGGTATGAAATTGCAAAGCAATGCGCACGCGAGCAAGGTATGAACCTGCCCATGTTGAAAAGTTAAGAAACACCCCTGAGCGCCTTCGGCGCCTCCCCTCCAGGGGACGACACCAGCAGCCTGGCGGAGCCAGTTCTGCGGTGTCCCTGGTTGAACCCCTCCCTCCGGAAATATTTATGACTTCATTGATTCTCAACCCCGGCAAGATCACGCTGGATGAACTCGGCCTCATTCACGCCGGCGTGTGCCAGCTGAGCTTGCCCGAATCTGCCCGCGTCAATATCCGCGCCGCCCATGCGCTGGTCAAGGCGGCCGCTGATGGCGACGCGCCGGTTTATGGCGTGAACACCGGCTTCGGCAAGCTGGCGAACAAGCGCATCGACAAAGACCAGCTCGACACCTTGCAGCGCAACCTGATCCGCAGCCACAGCGTGGGCGTGGGCGAGCCTTTGGCAGCACCCATCATGCGGCTGATGATGGCGACCAAGGCTGCCAGTCTTGCGCGCGGCTACTCGGGCTGCCGCGAGGTGGTGGTGGACACCATTCTGGCGGTGCACAACGCGGGCCTCGTGCCCTGCGTGCCCTCACAAGGCTCGGTGGGCGCCTCGGGCGATTTGGCGCCGTTGTCGCACATGACGCTGGCATTGATGGGCGAGGGCGACATGCTGTTGGATGGCAAGCGCGTGCCCGCACTGCAGGCCCTGCAAGCCGCTGGCATTGCCCCGCTGACGCTGGAAGCCAAAGAAGGCCTGGCCCTGATCAACGGCACCCAAACGTCCACCGCGCTGGCCTTGCACGGCTTGCTGGCCTTCGAGCCGGTGCTGGAGGCTGCGCTGGTGATTGGCGCCCTCACGCTGGACGCCGCCCGCGGGAGCGACGGCCCGTTTGATCCGCGCATCCATGCGGTACGCGGCCAGCCCGGCCAGATCGACGTGGCCCAGTACTACCGCGAGCTGCTTAAGGGCAGTGCCATCCGCGCCAGCCACGCCGAAGGCGATGACCGCGTGCAAGACCCGTATTGCCTGCGCTGCCAGCCGCAGGTGGTGGGTGCGGCGCTTGACCAACTGCGCCACGCGGCACGCGTGCTGCTGATTGAGGCGAATGCGGTCACCGACAACCCGTTGGTGTTCCCCGAAGACGGCGCCATGATTTCCGGTGGCAACTTCCACGCCGAACCCGTGGCCCTGGCGGCGGACGGCATGGCCCTGGCCATAGCCGAAGTGGGCGCGATCGCCGAGCGCCGCATTGCCATGTTGATCGACAGCAGCGTGTCGCGCCTGCCGCCTTTCCTGACGGCGGATGCGGGCCTGAACAGCGGCTTCATGATCGCGCACGTCACCGCTGCCGCGCTGGCGTCCGAGAACAAATCGCTGGCCCACCCCGCCAGTGTGGACAGCCTGCCCACCAGCGCCAACCAGGAAGACCATGTGTCCATGGCCACATTTGCCGCGCGACGTTTGCAAAACATGATCCACAACACCGCGCACATCCTCGGGATTGAGTTGCTGGCGGCGGCGCAAGGCATTGAATTTTTGCGCCCGCTGACCAGCTCGCCCATCCTGGAAGAGGTGCACGCACTCTTGCGCCAGGACATCGCAGCCCACCATGTGGACCGCTACCTGGCGCCTGACATTGCGCATGCGACCCAACTGGTACAGGGCGGCGCGGTGGCCCGGCTGTTGAAGCCCTTGGGCGGCTTGCCGGCCCTCTGGATTCCGGGTTAAAGCCCGGTTTTCAATGCGAGCGGCCAGTGCGATACTGGCCACCATGCACACGCCTGAAGCTCCCCACTGCGTTCGCCATTTCGGTCAAATCTTGTTGTGGCCCCTGCGGCTGATGCCGGTACGGGGGGGCGAGGGCAGGCACGCCAAACCGTGGGAAATCTTGTCCGCCATGGGCGACGCCAGTCCGTGGCGCGAGGTGGTGGACGAGTACACCGGCGACGCCTGCAACTTTCATGAGCGGCATTACAACGAGTTCGTGACCTTTCTGCCCTATGTGCAGCGCTTTCTGTACGGCGAAGGCCATGCAAAAGGTGGCGGGCAGGTGCACGGCTCGCCCATGCGGGTGTTCCGCCGGCACGACGTGAGCGCGGTGCGCGTGGTGTTGCGGCCCGGGGCTGAGCCCATCACCCTGAGCGTGGTGCACGTCGACCTGTATTTCTTTTTGGATCTGGACCTGGTGCTGCTCAATGTGGAGGTGGCGGGCGACAACCTGCCGCTCACCCACGCACAAGAGCTGCTTTACCGCTTCGGCCGCGGCTACCCCTCGGGCTGGGATGCGCAGGGGCAGGCACAGCATTGCTTGCACCAGGCCGAGTGGCTGGGCGCACAAGGCCAGGTGCTGGCGCAGTCGGATGCGGGCCAGCCCGATCTGTTCATGTCGCATGTGGCCCGCCACCGCGCACCCCGCATTGCCGCCCACTGGGATTGGCTGCTACAACCCTTGGTGAGCGACCATTCAGATCACGTGGGCGCATTGCGTTACCGGCAAATCGAGTACTACCGCATGCCCCTGCTGGGCTACCTGGCGGTGGACGAGCCCCAGATGCTGAGCCGCAGCGATTTTGTGCGCCTCGGCTTGGTCACCGGTGCGGGTAGTGCGGATGGCGAAGCGGCGCTGCCTTTTGCCAACGACCACTTGCAGGACTTTGAGGAGCGCTATTGCTACGACCGCTTCTGGACCGCCGGTGGCGCCGCGCCCCACACCCGCTACCTTTGCACCGGCCATTCGCTGGTGGTGGTGGGGGATGCCAACAGCCAGTTTTTCACGTGCCGGGACCGGGGGGTGCTGGCGCAGTTCAGGCACCAGCATTTCCTGCTGTTTTTGATTGCGCACTTTCAGAAGGCTGCGCTCTTGATGTTTTCAGACCGGCTGGCTGAGACGCTGCGCAACCTCAACATCAGCGACCCCGGCAGCGTGCGCACCTTCAAGCGCAGCATCCGCAGCAGCTTTGCCGGCTTTTTGCGCTTTACCCACCGCTATTGGTTTCATGAAATTTCGGAGCAAGCACAGACCCGCGCACTGTTTGCCAAGTGTGCGCAGCACCTCGGGCTGGACCCGCTGTACTCGGAAGTCAAAGAGCGCATCGCCGACATGAACAACTACCTCGAGGCCGACAGCCTGCGCCGCCAGGCCAACACGGTGGTGCGCCTGACGGTGGTCACCATCCTGGGTTTGATCGGCACCATCACCACCGGCTTCCTGGGCATGAACCTGTTGGCCGAGGCAGACGCCCCCATGTCCCGCAAGGTGCTGGTGTTCGCCGTGGTGTTCGTGGTCACCATCGCGCTCACCGTGTACACCATGGCCAAGTCCAAGCGCTTGTCGGATTTTCTGGATGTGCTGTCCGAAGAGCGGGTGGGTGCCTGGACGAAGTTGAAGGCCTTTGCTGCCATCTGGGCGCGCGATCGGGACCGCGACTGAGTGGCTTGGACAGACGTTTTGCTATCAAAATAGAAGCTGCTCCCGCATATTCCACGTGCGTTGGAAGCCTATTTGATGCCGAAAGTGCCTGTGGAAGGCGGTAGCGGGTCACTACAGGCGGCAGAATGCGGCCCATGGATTCACAAGGAAAACGACATGTTGCTAACTGATATCGCCGTCGAGCACACGCTGGCGCCCCCCAAAGGGGGCCTCCGTGTGACCTTGGTGGTACATCCCTTTACGAATACCCAGCGGGACTCGCTGGGAAAGTTCGAGATCGTTCGCAGCGTCCGTGAGCCGAACGGAAAAGACGTGAGGCGTTCCACCTTTGTATCGTTTCAGCAATTGGCAGAGCTGTATGCCAAAGGGGTGCTTGAGGAATCCGGATTTGGTGTGCGCATGTGCCCCGCCGATGGCAAGCACCCCAATGTGACTCCCGTCAAAAAACTGCTCCCTGCCTGCATCAAGCCGGGCTCACCATTCGACCTCGCGGTGCAGGGCGTGGATGTTTCAATTCCAGCCACCCGCGAGTTGCGAACCGCATTGCTGCGCACGAGCGTCAAGGTGTAATGGACTGACGGGCCGGGCCGCAAGCACTTTCAGAGGTTACTGGGGTGTGACGGGCAAGAAGTGGAGTGTCTGGCTATCATGAATTGAACCAAGGACGCCAACACCCATGCTCATCCAGCTCACCTACGCAAGCCGCACTGCCGCCATCCTCGGCCCGGGCGATGTCAAAGACATCTTGCAGAGTTCTGCGCGCAACAACCAGTCTGCGGGCATCACGGGCGCATTGTGCTTGTCCAATGGCATCTTCCTGCAGCAGCTGGAGAGGGACCGGACCGCCGTGAATGCGCTGTACCACCGTATCCTGAAAGACTCCCGGCACAAAGACTCCGCCATTCTGTAATGGGCCGGATCAGGCGCCTGCTTCAGCAAGAGCGGGTTCAGGAAGTGCCTGCGGATTTCAGGTGCCCGCTGTGTGAACGCAAGATTCCACTCGCGCAGCGCGACGCACACCATTTGATTCCGAAGTCCAAGGGCGGCAGGCACACCGAATGCCTGCACCGGATATGCCACCGCCAGATTCACGCGCTATTCACTGAAACCGAGTTGGCCAGACAGTTCAACTCGGTGGATGCCTTGCTGGCTCACCCGGACATGGCGTCTTTTGTGGCCTGGGTCAAAACCAAGCCCGATGACTTCATGGAGCGCACGCGAAAGAGCCAGCGCATCCGTAGCAAGTAAGGGGGCGCTTTATGCCTTGGGGGTCTCTGCCTTCGGGGTGCTTGCGGCGGCCGGCTTCTTGAGCTTGAACCTTGCTGCCGCAGCTTCCTTGTTGCGGGCTCGCTCAGCCATGATGCGGTCCAACTCCTCCCGGCTACCTTTTCGCTTCATGTTGGGGTCTTTGCCAAATACGCCGGCCATAGTGATGTTTCCTTTGGCCCAGTCTAACTGACGGTAGATTCGTTCCGGCAACGAAGGGCGGCAGATAAACTGCTTTCCATTCATCATTCGCCTCTGCATCCCATGCGCTACACCCTGCCGCCCGACACCGTTCACGATTACGCCCGCTACGGCGCAGTGGTGCTTCGCGGTGTGCTCACGCCCGCTGAGGTGGCGCAGCTGGAGCGGGGCATCGAGCACAACCTGGCGCATCTGAGCCCGCTGGCCTTGGTGGCCAGCCAGCCGGACGACCCGGGCCGCTTTGTCGAAGATTTTTGCACCTGGCAGCACAACCCGGACTACACCGCTGTGATGCAGCGCAGCGCCTTGCCCTTGGTCGCCGCGCAGCTGATGCAAAGCGACACGGTGCGCATCTACCACGACCACCTTCTGGTCAAGGAGCCGGGCACCCGCCAACCCACCCCCTGGCACCAGGACCAGCCTTACTACAACGTGGCCGGCCGGCAGAACGTGAGCTTCTGGATACCCGTGGACCCTGTGCCCCTGGAGAGCACCCTGCGCTTTGTAGCCGGCTCGCACGCGGGCACCTGGTACATGCCGCGCACCTTCCGCGATCAGCAGGCCAAGTGGTTTCCTGAAGGCACGCTGGCCGAGCTGCCCGCCATTGATGCCCAGCCCGAACGATTTGAGCAACTCGCTTGGGCCTTGCAGCCCGGCGATGCCGTTGCATTCCACATGTTGGCCCTGCACGCCAGCAGCGGGGTAGGGCCAGGCACGCGGCGCCGCGTGTTCTCTGCCCGCTATCTGGGCGACGATGCCCGCCACGCGGTGCGCAGCTGGCGCACCTCGCCCCCGTTTGCCGGGCTGGCAGACCGTTTGCCGGATGGCGCGGAGATGGACGATGCGCTGTTTCCCTTGCTAAACCTCGGCTAAAGCTGATGGACTTGCTGCCCCACTGGCGTCTGCTGCGCGCGCTGGCTGCTGTGGTGGAGACCGGCAGCACCCAGCGGGCCGGCGCCCTGTTGCATGTGGCGCAGTCCTCGGTGGCCCGAGCGGTGCAGCAGCTCGAGGCGGTGGCCGATACCGCCTTGTTCGAGCGGGCTGGTCGCGGCATGCTGCCCACGGCGGCGGGCCAACAACTCGCTTTGCGTGCGGCGCGAGCTTTGCAGCTCTTTGCGGATGCGGACAAGCACCGGACCCGGCATGCAACGACGCGCTGGCACGAGAGCCCACTGGCCCCTGATCGTCTGATGGATGCAGAGTTGATAGAGCGCATTGTGGCCATGTTCGCGCGCAAAAGTGCCGAGGTGTTTGCGGCCCAGATCCAAGCCTTGCTGCACCGGCCGGATGCCAGCGAGGTGCTGCGCAGCGTAGCCGTGCAGACCTTGCTGCAATGTGGCGCGCAAGACGCGTGGTCCCCGCCTGCGCAGCACGAAGCCATGCGCGTTTTTGTGCCGCACGCGGCCTTGGACTTGATTGAAAACGCCGGCCATATGGCACCCATGGAGCAGCCGCATGCAGTGGCGGCCAGCCTGTCACGCTGGCTGATGCAAACCGGGGAGGGCGCATGAACGCCATGGAAAGCTACGCCGCAGAGGCCGATTGCCGTGCGCTGGTGCTGCAAGCGGCAGACGCGGTGGACCGTGCAGATGCAAATGCGTTCGCCGCACTCTTTGTGGCTGATGGCACCTTGGTGCGCCCGGATGGCAGCCTGTTGCAAGGCCGGGCCGCCATCGCCGCAGCCTATGCCGCCCGCGATCCGGACCGGCTGACCCAGCACCTGGTGAGCAACCAGTTGGTGACACTGCAGCCGGATGGCGCTGCAGCCTTGGTCCGCAGCAAGGTGTTGCTTTGGTCCGGCCGCCATAGCGCGCCGCTCACGCCCCAAGGGCGGGCAGCCGATGCGCTCAGTCAGGTGGGGGAGTTCGTGGATGCGATGGAGTTCAGTGCTGAAGGGTGGCGCATCCGCCGGCGGGAGGCGCATTTTGTCTTGTTCCGGCGTGAAGTTTGACGCTATCAATTTGATAGCTTCTCGCGCATATTCCACGGGCGCCAACCACCTATTTGTCTCGCAAATGGTTGGTGTGATGTGCCAGGGGCAAGCACTGTGTCAGTTACAGGGCCAAGAATGGGTGGATTCTAAAAATTCAACCCATTCGCAGGCCCCCCCATGACGCACCAGCAGTCTTACGAACACAAGCGCACATCTGCCGACCAAGCCATCCGGCAGGTGCGTGATGGCGACACCATCATCGTCCCCACCGGTGTGGGGGAGCCACCCAGTTTGCTGACCGCGCTGTCGGAACAGCGGCGCAGCTTTCGCGATGTGAAGGTGTGCCAGATTCTGGCCATGCGCAAGTACGGCTACATCGACCCCGCCACCACCGAACACGTGCGCCATGTCGCCTTCTTTTTTGGCGGGGCCACACGGGCTGGCGGGCAAGAGGGGTGGATTGACTTCATCCCCAATTACTTCTCGGAAATTCCGGCGCAAATCGAGCGTGGGCAGATGCCGGCAGACGTGGTGTTTGCCATGGCGTCGCCCATGGACGAGCACGGCTTTTTTGCTCTGAGCCTGGGTGCGGACTACACCATGGCGGCCGTCAAAAAAGCCCGCGCCGTGGTGCTGGAGGTCAACCCCAACGTGCCATTTGCCTTTGGCAACTGCCATGTGCACATCTCGCAAGTGGCGGCGCTGGTGGAGAGCGATGCGCCGGTCATGGAGGTGGGCCTGCCGAAGATCGGGCCGGTGCAGCAGGCCATCGGCAAGTACGTGGCTGATTTGATTGACGATGGCTCTACCCTGCAGATCGGCTACGGCGGCATCCCCGACGCGGTGGTGATGCAGCTCACCGGCAAAATGGATTTGGGCATCCACACCGAGATGATTGGCGACGGCATCATGACGCTGGTGGAGGCGGGCGCCGTGACCAACCGGCGCAAGAACTTCATGCCCGGAAAAATGGTGGCCACCTTCGGTCTGGGTTCAGCCAAGCTCTATCGCTTTATGCACCGCAACCCGGGGCTGGAGATGCACCCGGTGGAGTTCACCAACGATCCGGCCATTGCCGGCCTGAACGACAACTTGGTGGCCATCAACGCCACCTTGCAGATCGACTTTCTGGGCCAGTGCGGCTCCGAGAGCCTGGGCCACGCGCCGTATTCCGGCACCGGCGGGCAATCAGACTTTGTGCGCGCGGCTAACCGGTCCAAGGGCGGCAAGGCCTTCATCGTGCTGCCATCTACCGCCAAGGACGACACCATTTCCCGCATCGTGCCTTCGCTGTCGCCGTGCACCCATGTCACCACCAGCAAGAACGACATCAACTATGTGGTCACCGAATACGGCGTGGCCCAGCTGCGCGGCAAGTCCATGAAGCAGCGCACGCAAGCGCTCATCGCCATTGCACACCCCAAGTTCCGCGATGAGCTGACCGCGCAGGCCAAGCAACTCAAGATTTTGTAAGACCCTAACCGGCGGGGCGCTTCAGAACTCGGTGATCACGGTCACGCCGGCCACCTCGAACTTGTCCATGTTCATCAGCGCATCGATCGACTGTTGCAGGTTGATCTTTTTGCCCACCAGCTTTTCAGGCGCCAGCTTGCCGGTGCGCACCATATCCAGCATGGCACCGTAGCGGTGGGCCTGCATGCCGTGGCTGCCCAGAATCTCCAGCTCATGGGCGATGACCTTGGCCATGGGAATGGCCGGCGTGCTGTTCTCGGCCAACATCAACCCCACCTGAATGTGTTTGCCCCGTCGGCGCAGATTGCTGATGGAGTTGAAGCAGGTGGTGGGGTGGCCCAGCGCATCCAGCGACACATGGGCGCCGCCTTTTGTGATCTCCATCACCGCTTCCACCACGTTGGCCACCTGGGTGGCATTGACCGTGGCCACTGCACCCATGGCACGCGCCATGGAGAGCTTGTCTTCCGAGATGTCGATGGCCACCACATTGGCGCCCACCGCGTGGGCAATCATGATGGCTGACAGTCCCACGCCGCCACAGCCGTGCACCGCCACCCATTGGCCCGCAGAGGTCTTGCCCTGATCGACCACCGCGCGGAAGGAGGTCACAAAGCGGCAGCCCAGGCTGGCGGCGGTGGCAAAGTCCAGCGTCTCGGGCAGAGCCACGAGGTTCAGGTCTGCCTTGTGAATGGACACGTATTGCGCGAACGAACCCCAGTGCGTGAACCCGGGCTGGAACTGCTTTTCGCACACCTGCTGGTTGCCGGAGTGGCACTCCGGGCAACTGCCGCAGCCGCCCACGAAGGGTACGGTGACGCGGTCGCCCACCTTCCAGCGGGTCACGTCTTTGCCCACGGCTTCCACTGTGCCTGCCAGCTCGTGGCCGGGCACGTGGGGCAGCACGATGTCGGTGTCATGCCCCACCCAGCCATGCCAGTCACTGCGGCATACGCCCGTGGCCTGCACCTTGACGACCACGCCATGCGTCTCGGGTGTCGGGTCCGGCACGGTTTGCAGACGGGGTGGGGCGGAGAAGGCTTCGTAGACAACGGCTTGCATGGGGGGTCCTTGTGGGGGCTTGGGGAGAACTCACATGCTATCAAATGAATAGCTGCTTGCGCACATACGGTGTGCGCGAGAGGCCAATTTCATTCATAAGGCGTTGACCGAAGGCAGCAAGCCCGCCAGGTGCTTGCGCCCCAGCGGCGTGACCTCCAGCGCGCGTTCGCCCTCATGGCGGCGCAGCCAGCCTTGTTGCAGGCAGTGAGCCAGCAACGCCTTGGGTAGTTTGCCCGCCATGTGGTCACGGCGTTCGGACCAATCGAGGCAGCGGTAGGCCACGCGGGTGGGGGCGGACGGCTTGGCGTTGTCCATGCCGTCCACAGCAAAGCCCAGCGTACTCAGAGAGGCCTTGCCCTGCGCGGTGAGCAGGTAGCCATCGCCCACGGGGCTCAGCCATTCTTTGGACAGCAGCTGCGAAAACATCTCCACGCCCAGTTGCCCCGCCAGGTGCCCGTAGCAGCAGCGGGCAAAGCGCAGCCGCTGGCGCGTGGGGTTGGCCCAGGTGGCGGTGTGGGTGCGGCGCTCGGCCATCAGCGCCAGTGCCTCCAGCGCGTGGGCCACCTCGTCGTCGGCCAACTTGTAGTAGCGGTGTCGCCCGCGCTGCTCGCACACCAGCAGCTCGGCCACCATCAGCTTGCCCAGGTGCCCGCTGGCCGTGGCTGGCGATACCGATGCAGCCCGCGCCAGCTCGCCCGCGCTGGCGTAGTCGCCTGCCAGCAGGTAGCTGAGCATGCGCGCACGCGTGGCGTCGGCAATCACGGCGGCCATGCTGGCCAGCCGGGGTTCAAACGGGGCGGGGGAAGGGGAAGTCATGCAGGTGGGTGATGTGGGCTGTGAGGGGGCGTCAGCAGTGCCGCGTTGGAATCGTGGGGCGCCTCGTCACGCTGCGTTTGAGTGTAGTCGCGCAGCACCTGCGCCACACGGATGCGGTAGTCGGCAAACACGGCCCCTCGCCCCTCGGCCTGCCCGGTGCGGTGGTCGGCCTGGTTGCGCCAGGCGCGCACAGCGGCTTCGTCGCGCCAGTAGCTCAAAGACAAATAGGTACCGGGCCGCGTCAGGCTTTCAAACCGCTCTACCGACTCAAAGCCGTCGATGGTTTGCAGGTGCTCGCGCAGCGTGGTGGCGATGTCAAAGTAACGCGTCTCTTGCCCGGGCAGGGGTGTCACTTCAAACAGCACGGCAATCATGCGGCCTCCAGATAACCCGTGGGCGATTGCAGGTAACTCGCGGGCACCGGCTGGGGGAAGGTGCGTTCTTCTTTGAGGATGAAGCGCTCGCGCTGCGCAAACGCAAAGTTGGCAATAGCCTCGTCATCCGCACGCAGGCGCTGGCGGTAAGCCTCATACGCCGCCAGACTGGGGAAGGAAATCAGCCCCCACGCCTCGTAGTTGCTACCCTCGTGCGGCGCAAAGTAGCCCAGCAAATGCCCACCCAGGCGGGGAATGATGCGGGCCCAGTTGTTGGCGTAGGCCGTGAATTGGCCTTTCTGGAACGGGTCGATTTCGTAGCGGATGAAGCAGGTGATAGTCATGGCGGCTCCTTCTGTGTGGTGATGAAAAGGAGTTTGGGGTAGGAGTCTTGGGGATGCTTTGGTGTGTGACGAAATGAGGGCACAACGTCCCCCTCCACGATAATCATCCACCCCACAGCCACCCCACCCCAAAGCCCGCCATGTCCCTCGCCACTCTCAAAACCCTGTTCGCCCAGAAGACGTGGGCCAATGCCGAGTTGTTTGATGCCATGCATCTGGTGGACGCGGTGCAGCATGCCGAACCGCTGCACACGGCCACCCGCACGCTGAACCACATCTACGTGGTGGACCGAATCTTCCGCGCGCACTTGTTGGGCGAGGTGCATGGCTACACACAGACCAATACCGACGACACGCCCGCGTTGGGTGACTTGCAGTTCGCCGCTGCCGAGACGGACCACTGGTTTGAGGCCTATGTGGCGGGGCTGGGTGAAGCTGCACTGGCCGAGAGCCTGAGCTTTCAGTTTACTGATGGGGATGCCGGCCGCATGACGCGCGAGGAGATGCTCTTCCACGTGTTGGCGCACGGCTCGTACCACCGTGGCAATGTGGGGCAGGTGCTCAAGGGCATAGGCATGGCGCCGCCGCGCGACTTGCTCACCAAGTTTTTGCACCAGCGCGAGCCGGCACGGCGCCAGCCCGCTTGACCATCCATGGATCGCTATTGATTTGATAGCTGCTAGCGAATATTCCACGTGCGCTAGCAGCCCATTTGGCTTGCAACTGGCCTAGAGCGCAGTTCGCAGCGTCCAGATCTCGGGGAACAGCACCACGTCCAGCATCTTGCGCAAGTAGCTCACGCCGCCGGTGCCACCGGTGCCACGCTTGAAGCCGATGACGCGCTCCACGGTGGTGACGTGGCGGAAACGCCAGAGGCGGAAGGCGTCTTCCAGGTCGGTCAGCTCCTCGGCCAGTTGGTACAGGTCCCAGTGGGCCTTGGGGTCGCGGTAGACCTGCAGCCAGGCGGCTTCCACTTCGGGGCTGGCGGTGTAGGGCTGGGTCCAGTCGCGCTGCAGGTGGCTGGCAGGCACGGCGATGCCACGGCGGGCCATGAGTTGGAGCGCTTCGTCGTACAAAGACGGCGCTTCATACGCCGCTTGCACCAGCGCCAGCCGTTCGGGCGCATGGGCGTGGGGCTTGAGCATGGCGGCGTTTTTGTTGCCCAGCGAAAACTCAATGCACCGGTACTGAAAGCTCTGGAACCCGCTGCTCTGTCCCAGGTAGGGCCGCATGGCGGTGTACTCGGGTGGGGTCATGGTGGCCAGCACGTCCCAGGCGTGCACCAGCTGCTCCATGATTTTGCTGACACGCGCCAGCATCTTGAAAGCGGGTGGCAGGTCGTCCTGTGCGATGCGGCGTATGGCAGCCGTCAGCTCATGCAGCATGAGCTTCATCCACAGCTCGCTGGTCTGGTGTTGGATGATGAAGAGCAGCTCGTCGTGCGTGGGGGACAGCGGCTTTTGCGCCGACAGGATGGCGTCGATCTGCAGGTAGTCGCCATAGCTCATGGTCTTGCTGAAGTCGAGCTGGGCCTTTTCTTCGGCGACGATTTTTTCGGTAGGGTTCATAAGCAACTCAAGAGGTAGACGGGGGGCGCAGGTTGGGGCCGATTTGCTGACCCGAAGGGTCTGATGAGGCCCCGGCCTGTGCCGCCCGGCCGCCTCGTGCAAGCGCAAACCAATGTCAGGTCACCGCATGCTTGCGGTTGAACTCAGGCTTTTGCCACTCTCCACTCTCCAGCACTTGGCGCAAATGCTCCACCGCATTCCACACATCTTCAAACCCGATGTACAGCGGCGTAAACCCGAAGCGCAAGATATCTTTGTGGATGCCGCCATCGCCCGCGCGGTAGTCGCCAATCACACCCCGCGCGATCAGCGCTTGCACGATGGCAAAGGCGCCGGAGCCCAAGTCGCCACCAGCAGCGTGCTCACGGGTCAGGCACACCTGTGAGCCCCGCTGGGCGTGATCGCGCGGGGTGGCCAAGCCCAGGCCATAGCCTTGGCAGCGCTCTTCCACGAGCTGGATAAACAGGTCGGTCAGCGCCAGTGATTTGGCGCGCAGGGCCGCCATGCCGCCCAGTTTTTCGGCCGCCTCAAAGCCGTCCAGACCGCAGCCCAGGAGCGACATGCTGACGATGGGCTGGGTCCCGCACAGGTAGCGGGTGATGCCGGGGGCGGGTTGGTAATCAGGTGTGAAAGCGAAAGGTGCTGCGTGGCCCCACCAGCCGGCCAGGGGCTGCCAGAAGCGGTCGGCGTGCTTGGGGTGCACCCACACAAAGGCCGGTGCGCCGGGGCCGCCGTTCAGGTACTTGTAGCCGCAGCCGACAGCAAAATCGGCAGATTTTGATGATCCTGATTCCTTGAAGTCGGCGCCCGATGCCTTGAGCGTGACCGGCACGGCGCCCGCGCTGTGCGCTAGGTCCCAGATCATCAAAGCACCGGCGGCGTGGGCCGCAGCGGTTACGGCGGGCATGTCGTGCATGGCGCCGGTGCGGTAGTTCACGTGCGTCAACATCAGCACGGCCACGTCGGCGGTGAGTGCGGCGGCAATCTCTTCGGGCTCCACCAGCTTCAGCGTGTAGCCGCGCTCTTTGCACAGGCCTTCGGCGATGTAGAGGTCGGTGGGGAAGTTGCTGCGCTCGCTCACGATGAGCTTGCGTTCAGGCGCGTCCTGCGCGGTGATCGACAGGGCAGCAGACAGCACCTTGAACAGGTTGATGGAGGTGCTGTCGGTGGCCACCACTTCATCCGCGTCGGCACCGATCAGAGGGGCGATGCGGTTGCCTAGGCGCTGCGGCATGCTGAACCAGCCGGCCGTGTTCCAGGAACGGTTCAGGCCTTGGCCCCATTCCTGGGTGACGACTTCAGCAGCGCGCGCAGCGGCCGTCTTGGGCATCACGCCCAGCGAGTTGCCGTCGAGGTAGATCACGCCTTCGGGAATGTCGAACAGGTCGCGCAGCGGGCGCAAGGTGTCGGCCGCATCACGGGCGCGGCAGTCGTTCAGGGTGAGGGGAGTGGACATGGTGTGGATGGATTGTTGGATGGGGAAATTATGTGTTGAGGTGGTTGAAATGTTGATATCTAATCGTCTCTATTCAAAAAATAGACTAAGTTAGTCTTTGAATCGAGTTTGGAGAAAAACTTATGCAGCAAGTCACCGATAAAGCCGACCGTCTGCTGCTGCGGGCTTTGCAAGACAACGCGCGCCTGACCTCTGGCGAGCTGGCGCAGGTGGCCCATTTGTCGCAGTCGCCCACCTGGCGGCGCGTCAAGCAGCTTGAAGAGACTGGCACCATCAAGGGCTACCACGCTGCGCTGGACCGCCGGGCGCTGGGCTACAGCGTGCTGGCCTTTGTGTTGATCGGCATTGACCACCAGAACGAAGCTTCGTCGCAAGCCTTTGTGCAGGCGGTGTCCGAGATTCCGGAGGTGGTGCAGTTCCACGCCATCTCGGGGCAGGCGGACTTTTTGGTGGGGCTGGTGGCCCGCGACCTGGACCACTATTCCGAGCTGTTGCAACGCAAGCTGCACCGCTTGCCGGGGGTGCGGCAGGTGCAGTCGCACTTCTCGTTACAAGAATTCAAGGGCCAGATGGCCGATTTGCCGGTGCCCTTGGACTAGGGTACGTTTACCATGTCATTCACAGTGAACCCACTGCCAACACATAAGGATTCGTCATGACACATCGTTCACCTGTGGTCCGCGCATGGGCTCGGGCCACAACTCTGGGCTTGGTTTTCTCTGTTGTGAGTTGCACCGCATGGGCCGGCAAACCCGAGTGGGCCGGCAAAGGCAAGGGCAAACACGAGGAGGAATCCCATGCCCAAAACCAGCAAGGCGGCTCGGTAGAGATTCGTATCGGCGGCTACTTTGGCGATGACCAACGCCGCGCTGCACAAGACTATTACGGCACCCAGCAGGCCCAAGGAAAATGCCCGCCCGGCTTGGCCAAGAAGAACAACGGCTGCCAGCCACCCGGCCAGGCCAAGAAGTGGTCCCGTGGTCAGCCGCTCCCGAGAGATGTGGTGTTCTATCCGGTGCCGCGTGACATATCGGTGCGTATCGGATTGCCGCCTGCTGGCTACAAATACGTGCGGGTGGCCAATGACATTTTGCTGATCGCCATCGGCACCAGCATGGTGGTGGATGCGATTGAAGACCTGATGCGCTAAGGCGCTAATGCGTTCCCAGGGCGGGGAGCCCGAGCTTGCTGCGTGCACGTGCGCAGGCTTCGCTGCCCTCGGTCAGTTCGTGGCAGGGGGCAGGGCGCAAAGGGTAAATGCTGCAGCCCACCTGTTCACCCACCGTGCTGGTAAGCGCCGTGCAGCGAATCGGCACCGCACCCGTGCCATTCATGCGCCAAGTGTTGCCATTGAGCTCGTGCGCCAAGCTGGCAGGCACGGTGCCACCGGCCAAGTCCATCTCGTAGACCGAAAACTCCACCCGGAAGCACGCGCAGCAAGCACCGCAGGAGGTGCAGGCTGACATGTGCGTTCAGAGCTTGCCGAGCAGCAGGTACTCCATCAGCGCCTTCTGCACGTGCATGCGGTTTTCAGCTTCATCCCAGACCACGCTTTGCGGGCCGTCGATGACTTCGGCTTCTACCTCTTCGCCACGGTGGGCGGGCAGGCAGTGCATGAAGATGGCGTCGGGTGCGGCCACCGCCATCATCTTGCGGTCCACGCACCAGGCGGCAAAGGCCTTGCGGCGGACTTCGTTCTCGGCCTCGAAGCCCATGCTGGTCCACACATCGGTGGTGATCAGGTCGGCATCCTGGCAGGCTTCCATCGGGTCGCTATAGGTTTTATAGCTGCCCGCGCCCATTCCACCGGCGCTGGCAGCCAATTTTTCATTGACTTCATAGCCGCTGGGGGTGGACACGCGCAGGTGGAAGCCCAGCTTGGCGGCGGCCTGCAGCCAGGTGTTGGCCATGTTGTTACCGTCACCCACCCAGGTCACAGTCTTGCCCTGGATGGGGCCGCGGTGCTCGATGTAGGTGAAGATGTCCGCCAGGATCTGGCAGGGGTGGAATTCGTTGGTCAGGCCGTTGATGACGGGCACGCGCGAGTTGGCGGCAAAAGCCTGCAGCTTGGTTTGCTCGTAGGTGCGGATCATCACGATGTCGGTCATGCGGCTGATGACCTTGGCGCTGTCCTCAATCGGCTCAGAGCGGCCGAGCTGGCTGTCGCCGGTGGTCAGGTGCACCACGCTGCCGCCCAGTTGGTACATGCCCGCTTCAAAGCTCACGCGGGTGCGGGTGGAGGCCTTCTCGAAAATCATGGCCAGCGTGCGATCCACCAGGGTGTGGTGGCGCTCAAAGGTCTTGAACTTGCGCTTGATAAAGGCCGCGCGCTCCAGCAGGTAGGCGTACTCGTCGGCGCTGAAGTCGTCGAACTGCAGGTAGTGCCGCACGGGCGGCGCGCCTTGGGGCAGGGTGCTGGGGACGGCGTTGCTGGAGAGGCTCATGCGGTTTCTTTCAAAAAGGCAGCAATCAGGGGCGCGAGGATGGCGACGATCTCGTCGGCCTCGGCCACGCTCAAGATCAGGGGGGGCACCAGACGGACCACGCTGTCAGCCGTCACGCTGATCAGCAGGCCGGCGTCAGCGGCGCGTTGCACCAGGGCGCCGCAGGGCTTGGACAGGTCCACGCCCATCATCAGGCCTTGGCCGCGCACTTCTTTCACGCCGCCATTGGCAATTTCAGCTTTGAGGGCGGCTTCCAGGCCTGCTTTCAGGTGGGCGCCCACCTTCTCGGCATTGGCCAGCAGACCTTCCGCTTCCATGATGCGGATGGTTTCGACCCCGGCGCGCATGGACAGCGGGTTGCCGCCGAAGGTGGAGCCGTGGTTGCCGGGTTGGAAGATGGTGGCGGCTTTGGGGCCCACCACCACAGCGCCCACCGGCACGCCGGAGCCCAGGCCCTTGGCCAGGGGCATCACGTCGGGCTTAATGCCCGCCCACTGGTGGGCAAACCACTTGCCGGTGCGGCCCATGCCGCACTGCACTTCGTCAATCATCAACAGCCAGTCGCGCTGGTCGCACAGGGCGCGCACGTCGCGCAGGTAGTCCATGTGCATGGGGTTCACGCCGCCTTCGCCCTGGATGGCTTCAAAAAACACGGCCACCACATTCGGGTTGCCTTCGGTGGCTGCTTTGAGTGCGGCTATGTTGTTGACCGGCACGCGGATAAAGCCTTCCACCAGCGGGCCGAAACCGGCTTGCACCTTGGGGTTGCCGGTGGCGCTCAGGGTGGCGATGGAGCGGCCGTGGAACGCTTTTTCATACACCACAACCTCGGGGCGTTCGATGCCTTTGTCATGGCCGAACTTGCGGGCCAGCTTGAGGGCGGCCTCGTTGGCTTCCAGGCCGGTGGAACAGAAGAACACATTGCTCATGCCCGAGCGCTCTACCAGCAGTTTGGCGAGATCTTCCTGCAGGGGGATGTGGTAGTAGTTGGAGGTGTGGATCAGCTTGGTCAGCTGATCCTGCAGCGCGGGCACGAGCTGGGGGTGGTTGTGGCCCAGGGTGTTGACGGCGATGCCGCCCAGGGCGTCCAAGTATTCCTTGCCGTTCACGTCCCACACGCGGCAGCCTTGTCCATGGCTCAGGGCGATGGGCAGTCGGCCGTAGGTGTTCATCACGTGGGGTGAAGACGGCGTGGTAACGGTGGCGGCGGTCATGTCATAACTCCGGGGTTGGCTACAAAACAGATCGGCCCGACTGCTGCAAAGGCCAGTCGGGCCGTTGAAGCCTGATTTTAGGCGCACTGGGCATGGCGGTTTCGTGACAAATCCACATCACACTGATGCGCATGCGCATAGCTGGTTTGTCATCTCCATGACAGCGGAGCGGGTAGAATTCTTGTGCGGCGCAGCACCTGCTTTTCATGGTGCGGCGTGCACCCCGAAATTTCGCACGTACTGATGGCCACCACTCCTCCAAAAGAACTCTACATCCTGGGAATCACGCGGCAAGGCAAGACCTTTCGCCCCAGTGACTGGGCGGAGCGTCTGGCCGGTGTGATGAGCCAGTTCCGCCCCGGTGGCGCCACTCGTGGCAGCCACCTCGGCTATTCGCCCTGGTGCGTGCCCACCTCGATCGGGCAGGTGAAATGCGTCATCGTGCACCCCGACTTGCGGGACTATGACGTCATGGCTTGGGATTTCTGCCTCAACTTCGCCCGTGACAACGAGCTGCAGGTCAGTGAGACCCGCCCTGAGGCGCCTGCTGCGCCCGCCGCCCGTCCGGCATCTCCCGAATAATTTTTTGTCCTGACGACAGAAACAAAAAAGCCGTTCAGTTGAACGGCTTTTTTGCTTTTGCTGACAGCGCACCCTAACAAACGGCGAACCTTGTTGCCAAAGTCCGTGCGATTGCCTAAATGATTAGGCTGCGAGTGCCAAGGCTTTCACCTTGGAAGCCAAACGGCTCTTGTCGCGTGCTGCCTTGTTCTTGTGGAAGATGCCCTTGTCAGCCACAGTGTCCACCACGGCTTGCATCTTGGCAAACAATTCTGCGGCTTTGGTCTTGTCACCGGCCACAACTGCCTTTTCCACGTTCTTCACCGCAGTGCGGTACTTGGAACGCAAAGAAGTGTTTGCTGCATTGATTTTGATGTCCTGACGGACGCGTTTACGGCCCGACGCCAGGCGCGGGTTCTTTTTCTTGGGTTTACCAGATGCCATGATTAATATTCCTTGTGTTGGAGGATGTTGTCAGCAAAGCCGATGATTATATACCGGAGTACTGGAACTACCCCTCCAGACGGTTCCGTCCGTTGGCTTTGGCTTCGTACAGGCGCTTGTCCGCTGCGCGCAGCAGGGCATTCATCTCAGGATGGTGGCCGCCGTGCACCCCTATGCTGATGCTGATCGGCACGCCGGCCGGCGCATCCTCGCTGCTGTGGCGTGGCAGAGCTTCCCGGAATGTCTCCAGGCGATCGCGCATGGCGGGCAGGGCCTGCTGGTCGCACAGCATGGCAAATTCTTCCCCTCCGATGCGGGCTACCAGGGTGTCTGGAAAATGTTTGAGCAGGCAACTGGCGACATGGCGGATCACTTTGTCGCCATGGGCATGGCCGTATTGGTCATTGATGGACTTGAAGTGGTCGATGTCCAACATGGCCACCACGACCGGGTGACCTTGTCTGTGGGCTTGCTGATGACGCAGGTATCCTTGCTCAAAGAAAAACCGCCGGTTGTACAGGCCCGTCAGTTCGTCCACATTGGCCAGGTGGTGGAGGTTGTCCATCAGCTCCAGCATTTCCAGGTTCTGGTTCACCCGGCAGGTCATCTCTTCAAACGAGTAGGGTTTGGAGATGAAGTCGTTTGCCCCGTGCTTGAGGAAGCGGGCGGAAATGTCCGAGTGATCCTCCCCCGAGATTCCGATGATGGCCAAGCGCTCCTTACCCATCATCCGGCGGGCCTCCATGACGAACTCAAAGCCGTCTACCAAGGGCATGTTGTAGTCCACCAGGACCAGTTTGATGTCGGGTTGTGCCTGCAGGGCGGCAAGGGCCTCGCGCCCGTTGTGGGCCACCTGGACATTCAGACCCTGCATGCCCAGCATGCGACGGATGATTTCCAGCGAAGAGGGTGAGTCGTCGGCCACTAGCACTTTCAGGCCTGTATTGCGCAGCAGCCGGCCGACCCACTGCACCACATAGTCAAAAGACGGCAGGCCTTTTTTAAGTACGTAATCCACGATCTGCCCCTGCATCATCATCTGGCGAATGTCATTGGTGATGGTGCCCGTCAGCGCAATGGCAGGGATGTGCTGGGCCGCCACGAGATCAATGACTTCCCCGTAGGGGGCGTCCGGCAGGTTCACATCGCACACTGCGGCAAATATTTCATCGGCGCGGGTGTCCAGGAGCTGCCGGGCTTCGGTGAAGGTGGCGGCAATCAGTGTCGGGCATTGCCAGTTGGCTTGCAGCAGGCTGGCCAGCATTTCTGAGAGGGAACGTTGGTCTTCGATGATCAACACGTGGCGGCGGGCGCCTTGGGGTGCCGACGGGCGTTGGCCCCGGTCCGAGTAGCGTAATTTGGTGTTCATGGCAATTCCTGGGCTCCGCACACGGGCGCATATTCCATCATGAAATGGATGGCCCCGCTGCATTTCATCGGGTTTTCCTTGGCGGCGGCTACACTCCCGCCGGTGAGCCTTATCAAATCTGTATCTACGGTGTCTCTCTGGACACTGGCCTCCCGGGTGACCGGCCTGGCGCGTGAGTTGTTGGTGGCGGCAGCCTTCGGGGCCAGTGCCATGACGGACGCATTCAACGTCGCATTCCGCATTCCCAACCTGTTCAGACGCCTGTTTGCCGAAGGGGCTTTCAGCCAAGCTTTTGTACCAGTGCTGGCGGCCAGCAAGGCACGGGACGGTGAGGAATCCACCAAGTTGTTGGTGGACAAGGTCGCCAGCTTGTTGGCCTGCGCCTTGGTGCTTACGTGCATGGTCGGGGTAGCCGCAGCCCCCTTGCTCGTTTGGGCCATGGCCAGTGGCTTGCAAAAAGACCCCGCCGGATACGATGCTGCGGTGTTCATGACGCGCTTCATGTTCCCCTACATCGGCTTCATGTCGCTCGTGGCTTTGTCGTCCGGCGTGCTCAATACCTGGAAGCGCTTTGCGGTTCCCGCCGCAACGCCGGTACTGCTCAATATCAGTTCCATCGCGGCTGCCTGGCTGCTGGTGCCCTGGTTCCGGGAGCAAGGCATTCAACCGATTTACGCGATGGCGGTGGGTGTCATGGTGGGTGGTTTGCTCCAGCTGCTGGTGCAGATTCCCGCCCTGAACCGTATCGGCATGTTGCCGCGCTTCGGGCTGACGGTGACGGCCCTGCGCGAGGCCATGGCCGACCCGGAAACCCGGCGTATCGGCAAGCTCATGCTGCCGGCCCTGTTGGGGGTGAGCGTGGCCCAGATTTCCTTGCTGATCAACACCCAGATTGCCTCCCACTTGCCCACGGGCAGCGTGAGCTGGTTGACCTACGCAGACCGCTTGATGGAGTTCCCCACCGCCATGCTGGGTGTGGCACTGGGCGTGGTGCTGATGCCGCAGCTGGCCGGTGCCCGCGCCAAGGACGATGCCGCCGGCTATTCCGCCTTGCTCGACTGGGGTCTGCGGATTGTGGTGTTGTTGGCGGTGCCGTGTTCCATCGGCTTGCTCACGTTTTCCAAGCCTATCGTGTCGGTGCTTTACCACTATGGTGCGTTTTCGGCCACCGATGTGCAGCAAACGACGTGGGCGCTGATGGGATGGGGCGCTGGTTTGGTGGGCATTGTGGCCATCAAAGTGTTGGCCCCCGGCTATTACGCAAGCCAAGACATCAAAACCCCTGTCCGGATTGCCGTGGTGGTGCTCATTGCCACTCAGCTGATGAATCTGGCACTGGTGCCCATCTTTAAACAGGCCGGCTTGTCTTTGTCTATCAGCTTGGGTGCCATGCTGAATGCAGGTTGGCTGTTGGTAGGCTTGATGCGTCGGGGCAGTTTTCAGCCGCTGGCAGGTTGGGGACGGTTTTTGCTTCAGGTGCTTGCCGCGGCTGCGGTCCTGGTGGTGTACTTGTTGTGGGCCGCAGGTCTGGTGGACTGGGTGGCGCTTCGCGCCCAGCCATGGCTGCGTATCGGCTGGTTGACTTTGTTGATGGGTGGTGCCGGGGTGGTGTATTTCGGCGCCTTGTGGGCAGCGGGTCTGAATGTGCGCCAGTTTTTGCGGCGCTGAACCGGGAGGTGAGCCATGAAGCTGGATATGTCCCTACCTTCTCCATTGGAGTATTTCGCCAGCCTGGTGCAGGACGACGACGACTTTGCGTTGTTTGAAGCCGCGCTCTCGCTGGCGCAGGATGAATACCCCGATCTCGACCTTCAAGCCAGTTTGGGCGAGGTGGATCAGCTATTGGCCCGCGTGCGCCGGCGCTTGGCCGACGATGCGTCTGCCCTGCAACGGGTGCGGGTGCTGAACCAGTTTTTCTTTACCGATCTCGGCTTCGCCGGCAACGTCAACAACTATTACGACCCGGACAACAGTTTTGTGCCGGTCATGCTGCGCACCCGCCGGGGTATTCCGATTTCTTTGGCCGTGCTGTGGATGGAACTGGCCCAGGGCCTGAACCTGGATGCGCAAGGAGTGAGTTTCCCCGGGCACTTCATGGTGAAGGTCAGCCTGCCCATGGGGCAGGCGGTGATTGACCCTATGTCCGGCCGGTCACTCAGCCGGGAAGAATTGTCCGAGTTGCTGGAACCCTACCGCCGTCGTAGCGGGTTGGTGGATGAGTTTGAAGCACCTTTGGGCTTGTACCTGCAATCTGCCACTCCGCGGGATATCGTGGCCCGCATGCTGCGCAACCTCAAGGAAATCTACCGATCCCAGCAGGACTGGCAGCGCTTGTTGGCGGTGCAAGAGCGCTTGGTCGTGCTGCTGCCGGAGTCCTGGTCTGAGTACCGGGATCGCGGCCTCGCCCATGCAGAACTCGGGCACCACCGCGAAGCCTTGGCGGACCTGGAACTCTATTTGGAGCATGCCGACAAAGTCGTCGATGTGGACCAGGTGGTCGATCAGGTCAAAGCCATCCGGACACAAACCGGTCTTTGAGAGTCCCTGCCTGACGGCAGAGATGTTCAGGCGACAGGTTGGCGCAGCAGGTATTGCGGCAAGGCTTGGGAGCCCGCTGCTCTTACCGGTGAAGCCGGAGGGTGGTCCTCATTCGCCGGCTTGGGGTTGTGTGCGAATACCGTCAGGCGGCTGCCGTGCACCATGGACTCCTGGGCGGGCATCAGGCTGGGCGCGCGGGGCGCCGCAATAGCCCGCTTTTCGGCAGGCGCCGGCGCTGCTTCTTTGGTCACGGTCGATGGCGCTGCAACCTTGTTCATCGTCCAGTTCAGAATCGGTTCCCACTGCGCTATATCCGCGCTTTGCAGGAGCTTGTGAGGGTCGAAGATCGTAAAGCCGCTCTCCAGGCTGCGCACATACACCTGGGTTTCTCGCAGTACCCCCACAAACTCCACCGCATGCGCCTCTGCCCAGGCGCGCAGCGTTTCGGCACCTTTGGTGCGGGCATCCAGCCGCATGCCCACCACCCCCACACGGCAACGGCCGGAGGCGATGCGGGGCAGGGCACGCAGTTCCTGCAGGCAGGCGCTGGCAGATTCACGGTCGAAAAGGGAGTTGCACACCGGCATCAGCACGGTATCGGTCGACATGATGACTTTGGCGAGCTCAAATCCGTGCATGCCGCCGGGGGTATCCAGCACCACATGGGTGATACCGGCAGGTGCCTTGAGGGTGTTTTTTTGGTCTACCGCCCAACCCGCAATGGGAGCGAGCTGCGGAGGGCGCCGCTTGAGCCAGGTGCGGGTGGATTGCTGCCGGTCCACATCGCCCAGCATGACGGCAATTTTCTGGTTGGAAAGCCACGCGGCCAAATGGGTGGCCATGGTGCTTTTTCCACTGCCACCTTTGCGGTTGATGACTGCAATAACCGGCATACACACTACCCCGGAGCCAACGATGCCTCCAGTTTGAGCCTAAAAAGCCCAAAAGTCCACAGCTGCTGTGCGCGAGCAGCTATAAATTTACTAGCAGATAGAGGATTCGGAGCCGCTGCCGGCGACTCCGGATGGCACCAGGATCAGGCGACGACGACTTGTTCGCCTGCGCCTTGGGCTGCAATCACGCCTACGGTGTACACGGTTTCACCGCTGGCGCGTAGGGTCGCTGCAGTGGCTTCTGCGTGGGCTGCGTCCACCACCACCACCATGCCGATGCCATTGTTGAAGGTGCGGTTCATCTCGATGTCGTCAATACCAGCGGTTTTCTGCAACCAGGCAAACAACTCAGTTTGGGGCCAGCTGCCCTTGACCAGATGTGCCGCCAGGCCTTCGGGCAGCACACGGGGAATGTTTTCCAGCAGGCCGCCACCGGTGATGTGGGCCAGCGCCTTGATGGGGTGGATAGTCAGCGCGGCCAACACATTCTTCACGTACAAGCGGGTGGGCTCCATGACGGCTTGCTTGAAGGGCTTGCCGTCCAGCGTGGCAGGGACGGTGCCTGCGGCTTCAGCGCGCTCGATGCATTTGCGCACCAGGCTGAATCCGTTGGAGTGCACGCCGGCAGAGGCCAGACCCAGCACCACGTCACCGGCTTTCACGTCGGCGCCGGTCAGGATCTTGGATTTTTCAACCGCGCCCACGGCAAAACCCGCCAGGTCGTATTCCCCTGCGGGGTACATGCCGGGCATTTCGGCGGTTTCGCCACCGATCAGTGCGCAGCCGGAGAGCTCACAGCCTTTTGCAATGCCGCCCACTACAGCGGCAGCGGTGTCCACGTTCAACTTGCCGCAGGCAAAGTAGTCCAGAAAGAACAGGGGCTCAGCGCCCTGCACCAGCACGTCGTTCACGCTCATGGCCACCAGGTCAATGCCCACGGTGTCGTGCATGTTCCACTCAAAGGCCAGTTTCAGTTTGGTGCCTACGCCGTCGGTGCCGCTCACCAGCACAGGTTCTTTGTAGCGCTTGGGCACTTCAAACAGGGCACCGAAACCGCCGATACCGGCCAGCACGCCTTCGCGCATGGTCTTTTTCGCCAACGGCTTGATGCGTTCAACCAGCGCGTCACCGGCAACGATATCGACACCGGCGTCTTTGTAGGAAAGGGGAGTGGAAGCAGAAGATTGGGTCATGGGAAGTAGCTTTTGGGGTGGAGCAGAGGCAGACCCCGATAGAATTTGCCTAGATTTTAAGGGTTTGCCCCTTCTCTTTCCCGAATGCAATTCACCCCCACCCAAAAAAGATTCCTCGCCTGGGCCCTCATTGCGCTGTTTGCCGTGCTCGCGCTGTGGCTGCTGGCGCCTGTGTTGGCCCCCTTCGCGGTGGCGGCCGTACTGGCTTATGCGCTCACGCCGGTGGTCGATTGGATTGACGATGTGGGCCTGGGGCGTGTCCCCCGCGTAGTGGCGGTGGTGCTCGTCGAGGTGCTGTTCCTGGTCGCGTTGCTGAGTGTGTTGCTCTTGATCGTGCCCATTCTGGCCAAAGAGCTGCCGCTCATGCGCGAGCAGTTCCCGGTGCTGCTGGACAGTCTGAACGAAGCCCTCAAACCTTTGCTGGCTCAATGGGGCATCAAGCTCAACCTCGATGTGGCCAGCATCAAGGGCTTTGTCATGAAGTACCTGAACGCCAATGTGGAGGACGCGTTCGGCTCAGTGCTGGCGTCCGTCAAGCTGGGCGGCAGCGTCGCGTTTGCGCTTATTGGCAACGCCATCCTGATCCCGGTGGCCTTGTTTTACATGCTGATGGACTGGAGTCGGTTCATGGGCCAGTTGCGCCAGATGGTTCCTCCCCGCCTGCGGGCGCCCACGGACAGTTTTCTGCGGGAGTCTGACGAGGTGTTGGGCCAGTACCTGCGCGGCCAGTTGCTCGTGATGGTGATTCTGGCTGCGGCCTACAGCATCGGTCTTGCACTCTTCGGCTTGGACCTGGCATTGCCTATCGGCATCTTCACGGGCCTGGCGATTTTTGTGCCTTATCTGGGCTTCGGCGTAGGGCTGGTGCTGGCCTTGTTTGCGGGACTGCTGGAGTTTTCGTCTTCTCACGGCATCGGCTACCCCCTGGTCATGGTGGCCGTGGTGTATGGCCTGGGGCAAGTCGTCGAGAGCTTTTTGCTCACGCCGCGCCTGGTGGGTGAGCGCATCGGCTTGCACCCGCTGGCGGTGATTTTTGCCTTGCTGGCATTCGGCCAGCTGTTCGGCTTTGTGGGTGTGCTGGTGGCCTTGCCCGCCAGCGCGGTGCTGCTGGTAGCAATACGTCGCGTCCGTGCGGGTTACCTGTCCAGCCGCTTGTACCTTGGTTGATTTTTTGCGTATGAAACAGATCGCGTTGGACATCGGCTTGTCCACCGGCCCCACGGTGGCCAATTTTTTTGCTGGCCCCAACGAAGCAGCCCTCAAGCATCTGGTGCTCTGGATCGGTGACAAAAGCAGTGCCTCCAGCCGCTCGCCGGTTCCCACGTATCTGTGGGGCCCGGAGGGGAGTGGCAAAACCCATTTGCTCAAAGCCGCCCGTGAAGGCCTGCGCGAGCAGGGCGCCCGCATCGGCTGGCTGGGTGCCAATGATGAGCCCTCGGAGTTTGACGACAGCTGGGCCGCTGTGGTGCTGGATGATGTGCACCTGTTCACGGCGGAACAACAACACGCGGCATTCAACTGGTTTGTGAACGCCCAGACGCACCACAAGCCGGTGTTGGCGGCCGGAGAATTCGCCCCGGTGGAGCTCAAGCTGCGCGATGACTTGCGCACCCGCCTGGGCTGGGGCCATATCTTCGGCTTGCAGCTCCTGAGCGAACCCGAGCGTCGCAGCGTGCTGCGGCAAGCGGCGGATGCACGCGGTGTTTTTCTGGGCGATGAAGTCATGGACTTCATGCTCAACCGGTTCAGCCGCGATCTGGGCAGCCTCATGGAGCTGCTGGACCTGATGGACGGCTATGCCCTGCAGACCCAGCGTGCCATCACCATTCCACTGATCAAATCCATGCTGGAAAACACATGACTGTCAACAAGATTGTCCTCTTTGATCTGGATCACACCTTGATCCCGCTGGACTCCGACTACGCCTGGGGCGAGTTCACCACCGCGCTGGGGTGGACCGATGCCGAACTCTTCAAGCAGAAGAACCAGGAGTTTTATGAGCACTACAAGGCGGGCACGCTCGATATCCACGCGTACATCCGGTTTGCTACTGCAGCAGTTATCCGTGAGGGCGCTACTAAATCGATAGCTGCTCACGCAGATTTCATGAGCGCCATCATCCAAAAAGCCATCCAACCCCAAGCCCTGAAGCTGGTGAGGGACCACCAGGCTGCGGGAGATGTGGTGGTCATCGTCACCGCAACCAACGCCTTTGTGACCCGCCCGATTGCCACGGCGTTCGGTGTGGAAGACCTGATTGCGGTGGATCTGGTGAAAGACGAAACCCCCGGCGGCACCGGCTGGTACACCGGCGAGATTGCCGGTGTACCCTCCTTCCGCGAGGGCAAAGTCACCCGGGTGAACCAGTGGCTCACCGATCGGGGCTGGAGCTGGGAGACGGTGCACACCACCTTCTACTCCGACTCCATCAACGACGTCCCCCTGATGGAAAAAGCCGATGTGGCGGTCGCCACCAACCCCGACCCGCGCTTGCGCGCACTGGCCGAGCAGCGTGGATGGCGCATACTCGAGCTCTTCTCCTGACCCCCGGGCAGGACCGCTAGGAACAAGAACTTGATCAAAAAATTTATCGACAAATTGCTGGGCAAAAGCCCAGCAGGCACCAGCAAAAAGCCGCAGTTTGGCAAACGGGTGGAGATTCCCGTGTCGGTGCATGGCATAGACCCCAGCCTGGTGGACGAGCGCGCCGTCAATGTGGTGCGCACTCTCAAACAGGCCGGTTTTGAGGCCTATGTGGTGGGCGGTGCGGTGCGTGACCTGCTGGTCGGTTTGCGCCCCAAAGACTTTGATGTGGCGACCAACGCCACCCCTGAGCAGGTCAAGGGCCTGTTCCGCCGTGCATTCATCATCGGGCGGCGATTCCGCATCGTGCACGTGGTGTACGGCCGAGGGCGCGAGCACGAGGTGATTGAAGTCTCGACCTTCCGCGCGTATCTGGATAACGCCGCCGCTGAGCAAGTGGCCGGGAATGAGCGCACCAGCAAGAGTGAACTGGCTGGCATGAAGCACGCGGTAGACAGCACCGGCCGGGTGCTGCGCGACAACGTCTGGGGCCCCCAGGAAGAAGACGCGGTGCGCCGCGACTTCACCATCAACGCCATGTACTACGACCCTGAAACCCAGATCGTGGTCGACTATCACCATGGCCTGAAAGACTCCAAGAGCCGCACCCTTCGCATGATTGGCGACGCGGCCACTCGCTACCGGGAAGACCCGGTGCGCATCATCCGCGCCGTGCGTTTTGCCGCCAAGCTGAGCCCGCTGGGTTTCAAGCTGGAGCCCAAAACTGCAGGCCCCCTGGTCAAGAGCCAGAAGCTCTTGAACGACGTGCCGCAGAGCCGCTTGTTCGACGAAATGCTCAAGCTGCTGCAAACCGGCCACGCGTTGGCCTCCATCGAGCAGCTCAAGGTCTTGGGTTTGGCGACCGGCATCTACCCGTTGTTGGATGTGGTGGTGGAGCGCGGCGAGCAGCCTTTTGTGGCCGCAGCCCTCAAAGATACCGACCGTCGCGTGGGCGAGGGCAAGCCAGTGGCGCCTAGTTTCCTGCTGGCCTGTGTGTTGTGGGCCGATGTGCGCGACGGTTGGGCCCAGCGCCTCCAAAGCGGTCAGCACAGCCATCCGGCTTTGCAGGACGCAATTGAAGACGTGTTCCATGCCCGCATCGGGGACGTGTCCGGCCGCGGCAAGCTGGCCGGAGACATGCGCGAGATCTGGCTGATGCAACCCCGCTTTGACAAGCGTGTGGGCAGCACCCCCTTTGGCATGGTGGAGCAACCCCGCTTCCGCGCCTCCTTCGACTTCATGCGCTTGCGTGCAGATGCGGGGGAGATTGACGAAACCCTGGCCGACTGGTGGCAAGAGTTCAGCATGGCCAGTGACGAAGTGCGCCAGGACATGGTGGACCAGGTGCGCGCCGAGCAGCAGCAGCAACGCAAGCAGGCCCCCAAAGGCCCGCGTGCGGCCAAGCCGGCGCGTGACCCGCGGCCGATCCCGACTGGCAGCCAGTCCGGTGACCAGTCATCCGAGCCGGAGTTTCCGGAATCTGCTGCGGACTCGACCGGGGATGCGCCGCGCAAGCGTCGCCGCCGTCGCCGCGGTGGCGCGGCCCGTGGCGCGGGTGAGGGCGGATCAGCCCCCTCGGCCGGGTAAGCCATGGTCCTGCGCGATCCGGTCCGCGCCTACATCGGCCTGGGAGCCAATCTGGGTGACCCCATGGTTGCTTTGCGCACCGCGCTGGAAGGGCTGGAGCGCCTGCCCGCCAGCCGTCTGGTGCGTGCCTCCGGTTTTTTTGGCAGCACGCCGGTGGACTCCACCGGGCCGGACTATGTGAACGCGGTGGCTGAGATCAGCACCTGCCTGAGCGCGCCGGACCTGCTGGTGGCTCTGCAACAGCAAGAATTGCAGGCCGGACGTGAGCGCCCCTACCGCAATGCCCCGCGCACCCTGGACCTGGATATCTTGCTCTACGGTAGTGCACGCATAGCCAGTCCCGCATTGACCGTTCCCCACCCCCGCATGAGGGAACGTGCCTTTGTGTTGATGCCTTTGGCCGAGCTTGATCCTGAGCGGGTTACGCCCGCCGAACTGGACGCCGTGCGCGACCAGGCCATCTGGAGGTTGGCAGGGTAAATCCGGTCTTTTCTCCATTCTGTAACCGGGTACGGCGTGTTTAAATTACAGAATAATTAAAGGAGATTGGAATGCAGTTCAACCGGATGCGGCTGGCCACCAAGCTGTGGTCTGCCATGGTGCTGATGGTGGTGTCGTTGGGAATCATCATCGCGCTGACCGCCTGGCAATCCCGTAAGTCCCGCGAGGCTTATGGCGCGCTGAATACCGCCTTGGCGACCCAAATCAAGCAAGCCAATCAGTGGGCCGCCCTCGAAGACGTGAACGCCACCCGGGCTTATGCGGTGGTCGTGTCCATAGATCCCGGCGTGGCCAATGCGTTCAAGGACGAAATCGCAGCCAGCAATAGCCGGATTGAAGAGTTTCAAAAACTGATCGAATCTGCCAGCCCGACTGAGCAGGACCGGCAACAAATCACCAAGATCACGGATCTGCGCAAAAAGCTGCAAGACCTGACCAGCCAGACCGCGCTGCTCAAAGTCACCAAGCCCGGTGACATGCCGGCTTTTGTGGAAACGCAATACCGCCCTGCCGTGCTGGCACTGCAACAGGCCCATGCCGAGTTTGTAGCCATGCAGGATACCGAAAGCGAGCAGGCCCGCCAGAGCTTTGAGGCGGAAGGGCGCAAGCTCATCATGCTGTCCACCAGCGGGCTGGTGCTGGTGATTTGCGGCATTCTGGTAGGGGCTGCATTTCTGATCCGCTCCATCAAGCGCCCTCTGGTCCAGGCCAACCAGCTGGCATCCCGGATTGCCGAGGGTGACCTGACCAGTGTGGTGGATGAGTCCCGATCCGACGAATTCGGCGACCTGATGCGCTCACTGGCCGCCATGAACCGGGCGCTATCGCTGATGGTGGCGCAGGTCCGGCATAGCACGGACAGCATTGCGACTGCCAGCACGGAGATTGCCACCGGCAACAACGATCTGGCTCACCGTACCGAGGAAACCTCCAGCAACCTCGCCTCCACGGCATCGAGCATGGACAGCCTCACCCAAGCGGTACGTTTGAGTTCAGAGAACGCCCATCAGGCGGGCACCCTGGCGGCCAATGCCTCCAGCGTGGCCCAGCGCGGTGGCGAGGTCGTAACGCAGGTGGTGCGCACCATGCAGGAGATTGACGCCAGCAGTAAAAAGATTGCCGACATCATCAGCGTGATCGATGGCATCGCCTTCCAGACCAACATCCTCGCCTTGAATGCAGCGGTGGAAGCCGCCCGCGCCGGCGAACAGGGGCGGGGCTTTGCGGTGGTGGCGTCTGAGGTGCGTTCGCTGGCTGGTCGCAGTGCGGAGGCTGCCAAAGAAATCAAGGCACTCATAGGCACCTCGGTCGACAAGGTGGAGTCCGGCACCCAGCTGGTGACCCATGCGGGTTCTACGATGCAAGAGATTGTGCAGAGCGTGCGCCGCGTGGTGGATGTGATCAACGAAATCACCGCCGCTTCCAGTGAACAAAGTGGCGGCATTGCCGATGTGAACCACGCCATTTCCAATCTCGACCAGATGACCCAGCAGAATGCGGCCTTGGTCGAGGAGAGCGCCGCCGCAGCGGAGAGCCTGCGCGACCAGGCTGCACAGTTGGCGCAAGCCGTCTCGGTCTTCAAGGTGGATGCGTCGGCATCTGCAGCACGCCGGTTGCAGGGTCACCAAGCGCCGTTGATGTTGCGCTGAGCGGAGTTTCAGGCGACTTCGGCGATCAGCTCGATTTCCACGCAGGCACCCATGGGGATCTGCGCCACGCCGAAGGCGCTGCGGGCATGGGCGCCCACTTGAGGGCCGAAGACCTGGCCGAACAATTCGCTTGCGCCGTTGGTCACCAGGTGTTGTTCGGTGAAGTCGCCGGTGGAGTTCACCAGGGACATGACCTTCACGATGCGCTTGACCTTGTTCAGGTCACCCACGGCGGCGTGCAGGGTACCCATCAGGTCGATGGCGATGGCACGGGCAGCGGCCTTGCCTTCTTCGGTGCTGATGTTTTTACCCAGCTGGCCGGCCCAGACGGCGCCATCTTTTTTGGCGATATGACCGCTCAAAAACACCAGGTTGCCGGTCTGCACAAAAGGCACATAGGCTGCAGCGGGGATGGCCACAGGGGGCAGGGTGATTTGGAGTTCAGCGAGTTTGTCGTAAATGCTCATGGCGTCGATCTCAAAGGTTTATAGATAAAAAGTGCTGCTGGCGCCCATGGAATATGCGCGAGAAGCTATGAAAATAATAGTAAATGGCCGCTCGCCCGGACTCAGCCCGACTGGGACTGCGATTGGCTTTGCGTTGCCACAGGGGCGGCTTCCATCCGCAACGGTGCGTCATTATGGTCAGGCACCGGCGCGACCGGTGCTTCCATGCCGATTTCTTCCACCGTCACGCCCACGGTCAAGGTGTGCCGCGAGCCTCCATGGATCACACCACGCAGGGGCGATACATCGCCAAAATCCCGGCCGGTGGCCACCGTCACGTAGTCCACACCCGGCGCATGCCAACCCCAGCGATTGTTGGTGGGGTCGAAATCCACCCACCGTTCGCCCTCCGGCAGGTCTGGCACGTAAACGCTGACCCAGGCGTGGGAAGCGTCGCTCCCGATCAGCTTGACCTGACCGGGTGGCGGACGGGTCAGCAGGTAGCCGCTTACATACCGTGCGGGCAAGCCCATGCTGCGCCAGCAGGCCAACATGATGTGGGCAAAGTCCTGGCACACGCCCTTGCGCTGTTCCAGCGCCTGCAGTGCCGGGGTGTTGATCTGGGTGCTGTTGGTCTCGTAGGTGAAGTCGGTGTGGATGCGCTCCATCAGGTCGCGGGCCACGCTCAGCACATCGGTGCCGGCCACAAAACTGGGGCGTGCATAGCCAGCAAACTCCAGCTGGCGGGGCACAAAGGCGCTCGCAAACACAAACTCGGCGGCCGGTTCGTAAACGGTGCCTGCCTGGTAGCGCAAGCGGTCGCGCAGGGTTTCCCATGGTAGGTTGCTGGCCGGTTTTTCAGCCTCGCGGGTGGATACCAGGCTGCAGGCTCGCACCTGCAAAATGCCATGGGGCACCTGCAAGGAAAAGAAGCAGCGGTGGTTGCCGAACACATCGGGTGCGCTTCGCTGCTGGGCGGGTTGCGGGTTGATCAGCAGGCTGTGGCTCAGCACGCTCTGGCTACCGTGGGCGCGTGGCTCCAAGTAGGCTACATGCTGGGCGGTTTCTACTGCGGGCTGGTAGTCGTACCGCGTTTCGTGGGTCACTTGCAACAGCATCAGGTGCCTACGCTTTGCTTGGTTTCCCCGGAGTGGGTGAAATAGGTCGTGCTGATGTCTTCGGACACCGTGTACGCCGCCGTGCACAGCGATGCGAGCAGGTTGCGCAGCGGCTGCATCACAGGCTCGCCAGCAGGACTTTCGCACAGGGCAGCCAGGTCCCAGCTGTCGGGGGCGGGCACTTGCAGGCTCATGGAGCTCAGCTCGTTGGCAGGGCTCAGCGCCAGTTTCGCCAGGCGACCGCGCAGCGTGTGCGCCACCCAAGCCAGGGAGCGGGGGTTGTCGCGGTCCAGCACCAGCAGGTCAATCAGCGCAGCGACATCGCGGCTTTGCTGGTACTGGGCATGGAAGGTAATGGTGCTGTCGAACAGGCCCAGCAAGGCTTCAAATCCGCCGTCGGTGTCCACGGCGCCCGTGTCAAAGCACTGGTCCAGCGCAGTGGCCAAAAAGTTCAGCCGCTCCACGTGGCGGCCGATGCTGAGCAGGCGCCATCCATCGTCGCGGGTCATGCGATCGGTCTGGGCACCGGTGATCGCGGCCAGGTGGTCACTGGCATCCTTGAGGATGCGCAGGGCTTGGTTGGGCGCGTAGTCCCCCTGGGCGGCCAACTGGGCACAGCGCTGGAACACTTCTTCTTCCGCCCGGACGATGGTGCTCCAATGTTCTTGCGACAGGCGCTCGCGCACGGTGGCGGCGGCCATCTTGAGGGCCCGCATGTTGTAGCCTACGCTGGTGGCCCCGTCAGGCGAGGCCAGGCTGGCGATGATGGAGCGCTCAAAGACCCGCCGCGCCTGCACAGCGGATGGCACACCGGGGAGCACCAGGGTGTTGATCTGGGCCAGCTGCGTGAGCCACTGCAGCAAGGGCGCGCTGGACTGTTCTTCACCGCCCAGGTACTCCAGCGCCAGGCGGGCCAGTCGGATGGTGTTGTCAGCGCGCTCGGTGTAGCGGCCCAGCCAGTACAGGTTTTCTGCGGCACGGCTGGTGACCAGGCGTTTGCGTTGGGCCAGCACGGCTGGCGTTAGCGTGGTGGGCAGCAAGGTGGTGGTGTCCACTTCGCCGCGGGTGAGGGCCCACACGTCAGCGCTGCTGCCGCCGCGCTGCATGGAGGCGATGTCCGCGCTGGCTCCTGCCACGCGTGCCAGGCCGCCAGGGAGCACCCGCCATTGGGCTTGTCCGGCAGCGTCACGCCCGTCCGACACCGCGAACACCCGCAACATGACGGAGCGGGCTTCCATGCCGGGGTTGCCTTTGCCGTCTGCATCGCTGCGCCAGGTGGGCATTTGCGACAGGGGCATGTAGGCCTGCACCGTGTGCTCTTCACTCTGGCGTACGATGCGCCCGGCCAGGCGGTCCAGGGCGCTTTGTTGCATGGTGTGGCCCAGCACCGCCTCAAAGCTGGGGTGGATGCTGGAGCCGGGATAGGTGGGTTTGATGGTGCGCTCGCCCAGTAGCGGCAGCGCTGCTTCCATGGCACTGCGCTCACCGCACCACCAGGTCGGCAGGGCCGGCAAGCTCAGACTCTCGCCCAGCAATGCCTGGGCAATGGCCGGCAGAAAGCCGAGCAGCGCGGGAGACTCCAGAAACGCCGAGCCCGGGGTGTTGGCCACCAGCACGTTGCCGGCGCGGATGGCTTGCAACAAGCCGGGCACGCCCAGCGTGGAGTCGGGCCGCAGCTCCAGCGGGTCCAGGTACTGGTCATCCACCCGCTTGAGCAGCCCGTGTACCGGCACCAGGCCTCGCAGGGTCTTAAGGAACAGGCGCTCATCCCGCACGATGAGGTCGCTGCCCTCTACCAGCGTGAGGCCGAGGTAGCGCGCGAGGTAAGCGTGCTCGAAATAGGTTTCGTTGTACGGGCCGGGCGTGAGCAGGGCAATGTGCGCTTGGGCGCCGGCGGGACTGGCCGTTTTGAGACTGTCCATCAGCGCGCGATAGGTACTGGCCAGGCGCTGCACCTTGAGGGCCTGGAAGGCCTGTGGAAACTGCCGGGACACCGCCAGCCGGTTTTCCAGCAGGTAGCCCAAGCCGCTCGGTGCCTGGCAGCGCTGGCCTACCACCCACCAGTTGCCATCCGGCCCACGGGCCAGGTCAAAGGCGGCCACATGCAGGTGCACGCCCCCCACCGGTTGCACGCCCGCCATGGGGCGCAGGTAGCCGGGGTGACCCTGCACCAAGGCAGGCGGAAGCAAGCCGCGGCGCAACAGTTCCTGGGGACCGTAAACATCCGCCATGACGGCGTCCAGCAAGCGCATGCGCTGCTGCACGCCCGCTTCGATATGCGCCCAATCGGGGGCGTCCACAATCAGCGGGAACAGGTCCAGCGACCAGGGGCGCTGCGGTCCTTCCGCATCGGCATACACGTTGTAGGTGACGCCGTTGTCACGGATTTGTCGCTGGAGGCTTGCAACATGCTGATCCAGCGCTGCTTCGCTGCCGCCTTCCATATTGTTAAAGAATTGGCGCCAAACGCCCGTCAGATAAGCGTCGGCAGCTTGGGAATTGATAGCGCCCCGCAACTCGTCAAAGTGGCCGCTGGCCGCAGCACAGGCGCGCGCGTAGCGCAGCACATCTGCTGCAGCTTCTTCCGGGCGGTCAGGGGGGGATTCGTCGGCTTGTGTCACTGAACGAGAGTATGCCAGCCCGAGGACGGGCTGTATGTGCGCAAGCAATCGCCGTGCCGGTAATACTAGAGGTCTCTCCGCACTGAAGGCCGGCACCATGTCCTCCACGCAGCATTTTTATGAACCCCGGCTGGGTCACGGCCTGGCGCACGACCCCTTCAACGCGATCGTGGGCCCCCGCCCCATAGGCTGGATTTCCACCCGTAATGCCCAAGGCGCGCTCAACCTTGCGCCCTACAGCTTTTTCAACGCCTTTAATTACGTGCCGCCTATCGTGGGCTTTTCCAGCATCGGACACAAGGACACGGTGCGCAATGTGGAGGCGACCGGCGAGTTTGTCTGGAATCTGGTGACCCGGCCTCTGGCCGAAGCCATGAACCAGACCTGCGCTGCGGTGGGGCCGGAAGTCGATGAGTTTGCCTTGGCCGGCCTGACGCCGGTGGCATCCAGGCTGGTGGCGCCGCCCCGGGTGCGGGAGAGTCCGGTCAGTTTTGAATGCCGTTGCACCCAGATCGTGCAGTTGCAGACGGCAGCGGGTTCCACGGTGCCCAGTTGGTTGGTACTGGGTGAGGTGGTCGGGGTGCATATAGCCACCTGTTTGCTGGTGGACGGTGTGTATGACACCGCGGCTGCCGGCCATGTGCTGCGCGGTGGCGGGCCGGGTGACTACTTCACCATCGGGCCTGAGCAACTGTTCCGGCTATTCCGCCCCCAATAAAAAAAGCCACCTGCAGCGGCTGCTGCGGTGGCTTTTGCGTGGGGCTAGCGCCCCATGGCCATCAGGCCTTCTTGGCGTAGGCGCTGCACCAGCCTTTGCCGGCCACTTGCTTGCCGGCAAACAAGGGGCAGCCACCAGCGGCGTCTGCAGCTTTGCCCTGGTAGAGCGCGCAGTTGGAGCATGCCTGGCCTGCTGCGTACTTGGGGAACTTGGTCTTGTCCACCTTGGTGGCATCTGCCTTGTAGCCCAAGGCACCGGCTTGTGGGTCTTTTTCGTCGACCATGGCGGCTGCGTGTACCTGGCTTGCCAGCAGCGCAGTGCTGCCGAGCGCGACTTGAAGCATGAAAGTGCGACGTTGTGTCATGGCTTGGTTTCCTAAGGTGAATGTGGGGCCCGCACGATAGCGGACTTGCTTCGCATTGTTATGAAAAGGCCGCCGGAGCCTCTTGATCCTGATCAATACCCGGCTAAAGCACTCCAGTGTTGTGCCGGCCGGGTCCGCGCTCAGCCCAAAGGCAGCGCGTCCAAGGTGGCGTAACAGCTCTTGAGCCAGGTTTTGACGCGCTGCCGTTCCAGCATGCCCAGGGCATCTGCGCCTTCCTTGTGGTTCACCGCCGCCCAGAAGCTGGCGCTCTGGCGGTCGATTTTGCGCATGCTGGCTTCGTGCAACTGGGGAAGGCTGATGACATGGCCTCCCAGTGCCACGGCTTTCTTGAGCGCGGCAGAGTCTTCGAGCTGCGAGAAATCGCTGCCTCGGCCCAGGTTTTTCACCACGATGTAGTTGGGGCCGGCGCCATAAGTGGCCACCAGGCGGTCCAGCAGGTCCACCGAGTCTTTGCCCGCATCGGCCACATGCCAGAAGTTCACGGTGATGCCCATGCTGGCCATCAGTGAGACAAGGTCGGAGTCCTTCACCCAACGGGCCAGCGGCGCGGCGGTCTGGGCTGCCAGATCGACGATGACGTTGGGAAGAGGGCCAACGGCGGACTCTTCCTCAAACACCGCAGCAATCAGGTCCAGGCCTTCGTAGGTGTCCACCACCACGGGTGAGGCGTAGTCGGCATAAAAGCGGGTGAAGGAGGTGTGCGAGCGATCGGTGTCAAAGCCTGTAAAAGCGCGCCCCTTGTCAATGAAGTGCTGGGCCAGCAGGCGGGCAACCACTGATTTGCCGACGCCGCCTTTTTCGCCGCCGATGAAGTTGATAGAGGGCATAAACATCCTGTGTGAGTTGAAAAGAAGAAAAGGCTTCAGGCCGCAGTGCGCGCCGATAGACGTTGCACCAGCCAGCGCGAAAGGCGCGGACCCAGCAGCAACACCATGAAAAAACGCACCATTTGCATGGCCATGACAAAACCTGCATCGACTGCGCTGCCCACGGCAATCACCGCCACCGAGTCCGCACCGCCGGGGCTGGTGGACAAGTAGGCGGTGAGGGGAGCTACACCCGCAAACCCCATCAGGCAGCCTGCAATCAAAAGCCCAAGCACGATCAGCGCAGCGATGGCGACCAGCACCCGTGGCAGCACGCGCCAGGCGTGCTCCAGAATCGCGCGGTTAAAGCGCAGACCTATACCCCAGCCCAGCGCGGCATACGCCAGTGCCAGCAAGGGGCCCGGCAGCTCCAGCTTCCAGGGGCTGAAGTTGTCCATGGCCAGTGCCAACACCATGGGAATCAGCAAGGGGCCGCCCGGGAAGGCGAGGGTGCGGCCCAACCCGGCGGCGGCCAGCACCAGCGCAAGAGTCAGGCCGGCATGCAAGGGGTTCTGGATGTGCAGCCAATGGGCCAGCTGGACATCCCAACCGGCTGCGGTTTGCCCAAGGGAAGCGCCTGCTGCAAAGTGAGCCACCAGCGAAGCAATCGCCGTGACCAGAGCGACCCGCAGGTACTGCATGAACGCCACCAAGCGCGTGTCTGCGCCGAAATCGCCCGCCATCAGCACCATGGCGGAGGCCGCGCCGGGTGCCAAGCCCCAGATGGCGGTGCTGCCGGGCAGCAAGCCGCTGCGCATCAGCCAGAAGCCCAGCAGCGCACTGGCCGCCATGACGGAAAACGCAATCCCCAGAAACAGCGGCCATTCGCCGGCCACGCGATGCAGCACCTCGAAATGCAGGCTGCGTGCCATCAGGCAGGCAATCACCGACTGGCCAATGGCAAACAGCGGCGCGGGCACCCGCACATTCATGTCCTGCGTGGCAAGCAGGACGGCGGCCAGCATGCAACCCAGCAACATACCCGCAGGCACGCCCATGAGCAAAAAGGCTGCACTGGCCAAGGCGCTGCAGAGCAGTAGTGCAGGCCCGTGCAGCCGGGGCTGCAGGCGGAAGAAAGACATTCGCATCTGCTGGATTAGATGCGAACCGTGTGACGCTTCAGATCAGTTCCTGCGCATGTCTTTGGTGAACGGAAACTCCTTGCTGCCTGCCACGTTGATCGTGGCCGGTGGCACTACCAACTTGCCAGGCGTGTGGCCCATGGCGGCGAAGCGCGCCAAGCGGCGGCTTTCGGCCTCGTAGCTGTTGACCGGGAAGGTGTCGTAATTGCGCCCGCCGGGGTGGGCCACGAAGTACTGGCAACCGCCCAGTGAGCGCTTCATCCAGGTATCCACGATGTCGAACGTCAGCGGGGCGTGCACACCAATGGTGGGGTGCAGGCTGCTGGGTGGGTTCCAGGCCTTGTAGCGCACGGCGGCGACAAACTCGCCCACCGTACCGGTGCTTTGCATGGGCAGGGCTTCGCCATTGCAGGTGACCACATAGCGGCTCTCGTTGAGGCCGGTGACCCGCACTTCCAGCCGTTCCAGGCTGGAGTCCACATAGCGGGCGGTGCCGCCGGCGGAGCTTTCTTCGCCCATCACATGCCAAGGCTCCAAGGCGTTGCGCAGGGTCATCTCCACGCCCATGCTCTTGACCGAGCCCACCATCGGGAAGCGGAACTCGTAGTGCGGGGCGAACCAGCTGGTGTCAAACGCGTAGCCGGCCGCGTTCATGTCGGCGATCACGTCATCAAAGTCCATTTTGATGAAGGTGGGCAGCATGTAGCGGTCGTGCAGTTCGGTGCCCCAGCGGGTGACCGGGGCCTTGTATGGCGACTTCCAGAAGCGGGCGACCAGTGCGCGCAGCAGGAGCTGCTGCACGCTGCTCATGTGCGGGTGCGGCGGCATCTCGAACGCGCGCAGTTCCAGCAAGCCCAAACGGCCCGTGGACGAGTCCGGCGAGTACATCTTGTCGATAGAGAACTCGCTGCGGTGGGTGTTGCCGGTCACGTCAATCAGGATGTTGCGCAGCGTGCGGTCCACCAACCAGGGCGGCATGCTCTGGCCGTAGAGCTCGCGGTTTTTGTAGATCTGCTCGATGGCGATCTCCAGTTCGTAGAGCTGGTCGTTGCGGGCTTCGTCCACGCGCGGGGCTTGGCTGGTCGGGCCCACAAACATGCCGGAAAACAGGTAGCTCAGGCTCGGGTGGTTGTGCCAGTACAGCAGCAGGCTGGCAAGCAGCTCGGGTTTGCGCAGGAAAGGGCTGTCTGCAGGTGTGGCGCCGCCCATCACAAAGTGGTTGCCGCCACCGGTGCCGGTGTGGCGGCCATCGGTCATGAACTTCTCGGCACTCAGGCGCGACTCGAACGCTGCGTTGTACAAAAACTCGGTGTTGTAGACCAGCTCTTTCCAGTTGGTGACCGGGTGCACGTTGACCTCGATCACGCCCGGGTCCGGGGTAACTTGCAAAAGCTTCAAGCGCGGGTCGCGCGGGGGCGGGTAGCCTTCCAACACGATTTGCATTTTGAGTTCGGCTGCAGTGGCTTCAATGGCGGCCAGCAGGTCCAGGTAGTCCTCCAAGCGCTCCAGGGGCGGCATGAACACATACATCACGCCCGATTTGGAGCCCACGGCTTCGGCCTTGGGGCCGCTGGCGCGGCGGGGGTCGCGCACTTCCACGCACAGGGCTGTGCGGGTGATCCAGTGGGCGGACTCGAAGCGGTCCGGAGCCTGTGCATACATCGCGGGCTCAGGCTGCTTGGCGCTTTGGGCGTTGGTGGCAATGCTGGTGTCGCCGGTACCTTTGGCCGTTTGCATCTTGCGACCGGCTTCCGGCACGGCGAGGTTGCCGGCCAGGTAGGGCACGCCGTTGGCGGCAACTGATCCTGCACCTGCGACCCCGGCGGCGCCAGCGTTGGCGGTCGTCGCGACCGTGGTAGCGTGGGGCGCATAGCGCTGTGCAAAGGCTGCGTGGGAAGGCAGCGCGCCGCGGTCTACGGTCGGGTCCCGTTCCACCAGATACGGGTAGTCGCCCTGGCTCACCCAGGGCAGGGAATCCAGCGGCAGTCGCAGGCCCATGGGCGAGTCGCCTGGCATGAGGTACATGCGCTCGTCGCGGAAGAACCAGGGGCCGGTGGTCCAGCTCGGACCAGTGAGGCGCGGGCCATCTCCCACCTTGAGCGGCAGCACATAGCCCACCACCGAGTCCAGCTTCTGCTCGAAGACGCGGCGCAGACGGGCGCGCTCCATCTCGTCATCGAGTTTGCTGTTGAAGGGGTCCACATTCACCGGCAGGCGGCGCTCACGCCACAGGTAGTACCAGGTGTCTTCATAGCCCGCCTGCACATACTTGTCGGTCAGGCCCAGCTTGCCCGCCAGGGTGCGGATGAAGTAACCCGCATCTTCTGCGGTGTAGTGGGTGGGCTTGCGCTCGTCGGTGAACAGGGCGGGGTTGTTCCACACCTTTTGTTTGTCGGCACGCCAGTAGATGTTGAGCGCCCAGCGCGGCAGCTGCTCGCCGGGGTACCACTTGCCCTGGCCGAAGTGCAGAAAGCCGCCTTGGCCGTATTCGTCGCGCAGTTTGTGCACCAGCTCGGTGGCGAAGCCCCGCTTGGTGGGGCCCAGGGCGTCGGTGTTCCACTCGGGCGCATCACGGTCGTTCACCGCCACAAAGGTGGGCTCGCCACCCATGGTCAGGCGCACATCGCCGGCCACGAGTTCGGCGTCTACCGCGTCGCCCAGGGTCATGACCTCAGCCCACTGCTCGGGCGTGTAAGGCTTGGTGACGCGGGGGGACTCGTACATGCGGGTGACTTGCATGTGATGTTGGAACTCCACCTCGCACTTGTCCACGCCGCCCTCGATCGGGGCTGCGCCGCTGGGCTGCGGGGTGCAGGCCAGCGGGATGTGGCCCTCGCCTGCCAGCAAGCCGCTGGTCGCGTCCAGCCCGATCCAGCCTGCGCCGGGCAGATAGACCTCGCACCAGGCGTGCAGATCGGTGAAGTCGATTTCGGTGCCGCTGGGGCCGTCCAGGGATTTGACGTCCGGTGCCAGCTGGATCAGATAGCCCGACACAAAGCGCGCTGCCAGCCCGCAATGGCGCAGCAGTTGCACCAGCAGCCAGCCGGAGTCACGGCACGAGCCGCTGGCCAGGGTCAGGGTTTCTTCCGGCGTTTGCACACCGGGCTCCATGCGGATGGTGTAGCTGACGGCCTTGTGCACCAGCTGGTTGATGTAGACCAGAAAGTCGATGGTGCGACGTTCCTTGCGGTCTATGCCGTCCAGGAATTTTTGGAAGGTGGGGGTCAGTGGTTCGGCAGCCAGGTAGGGCGCCAACTCTTGGGCCAGCAGCTTGTCGTACTTGAATGGGAAGTTCTCGGCTGTGGGTTCCAGGAAGAAGTCAAAGGGGTTGTACACCGCCATTTCGACCACCAGGTCGACCGTGACTTTGAACTCCTTGGTTTTTTCGGGGAACACCAGGCGGGCCTGGTAATTGGCAAACGGGTCCTGTTGCCAATTGATGAAGTGGGTGCTGGGCTCGACCTTGAGCGAGTAAGAAATGATCTTGCTGCGGCAGTGCGGGGCAGGGCGCAGGCGGATGACTTGGGGACCGAGGTTGACCAGACGGTCGTACGAGTAATGGGTAACGTGGTTCAGCGCTGCGTGAATGGACATGGGCCGGTCTCGGTAGATCTCACAGGGGACGCTGTGCAGCGGTTGCCGCACGGCCCCCATACTAACAATCGGGTTTGACAGGCTTTCCAAGCAAGGTCCGCGCCATGGGCTTTCTGAGTGCTTCACACCACAATGTGGCTGGCGTTAGCATGAAGGCATGTATGCAGCGGCACCCCGACTGGCTGGAGGGTCCCGCACCGGCCTCGCGCTCGGTGCGGGCCTGTTGGCCGGCATCGCTTTGCAGCTGCAGCAGGCCGCATTGGCGGTGTGGTGGGTTTATGCAGTGTTTGTGCTGCTGGCGCCCGCTCTCTATGCGCGGGTAGCTACCAAAAGAATAGCAAGTGCACGGGTGCAATGCCTGGTGCTGATCGCCGGGCTTGCGTTTGCCTGGGGCCTCACCGGTTTGCGGGCGGTGGTGTTTGTGAACCAGGCCCTGAACCCGGCGCTTGAAGGGCGCGATGTGTGGGTGACCGGGGTGGTGGCCGACATGCCGCAGGCCACCGAGGCGGGGGTGCGCTTCCGCTTCGCCCCTGAAGAAGCCACGTTGGATGGTCAGCCCGTGCGCCTTCCGGCCTTGCTGGATGTGGGCTGGTACACCAGTGCCTACAACGCACAAGCCCAGCTTCCTGAGCTGCAGCGCCCGCCGGCGGACGTGCGGGCCGGCCAGCGCTGGCGCCTGCAACTGCGCCTGAAAGCGCCACACGGCAGCGCCAACCCCCATGGGTTTGACTACGAGCTGTACTTGTGGGAGCAGGGCGTGCAGGCCACCGCTTATGTGCGCGCCACTGCCAGCGCGCCGGTGCCGCAGTTGCTGGGGCAGACCTGGCAGGCGCCCGTCGCCCTGGCCCGCCAATGGACGCGGGAGCGCATCCTCACCCATGTGGCAGATGCCCGCTCAGCCGGCTTGCTGGCAGCGCTGGTGGTGGGCGACCAGCGGGCCATAGACCGCAATGACTGGGATGTGTTCCGGGCTACCGGGGTATCACATCTGGTCAGCATTTCGGGCATGCACATCACCATGTTTGCGTGGGCGGCTACCCTGCTGGCAGGCCGTTGGTGGCGGCGCTCCGTGTGGCTGTGCAACCGGTTGCCGGCAGCGCATGCCGGCTGGCTGCTGGGGGTGACCTTGGCTTGCGCCTACGCGCTGTTTTCGGGCTGGGGCGTGCCGGCGCAGCGCACGTGCTTAATGCTGGCCATGGTGGTTTTCCTGCGCGTCGTAGGGGCGCATTGGCCCTGGCCGTGGGTGGCGCTGTGGACGGCGGTGGTGGTGCTGATGTGGGACCCGTGGGCGATGTTGCAGGCCGGTTTCTGGTTGAGTTTTGTGGCGGTAGGCATCTTGTTCGTAAGCTCTGTTGCTACGAATTCAGGAGCTGCTCGCGCAGATTCCACGGGCACCGGAGGTCAAAATGACCAAGAATCCGGAATGGCAGCCCCGCAGAGGGCGTGGGCCCGATTCCTGCACTCCGTTTGCGGATTGTGGCGGGAGCAGTGGGTGATCACCCTCGCGCTGGCGCCACTGGTCTTGTTGTGGTTCGGGCAGGTGTCCTTGGTAGGGCTGGTGGCGAATGCATTTGCCATACCCTGGGTCACGCTGGTGATCACACCTTTGTCCCTGGCCGGCGTGCTGTGGCCGGAGGTGTGGACAGCCGCCACCGGAGCCGTCGCGCTGCTGTATGCGGCGCTCGATGGATTGGCCGCCTTGCCGTGGGCCACGCTCAATCTGCCCCTGCCGCCCCCCGCATTGGGTATCTGGGCGGTGGCGGGCGGCGTGCTGCTGGTGTTGCCCCTGCCTTGGGCAGTGCGGGCTATGGGGGTGATGCCGGTGCTGGCTTGCCTGCTCTGGCGGCCGCCGCTGCCGGCGGAGGGCGAGTTCTCGCTGTTGGCGGCGGATATCGGGCAGGGCAACGCGGTCTTGGTGCAAACCGCCGGACATGCCTTGCTGTTCGATGCCGGCCCGCGCTACAGCCTGGAAAGTGATGCGGGTAACCGCGTGCTGCTGCCCTTGATCAAGGCGCTGGATGTGCAGCTGGATACCGTGGTGCTCAGCCACCGCGATACCGACCATGTGGGTGGCGCTGCCGCCGTGCTGATGATGCAGCCACAAGCCGCCCTGCTGAGCTCCATCGACCCGCAGCATGCCTTGCAGCAACTGCGCAAGTCCAGCCGTTGTGAAGCGGGGCAACGCTGGGTGTGGGATGGGGTGGACTTCGAGGTGCTGCAGCCGCCGGCCGGTGCGTATGAACAGCAACCGGCACTCAAGGCCAATGCCCTGTCCTGCGTGCTGCGCATCAGCAACGGCAGGCAGACGGCCTTGCTCACCGGAGACATTGAGGCACCCCAGGAGCTCCAGATGGTGGGTGACCCGTACACGGCTTCCAAGCTGCGCGCCGATGTGCTGTTGGTGCCGCACCACGGCAGCAAAACATCCAGCACGCCCGAGTTCCTGCAGGCGGTGCAGCCACGCCATGCACTGGTGCAGGCAGGCTATCGCAACCGCTACGGCCACCCGGCCGCGCCTGTGCAGGAGCGCTATGCGGCTGTGGGCACCCATTTGGTGTTATCGCCCCGTTGTGGTGCGGCGCGCTGGCGCTCTGCGGAGCCCCAAAATGTGGCATGTATGCGGGAAGACGAGCGGCATTATTGGGCTCATGATGTGCCATAGTGGTGCATCGGCGCTGTGGCCCGAAGTTTGCATAAGAGGTAATCAGAGAGGTCTTTTACATGCAGAAATTCGACGAGATGTACACCCAGCTCCCTTATGAATTTTTCAGCAAGGGCAGCCAGATAAGAGACCACTACAAGATTTACGACGAATGGCTTGCTCGCCAGCCCGGCGACATGATGGCCAAACGCCGCGAAGAAGCGGAGATGATCTTCCGCCGCGTGGGCATCACCTTCGCCGTCTATGGCGAAAAAGACGAGGACGGCTCCGGCACCGAGCGCCTGATCCCGTTTGACCTGATTCCCCGCATCATCCCGGCCCACGAGTGGTCCAGCATGGAAAAAGGCTTGGTGCAGCGTGTCAATGCGCTCAACCGCTTCATCCACGACATTTACCACGACCAGGATATTCTGAAAGCCGGTGTGGTGCCGCGTGACCAGATTGAAGGCAACGCCCAGTTCCGCCCCGAGATGGTGGGGGTGGATGTGCCGCACCAGATTTATTCCCATATTTCCGGCATCGACATCGTGCGTGCGCCGGACGCCAAGGGCAAGGGCGAGTACTACGTGCTCGAAGACAATCTGCGCGTACCCAGCGGCGTGAGCTACATGCTGGAAGACCGCAAGATGATGATGCGGCTCTTCCCTGACCTCTTTTCAGCCCACCGCGTGGCGCCTGTGGCTCATTACCCTGACTTGCTGCTGGAAACCCTTCGACAGAGCAGCCCTGCCACCACGGCCGAGCCCACCGTGGTGGTGCTCACCCCCGGCATGTACAACAGCGCCTACTTTGAGCACGCCTTCCTCGCCCAGCAAATGGGTGTGGAGCTGGTGGAGGGGCAGGACTTGTTTGTCAAAGACAACTTTGTCTACATGCGCACCACCCGCGGCCCGCGCCGTGTGGATGTGATCTACCGCCGTGTGGACGACGACTTCCTGGACCCCACTGTCTTCCGCCCCACATCGACCTTGGGTTGCGCTGGCCTCATCAACGCCTACCGCGCGGGCAATGTGACCATCTGCAACGCCGTGGGTACCGGTATTGCGGACGACAAGTCCATCTACCCCTATGTGCCCAAGATGATCGAGTTCTATTTGGGTGAAAAGCCCATCCTGAACAACGTGCCCACCTACATGTGCCGCAACAAGGATGACTTGGCCTACACCCTGGCCAACTTGAAAGACCTGGTGGTAAAAGAAGTGCATGGCGCCGGCGGCTACGGCATGCTGGTGGGGCCTGCTGCCACCAAGGCCGAGATAGAAGACTTCCGCAAAGCGGTGCTGGCCAACCCCGCCGGCTATATCGCCCAGCCCACCCTCAGCTTGTCGAGCTGCCCCACCTTTGTGGAGAGTGGTATTGCCCCACGCCACATCGATTTGCGCCCCTATGTGCTGTCTGGCAAGACCGTGCAAATGGTGCCCGGTGGCCTGACCCGCGTGGCCTTGAAAGAAGGTTCGCTGGTCGTTAACAGCAGCCAGGGCGGCGGCACCAAGGACACCTGGATTCTGGAAGAAGACGTGCCTGCGGCCCCCGCTGCAACAGCCGCCACCCAGTCGCAAACACAGTCAGCTTAAGGACGAGGAAACTTTTGTATGTTGTCACGCACCGCTGACCACCTTTTCTGGATGTCCCGCTACACCGAGCGGGCCGAAAACACTGCGCGCATGCTGGATGTGAACTACCAGACATCGCTGCTTCCCCAATCACAAGCCGTCGCCCAGATGGGTTGGCAAGGCTTGCTGTCCATCAGTGAATTGCTGTACTCCTACAAAGAGCGGCATGGCGAAATTCAGGCCCGCGAAGTGATGGACTTCATGGTCAAGGACGAGAGCAATCCGTCTTCCATCATGTCTTGTCTGAGCGCTGCGCGCGAGAACGCCCGTGCGGTGCGCGGAGCGCTGACCACCGAGGTGTGGGAAACGCAAAACACCACCTGGCTCGAAGTCAAACGCATGATCAAGAGCGGAGACTTCGAGAAGGACCCTTCGCAGTTTTTTGAGTGGGTGAAGTTCCGCTCCCACCTGTCCCGCGGAGTGACCGTGGGCACCATGCTGATGGACGAGTCTTTGCACTTCATGCGCTTGGGCACCTTCTTGGAGCGGGCCGACAACACCGCGCGTTTGGTCGATGTGAAGTTCCATGCCGTGCAAAGTGATTTTTTTGGTGCTGCCAGCGAGAAGGACCAAGAGTACGACTTTTACCACTGGAGCGCGATTCTGCGCAGCGTGTCGGCGTTCGAGATCTACCGCAAGGTGTACCGCGATGTCATCAAGCCTGAACGCGTGGCGGAGTTGCTGATTCTCAAGTCCGACATGCCCCGCTCCTTGCACGCCAGCCTGAACGAAGTCGTGGGGAACCTGGCCCTGGTAGCCAGCAACCCGGAGAGCGAAACCCTGCGCCGCGCCGGCAAGCTGCGCTCGGAGCTGCAGTACGGACGTATCGACGAAATTCTGGCGACCGGCCTGCACGCTTACCTGACCCAGTTCCTGGACCGGGTCAACGACCTCGGCGCGCATATCAGCCGCGAGTTTCTGGTTCCAGTGACCTGAAGCAATGGGACAAACCCATAGAAAAAACGGCCCGCGAGGGCCGTTTTTTATGGGGTGTACTGAGCATAATGTTCAGACCAAGGAGCACCTATGCGCGTAGCCGATATTGACCGCGAGATTGAGACAGCGCGGGCCGAAGGGCCGCTGAAAGACATCGTCATCCAGCCCTGCCCGGCGCTGTTGTCCGACCTGCGTGTCGAGGTGAACCGTGAAGACCCGGAGCCTGCCACGATCGCCCGCATCGCTTCGCGCGATGTGGCCATGGCGGCAGCGCTCATCAAGGTGGCCAACAGCCCCATTTATGCCCGGTCCCGCCCGGCCGCCACGGTGGCCGAAGCAGTGGCGCTACTAGGGATTTCGCAGACGGTGTCCATCCTGACGGGCTTTCTGTTGCGCGAGACCATACGGGTCAAGTCGCCCTTGCTCGAACACTTTTGGGAAACGTCGACCCGGCGGGCCTATGCCATGGGCTACATCGCGAGGCAGATGTACGGCGTGAATGCGGACATCGCCCACACCTGCGGCTTGTTTTGCAATGTGGGCATACCGGTGATGTTGCAAGGCATCAAGGGCTACGAGGCCACGCTGGCCCATGCCTTGGCGCAGACGGAGAAAACCGGAACAGAGCTGGAGAACGATGCGCACCGTACCGACCATGCGGTGGTGGGGGCTATCGTCGCCAAAACTTGGCGCCTTTCTCCCAATGTGGCCCACGCCGTGCGACTGCACCACGATTTCACGGTGCTCAAGGACGACAACATTCCGTCCACGGTCCGCACCCTGGTGGCCATGGCCTTGCTCGCGGAACATCTGGTCGCCTTGCATGAGGGGGCACAGGAAAACCGGGAATGGGAGCTGCACGGAGCGGAGTGTCTGACCTTCCTGCACGTGAGCGGGGAGGAAATTCAGCACTGGTCGGACGCCCTGCACGAACAGTTCACCGGCCCTGCCGGTTTTTAAACTGTCAGGCGCCCGGCAAGCGGGCTTAAGCAACGTGGTTCAGGGCAGGGGGGCGACGCGGGCTTCCAGCTCCAAAGCGCGCACCTTGTCGGCCGCGGCGTCGGCCTCGGCCAAGGTATCAAACGGACCCACCTGGACGCGGGTGCGGTTGCCTTTGGGGAAGCGGATCTCTTTGCTCACCACCGGCAGTTCCGCGTCCATGAGTTTGACCAGCGCATTGCGTGCGTTGTTGGCATCGCCAAACAGCCCCACATTCACCACGAAGCGACCGGCAGCCGGCGTTTCTTCAGGCGCGATCACAGCAGTGCGTAGTGTTGCTGGTGCCACGGGAGCTGACTGTCCCAGGGATGCAGCCACTTCGCGCGCGGCGGACTCCGCAGCGGCAGAGCGCAACGCCACCGGTGCCGGCCCGGGTGGTTTGGGGGCAGCTTTTTCACCGGAGGACTTGGCTGGCGCAGGGGCCGGGGCCGGGGCCGGGGCAGATGCTACGGCGGTTGGAGCAGGGCGTACGGGAGTCACGGCACTCGCGGAGGCCGCTGGCTTGTTCGCGACGGCAGGCGCAGATGCGGATACCGGGGCTTTTGCGGCTGTTGCAGAGGCTGCGGCAGCGGGCAATTTGGCCGGGGTCGATGCGGCGGGGTCGGGCGCACTGGCTGCAGTCTGCCCGGGCTTGGCTGCGGGTGAAGAAGCCGCTACGGTGGGCGGCTTCGCGGCAATGACAGCGGAACTGGTCCCAGGGGCTGCAGGAGTTGCGGTTGAGCTGGCCGGCGCCGCTGCAGATGACGCCAGCGAAGGTACCGAAGCAGAGGCTTTGGCGCTGTCCGCCGCCGTGGCGTCTACCGCCCGGCCGCTCGCCACATTGCGCCCTTCAGGTGCTGCACTTACCGCCACGGGCGTGCCCGCGGGCAGGGGCTCAAAGCCGGAAAACATGGCATACGACTGGGCAGCGATGGCGGCTACTGCCACGTTGCACGCGGCAATGATGATCAAACCTTTGCGGGTACTGGCCTGTTTGCTGAGTTGGGCGCAGGCCTCCGGCACGGTCTGATTTTTGGCGAGGGCGTTTTGCACCCGTTGGCGGGTGGCTAGGTAATAAAGCGCGTTGCCACCCAAGCCGGGCACAGCAAAGGCCAAGCCCACCAAAGCTGCCAGCAAGCCCCACTGGGTGCCTTCCGAAAACTGGAACACCAGTTTGCCGATGCCGAACAACAACAGGGCCAATGCCACGATGCTGCCGCTGTACACCAGGGCTGCATGCCAGAGTTGGCGGAACATCAGCCAGTTCAGGGTATTGAGCGCAGCAGCCCAGTTCCAACTCAGCCCCGGACGGTCTGCTGCCTCGAACCGCGTAAAGCGGGGCAGGTAGTAGCCGTTGCTGATGTCACCGATGGCCGCACGGTAGAGCGCGGTGGTGGAGTGCTCGTCCGTGTTGTCCAGTGCGGTGGTGGGGGCGGTGGCCATGGCTTATTTTGGCATGCCTGTCTGGGCTTGTACGGCTTGGGCCACGGCCTGTCCGAGATCAATGACCGCCATGGCGTAGTAGCTGCTCCAGTTGTAGCGGGTAATGACGTAAAAGTTCTCGGTGCCTGCCACATAGGTCGGGGGCTCGGCCCCGTTTTGCAGTTCGATCAGGGCCAGCAGGCCGGGGTGCGCCTGGCCTGCGGCATCCAGCACCACACCTTTGTCCTGCATGGTGGGGGGGCTGAAGGTGGGCACGATGTCCGGCGCCATCAAGGCCGCTTGGTCCAGGCGTGCCATGTCGAACTGCACCGGGTAGTGGGTGGGCATGCCCCGTTGCCACTTGAAGGCCTGGAAGTAATTGGCCACGGAGCCGATTACATCGGCCTGGCTGTGGAACAGGTCTACCCGGCTGTCCGCGTCAAAGTCGATACCGTACTTGGCCCAACTCGAGGGCATGAACTGTGGCCAGCCCATGGCGCCGGCGTAGCTGCCGCGCAGGGCCATGGGGTCGGTGCCGGTGCGTTGGGTGAGGCTGAGGTAGGCCTCAAGTTCGGTCAAAAAGTAGGCAGCCCGTGCAGCCTTGCGCGGGTGGGCGTCCGGAAAATCAAAACTCAGGGTGGTCAACGCGTCAATGACGCGGTAGTTGCCGAGTTGCTGGCCGTAAATGGTCTCGACACCGATGATGCCGACGATGATGCTGGCCGGTACACCTGTCTGGGCTTCTGCGCGGGCCAGCGTCTCTTGGTTGGCGAGCCAGAATTTGACGCCTGCCTTGATGCGGATGGGCTCCACGAAGCGGCTGCGGTAGAGGGCCCAGTTTTTGGGGGTGCCTACCGCAGGTGGCGTGATCGCCCGCACGATGGCCGGCACCATACGGGCCTTGGACAAGGTGGCGCGGACCCAGGCAGGGTCCAAGTTGCGGCGCTGGGCGATGTCGTCTGCCGCGCGCATGACGTCTTCCCTCTGGCCGTACGGCGTGCCCTCGGTGGCTGCTACTGCAGGCTTTGAAGTGGCTTTGGTTTTATGGTGTTTTTTGCCATTGGCGCCCATGGAATGTGCGCAAGCAGCTATCAAAATGAGAGCGGTCAGGATTTTTTTCAGGGACACAATAGAGTCTTGCAAAGGGTGGGTGCCGGTCTGCCGTCAGAGGCCGGCATTTGCATGGCAGTGTAGCCAGTGCCGAAGGGCTTGCGGGCACAATGCCAGCTTGTTGTGTTCATCGGGTAGCAGTTTTCATGCGTCTTTCCTCTCGCCTCTGTGTCGTCCTGGCCGGCAGTGCCTTTGTTATCACTGCAGGCGCCCTGGCGGTTCCCTGGTACAGCTCGCGCATGTTGGCGGCCGGCTTGCAGGAGCTGGCGCTCGAGCACTCCAAGGGCGACTTGCGCATCCGTAATCTGGCGCACGAGGCCGGTTGGTTCAATTCTTCTGGAGCGCTGGATCTGGAATGGCATAACCAATGTGCCGAAGACTCCCAGGGGCCGACCGTAGTGCATCTGGAGTACCGCGCCCGCCATGTGCCGGATTGGAAGGGCCTGACGCGCTTTGACTGGTCTGCAGCGCCGGCGGGCGAGGCAGCTACCGGTGTGCAACAACTGCTGCGCGGGGGCAAACTCACCGGAACCGGGCACGCGGGCTTCGATGGCACTTTCAGTACCGAGATGCAACTGCCTGAGCTGGCCATGGTGGCCAAGGGCGAAACTCTGCAGGTGACGCCCTCCGGCGGGCGCATGGAGCTTGGGAAAACGGCCTTGCGCTTTGACTGGGTCTTTGAACGCATGGCATTGCGCGGCATTGGCCATGCCCTGGAGGCGAAACACATCGCCCTGAGCCTGGATCTGAAAAACCGGACGGTAGGTACGGGCCGCGCGGCTTTGGACATTGAAAGCATGAGTACCACCGGCGTGACCCTGCAAGGCCTTCGCGTCAGCAGCGAAACGACCGAGCGCGGTGACCGGCTGGACTCCAGGGTTACCGAGTCGGTGCGCAGTGCGCAGTTGCTGGGGCAAAACCTCCAAGACCTGGTGCTGGAGGCCGAAGTCAAAGGCTTGCATACCGCCAGCGTGCAGACGCTGAGCAAAGTGTTCAGTGAGAGTTGCGGCCTGCAAAACGCGACGGCCGACGAGAAGCTGCAAATGCGCACTGCCCTGAAGAAGCTGCTGCTCGCCGGGTTCAGTGTGGGCATCCCCAAGCTGCAGGGCAGCGGCAACGAAGGCGGTCTGGATGGCAATCTGGTGCTGACCCTGGCCCCCGCGCAGGGCGACGAAGTGTTGCTCGCCAGCCAGCTCTCCAGCAGCGGGCGCATCCATATCAAGGGCAAGCTCATGCAGCCTGAGCAAAAGGCATTCGCCTTGTCCACCGGGTACGTGAATGAAGTACCTGATGGGGTGCAAGCCGGCTTTGAGTACGGCGGCGGCATCCTGAAAGTCAGCGGCAAAACGCTGGATAGCGCCATGGTGCAACTGGGTCTCCAGAAGCTGGATGCCTGGATCAAAGCGTTTCTGGCGGGTGAGAGTTTGGCACTGCCCGAGGAGGAGCTGCCCGCAGTGGCGCCTTCAGAAGCGCCTGCGGGTCCCCCCGCCGCACCGGCTTCCTGAGCCCTCAGGCCTGGAGCCAGCGCAGGGTGTTCAGTTCGCCGCGCAAGTTGCGCAAATCCGCGGCGTTGCCGTTCTGTTTGGCATAGCGCCAGGCTTCCAAGCGCATGAGCCAAGCGATAGCCTCGGGCGTGGCCCGCGCGTCACCCTGAAGCAAGTTCGCCAGTGCGCGTGGCGTCCCATCGTCCGGCACCGGCAGGCCCAGTGCACGCAGGCGCTGTCTTGCAGCTTGCAACAAGCGCAGCCAGGGGTCCTGGCGTTGCCGCTCCCACCAGTTCCAGCCAGCGCCCGCCAGGCTGGCCGTGACGATCAGGACTATCAGCACGGTGCTCAGGTCCTGCCAATCTGGCGCGCTGAAGCCGATGTTGCGCAGCAAATCCATTTGCTTGGCCTGGCTGTAGTTCAGCACCCACTGGTTCCAACGGTTGTTGGTGGCTTCCCAGATCGCGCGCAGGTTCACCGAGAAGCCGGGGCTCACGGTGTTGAGGGCTTGGGTAAACACATTGGGTTGGGGCTGCAAGCGGGTGTAGGTGCCTATACCCACCCGGCCCGGCGAGACGGCCGATGTCGGGTCCACCCGCACCCAGCCGCGGCCGGCCATCCAGACTTCAGCCCACGCGTGGGCATCGCTTTGCCGTACGGTCCAGAAACCATCCACAGTGTTGACCTGCCCGCCCTGGTAACCGGTGACTACACGGGCGGGTATATCCAAAGCGCGCATCAGGATGACAAAGCTCGACGCAATGTGTTCGCAAAAACCGGCCTTGCGGTCGAACCAGAACTCGTCGGACGTGTGGGTGCCATAGACACCCGGTTCTAGGGTGTATTCGTAGCCTCCTGTGCGCAGCTTGTTCATCACCGCCTCGACGAGGGTTTGGGCTCCGGCGGTTGCCAGCTCCGGCTGGCGGCGCAATTCAGCGGCGAGCTGCAAGGTACGTGGGTTGAAGCCCGGAGGGAGGTCCAGGAAGTCCTGCAGGCCCACGGCCAAGCGGTTGGGGCCGTGCCGGAAGTCAGGGTAGCTGGTGGCGCGGTAGCGCACCAGATCCGCAATCGGCTGGTCGGCTTGCCATTGCAGGTCGGGCCCCATGCTCACGCTATAGCCCACGATCTCGGGTGCCTGTGGTGTGGCGTCCAACACCATGAGCCACGGGCGGTTGTTAGCCGCCAGGGTGACTTGGTAGCTCACTGGGTTGCCGCGTACCGCGAGTTCGGGCTGCAGCTGGACGCGGGAGGGGAAAGCCGAGCGCAGGGGTTTCCATTCCCGCCCGTCAAAGGTGGAGAACACCGGGCCGCGGAAATACATTTGATCCTGGGGCGGCGGCGGGCCGTCAAACTTGATGCGCATGGCAATGCTGTCGTCCAATGCGAGGCTGGCAATCGTGCCTACCTGCATTTGGCCGGAGAGGCCGCTGCGCCCGCTCATCGCGTCGCCCGGCAAGCCCCACAGCGGAGCGATGCGGGGGAACAGCATGAACAGTGCCGCCATGATGGGGGCGCCGGCCAGCGCCATCCACCCCGCCATGCGTGCGGCTTGCATCAGGGGCGGGCGGCCGACCGGCATGTGGCTGTTGACCAGTGCCGTCAGCAGGCCCAGCAGGGCGATCACCATGGCCCCCGCAGTCAGCAGGCTTTGCGAGAAAAAGAAGTTGCTGAGTATGGTGAAAAAGCCCAGAAAGAAAATGACGAAGGCATCGCGCCTTGCACGCATCTCCAGGGTTTTGAGTGCCAGCAGCACCACGATGAAGGTGACCCCGGCATCCCGCCCGAGCAGGGTGCGGTAGCTGAACCAGGTGCCGGCCGTGGCCAGTGCCAACAAGGCCAGCAGCCACCAGCGCGAAGGCAGGGGGCGGCTGCCCCAGGCCAGCACGCCGCGCCACAGCAGCACGCCGCCTGCCATCGCGCTGCACCACCAGGGCAGACGGTCCAGTTGCGGCAGGATGACCCAGGCAATCACCCCCAACAGAAACAGGGTGTCGCGGGCCTCACGGGGCAGGGTTTGAAGGCGTTGCAGCATGGCGGTTGTCGGGGTTCGGTGGGCTCAGGCCAGCGCCAGGGCTTGCAAGCAGTTCTTCTGGTGGGCCGGGCCGCTATCGGGCGCCAACTCGTGCGAGCCCCAACGCAATCCGTAGCGCAGGCCACGGCTTTCGGCTTGCAGCACCCATGCACACAGGCGCGAGAGGGCCAGCTCTCGCACGCCACCGGCAGCGCGGTTGCGGAGCTGGTTTTCCACAGCGCCCAAGTCCAGCCACAGCTCCAGTCGCTGGGCTTGTTGGGCGTCGCGGCTGACCAGTTCGTCGCTCTTGGCGGCCTTCTTCCAGACCACGAGTTTGAGCGGGTCGCCCCGGCGGTAGGCGCGTACGCCATCGAACTCGCCGGTGGTGTGGCGCTGCGCGGTTTGGGCGCCGCCGCTGCGGGGCTCGCCCGGTGGCAAGGGGGGCGGGTTCAATTCCGGCGCGGGGTAAACCAGCACCTTGGAGGCCGGGCGCCACACGGTCCAGACCCGGAAGGTCCCTAGCGGAAAGCGGGTTTCTGCGGTCAAGGCAGGCAGGGGCTGCAGCCCACGCACCGTGGCGGGAAAGCTGATCTGCACCTTGGCGCTGCCTTGCGGGCCCACGTCGGTCCAGCTCCAGTGTCCGCTGCCCAGAACAGCCAGGCCTATGCCGTAACGGTTGCGTTTGGACGGGTTGTTGAGTTGTATGCCCAATGGCACGCTGGCGCCCGCAAAATGTGCGTCAGGTGCTATCAAATGCATAGTGAGACCGCTGAGCGTTCCGTGGCACACATGCACGCCGATGATGGCCGCCCCGGTCAGCATGAAGGTGAGCAGGTAGCCCAGATTAAGCTGGTAGTTGATGCTGGCCACCAGCAGCACCAGCAGCGTGAGCCCCAGCATGAACCCCGGCCGCGTGGGCAGGATGTACACATTGCGCTGGTTGAGGGTGGTGCTGTCCTTGAGTGGCAAGCGCGCCTGCCACCAGGCTTGAAAGCGCCGCCGCACAAGGGTGACCGGATTCCAAGTCAGGGCACCTGTGGAACCAGCTTCGCTGGGCCGCCGGGTGCGCCCCCCTGGGGGGGAGGCGCCAAGGGCGCTTAGTGGGGGGGCCATCAGGGCAGCGGAACTGCTTGCAACATCGCGCGCACCTGCTCTTCAGCACCGCGCCCCGCGTCACCCACCGGAATCAGCCGGTGCGCAATGGTTTGTGGCAGCACGGCCTGCACATCGTCGGGGGCCACGTAGTCCCGGCCGCTGATCAGGGCCTGGGCTTTGGCGGCTCGCAGCAACGCAATAACGGCGCGGGGCGACAGACCTTGCAGGAACCAGCGGCCGCTGCGGGTCGCGGTGATCAGGTCTTGCACATAGTCCAGCAGCGGGTCGGCGGCATGCACGGCTTGCACCGCCTGCTGCAGGCGATCGAGTTCGTCGCCTTGCAGCAGGCTGGGCAGGTGGTCCACCATGGCGCGGCGGTCCTCGCCTGCGAGCAGTGCGCGCTCAGCCGCACGGTCCGGGTAGCCCAGGGAGATGCGCATCAGAAAGCGGTCCAGCTGGGATTCGGGCAGCGCGTAGGTGCCGAGCTGGTCCAAGGGGTTTTGGGTGGCGATGACGAAGAAAGGGCGGGGCAGGGCGCGGGTTTCACCTTCGACGGTGACCTGCTTTTCTTCCATGGCTTCGAGCAAGGCACTTTGGGTCTTGGGGCTGGCGCGGTTGATTTCGTCCGCCAGCAACACCTGGGCAAACAGGGGGCCGGGGTGGAATACAAAAGCTTCTTTGCCGCGCTCATACACCGACACGCCGGTCAGATCGCTGGGCATCAGGTCGGAGGTGAACTGCACCCGCGAGAACTGCAGGCCGAAGGTGCGCGACAGCGCGTGGGCCAGGGTGGTTTTGCCTACACCGGGTACGTCGTCAATCAGCAGGTGACCACCGGCCAAGAGGCAGGCTACGCAGTCGCGGATCTGATCGGGTTTGCCCACAATCACCGTGTTAAGCTGGTTGAGCAGGGATCTGAGTTTGTCTTGGATGTCCATAAAGAGACCTTACCCGAAAATCAAAAAAGCCGAGACACAGGTGAAGAAGACCGGATACTTTACGCACCGCGATTGCCTCTTGCACGAGATGGGCCGCGGCCATCCGGAATGCCCCGAACGCTTGAGTGCGATCGACGACAGGCTGCTTGCCGCCGGCGTACTGGATGCGCTGGATCGCCGGGAGCCGCCACTGGCGCCGCTGGCTGACTTGGAGTTGGCCCACAGCCGCATGTACGTGGCCTCAGTCCGTGGACGCGCTGACGCCTTGCGCGACGATGTTGCGGCGGGTGGTCCGACCCATGCCCAGGTGGACCCCGATACCTCCATGAATATCCACACATGGGATGCGGCTTTGCGCGCGGCAGGTGCCGCATTGGCCGCCACCGACGCGGTCATGGCGGGGGAATTGGAGAATGCGTTTTGCTCGGTGCGCCCGCCCGGGCACCACGCCTGCAAAAGCGAAGGTATGGGCTTTTGCATTTTCAACAATGTGGCAGTGGCTGCGCGTTACGCGCTGGAGCGTCACGGTTTGCAGCGCGTGGCCATCGTGGACTTTGATGTGCACCACGGCAATGGCACAGAAAACATCGTCGCCGGCGACCAGCGCATATTGATGCTGGGTTTTTTCCAGCATCCGTTTTACCCCTACGGGGGCGCCCAGTCGCATGCCAGCAATCTGTTGAATGTGCCCGTGCCGGCCTATACCCGGCGCGATGCCATTCGGGACCTGGTGAAGGAACAGTGGCTGCCGCGCCTGGAGGCATATCGCCCGGAGATGATTTTTGTCAGCGCCGGCTTTGATGCCCACCGGGACGACGACCTCGGCCAGATGGGCTTGTTGGAAGACGACTACGCGTGGATGACGCGGCAGATCAAGGCGGTGGCGGACCGACATGCGCAGGGACGCATCGTTTCCTGCCTGGAGGGCGGGTATAACCTCGACGCCTTGGCGCGCAGCGTGGAAGCCCATGTGCGTGTGCTGGCAGATTTGTAATTGATATTTTGTGAAACCGATGGCTTCTTTGAAACACATTCCCGCACCCCAGCCGATTGATGACTTTGCCGGCTGGCTGGATGCATTTACCCAAGCGACAGTTTTGCTGGAGCTGGCGGCATTGGGCGTGAGCGTGCTTGCCGCCTGGGGGCTGGTGGCCGCGTTGCGCAAAGCGCTGGGGCAGCAGCAAGAGAAATCGATCTGGTTCGGCCGGCGGGTGATCGACGGGGTTTTGTTCCCCTTGGTGCTTTTGTGCCTGGGCTATGTGGCGCTGGAGCTGCTGAGCCACTTTGTAAACATCGCGGTGTTCCGGGTCGTGATACCGGTGTTGATCTCGCTGGTAGTGATCCGGGTGGGCGTCAAGGTGTTGCAGGCAACGTTTGCGGAGTCGACTTGGATCAAACCTTTGGAACAGACCATCTCATGGGTCGCCTGGATGGCCATGGTGCTGTGGGTGAGCGGCTTGTTGCCGGTCATCCTCAATGAGCTGGATTTGATCACCTGGAAGGTGGGCGGAACCACGCTGTCGGTGCGCAACATTCTCGAAGGCATGGTGACCGCGGGCGCGGTGCTCATCATCACGCTGTGGATTTCGGCCGGCATTGAATCCCGCCTGCTCCGCTCAGCCACCGGCGGCGAACTCTCGCTGCGCAAGGCGGCCAGCAATGCTGTTCGCGCGGTGCTGATGTTCGTGGGTTTGATGATGGCGCTCTCAGCCGTGGGCATTGATCTCACCGCTCTCTCGGTGCTGGGCGGGGCCGTCGGCGTGGGTATCGGTCTGGGCTTGCAGAAGCTGGCGGCCAACTATGTATCGGGCTTTGTGATTCTGACGGAGCGCAGCATGCGCATTGGTGATGTGGTGCGGGTCGACGGGTTTGAGGGGCAGATCACCCAGATCAACGCCCGTTACACCGTGGTGCGCAGCCAGACCGGGCGCGAGTCCATCGTGCCGAATGAAATGCTGATTACCCAGCGCGTGGAAAACCTCTCACTGGCAGACCCCAAGGTGAACCAGAGTGTGTCGGTGACCGTGGGCTATGACAGCCATGTGGAGCAGGTCATGGCCTTGCTGCTGGAGGCGGCACTGAGTCAGCCGCGCGTGTTGCGGGAGCCAGCACCGGCGGTGCAATTGGCCAACTTCGGGGCAGATGGGCTGGAGTTTTCTGTGGCTTACTGGATTGATGATCTGGAAAACGGGCAGGGCAATCTGCGTTCAGAAATCAACCTCGCCATACTCAAGACCCTGCGCGAGCACGGCATTGACATTCCCTACCCCCAACGGGTCGTGCATACCAAGGTGCATTGACGGTTTCTGAGTCCCCGCCCTAAAAGTTCGCGGGACAAGTCTGCACAGACCGGCGAGCCCCGCTATAATCGCAAAAAAGCACGGTCGTTCTATTTTATCTATTTCAGCTTGCCGGTTCCCGCCTTTCGCAGGGAGCAGGCAGTCCGGCATAGAATCTGATGATTGACGTGCACGTCAACTAAAACGACCAAATTTTTAACCATCTGGAGTCGCAGCAATGAAAGTCCTGGTACCCGTCAAACGTGTGGTGGACTACAACGTGAAGGTTCGCGTCAAGTCGGACAACACGGGTGTAGACATCGCCAACGTCAAGATGAGCATGAACCCCTTTGACGAGATCGCCGTGGAAGAAGCCGTGCGCCTCAAGGAAAAGGGCGTGGTCACGGAAGTGATCGCGGTGTCCTGCGGCGTGACCCAGTGCCAGGAAACCTTGCGTACCGCCATGGCCATTGGTGCCGACCGCGGCATCCTGGTGGAAACCACCGAAGAGCTGCAACCCTTGGCCGTGGCCAAGCTGCTCAAGGCGCTGGTCGACAAAGAGCAGCCCGGCCTCGTGATCCTGGGCAAGCAAGCCATTGACGACGATTGCAACCAGACCGGCCAGATGCTGGCAGCCCTGGCTGATTTGCCCCAGGCCACGTTTGCTTCCAAGGTGGAAGTGGTGGACGGCAAGGCCCACGTGACCCGTGAAGTGGACGGCGGCCTGGAAACCCTGGCCGTGACCCTGCCGGCCATCATTACCACCGACCTGCGCCTGAACGAGCCCCGCTACGTCACCTTGCCCAACATCATGAAGGCCAAGAAGAAGCAGCTCGACACCTTCAAGCCTGAAGACCTTGGCGTGAATGTGGCTCCCCGCATCAAGACTCTGAGCGTGGCTGAACCTGCCAAGCGCAGCGCCGGTATTAAGGTGCCCGATGTGGCGACCCTGGTGGACAAACTGAAGAATGTTGCAAAGGTAATCTGATCATGACCGCTCTTGTTATCGCCGAACACGACAACGCATCCATCAAGGGTGCCACCCTGAACACCGTGACTGCTGCCGCTCAAGCGGGTGGCGATGTGCACGTGCTGGTTGCCGGCAGCAATGCGGCTGCCGCTGCTGCTGCCGCTGCGCAAATCGCCGGTGTGTCCAAAGTGATCCATGCCGACACCGCAGCGTTCGAACATGGATTGGCCGAGAACGTGGCAGCGCAAGTGCTGGCCATCGCCGGTGCCTATAGCCACATCGTTTTCCCGGCTACTGCCTCCGGCAAGAACATCGCTCCCCGTGTGGCGGCCAAGCTGGATGTGGGCCAAGTGTCCGACATCACCAAAGTGGTGAGCGCCGACACTTTCGAGCGCCCCATTTATGCCGGCAACGCCATCGCCACGGTGCAAGCCACCGACGCCGTGAAAGTGCTGACCGTGCGCACCACCGGTTTCGACCCCGCAGCGGCCACTGGCGGCAGTGCAGCGGTGGAAACTGTGGCTGCTGCTGCCACCAGCGCTGCCGTGACTTTTGTGGGCTCTGAGATCGCCAAAAACGACCGTCCCGAGCTGACAGCTGCCAAGATCATCGTCTCCGGTGGGCGTGCTTTGGGCTCCTCTGAAAAGTTCACTGAAGTCATGACGCCCCTCGCTGACAAGCTGGGTGCGGCCTTGGGTGCATCCCGCGCCGCGGTGGACGCCGGTTACGCGCCCAACGACTGGCAAGTGGGCCAGACTGGCAAGATCGTGGCACCCCAGCTGTATGTGGCTTGCGGTATCAGCGGAGCCATCCAGCACTTGGCTGGCATGAAGGATTCCAAGGTCATCGTCGCCATTAACAAGGACCCTGAGGCCCCCATTTTTAGCGTGGCGGATTTCGGTCTGGAAGCCGACCTCTTCACTGCGGTGCCGGAACTGATTGCGGCACTCTGATGCCGGTCCGAAAAAGGGGCATCGCGCGCGGTGCCCTTTTTTTGGTCCAGCCCGTTACCTACCCTGTCTGTAACCCCCCACAATAACTGGAGACTCACCATGAGTTACGTCGCCCCCGTCAAGGACATGCTGTTCAATATTCAGCACCTGGCCAACATCGAACAGATCGCCCAACTGCCCGGCTTTGAAGATGCCGGCCTAGACACCGCCCAGGCCGTGCTGGAAGAATCCGCCAAATTCACCGAAGGCGTATTGGCGCCCTTGAACTGGGAAGGCGACAAAAACCCCTCCAGTCTGAAAGACGGCGTGGTCACCGCCACTCCGGGTTTCAAGGATGCGTTCAAGCAATTCACCGACGGTGGCTGGCAAGGCCTGCAGCACCCTACGGACTTCGGCGGTCAGGGCCTGCCCAAAACCATTGGTGCCGCCTGCGGCGAAATGGTCAACAGCGCCAACATGAGCTTTGCCTTGTGCCCTCTGTTGTCGGACGGTGCCATCGAGGCTTTGCTGACAGCCGGGTCTGATGAACTCAAAGCTACCTACCTCGAAAACCTGGTGAGCGGCAAATGGACAGGCACCATGAACCTGACCGAGCCCCAGGCAGGTTCCGATCTGGCCCTGGTGCGCAGCCGCGCTGAGCCTCAGCCGGACGGCACTTACAAAGTCTTCGGTACCAAAATCTTCATCACCTGGGGTGAGCACGATATGGCCGAGAACATCGTCCACCTGGTGCTGGCCCGTGTGAGCGGCGCTCCTGAGGGCGTCAAAGGCATCAGCCTGTTTGTGGTGCCCAAATTCATGGTGAACAAAGACGGGTCTTTGGGCGCCCGCAACGATGTGCATTGCGTCTCCATTGAGCACAAGATGGGCATCAAAGCCAGCCCGACTGCAGTGCTGCAGTACGGCGACAACGGTGGTGCCATTGGCTACCTTGTGGGCCAGGAAAACCGGGGGCTGGAGTACATGTTCATCATGATGAACGCGGCCCGCTATGGCGTGGGTGTGCAGGGCATTGCGATTGCCGAGCGCGCTTACCAGAAGGCGGTGCAATTCGCACGCGACCGCGTGCAAAGCCGCCCGGTGGATGGCTCTACACCCGGCAGCGCCCCCATCATTCACCACCCTGATGTGCGCCGCATGTTGATGACCATGCGCGCTTACACCGAAGGCTGCCGTGCCTTGGCCAGCGTGGCTGCCAGCGCCTACGACGCAGCGCACCACCACCCTGACACTGAGGCCCGCAAGCAGTACCAGGCCTTCTATGAGTTCATGGTGCCGCTGGTCAAAGGCTACAGCACCGAGATGAGCCTGGAAGTCACTTCGCTGGGTGTGCAGGTGCACGGCGGCATGGGATTCATCGAAGAAACCGGCGCAGCCCAGTACTACCGCGATGCCAAGATCCTCACCATTTACGAGGGCACCACGGCCATTCAGGCCAATGACCTGGTGGGGCGCAAGACCTCCCGCGACGGTGGCCAGATTGCCAAGGGTATCGCCGGCCAAGTGGAGGCGACCGAAGCCGATTTGCTGGCCAGCGGCTCCGCGCATGCCTTGGCTGTTGCCAAGCGCCTGAAGGCAGCACGTTTGGCGTTCATCGACGTGGTCGAATTCGTGGCTGGCAACACCAAGGCCAGTCCAAACGCCGTGTTCGCCGGCAGCGTGCCGTACCTCATGCTCGCAGGCAACTTGATGGCCGGCTGGCAACTGGCCCGATCGCTGTTGGTCGCCGAAAAGGCCATTGCTGCGGGTGAGGATGTGGCCTTCATGCAGGCCAAGATCACTACCGCACGCTTCTATGCCGACCACTTGTTGAGCAAGGCCGGTGGCCTGCGCGACAGCATTGTGGAAGGTGCCGACAGCGTCACCGCCTTGCCGCTCGACGCTTTCTGATGGGCTTGCCGGCGATGACGGCAAAGTTGATGCTATAGATTTGGTAGCTTCCCGCGCATATTTTGCGGGCGCTACCAGTCGATTACTTCCCTACAAGTACCCGAGGAGACCCCATGTCCAAACTGCCTGCACCGCTGGATACGCTGCCCTTTCCGGTGATCGGCTCGCCGCTGTTCATCATCAGCAACCCGAAGCTGGTGATTGCCCAATGCATTGCGGGTGTGGTGGGCTCCATGCCGGCACTCAATGCGCGTCCGGCCGAGTTGCTGGAGGACTGGCTGAAAGAGATTACCGAGGCTTTGGCGGCCCACAACGCGGCCCATCCGGACCGACCGGCCGCGCCTTTTGCCATCAACCAGATCGTGCACAAGAGCAACGACCGCCTGGAGCACGACATGGCTCTGTGCGTGAAGTACAAGGTGCCGATCATCATCACCTCACTGGGCGCGCGCGAAGACATCAATGCCGCAGCTCACTCTTACGGCGGTGTGGTGTTGCATGACATCATCAACAACAAGCACGCGCACAAAGCCATTGAAAAAGGCGCGGACGGCCTGATCGCCGTGGCTGCTGGTGCCGGTGGTCATGCGGGTGTGAAGAGCCCGTTTGCCCTGGTGCAGGAAATCCGCCAGTGGTTCGATGGCCCATTGGCCTTGTCCGGCTCCATTGCCACGGGTGCCTCGGTGCTGGCGGCGCAAGCCATGGGCGCAGACTTCGCTTACATCGGCTCGGCCTTTATTGCGACCGAAGAAGCCCGCGCCGTGCAGGAATACAAGCAGGCCATCGTGGACAACAACTCGGATGAGATTGTGTATAGCAACCTCTTCACCGGTGTGCACGGCAACTACCTGGCGCCCAGCATCCGCGCGGCGGGCCTGGACCCTGCCAACCTGCCGGAGAGCGACCCGAGCAAGATGAATTTTGGCGGCGCATCGGCCAAAGCCTGGAAAGATATCTGGGGCTGCGGGCAGGGCATCGGCGCCGTCGACAAAATTCAACCTGCAGGCGAGTTTGTGGCTCAGCTCAAGCGGGAGTACGCCGCTGCCAAGGCTGAACTGCTGGCGCGCAATTACGCCTGAAAAAAAGCGATTTAGTCTGCTAGCGCCCGCGCTACTTGCGCGAGGCGCTATTTTTTTGATAGTGCAGAACGTCGGGCTTGGCTATGCCCCGTGACACTCAGGCTTGCAGACGTAGCTCGGGCTCGTTGTCTGCCATGAGCCGGTTCAATGCGCGTTCCACGATAGGCGCCTGATCGAGCATCTGCAGCTCCTGGCGGCGCAGCATGGCGGCGACTTCCCGCTCGGACAGCACGAAGGCGTCGAAGCCTTCGCGGTTGGTGAACAAAAAGCGCGTGCGCATCGGGCTGACCCAGCTCAGGCGGCAGCGGAAGGGCGGAGTGTCAGGAGACACTTTTTCAAACCACACGCCACGGGTCAGCAACTGCGCGTTAGCATCGAATTCATCCATCTGGCTCTGGTCCTGCTCCGCCAGCTTGATGGCGCGCCGCTCATCCAGCGCCTGCATGGCTTCCTCGCCCGCACTTTCTTCCAGTGCCGCACCTTGGGTGTCCAGGGGCGCAGCGGCCTTCATGCGGATGGCCAGCATGTGGGTGGCGATCAAGCGGCGTGTGAAGTTGCCACGGTCTTCGCCTTCCCAGTGAATGCTGTCCAGCTCCGTGTTCAGGGTACGGACCAGCTCAGGCAGCAGGGCGACGAGTTTCTGCCGCTCCTCGCTGGTGGTTTTGGGCTGCGTGCTCCAGATCAGCTGGTCCATGATGTCCAGTGTATGGTTCCAGTGGCCCGCATGGCTGTCTTCGGTCATCCAGGCCAGAGCAATCACTTGTCGCCACTGCATGGCCAGGAAAGGCTTGAGAAAGGGCGCCAGTGGCAAATGGGCCGGCAGGGCAGTAATGCGTGCATGCACGATCTCGTCGGCATGGGCCAGCGCTGCGTTGAGTTGTTCCTGGTTGTTTTCTTTCTGGGTGACGGGCTCAATGTGCACATCCACCTGCTGTTCGCACTCGAACAGGAATTCGGTGAACTCCGCCAGCAGCACGGTAAAGAGTGCCAAGTCGTCATCAAACTCGTGCAACACCCGCTGAACGGTGCCTTCAATCCGCAGGTAGAGAGGATCCTGTTCGCCTTTTTCAGGTGTCCAAGTGACAGAGGCTGACGCCAAGGTGTCCACCAGTTTGCGGGCCGGGTGTTCCGTGCTCAAGAAGAAGTCGCGGTCCATCATGGCTGCGCGCAGCACCGGAATCTGCAGGCGCCCGATGATGACTTTGAGCTCTGCCGGAATAGCCCCGTCCGCAAACACGTAGTCAAACACCTCGGCCAGTGCATCCACGGTGCCGCGGTCCAGCTCCTGGGCGTCCTGAAAAGCGGGTTGGGCCCGGAGTTGGCGCAACACGTTGCGGTGCTGTGCCGGTTCTCCTTCAGGCTGGTCGTCCTGCAAAAACTGGAACTGCGAGCCACGTCCTGCACCTGCTTGCATGGCGCCCAGGTATTGCAGCAAAGCGGGGTCGGCCGGAATGGCGATGCTCGAACCATGACCCTGTGCATCGCCGTCTTCGCCGGACATTTCAAACCCTTCCGCGCCGGCGGCAGAGGCGCGGCCTACACCCAAGCGCTGCAGGAAGTTGCGTACTTGCTGGACGATCTGTTGCCCTGTGGGCGCCAACGCGGCCCAAGCGGGGCGGTTGCCGGAATTTGGAGGGGCAACGGCCCCAGCGCCTACCGATGGTCCGGCTGCGACTGGACTGCCGTTTTCTTGTGTTCCGGTCGGAGTTGCCTGATGGGCCGCTCCCAAGGGTGCGGGCGCAGACAAGGGGGCGAAATTGGACGGTGAACTTGGCGCCTTGCGGATGCGGTGCACGGTGGTGGCTTGCACACCTGCCTGCGTCAGCATGGAAATCAGGTCGGTGTACAGCGGCTCCAGGTCGATGAAGTGACCGGGCTCCAGCGCATCGACCAAATGCTCCGTCACCTGGGGGTCCAGCTCGCTCTTCTCCCAGCCCAGCATGAATCCCTTGAGCAGTACCAGGGGGCGGAACGGGTTCTGGGACAAGGAAACAGTTTCATCGCCGACCAGAGCAGCCAGCTTGGTACTTAGCGCAGTCAACAGGGGTTCAAACCGATTGTTAAAGCGCTGAGCCACCCGGTCCAGCAACAGGATGCGGTGGACTTCATCCACATCAATGAGGCTGAGCGACATGCCGTCCAGCGTTTGGCCATGCGCCTGCACGGGGGCGGAAAGCTGGGTCATGCCCGGCCACACCTGGGCAATGTCCTCATGCAAAGACTTTTGCAATTCAGCGCGATAGTTCTTCAGAAAGCGCTCGGACTGACGGTCCAGCAGCATGGATGCAGCACGCAAGTTTTGCCCGTGCATCATGGGCACTTTGCCATCGGCCAAATCCAGCAAGTGCCCGCGCAGATGCTTGATTTGCTCCGCGTCGCGTTCTTCAAAATACCCCAGCGTTTTGCCGACCATGGCACGCACCAGACGTTGTGCCCGGGCGCGTGTCTCGGGCGTGCTGTTGCCGGCATGTAATGACTGGAAGGCGCTCATGAACCAACGTGGGCGTGGCAGTGACGGATTCGACCTCCACGCACATTTTTCTGGGGTTTAACTGAGCTGGAATGATCGCACGGACCCGCTGTGCAGGGCAGGGGGCGAGGGGCAATTTGAGGTCGTCCGGGCCCGTTGGAGCATGGTTTCTGGTAACCAGTTGTAATTGCTTACCGCGTTGCGGAAAAGCTCAGTGCTCGGGGAACCAGGTCACCGCATCCCCTTCTTTCCATGCAGGCGCTTTGTGCATGCAGCGGGCAAAGGTGTCCGATGCTTCAAAGGCCTGTAACCAGCCTTGCAGGGCGTTCCAGGGTTGCGCGGAAAACCAGTGAGCATCGGTATGTGCGAATTGCCGTATGAAGGGAGCAATGGCAGCATCTGCCATGCCCCAATGCGGTCCATGCAAGAAATCCTGCACGCTCAACACCTCATTGATTGCTATTAAAAACATAGCGCCTTGCGCACGATTTTCAAGCCCGTCAAACAGATGGAAGCGATGCGGGTATTTGTAGCGGTCGAGGTGTTGTTTGAACTCCCCATCGCAGCGGGCGATGAGATGCAGGCTGCGCTCCAGCGCATCGTCAGTCGCGGGTAGCCAGTGCAAAGGGTCATACTCGCGCAGTACCCGGAGCATGATGTTCAAGCTCTGGTCTATGACTTCGCCATTCGCCGTCACCATGACCGGTACGGTGCCCTTGGGGGACGCGGCCAGCAGGGCGGCAGGTTTATCCTTGAGCACGACTTCCCGCAGTTGGACGCGCGTGCCGCTCGCCAAGAGCGCCAGACGTGCACGCATGGCGTAGGGGCAGCGGCGGAAGGAGTACAGAATGGGTTCCGTCATGGTGCCATGCGGCCAGATTCAGTCAACGCGCGGCATGACGGCGCCTATGTGCACTTGTTGTCGTGCCTTGGCCAGTTCCCATTGGCGCTGGCGTTCGCGGGCACTGGCCTTTTGCGTGTCGGAGGTGTGGCCATGGCAGCGGGGGCAGCTGACGCCGGCTTCATACAGCGGGGAATCGGTGGCTCCTTCCTCCAGAGGGTAGCGGCACGAACGGCACAGGCCATGCGGCCCCGGAACCAGCCCATGTCCTACCGAGACGCGCTCGTCAAACACAAAGCACTCGCCTTGCCAGAGGCTTTGTTCCGGAGGAATGGTCTCCAAGTATTTGAGGATGCCGCCCTCGAGGTGATAGACCTCGTCATAGCCTCGCTCGCGCATGTAGGCAGTGGACTTTTCGCAGCGAATGCCGCCTGTGCAAAACATGGCCACCTTGGGCTTTTTGCCGGATCGTCCCAGCAGTTCGGACTGCTCGATCCAAGCAGGCAACTCGGCAAAGCTTTTGATGTGAGGGTCAACGGCGCCCGCGAAGGTACCAATCTCCACTTCGTAATCGTTGCGGGTGTCCACCACCACCACATCGGGGTCGGAGATCAAGGCGTTCCAGTCTTCCGGCTTCACATAGGTGCCGGCCATTTTGGTGGGACTGATGCCCGGCACCTGCATGGTGACGATTTCTTTTTTCAGCCGCACTTTCATCCGGTAGAACGGGGCTTTTTCGGAAAAGGACTCTTTGTGCTGCAAATCCGCCAACAGCGGGTCCGCTCGCAGATAAGCCAGAACGGCATGGACGTCCTCAGGCATACCTGCAATCGTGCTGTTGATCCCTTCGCGGGCCAACAAGATCATGCCTTTGACATGGTGGCTTTCGCAGAAAGCCAACAGAGGCGCTTTGCGTTCGGCGTAGTCCGGCAGGTCCACAAACTTGTAAAACGCAGCGGTCATGTAAACAGGTTTCGACATCCCCCGATTGTGCCTGCCGCGCAGGCTGCCCGCAGCAGAGGCCGCCGCCTCACAATGGCCATGTCGATCCCTGCTCCGGCACCATGGCCCGCCAATGGAGCTCCCGTTCAATCCGTGTGCGCAAGTTATCAGCGGCTGGCATGTCACCGTGGACCACATAGACCTGATCAGGCGGGCTCGGCATCTGTTGCAGCCAGCGCAGCAATTGATCGGAGTCCGCGTGCGCGGACGCGGATTCGAGCTGCATCACCTCAGCCTGGATCTCCACGTCCTTGCCATGAATGCGCACGGTACGCGCTCCGGACGCCAGGGTAGCTCCACGGGTGCCGGGGGATTGGTAACCAGTGAGGATCACCATGTTGCGATGGTTGCCGGCATGGTGCGCCAGATGGTGCAGAACCCGGCCTCCGGTGGCCATGCCGCTGGCCGACAGAATCACCATGGGTCCATGGCGTGCTGCGAGTGCCTTCGATTCATCGGTGCTGCTGACCATGGTGGCGGCCCGAGTCATGGCCCGCACTTCGTGGGGAGTGAGGCGGTGCTCTCCCGGGTGGTGTTCGAACAGGTGGGTGGTACTCACTGCCATGGGGCTGTCCAGGAACACAGGGAGGCCATGGGGAATCAGGCCCTGCTCTTTGAGCTGTGCGATCGCCAACAACAAGGCCTGTGCCCGCCCCACTGCAAACACGGGCACGATTGCAACCCCCCCGCGGGCGGCGAGGCGTTGCAACACCGGGCCGAGTTCATGGAGCAACTGGTCCTGTGGGTGAGTTCGGTCACCGTAGGTGGATTCGATCAGGACGGTATCGGCGGAAGGGGGGGCATCGGGCGGATTCATCAGGCTGTCGTCCGGGCGCCCCAAATCGCCTGAAAACAAAATGCGACGCCCGGCCACCTCCAGCAGGATGCTGGATGCGCCCAGAATGTGGCCTGCTGGCTGGAAAGTCGCTTTCCAGCCGGTAAGGGGCGCGAAGGTGCTACGTTGGGGGACAGTTTTGAACAGTGGAAGGCAATCCAGCGCGTCCTGGCGGGTATAGAGCGGCAGGGCAGGCTGGTGTTTGGAAAAGCCATGGCGATTGGCAAACAGGGCATCTTCTTCCTGGATGTGACCGCTATCCGGCAGCAGGATGCGAGCGAGATCGCGTGTGCCGGCAGAACAGTACACCTTGCCCCGGAAACCTTCGCGTGCCAACAAAGGCAGATAGCCACTGTGGTCGAGGTGGGCATGTGTCAGCAATACCGCGCCCAATGCATCCGGTTCCAGGGGGACCGGTGCCCAATTGCGCAGCCGCAGAGGTTTGTAGCCCTGAAACAGGCCGCAATCCACCAGTAAACTTTGATCGCCGTGGCGTACCCAGTATTTGGAGCCGGTCACGGTGCCTGCGGCTCCCAGAAACGTGATGTTGACAGACATGCTGCATTCCTTGCGGCCGCTGCAGTGTGCAGGATGCACACAAAAAAAGCCGCCGGGTCCTTTATAGACCGCAGCGGCTTATTTCGTGTTCAGGGCATGCCCTGAACTTGATGCAGATCAGCTGAAAAAGCTCTTCAAACGATCGGTCCAGCTGTCACCGGACGGCGAGTGTTTGCTGCCGCCTTTTTTGAACGATTCATCCAGCTCCTTGAGCAGCTTGCGCTGATGCTCCGTGAGCTTGACCGGTGTTTCCACGGTGATGTGGCAATAGAGGTCGCCGGGGTAGCTGGAGCGCACACCCTTGATACCCTTGCCGCGCAGTCGGAACTGCTTGCCGGTCTGGGTGCCTTCGGGGATGTCGATCGCTGCTTTACCCGCCAGCGTCGGCACATCAATTTCGCCACCCAAAGCGGCGGTGATGAAGCTGATGGGCACCGAGCAATGGATGTCATCGCCATCGCGCTCAAAAATGTCGTGTTTCTTGAGCCGGATCTCGATGTACAGGTCGCCGGGCGGGCCCCCATTGGTACCGGGTTCGCCGTTGCCAGCACTGCGGATGCGCATGCCTCCGTCAATACCGGCCGGGATTTTGACTTCCAATGTCTTCTGGCGCTTGATCTTGCCCTGGCCACTGCATGTGTTGCAGGGGTCGGGGATGACTTTGCCATTGCCGCGGCAGGTGGGGCAGGTCTGTTGCACGCTGAAGAAACCTTGGCGCATCTGCACGGAACCGGCTCCGTTGCAGGTGCCACAGGTCTTGACCTGGGTGCCCGGCTTGGCGCCGGTGCCTTTGCAGGTGTCGCAGTTGTCCCAGCTGGGGATGCGGATTTGGGCATCTTTGCCTCGCGCCGCTTCTTCCAGCGTGACTTCCATGGCGTAACTGAGGTCGCTGCCACGATAAACCTGACGTCCACCCCGTGCACCACCACGCTGTTGGCCGAACATGTCGCCAAAGATGTCGCCAAAGGCCTCAGCAAATCCACCAAAGCCTTCACCGCCGCCGCCACCCCGATTGGGGTCCACGCCGGCGTGGCCGTATTGGTCGTAAGCCGCGCGCTTCTGGGCGTCAGAGAGCATCTCATAGGCCTCTTTGGCCTCCTTGAATTTCTCTTCAGCGGCTTTGGCAGCGTCACCCTGATTGCGGTCAGGGTGGTACTTCATCGCCAGTTTGCGATAGGCCTTTTTGATCTCTTCTTCCGAGGCGCCCTTGCTGACGCCCAGTACTTCGTAATAGTCGCGTTTGGCCATGTGTCTCTTGTGCCTGTTAACAACAGAAAAGCCGCGTTGAACCCCGACTGGCGTTCAACGCGGCATCTTTGTGCTGCGCTAGTGTGCCAGCTTAGCCTTTTTTCACTTCTTTGACTTCAGCGTCCACGATGTTGTCATCGTCTGCTGGCTTGGAGCCCTGTGCGCTTTGTTCCGCGGCAGCAGGCTGCTCACCGCCTTCAGCGGCTTGCTTGGCTTGCATGTCAGCGTACATCTTCTCGCCCAGCTTCTGGCTTGCTGCCATCAGCGCTTCGCTCTTGGCTTTGATGGCGTCCTTGTCGTCGGACTTCAGGCTGTCTTCCACGTCCTTGATGGCCGCTTCGATCTTTTCCTTCTCGCCGGCGTCCAGCTTGTCGCCATACTCGCCCAAGCTCTTCTTCACGCTGTGGGCGTTGGCTTCGGCTTCGTTACGGGCCTGGACCAGCTCCAGCTTCTTCTTGTCGTCAGCGGCGTTCAGCTCGGCGTCTTTCACCATCTGCTGGATTTCTTCTTCCGACAAGCCGGAGTTGGCCTTGATGGTGATCTTGTTTTCCTTGCCGGTGCCCTTGTCCTTGGCGCCCACGTGCAAGATTCCGTTGGCGTCAATGTCAAACGACACTTCAATCTGCGGTGTGCCGCGCGCTGCGGGTGGGATGCCTTCAAGGTTGAACTCGCCCAGCATTTTGTTGGCAGAAGCGATTTCGCGTTCACCCTGGAACACCTTGATGGTTACGGCAGGCTGGTTGTCTTCTGCCGTCGAGAAGGTCTGCGCAAACTTCGTTGGAATGGTGGTGTTTTTGCTGATCATCTTGGTCATGACGCCGCCCAGGGTTTCAATACCCAGGGACAAGGGGGTCACGTCCAACAACAGAACGTCCTTACGGTCACCAGACAACACTTGACCTTGGATGGCAGCACCGACGGCCACTGCTTCGTCAGGGTTCACGTCTTTGCGTGGCTCCTTACCGAACAACTCCTTGACCTTCTCCTGCACCTTGGGCATGCGGGTCATACCGCCGACCAGAATCACGTCATGCACTTCGGAGGCGGACACGCCGGCGTCTTTCAGGGCGGTACGGATAGGGGCAATGGTGCGCTCAATCAGCTCTTCCACCAAGGACTCCAGCTTGGCGCGGGTCAGCTTGATGTTCAGGTGCTTGGGGCCAGTCGCATCTGCGGTGATGTAGGGCAGGTTGATGTCGGTTTGCGAGCTGCTGGAGAGTTCGATCTTGGCCTTTTCAGCGGCTTCCTTCAAACGTTGCAGAGCCAGCACGTCCTTGGACAAGTCCACGCCCTGTTCTTTTTTGAACTCGGAGATGATGTAGTCGATCACGCGCTGGTCAAAGTCTTCACCACCCAGGAAGGTGTCGCCGTTGGTGGACAACACTTCGAACTGCTTCTCGCCATCGACGTCAGCGATTTCGATGATGGACACGTCAAACGTGCCGCCACCCAAGTCGTACACGGCGATCTTGCGGTCGCCTTTTTCGTTCTTGTCCATACCGAATGCCAAGGCAGCAGCGGTGGGTTCGTTGATGATGCGCTTGACGTCCAGACCGGCAATGCGGCCAGCGTCTTTGGTGGCTTGGCGCTGCGCGTCGTTGAAGTACGCTGGGACGGTGATCACGGCCTCTGTCACCTCTTCACCAAGGTAGTCTTCAGCTGTTTTCTTCATCTTGCGCAGCACGTCGGCGCTGACCTGCTGGGGGGCCAGCTTGTTGCCGCGCACTTCCACCCATGCGTCGCCGTTATCGGCAGCGGCAATGGTGTAAGGCATCAGGTCGATGTCTTTCTGGACTTCTTTTTCAGTGAACTTACGGCCGATCAGGCGCTTAACCGCGTACAGGGTGTTCTTGGGGTTGGTCACGGCCTGGCGCTTGGCGGATGCACCCACCAACACTTCGCCATCTTCCTGGTACGCAATGATGGACGGGGTGGTGCGTGCGCCTTCAGCGTTCTCGATCACTTTGGGCGTATTGCCTTCCATCACAGCGACGCAGCTGTTGGTGGTTCCCAAGTCAATGCCGATGATTCTTCCCATGGTGTACTCCTTAAACTCTAAAAATTCAGATGTGGATAACGTGTGGGCTACTCAAAACGTTTCAAGTGCCCACAGGTTCAAAAAACGAAATATTGCGTTTGTGGCGTGCGCTGGCGCGCTTATTTGGGTGCTGACACGGTAACCAAGGCGGGGCGCAACACGCGGTCCGCGATGGAATAGCCTTTTTGCAGCACATTGACCACGGTGTTGGCTTCCTGCTCGGAAGGCACCACGCTGATGGCTTGGTGTTGGTGCGGGTCGAACTTGGTGCCGGCTGCTGGCGCGATGGCAATGACCTTGTTGCGCTCCAGCGCGGCGACCAATTGGCGCAGGGTGGCTTGGGCGCCTTCGCGGATCTGCTCGGGGGTAGCGTCTTTGATGACCAGGCCGGCTTCCAGGCTGTCCGCTACGGGCAGCATGCTCTCGGCAAAGCTTTCCACGGCAAATTTGCGGGCCTTCGAGATTTCGTCCTCTGCGCGGCGGCGGGCATTTTCGGCTTCGGCTTTGGCGCGCAGGAACTGATCAGCCAACTCAGCGCTCTTGGCTTTCAGGGTAGCCAGCTCAGCCTGCGCTGCGGTCAGCGCATCGACTTCGTTGGCAGCCGCAGCCGCCAGAATCTCTTCGGGGCTTTGGGGGGCGTCTGTGGCCGGGGTGCTGGGGGTGCTTGGGGTATCTGACATACGGTTCAATCCGGTTGAATGCGATTGCGCCCTATATGGCGATGCATAACCATGTTTTCAAGGGGGACTTGCCGGATATCTTTGCGATATCCGGTCAAGCGCGCAGTGGCTGGCTGAAGATCTCGGGGTTAGCCGCGAACGCCCAGCAATTCCACATCAAATTTCAGCGTGGCGTTGGGGGGGATCACGCCTCCCGCACCGCGGGAGCCGTAGCCCAATGCTGCGGGGATGATCAGGGTGCGGGCACCGCCGACTTTCATGCCGGCCACGCCTTCGTCCCAACCGCGGATCACCATGCCGGCGCCCAGGTGGAACACGAACGGATCGTTGCGGTCTTTGCTGGAGTCGAACTTGGCACCTTGCACGCCATCGTTGTACAGCCATCCGGTGTAGTGCACGGTCACGCTTTGGCCTCTGGAGGCCTCGGGGCCGGTGCCCTCGATGGTGTCTTCAAACTGCAGGCCGCTGGCGGTAGTAGGCATGGTCAATTCCTTTTGCTATAAAAACAGGAGCTGGCCGCGCAAAGTGCAATGGGCGCTGGCGGCCGGAAAAACCCTCGATTATGCCCCACGCAAAAAAAAGACAGGCATGGCCTGTCTGATGGTGGGAGGGCCGCAACACGGCCGTTCAATGCTTATTTCGTCTTTTTCGCTTGGGCGGTTGACCACTTCACGGCAAATGCCTGCAGGTCACCCAAACGCTTGAGCAAATCTGCGCCTGCAGCGGTGACCACGTAGCCGTCGGAGCCGTGGGTGAGGAGGCCCGCCTCGCGCAGTTCCTTGATACGGGTGTTCAGGGTATTGGGGGTGATGCCGCCCACGCTGTCTTGCAATAGGCGGAAGGTCTGGGCATGGCCGTCGCGCAAGGCCCACAAAACGCGTATCGCATAACGGGATTCCAGCAATTCCAACAGTTGTCCCACTGCGACCGTTTCTTTTGCACTCATTACCTTGCCCTTTGTTGTTGGTACTTTGTTTGGTTCCGGCGGTTCGGTGGCGTCGGGCCACCAAATCGAAATCGAGGAGAAACTATAGCGCAGTTTTTCAGCTGCTACAAGTTTCATAGCTGTTAACGTATGTAAACAGGGCGTCACCCCTACCAATTGCCCAAGTGACGTCTATGTCCTGTCTGTACTTGTCACTCAGCGACGCGGGTGCTATGGTTGCCGGTTAGCATCGCGTGATCGACTTATCCGGAGGCAGCCGCACCATGACTTTCAACTTTGAACAGGTTCACAATTACTACGAACGGCTGGTGTTTGAAGAGGTAGTGCAGCGTGCCGCCCAGTACCCCGGGTTCACCAATGACATGCTGGCCGACGTGTCTTGCGTTGCCTTGAATCGCCTGCCGGCCCGCTATGTCCGTCACGATGTGGACATGATGTTTTACCTGACCGAACAGGAGCGCCAGGCGATCGAGCTATCCCTCGAAGAAGTGCTTTCCTTTGCATTCCGCTTCGTGGGCGAGCGCAGCGCCAAGACGGCACCCGAGGCGTAAATTCCGTGGGCAAGGCGGCGCCTTGCCCTCATCCTAGAAAGTCGCCAGCACTTTGTGGAGCAGCGCGGGGCTCACCGAGGGTAACTGGCCGAACCAAGCCTCAAAGGCTGGGCGCGCCTGGTGCAAGAGCATCCCCAAGCCATTCACCGTGGGGTTACCTCTTGCAGCAGCGGCTGCCAGCAGCGGTGTCTCCAGCGGCACATACACAATGTCGGACACGAGCGCAGACACGGGCAAAGCGTCCAAACGCAGGTCCAGCGCCGGTTGACCATGCATGCCCTGGTTGGTGGTGTTCACCAACAGGGCTGTACCGGCCAAAGCATCGTGTCGTTCAGACCACGCTACAGCGGTTACGCGGGGGCCGAACTCCTGTGCCATGTCCACTGCTTTGTGGTCGCTGCGGTTGGTCAGGCGAATGTCCGGCACACCTTCATCCAGCAGGCCAACGATCACGGCGCGGGCAGCACCACCGGCGCCCACCACGCAAGCGGGACCATCAGCCGGCTTCCAACTACTGCCGGCCTCGTACAGACTCTGGATAAATCCGAACGCGTCGGTATTACGCCCGCTCAAGCTGCCGTCCGCGTTCACCACGATGGTGTTGACTGCACCGATGCGCTGCCCCAAAGCATCCACGTGGTCGACGATGTTCATCGCGTCCACTTTGTGGGGGATGGTGAGGTTGCATCCCGCAATACCGAGCACGGGCAGGGCGCGCAGTGCTTGCTCAAGTTTCTCGGGTTGAACAGGCAGCAGCACGTAGGCACCGCGCAGTCCGTGTTCGGCGATCCAGTGGTTGTGAATGATGGGGGAGCGGGAGTGGGCCACAGGCCATCCCATGACACCGGCAAGTCGGTAAGGTTGATCGTTAGCCATAACAGGTCGGATAAACGGGAAGTGAAATCGGTACTATCAAAAAAATAGCGCCCCGCGCACATCGCATGTGGGCCGGGGCGCTATTGCGTAGAGAAATTTCCCGTAGGGCCGCCCCAAGGGAAATTAGCCCCCTTGGGGGGCAGCGACCCACGCAGGGGCGGAGCGTGGGGGCCACATTACAGCGTATCGGTGAAGCTGCGCAGTTTGTCCGAACGGCTGGGGTGCTTGAGCTTGCGCAGTGCCTTGGCTTCGATCTGGCGGATGCGCTCGCGGGTCACGTCGAACTGCTTGCCCACTTCTTCGAGGGTGTGGTCGGATGTCATCTCGATACCGAAACGCATGCGCAGCACCTTGGCTTCACGCGGGGTGAGGCTATCCAGAATGTCCTTGACCACATCGCGCAGACCGGCCTGCATTGCGGCTTCCATGGGCGCGGTGTTGGCACTGTCTTCGATGAAGTCACCCAAGTGGCTGTCGTCGTCGTCACCGATGGGTGTTTCCATGGAAATCGGCTCTTTGGCGATCTTCATGATCTTGCGGATCTTGTCTTCCGGGATCTCCATCTTCTCGGCCAAGACAGACGCATCGGGCTCAAAGCCAAACTCTTGCAAATGCTGGCGGCTGATCCGGTTCATCTTGTTGATGGTTTCGATCATGTGCACCGGGATACGGATGGTGCGCGCCTGGTCGGCAATCGAGCGGGTGATGGCCTGACGGATCCACCAGGTGGCGTAGGTCGAGAACTTGTAGCCGCGGCGGTATTCGAACTTGTCCACGGCCTTCATCAAGCCGATGTTGCCTTCCTGGATCAGGTCCAGGAACTGCAGACCGCGGTTGGTGTACTTCTTGGCGATCGAGATCACCAGCCGCAAGTTGGCCTCGATCATTTCTTTCTTGGCTGCACGCGACGCGTATTCGCCTTCGTTCATGCGCTTGTTGATGTCCTTGAGCTGGTCCAAAGGCACCACCACTTGCGCTTGCAGGTCGATCAGTTTTTGCTGCAGGTCCTGCACCGGTGGAATATTGCGGCCCATGACAGCTGCCCATGACTTGCCGGACGCGGCTTGCTTCTCAATCCACTTCAGATTCAGGAGGTTGGATGCCACCTTGTTGCCGGCCTTGTCGCGGCCGCTGAAATCAGCAATGAACTGTTCCTGCGGGTAACCGCACTTGTCCACGATGATGCGGCGCAGTTCGCGTTCCTTCTTGCGCACGTCGTCCACCTGGGCGCGCACCATGTCGCATAGCTTTTCAATCGCCTTCGCGGTAAAGCGGATGGTCATCAGCTCGTCGCTCAGGGCTTTTTGCGCCTTCACATACGCGGGCGTGCCGTAGCCTTCCTTGTCGTAGACCTTATGCACTTTCTCGAAGAGCTCGCGCATCTTGTCGAACTTTTCCAATGCCTGTTTCTTCAGCTCTTCTAGCTTTTTGGTCAGCGCCTTGGAGCCGCCCTTGCCATCGTCATCGTCGGCTTCGTCGAATTCGTCGAAGTCTTCTTCAGCCACATAGTCGTCGGCCTCGTTGGGGTTGGAGAAGCCGTCCACGATGGTGGTGATGACGACCTTGCCTTCACGGATTTCCTCGCCCAGGCGCAGGATCTCGGCAATGGTGGCGGGCGATGCGGAGATCGCCTCCATCATGTCCATCAAGCCGCCTTCGATTCGCTTGGCAATTTCAATTTCGCCTTCGCGGGTCAGCAGTTCCACCGTGCCCATTTCACGCATGTACATGCGCACGGGGTCGGTGGTGCGGCCGAATTCCGAGTCCACGGTGGACAGGGCAGCTTCGGCTTCTTCTTCCGCTTCTTCCACCGTTGCGGCGGTGGAGACGTTGTTGTTCAGCAGCAGGGTTTCCGCATCAGGGGTCTGCTCATACACCGCCACGCCCATGTCGTTCAACATGGAGATCACGACTTCCAGGGTTTCCGCGTCCACCAGCTTGTCGGGCAAGTGGTCGGAAATTTCGCCGTGGGTCAGGTAGCCGCGGGTCTTGCCCAGGGTAATCAGGGCCTTCAGGCGCGCACGGCGCTTGGCCATGTCTTCTTCGGACAAAACGGTCTCGTCCAGACCGAATTCTTTCATCAAGGCGCGTTCTTTCGCCTTGCTGATCTTCATGCGAAGGGGCTTGACCTTTTCGCCGGGCGCTGCTGCGGGTTCGGGCTCACCCACCAAATCGGCTTCAATATCCGACATGTCCATCTCGTCACCGCTGGGCTCGGCAGCCGCTGCCTTGGGCTTGCGGCCGCGCTTGGCACCGGTAGTGGCTTTGGCAGGGGCTGCAGATTCGTCTGCAGCTGCCTTGGCCGGACGGCCAGCTTTCTTTTTGGCGGGCGCTTCTGCTGCGGCGAGCAGCGCATCTGCGGCTTCTTTCAACTGGGCGGCTTTGGATTTCGGTGCGGTCACTGCGGGTGCTTTCTTTTCGGTTTTGGCGGCGGCCTTGCTGGCAGACTGAACGGGCTTGGCGGATTTTGAAGCGGGCATGCAGAAACCTCTGGTCAACAAAAAACTAACAAACGACAGAACAGGCGCCGGCTACGTTGCGTGCGGGACGCGGTGTAGTGGCAAGGCAGGGAGACTGATTCCCCGGTGGCAAGATGGGAGGGCGATCATTTGGAGTGCAGTCCTTGCGGTAAGGTGGCCGTTTGTGAGTGGAGTTTCACGGTGGCCTGGCCCGGAGGTGCTGCTGTCGCTCTTGCCGAAACAATCAGACATTATAGTTGTGATTCAAACATAGTGAGTCGTTGGATGAAAAACAGATGGACCCGGTGCCTCAGGGACACTATGTTGGCCTGCCTGATAGGTGTGGCCGGTGGGGTGCATTCGGCCGGACCGCCCTTGGAGCTGATGGCGCTCACCGAGCAATTGCCGCCCCTGAATATGGAGGTCGACGGCAAGGTCACAGGCTTTGCCAGTGAGCTCTTGGACATGATGGCGGCGGACGCCGGCATAACCGTTCGAAAGCAAGTTCTGCCCTGGGCCCGTGCTTACGACCGCGCACTGCGACAGGGTGACACCCTGATTTACTCCATGGTCCGCACGCCCGAACGGGAGAATTTGTTCCGCTGGGTGGGGCCCATCAGTCCGCGCCGTGTAGTGCTGTACCGCTGGGCGGACCGCAATGACATCGTGCTCAAAACGCTGGATGACGCGCGGCCTTACCGGATCGGCACGACCCTGGAGTCCGCGTCTACCAAGTTGTTGGAAAAGCAGGGTTTTGCGCCCATTCCCGCCACGGACGCGGCCGGCGGCGGACTGGAGCTGGGTGTGAATGACGAGGCGAACATGCGCAAGTTCATTGCCAAACGCTTCGACTTGCTGGTGTCGCTGGACTGGGCGGCAGTGCACAACGCCAAAAATGCCGGCATTGATCCCGCTTTGCTGGTACCAGCCTTGGTGCTGGACGATGCTGCGGCGTATTGGTTTGGATTGAATCCTGCCATCCCGCCGGATATTGCCAAGCGACTGGATCAGGCCCTGCTCAAATCCAAGGCGGACGGGCGCTACAACCAGTTGCGGCAGAAATACCTGCTCAAGAACACCCGCTAGCCTTGCTCAGCTGTCTGCTGCCGTCGGTTGCACGGCCAGCTCAAGTTGCTTGCGCCGGTGTTGCAATTCCCGGTAGCGTGCCAACGCTTGAGGGTCTTTGGCTGCCGCTGAAATGGCCTCGGTTTCTTGCAGTTTCAGCTTGTCGATCAGCATGCGGTTGAGCAAATCGCGCAACTCAGGCCCGGACTCACTCAGGGGCTCCGAGGCCAGCACGGGGCCGGCGGTGAGGCGCTGCACCAGGTCTTCGGCCGGGTGTCCCACGATTTCTTCTTTCAAGGTGCCGCGCGATACCGGCCCGTGCTCATGCAACTGGCTTTCCAGCCAAGTGAAAAGCTCGCCATGGGGTGCCGGCAGCTCGCAGAGCAGGCCGTGGTCTTCGCTGGAAAGAATGTCCCACAACTCGCTGTGGTTGAGCAGAATGCGGGCCGCCAGGTCCGGCCGGCTGTCCAGTTTGGCCAGCGGGCCGGCGGGGCGCGCTTCGCGGTTGCCGAATTTGCTCCCTTTGCCGGACCACTTGCCTTCCCATTTGCCGTCGCCCTTGCCACGGGGCGTCCAGCCTTCTTTTTTCCACTCGGTTTTCTTTTTCCATTCGTCCTGCGGAATCCAGGGCTCTGAGAACTCTGCCGGCTCGTCATAAGCAAAGTGCTCGTCGTCCGGGCCGAACTCGGTGGCGGCTGGCGCTTCGCGTTTGCGCCGTGGCGTTTCCGCAGGCGCGGGCTTGGCTGCCCCGTTTGCCCACAGGGCGCCCAGCTCGGTGCTGCCCAGTTGCACCAGTTGGGCAATTTCGCTCAGCAACTGGAGCTTGAGCGCGCCATCGGGCAGCTGGTTCCACAGAGGCTTGGCGTTGCTGGCCATGCGGGCCCGGCCTTCGGCGGTGCTCAGGTCGCAGCCGTCCTGGGCCGACTCCACCAGAAATCGGCTCAGCGGCGTGGCCTTGGCCACGTAGTCGGCAAAGGCCTCCTTGCCGTAGGCGCGGATGAAGCTGTCCGGGTCGTGCTCGGCAGGCAGGAACAAAAACTTGATGCTGCGCACATCGGACGCAAAGGGCAGCGCGCCATCCAGCGCCTTGCGGGCAGCGCGTCGACCTGCGGCGTCTCCATCAAAGCTGAACACCACAGCGTCCGTGAAGCGGAACAGCTTTTGCACATGGTCGTTGGTGCACGCCGTGCCCAGCGTGGCCACGGCATTCGGAAAGCCCAGTTGGGCCAGTGCCACCACGTCCATGTAGCCCTCGGTCACCAGCACATAGCCGTGCTCACGCAGTGAGCTGCGGGCTTCAAACAAACCGTAGAGCTCACGCCCTTTGCTGAAGACCGGGGTTTCGGGGGAGTTGAGGTACTTGGGCTTTTCATCGCCCAGCACGCGCCCGCCAAAGCCTATGCACTCGCCCTTGATGTTGCGGATGGGGAACATCACGCGGTCCCGGAAGCGGTCGTAGCGTTTCTCGTCGGCACCGTTTTCCGCTTCGTGAAGGATGACCAGGCCGCTTTCCACCAACAGCGGGTCGGTGTATTCGGGGAAGATACTCGCCAGATTGCGCCAGCCTTCGGGGGCATAGCCCAGCCCGAACTGCTTGGCCACTTCGCCGGAAAGGCCGCGGCCTTTGAAATATTCAATCGCGCGGGGCGACTCCTTGAGACCGCGCTTGTAGGCATCGCAGGCTTTTTCCAGCACGCTGGTCAGGGTGTTCTGCCTTTCGCGCTGGGCTTGGGCGCGGGCCCGGTCCTGGGGGCTGCTTTCTTCTTCCGGCACCACCATGCCGAACTGGCCGGCCAGGTCCTTGACGGCCTCGATGAAGGTCATGCCGGCGTGTTCCATGAGGAAGCCGATGGCGTTGCCGCTCTTGCCGCAACCGAAGCAGTGGTAGAACTGCTTGGTCGGGCTCACCGTGAACGAGGGCGATTTTTCTCCGTGAAACGGGCACAGGCCCATGAAGTTGGCGCCCCCCTTCTTGAGTTGCACATAGCGACCCACGATCTCCACCACGTCCGCACGCGCGAGCAGTTCCTGGATGAAGCTTTGGGGGATGGCCATGGGGCGATTGTAGGGAGGTACGCCATGTCGGCGCCTCTTCCGGGGTGTGCTAAAGCGATGTTTTTGCTATCAATTCAGAAGCTGCTCGCCCATATTCCACGGGCGCCAGAGCCCGTTTTCATAGGGGATTGAAGGCTCAGTCGCCCAACACAATTCCTTCGCGCCTCGGGTCGGCCCCGCCGAAATAGCCCGCGGTGGTGCGCTCAATGGCCTGCAGGCCGCTGGGCATGGGCACCTCCAGCACGGTGTGGCCACGGGCACGCAGGGCTTGCACCGTGGCGGCATCAAAGCGGCCGGCCTCCAGCAGGGTGGGGCCGTTGAGCGAGCCGAAGTTGGGCAGGTCTATGGCCTGCTGGGCGTTCAGGCCCCAATGGAGGTTTGCGTACAAGGTTTTGGCGGTGAAGTGGATGATGAGCGCGCCGCCAGGGCTGCCCCCGCTCATCAGCAGCTTGCCGCTGGCTTTGTCGAACACCAGGGTGGGCGACATGCTGGAGCGTGGCCGCTTGCCCGGTTCTACCCGGTTCGCCACGGGCCGGCCGTCGGTTCCTGTGGGGCTGAAGCTGAAGTCGGTGAGCTGGTTGTTGAGCAGGAACCCGCCGGAAAGACCTACTCCGCGGTTGACCATCTGGCGCGAACCCCAAGCATCTTCAATCGTGGTGGTCATGGCCACGGCGTTGCCGTAAGCATCCACCACCGAGATGTGCGATGTGCCGTATTCGATCTGGTCCGGCATGGGGGCGTAGCTCAGCGGGGTGCCTGCGGGCTGGCCGGGCAGGGCCATTTGCATGCTCTTTCCTTGCGGACTGCTGTCGATCAGTGCAGCGCGGTTGCGCAGATAAGCGGGGTTCAGCAAGCTGGTCCAAGTGCCACCGGGAGCTTGCACAAAGGCGGGGTCGCCCAGGTACTGCGCACGATCGGCAAAGGCCAGACGCGCAGCTTCAGTGTAGAGGTGCACCCAATCCGTCGTCGGCAGCCCTTGGACCAGTGGCAGGGCGGAAGCGGGGGTGCTGTCCAGCATGCCCAGGATCTGGCCAATCGCCAGGGCGCCCGAACTGGGGGGTGGCATGCCGCAGATACGCACCTCGCGCGCGGGGGCACCGGCACGGGTTGCGCGGTAGTCAAAGCACAGTGGCTCGCGCACCACCGGGCGGTAGCCGGCCAGATCCCGGGTGCTCAGGCTGCCGGGGTTGGTGGGGTGGCTTTGCACTTTGCGGGCGATGGCTTGGCCTACCTCGCCTTGCAGCAGGGCAGAGGGGCCGCGGTCCGCAATGCCTTGCAGCACCGCAGCCAGCTCGGGGTTGCGCAGCACATGCCCCGCAGGCCAGGGTTTGCCGGCCGCGTCATAGAAGTAGGCCGCGGCCACCGGGTCTTTTTTCAGATGCGGTTCTGCGGCCAGCAGGGCCGCCATACGCGGGCTGACCGCAAAGCCTTCTCTTGCCAGGGTGATGGCCGGCTGGAACAGGCTGGCCCAAGGCAGCTTGCCGTGTTGTGCGTGGGCCTGTGCCAGCATGGCCACTGCACCGGGCACGCCCACCGAGCGGCCGCCCACTACTGCGTCCGTGAATTTCAGGGGTTGCCCCTTGTCGTCCAGAAACAGGGCGGGCGTTGCGCCGGCGGGTGCAGTCTCCCGGCCATCGAAGGCCTGGGTGGTTTTGCCGTCGAAGTGCAGCAGAAACGCACCGCCCCCGATGCCACTGCTTTGCGGCTCCACCAGCGCCAGCACCATTTGCACGGCAATGGCCGCGTCCACCGCGCTACCGCCTGCGGCCAATACCTGCCGGCCCGCGTCGGTGGCCAAAGGGTTGGCTGCGGCAACCGCATAGTTGCGCGTGGCCCAGCCCGGCTTGGTGCTGCTGCCGGTAGCCGCTTCCGGCTGAGTCGGCGGGGAGATGTAGTTCAAGGGGACAGGTGTCGGACCGGATGCACAGGCGGCAAGCAGCGCGGCCACTGCCAGAGAGGCAAGCGTGCTGAGAGTGTGGTGGCGAGTGGGCATAGGGCCTCTGGCGGAGCAAGACAAGTTATTTGGCCTTGGGTACGCGACCCAGCAGGTAAAACTCCGGGTTGGGCAGCATGCCGGTCACGTTGGCCATGCGGTTGGACAGGCCGAAGAAGGCGGTAATGCCTGCAATGTCCCAGATGTCTTCATCGTCAAAGCCATGCGCGTGCAGGGCGGTGAAGTCTGCGTCTTCCACGGCATGGCTCTCCAGACAGACCTTCATCGCAAAGTCCAGCATGGCGCGCTGGCGGGGTGTGATGTCGGCCTTGCGGTAATTGATGGCGACTTGGTCTGCCACCAAAGGCTTCTTTTCATAAATGCGCAGGATGGCGCCGTGCGCCACCACGCAGTAGAGGCAGTGGTTGGCCGCGCTGGTGGTGGTGATGATCATTTCGCGCTCGCCTTTGGTGAGGCTGCTGCCCTCGCGCAGCATGAGGGCATCGTGGTAGGCAAAGAAGGCGCGCCACTCAGCAGGGCGTCGGGCAAATGCCAGGAACACATTAGGGATGAAGCCGGACTTTTCCTGCACCTCCAGAATTTTGGTTTTCAAGTCCTCAGGCAAGGTGTTGAGGTCGGGCAGGGGGTAGCGTGTGGAGGGGCTGGTCATGGGTCTTCCCGGGTCGGTTTTTGATTGTGGCTATGGCCGTCATGCTTTTTATTGCTTTTACAGCAGCGTCGCGGCTCCCTACCATTCATCCTACTGCGGCAGGCGACTGTTCACCACCGCAGAAACCTTGAACCCGAACTCAGGAGTGAATCCTCATGAAACACCTCAAAACCAGCGCCGGCATCGTCATCAATGGAATGGACTTGATCGTGCTTTTGTCGCACCTGGGTCAGTGGCACGCGGGCTAACATGGGGCTTTTCCCTGAGAGCCCGCCATGACCGAACCAAGCCAAGCCTTTGAGTCCAGCAACCCGGAAGCCTTTGCCCGTGGCCTGACCACGCGGCGGGAGGTGATGGGGGATGCGTTTGTGGATGCTGCTTTTGCCGGGGCGAATGCCTTTACGGCTCCGCTTCAAGAGCACATTACCCGTGCGGCATGGGGCGATGTGTGGCAACGCCCGGGGCTGGACCGCAAGACGCGCAGCCTGATTACCGTGGCCATGCTCACCGCACTAGGCAAGCAGAACGAGCTCAAAGGCCATGTGCGCGGCGCACTGAACAACGGCGCGACGGTGGAACAAATTCAGGAAGTGCTCTTGCACGCCACGGTGTACTGCGGTGTGCCTGCCGCAGTGGAGGCGTTCCGCTCTGCGAATGACGTGGTGAGCGTGCAGAAATAAGCCGCGCCAGCTGCAGAAGGCCTTAGTCGTTGGACAGTAGCTCTGCGGGCTGAACGCCCAGCGAGTCGGCGAGTGCCACTAAAACCAGCAGGGTGGGGTTGGCAGAGCCGGATTCGATACGGCTCAAATAAGTGCGGTAAATGCCGCAGCGCTCTGACAGAACTTCCTGAGAAATTTCAGCTTCCTGCCGCAGTCCCTTGATGCGTTGTCCGACGATACGTTTGTAATTGATCTTGTTTTTTGTCACTGGCGCAGTGTCCGGCGAATGCGTTTTCTTGCAAACACATTCATTCGCACAAGCTGGGGGCGCGGGGCGGCGTGGCATGGTGGTGGAGCGCGGGCTTCCAAAGACACCATCCTCCAACGATGCAGGGGGTGCGGTCCGTGCGTTGGCACCCCGTGGCTAGAGGAATCCGAGCAGAAGATCCTGTGCCGCTCCGGGGAGCGTTCTCGCGCGGATTTCCTCGCTGCAGAGGTTGAAAACTTCCACCTCCGGGGGGAGGTGAACCGCGATCTGGTCCATAAAGCGGTTCACCCCGACCGCAACCTTGTGGGATGCGGGGCTGCCAATTGCTTCGCGGAGCACGGGCACCATGCCGAAGACCTTGCAGATGTCCTGCAGCTTGCGTGATGCGGCTTCCAGGGCTGCATGCTCCCCCTCCAGCATTTGCATCACATGCCCGTTGGCAAAAAGGGTGATGCCATGCAACTCCTTGCCGTAGGCGGAACCGTAGGCAGCCTGTACCACTGGCGGCAAGGCAAAGCCGTACTCGTCTACCAGGGAAGCTTTGAAAATCCAGCGGGCATATGCCATTCACGTGTACCTGATTCTTGTCTTGCGGAATAGCTAGCACGGCACTGTAGAAAACAGGGATCGCAACCGGAACACACTCATTCGCACAAGCACCGCCTTCACCCCAGCAAGTGGGGCGCGTGGATAGCCGAATATGAGTGAAATGGGGCTTTGGCGCCCGTGAAATATGCGCGAGCAGCTACTTTTTTTGTAGCGTCTGTGCCATGCCCCAAGAGGCGGCGTGGGCTGCCATCAGCAGCTGGGTCCAGTCGCTCTGGTCCGCCTGCCAGAAACCCAGGCCACGTTCATGGGCGTGGGGCATGGAGGTCAACAGCCCCGCTGCACGCTGGGGTGCGCGTCGTGCCATGGCCAGCGCCACCAGGCAGCCTGCGGCGGGTTCCTCTTGCTCAGCGTCCCGCACCAGGGTGCGGGCCAAAGTGCCCAGACTGCCGACCAACAGCGCCACATCACAACCCAGGGCCAGCCAGGCATCGCGTTGGGTATCCCAGGGGAAGGCGGGTACGCAGAGTTCCAGGGTCTTGGCCACCTGGGTCTGGATGGCAGCGCCCGGCGTACCCAGGCTGGCCATGGTGCCGCCCAGTTGCACGGCCAGAGCGTCTGCACTGCTGTGTGCCAAGCGCTGCAAGGCCCGTTGCAAGGGCGCAGCTGCAGTGGGCTGGTTGGCTTTGCGTTCGAGATGGTCTACGCAGTCCTGTACATAGCCTCGGGTGACGGCCAGCACTTGGCGGCTCATGAGCGCCATGGTGGTGTCCACCAGGTCTTGCTTGGTGCAGCCGAAATGCACAAAAGGCACCGCCGCCGGGTTAAACAGGCCCACGGTTTCGCGCAGGCTCTTTACCAAGGGCTGGGCGAGGCTGCCGGTGGCGGCGCTGTCGCGCACAATCTTCGGAGCATCAAACAGCTCCACTTTGCAAGTGCCGACGATAGAGACGGCGGCCTCGGCAGGAATCAAACCCTGGTCGGCCTGTGCCTGCGCCAACGCAGCTTCTACCCGCAGCATGGCCGCCACAAAGCGCTGGGCCCCGAAGGACTCCAGCACTTCGGGGGCATACAGAAAGTCGTCAAACACACTGCTCATGGCGGGCGGGTTCCCCTTGGTATCAGGCGTGAGCCTGGCGCAGGCGCATCTGGTTGGGCAGGGGGACCGAACGGCGCAGCACATCTTCGCCCAGCCACAGGGCAGCGCGACGCGCGCGGGCAGCCACAGTTTCCAGCGGCATTTGCTGGTAGTCGTCGTTGAATACCTCAAAGCTGTAGTCACCGCGGTAGCCCAGCTGGTGCAGCTTGAGCACGAGTTCCGCCAGTGCCTCGCTGTGCACGCCTTCGCCGGGGAACACGCGGAAGGTGCGCGCCGTGGTGATGCGCTCCTCGACCGTTTTGATTTCGTTCCACATGAAGTCAGCCAGCTGCACCAGAAAGATCTTGCTGGGGGCCAGAATCTCCAGCTCGTCCAGCGGAGTCTTGGTGGCAAACAGGTGGAAGGAGTCAAAGCCCAGACCCAAATTGGGCATGTCGGCTTGGCTAATGAGGTCCCACGCTTGGGGAAACTCATTCACGTTCCGGCCCCAGGACAGGGCCTCGAATGCGATTTTGATGTTCATCGGAATTGCCAGCATGGCCAGCTTGCGCAGGTCCTGCACCAGCTTGTCCGTATCGCCTGTGGCGTGGGTGGAGGTGCTGGAGCAGGCCAGCATGACGCGGCAGTCCAGGGCCGCGCACATTTCCATCATGCTTTTGGCGATGTCGACCTTGTAGTCGTGCAGGTGACCGGAGAGCCCCTCAAAATCGCGCAGCACCTGAAAGCCGGTCACGCGCAAGCCGCTGTCCTTGACCTCTTGCACCGCAGCGCGCCAGCCCTCGGGGTGGCTTACCAGGTCACGGGCCAGCAGCATTACCTGGCTAAAGCCGGCCGCCTTCATGGCGTCCAGCTTGGCCTTCAGGGGCCCGGCCAGCGTGATGGTGTCCATCCCGAAGTCGTCGAATTTGCCTTCAAATTGGCTCATGGTGTTCAGCCCCGAGTGTGGTGAACCAGCTCAAACATGGCGTTGCCCATGGTGGGGCGGGTGAGCGCGCCCTTGCTGTCTTGCGCCGGGTCTTTGCTGGGCACAAAGTCCACACCGCGCTGGCGCAGGGCTGCCACGGTGGCTTGCACATCCGGTGTGCCCAGGCCCACGCGCTGGAAGCACTCGTCGTCTTCAACATCCAGGACACCGGGCTCCGGCTCTATGAGTTGCAGGTAAAAGGTTTTGCATGAACTTTGCAGAATGCGCCCCTTGGGCAGGATGCCGAAGCGGGTCTCGGGCTCCAGGGCGGTAAAGCCGAAGAGGGCGCTGTAAAACTCGGTCCAGTCATCGCTGCGGTCATTGCCGATGTACTGCACCACACCGAAGAAGTGCAGGCCGGTGATGGCCGGCGGGTTCTTGTCGACTGCAGGTACGGGCGTGAAGTCCACGTCGTAAATAGAGAACTCGCGGTGGCGATCCACAAAGTAAATGCGGCTGTTGCCCACGCCATGCACGGCGGGAATGTGCAGCTCCATCACTTCGACTTGCACTGGCACAGCCCAGGCACCGCGGGCCAGGGCGCGCTTGTAGGCGGCAGACGCATCTTGCACCCGCAGGGCGATGGCGGCGATCACCGGCTTTTCGGTCAGCGCAGCACCCCGGCCGTGGGCGTTGACGATGACGTTGATATCGCCCTGGCGGTAGAGCAGCACTTCACGCGAGCGGTGGCGGGCGATGGGGCGGAATCCCATGGCTTCCAGCACCTGGCCCAGCGCCTGTGGCTTGGAGGTGGCGTACTCGATGAACTCAATGCCTTCCAGACCCAAGGGGTTGGGGCCTTCGTCAATGTGTTCGCGGTCTGCGCCGCTGGGGCGTGGGGTGTTGGCCATGGGTTCTCCCGGTCGTCAAAAAAGAAATACAAAAGGGTTTAAGCGGTGGCGGGGCTGGTGGCCGCACCGGTGTGTGCCCCACCCAGAAACAGGCGTTCAATATGCGGGTCCGCCAGCAACTCTGATGCCGGCTTTTGCAGCACCAAGCGGCCGGATTCGAGGGCAATGGCTTCGTCTGATATCTTGAGTGCACTTTTCACGTTTTGTTCCACCATCAGCACCGTGGTGCCCTGGTCGGCGAGCTTGCGCAAGAGCTTGAACACATCGGCCACCACCATGGGCGAGAGGCCGATGGAGGGTTCGTCAATCAAAATCACCTTGGGGCGCAAGAGCAGGGCGCGGCCGATTTCCAGCTGCTTTTGCTCCCCGCCTGAGAGTGCGGACGCCGGTGAATGCAGGCGCTGGCTCACACGGGGGAAGAACTCCAGCACTTCCGGAATGCGCTCGTGGGTCGTCTTCATGCCCAAGGTGATACCACCCAGCTCCAGGTTCTCAAACACGCTGAGCTGTCCGAAAAGGTTGCGCCCTTGGGGCACAAAGGCAATGCCTTGTGCGAGCAGTTGCTTTTGGCTTGCGCCCGCCACGCTCACGCCGTCAAGCAGGATGTCGCCCTGGCGCGGTTTGAGCAGGCCGAACAGGGTCTTGAGCACCGTGGATTTGCCCGCGCCGTTGGGCCCGAGTAACAGGGTGATGGTGCCGCGCTTGGCTTGGAAGGACAGGTTGTTCAGGATCATGAAATCCTTGTAGCCGGCCACCACGTCTTTGAATTCAATGCAGGTGTCTGTGGTCATGACTCAGCTCCCCAGGTAGGCGTCCAGCACCTGCTTGTTGTTGCGAATTTCTTCGGGGGTGCCGATGGCCAGCACCTGGCCCTCCACCATCACCATGATGCGGTGGCACAGGTCCATCACAAAGTCCATGTTGTGCTCGATGACCACAAACGAGCTCTTCTTGCCGAATTTGGGGTTCTGGTTGAGCTCCTTGAGCAGGGTGCTGATGCCCCCTACCAGGCTGGGGTTCACGCCGGCGCAAGGTTCATCGAGTAGCACCAGATCGGGTTCGCTCATGAAGGCCATGGCAATGTCCACCAGCTTTTGCTGGCCGTAGGACAGCTCGCCCGCCTTTTTGTCGGCCACATGGCGGATGCGGAACTGGTCGATCAGCGCATCGGCCTTGGCGCCCAAACCGGAGTCGGACGGGGCGAACATGCGGCTGAGCATGGAGCCTTGGTGCTCCTGCGCGGCGACGATCAGGTTGTCGCGCACGCTCATCTTGCCGAAGACCTGCAGGGTCTGGAAGGTGCGGCCCACTCCACGGCGGCTGAGTTCCAGCGGACCGGCGTGGGTCACGTCCTGGCCGTTGAGTTCGATCTTGCCTTCATCCGGCGTGATCTGGCCCAGCATGCTGTTGAACAGGGTGGTCTTGCCCGAGCCGTTGGGCCCGATCACGCCGAAGATTTCTCCGGGCATGACTTCGAAGGACACACCGCCGACGGCCTGAATGGCGCCGTAGGCCTTTTTGATGTTGCTAACTTTAAGCACGGGTTGGCTCATCATCGGGCTCCCTGTTGTTGGGCGGCAGCGGCACGGGCGGCGCTGGCTTCACGGGCCTGGCGTTTGGCCTTGATACGGTCAGGAATGCTCAGCAGTCCATCCGGCAACCAGATCATCAGTAACACCACCGCAGAGCCGAACACAAAGAGGTACCAGGCCTGCGCAAAGCGCAGCCATTCGGGCAGGATGACGCCGACGGCAGAACCCAGCAGCGGGCCCAGGAAGTAGCCGGGACCACCGACCACCACCATCAGGTACATCATGATGGACGCGCCGACCGTGAAGGGCGCGGGTTCGATGAACTGCACCAGCGAAGCAAACAACGCCCCTGCAATGCCCGCATAGACAGCGCCAATGGCAAAGCTCAGCAGCGTGTAGCTGCGGGTGTTGATACCCAGGCTTTCGGCGCGTATGGGGTTGTCCCGCAACGCGGTAAATGCCTTGCCCCAGGGGCTGCGCAGCAGGCCCCATTGCAGCGCACCCAGAACGACGGCAGTGCCCAGCACAAAGTAGTAGTACGCAAGGTTGCCTTCCAGGGAATAGCCGAAAAGAGAAGGTCGGGTGATGTTGTTGATGCCGAAAGTGCCGCCGGTCAGCCATTCTTCGTTGCGCATCACCAGCCAGACGGCCGTATTGAAGCCCAGCGTGGCAAAGGCGAGGTAAATCGTCTGCACCCGCAATGCCGGAAAGCCCAATGCGATGCCCACAAAAAAGCAAATCAGCGCGGCAGCAGGCAAGCCCAGCCAGAAGCTGAAGCCCGCTTTCATCAGAATGGCGACGGTGTAGGCGCCTATGCCGAAGAAAGCCGCATGCCCCAGTGACTTCTGGCCCGCGTAACCCACGGTGAGGTTCAGGCCCATGGTGGCGATGACAAACACCAGCCAGTAAGAGAGCAGGTAGATGCCGTAATTTTTAAGAAAAGGCGGCGCAGCGAGCAGCAGGATTGCGCAAGCAGCTATCAAAATGAGAGTAATTTTTTTCATGAGGGTGTCCAGGTGGTACTCAGACTTTGCGTTCCACTTTTTTGCCCAGCAGCCCTTGCGGCTTGAACAAAATCACGACCATGAAGATCACGAGTGCCACCGCATCTTTGTACGCGGGTGAGATATAGGCCGCAGCCAAGTTCTCGCATACGCCGACGATGAGTCCGCCCAACAGCGCACCCCGTGAGTTGTTGAAGCCGCCGATGATGGCGGCGAAAAAGGCCTTGGTGCCCAGGCTCTCACCCATGTCGAACTTGGCAAGGTAGGTGGGCGTGACTAAGAGCGCGGCCGCGACAGCCAGCACGGCATTGATGGCAAAGGCGTAAAAAATCATGCGGGGCACATTGATGCCCAGCACCGACGCGCTTTCGGTGTTTTGCGCCACCGCCTGCATGGCCCGGCCGGTGACCGTTTTGGTCATGAAGGCTTGCACCACAAAGACGAGGATCAGAGCTACCGCAAAGGTACCTACATCCGCCAAGGTAATGGTCACACCGGCGATGTTGAAGAGCTTGTCTGCAAACAGGCTGGGGAAGGGGTGGGCTTCGGCGCTGTAGCCGGCGCGCAGCCCGTTGCGCATGGCAATGGACAGGCCGATGGTGGCCACGACGATGGGCATCATGCCGAACTTGAACAAAGGGTCGACCAAGCCGCGTTTGAACACCCAGCCCAGCAGGAACACGGCCAACACGACCGTCATGGCGAAGCTCACCGCCAGGGGGGCGCCAATGCTCATGAAGCCCAGCATCATGAAAGCGGGCAGCATCACAAACTCGCCTTGGGCGAAGTTGATGGTGCCACTGGCCTGCCACAACAGCGTAAAGCCGAGGGCCGCCAGTGAGTAGATGGCGCCGGTGGCCATTCCACTGAAGAAGAGTTGGAGAAAGTCGGTCATTCGGAGTCCTTGGGGCGCGGTGCCAGCCGGGGAACTGGTGGATCGCCAGTCCCCTGAAGAGAAAGCCCGCCTGGTCCGCTCGGGTGGCTATGCCCGAGCGAGCAGGGGGCTTCAGGCCATTACTTCTTGGCCGGTGCAGCGGGCTTGGCAGCGGCTGCGGGCTTGTTCACGACGATGGGGTTCAGCGGGGGCAGGGTCGCCACCACTTCCTGCTTGCCGTTTTTCACCTCCACCAGGAAACTTTCGCGGTCCAGATCGCCGTTCTGGTCAAAGGCCACGTTCATCAGGATGCCGGGTTCCTTGTCGGTGGTCACCACCAGGCTGTGCAGCGCGTTGGCTACGGCCTTGCGGTCCAGCTTGCCGACCTTCTCAATCGCGGCCTTCAAGGTGTAAATGCCGGAGTAGCCCTTCATGCCGTTGTGGTCGGAGATGTATTTGTACTCACGTTCGAACTTGGCGCGGAACGCACGCACGGCGGGGATGGGGGCATCCACCGTCAGGCCCACGTGAGCGACGGCGCCGTTGGCGGCTTCGCCGGCCAGTTCAATAACCTTCTGGCCGGTGAGGGTGGTTTCACCGACGATGGGCTTGTTCCAGCCCTGCTTGCGCAGTTCGCGCAGGGCACGGGCGGACTCTTCTTCGTTGGTGTACACAAACACGCCGTCGGCATTGCTCTGCTTGGCCTTGAGCACGGCGGCAGAGAAGTCCACTTGGCCGGCATCGGTCGAGATTTCGGCTGCAATCTTGGTGCTGGAGTTGGCCAGCGCCTTTTTGATCATGTCCAGGCCACCTTTGCCGAAATCGTTGTTCACGTAAATGATGGCGATGTTCTTGAGCTTGGCCTGTTCGCTCATGTAGCGGGCCACCTTGGGCATGGCAGTCGCTTGGGTGAAGCTGGTGCGGAAGATGTAGGGATTGCCTTGGGTGGTGATGCTGGCTGCCTCGCCGCCGGTGAAGTTGGGGATCTCCGCTTTGCGGCTTTCGGCCATGGACACCATGATGGAGCCGGAGAACACGGGGCCGAAGATGGCGAATACGTCATCGTCCACTGCTTTCTGTGTCAGGCCCTTGGCCACGCCGGGGTTGGACTGGGTGTCAGAAGTGATGGTCTGGATCTTCTTGCCCAGGATGCCGCCGGAGGCGTTGATTTCTTTCACGGCCAGTTCTACACCGTTTTTGAAGTTGGTGCCGGCGGATGCGCCACCACCGGACAGCTCGACGATATTGGCGATCTTGATCACTTCCTGGCTGAAAGCGCTGCTAGCGCCCATCAGCATTGCGCATGCAGCTATCAATTTGAGAGTGTTCCGTTTTTGCATGGTGTCTGTCTCCTGTTATGGCGTTCGGGTGGGGTAGACCGTCTGTTCGCTAGTCGTACGAATGGGGCGGTTCGAAGCGGACTTTAGCGATTCGCTTGTGTGAATGAAAGCGAAGAATCGCCAGATTGAGCGTTTGTCGTACTTTAAAGATCGATAATCGTTCATTTTGCGGGTAAGCACTAGGCTGACACCGTTTTTCAGACCTCCAGAATCAGCGCCCATGACTACCGAACTCGCCCTGCGCCCTCCTGTTGTGGGGATTGACGCACCCGCCTTGGACAAAAAGGATTGGATTGCCGGTCTGGAAAAAGGCTTGGGCCTGATTGAGGCCTTCGATGACGCCCACCCACGCATGACGGCCAGCCAGGCCGGCGAGCGCTGTGGCATGACCCGCACCGCCGCCCGGCGCTATCTGCTGACCTTGCAGTACCTGGGCTATGTGGCGAGTGACGGCAAGTTGTTCTGGCTGACGCCGCGGGTGCTACGTATCGGGCAGTCTTACCTGGAGTCGGCCCGTTTGCCCCGCGTGGTGCAACCCTTCTTGCAGAGGGTGACTGCGGGTACGCAGGAGATAGCGTATGTGAGCGTGCTGGACGGGGACGAGATCGTCTACATCGCCCGCAACGGCAGCAACCGCCCCATGAGTACCGGCTATGTGTTGGGTTCGCGGGTACAGGCGCAGGTGACGTCTGCGGGCATGCTGATTCTCGCGATGCGCGACCCGGCTTGGCTGGAGGACTGGTTGCAAACCCGGCAGTTCAAGGCCTACACCTCGCACACCATTGCCAGCAAAGACCGCATGCGCGTGGAGCTGGCGCGCATACGGCAGCAGGGCTGGGCTGTCTCAGAGCAGCAACTCGAAATGAATTACCGCGGCGTGGCGGTGCCTTTGATTGACCGCCATGGCGCCCTGATGGGCGCGCTCAACGTCACCATGCCCATGGGTAACGAGAGTACGGATGATGCGGTGCGCCGCGTGCTGCCCGTGTTGCAGGAAACTGCACGCGCCATGCGCAACCTGATTTAAGCCTCGCCGGGCGTCTGCAGCTGGGCCTGCATGTCCGGCACGTACTGGGTGCTGACCCACTCAGAAATGACCTGGGTGGTCATGGACTCGGGGTGGCCGGCTTCTTCACTGACCCGCGCTACTTCCTCGGCGGAAGTGACCACGCTGATGAACATTTGCAGCAAGGCCTGCATGCCACCGGTGGATACTGCGGTGTCTCCCAGTTGCTTCAGGGCAATCCACGCGTCGGTTTCAAAAGGGGCTGGGGTGTAGTGGGTGGTCATGGTGAGTTCTCGGAAATGCGGGAGAGTCTAGCTTCAGTACACTGCGCGGGCTCCCAACCCTGAGACTCACGCATGTCTGACCGCACCTATCTTCCCGTCACAGAGAACGCGAACCCTCGCACCGAGGCAGCGCTAGCGCGGCTGCGCAAGGCGATGGCAGAGATAGAGGCCGAGATTGCAGCGCACCAAGGTGTATACCCGTACAACTTCGGTCGCGTAACCCAAAGTGAGTTGTGTCGCCGGGCGGATGTCAAAAAGGCCACTCTGCAGACGCCGCTGCATAAAGACACCACCCGGGTCCAGATTCTTGCGTGGCTCGATACCGTCACGGCAGGTCTGACTGTCACCCGTGATGCCACCCGAGAAAAGGTCACTGCGGCTGCAGACACGCTAGCCGCTGAAGTGCATCGGTTGGAAGTAGAGCTTCAGGCGGCTTTGTTGCAGCTGGGGCTGGCCGAGCAAAGGTTGGAGGTGTTGGAGATGGAGAGGGCGGAGCTGCTTGCGCGACTTGCGGAAAAAACGTAGGCGTTCAGCCTGCCATCAATTTGTGCACCAAGTCCGCCGTGGTTGAAGCCTTGTACTTGCGCATCAGCCGTGCGCGGTAGATTTCCACGGTGCGGTGGCTGATCTCCAGCGTTTTGCCGATCTGCTTGGAGGTCTGACCCTGCATGAGGTAGGCCGCAACTTCCCGCTCCCGGGGGGTGAGTTCCGCGCGCACCGGACGCAGGGCGCTCAGGTCCTCGAAAGTCCAAATGCCGGCTTCGTGCGGGGCACTGGGGTTCAGGGCCCTGCCGCTCACGTGGCACCAGAAGGTTTCGCCCTTGAAGCGACCGTCCAGCCGTTTCATGATCCGGTCATCCGCGTAGGTTCCATTGCGATTCAGCAAAGGGGCCATGCGCGCGCCGAGGCGTTCAAACTCGTCGGCGCTGGGGTAGAGCACCTGGAAGGACTGGCCGACCAACTGGTCTTTGGTGGCCCCGAACATGTCGCACAGTTGCTGGTTGCAATCGATCATGGTGCGGTTGCGGGACAGCGCCAGCCCGACGGGCGCGAGGTCAAAGGCTTGGCGGTAGTCAATATCCATGCGATATGCAGTGAGGGAAAGGCTTTAGGGGGAACTACGTATCTGGTTACGTAGTATCGTAGCGGCCATGTTGTTTCTATCCACTTAGGAGATACGCGCAGTGAACAAGATTTACCCCAGCGCCGCTGCGGCGCTTGAAGGCATCATCCAGGACGGCCAGTTGCTCGGCGTGGGTGGTTTCGGCCTGTGCGGCATTCCGGAGGCCTTGATTGACGCGCTGCGCGACAGCGGCGCCAAGAACCTGACCGCCATTTCCAATAACGCTGGCGTGGATGGTTTCGGTCTGGGCAAACTGCTGGAGACCCGCCAGATCAAGAAGATGATTTCCAGCTATGTGGGTGAGAACAAGGAGTTCGAGCGCCAGTACCTAGCCGGCGAGCTGGAGTTGGAATTCACCCCCCAGGGTACCTTGGCCGAGAAGCTGCGCGCCGGAGGTGCGGGCATTCCGGCTTTCTTCACGAAAACCGGCGTGGGCACCATGGTGGCCGAGGGCAAAGAGCTGCGCGAGTTTGATGGCGAGATCTATGTCATGGAGCGCTCCCTGGTGCCGGATGTGTCGCTTGTCAAAGCCCATCGTGCCGACAAGTCCGGCAATTTGCAGTTCCGCTTTACCGCTCGCAACTTCAACCCCGCCGTGGCCATGGCCGGGAAGATTTGCGTGGTGGAGGTCGAAGAGATTGTGGAGACCGGCGCTATCGCCCCGGACCAGGTCCATCTGCCCGGCATTTATGTGCACCGCATCGTCCTGAATGCTTCGCCCGAGAAGCGGATTGAAAAACGCACGATCACAGAGAAAGCAGGAGTCTGAACATGAGCTGGAATCAAGACCAAATGGCTGCCCGTGCAGCCCGCGAGCTGGAAGACGGGTTTTATGTGAACCTGGGGATTGGCATTCCCACGCTGGTGGCCAACCATGTGCCTGCAGACAAAGAGGTGTGGCTGCAAAGCGAAAACGGCATGTTGGGCATAGGGCCGTTCCCGACTGAGGACGAGGTGGACGCGGACCTGATCAACGCCGGCAAACAAACGGTAACCACCATCAAAGGCAGCAGCATCTTCGGTTCGGACCAAAGCTTTGCCATGATCCGCGGCGGCAAAATCAACCTCTCCATTCTGGGCGCCATGCAGGTGAGCGAAAAGGGTGATCTGGCCAACTGGATGATTCCCGGCAAGATGGTCAAGGGCATGGGCGGTGCCATGGACTTGGTGGCCGGTGTGAAGCGCGTGATTGTGCTCATGGAGCACGTGGCCAAGAAGAAAGACGGCACCGAGGACCTGAAGATTCTGCCCCGCTGCACCTTGCCCTTGACCGGCGTGGGTGTGGTGGACCGCATCATCACGGACCTGGCCGTCATGGACGTTACTCCCGAAGGGCTGAAGCTGGTGGAGTTGGCGCCCGGCGTCACCCGCGAGGCGGTGCAGGCCAAAACGGGTGTGCCGCTGCTCTGAGATGCACTTTCTAGCGGGTAAGATGCTGCGCAGCCGTGATTCCAGTATCTAACCCGGGGAAAACATGTCCAGAGCGCTTAAATTTCTGATGTTCATCTACTTCGTGGTCTTCGCGACCACGGGGGCTTTCATGGTTCTCATCGTGAATGCGGATGAAACCTCCCAACCCTGGATTGCGCTCCTTGTGCGCAACCACGCCATTGTGTATGCGTGGCATTTGGGCTGCTGGATGGTGATGGGCATGTTTACCAACTACTACTGGGATTTGTTCAACCTCGGCAAGGGGCTGGAGTCCATGCAGGCATTGCGCATTGGTTTGCCTTTGCTGGTGTCTCCGTTTGTGTTCATGCCGGTGTACAACCTTTGGCTGGCCTCCAGCTCGCAGAGCTACATGTTGTTTGCCGTTATCGCTATCCAAAGCGGCTTCTTCTGGCAGGCCCTGTTGACCAAGGTTGCGCCTTTGGACCGGGCACCTTCCATTCCATGGTCGGTGAACAACGGCGTAAACCGCAATGCGCGCGCCAGCAACCCGCAAGGGCCTGAGCTGAGCTGATCAGATCGCTGCAGAAAAAAACGGGGCCTCGGCCCCGTTTTTTTCGTCTGACTGTTGCTTTATCAATGCGCTCCGGCGGCTGCCTCGGAGGCCCCTGCACCGCTACGGGCCGGGCGAGAGAGCCACACCAGCGGGATCAGCAGCACGAAGATCACTGCAGAGGCGTAAAACACGTCGTTGGCAGCCAGCGTTGCTGCTTGCTGATCGATCATGCGGTTGATCTGGCTGAAGGCTTGCTCTGCACTCAGGCCCGCAGCGTTCAGGCCTGCCAGGGCACTGTTGGAGGCCGTGCTGCCCCGGTTGATCATCTCGGTGAGCTGGGCGTGGTGCAGGGCGGTGCGGTCCTGCCACACGGTGACCGAGATCGACGTACCGAAAGAACCGAACAACACCCGGCAGAAGCTGCTCAGGCCTGAGGCGGATGCAATCTTGTCGCCCGGCAATCCCCCCAGAATGATGCTGGTGAGCGGAATGAAAAACAGCGCCAGCGCAATGCCCTGGATCAGGGTCGGAATCATCATGGTGTTGAAGTCCGACAGCGTGCTGAAGTGCGAGCGCATCCAGAGCACCAGTGCAAACACCAGAAAGGCCACGGTAGCCAGCCGGCGGGTATCGAACTTGGCAATGTTCTTGCCGATGATGGGCGACAAAATGATCGCAAACAGACCTACCGGTGCCATCAGCATGCCGGCCTGGGTAGCCGTATAGCCCATAAAGCTTTGCAGCCACAACGGCAGCAACACGATGTTGCCCATGAACAGTCCGTAGGCAATCGACATGGCCACCGTACCGGTCAGGAAGTTGCGCACCTTGAAGAGCTTCAAGTCCACCACCGGGTGGTCATCGGTCAGTTCCCAGGCAATCAAAAAGGCAAACGCAATCACCGACACCACGGTCATGAGGATGATTTCTTCGGAATGGAACCAGTCCAGCTCCTTGCCGCGGTCCAGCATCAGCTGGATGGCGGTCACACCAATCACCAGCAGTGCCAAACCTACCGTGTCGATCGGCAACTTGCGGGTAGGTGTCTCGCGCTTGTGAAAAATAGTCCAGGTGATGAAGCCTGCGATGAAACCAATGGGCACGTTGATGAAAAAGATCCATCCCCAATGCGCGTTGTCCGTGATCCAGCCGCCCAACAGCGGCCCCATCACAGGGGCTACGAGCGTGGTCATGGCCCAGAGTGCCATGGCGAGACCCGCGAGGGCCGGCGGGTAGCTGGAGAGCAGCAGGGTCTGCGCCAGCGGCATCATGGGGCCCGCCACAAAGCCCTGCAACGCGCGGGCACCGATCAGGAAGGGCATGTTAGGGGCAATGCCGCACAACCAGCTGGAGAGCACAAACAGCAGCACGCTGGTGACGAACAACCGCACCTGGCCGAAGCGCTGGGACAACCAGCCCGTCAGGGGCAGGGCAATGGCGTTGGCCACACCGAAGCTGGTGATGACCCAGGTGCCCTGGTTGGAGCTGACACCGAGGTCGCCGGCAATGGCGGGCAGGGACACGTTGGCAATGGAGGAGTCCAGCACGTTCATGAACGTGGCGGCTGACAGTGCAATCGTGCCCCACAGGCGCGCCGACCCTTGCAAGGGAGCGGGCGCAGTGTAGGCGGCGGGGGCGCTCATACCTTGTTACACACCAGCGCCGTTTTTGGCGGCAGCGTGGGCATTGAGCTTGGCACCGCGGCCGAGGTTGGCAGCGATCACCTTGCGCACTTCGTCGCTGGCCTGCTGGTCGAGCGCGGTGTACACATCGGTTTGAGTCGCAGAAGCCGTGCGGGGTGCATCAGCCAATGACTTGCCGCTTTGGTCTGTCACGTCCACTGTGGCTTCCATGGACAGGCCCACGCGCAGTGGGTTCTGGGCGAGTTGCTCGGCATCCAGCGCCACACGCACCGGCACGCGCTGCACGACCTTGATCCAGTTGCCGGTGGCGTTCTGGGCGGGCAACAGGGAGAAGGCGGCGCCCGTGCCGGCACCCAAACCAGCCACCGTGCCTTTGTATTCCATCTTTTTGCCGTAGAGATCAGCGGTGAGCTTGACCGGCTGGCCGATGCGGATGTTGCGCAGCTGCACTTCCTTGAAGTTGGCATCCACCCAGAGTTGGTTGAGGGGGATGATGGCCATCAGCGGGGCACCGGCGGCGACGCGCTGGCCCAGCTGTACGGTGCGCTTGGCTACGTAGCCGTCCACGGGCGCGGGCAGCTCAGCGCGGTGCAGCGCCATAAAGGCCTCGCGCACTTTGGCGGATGCGGCAACCACGCTGGGGTGGCTTTCCACATTGGTGCCTTCGGTCAGGGTCTGGTTGCTGGAGAGCTGCTCACGCGCAGCAGCCACACCTGCCTGGGCGGCGGACAGTGCGTTCTGCGCGGTGGTGAGTTGTGACTTGGCGTGGTTGAGTTCTTCCTTGGACACGGCACCGTTGCCTGCCAGTGCCTGGCGGCGGTTCAGGTCGTCGGTCGCACGGGCAATGTCGGTTTGCGCGCGGGCGATGTCGGACTCACGCAGCGTGACCTGGGCCGACAGCGTGCCGTTGTTGGCATACAGGGTGCGGACTTGACGCACCGCTTGCGCCAGGTTGGCCTCAGCTTGGTCGAGCGCAACTTTGGCATCCGCCGGGTCCAGCTTCACCAGCGCCTGGCCGGCTTTCACGAAGTCGGTGTCGTCGGCCAGGATGGCGGTGACGGTGCCGCCCACTTGGGGGGTGATCTGGATCACGTTGCCCTGTACATAGGCGTTGTCGGTTTCTTCGGAATGGCGCGCGCCGTAGTACTCAAAACCGCCATAGGCCAAGCCCAGCAGTACGACGATGGAGAGAACAGTCAGGGCTTTTTTGCGAGCGGGATTGCCGGATGGCGCAACGGTAGGAGTAACGGTGGTGGTGGAAGAGGTGCTCATGGTGTTTCTTTCAATCTGGTTCAGTGCGAGTTAGGTGGGGCCGTGGTCAGTGCTTAGCGGACTACGGTGTCGCTCGTCGGTGCGGCGGCCGAGGTGGTGTCGGTGTCGGTGAAGCCGCCACCCAGTGCGCGGATCAGCTGGATCTGGGTGTCTACGCTGCGGGCCGCCAGGTCCACGGCCAACTTGCGCTGGGCCAGCACGGCGGTCTCGGCGTTGAGCACGTTCAGGTAGTTGCCCAAGCCTGCCTCGTAGCGTTGCACGGCAATGGCGTAGGCGCTTTCGGCGGATCGCTGCGCGGCTTTTTGCTCGGCCTGCTGGCGTTCAATCGATTGGGTGGATGCCAGCTGGTCGGCAACGTCGCGCACGGCGTCCGCCACAGCGGCGTTGTAGGTCTCAATGGCGGCATCCAGATCCGCAGCCTTGCCTTTGAGGTTGGCGCGCAGGCGGCCACCTTCAAACAGTGGCAGGCGGATGGCCGGACCCACGCCCCATTGGGCGCTGCTGCTTTGCACCAGCTTGTCAAAGCCGATGCTCGAGAAACCGGCAAATGCGGTCAGGTTGATGTTGGGGTAGAACAGGGTTTTGGCGTTGTCCACATCGCGGGTCGCAGCTTCGACGCGCCAACGGGCGGCGACCACGTCGGCGCGCCGGCCCAACAAGTCCATGGACACGGCTTGTACCTTGGTTTGTGCAGCTGCTACGGAATTGATAGCTGCTGGCGCACGGTTGGTGAGCGCCAGGCCTCCATTTTGTTGTCCGGTTAAGGCGGCGAGGGCGTTGGTGAGCAGAGCTTCCTGCTCTTTGAGGGCCTCGATCTGAAAGCGGGCATCAGGCAGGGCGCTCTCGCTTTGTTGGAGCTCGAGTTGGGTGTCCAGGCCGGCTTGCAGGCGATCTTTCACGAGTTGTTGGGTTTGCTGGCGCTGTGCGAGGGTGCGCTGAGCAACTTCAAGCTGACCCTGCACCCGCAGCCACTGGAAGTAGCTGCGTGCCACATTGCTGGCCAGCAGCATGCGGGCGGCCTGGGCGTCGGCTTGAGCAGCGCGGCTTTGGCCGATCGCGGCATCCAGCGCAGCGCGGTTCTTGCCAAACAGGTCCAGCTCCCAGCTGCCAGTGGCTTGCAGCGTGGCAATCTCGCGCTCGCTGCCGGCAATCGGTGCGGGCACCAGGCCGTTGCGGGTGTAGAGCTGGTGGGTGGCATCCAGCCCGGCGTTCAATTGCGGCGCGCTGGCGGCATTGGCGTTATCGATTCCTGCTTGCACACGCTGCACACGTGCCTGGGCCACGCGCAGGTTGGGGTTGTTGGCCAGGGCTTGGGCGACCAGCTGGTTGAGTTGCTCATCGCCGTAGGCTTTCCACCACTGGCTGTCCAGTGCCACGCTGTCCGCAGGAATGGCTTGGGTGGACAAGCCGGCTTGCTGCGCAGCAACGGGCTTGGCCTGCGAAAAGATGCCCGAGAAGTTGGCACACGCGCTCAAAGACGCAATGGCCACCGCGCTAAGCGCAAAACGGCTCCAGCGCAGTGCTTGTGAAGTGGAGAAGATGGTGTCTTGCATGGGGTGGTTAGCGGTCGGTAGAGGGGGTGTCGGCAGCGGCGTTGTTGGCTGCCTTGATGCGTTGGGCGTTATCCAGAATACGGCGCAGATAGCCCTTGAGGTTCTCGAACTCTTCAGTGCTGAAACCTTCGAGGTGGGTGTTTTGCACCTCGCAAAGCACCTGGGGAATGTCGGCTGCGGCTTGCGTGCCGGCAGGGGTGAGCTGGATGTTGACCACCCGGCGGTCTTGCTCGGAGCGCACGCGCTGGACCAGGCCTTTGGCCTCCATGCGGTCCAGCAGGCGGGTGGTGGCGCCGTTGTCGAGCTCGCAGGCGCGGGCCAGTTCGGCCACTGTCGAGGCCTGCTTGTTGTACAGCTTGAAGAGCGGTATCCACTGCGCGTTGGTCAGGTCGGTGTGGGCGAGCTGATGCTCCACCGACTGGGCCACGTGCGAGAGGATGCTGCGCATCAGGTAACCGACGCTGTCTTCCGGCCGGTAACTGTCGGGGCGGTAAAACGAAGGGGCAATGTGTTGCATAGCCCGAATATTAGTTGCCTAAGCAAATATTGTCAAGGCTGATATTGCATGGGCAATGGAATGGGCTAAAAAAAAGCCGGCCCAAGCCGGCTTTCCAGGCATGCGGGTGCAGGCTTATTTCAGGATGTCGCCCAGGCAGAGGTACTTGACCTCGATGTAGTCATCCATGCCGAAGTGCGAGCCTTCGCGGCCGAGGCCCGATTGTTTGACACCGCCGAACGGCACGTGCTCGGTCGCCAGAATGCCTACGTTCACGCCCACCATGCCGTACTCCAGCGCCTCGCCTACGCGGTAGATTCGGCCGATGTCGCGGCTGTAGAAGTAGCTGGCCAGGCCGAATTCGGTGGCGTTGGCTGCGTCAATGGCTTCTTGCTCGGATTGAAATTTGAACACCGGGGCAAAGGGGCCGAAGGTTTCTTCGCGGGCGCACAGCATGTCAGCGGTAGCACCGGATACGACGGTGGGCTCGAAGAACTGCCCTTGCAGGGCGTTGCCGCCGGTTTCCACCTTGCCACCTTTTGCCACGGCGTCCGCCACGTGGCGTTTGACCTTCTCCACGGCGGCGTCTTCGATCAGCGGGCCTTGCACTACGCCGTCTTCAAAGCCGTTGCCGACCTTCATGGCCTTTACTTTGGCGCTGAACTTGGCCACGAACTGGTCGTACACGCCGGCCTGCACATAGAAACGGTTAGCGCACACGCAGGTCTGGCCGGCGTTGCGGTACTTGCTGGCTAGAGCACCTTCCACTGCGGAGTCCACATCGGCGTCATCGAACACGATGAAGGGTGCGTTGCCGCCCAATTCCAGCGACAGCTTCTTGACGGTAGGCGCGCTTTGCGCCATCAGGATGCGGCCCACTTCGGTGGAGCCAGTAAAGCTCAGGTGGCGCACCACGTCGCTGGCGCAAATGACCTTGCCCACGGCAATGGACTGATCGCTGTCGGCGGTGATCATGTTGAGTACACCGGCCGGAATGCCGGCGCGGATGGCCAGTTCGGCGGCGGCCAGCGCGGTCAGGGGGGTCAGCTCCGCAGGTTTGATGATCACCGGGCAACCCGCTGCCAGCGCAGGCGCCACCTTGCGCGTGATCATGGCCAGCGGAAAGTTCCAGGGCGTGATCGCTGCGCACACGCCGATGGGCTGCTTGATGACCACCAGGCGGCGGTTGTTGTCGAACTGGGGCAGGGTCTCGCCGTTGACGCGCTTGGCTTCTTCGGCAAACCATTCCACAAAGCTGGCACCGTAGGCAATCTCGCCCTTGGCCTCGGCAAACGGCTTGCCTTGCTCGGCGGTCATGATGCGGGCCAGGTCTTCCTGGTTGGCCATCAGCAAATCAAACCACTTGCGCAGGATGATGCTGCGCTCTTTGGCGGTCTTGGCTTTCCACGCAGGCCAGGCGGCGTTGGCCGCGGCGATGGCGGCTTCCGCGTCTGCGGCACCGAGGTTGGCCACATCGGCCAAGTGCTGGCCGTTGGACGGATCGGTCACCGCAAAGCGGCTGGCGCCAGTCACCCACTGGCCATTGATGAGTGCGTCTGTCTTGAGCAGGCTGGGGTCTTTCAAGAGGGAAAGCGGCGATGTGGACATGGTGTCTCCTCAATATACAAACAAAACTGGCTGCCAGCGCCCGTGGAATATGCGCAAGCAGCTATGAAAAACGTAGCAAATTCAGGTATGTAGCCGGCCGTCAGCGCACCGGCACCCCGGGCAGCACACACAGCATCTCGTACAACAGGTTGGCCCCTAGCAAGGCGGTATTGCCCGTGGTGTCGTAGGGCGGTGATACCTCCACCAAGTCTGCGCCAACGATATTAAGCCCACGGCAACCCCGGATGATCTCCAGCGCCTGCGGCACGGTCAGTCCACCGATTTCAGGCGTCCCGGTACCGCCGGCGTAGGCAGGGTCAATACCGTCAATGTCAAAGCTCAGGTAGCAAGGGGTGTTGCCCACGCGCTGGCGCACCTGCTTCATCACGGGTGCCAAGGACTGGTGCCACACCTCGTGGGCGGGTACCAGCGTAAAGCCTTGCCTGCGCGGCCAATCGAAATCATCGGCCGCGTAGCCGGTGCCGCGCAAGCCGATCTGGGTGACCTTGTTGCAATCGAGCAGGCCCTCTTCCACTGCGCGGCGGAAGGGGGTGCCGTGCGCAATCCGCTCGCCGAACATGTCTTCATTCACGTCGGCATGCGCATCCACATGCACCATCGCCACCGGGCCGTGTTGAGCTGCAATGGCCCGCAGAATGGGTAGCGCAATGGTGTGGTCGCCGCCCAGAGTAAGGGGTATGCAGCCGTGGCCCAGCACCTCGGCGTAATAGGCGGTGATGATGTCGACAGACTTCAACAACGAATAGGTGTTGATGGGCACATCTCCCAGATCCGCCACTTGAAGGGCATCAAACGGCGCGGCGCCGGTGGCCATGTTGTAGGGGCGCAGCAGGCAGGATTCCGCCCGGATCTGGCGCGGACCGAAGCGCGCACCCGGGCGGTGGCTGGTGCCGATGTCCAGCGGAACACCGATGAAAGCAGCATCCAGCCCTTGGGCGGATGTGGCGACCGGCAGGCGCATCATGCTGGCGATGCCGCCGAAGCGCGGCATGGCGTTGCCGGAAAGAGGTTGGTTCAAATTCATAGGGTAGCGGGGTTCAGGGTCAGGCTTTGCGGCCGCGCAGCCACTCCAACACCAGCAGCATGGCGGTGGTGAACAGGATCAACAAGGTGGCCACCGCTGCAATCGTGGGCGAGATGTTTTCGCGGATGCCGGTGAACATCTGGCGCGGCAGGGTGGTCTGCTCGGCGCCAGCCAGGAACAGGGTCACCACCACTTCGTCAAACGAGGTGGCAAAGGCGAACAGCGCGCCGGAAATCACACCAGGGGCAATCACCGGCAGGGTGACCCGCATGAAGGTGTTGAAGGGTGTCTCGCCAAGGCTCAGCGAGGCGCGCACCAGGTTGTGGTTGAAGTTGGCCAGGGTGGCGAGCACGGTGGTCAGCACAAAGGGGGCACCCATGGCAGCGTGCACGGCAATCAGGCCCACATAGCTGTCGCTCAGACCCAAGGGGGCGAAATACAAGTAGGTGGCTACGCCGATCACGATCACCGGCACCACCATGGGGGCGATCAGGAATGCCATCAGCAGGCCCTTGAAACGAAATTCGGTGCGGGTCAGGCCCACGGCAGCCAAGGTGCCCAGGACCGTCGCAATCACCGTAGCGGCGGGCGCCACGATGAAGCTGTTGCGCATGGCGTTGGACCACTCGGGCGCGGTGAACAAGTGGCTGTACCACTTGGTCGACCAGCCGGGAATGGGGTAGGTCAGGAATGAGCTGCTGGAAAACGACAGCGGAATGATGGCCAGGATGGGCGCAAGCAAGTAGCCCAGCACCAGCACACACACAATGCGCAACAGCCACCAACCGGCCTTGTCGGCCAGCGTGAAGTAGAGGGGAAATTCGGGCAGTTTGAACATGGGTGTCTTTCTTATGCCAAGGCCAGGTCGGATTTCCCGATGCGGCGGTACACGCCATAGAGCACCAGTGTGGTGGCCAGCAGCAGGGCACCCAAGGCGCAGGCCATGCCCCAGTTGACTTCAACGTTGGTGTAGCGGGCGATGTAGTAGCTCAGCATCTGGTCATCTGCACCACCCAGCAGCGCCGGCGTGATGTAGTAGCCAATGGCCAGAATGAACACCAGCAGTGCGCCGGCACCCACACCGGGAAAGGTTTGCGGTACATAAACCCGCACAAATGCAGCCAGCGGAGCACTGCCCAGCGACACAGCAGCACGCACATAGGTGGGTGGCACGCTCTTCATCACGCTGTATAGCGGCAAAATCATGAAGGGCAGCAGGATGTGCACCATGGAAATGATGACGCCGGTACGGTTGAACAGGAGCGCCAATGGTTCGCTGATCACACCGATGCCCAGCAGCGCACCGTTGACCAGTCCTTCGGACTGCAGCAACACGATCCACGCCGCCACCCGAACCAGGATTGAGGTCCAAAAAGGCACCAGCACCAGAATCATCAGCACGTTGGCTTTGCGCTCCGGCAAGGTGGAGAGCCAGTAGGCCAGCGGGTATGCCAGCACCAGGCACAGCAGGGTCACGATAAAGCTTATCTGGAAGGTCCGTACCAGAATGCCGCTGTAAGCACGCTGTTCTTCGGGCATGCGTTCGATATGGCCGTTGGCATCACGCTTCAGGTCCACCGAGGCCAGCAGGTAGTCGGGCGTCCAGCGAGAGCCGTTTTTGGCAATGGCCTGCCAGAACTCCGGCTCGGCCCAGCGGGCGTCTTTGTCCAGCAACTGCTGGCGGACGGATTCAGCATCACCTTCGATGGGCAGGGCCTTGTAGGCACCCATGATCAGCGAGCGTGCCCCGGGCGCTTCGGTGTTCAGGCGGCGCGCCAGAGCGCCGGCATCTGCTGTGTCCGGCAGGTGCGATAAATCTTGAACCAAGGCGGCGTAGGCCGCAGCTTGGGGTTGGGACGTGCGGTCCCAGCCTGCCAAGGCTTCTACCGTGGTGGGCAGGGCCTTGGCGACTTCGGGGTTTTCCACCGCGCGCATCAGGAGAGCTGCAATGGGAACTAGCAGGGTCAGGAGCAAAAACACCAGCAAGGGCAGTGTCAGGCTGAATGCCCGCCATTTGCGGCGGGACTCCGCACGGGAGAGTGCCGCACGGAGATCGCCCGGGGGCTGGATGGCACTGGCTTGCATGGACATGGGTTCAGGCTCCTGACGGTCTACGGATTACTGGGTGGCCCAGGCAGCAAAGCGCTTTTCCAGGGCTTCGCCTTGGTCAGCCCAGAAGGTGGTGTTGAACTGCAAAGCTTCCTTGGCGTTCTTCTCGGAAGTAGGCAGGTCACCCAAGACCTTGGCGCTGAGCTTGGCCAGAGCCTTCTTGTTGGTCGGGCCGTAAGCGATGTTCTGGGCGTACACCGCCTGGTTCTCCGGCTTCATGGCGAAGTTCAGGAACTTGTAGGCGGCGTCTTTCTTGGCAGTGCCCTTGGGGATAACCCAGTAGTCCAGGTCATAAATGCCACCGGGCCAGTAGATTTGCAGGTTGCGGCCTTCGCGGTTGGCGGCGTCAATACGACCGTTGTACACGGTGGACAAGACCACATCGCCAGCCACCAGGAACTGGGGTGCCTGGGCGCCTGCTTCCCACCACTGGATGTTGGGCTTGAGGGCGGTCAATTTCTTGAAGGCGCGTTCTGCACCGTCTTTGGTGGCCAGAACCTTGTAGACGTCTGCGGGCTTCACACCGTCGGCCAGCAAAGCGAACTCGAGGTTGTAGCGGGCGCCTTTGCGCATGCCGCGCTTGCCGGGAATCTTGTTGGTGTCAAAGAAGTCTGCCCAGCTGGTAGGGGCTTTTTTGAGCTTGTCGCCGTTGTAGGCCATCACGGTGGACCACACAAACACACCCACACCACACTCGCTCACAGCGGAGGGCAGCAGGTCAGCTTTGGGGGCAATCTTGCTGTAGTCCAGCTTTTCGAACAGGCCTTCGTCGCAGCCGCGGGCTACGTCAGGGGATTCGACTTCCACCACGTCCCAGGTCACATTCTTGGTTTCCACCATGGCCTTGATCTTGGCTTGCTCACCGTTGTATTCCACTGCGGTGACCTTCACACCTTCCTTGGCTACGGGTTCGTAGTAGGCGACTTTCTGGGCGTTCGCATTGGCACCACCGAAGTTCACCACGGTAATGGCGTCTTGGGCGTGGACATTCATCGCAAAGCAGGCAGCAATAGATGCAGCAGCGATCAGGCTTTTTTTCATGGAGAGATTTCCTTAAGGGTTGAGGAAGGGACGGGGGAAAACTTCAGAGCGCGTAAATGCGCGTAAAGGGAGTCGGGAACTCAAGGTGCACCGTGCTGCCCATGGCAGGCGGTGTGAGGGCACATGCGTGGGTGAGCGGGAGCTTCACGGTGGCTTGCGCCTGGCCGGCACCCATTGAGCACAGCAAGCGCACGTGGTCGCCGTAGTACACAATGCCGGCCACTTGGGCGGCGACGGTGTTCAGTGCAGCGGGCGCCTGTACGTGCAATGCAATCCGCTCGGGCCGCACACATGCTTCCACCATGGCGCCTGCAACAGCGTTATTGACATTGATGCCGGGCAGCGTCTGGCCTTGGCCCAGAACGATGCAGGGGGCATCAGCAGTGCCACCCAACGTGCCTCGAAGCACCGTGCTGTCCCCCACAAAACCGGCCACAAAGCGGTTGCTGGGGGCTTCGTACAGGCTTTGCGCATCCGCCAGTTGCTGGATCACACCTTCGTTGAACACCGCCACCCGGTCGCTCATGGTCAGGGCTTCGCCCTGGTCATGGGTCACATACACAAAGGTCACACCCAGCTGGCGGTGAAGCTCTTTGAGTTCGAGCTGCATGTGTTCGCGTAACTGCTTGTCCAGCGCGCCCAAGGGCTCGTCCATGAGCACCAGTTGGGGCTCGAACACCAGCGCGCGGGCCAGTGCCACGCGTTGCTGTTGGCCGCCGGAGAGGCGGGTGGGCAGGCGCTCGCCCATGCCGGTCAGTCGCACCATGTCCAAGGCCTTTTGCACCCGCTTTTCTTGCTCGTCTTTAGGCACTTTGCGCACGGTGAGCGGGTAGGCCACGTTCTGTGCCACCGTCATGTGGGGGAACAGTGCGTAGTTCTGGAACACCATGCCGAAGTTGCGCTTGTGCGGCGGGGTGCGCGTGATCTGCTTGCCGTCGAGCAGGATGTCGCCTGCTGTGGGGGACTCGAACCCGGCCAGCATCATCAGGGTGGTGGTCTTGCCCGAGCCCGAGGGTCCGAGCAGGCTCAGGAATTCACCGCGCTGGATATCGAGGTTCAGCTCCCGCACCACCAGCTGTTCGCCGTCGTACGTTTTTTGTACGCCGCTAAAGCGCACCAAGGGTTCAGTAGAGGACATGTGTTCTTCGAAAAGCAGATTCAAAAAGGCGATCAGGCCACGGCGGCGAAGCTGTCGGCCAGAATGGCCAAGCCTTCTTCCAGCAGCGCGTCGGGCGCGGTCAAAGGCACCAGGATGCGGATGACGTTGCCGTAGGTACCGCAGGACAGCAGAATCAGCCCGCGTCGTGCAGCCTCTGTGACTACTTTCTTGGTCAGCACCGCGTCTGGGCGGTGCACATCGCCACCTTCAAACAACTCGATGGCGACCATGGCGCCCATGCCGCGTACATCACCGATGGCAGGTACCTTGGTAGCGATGGCCTTGAGCTTTTCAACCAGGAAGGCGCCCATGTCTTGACTGCGTTGCAGGAGTTTTTCTTCTTCAAAGGCCTTCATCACGGCCAGTGCCGCTGCGCAAGCCACGGGGCTGCCGGCATACGTACCGCCCAAGCCGCCTGCGGCTGGTGCATCGATCACATCAGCCCGGCCGACCACACCGGACAAGGGGAATCCGCCAGCCAACGATTTGGCAGTGGTAATCAAATCAGGAGCCACAGGCCATTGTTCGCAGGCGAACCAGGTGCCGGTGCGGCCCGCGCCGGTTTGCACTTCGTCGGCGATCAACAAAATACCGTACTTGTCGGCCATGGCCTTGAGGCCGGAGATGAAATCGGGAGGTGCGACGTAGAAACCGCCTTCGCCCTGCACCGGTTCGACGATGAAGGCAGCAACGCGTTCTGCTTCGATGTCATTCTTGAAGATCAACTCCACAGAATGCAGGGCATCCGCCACGCTCACGCCATGCAGTTCATTGGGAAACAGGGCGTGGAACACTTCTCCGGGGAAGGGGCCGAACCCCAGCTTGTACGGAGCCACTTTGCCGGTCAGACCCAGCGTGAAATTGGTGCGGCCGTGGTAGCCGCCAGTGAAGGCGATCACTCCAGGGCGCTTGGTGTGAGCGCGGGCGATTTTGATGGCGTTTTCCACCGCTTCGGCGCCGGTGGTCAGCAGTAGGCTTTTCTTGGCAAAGTTGCCGGGTGCCATGGCGTTCAGGCGCTCGCACACTTCGACGTAAGGTTCGTAGGCGATCACCTGGAAGCAGGTGTGGGTGTACAGATCGAGCTGGGCCTTGACGGCTTCAATCACCTGGGGGTGAAGGTGGCCGGTGTTGAGCACCGCAATGCCGCCGGCGAAGTCGATGAAGCGGCGACCTTCCACATCCCAGAACTCGGCGTTACGGGCGTTCTTGATGAAAATCTCGTGGGCCTGACCGACGCCGCGGGCAACGGCGGATTGGCGACGGGCATACAGGGCGGCATTGAGAACTTGGCGATCGGCTTGCATAAGGTAGTCCGGTGTTGTTGAACGAGTGGCCGAACTATAGAAACCCGGTCCCCAAACAACCATGTACACATTGATGAAAGTTTCGAGACACTGTGCAGGTCTAAAATCCTGTACAGAGTTTCCCTAAATTGGTGCGTTTTCTGACCACCCGCTGCCTGCTTTACGATCGTGCCATGCTCACACTCAGTCCCGACATTGCTACCCCCCTGGTCAGCCAGATCGTGGACGGGCTGCGCGGGCTGATTGCGGGGCAGGTGCTCAAGCCCGGTACCAAGTTGCCCTCCATCCGCGCATTTGCGGTGGCGCATAACGTCAGCGTATTTACGGTGGTCGAGGCCTATGACCGCTTGGTCGCCCAAGGATGGCTGGTCTCGCGGGCCCATTCCGGCTTTTTCGTAAAGCGGCGTGAGGAGGGCGGCAGCGTAGGGGCACCAGCCCGCGAAGTGGAAACGCCCCGTTTTGATGCAAGCTGGTACCTCAAGCAGATTTTCGAGAACCGGAACCTGCCGTTAAAGCCCGGTTGCGGCTGGTTGCCGCATGATTGGTTGTTCGGTGATGCCGTGCGCCGCAGCATGCGCCATCTCTCCAGCGATGGCTCTGAATTGGACGGCTATGGCCTGCCCTATGGCCACATGGCCTTGCGCATGATCATTGCGGAGTCATTGGCCGAACACCAGATTTCGGCAGACGCCGGCCAGGTGTTGTTGACCCATGGCTCCAGCCAAGGGCTGGATCTGGTGGCGCGCTGCCTGCTCAAGCCGGGCGACACGGTACTGGTAGACGATCCGGGCTACCCCAATCTCTTGTTCATGTTGCGCTTCTGGGGCGTGGACGTGGTCGGCGTGCCGCGCACGGGCGTGGGCTACGACCTCGCTGCTCTGGAGGCCATTCTGACAACCCGCAAGCCCAAGGCCTTCTTCACCCAACCCCGTTTGCAGAGTCCTACCTGTTCGGTTGCTTCGGTGGCGCAGTTGCATCGCTTGTTGCAACTGGCGGAGCTGCACGATTTTGTGCTGGTCGAAAACGACATTTATGCCGACATGGATGCGACTTCACGCACCACGCTGGCCAGTCTGGATCAGCTGCGTCGCGTGGTGTATGTGGGCAGTTATTCAAAAACCATTTCGCCCAACCTGCGTGTGGGTTACTTGTTGGCCCGGCCTGATTTGTCAGCGCAATTCGTGCAGCTGAAGATGATTGCCGGACTGACGTCCTCCGATATTGCCGAGCGGATTACCTTCGGCGCGATTACGGATGGCCGCTGGCGCAAGCACCTGAAGTCGCTGCGGGACCGCTTGGGCGAAGCACACCGCCAAGTCAGTCGCAGGCTGCTGGGTCTGGGTTTTGAGATCTTTCATGAGCCTGAGGCCGGCATGTACCTGTGGGCCCGGCACCCCGACATCGCAGACAGCGCCGTGCTGTCACAGTCAGCGACTCAGGAAGGCATCATGTTGGGGCCCGGCCAGTTATTCCTGGTGGAGCCCCGGCCGACCGGATGGCTGCGCTTCAATGTGGCATTTTGCGCGGATGAGCGCCTGTGGCGCTTTCTGGACCAGCGGATCCTGGTGGGGCAAAGCGCCGAACACGCCTGAGGCGCGCGGCGCTTACAGCAAGCCCCTCTTTGCCAAGTTGCGCATCAATTGTGATGCGCTGAATGTCCAAGGCGGGCACTGGTCGCAGTGCCGCATGCGGTTGCGCAGGGTCCCCAGTTTGGCGCTGTGGATGGTGACCACATCGTCCAACTTGTGGGTAAAGCCGCTGCCCGGGGCATCCCGGTCCTGGACAGGCGCAAACAAAGTGCCCAAGAACAGCATGGCTCCATCCGGGTATTGGTGATGCGGACCTATCAGCTGGGCGGCAAGGTCCAGCGGGTCACGGCTGATGCGTGCCATGGATGAATAGCCATCCATCACAAAACCGTCAGCGCCTTCCACACGCAATGTCAGTTCAGCGCTGCGCACGTCGTTGATGGTGAATTCCTCGTCAAACAAGCGAATGAAGGGCCCTACCGACGCCGAAGCGTTGTTGTCCTTGGCTTTACCCAGTAGAAGTGCTGAGCGGCCTTCCACATCACGCAGGTTCACATCGTTGCCCAGCGTGGCACCCACGACTTCGCCGCGCGAGTTAATAGCGAGCACGACTTCCGGTTCGGGGTTATTCCAGTGCGATGCGGGGTGCAAGCCCGCGTCGTCCCCGCAGCCCACAGCGGCCAGTACCGGAGCTTTCGTGAAAATCTCTGCATCAGGGCCGATGCCGACTTCGAGGTACTGGCTCCAGGCACCTTGTGCAATCAGCACTTGTTTGAGTGCCATGGCCTGCTCAGAGCCTGGTTTGAGTTTGGACAGGTCGTCGCCGATCAGTGACTGGATTTCAGTGCGTATGGCGCTCGCCGCCGCCGGATTGCCTCTGGCTTTCTCTTCAATCACCCGTTCCAGCATGGACGTGGCAAAGGTCACCCCGGCTGCCTTGATGGCTTGCAGATCACAGGGGGCCAACAGCCAAGGCAAGGCAGCGTCCCTGCTGGCAGCGCTGCTGTTGGCCAGCAGGCTTTGCACACTGCAAACAATCTCCCCATGGGCTGCGCGCAGGGCGCGGGCCGGATCGGTGGTTTCGCATACATCACGGGCCGTGGGGAAGCTGATGCTGATGTCGATCACCATGCCATCGCGTACGGTCACCACACTGGGGCCTTGTAGTTCAGGCCGCCAGATACGGCCCAACAGAGTGGCGTGGCCAGCATCGGCCGGCAGGGTGTTGTCAGGAGTGAGTTGCATAGAGGTCTATTGGGTCACGTAGCCCATGGTCTGCGGTAGCCACAGTACGATCTGAGGAAAGCAAGTCATTGCCAGCAGCAGGCAGAGCAGCAAGACCAGGAAGGGCCAGCCTTCCTTCATCATCTCGCCGATAGGAATCCCGGTGAGTGCCTTGGTGACAAACAGCAACATGCCGAAGGGGGGGTGGATCAAGCCGATCATCATGTTCAGGACCACCAGCACACCAAAATGCACCAAGTCTACTCCGAGCAATTTGGCAGCCGGGAGCAGCATGGGCACGAAGACCAAGAGCAAGACGGACACGTCCAAAAAACAGCCCAACACCAGAAACATGACGTTCACCAGCAACAGGAACTGGATTTTGGACAGGTGCATGCTGTCGACCCACATCGCCATGCTTTGGGGCACGCCCTCGGCGGTGAAGGCGTAGTTCAGCATGAAGGAGCCGGCCAAGATCAGCGTGATGACTGCGCTGCCGCGTGCAGACTCCATCACCACACCCCAGAAGCTGCGCCAGGTGAGCGCTCGGAACACCACGGCGGCGAGGATGAGTGCATGCAAGGCAGCCACTGCCGCAGCTTCGGTGGGCGTGAAAGCGCCTGAGTAAATGCCGCCTAGCAGGACGATGGGCATGGACAGCGGCAACGCACCGCGGAAAATGAGCCCGGCCCATTCAGAACGGGGCACCGGTTCGTCACGCGGCATGTTGCGTTTGACCGCGATGATGTGCACCACAAACATCATCAGGCCAGCCATCAGAAAGCCGGGCACTACACCGCCCAAAAACAAGGCGCCGACCGAAGCACCGGACACCAGCGCATAAATCACCATGGGGATCGAGGGCGGGATGATGGGCCCCAGTGTTGCGCTGGCCACCACGACGGCACCGGCAAACCCGCGGGTGTATTCCGGCTTTTTGAGCATCTGGCGGATGGTGACCAGACCGGGACCGGCAGCATCTGCAATCGCACTTCCGCTCATACCTGAAAAGATCACGCTCACCAGAATGTCGACTTGTGCCAAGCCTCCCCGCATACGGCCAACCAGGATGCGGCAAAAGTCAAAAATGCGCTCGCTCACGGTGCCGGCATTCATGATGTTGGCGGCGAATACAAAAAGCGGTACCGCCAGGAGCACGTAGCTGTTGTACAGGCCGTTGCCCACTTGCTCGGCTACCAGACCTACGTCCTGGCCCTTGGCCAGGAGGTAGCCGATGCCCGCAGCCAGCATCGAAAAGCCGATGGGCATACGCAAGAGCAAGCCGGCGAGAAGAACCGCTACCAAAATCCAGAGTCCCAATGTCATATGCGCAGCTCCGCTTCCAACCCGATGCCGCGCACCGCGTTCCCGATGGCCCATGCACTGCGGATGACCAAAGCGATCAGCAGGAATACAAAGGGCATAAAAATCCACATGAAAGAAACGCCCAAAACCGGCGAGCCTTCGCGCGCCATGAAGTGCACATAGTCCCAGCTGGCAGGGATGGCCGCAGCAGATAGGCCGCCAATCAGCAGGCTGCCTGCAATGCGCATGACCTGGCGGCTACGGTAGTTGACGCTGTTCCACAGCAAATCAAACACTACATGTTCGCGCTCGGGCACCACGGCCGCGGCACCCCAAAGAATCACCCACACATACAGAATCACCGCGGCTTCATCGGTCCACGGCAAGGGCTTGTTGAAACCGAAACGCGCCGTGATCTGGATGATGAAAACGATGAACAGGGTCAGGAAAAGGCCGCCGCCCAAGAGGTTGGCGGCCTGTTGCAAGCGTCGCAACATGGTTCAGTCGTCGCTCAATTGCTTCATTATTTGGTCGCGTTGATGCGATCGAGCAAGCCCTTGGGCCACACTTTGGCGTAGTCAGACGCTTGGTAAGTGGCTTGGACGGACTTGCGGAATGCATCCACATCAGGGGTTGATACCTGCAGGCCTTCCTTCTTGAAGAATTCGACGAGCTGGCCTTCTTCCTTGATGCGGTTCTCGTTGTTGTAGGCAGCTGCAGCTTGAGCGGCTGCTGTCACCTTTTGCTTTTGCGCGGGCGAGAGTGCATTGAAGCTCTTGTTGGAGATGGCGATAAAGATGCCGTCTACCAGGTGGCTGGTCAACACGATTTGTTTGGTGACTTCGTAAAACTTGGCAGCGCGTACCGAGGGCAGGGGATTGTCCTGTCCGTCGATGGTGCCGGTCTTGAGCCCCATGTACACCTCGCCGAATGCCAGCGGTGTGGCGGTGGCACCCAGTGCTTCGCCCAGGAACAACCACTCTTTGGAGCCGGGCATGCGCAGTTTCACACCTTTCAGGTCTGCAGGTGTTTTGACCGGCTTGGCTTCGCGCAGATTGACCTGACGGGTGCCCAAATAGACGGTGGCCAGCGGTGTGACTTCCATTTTTTCAGACACAGCCTTGAACAACTCCGCACCAATGGGGCCGTTGAAAATCTTTTGTTGCTGGTCCGGGTCGCGCACCACGTAGCCGGCGGTGAAGATGGAGAACTCGGGAAAGAGCTTGGCAATGTCAAAGGCCGAAATGCTGGACAGCTCCAGGTTGCCGCGGGCCATGGCGGCAGGCTCGGTGCCTTGCTTGAACAGGGTGGCGTTCAGGTTGATCTGGACATCAAACTCGCCGGGGGCCGTTTTCTCCAGTTGTTCCTTGAAGACAGTCCACATCTTGGCGTGCCAGTCGTCGGGCACTGCGGGGGTGGAGATGCGCAGCACGGTCTTGGTCTGTGCCATGGCCGGCAATGCGGGCAGCGCAGCAGCGCCCATTGCGGCAGCGGCGCCCAGCAGGGTGCGGCGATTCAGTCGGGTAGTGGTCATGGTGTTGTCTCCTCGTGTTGTTGGTGTTTACAGGTGGCTCAATGCGGCACCCAGTGCACGATAACCGTTGCGAACGGTTTGTAACTCGGTGTTATCCAAGGGGCTCAAAGGGGCGCGCATGGTCAGCCACGCATCGTCGCCGGACTGCTCTGCAAGCATGGCCTTGTAGACGCCCACAAAGGGCATGCCGGGCTTGACGGATAGCAGCTTGAGCAAATCAAGAATGAGTTGCTCATCCGTCTGGCTGACCTTGTCGGGTGCGCTCATCACCCGCTTCATCAGGCGCGGCGCAATGTTGGACAGGCCATTGATGGAGCCCGAGCCACCTTGGCACATGACCGGTGCCACATGGGGCTCGGCCCCAACCAGAATGGATAACTCCGGGAAAGCACGGGCTAATGCGAGTGAGTGCTCCAGGTCTCCACTGCTGTCCTTTACCCCCATCACCTGTGCGGGGTGGCGACGCACCAGTTCTGCAATGGCTGCGTGCGAGAAGCCGAAGGTGCTCATGAAGGGGAAATGGTAGAGCAGCAACTTCAAGCCATCGTCGCCTATGCCACGCACCACCTGAGACACCGCCTCGATGATGCCGGCGTCCTTTGGTTTATTGAAAAAAAAGGGCGGCATCAGCATCTGACGGTGCACGCCCAAGCCGCTGGCGTGACGGCCCAGTTCGATGGCATCGCCCAGTGCCAACGCAGTGGTGGTCACAATGATCTGGTCGGGACGGATGCCATGGGCCAACATGGCTTCCAGCAGGCCTTTGCGCTCAGCCATCGTGAATGCCGGGCCCTCGCCCGTCGTACCGAAAAGGGTCACGCCATCGCAACCTGCCTCGAGCATGCGTTGTGCATGGGCCAAGGCACGTGGGGTATCTAGCGTGCCGTCGGCGGTGACGGGCAGCAAAAGCGCGGGCCAAAGGCCGTGGATATCGGGGTTCAAACGTGTCTCCTGGTGTTGTCGGTGGGAAGCGGGTCGAAGTAGGGGGTGGAGCTGACGCCCCATTCATTGCGCACTTGCTCCAGCGGGGCATGCATGACCCGGTTGCGGGCGCTACTAATGTGTTCCTCCAACAGGGTGGCGGCTTTGGCGCCATCCCGCGCCCGTAGCGCTTCGATAAAGCGCAAGTGCTCCTGCATGGCTGGAATGAGGCGGCCCGGGGTGATCACGCTTTGTTCGAGCTTGATCAGTCGCACCCGCAAGCTGTTGACCCGGTACTGGTCGGAAATGATGTCATTGCCCAGTGCGTCCACCATGCGGTCATGCAGGCCCCAGTCCAACGCTTGGGCTTCGTCCAGCAGGGTGGCGTCTTGCAAGGCATCGGGCGCCGCGGCACGGGCCAATATCCGGTGGTGGCTGGCTTCAATGGCTTCCAGTTCGGCATCGGTCGCGGTGTGCACAAAGTGCAGCAGCGCCTCGCGTTCGATCATGGAGCGCACCTGAAACGCATTGCGGATCAGTCGCAGGTCCACATGGGCAATCTGCAGCCCGCGTTGCGGCACGGTTTTGACAAGGCCAGCAGCTTCCAGGCGGGGAATCATCTCGCGCACCGCGCCCAAGGGCATATCCAGCAAGGTCATCAATTCGCGTTGCGACACAAACTGCCCGGCACGGATGGTCCCCTCAAACACCTGTCGCGTGAAACCTTGGTAAGCCTTGGCACGCTGGCTCAGCGAGTCGTCGACAGGGCTGTTTACCACTTGATTCATAGCTGACATGTTAGTTGTGGGCCAGTCGGAGTCCTATCGGTATAAACCCGTGACCAATACAACGCATCCGGAGTGGCGGGTCTATCTGCGGGGGCGGCGATAATAGTGGGTTCTATTGATCCACCACTCGAAGAAATTCCGTCATGACCCAGCCCGTAATGAGTGTTGCCGACATTCGTAAATCCTTCCTCGACTTCTTTGCCTCCAAGGGGCATACCGTCGTGGCGTCCAGTCCGCTGGTACCGGGCAATGACCCTACCCTGATGTTCACCAACTCGGGCATGGTGCAGTTCAAGGATGTGTTTCTGGGCACCGACAAGCGCAATTACGTGCGCGCCGCTTCTGTGCAGGCCTGCCTGCGTGCCGGTGGCAAGCACAACGATCTGGAAAACGTGGGCTACACCGCGCGCCACCACACCTTCTTCGAGATGCTGGGCAACTGGAGCTTTGGCGACTACTTCAAAAAGGAAAGCCTGAACTGGGCGTGGGAACTGCTGACCACCGTCTACAAGTTGCCCGCGGAAAAGTTGTACGCCACCGTCTACTTGGAAGACGACGAGGCCTACGCCATTTGGGAAGACATTTTCGTCAAGGCCGGCTGGACCCCTGAGCGCGTTAAGCAAGAGGGACGCATCATCCGCATCGGCGATAACAAGGGTGGCCGCTACAAGAGCGATAACTTCTGGATGATGGCTGACACCGGCCCTTGCGGCCCCTGCTCGGAAATCTTCTACGACCACGGCGCCCACATCCCAGGCGGCCCCCCCGGCAGCCCTGACGAAGACGGCGACCGCTTCATCGAGATCTGGAACAACGTGTTCATGCAGTTCAACATGGACGAGACCGGCGCGGTGACCCCGCTGCCTGCGCCCTGCGTGGACACCGGCATGGGCCTGGAGCGCCTGGCTGCCATCCTGCAGCACGTGCACAGCAACTATGAAATCGACTTGTTCGACACCCTGATCAAAGCCGCTGCCCGCGAAACCGGCTGCACGGACCTGAGCAACAAATCCCTGCGCGTGATTGCCGACCACATCCGCGCCACTGCGTTCCTGGTGAGTGACGGTGTGATCCCGAGCAACGAAGGTCGGGGCTACGTGCAGCGCCGCATCGTGCGCCGCGCCATCCGCCACGGCTACAAGCTGGGCCAGAAGACCCCGTTCTTCCACAAGCTGGTCAAAGACTTGGTGCAGGTCATGGGCGCGGCCTACCCCAACATGGCATCGCAAGAGGCCCGCATCACCGAAGTGCTGCGCGTCGAAGAAGAGCGCTTTTTTGAGACCCTGGCCACCGGCATGCAGATCCTGGACGAAGCCTTGACTGGCGGCGTGAAAGTGCTGCCCGGTGAGGTGGCCTTCAAGTTGCACGACACCTATGGTTTCCCGCTCGATTTGTCGGCCGACGTGTGCCGCGAAAACGGTGTTGAAGTGGACAGCGCCGGTTTTGCCGCCGCCATGGAGCAGCAAAAGGCCAAGGGCCGTGCAGCGGGCAAGTTCAAGATGGACAAGGCGCTGGAGTACACCGGCGCAGGCAACACTTTTGTAGGTTACGAGCATCTGACCCAAGCTGCAAAAATCGTAGCGCTCTACGCAGACGGTACGGCGGTTAGCGAGCTGAAGGCCGGTCAAGACGGCGTGCTGGTGCTGGACACCACACCGTTCTACGCAGAGAGCGGCGGCCAGGTGGGCGATGAGGGCGCGGTGTTCTCGGATGCTGGCTTGTTTGAAGTGGGCGATACCCAGAAAATCAAGGCCGATGTGTTCGGCCACCATGGCACGCTGAAGACCGGCGTTTTGCGCGTGGGCGATGCCGTGACTGCTCATGTGGACGCCGCCAAGCGCGCCGCCACGGTGCGCAACCACAGCGCCACCCACCTGATGCACAAAGCCCTGCGTGAAGTGCTGGGCGAGCATGTGCAGCAAAAGGGTTCGCTGGTGAATGCCGAGCGCACCCGTTTTGACTTTGCACACAACGCGCCTGTGACGGCCGAGCAAATTCGCCAGATTGAAGCGAAAGTGAACGCCGAAGTGCTGGCCAATGCCGCAGCACAAGCGCGCGTGATGGACATTGAGTCTGCCCAGAAGACCGGCGCCATGATGTTGTTCGGAGAGAAATACGGTGAAACCGTGCGCGTGCTCGACATCGGCTCCAGCCGCGAGCTCTGCGGCGGCACCCACGTTCATGCCACTGGAGACATCGGCTTGTTCAAGGTGGTGGGCGAAGGCGGTGTGGCCGCTGGTGTGCGCCGCATTGAGGCAGTGACAGGTGCCAACGCACTGCACTATCTGCAAGACCTGGAAGACACGGTGGGCGCCGCTGCGGCAACGCTCAAGACACCCGTGGCTGAGTTGGGCAACCGCCTGGGCCAGATGGTGGACCAGGTCAAGGCGCTGGAGAAAGAAGTTGCAGCACTCAAGGGCAAGTTGGCTTCCGCACAGGGCGACGAGCTGGTGAGCAGCGCGGTAGACGTGAACGGCGTGAAGGTGCTGGCCGCCAAGCTCGAAGGCGCGGACGCCAAGACCTTGCGCGACACCATGGACAAGCTCAAGGACAAGCTCAAGACTGCTGTCATCGTGCTGGGCGCTGTCGATGGCGACAAGGTGCAGATCGCAGCCGGCGTGACCAATGACACGACTGCCAAGGTCAAAGCCGGTGAATTGGCCAATTTTGTCGCAAGTCAAGTAGGTGGCAAGGGCGGCGGCAAGGCCGACATTGCCATGGCCGGTGGCACCGAGCCTGCCAAGCTGGCCGGCGCGCTGGCCAGTGTGCAAGCCTGGGTAAGTGCCAAGCTGTGATGGCAGAGCGTTAACCGCATAATTGCTATCAATACAGGAGCTGCTCGCGCACATTTCATGGGCGTCAGCGGCTCTTTTTATGCCCAAATCAATTTGGAGTCGACGTCACGCACTGGCTGCTCTCGCGGCGTGGTGGATGCCCGCAGCCCAAGCTGCCGCAGAATCCTCCAGCCCAGGCTTTGACCTCCAGCCGTGGCCGCGCGGTCGCGCGGCGCCAGCGTTTCCCGCGACCGATATGACCGGCCAAGCGGTGTCGCTTCAGGCGTTGCGGGGCAAAGTGGTGTTGGTCAACTTCTGGGCCAGTTGGTGCGAACCCTGCCGGGCCGAAATGCCCTCGCTCCAGGCGTTGGCCGAGCGCGAGAAAGCGCAATTGGTTGTGTTGACCATCAACCTCAAGGAAAGCCCGGAGGCTATAGCGCGCTTTGTGCAGTCCACCGTTCTGACCTTGCCCGTACTGCGCGACCCGCTAGGCGACACTGCGCGCGCTTGGGGCATCAAGATTTACCCATCCACGGTGTTGGTGGACCCCGCAGGCCAAGTCCGCAGTGTGGTGCGAGGGGCGCTGGATTGGGCGGGTGCCGAAGGCGAGACCCTGTGGCGCCCCTTGTTGAGAGCAGAGCCTCAGCGCACTCCCAAGCGCTGAACCAGAGCTTGTACTTCGGCGTCCCGCACAGTAGGCGCCCCATCGGCCGCACTGGATTGAATCAGGCGGCGCAGCGTCTCCAAGTGGGGCGTCACGGTGCCAAAAAAGGTAGCGCGTTCACCTTGGGCAATCAAGAGGGTGGGGAAGTTTTCCACCTCAATCGGGTCCACCAGATCGGCCTCATCTTCCACATCCACCCACTGCATGCGCGCGCCGGGGAACTCCGCTTGCAGCGCGGTGAACAGGGGCTGGTAGTCCTTGCAGGTGCCGCACCATTGGGCACACAGACAGGCAACCAGCAGCGGAGCGGTGGCGGATTCAGCGGAAGCGGACAGGTGCGGGCTCATGACTCAAATCAATATCGATATAACGGGCTTCAGGGGTATGAAGTTTTACAATATAGGGTTTCGCCCTAGGCCTTTGTGGCCTGAGTGGTGCTCCACAGTTTGACCCTCAAGCAAGGCCCCCATGAGTGCATTTCTGGAAGAAACAGTTTTAAGCGTACACCACTGGACAGACCGTTTGTTCAGCTTCACCACCACGCGTGACCCTGCGCTGCGCTTTTCCAACGGTCACTTCACCATGATCGGCTTGATGCAAGACAACGGCAAGCCGCTGCTGCGCGCGTATTCCATCGTCAGCGCCAACTACGAAGAACACCTCGAATTCTTGAGCATCAAGGTGCAGGACGGTCCTTTGACTTCCAAGCTCCAGCACATCAAGGTGGGCGACAAGATTGTGGTGGGCCGCAAGCCCACCGGCACCTTGCTGATTGATTACCTCTTGCCCGGCAAAAACCTGTACCTCTTGGGCAGCGGCACCGGCTTGGCGCCGTTCTTGAGCGTGGCGCGGGACCCCGAGACGTACGAAAAGTACGAAAAAGTCATCGTGGTCCACGGCGTGCGCGAGGTGAATGAACTGGCGTACTACGACTATTTCAAGAACGAGTTGCCCAAGCACGAATTCCTGGGTGAGATGGTCACGAACCAGATGCTGTACTACCCCACGGTGACCCGCGAGGCGTTTGAGCATCAGGGCCGTATCACCACCTTGATCGAGTCCGGCAAGCTGCCTGAAGACTTGGGCCTGCCCCCGCTGGACCCGGCCACCGACCGCATCATGATCTGCGGCAGCCCCGGTCTGAACAAAGACATGCGCGAAATTCTGGACGCCAAGGGCTTCAAGGAAGGCAACACCACCACACCCGGCGACTACGTGGTGGAGCGCGCATTTGTAGAGCAATAAATGCAGGGGCTCTCAAGAGCCGCCTCGTCATGGAAAGGCCTGCTTGCAGGCCTTTTTTTATGCCTGCCGGGTGTGACTGGCCCGGTGCCGCTGCACCTCGGGTGAGCGTAGGGCGCGGTGTTTGGTAACCCGTCCTGCCATGCGTTTGCGCCACATACGGAAAGAGCTGGCCTTCATGTGTGAACGCATCAGCGCGATGACACCGGATTCATTCAAGCCGAATTGCATTTCGATGGATTCAAATGGCGTACGGTCTTCCCAGGCCATTTCGACAATGCGCGACACATCGGCGTCTGTGAGCGTCATGCAGCCATGCTCCCGGCCAACATGCACAGCGCCGCTACCACCGTGAGGTGCAAGCGCATGCCCAGCCAATCGCCCAAGCCGTAGGCCGGGTAGCTGCGCCGGTCTACCGCCAGGCATATGCCCAGCAACAGCGCCATGGTCACCAGTCCTTGGGAAAGGGGCAGCAGCAAAGCGACCCAAGCCACCAGACTGGGAAACACGCCCCACACAAAGGGCCCGGGTTGAGGTGTGAGTGGCCCGCGCATTGCCAGGCCCCAGTGGATAGCGCCCAGAAAACTCGCGATAGTGGCGCCATAGGCCAACAAGGCAAAGGCCGCCTGCGCACGATGCGCGGCCGGAGCCAACCATGCCGCTGCAGCCAGCGCCACAAACGGGATCAGTCCGGCGTATCCCAGTCGGGCGGCCCATCGGGGCAGGGGAGTACCTGTGGGGGACGATGTGAGTGGGGTACTCATGGTGCGTCGCCCGCCGCGTCTTCTGTATCGACCGGTTGGGCCGTCATGGTTTTGTCAATTTCGGGCGTCGGGCGGCACATCATGGTGCCGTTCCATTGCTGGCCGCACCAGCACAGGCCTTCCGCGTTGATGATGCAGGTGCCGGTACCGCAGCAGCGTTCGTCTTCTTCCATGGGGCGTCCTGAATATCCGTGTGAAACAAAGGCGCTTGCCGCTGTGGCAGCATCCGTTGCCCAGATTTTGATGGAATCAGCTCCGCCCGTGTGCACGCGGGCCTTTTTCCTGACTACAGAAAGCCAGTTCACCATGCCCGCACTCAATGTTTTAGGCACTGCTTTGCAGGCCTGCTCGTATGATCCGCTCACCGGCTATTTCCGTGACGGGTGCTGCAATACCGATGCGCATGACCACGGCACCCACGTGGTGTGCGCCAAGGTGACGGCGGACTTTCTCGCCTATTCGCTGCAGCGTGGAAATGACCTCGTTACCCCTCGGCCGGAGTATCGCTTTGTGGGTCTTCGCCCCGGTGATCGCTGGTGTCTCTGTGTGAACCGTTGGCTGGAGGCCTTGCAGGCCGGCGTGGCGCCGCCGGTGCACCTGGAGGCCACGCACGCCAAGGCGCTGGAGCGGGTGAGCCTGGAGCAGCTGAAGGAATACGCCTTGTAAAGCCCTGCGCCACCGCACGGCAAGGCTTGCGTGCCGGTGCATACTGCCACATGAAAAACAAACTTCTATTGCTGTGCTTGGGTGCATTGTGGGCGACTTGCTCCGCCTGGGTCTATGCGGAACAGCCAGCCTTGCAGACCATCGCGACGCTGGACGTGCAGCGCTACATGGGTACTTGGTACGAGATTGCCAAGTACCCCAACAGCTTCCAAAAAAAGTGCGCTCGCAATACCCGTGCGGAATACCAGGCCCTGCCAGACGGTACGGTGCAAGTGCTCAACCGCTGCATCATGGCGGATGGACAAAGCACCGAGGCGCTGGGTGCCGCCCGACAAATCGGCCCCGCCACCTCACCCAAACTGCAGGTGCGTTTTGCGCCAGCATGGTTGTCGTTTTTGCCGATGGTGTGGGGGAACTACTGGGTCATCGATCTGGACCCGCAGTACCAGCTGGTCGCCGTCAGCGAGCCGCAGCGCGAGTATTTGTGGGTTCTGTCGCGCACCCCCAAAGTTGAATCAGTGGCTTACCAAGCCTTGCTCGCACGCCTGGCCCAGCAAGGTTTCGATGTGAAGCGTTTGGAACCCAGCCCGCAGGAGTGAGCATGATCGATGGACTGATTGCAGGGCACTTGGTGGGCTTGGCAGAAACCCGTCAGGGCAAAAACGGCAGCAGCTTCGCGCTGGCCAAAGTCAAAGCCACCGCAGGCGATGGCGAAAACTTGATCGTGAACGTGATTGCCTTCGCCGCTGAGGCCAGCGCCGCGTTGATGGCCTTGGACGATGGCGATGCTGTCGCATTGGCAGGGGCACTGACACCCAAGGTTTGGACCGATAAACAAGGCAATACGCGACCCGCACTGGACATGGTGGCCACGCAGGTGCTTACCTCCTACCACGCGGTACGTAAACAGCACGCGGTTGCCGCACCGGAGATAGGTGCGCGGTGATACAGGCTTTTAAATAGAAGTCCGCGTTCCCAACTTGTAAGCAGGCAAACCTGCCAACATCCGCTTTCCGTAGCCGGTTTGCGTGAGCCGCTTGTCATAGCAGATGACTTGTGCGCGATCTTCCTCCGTGCGGATGGCGCGGCCCGTCCATTGCAGCAGTTTCACGCCGGTGGCGGGGATGACCAGTTCGTTGAACGGATCGCGGCCTACGCTGCGCAGCCACTCGGCACGCGCCTCGTCCACCGGGTCACTAGGCGGTGCGAAAGGGAGCTTCGCGATGAACACTGTTTCGCATAGCGCGCCGGGCAAATCCAGTCCTTCGCCAAAGCTCTGCAGGCCGAACAGCACCGAGGGTAAACCGCTCTCCACCCGTTCGGCGTGTGCAGCCAGCAGCCGCGTGCGGGACTGCGTGCCTTGCACCAGCACCATGTCCATCATGTGGCCGGGCACAGCCTCGGTGGCAGTGCGCATCTGGGCGCGGCTGGTGAAGAGCACCAGCGCGCCACGCTTGACTTGCTCGATGTCTTGCATGAGCGCGCGCACCATTTCAGCGGTGTAGGCATCTGCGTGCTTGGGATCTGTCTGGGTTTGTACCACCGTCAGGCTGCCCTGTTTGGCGTAGTTAAAGGGACTGGCCACTTCCAAGGCGGTCACGTAGTCCTTGTTGGCAAGTCCTGCCTCTTTCAAAAAGTAGTCAAAGCTGCCGCAGCTGGTGAGCGAGGCGCTGGTGACGATGGCGCCGCGCACCTGGCTCCACAAAAACTGGCGTAGCAAGTCGCCGGGCACGATGGGGCAGGCATGGGCGGTCATGGTCAGATAGCCGCTCTCACTCTCGGCTTGCATCCACTTGGCCAGTGGCTGGTCACCGTGTTCCAGCAACAGGTTCGCCGTGCTCACCAGGCTGCCCAGGCGCGGCGCAATGCCGCCCAGCTGGGCATAAAGCTGCGCGCACAGCACCGCCTGGCTGGGGTCGTCTTTGGCGATGGCTTTCACGTCGACGCCCAGTGCTTCCAGCGCTTTGGAGAGGCCGGTGGCCTGTGCTTGAATCTGACGCACCGGCTCGTGCAGCGCTTCGGGCAGCACCCCATGGGCAAAGCGCAGCGTGCCGTCTTTTCCGCTGCCGTGGGCGTCCTGGCCGGTGTGGGCCCACACCAAGTCCATGGCCATGCGGGCCACGGAGGTGAGGGCGCCCTTGAGCTGGCTGGTCACTGTCTGCACGTCTTCGCCCAAGTGCAGGGCCAATTTGCCGGCGACCTCGGTCATCGTTTTGGGCAACTTGTCGAGCCAGCGCAGGTTGGACAGGTCCATGGCGCTGGAGAACTGGTCGAGCGCGACGGCTGGCAGGTGGTGGCCTTCGTCAAACACCACCAGGCAGTTGTCCAGGTCGGGCAGGGTTTTCATGCCCAAGGACGCCAACACCAGGTCGTGATTGGCCACGATGACATTGGCCTCCGCCAGCTTGGTGCGCGCGTTGTAGTAGCTGCACTCTTTGTAGCGCGGGCAATGGCGCGCGGTGCAAGTGTGGCGCTCGGCGGCCACGGCTGACCAGTCGCGTGGGTCCGGCGTGTCGGCCAGGTTGTCGCGGTCGCCGTCCCAACTGGCCACAGCCAGCTTGTGGGCCATGCCCTCATACAGGGCTTGGCGGCGTTCTTCAATGGCCTCTTGCGAGAGGGCGCTCACCTTGGGCTGTGGCAAGTCATCGTCAAACAAATCGTCTTCGGCCGCGCCGCTGCCCACCAGCCGCTCCAACTTCACCTTGCACACATAACGCCCGCGGCCCTTGGCCAGTGCGTAGGCAAAGGGCTGGTCCATGCTGCGTGCCAAGGCGGGCAGGTCTTTGGTCATCAGTTGCTCTTGCAAGGCCACGGTGGCGGTGCTGATGATCACGCGCGTCTTGCGCTCCAGCGCCATGGCAATCGCGGTGCTGGCATAGGCCGCACTTTTACCCACACCAGTACCGGCCTGGATGACCGCAATGGCTTTGGTGGGGTTGGGGTGCTCGCCGATGTCGGCCTGCGCCAGGGTGGCGGCCACGGCCTCGGCCATCTGGTGCTGACCGGCGCGACGCCTGAAGCCGCTGGTGCTGCCCACCACCTGCTCAAAGGCACGCAGGGCGTGCTGTGCCAGGGCGGCGTTGGCAGGGGGCAGGGAGGAAAAATCGGAGCTCAATGGGATGACGGCCAGGTGCCGTTGCAGGGTCGGGAAAGAGGGGGAGGGGTGAATATACAGGCAGCAAGGGATAATCGCGCCTTCGCCGTTGTTCAGCCGCCGCCTCTTTGCGCACTTCACGGCCAGATCATTCTCCCGGGGATTTCAGCATGACACATCAAAGCCAGACTGCCGCAGGCAAGCAAAACCCGGCCGCACGCCGCCAATTTATGAAGAATTCGGCTGTAGCGCTCGCCGGATGTGCGCTGCCTGCTATCAATTTTGCACAAACTGCTCCGGCAGTAGACCGTCAGTTCAGCCCCAAACCTGCCGAATGGCGCACCTTTGAGGTGACCACGCGGGTCGATATTGCCAAGCCCCAAGGCGCTACCCGCTTGTGGTTGCCCGTGCCCTCCATCAACAGCGAGTGGCAGCAATCGCTGGAGAGCAGCTACTCCAGCAACGGCAGCGCCCGCATGGAAGACGACAACGCCACCGGTGCCCGCATGCTGTTTGTGGACTTTGCCGCCGACCAGGCCAAGCCCTTTGTGGAGCTGACCAGCCGCATTCGCACCCGAAGCCGCGCCCAGGACTGGAGCCTGAAGACCGCCGTGGCCGAAGATGCCGCCACCCTGAAGTACTGGACCCAGCCTACTGATTTGTTGCCGCTGGACGGCATCGTGCGCACCACCGCGCAGGAAGCTACCCGCGGCGCAAAGACCGATGTAGAGAAAGTGCAAAAGATTTACGACTGGATCGTGACCAACACTTACCGCGAGCCCAAGGTACGCGGATGTGGTGAGGGCGACATCAAGACCATGCTGGAGACCAACAATCTCGGCGGCAAGTGCGCCGATTTGAATGCTTTGTTTGTAGGTTTGTGCCGCGCAGCCGGCGTGCCTGCGCGCGATGTATATGGTTTGCGCGTGGCACCCAGCGCTTTCGGCTACCGCGAGCTGGGTGGCAACTCTGCCAGCCTCAAAGGCGCACAGCACTGCCGTGCCGAGGTTTACCTCAAAGGCTATGGCTGGGTAGGCATGGACCCCGCCGACGTGGCCAAGGTCATGCGCCAGGAAACGCCGGAATGGATCAAGTCCGCCAGCAACCCGCTGGTGGCTCCGGTCAACAAGGGCTTGTTCGGCGGCTGGGAAGGCAACTGGATGGCCTACAACGTGGCCCACGACGTGGTGCTGCCCCAATCCAAGGGCCCCAAGCTCGGCTTCCTGATGTATCCGGTGGCAGAAACTGCGACAGGACGTCTGGACTCGTATGCGCCGGACGACTTCAAGTACCAGATCAGTGCCAAGGAACTGACAGCTTGAGCCTGCAGCGCGCTTGCCCATGACGATTCCCCGCGCGCTGCTGGAGTTCGGCGACCCGTACCACGCAGGCCAGCCCCCGGTGCGTCTCGCCTTTGGTGAGCCGAAGCAGGTGCTGGTAGCCCGCACGCTAGCCGAGGTGCGGCCCGTCCTGGAGCAGGTGGATGCACTGAGCCGTCAAGGTTTGTGGTGCGTGGGCTATGTGCGCTACGAGGCGGCACCGGCTTTTGATGCGGCGCTACAAGTCCATGCGGCCGAAGGCCCGTTGGCGTGGTTCGGTGTGCACGCGCAGCCCTTGGCGGATGCCGATGTGCAGCAGCCCACAGGGCTGGAGCCGCATGTGCCTTGGACCCCGCGCATCAGTCGCGAGGCGTTTGACGCCAACATGGCGCGCATCCACGAGGCCATTGCAGCTGGTGACTTTTACCAGTTGAACTACACCGCGCAGTTGGAGGCACCGTTTCCAGCTGCGCCTTCATCAAACTCGGCAGAGAGTGCCTGGGCCTACTTTGCGGCGCTGCGGCGGTCACAGCCGCGAGCCTATGGCGCCTTCATCGATACCGGTGACGAACAGGTGTTGTCGGTGTCGCCGGAGCTGTTTTTCGACTGGGATGGTCAGCGCATTTTGAGCCGCCCCATGAAGGGCACAGCCGCCCGAGGCGCAACCCCGGAGGAAGACGCGGCCAACGCCGAGCGCTTGCGCAGCACTCCCAAAGAGCTGGCCGAGAACGTGATGATTGTGGATTTGATCCGCAACGACCTCTCCCGTGTGGCGCAGCCTTTCAGTGTCAAGGTGCCGCGCCTGTTTCATCTGGAGGCGCTGCCCACGGTGTGGCAGATGACCTCGGACGTGGTCGCCACCACCCGCGAAGGCACCCGCCTGTGGGACTTGTTTGCAGCGCTGTTTCCCTGTGGCTCGGTGACTGGTGCGCCCAAGGTACAGGCCATGCGCCAGATCAGGGCACTGGAGCCGGATGCGCGCGGGGTGTATTGCGGCGCGGTGGGCGTGGTGCGCCCGGGTGGCCATACGACCTTCAATGTGCCCATTCGTACCGTCACAGTGCGTGGCGGCGAGGCGCGTTGCGGTATTGGTAGTGGCATTACTTTTGACGCGCAAGCCGAGGGCGAATGGCAGGAATGGCGCAGCAAGCGCATGTTTCTGGAGCGGGCCAGCCAGCCCTTTGAGTTGCTGGAAACCATGGCACTCCGCGATGGCGTAGTGCTCAACCAGGCCTTGCATTTGCGACGCATGGCAGAGGCGGCAGCCCACTTTGGCTTTGTGTGGAATGAGGGGCAGGTCCTGCAGGCCGTGGCTGGGGTGGTGCAATCACATCCCGCTGGCGCGTGGCGTGTGCGCGTGCTCTTGCGGCCGGATGGTCAATGCACGGCCCAAGCGTTTGCGCTGGCAGATACACCCGTGCCGGTGATGCTGCAACTGGCCGATCGTCCGTTGGAGGAGGCGCATGGCGAGTTCGTGCGTTTCAAGACTACCCGCCGCGCCCATTACGACGCCTTCACGCCGAGCGACCCGGCAGTTTTTGACACCATTCTCTTCAACTCGCAGGGCGAAGTGACCGAGTGCACGCGCGGCAACATTGCTTTCCTGCTTGACGGGCAGTGGGTCACGCCACCCTTGTCCTGCGGCATGTTGCCCGGCGTGGGCCGCGAGGTGCTGCTGGCACAGGGACGATTGAAAGAGCAGGTGGTGCGGGTGGAGCAGCTGCCGCAAGTGCAGGGCATGGCTTTCATCAACAGCCTGCGGGGCTGGCTGGATGCGCAACTGGTTTGACCTGAAAGCATTGGGGCGACTGGCAGTCTGTGCCAGCCTTGCGCTTTTCGCGATGTTGGGCCCCGTGGCGGCGCAAAGCGTTTCGCCTGCCAAACCGGTGTGGATTAGCGTGCCAAGGGTGGGTGGGCATTTAGGCGCCGCAGACATCGGGCTGGTCATCAACATCAACGACCCCTACTCCGTGGCCGTGGGTGAGCACTATGCCCGTCAGCGCGGCATACCCGCTGAGCAAGTGCTGCGTCTGGCCATGCCGGTGAAAGCCTCGCTGAATGTTGCCGAGTTTGAAGCGCTTGCTCTGGAAATCAAATCCGCAATGGTGCCTAAGGTGCAGGCCTTGGCGCTGGCCTGGACGCAGCCGTATGCCGTGGAGTGCAACTCCATCACGTCCGCGTTGACGCTGGGCTTCGTGCCTGAGCTTTGCAGTCAGACCTGTGCGCCCAGTCCCCCGTCGGTCCTGTTCAACCAAGCCAGCGTCCGGCCGTTTACTGATTTTGGGGTGCGCCCCAGCATATTGCTGGCTGGCAAAACCGTGGCGAGTGGGATAGCGCTGATCGATCGCGGCGTGGCCTCTGATCGGCAACTGGGCAAGCGGGGCGTGCCGCCTGCCAGCATGGTGTTCCTGCGCACGGCGGATGCTGCGCGCGGCGTGGTATCCGCCCATGCCATCCATGGGTCAGCCGGACCCCATGCTGCCGCTGGGGGCACAGCTCAGGGTGCAGCCCGACAAGGGGGAGCTGCCGGGCCGCTTGGTGATCCTCCAGACCGGTGCAGTGCGGGTGGAAAACCCTGCCAACATTGACTGGCTGCCCGGTGCCCTGGCAGACCACCTGACATCGTTCGGTGGCCAGCTCTCCAACACATCCGGGCAGATGACGGCGCTGGAATGGCTGGAAGCTGGCGCCACTGCCAGCTACGGCACGGTGAGCGAACCCTGCAACCATTGGCAGAAGTTTCCCCACCCCCAAGTGTTGCTGTTGAATTATTTGCAAGGCGCCACTGCCTTGGAGGCCTATTGGCGCAGTGTGGCGTGGCCGGCGCAAGGGGTGTTGGTCGGTGAACCTCTGGCCGCACCTTTCGGGCGATAAGCCAATCCCGAGTTGGCTGCTCGGTAGACTGTGCCACTTATGCCGTTTGATGTTTCCATGTCTCCCCCTCCCGCACTGACAGACCTGATGCGCGCGCCCGCACGTGAGGCTCCGGTGACGGCGGGTCTCATGGTGCTGAATGTGATGGTCTTTCTGGCGATCGCGTTGGCTGGAGGCGGCTGGTGGCATGCAGTCAACGGGGTGCAGTTGGATTGGGGCGCGAATTTCGCCCCTGCTACCCAAGATGGTCAATGGTGGCGTCTGTTGAGTGCCATGTTCATCCACTTCGGTGTGTGGCACTTGGCGGTGAACATGTGGGCGCTGTGGGACATCGGTCGCTTGCTGGAGACTTTGTTGGGGCGCTGGCGCTTCGCCGCGCTCTACCTGGGCGCCGGGGTATGCGGAAATCTGCTGTCCTTGGTGGTGCAGGGCAATCGCGCAGTGTCCGGAGGTGCGTCGGGCGCGGTGTTCGGCCTCTATGGGGCTTTGCTGGTGTTTTTGTGGGTCGAGCGTAAACAGGTAGAGGCGGGCGAGTTCCGTTGGCTGTTCGGGGGCGCTCTCGGTTTCTCGGTGCTGATGTTGGCTCTGGGGTGGTTCATGCCCGGTATTGACAATGCAGCCCACGGCGGGGGACTGGTGGCGGGGGCGTTGTGGGCAGGTTTGTTATTGCAGCCCTGGACATCAGGCAGCCCTGCAGTCGGGCTCCGACCTTGCTTGTCGGCGATCGCATTGATCGGCGCTATCGCTTTGCTATGTGTGGTGTTGCCAGAGCCCGTCTACCGATTGGGCGAAGAAATCAAAGCGCGCCAGAGTGTTCAACGTTTTCTTTCGGACGACGAGCGAATCCATGAGCGTTGGACATCGCTTCTGAATGATGTTCATAACCGTCGAGCATCGTTTGAGTCAGTGGCGGGGCAGTTAGAGGCCGAAGTCGTCAAACCTTATGAGAACAGCTTTGAATACCTGATGCAGGCTTCGCCCCAGGGTCTGGCGCCCTCAGCAGGTAACCTTGCTGCCATGCAAGCGTACGCGGCCAGCCGTGCGAAAGAGGCCAAACGGCAATCCGCGGAATTGCGACGAGGGCAACTGCCCGCAGTCACGGCGGACAAGTCGGGCGCCGAAGAGCGGCCTTGAGGGCGGTTGGCGATTACAGCCCTGCTTTGCTATCAAAAATATAGCGTTTTGCGCAGTAAGTTCGGGCGCTAGCCGCTGATATGTTGCACAGTCTGCAAGGGCAGCAAACTTCTGCGACTCTCAAACACGCGTGCCACCCCGGTCAGCGGATCGGTGAATGCCAGTCTTTTGGCCAGCAGTTGCAGCGGGCGGCTGTAGACATTGGTGCCTTCCGGAGTCAGCTCCGGGTAAATGCCGTCAAACAAGATGGGCAAACCCAGTGCATGCATGTGTACCCGCAGCTGGTGGCGCTGGCCGGTCAACGGGCGCAGCGCGTACCGGGCCCAATCGCCCGCTACTTCCAGTGGCTCGATGTCGGTGATGGCATTCACCTCGCCCGGTACTTCGGTTTGTTGCATGAAGTGCTCTGCGTCGCCAATCCGGCTTTCACGGTGCAGCGGCCAGACCAGGCCCGGCTTCCAAGGGGCTATGCATTCGTAGGATTTGCTCACGCGCCGTTCGCGGAACAGGGCCTGGTAGGCATTTCGGCCAACGGGTTGCACGCTGAACAGCACCAATCCTGCGGTGTCTTTGTCGATACGGTGGACGGGTGAGAGGTCCGGCAGGTTCAAACGCAGCTGCAGGCGGGCGAGCAGGGTCTCGCGCACATGTTTGCCACTGGGCACCACGGGCAGAAAGTGCGGCTTGTCCACCACCAGCAGATGTTCGTCTTGCCAGATCACTTCCTCCTGAAAGGGGATAGAGGGTTCATCCGGCACTGCGCGGAAGTAGTACAGACGCCGCCCCGCCGTGGCCGCGTCAGTGGGGCGGGCTGCTTGGTTGTCAGCGTCAATGATGTCTTCAGACGCAAACCGCTTTTGCCACGTGCTCGCCGGCACGGAGGGAAAGCGCTGGCAGAAAAAATCGAGCAGATCCTTCCAAGGCCCTGGCGTTACGACGACGCAGCTGGGGCGCACCCCGTGGCGTGCCGCAGGTGCAAGGGGCCGGATGCGCGCCATGGCGAGGGCCTGCTATGTAAAAGTCCCGCGCAGGCCCAAGCGCTTAGACGCGCTCGAACACCACGTCCCACACCCCGTGGCCCAGCTTGATGCCGCGATTTTCAAACTTGGTCAGCGGGCGGTAGTGCGGTTTGGGTGCATAGCCGGCCAGTTCGGGGTGATTGGGCAGTGCGCGGTTCTTGAGCTTGGGTTCTGCACTCAGCACTTCCAGAATTTGTTCCGCATAAGGCTGCCAGTCGGTGGCGGCATGCAGGTAGCCCCCCGGCTTGAGGCGGGCTGCCAACTTGGCCACCAAAGGCGACTGGATCAGACGGCGCTTGTTGTGCTTGGTCTTGTGCCAGGGGTCGGGGAAGAAGATGTGCACACCGTCCAGGCTGGCCAGCGGGAGCATGTGATCAATGACTTCCACCGCGTCGTGGTTGCAGATACGGATGTTGGGGATGTTGTGTTCGCCGATGCGCTTGAGCAAAGCGCCCACGCCGGGCTCATGCACCTCACAGCACAAAAAGTTGGTGCCCGGCAGGGTCAGGGCAATTTGCGCTGTGGCTTCGCCCATGCCGAAGCCGATTTCCAATACGACCGGGCGTTTGGCATCGTTTGGGGCTTCAGCACCCGCTGCACCTGCGAAGACCGCTTCGAAATTGATAGCAGATGGCTGGTAGGGCACCAGAAACTGGGGGCCCAACTCCGCCATGGCGCGCTCCTGCCCGCTGCCCATGCGCCCGGCGCGCTTCACAAAACTCTTGATGGTCCGCATGAAGGGCTTGGCTGCTTCCTCGGGCAAGGAGGGTGCATCGGAGGTGTCGGGAGAAGCGGAATGGGGGTTCGTCATGGCGGCGGGCTGGAAGGGGAAGCAGGGCCTGCATTGTAGGCAGTCTGGTTGGCGGCCTAACGATTTTTCAAAACACTGAATTTATTTCATTGTGAAAAATGTTTTTAACAAAATTATGTTCAATATCACTAATATGATATATTGTGTTTTTGTGTGTTTGCGCACAGAGGCGCACTATTGCAGTGGTCTTCCAACTTGTCAGGGTTCACACTGAAGGGATTTTGGATGTTCAAGTCATTACGCTGGGTCATGGCCCTTCTGGGCACGATTGGTGTGGCAGCTGCCCTCGCAGTGGCGGCCGAGGGGTATCACTTCATCAACAAGCTGGACGACTCGGCCAACAAGGTCTACGTGGCCAAGGATGTGGTGGCCGACATCCTTCCGCCTCCCATGTACCTGATCGAGATGCGCTTGGTGCTCTCGATGATGATGGACGGGAGCCTGAATGCGGCGGATGGCAAAAAGCGTTTTGACGAGCTGGCCGCCGAATACGCCCAGCGCGTCGACTACTGGACAAAAAACCCGCCTTTTGGGCTGGAGGCCAAATTGCTGGGTGCCCAGCACACGGCAGCCAAAGCCTTTATTGCCGCGGCGCGCAGCCAGATTGTGGAGCCGGTGGTCGCCGGCCAGATGGATGCCGCCAAGGCTAACCTCGCCGCGGTGCATGGCCTTTACATCGAACACCGCGCCGGCGTGGATGCCACGGTGACGGAAGGCAATGCATTCGCCGCAGCCACGATGAAAGACTTTGACGACACCCATAGTTTCAGTACCGGAGCCATGCTGGTTACGGCTTTGGTTGCCGGTGCGACTGTCTTTGTGGTGTACCGCGTGGTGTTGGCCAGCATCCAGAAGCCGGTGCGTGGCAGTACGCAGGCAGCCAAATTGATCGCTGCGGGAGATCTGGCAACGCATGTGGCATTGGATGAGGGCCGCACGGACAGCTTGGGCGCTTTGCAGGATGCTCTCCAGACCATGCGCACGGGTTTGAACCGTACCGTGTCTACGGTGCGTAGTGTGGCTGACAATGTTGCGAACGCCAGCTCTGAAATTGCACAGGGCAACCACGACCTGTCTGCCCGGACAGAAAGCCAGGCGAGTGCCCTGCAGGAAACTGCGGCCTCCATGGAAGAGCTGACCGCGGCCGTGAACCAGAACGCCGAGTCTGCCGCGCAAGCCAACATCCTTGCCAAACAAGCGGCTGATGTTGCTCAGCGGGGCGGCGCTGCCGTGGAGCAGGTGGTGGAGACCATGCGTGGCATCAACGAATCATCCCTTCAGATTGCGGGCATTGTCAGCGTGATCGAAGGCATTGCCTTCCAGACCAACATTCTGGCCCTGAACGCGGCGGTGGAAGCGGCGAGAGCCGGTGAACAAGGCCGTGGTTTTGCTGTGGTGGCGTCTGAAGTGCGCTCGCTGGCCGGACGCAGTGCGGAAGCGGCCAAAGAGATCAAGGCTTTGATCGGGGCCAGCGTGGAGCGCGTAGCCCATGGTTCTGCCCTGGCAGACAACGCCGGCGCCACCATGGCGGACATGCTGCAAGCAACCCAGCGTGTGAGCAACATCCTGGCGGAGATCAGCTCTGCCAGCCAGGAACAATCCAGTGGTATTTCGCAGGTGGGCGACGCTGTAATGCAAATGGACCAGGTCACCCAACAGAACGCCGCACTGGTGGAAGAAATCGCCGCCGCTGCCAGCAGCCTCAAGATGCAGGCAGCCGAGCTGGTGCGTCAGATGGCGCAGTTCACCGTGGAAGACGAAAAGCGAGGAACTTTGCTGTTGGCGTGATTGGCTTTGTGATCCCGCTCAGGGAAAGCGCAGGCGCCACTCGCCTGTCCAGTGAAGCAGGGCTGCGCGGACACCTCCGGTCTGGGGTTGCAGCCCCAAGGCGGTCGCAGCGCGGTTGAGCGCGGCCAGCGGGTCTGAGAGGTCCAGTGCGGCAGCGCCGTTTTGCTTGCTCAGTTTTTCGCCATTGGGGCCCAGCTCCAAGGGCGTGTGCAGGTACTGCACGGGTGGTAGCCCCAGCGCCGCCTGCAGCGCCAGCTGGCGCACCGTGTTGTCCGCCAGGTCTGCCCCCCGCACGATGTGGGTGATGCCTTGTGCCGCATCGTCTACTACCACCGCCAGCTGGTAGGCCCAGAGGCCATCTGCCCGCAGCAACACAAAGTCACCCACTTCGCCCGACAAATTCTGAGATTGGAGACCGAGTCGCCGGTCTGTCCATTCCCAGTTCGGGCTTGGAATTGCTATTGTTTCCGTAGCTGCTTGCGCATATTCCTCGGGCGATGGCGCCTTTTTTCGCATGATTTCTGCCAGGTCGGTGCGGAATCGCCATGCACGGCCGGTGCGACCGTGCAGCCCCGCGCGGCAGGTGCCGGGGTAGACCAACTCGCCATGGCGTGACTTGCTTTCCCCCAAGGCTTCCCGAGCCAGCGCAATGTCTTTGCGCGAGCACGCACAGGGGTAGGCCATGCCCTTGACAATCAACCGGTCCAGGGCGTCGCGGTACAGAGGGCAACGCGTGCTCTGCCACACGGGCGTTTCATCGGGCAATAGTCCGCAGGTGGCCAGTTGCTGCAGGATGAATTGGTCTGCACCGGGCACGCAGCGTGGCGTGTCCACATCTTCGATGCGCACCAACCATTGCCCGCCATGGGCGCGGGCGTCCAGCCAGCTGGCCAGTGCAGCAAGCAAAGAGCCCGCATGCAGCGGGCCCGTGGGGGAGGGGGCAAAACGACCTCGGTACATGGGGAAGATATTCTGGCGTGAGCGCCGCCGGGCCGCCCCAAGGCGCGAAGGCCCCCTTGGGGGGCAGCGACCCGCGGAGCGGCGGAGCGTGGGGGCTATATTGCCAGTGCAAGTTCCAGGCCGGAGACAAACGCGTCTTCCACGCGGTGGCCTATGCACCAGTCACCACACACGCCGATGCCGGATTTGCTATCCCACAAAAAGCTCTCGCCCAAGGGCGCTTCGGTTTTGGCATAAAGCCAGCGGTGCACTTGCGCGTGGGCGGGTTCGGCACGGATGCCGGTGATTTCAGCAAAGGCCTTGATCAGCTTGGCCTGAATGCGATCAGGGGTGTCGTTCAAATGCTCCTGGGACCAGGCTGCACTGGCCTGCACTGTCCAGCGCTCGACCTTGCCGCGGCCGGGCTTGCTGGATTCACGTGACAACCAAGCCACGCGGTGGTGGGTGCTGCGTGCGGCGTTCCACTGCGGGCCCAAGGTAGTGAGGCCGGGCTGCACCGCCTGGGGGTAGGCCAGCATCAGGGTCCAGCAGGGAGCGACGGAGACTTTGGAGGTTTTCTTGGCCAGCGCGGCGCCTTTGGGGGTGGTGGCCAGCAGTTCTTGGGCTTGGGGGTGGGGGATGGCGAGAATGACCTCGTCGAAGCCGCCATAAACATGGTTGGTACCCGCATCGCCCGAGGTGCGCAACTGCCATTTCTTTTTGTGCAAGGAATCCTGTTCCAGCGCCGTCACGCGGGTGTTCACTAGGAGTTGGCCTGCATCCAGCAGTGGCTTGGCCCATGCGCGCAACAAGGCGTTCATGCCGGGTACAGGCACCCAGTGCGCATCGCGGCCGGGCAGGGCTGCGGCAGCGACGCGCCCATGCGAGTCCAGCACGCGCACGGTGTTGGCACTCCAGGGGCGGCACAGGCCGGGCGTGGTTTGCAGGGCCTGGGTGAAACGCGCATCCCGCACAGTGAAGTACTGGGCGCCATGGTCAAAGGTGCCGAAGGCGCTTTCCCGCGTCGACATGCGTCCGCCGGGGCCACGGCTTTTTTCAAACACGGTGACGGTATGACCGGCCTGGACCAGTGTGCGCGCACAGGTGATGGCTGCCATGCCGGCGCCCACGATGGCGATGTGTCGGGGTGTTGTCATGGGCGCAATCTCCAGTAGTTGTAATGGTCTCTTTATACACGCAGCTGCAGGGCGTAAATCGTTTATGAAGTGCGGTGTTCCGATATCAGTGCGTTGCGTGTGGTCTCACTCTCCAGCTGATTGAGCCACCACTGCAAAGCATTGCCCTGGTTCACCGTTTTGGACAGGCGCCAGGCATAGTGCAGCGGCACCGTGCGCTGGGGTCTTTCTGTTTTTTTGACCACCAAGCGGCCGGTGGTGATGTAGCTGTCAGCCATGCAGCGGGGAAGGTTGCCGCCGCCCAGCCCGCGCAATTGCGCGTCCAACTTGGCCTGCATGGTGGGCACGGTAAAGACGTCCTGCCCACTCAGCAAGCCGTAGGTCTGGCCCGCTCCGCGCTGGATGGAGTCCGCCACAGCCACGGCGCGGTGCTTCTGGATCAAGTCATCGGTCAAAGGCTCGGGGGCATCGGCCAGAGGGTGGTGGGGGGCCACGGCATACACAAAAGTCATGCTGCCCAAGGGTTTGCTGTGCACGCCCGCAGTGCGCGCGGAGTCGGGGCCCACACCCAGGGCCAGGTCGGCCTGCCCGGTGAGTAGCGCTTCCAGGGTCCCGGAAAGCGTTTCTTCCCGAATCCGAATGCGGGTAGGGGGCGATTGGCTGAAAAAGCTCTCGCACAGCTCCATCACCACCGGTTTGGAAATCACCGTGTCGATGGCAATGGTCAGTTGCGGCTCCCAGCCAGTGGCCACACGCTTCACACGGTTGGCCACGGCGTCAATATCTTCCAGCAATCGAGCGCCCTCGCGCAGCAGCTCCGCACCGGCGGCGGTGAGCTTGGCCTGGCGCGAGCTACGGTCATACAAGAGCACGTCCAAGGCGTCTTCAATCTGGCGCACCCGGTACGTCAGGGCGCTGGGCACCATGCCCATCTCGCGGGCGGCTGCGGCGAAACTGCCAGCCTCTGCGATCGACTGCAACATGGAGAGTGCGTCGGGGGTGAGGAAGTCACGCGCGGTTTGCATGGTCGATACCCTTAAGTTGAGAATTTTTGAATGATGCCATCAAACGGCATGGATGGAAATCGAGTGCCCGGGGCATAAAGTTCAACCCATACGAAACCAGAGGCACATCACATGTTGACCGTACGCAAATCGCAGGACAGAGGTTATGCCGACCACGGCTGGCTCAAGTCTTTCCACAGCTTTTCGTTCGCCGGGTACTACGACCCCGCGCACATGGGCTGGGGCAATCTGCGCGTCATCAATGAAGACCGCATCGCTCCCGGCACCGGTTTCGGCACGCATGGCCACCGCGACATGGAGATCATTAGCTACGTCATGTCGGGCAACCTGGCGCACAAAGACAGCATGGGCAACGTCAAAGGCATTCCACCGGGCGATGTGCAGCGCATGAGTGCAGGCACCGGCGTAATGCATAGCGAGTTCAATCACGCGCCCAACGACACGACCCATTTCTTCCAGATATGGATCGAGCCTAATGTGACCGGCATTCCGCCAAGCTACGAACAAAAGACATTCGCCGCAGCCGACAAGCAAGGCACCCTGAAACTGGTGGCTTCGCCGGATGGTGCGGAGGGCAGCGTGCTGATTCACGCCGACGCCAAGCTGTACAGCGGTTTGTTGGACGGCGCCCAGGCAGCAAGCCTGGCGCTGGACCCCTCCCGCAAGGGCTATGTGCAGGTGCTTCGCGGTTCGGTATCGGTGAACGGCACACCTCTGCAGACCGGTGATGCTGCGTTGCTCAGCGCCGAAAGCACCCTGGTGCTCAACGCCGCGAAGGACGCCGAAGTCCTGGTTTTTGATCTGCAGGCCTGATTTTTTTCCGATGTCCGCAAGGTGCGGGCATCTTTCTTTGAGTCTTTTTACCTAGGAGTTAACAAATGGCAAAAGTAGCAGTCGTGTTCCATTCCGGTTACGGTCACACCCAGCGCGTTGCGCAATTCGTGGCAGAAGGCGCCAGCGCCGAGCTGATCACCATCGACGCCAATGGCGATATCACCGATGCCCAGTGGGCCACTCTGGACGCGGCAGACGCTGTGATCTTCGGTTCCCCCACTTACATGGGAATGGCCTCTTGGCAGTTCAAGAAGTTTGCCGATGCATCCAGCAAGCGTTGGTTCACCAGCGCCTGGAAAGACAAAGTGGCTGGCGGCTTCACCATTTCCGCCAGCCCCAGCGGTGACAAGCTGTCCACCATCCAGTACTTCATCACCCTGTCTCAGCAGCACGGCATGATCTGGGTCGGCCAGCCTGCCATGAACGACGGCATCATCAACCGCATCGGTTCCAACTCCGGCGTGATGGCCCAAGTCGGTCCTACCAGCCCTGCGGAAGACATCCCCCAAGGCGATCTGGACACCGCCAAAGCCTACGGCGCACGCGTGGCATCCATTGCCGCCAAGCTGAAGGCCTAAGGTTTTTCAGACTTCTTCGGTCTGAAATGCGTGAGCCCGCTTCGGCGGGCTTTTTTGTGTCCGCCGGAAAATTGCGTAAGCTGTGGGCTTTCAGACAACTGGAGTGCCGTTTTGAAGATCCGCTTTGCTACCAAAGTAATAGCTGCTTGCGCAATTCTGGCGGGCGCTAGCACGCCTTTTTATGCCTATTCACAGACTGACGCTTCTGCGTTCAGTGCCATCAGTGCCATGCCTGTGGCTTCTGTGGTCGGGGCCAGTGCGGGTGCGGTAGTCGCCATTCCCGTCGCGTTTTCTACGGCGGGAGCAGTGTTGGTGGTGAAGGGTGTGGAGGCCTCTGCCAAGGGCACGGTCTATGTGCTGGAGCGCATGTCCGATGGCGCGCGGGCCAGCGTGGAGGTCTCGGGCAAAGCAGCCTCCGGTGCCTCCGCGGCCGTGGGCACAGTTGTGTTTGTCAGCGTGATCAGCACCGGCGTGGTGTTGTCCGTTGCGGGCAAGGTGATTGCCTTTATCCCCAACGAAATCGGCAAGGCCCTGTTGCACAACGAACGCGTCAGCCAGTGAGCCTCCTTAGCTCCATGCAGCGTTGCTTGGCTGCCGGCCTGCTGGTTGTTTCTTTTGCGGGTCAGGTACAGGCCGGCCGCGCTTGTAATGAGCCGCAGGACCTGAAGCCTGAGACCGTGGAGAAGTCCATGACCTTGGCCTGGAAGACGCTACAGGCGCTGGATGCCAGCGGAGCCAAGGTGGTCGTCATGGCGCGCGCCGGACAGGACCTGAGCAAATACGGTGTGCGTTACTCGCACCTGGGGTTTGTGTACCGGCAGGACACCGCGGATGGCGGGCATGTGTGGCGGGTGCTGCACAAACTCAATCTGTGCGGCACAGCGGAATCTGCCATCTACCGGCAGGGGCTCGGCGAGTTTTTTCTGGATGACCTCTGGCAGTACGAAGCCGCCTGGGTCGTCCTCAGCCCGCAAGCCCAATCCGCGATGCTGAGAGTGCTGCAGGATGCGCAGCAGTCCCTGGTGCTTCACCAGCCGCGCTACAACATGGTGGCGTATCCATGGGCAGAAAAGTACCAGCAGAGCAACCAGTGGGCGATCGAAACACTGGCCTTTGCGATGACGGCCGGCACTGCAGAGCCGGTGACCAGCCGCGCTCAGGCGCAGCGCTGGTTGCAGCGCGCCGCTTACCAGCCTACGACCCTGACGATCAGCCCTTTGGTGCGCCTCGGAGCGCGCATGACCAAGGCGAATGTGGCCTTTGATGACCACCCGGATGAGAAGCGCTATTCCGACCGGATAGAGACTGTGACAGTGGACTCTGTGTTTGCCTGGCTCAAGCGCGCCAATCTGTCCGCCGGCGACCCGGTGGTGCAGCGCTAGGCGCTCAGACTTCGCTGCTGTGCTGCAGGCCGGTCGCCTGCAGATCTGCACCGAGTGCCCGGCGCTCATCGAATACAAAGCAGCCGCCCTTGTAGTGGCTGCCGTCGGTTTCCTCGAAATATTTGAGGATGCCGCCTTCGAGCTGGTAGACGTGTTCCAAGCCTTCTTCACGCATCAGTATGGCTGCTTTTTCACAGCGGATGCCCCCGGTGCAAAAGCTGACCACGGTTTTGTCTTTGAGCTCGTCCAGGTGCGCCCGGAAGGCGTCCGGGAATTCGGTGAACTTGGTGATGCGCCAATCAATGGCGCCATCGAACGTGCCTTCATCGACTTCAAAGTCATTGCGCGTATCCAGGGTGACCACCGGGCGGCCATGGTCATCATGCCCCTGGTCCAGCCAGCGTTTGACGGTAGCCGGTGCCACCGAAGGTGCGCGGCCTTCGGCGGGCTTGATGGTGGGGTGGTTCATGCGGATGATTTCCCCCTTGACCTTCACCAGCATTTTTTTGAACGGCTGGGTATCTGACCAGCTTTCCTTGGGAGCGATATCCGCAAACCGGGGGTCTTGCTGGAGCTGGCTGACAAAACTCCGTACATCATCCGCCGGACCGGCGAGAAACAGGTTGATGCCTTCTTCGGCCAAAAGAATGGTGCCTTTGAGCTGCAGGGCCTGTGCCCGGGCCAGCAAAACCTCGCGCAAGGCCGCAGCATCCGGAAGTGGGACGAATTTGTAGGAGGAAATGTTCAGTACGGTGTTCACCGTCTGATTTTAATTGCCTGCGTCCGGGCCAGCGACATCCGGCAATTGCAGCTGGGTCTGTATCCAATCCTTGGCGCTTTGGCTGTCGGTAAAAACGCGGGAGGCGATCACGCCATCCAACAGGGTGTCAAACCGGCTGCGCAGTAATGAGGCTCCTTCCACGTGCGGTGCGATCACAAAGGCCACCGCTTTGAGGCGGGAGCCGGCCGGGCGGTTGGCGTAGTCCGCACGGGTCTGGGCATAGATATCCGGCCCATAGACCAGCGTGTCATGCATGTGGTTGATGATGCCCCAAGGACCTGCGGCGTTCAGCGCGGCCACCTTTTCCCGCATTTGAGCGGCAATGAGGGCCCGCATCTCGGCATTCCAGTCTCCGTGCATGTGCGCGATCAGCATGCCGGGCGCGAGCTCGACCAGGGCGGATCCATGCGGATTGAATAAATGGCTTGTCACGGGGTTCGAAGAGCTTTTTTCAGCGTACCAATGCAGTGCTTCCATTGTGGCGCAGAAGCAGACCCTTCCCCAAGGTCTGCCGTCAATCGAAAACTACAATGACCGGATGTTTGTACACCTGCGCCTTCACACTGAGTTTTCTGTCGTCGACGGAACCACCCGGATCGACGATGTCATCAAGATGGCGGCCAAAGACGGCCAGCCTGCGTTGGCCATCACGGATCTGAACAACCTGTTCGGAGCGATCAAGTTCTACAAAGGCGGCCGCGGCAAGGGCGTCAAGCCGGTCATAGGCGCAGAAATTATTCTCGAAGGCTTGGGCGGCGATGCCACAGCCGTCACCCGCATCATTTTGCTGGTGCAAAACAAACAGGGCTACCTGAACATCTCGGAGCTCATTGCCCGCGCTTTCACGCAAAACGTGGTGAAGAACCAGGCCGTCATCAAGATGGCGTGGCTCAAAGAGCTGCATGAAGGCCTGATCGTGCTCTCGGGTGCGCAAGCCGGGCCGGTGGGGCAGGCTCTGGTTCAGGGCGACACCGCCCGCGCGCACGATGTGGCGTTGCAATTGGCGGGTGTTTTCCCGCATCGTTTTTATATCGAGCTGCAGCGCGCAGGCCGCGCCGACGATGAGGCGCATGTGGTCGCCGCAGTAAAGCTGGCCGCCCGCATGAAGCTGCCGGTGGTGGCAACGCACCCCATCCAGTTTGCGGAGCAGGACGACTTCGAGGCCCATGAGGCCCGCATCTGCATTGCCGATGGCGAGATTCTGAGCAACCCCAAGCGCGTGCGCCGCTTCACCCGGGAGCAGTACTTCAAGAGCGCAGCCCAGATGGAGGCGCTGTTTGCTGACATTCCGTCTGCCATTGCCAACACCATCGAGATTGCCAAGCGCTGCAGCCTGACGCTGGTGCTGGGCAAGCCGCAGTTGCCCGCCTTCCCCACGCCCTTGGTCAACGGCCAGCGCATGACGCCGGAAGAATACTTCCGCTACGCGTCCTTCGAAGGGCTCAAAGAGCGCATGGTGCACCTCTACCCCAACGAACAGGAGCGTGATGCCGAAATGCCGCGCTATGTGGAACGCTTGGAGTTTGAGCTGGGCACCATTTTGAAAATGGGCTTTCCGGGCTACTTTTTGATCGTGGGCGACTTCATCAACTGGGCCAAAAACAATGGCTGTCCGGTAGGTCCAGGGCGCGGCTCCGGTGCCGGCTCGCTGGTAGCCTATGCGCTCAAGATTACCGACTTGGACCCCCTGCGCTACAACCTGCTGTTTGAGCGATTCTTGAATCCCGAGCGGGTCTCCATGCCCGACTTCGACATCGACTTTTGCCAGACCAACCGGAACCTGGTGATCGACTATGTGAAGGACAAATACGGCAAAGACGCAGTGAGCCAGATTGCCACCTTCGGTACCATGGCCGCGCGCGGTGTGGTGCGCGATGTGGGCCGTGTGCTGGACATGAGCTACACCTTCTGTGATGGCATCAGCAAGCTCATCCCCAACAAGCCGGGCACCAACGTGACCTTGCAGTTGCCGCCCACGGACGGGAAGAAAAGCGACAAATACGTTTACGCCACCGAGGCTGAGCCGATTTTGGCAGAGCGCGAGGCCAAGGAAGAAGACGTCAAAACCCTGCTGGAGATGGCCCGCAAGTTGGAGGGTATGACCCGCAACATCGGCATGCACGCCGGGGGCGTGTTGATCGCGCCGGGCAAGCTCACCGATTTCTGCCCCCTCTACCAGCAACCCGGCAGCGAGTCTGCGGTCAGCCAGTATGACAAGGACGATGTGGAAGCCATTGGCCTGGTGAAGTTCGACTTTTTGGGCTTGGCCACCCTCACCATTCTGGAAATTGCCGCCGAGTTCATCCGCAAGCGCCATCCGGGGCAGGAGAAATTTGCCTACGAGAACCTGCCGCTGGACGACCCAAAGGTCTACAAACTGTTCAGTGAAGGCAAAACTGAGGCGGTGTTCCAGTTTGAAAGTCGTGGCATGCAGGGCATGTTGCGCGATGCCAAGCCCAGCCGCCTCGAAGACCTGATTGCCCTGAACGCCTTGTACCGACCTGGTCCCATGGACCTGATTCCGAGCTTCGTGGCACGCAAGCACGGGCGCGAGCAGGTGGAGTACCCGCACCCTGCGGTGGCCGAGATGCTGTCCGAGACCTACGGGATCATGGTGTATCAGGAGCAGGTGATGCAGACGGCCCAGATTCTGGGTGGCTATTCACTCGGTGGCGCCGACTTGCTGCGCCGCGCCATGGGCAAGAAAAAGAAAGAGGAGATGGACCAGCACCGGGACATCTTCCGGGCAGGTGCTTTCAAAACCCATGGCATTTCCCAAGACAAGGCCGATGAGGTCTTTGACTTGATGGAGAAGTTCGCTGGCTACGGTTTCAACAAGTCGCACGCTGCCGCCTATTCATTGCTGGCGTACCACACGGCCTGGATCAAGGTGCACTACACCGCCGAGTTCTTCTGCGCGAACATGACGGTGGAAATGGACGACACCGACAAGCTCAAGGTCTTGTTCGAGGATGCTGAAAAGATGGGCCTGAGCTTTGAGCCGCCCAACATCAACCGCGGCAACTACCGCTTTGAGCCGATCTCCAACAAGGAAATCCGTTACGGCTTGGGCGCCATCAAAGGCACGGGCGAGCAGGCAATTCTGGCCATCGTGGCCGCGCGCGAGGGCAGGGGACCGACCGAGGAGGCCGGGCCGTTCAAAAGCCTGTTTGACTTCGCCCGCCGGGTGGACCGTACCCGCCTCAACAAGCGTTGCGTGGAAGCACTGATCAAGGCGGGCGCGTTCGACACGGTGCACCTGAACCGGGCCGAGCTGGTGGCTTCCATGGACCGGGCGTTTGAATTTGCGGCTGCGTCTGCGGCGAATGCCAATCAGGTCGGCTTGTTTGACATGGGCGGGGATGATGACCATGGCTCCAGCACGCAGGAGCCTGATCTGGTGGAAGTCATGCCGTGGGGCGTCAAGGAACGCCTCACGCAGGAAAAGACTGCGGTGGGCTTTTACCTGTCAGGCCATTTGTTTGACGAAGTGGCGACTGAAGTCCGCAAGTTTGCCAAGCGTCCGATTGAAGAGTTGCAGGACTCGCGCGAGCCGCAGTTGCTGGCCGGCATCGTGACCGAGCTGCGGGTGATCAACGGGCAGCGCGGCAAGCTCGCCCTGTTCAAGCTGGATGACAAGTCCGCCATGATCGAGGCACGCGCCAGCGAAGCTTTGCTCAACACCTACAAAGACCTGCTCAAGGACGACGAACTCATCATCGTCGAGGGCAAGGCGATGCCGGACCGCTTCTCGGGCGGCATGCAACTCACGGTGCAGCAGATCTGGAGCCTGGAGCAGGCCCGCTGCCGCTTCGGCAAGTATCTGCGCGTACCTGTGCAGTTGGATAGCAAGAACCGCACGCCGGATGTGGCGGCTTTGGTGCGCGAGTTTCCGGCCGTGCGCGAGCAAACCGAACATGGCGAGCTCGTGAGGGGCTTGTCGGTCCGTTTGCAGTTGCTCTGTCAGGCCGGTGAAGACGCCGCCGTCCAGCAGGCGGCGGCTGAATTGCACTTGGGCGAAAGTGCCAAGTTCTACCCCACGGATGCGGCTCTTGCGAGCTGGCGCGCACAAGCGTCCGGGGGCGCCGCAGTCATTGCTTACGACTGAAGCTTGCCAATCTAAATGAAATACAATCTCATTTAGATTGGTCCCGGTACAACCCTGCAGGGTTGGCGGATACTTCAAAGGTCTTCCATGTTTTTGTCAGAACTGACTCACGGCCAGCGCGCCGTGGTGCGGGGGCTAGTGGCTGCCAGCCCGGATATCCACGCGTCGATATTGCGGCGACTTGCCGATATCGGTTTCATTGCCGGAGAGTCCCTGCAGTTACTGCGTCGGGGCCCCGGCGGACGAGAACCCCTGGCTGTGCAAATCGGTGAAACCATGTTTGCGTTGCGGCTGGTTGAAGCTCGCTGCATCCGGGTTGAATTGCAATGAGTGCGAACTGACTCCATGAGCGCTATCACCTACAAGACCATTGCCTTGGTCGGCAACCCGAATTGCGGCAAAACCGCCTTGTTCAACCTGATGACCGGTGCCAGACAGAAGGTGGCCAACTACGCCGGTGTGACGGTGGAGCGCAAGGTGGGCAGCCTGCGCCTGAAGAATGGCCAAACCTTGTCTGTCGTCGACCTGCCGGGTGCCTACAGCCTGAGCCCCGCTACGCCTGATGAAGAAGTGACCTTGCAGGTGATTGAAGGCCGCCGCCCCGGCGAAGCGGCTCCCGACGTGATCGTGGCGGTAGTCGACGCGACCAACCTGCGCATGAACCTGCGCCTGGTATTGGAGCTATTGCGCATGGGCCGTCCGGTGGTCGTCGCCGTCAACATGGCAGACGTCGCCCGAGCCCAAGGACTCAAGCTGGACTTGCAACGCCTGGAGCTGGAGTTGGGTTGCCCCGTGGTGGAAACCATCGCGGTGCAGCAGAAAGGCCATTTGCAATTGGTAGAGCTGCTCGAAGCCCGCTTTGAGGCCTACCTGTCCATCCAGCGGCCATCTTTGGGGATGCCTGCGCCCGCATCGCCGGAAGCTTTGCAACGGGACGTGCGTCGCATCCTGGCAGCGGTGCTCAGTGGCAATGAAAATCGTGGCCGCTTTCAGCACCGACTGGATGCGGTGGTCATGCATCCGGTCTGGGGTCTGCTGGTTCTCGCCACGGTGTTGTTTTTGATCTTCCAGGCCGTCTTCAGCTGGGCCGCCTATCCCATGGACGCGATCAAGGATCTGATGGCCGCCACGGGCGAGTGGACCCTTACCCAAATGCCGGAGGGGCCCTTGCGCAGCCTGCTGGTGGACGGTGTGATTGCCGGCGTAGGCGGTGTGCTGGTGTTCCTGCCGCAGATTCTGATTTTGTTTTTCTTCATTCTTCTGCTGGAAGACTCCGGCTACTTGCCCCGGGCCGCCTTTTTGTTGGACAACGTGATGGGCAAGGTCGGCCTTTCCGGGCGCGCCTTTATTCCCTTGCTCTCCAGCTTCGCGTGTGCGATCCCCGGCATCATGGCGACCCGCACCATTGCCAACTGGAAAGACCGGCTGGCCACCATCATGGTGGCGCCCTTGATGACATGCTCGGCACGTTTGCCTGTGTACGCGCTGCTCATCGGCGCCTTTGTGCCGGAGCGCACGGTGGGCTGGTTTGACCTGCGGGGCCTGACCCTGTTTGGTTTGTATGTCGCCGGCGTGCTCTCGGCCATGGCGGTAGCCTGGGTATTCAAGCGGGTGTGGATGAAGAGTAGCTACCAACCCTTGATGCTGGAACTGCCACCCTATCGCGTGCCGAGCATGCGCAACCTGGGCTTGGGCTTGTGGGAGCGGGCACGCATATTCATGCGCCGCGTGGGCGGCATCATCTTCACGCTGATGGTCCTGCTCTGGTTCCTCTCCACCTATCCGGCTCCTCCTGCAGGCTGGACCGAAGCACAGGGACCGGCCATTTTGTACAGCGCGGCCGGCATGATGGGCCAAGCCTTGCAGCACGTGTTTTCCCCCTTAGGCTTCAACTGGCAGATTTCCATTGCGCTGGTACCCGGCATGGCAGCGCGAGAAGTGGCCGTGGGTGCATTGGGTACGGTGTATTCGCTCTCGGCCGCTGACAACGCGATGGCGGATGCGCTCTCGCCGGTGATCGCGCAGGGGTGGTCACTGGCTACGGCCTACTCGCTGCTGGCTTGGTTTGTGTTCGCGCCTCAGTGTTTGTCGACTTTGGCTGTGGTGCGCCGTGAGACCAACTCCTGGCGCTACCCGCTGCTGATGGCGGCGTATCTGTTTGCGTTGGCTTATGCCGCAGCCTTTGTGACCTACCGCACCACGTTGTGGTTGGGAGTCTGAGGGCATGCTGTGGCAAAACTTGGTGGTGGCGTTGGTGGTGATCGTGGCATTTGTCCACACACTGCGGACCTTGTTGCCTGCGGGATGGCGCAGCCGGTGGTCTTTACTGATGCTGCGTTTGCCCTTGCCGGCGGGCGTACGTCGTTGGTTGCAGACCAGTGCTTCCAGCTCAGGGTGCGGAGGCGGCTGCAGTGGATGCGGGCCCGCAACGCCGGCCACCCCGGCTGAGAGGCCAGTTACTTTCTATCGCCGGACAAAGCGCTGATCCACTCTCGGGTATGTGTGAAAAGTGCCTCTGGCGCATGTGCAATATGCGCGAGCAGCTATAAAATTTATAGCAATTTCGAAGCTTATTGCCCGACCAAGGTCTGGGGCGAAATGACGATGATCATCGGCGACCAGACCTTGCCATCATCCAGGGGAAGTTTGCGGGTCTTGTCGATGGCGTTTTCAGCTGCGTCATCCCATGCTTTGTTGCCACTGCGCTTGGTAATCCGCTTGCTCAAAATTTCGCCGTTCGAGGCGAGCGTAACTTCTATTTCGGTTTTGGGGTTCCCGACGATGGTATCGGTGAAGGTGATGTTGGGCTTCACTGCCGCCTGAATCCGACCACTATAGTTCGCACCCGGCCCCGAGCTCTTGGCTGCGGTGCCACTTGAGCTGGCCGATCCGCTACCTGCTGCGACGGCCAAGCCGGCCAGGCGGTTGAGTTGTTGCTGGCGTTCCAGCTCTGCCCGTTTGGCTTCTTCTTTGGCGGCCTTCTCCGCCTTTTGCTTGGCGGCTTCGGCCGCTTTGGCTTTGTCCGCAGCTTCCGCCTTCCTGGCCTTCTCGGCCCTGTCCGCCTTCTCTTTGGCTTCGCGCGCGGCTTTGTCCTTGGCGAGTTTGTCTTTTTCCTGCTGTTCCTTCAGCTTGGCCTGCGCGGCGCGCTCTTTGTCGAGCTTGTCTTTGGCGGCCTGTTCCAGCTTGCGCTTTTCCAGTGCCTTGCGCTCCAGTTCCTGCTTGGCCTGCAGCTCCTTGGCTTTTTGCTCTTCGAGCAGGCGCTCTTTTTCCTTGGCTAAAGCGATGTCGGCTTTGCTCGGGGCCTCAGGCACTGCTTGCTTGACCACGGGTGGTGGCGGTGCGGGCGGCTCAGGCAAGGGTTTGACTTCGGGCTGAGGCGCAGTTTCAGGTTCGGGTGGTGTTTCTTCCAACGGCGGAGGCGCGGCCTCCTGGGGAATGGCGGACCACAATTCAGCTTCAACAGTGGCAGGGGGGAGCTCCCGCTTCCAAGCCACGCCGATGGCCAGTACTCCTACCAAGGCCGCATGGGCCAGCAATGCCAGCACCAACGCACGCAACATCCCCGGTGTATGGGGAGGAGCGAATTCCTGTCGGGTGTCTGCGGTCAGCATGGCGGTGTGCGTGATGGCGTCAGTTCGCCAACTGGACCGAGAGGCCCACACGCTGGATACCGGCGCGCTGCAAGGTGTCCATGACCTTGACCACGCTCTCGTATTTCACGTTCTTGTCTGCGCTGATGACCACGGCAGAGTTGGCGGCCGCCACACTGTCTTTGGCGCCTTGCGCTTGTTTGACGGTCGCTGCCAAGTCTTTGAGTTGCACCGTAGAGGTTTGCTCTTTGACCTTGACCTCGAGTGCCTCGGTCTTGGTCAGCACCACCTGGATGATCTGATCGGGCTGGCGTGCAGCTTTACCTACGCTGGGCAGGTCGATCATGCTCGGAGTGATCAGCGGGGCGGTCACCATGAAGATGATCAGCAGCACCAACATCACATCGATGAAAGGCACCATGTTGATCTCATTGATGGTGCGACGACCCCGTCCACGACCTGCGACTGCTGGCATGTTGCTTCCTCGGTCTGCTTAGCGGGCCGCGGGTGCGGGTTGGGCACTGACGTTGCGCTGCAGGATGTTGGAGAACTCTTCGATGAAGGTTTCCTGCTGGATGGCAATGCGGTCCAGATCGCGCGCAAACCGGTTGTAGGCAACGACTGCAGGAATGGCGGCAAACAGGCCGATGGCCGTAGCCACCAGCGCCTCAGCGATGCCGGGGGCCACGGTAGACAAAGTCACCTGCTGCAAAGACGCCAATCCGGTGAAGGCGTGCATGATGCCCCACACAGTGCCGAACAAGCCCACATAGGGCGACACAGAGCCGACCGATGCCAGGAAAGACAGGTTGCTCTCCACCTCGTCCATTTCGCGCTGGAAGCTGGCGCGCATGGCGCGGCGGGCGCCGTCCATCAAGGTGCCCACATCACTCACACGGCGTTCACGCAGCTTCTGGAATTCGCGCATGCCGCTGGCAAAAATGCGTTCCATCGGTCCACAGGTTTGGGCATTGCGGCTTGCGGCGTTGAACAGGTCGTTCAGGCTGGAGCCGGACCAGAACTCACGCTCAAAGGCCTCGTTCTGGGTTTTGACCCGTTTGAGCGAAAACAATTTGCGGAAGATGGCAGCCCAGCTGGCAATGGAGACCAGCATCAGTAGCGCCATCACGGCTTGCACCACGATGCTTGCGTTCAGAACCAGGTGCAGGATGGAAAGGTCTTGATTCATGGTGTTTTTGCTAAACGGTTGACAGCATCGCACGCAAACGCTGCACGGCTGTTTCCAATTGTTTCATGGAGCTTGCGGTGGAAAAACGCACAAACTGTGCCGTTTGTGCTGTGCCGAAATCGCGCCCGGGAGTCATCGCTACATGGGTGCGGTTCATCACTTCAAACGCGAACTCCCAGCTGCTCTTGAGCTCCAGTTTGGCACAAAGTTCCGAACAATCGGCCCACACGTAAAACGCGCCATCCGGCTCCACCGGCACGCCAAAACCCAGCTCGCGCAGGGCAGGGATGAAGTAATCGCGGCGGGCCTTGAATTCAGCGCGGCGGGCCTCGTAAAGCGCAATACTTTCGGGCTCAAAACAAGCGAGTGCTGCATGCTGCGCAATCGTGCTGGGGCAGATGAAGAGGTTCTGGGCCAGGCGTTCGATCACGGGCACCAGCGAGGGGGGCACCACCATCCAGCCCAGGCGCCAGCCGGTCATGTTGAAGTATTTGCTGAAGCTGTTGATGCTGATGATCTGGTCATCAATCGCCAGCGCGGTGTGCCCGAACTGGTCGTCGTGGCTGAGGGCCAGGTAAATCTCGTCGATCAGCGTCATGCCGCCTTTGGCCCGCACCACCGCATGAATGCGACGCAGCTCGTCCGGGTGAATAGACGTGCCGGTGGGGTTGGAGGGGGAAGCCAGCAACACGCCACGGGTACGCGGACCCCATGCGCTCTCAACTTTGGCGGCGCTGAGCTGAAAGCGTTCTTGTGCGCTGGTTTCCAGCAACACGGCCTTGCCCTCGGCAGCGCTCACAAAGTGGCGGTTGCACGGGTAGCTGGGGTCGGGCATGAGCACTTCATCGCCGGGCTCGATCAGCGCCAGGCAAGCGAGGTGCAAGGCGGCTGAGGCTCCGGCGGTCACCACAATGCGGTCTGCCGCAATGTCTACCCCAAAGCGGTTCCCGTACCAAGCGCTGATGCGCTCGCGCAATGCGGGCAGGCCGGTGGCTGCGGTGTATTGGGTGACGCCATCCCGTATGGCCTTGTCCGCAGCGGCCTGCACCAGAGGCGGCGCAGTGAAGTCCGGTTCACCGATATTGAGAAACACCATGGGCGCATCGGTGTGCGCCACTTGTGCGGCCAGGGCAGAAGCTGCCTTGGCAACCTCCATCACATAAAACGGCTCAATGTTCTGTGCGCGTGAGGAAATGTGCATGCGGGCAGTTCTGCGGATCAGGCGGGTTTTTTGTTACGTTCTGCTTCAATTTCGATAGCGCGCAGCTGCGGTGCAATGCCGTTGAGCACGCCGTTGACGTATTTGTGTCCGTCTGTGCCACCGAACTCTTTGGCTAGTTCGATGCATTCGTTCAGTACCACGCGCCATGGCACGTCCAGGCAATGCTTCATCTCGTAGGCGCCTATCCACATGACGGCGTGCTCGATGGGCGAGATCTCGCTCATGGGGCGATCCAGCGCCGGGGTGATGAGGGCATCCAGGGCTTCTGCTTCGGCTACACAGCCATGCAGCAGAGCGTCAAAGTGCACGGCGTCCGCCTTGCTGAAGCCGGCGAGATCTCGGGTGAAGGGATCAATGTCGTCTACCGCGTTACGACCTACCAGGCTCTGGTAAAGACCCTGCAACGCAAATTCGCGCGCACGGGTGCGATTGGACTTGCTGGCGGCCTTGCGTGCGCCGGTGGAGGTCAGGCCGGTACGGCTCTGACGGGGAGGGCGCTTGGCCGCAGAGTTGCTAGGGGTATCACTCATCAGATGCTCTCCAGCAGATTGGCCATTTCGACAGCGACTTGTGCCGCATCGCGGCCTTTTTCGGTCTGGCGGGCAATGGCCTGTTCCATGTTTTCGGTGGTCAGGATGGCGTTGGCCACGGGTAACTGGTAGTCCAGCGAAATGCGGGTCACACCAGCGCCGGATTCATTGGCTACCAGTTCGAAGTGGTAGGTCTCGCCGCGGATGATGCAACCCAGTGCGATCAATGCGTCGTACTTGCCTTTTTCCGCCATGGCTTGCAAAGCCACAGGCACTTCCAGCGCGCCGGGTACGGTGACGTGGTCGATGTCTTTGTCAGACACCCCCAAGGCCAGCAGTTCGGTCTTGCAGGCCTTGGCCAGCGCATCGGTGATGTCCGCATTGAAGCGGGCCTGCACGATGCCGATGTTGAGTTTTTTTCCGTTCAAACGGTCGGAGGCTGCGGTGCCTTTGTCTGCGCCAAACATGGGTGGTTCCTTGATTCGAATTATTTGCTGATGTAGCCGGTGATTTCCAGGCCGTAGCCGGTCATGCTGGGCATGCGACGGGGGCTGCCCATCAATTGCATTTTTTGCACACCGCACTTGAGCAGGATCTGCGCGCCGATACCGTAGGTGCGCAGGTCCATGCGACCGCGTTCGGGTGCCTGGGATGCGCGGGCCGTGCCCTCAAACTGGTCCAGAAGCTGAGCACCGCTTTCGCCGCAGTTGAGCAAGACCACGACACCCTTGCCTTCTCGGGCAATATGGGCCAATGCCGCATCCAGGCTCCAGGAGTGCATGCTGCGGTTGACTTCCAAAGCGTCCAGGACTGAGAGGGGCTCGTGTACGCGGGCCGGCACCACGGTCTCAGCGGTCCACTCGCCTTTGACCAAGGCCAAATGAACGCCCTGGCCGGTGCTGTCTTTGAACGCATGGGCAGTGAACTCGCCATAAGCGGTTTTCAAGGGGCGTGTACCCACCTGTTCGATCAGCGACTCCATTTGGCTGCGGTGCTGAATCAGATCCGCAATCGTGCCGATCTTCAGGCCGTGCTCTGCAGCGAACAGCTGCAAGTCGGGCAGGCGGGCCATGGTGCCATCGTCTTTCATGATCTCGCAGATCACCGCTGCAGGGCTGCAGCCGGCCATGGCCGACAGATCACAGCCCGCTTCGGTATGGCCGGCGCGCATGAGTACACCGCCGTCCACCGCTTGCAGGGGGAAAATGTGACCGGGTTGCACCAGGTCCGTGGCTACTGCGTTTTTGGCTACGGCTGCCTGCACGGTCTTGGCGCGGTCGGCTGCCGAGATGCCGGTGGTCACGCCTTCCGCGGCCTCAATCGATACCGTGAAGGCGGTGCTGTACACAGTGCCATTGCGTGCTGCCATGGGAGGCAGCTTCAAGTGTTCACAGCGCTCACGGGTGAGAGTCAGGCAAATCAGGCCACGACCGAACTTGGCCATGAAGTTGATGGCTTCTGGAGTGACATGGTCTGCCGCCAACACCAGATCGCCCTCGTTTTCACGGTCTTCCTCGTCCACCAGAATGACCATGCGCCCGGCGCGCATGTCGGCAACGATGTCTTCAACGGGGGAAATGGGCACGGGGGAGAGGGAGGTCATGCAGAAGGGCTTTCCAAAACTCGTTCTAAGGCGGGGCCCTGAGGATGCGGCGCTCCTGCAGGATGCACGGTACCTCAGTAGTAACCCCCGATTATCGCCGCTTTCACCCTTCTGCCGGCGCCGGCCTGTAGTGAGCCGACTGCAATAGGGGTATCAGTCCAGCGAGGCGCTCCAGCGCTCGTTCCAACCGGTTTGCAAGGCGCGCCGGTCCCGTTTGGTGGGGCGTCCGCCCGCAATCGCGTGTGCGGGCTCCGGACTCAGGCGCTGCTGCTCTGCGGCGGCCAGGCGTTGTTGAATGCTCTCCGGGGTTTCGGCATACATCAACTGCGCCACCGGTGCCGGCCCGCGTTGCTCACTGATCAGCAGAACTTCAACCGTCCGCTTGACTTTGCCCTGCCAGATGGTGAGGGTGTCGCCGGCTTTGACCTCTTTGGCAGGCTTGACATCCCGGCCTTCCCATTGCACCCGTCCCAGATTGACTTCATCGGTGGCGAGGGAACGGGTTTTGAAGAAGCGGGCCGCCCACAGCCATTTGTCGATCCGGGTGTTTTGCATGCAGGTGTTGTTCAGGACAGGTGGATGGGCAATCGTACACAAGCATCCAGACCTGTGCAGGCGTCACCGGAATACCGGTTGTTGAGCTGGATGGTGCCGCCCAATGCAATCACCATTTCGCGGGTGATGGTGAGGCCCAACCCCGAGCCGGAATGGGTGCTGCCGGCTGCAAAGGGCTGGAACAGGCGCATGCGCAGTGCGTCCGAGATGCCGGGGCCGCTGTCCGAAATGGTCAATTCGGCATGGCTGTCCTCCTGCTGCAGGTGGATGTGCAAACGGCCGCCCTCCGGGGTCAGTCGGATCGCGTTGTGGATCAGATTTCTGGCCATTTCCCGGAGCATCCACTCATGGGCAAGGACCGGACAGGGCTCGGTAACCAGTTCAAAGTCCAGGTTTTTTTCGGCGATCAAGGCGGAAAGGTCGAGTGCGATGGCCCGGACGGGTTCGGCCCAGTCCATGGCGGCGAAGTCTTGCTGCTGGCGCACTTGCTCGACCTTGGCGAGTGACAACATCTGGTTGGCCAGCTGGGTGGCTCGGTCTACGGTGGCTTCTATTTCTTCCAAGCCCTGGCGGGCGGGCACGTCGCCCCGCAAGGCGGATTGCACTTGCACCTTGAGCACAGCCAGTGGCGTGCGCAGCTGGTGGGCAGCGTCGCGCACAAAGCGTTTCTGGTGGTCCAGCAAATGCTGCAGCTTGTGCATGACATGGTTGGTGGCCACAGCCAAAGGCTGGATCTCGAGGGGGAGTTCTGCTGCGGGAAGGGCCGTCAGGTCGTCTTCGCTGCGTTGCTCCAGCTCTTCACTTAACTGGCGCACAGGTCGGGTTGCCCGGTCCACCATAAAAAGCACGACACCAGTGATGACGGTGATGAGGATCAACTGCCGCTGCAAGGTGTCCAAGAGGATCTGCCGTGCGAGTGTGTGGCGCAGCTCCAGGGTTTCCGCAACCTGCACCATGGCCATGGTGCGTTCCCGCCCGCTGGCAACCGGCTGCAACAACACCGCCACACGCACAGCATCGCCGCGGAAAGTGTCGTCATAGAAGTCCACCAGGGCCGCATAGGGCCCCTGCGAAGGTATCTTGCCGGTCCAGATGGCCAGGTCTTGCTCGCCATCAACCCATTGCCCTTGGGCGTTGGAAACGCGGTAACTCATTCGGCTGCGGTTATCTGCTTCAAAGGCTTCCAGTGCCGAGTAGGGCACCTGTGCTCGCAGGCGTGCATCGCTACCGTGGCCTTCAATGTCGAGCAGCTCACCAATCGCTTTGGCCGATGCGAGCAGGGTCCGGTCATAGGCCGTGTTGACAGCAGACAGGGCTTGCCGGTAAAGGCTGATGGTGTCAACCGCCACAAAAAGCAGGATGGGGATCAGAATGCCCAGCAACAGGCTTTTGCGCAGCGACGGTGTGGTGCCGGTGGCTGCCATGTCACTCCGCCTTGAGCAGGTAGCCCAGCCCGCGCAAGGTGACCAGGCTCACCCTGGTGGCGGTTAACTTTTTGCGCAGGCGGTAGACCACGACTTCGATTGCTTCGAACTGCACATCGGCCTGCCCGGGAAATACCACTTCAAACAGGCGTTCCTTGCTGACCGCATGGCCGGGACGGGACATGAGCGCGCCCATCAGTGCCAATTCTTTGGGTGTGAGGTCCATTACTTGGTGCCGGTGGTAGATGGCGCCGCTGGTCCGATCCAGACGCAGTTCGCCCACCTGCAGGTCGCTGCTTTGGGGGGGCGGGTTGTCAGCGTTGCGACGGTGCAAGGCCCGGATACGGGCTTCCAGCTCATCGAGGTCAAATGGCTTGGGCAGATAGTCATCCGCGCCGGCATTCAGGCCCAGCACCTTGTCCCCCACGGTGCCACGCGCGGTAAGGATGAGCACCGGCGTGCGCAGGCCGCTCTGGCGGGCTTGCTTGAGCACATCGAGACCGTCGACCCCCGGCAAGCTCAGGTCCAGCACCACCACATCCGGTTGCAGTTCGGTCCATCGCTGCAGGGCCACCGAGCCATTGCTGCAAACGTCTACCCGCATCTGCGCGCGCACCAGACTGCGCTGCAGCGTGATGTGCAAAGCGGGGTCGTCTTCAATCAAAAGAAGGTGCATGGAATGAAGCAGGGCGCGGGTTTTACGGGTTTCCCCTAGGGTTTTTGGACAGCCGATTGACAGCCACGGCCCGCATCATAGGGCTTGCAATCAACCATAGGAGACTCCTCATGCGTCGCGATACCTTCCTCAAATCAATGGCCGTGATGGCCGCAGCCGGTGCATTGCCCCTGACGGCACGCGCCAGTGTCAATCTGAAAATGATGATTCCTGCCAACCCCGGTGGCGGTTGGGATGGAACAGGCCGCGCCCTGGGCAAAGCCTTGATTGACGCCAAATTGGCCGAAACCGTGCAGTACGACAACAAGGGTGGTGCTGCCGGCGTGATCGGTTTGGCGCAGTTCGTCAACTCTTCCAAGGGTGACCCGAACGCCTTGATGGTGATGGGCGCCGTGATGTTGGGCGGCATCATTACCGGCAAGCCAGCGATTTCCCTGGACAAGGCAACGCCGATTGCCCGCCTGACCAGCGAGTACAACGTGTTCGTGGTGCCCGCGGACTCCCCCTTCAAGACCATGAAGGACGTGGTCGCCCAGATGCAAAAAGACCCCGGCAGCGTGAAGTGGGGCGGCGGTTCTCGCGGATCCACCGAGCACATCTGCGCATCCATGCTGGCAACCAAGGTCAACGTGGACCCCAAGAAGGTCAACTACGTGGCTTTCCGTGGCGGCGGCGAAGCAACAGCAGCCATTTTGGGTGGCAACGTGTCAGTCGGTGGCAGCGGCTACAGCGAGTTTGCCGAGTACATCGCCGCGGGCAAGATGCGTCCTATTGGCGTGACTTCCGAAAAGCGCCTGCCCGGCATCAATATCCCCACCATGAAAGAACAGGGTTATGACGTGGTTCTGGGCAACTGGCGCGGTGTGTACGGCGCGCCCGGTATCACTGCTGAGCAGCGTGCCGCCCTTACCGACCTGATCGTCAAGGTCAGCAAAACCAAGGGATGGGCAGAGGCCCTGGAGAAAAACGGCTGGACCCCTGCGCTGCTGACGGGCAAGGCATTTGACGATTTCGTCGATTCCGATTTCGCCAGTCTGCGCGGCATCATGCACCTGTCGGGAATGTTGTCATGACCCACACGCTGAAAGCGCGGCAGGAAGCTGCCGTTGCGATCGGCGTGCTGCTCCTGGCCCTCGGGCTGGGGGCAGGCGCTTGGATCATTCCCTCGGAAGCTGGCTATGCAGGCGTTGGCCCTGATTTTTTGCCTTGGGTGGTTTCTGTCTCTCTGCTACTGTGCGGTGCTGTCATGTTGTGGGAAGTGCGTACCGGTGGTTTCCGTGATCTCGAAGAGGGCGACGATGGCGAACAGCCTTATTGGCCCGGTTTTGTCTGGATGTCGGTTGGCCTGCTGGTGAATGCCGCATTGATTACCACCATCGGATTCATCTTCAGTTGCGCCTTGTGTTTTGTGTTGGCCGCTCGCGGAGCGCGTCTTTCGCAAGGCCAGGCCGCAGGCGGTGCCCGTACCTGGGTTCTGGACAGCGTGGTGGGCTTGTTGATCGCAGCACCGGTGTATTGGATGTTTACGAAGTTTTTGGCCATCGGCTTGCCGGGTCTGACTCAAAGCGGGTGGTTGTAAATGGATATCTGGAATCAGCTTTTACAGGGCTTCATCACAGCGGGTACGCCCGTCAACTTGTTGTGGGCATTCGTAGGTTGCGCGTTGGGTACCGCCGTCGGTGTGTTGCCCGGCATCGGCCCCGCGACCGCAGTGGCCATGTTGTTGCCCATCACCACCAAGGTAGACGCCACGGCCTCCATGATTTTCTTTGCCGGTATTTACTACGGCGCGATGTACGGAGGATCGACTACGTCCATCCTGCTGAATACGCCCGGCGAGACATCCAGCATGGTCACTGCCATGGAGGGCAACAAGATGGCCAAGAGCGGGCGCGCGGGCGCAGCGTTGGCAACATCGGCTATCGGATCGTTCTTTGCCGGAACAATTGCCACCATTGTGGTGACCTTGTTCGCGCCGGTGGTGGCAGAGTATGCAGTCAAGCTTGGTCCGCCTGAGTACTTTTGCCTGATGTTGCTCGCGTTCACGACAGTGAGCGCGGTGTTGGGCCAAAGCACTTTGCGTGGTTTGACCGCCTTGTTCATCGGCTTGGCGATAGGCCTTGTCGGCATGGACCAGATCACCGGTCAGGCGCGCTACACCGGCAACATGCCTGAATTGCTGGACGGCATTGAAATTGTGTTGGTGGCGGTGGGCTTGTTTGCGGTGGCTGAGGCGCTTCACTTTGTGCTGTTTGAAGGCAAGGTGGTGGAGTCTGAAAACAAGATGAGCCGCGTGACGATGACGGCCAGTGACTGGAAACGCTCGATTCCGGCTTGGATCCGTGGCACGGCTATCGGAGCACCTTTCGGTTGCATTCCGGCGGGCGGCACTGAGATACCCACCTTCCTGAGTTATGCCACTGAGAAGAAGCTGGCCAAGGGCGAGAATCTGGCCGAGTTCGGTACCAAGGGCGCCATCGAAGGTGTGGCCGGTCCCGAAGCTGCCAACAATGCCACGGTGACCACTGCCTTGATCCCGCTGTTGACCTTGGGTATTCCGGTGTCCAACACCACGGCTGTTTTGCTGGGTGCTTTCCAGAACTACGGTATCCAAGCCGGTCCGCAGTTGTTCAGCAGCTCCTCGGCTTTGGTATGGGCATTGATCGCCTCGCTCTACATTGGCAACGTCATGTTGCTGGTGTTGAACCTGCCCATGGTGGGTCTTTGGGTGAAACTGCTCAAAGTGCCCAAGGCCCAGCTGTATGCCGGCATCCTGATCTTCGCCACTGTGGGTACCTACGGCATGCGCCAAAGTGCGTTTGACCTGGTCTTGCTGTACGCCGTGGGGGTGTTGGGTCTGGTAATGCGTCGCTTCAGCTTCCCGACTGCGCCGGTGATTGTGGGCATGATCCTGGGGCCCTTGGCCGAAGCGCAGCTGCGCAACGCCATGTCCATTGGTGAAGGCAGTGCCATGATCTTCTTGCAGCGTCCGATGTCGGTGTTCTTGCTGCTGGTGGTGTTGACCGTGCTGGTGTTGCCACGCGTGCTCAAACGCTTCCAGAGCAAGGTAGTCTGAAGACCGATTTCATGCTCAATTAGGCCTTTGGCGCCCGTGCAATATGTGCGGGCAGCTATCAAATTAGTAGCAATCAAACGGGGCGCCTTGGTGCCCCGTTTTCTTTGGGCCTGAGCCAAGGAGGCTTGTTGACGGTACCTTCGCAAATTGTGCCCGCAGGATGCTAACCTCGGCCCATGGCAATGAAATGGATTTCCGCTTGGCTGCGCGTGGCGCTTGTTGCCACATGGGGCGTGACGGCCTTGGGCGCGCGCGCTGATACCGTGACGGTTGCGGTGGCTGCGAGTTTCAGCGGCACAGCGCAAAAGGTTGCTGCAGACTTCACACGCGCTTCGGGACACGAGGTCAAGCTAGTGCCAGGTGCCACCGGCAAGCTGTATGCGCAAATCAAGAACGGTGCGCCTTTCCAGGTCTTCTTGTCTGCGGATGATGAAACACCTTCGCGCTTGGTCAAAGAGGGCGGGGCGCTGGCCTCCAGCCAGTTCACCTATGCCACGGGGCGTTTGGTACTCTGGAGTGCACAGCCCGGCTTGGTAGACCACCAGGGCCAGGTGCTGAGCACCGCTTTCACGCGTTTGGCTATTGCCGACCCGAAGCTGGCGCCCTACGGCGCCGCTGCGATGGAGGTGCTTGCCAAACGGGGTCTGCTGCCGTCGGTGCAGACCCGCCTCGTGCAGGGCGAGAGTATCGCGCAGGCCTACCAGTTTGTGGCCACAGGGAATGCCCCGCTGGGCTTTGTTGCGCTCTCCCAGGTCATGCGCAATGGCCAGATAGAACAAGGTTCCGCCTGGCGCGTTCCCGCAGAGTTGCACCAGCCCTTGCGCCAGGATGCGGTGTTGTTGCAGGCAGGTGTCGGCCAGGCTGCCGCTGTCGCATTCCTCGACTACTTGCGCAGCGACGCCGCCCGCAAGGTCATGCAAAGCGCCGGCTACGAATAGGCCTCCGCGATGCCCGAATTTCCACTGACGCTGGACGATGCGCACGCCATTTGGCTGACGCTCAAACTGGCCACGGTCACGACAATCCTGTTATTGGTGTTGGCGACCCCGCTGGCCTGGTGGTTGGCCCGTTCCGGCTCGCGCTGGAGCGGCTTGGTGGGGGCCGTGGTGGCTTTGCCGCTGGTGTTGCCGCCCACCGTGCTGGGCTTCTACTTGCTGATCAGCATGGGGCCACAGGGTTGGGTGGGGCAGTTCACGCAGTGGTTGGGTGTAGGACTGCTGCCTTTTACCTTTGCGGGACTGGTTGTGGGCTCCGTGCTGTATTCGCTGCCGTTTGCGGTGCAGCCTCTGCAGAATGCGTTTGAGGCTTTGGGAGACCGTCCCTTGGAAGTCGCCGCCACATTGCGTGCCTCACCGTGGGATACCTTCTGGCATGTGGTGTTGCCCTTGTGCAAACCGGGTTTTCTGACCGCCGCGGTATTGAGCTTTGCGCATACGGTCGGGGAGTTCGGGGTGGTCTTGATGTTGGGTGGCAATATCCCCGAATCCACCCGCGTGGTGTCCACGCAAATTTACGGGCATGTGGAAGCTCTGGAATACACCCAAGCCCATTGGCTGTCCGGCGGCATGGTGGTGTTCTCCTTGGCTGTCCTGCTGCTGCTGGGCTGGCTCAATCCGCGCGGGAGCAGGTTGCGCACATGAACGTCATGCCTCACCGCATCGCGCTGCAGATGCACAAACCCGGCTTCCAACTGGACGTGGATGTGCAGCTGCCAGCCCAAGGCATCAGTGTTCTCTATGGGCCTTCCGGGTCGGGCAAGACTACGCTGTTGCGTTGTATTGCTGGGCTGGAACGTGCCAGCCAGGCGAGGGTCCACATACAGGGTCAGGCGTGGCAAGACGATGCCCAAGGCCTTTTTCTGCCGACCTGGAAGCGTCCACTGGGCTATGTATTCCAGGAGGCCAGCCTGTTTGCCCATCTCGATGTGGCCGGCAACCTGGAGTTTGCACGCCGCAGGGCCGCACCGCCGCGCCAGGGTAGCGCCCTGCTGACGACGGAGTTCGCCGTCCGCACGCTCGGGCTGGAGCATTTGCTGCATCGACGGACCCCTGAGCTTTCGGGTGGCGAACGTCAGCGTGTGGCCATCGCCCGCGCACTGGCCACCAATCCGCAACTGTTGTTGCTGGATGAACCCTTGGCATCACTGGACGAGGCGCGCCGCCTCGAAGTACTGCCGTGGCTGGAACGCTTGCGGGATGAGTTGCAGATACCCATGGTCTATGTGTCTCACGCAGCGGACGAAGTGGTTCGATTGGCCGATACCTTGGTAGTGCTGGAGCAGGGCCGGGTTCGGGCGTGCGGCCCATTGCAAGAGGTTTTGGCGCGCACCGAACCTTTGATTCGCATGGGAGGTGACGTGTCCAGCCTGGTGGTGGGACGGGTGGCCGGCCACGACAAAGCTTGGCATTTGACAGAAGTGCGCCTCACCGGTGGCAGCTTCTGGTTGCCGGATACCGGCCTTGGTATGGGGGAGACCGTGCGCCTGCGGGTGCTGGCGCGCGACGTCAGCATTGCCACGCGTAGACCCACCGACACGAGCATCCAAAACGTGGTGTCCTGTACCGTGGCTGCGGTGTTGCCTGACCAGCACCCGGCCCAAGCGCTGGTGCAGCTGGACTGCGCCGGTACACCCCTGTGGGCGCGCTTGACCCGGCGGGCCATGGACCAATTGGAACTGCAGCCTGGCCAGACTGTGTGGGCACAAATCAAGGCAATGGCTTTGGTGCGGTAAGGCCCTTCGCTTGCAAACTTTTGCAAAATTCACCCGTTTGGGGGATGACAGTTCGGGCTCGTGGACCTACGCTGTCCGGTTGACCGTTCAATAGTCTCCCAATGTCCCCTGCCGACCCTGCTCCGCTCGAAGCCCCACACAGTACCTTGTTGCACCAAGCGCAAGTGGCTTTGCAACGGGGCGATGTGGACTACAGCCAGGCCTTGTCCAAAAGCGCTTTGCTGCATGCGCAGCGACGAGGCGACGTGGGCGGGCAAGCCAGAGCTTTGCTCTATCTGGCGCAAGGGGACCGGCAGATGTCGCGCATGCGCCGTGCGCGTGAGACCGCACAGCGCGCGGTCTACCTTTTTCAAACGCAGGCCGATGCCACCGGAGAGGCCGAAGCACTGACCACCTTGTCTCATGTGCTCAGCACCATGGGCCACAGTGGTGAGGGCGTGGAGGCGGCTCTGTTGGCCATCAAACTTTGCGAGGGTCGTGATCCGATTGGGGAAGCCTTGGCGCGCAATTACCTGGGTGTGGCCTATGCCCACAGCCAGAGTTTCGACAAGGCAGCTGACGCCTTGCTCCACTCCATCCGGCTTATGGAGGCTGAGGCGTTGTGGCCTGAAAGCTGTTTGCCGCGCTTCCATTTGCGGGCTGCAGAGATACAGCGCTGTTTTTTTGACCGCTACTATCACGGAACGTTTTTGACCTTGGAGCGCTTGCAGTCCACCCGGGACTTGCCGGAGCTGGCGACTTCCTTGGGCGGCAAGGTGCGTGCCCTGCAATGCCCGTACCTGAAAACCCGTGCACTCCTGGAGTTGAGCTTCGGATTCGAGAGTTGCTGGTCTGGCGATACGGAGGACGCAGTTCGGCGCGCGGATGCTGTATGCGCCAGCGCTGAGAAAGGGGCGGACCAACCCTCTGTGCGATTGATGGAAATCTGGCTGCGCGCCGAGATTGCATGGGCGCGGCAAGACTGGCTGTCTGCTGAGGCCCATGCGCAGCGCCTGCAGCAGTTGGCTTTACGGGCTGAGAACGAGCACCTTCGCGCAACCTCACACCTGCTGTTGGCCCAGCTTTATTCGGCGCAAGGCAAGGACGCACTTGCGCAAACCCAGCTACGCCTGTTGAAGATGCAAGAGACCCATTTGCATAACGAGAACCTGCACAGCCGGGAAGAACGTGTGGATTGGCAACTGCGTACCCGTGCTATCCATGTAGCCAGTCAGCAACTTGAGCAGGAGGCGCGGCGCCTCGAGCAACTGGCTTCGCAAGATGCATTGACAGGTCTCTACAACCGCCGCCATCTGGAACAGAGGGTGCCCGGCATTCTGGCGCGCGCGCATGATCGGGGTCAGACGCCTGCGATGGTCTTTCTGGATGTGGACCACTTCAAGCGGGTGAATGACCGCTTTTCACACCGCGTAGGGGATGAGGTTTTGAAGGCTTTGGCCCATATCCTCAGCAGCTTCGTGCGCGAGGGCGACATACCGGTGCGCCTGGGCGGGGATGAATTTGTGGTGGTTTTCACCCATGTGGATGCCTACAGTGGGCAAGCCTTGGTCGCCCGCATCCACAAAGCGGTGAATGAATTCGATTGGGGTGGTCTGCATGATGACCTGGAAGTGACCGCCAGTTGCGGATTGGCTTTGGCCGAGCCCCAGGACACGCTGGAATCCTGGTTGCACCGATGCGATCTGTCGATGTACGTGGAAAAAGACTCCCGGCATCAGGACTTGGCCTGACGCCTACTCCGCATGTCGGCTCAGCTTTTGGCGGCCGCCATCAGGGCTGCAAATCCCACAAACACACCACCGGTCAGCCGGTTAAAGGCGCGCATCACGGTGGCTCGGCGCAGGTAGTTGGCCAGCTTTTGTCCGCTGGCGGCATAGACAAAGTACCAGGCCACTTCCACCACCGCAAAGGTGCTCAGCAGTATCCCGAACTGGGGCAACTGAGCCGCTTCGGGGTTCAAAAACTGCGGAAAGAATGCGGCTGCAAACAAAATGGCTTTGGGGTTGCTCGCTGCCACCAAGACGCCTTGCCGGTATTGCGCCCAAAAACTGCTGGGGCCTGTGGTTGCCGTCGCAGGCACCGTAGAGCCCACGGGCTGGTCCTGCACGGGGGAGCGCCAGCACTGCACACCCAGGTAGGCCAGGTAGGCGGCGCCCAGCAAACGCAAGGCTTCAAACACGGCCGGAAACGCCTGCAACAGCGCCCCCAGTCCGGCCGCAGACAGGCTGAGCATCAACATCAATGATGTCATGCAGCCCGCCATGTTGACGACGGCGGCGCGCATCCCGTCACGCGCGCTGGTGCTCATGATCAACAGCATGTTGGGGCCGGGCGTGGCAGACACCACAAACGTCATCATGACAAACAACCACCAGGTGTGAAGCGACATGGGGAAACTCCTATTTCAATAATGCGGGGGCAACTCATCGCGCAGGTTGCGCGCGGTGCCGGGTTCGGGTGCCTGCTGCCGCAGGTGCGTGAGCTCCCGGATCAGCAGATCGATCTGCTCCTGCTGTCGGATGATGATCTTGTCCAGCTGGTCCAGCGTGTCTTCGAGGTAGCTCGCCTTGATCTCCAGATCGTTCAGGCGTTGTTCGTGGCGGTCGTTCGGTTCCATGGAAGTATTGGACACCAAGTCTGAGGGGCTGCCGCGATTCACCTGAATGAATCGCTTTGCTCCTGATTTGATAGTGCCTTGTGCATATTCCACGGGCGCTATAGGCCAAAAATGCCTTAAATCTCCGGGCTGGTGCACCCGGGCCATTTCCGCTTTTACTGCTTGGCGCCCAATTCCAGCGCGGCCTTGCGTGAAAGCTCCCGCTCTACCGGGTCCTGCCGCTCCTGGGTGGGCCAGCCACTGAGGTGGGTTTCGGTGATCTTGCACAGGGCGGTGATCCACTCGGGGTCATCGTTGAGGCAGGGGATGTAGTGGAACTCTTTGCCGCCTGCGTGCAAAAAAGCTTCGCGGGCTTCCATGTTGATTTCTTCCAGCGTCTCCAGGCAATCGCTGGTGAAGCCGGGGCAGATCACGTCCACACGCTCCACACCGGCTTTGCCCATCTCGATCAAGGTGGGCTCGGTGTAGGGCTCCAGCCATTTGGCACGGCCCAGGCGGGACTGGAAGGTCACCTTGAACTCGTCCTTGCGCAGGCCCAGCGCCTCAGAAACCAGGCGCGCTGTCTTGAAGCATTCACAGTGGTAGATGTCGCCCTGGTGCAGGGTGCGCTCGGGCACGCCGTGAAAGCTCATCACCAGCTTGTCAGGGCGACCATGGGCCTTCCAGTGGCGCTGCACGCTGGCCGCCAAGGCGGCGATGTAGCCGGGGTGGTCGTGGTAGTGGTTCACAAAACGCAGCTCGGGGATGGAGCGGGTTTGTTGACCCCACTGGTACACCGCGTCAAACACGCTGGCGGTAGTGGTGGCGCTGTACTGCGGATAGGCCGGAACGATGAGTACGCGGGTAAAGCCTTCCGCCTTCAATGCGCTTAGCTGGGAGGGGATGTTGGTGCTGCCGTAGCGCATGGCCCAGCGCACTTTGACCTGATGGTTACGCTGGCCCAGCCAGCCTTGCAGCAGCTTGGCCTGTTTCTCAGTCCAGACCTTGAGGGGCGATCCTTCGGGCGTCCAGATGCTGGCGTATTTGGCTGCCGACTTGGCGGGCCGGAAGCGCAGGATGATGCCGTGCAGGATCAGTAGCCATAGCAGGCGTGGAATCTCCACCACGCGGTGGTCGCTCAAAAACTCGGCCAGGTAGCGGCGCACGGCCGGGGTCGTGGGCTCGTCCGGGGTGCCCAGGTTGCACAGCAGCACCGCGGTGCGGGCTTCCTGACCATGGGTGTAGGCGGGTTCGGGAGAAAAAGGAGAAGGGAGTGCCATGGGATGATTGTCCGGTAGCGGGGGGTTTCAGGCAGCGTCGGGGCTTTTGCCGGCGTCGGGTGCCTGGGGCTCTCTGGTCACCAGTTGCAAGGTCGGGTGCTGGCCGGTGAGCAGCAAAAACATGGCGAACACCGGTCCTTGCATGTTGCGATCATCGGTGGGACTTTCCAGCGCCTGCCAGGTGCGCGACTGCACACCACCCCGGCTGCCTGTTTGCAGCGAGTAGCCCATCAATTCGGCGGCCTGTGCCTGGTTCAGACCGGCGGCCAGCCGCGCGGCTTTGAGCTGTTCGCCGGAGGGAACCGGCATCGAAAGTGGAATCAACGGGGTTGTTGTGGGCATGGTGGGCAAAAGCGGGAAAGGCACAATGGGATGAATGACACTCCCGATAGTAGCTGCCTCACGCCTAGTCGTACCATGCTGAACCTGAGCCTTATCCGCGCCATTACCCTCGACCTGGACGACACCTTGTGGCCGGTCTGGCCCGCCATTCACCGGGCGGAAGACATTCTTCACCATTGGTTGTTGGCGCATGCGCCGCTCACTGCCGCGCTCTATGCCGACCCGCACCAGCGCCGCATCTTGCGGACGGATACGGAGGCCCAGTGGGCCGACCACGCGCATGACCTGAGCGTGCTGCGGCGTGAGTCCATCCGCCTGGCCTTGCAGCGCGCGGGCGAGAACGCTGCGCTGGCGGAGCCGGCGTTCGAGGTGTTTTTCGATGCGCGCATGCAGGTCGAGTTGTTTGAAGATGCCATTCCTCTGTTGCAGGCCATGTCTGAGCGCTGGCCGGTGGTGGCGGTGTCCAATGGCAACGCAGATGTGAATCGCGTAGGCATAGGGCAGTACTTTGCGGCCAGTGTGAGCGCGCGCGATGCGGGGGTGGGCAAGCCCGATCCGAAAATTTTCCACGCTGCCTGTGATGTGGTGGGCGTACAGCCCTCGCAGGTGCTGCACATCGGCGACGACGCTGCACTTGACGTGCTGGGCGCTCTGGGCGTCGGCATGCAGACGGTGTGGGTGAACCGCGAAGAGCACGTCTGGACCTACGAACAGCACCCGCACATGACTGTGGGCAGCCTGCAGGAACTGCAGGACTTGCTCAGCGGCGACGGTTTTTAAGAAGTCACATCAGCGCGCCGGGCGCAGCACCAGCGTGCTTTCGGTGTGGGCGGCGATGTCTGCTTCGTCCAGCCACATGCGCACGTATTCGCCCTTGACGTATTTCTCCGCCTGGTCCGCGTAGTGTTGGTCGGGCCACACGCCGCTCTGGCCCAGCGGATTGATGCCCACAGCTTTGCCGGAATCTGCAAAGTCAATCACCCGCCGCGTCGAAGGCCCATAGGTCACCGCCCAGGGGGCAGGGCCGATGGAGCCTGACAGGTTATTGGGAGTTTCGCGTCCGCCGGGTACCGGGAAAGGCCCCACGTTAAAAATCTTGTCCAGGGGCTTTTGGCGACCCAGAGGGTGGCCGTGCGTGAGCGTGTGGGCGGAGCCCCACCGCCAATCGAGCAGGCTGGTGCCATACAGGCCTTGCAAATGCTTGAGCGTGTTGGACCAGGCAATACGCACCGTCTCGAAATGGCTCTCTTTGGCGGGCGTGCTCACGTCGTCCCACCAGGGCGATGCGGGATCTGCCACCAGCAAAGGCAAGGCGTGGTCCAGCGCGCGGGACTGGCGCAGGTTCTCAAATTGCACCGGGCCCAGCTCATCGGCAAATGCTGCTTTGGACAGCTCGTACATCATCTGGGTGAACAGGGTGGCAGCAATGCTGTCTTCGGTGTAGGCGCCATCCCATTTGGTCAGGGGCTCCATGAAAGCCTTGTCGTTGGGGTCGGTGACCACCGCAGCCATTACGGGCAACAGATCGCGCAGAATGCGCGGTCCGTAGTTGTTGGTTACATCGAGCTGCAGCTTGCGGGCCTCTGCGCTGTTCCACTTGAGATCCGGTGTTTGGAGCAAGGCGTCCAGGCGTTGGGCGCGATCAGGCAGGTTGTAGTAGCCGGCCACCGGCACCCCGCTCTTGGGTTGGGGCTGGTGGTTGGCCGACATGATGTAGCCGCGCGCCGGGTTTTCCTCTTGCGGGTTGAACTGGAACGCGTAAAACCCGGGCTTTTGGTCTTCGCCCTTGGTGGCATCCAGGACAAAGGTGGGGTTCACCCCCTGCGGGCGCTGGGGCAGCAGGCCGGCAGCCCACCAAGCGATGTCGCCTTTGGCATTGGCCCACACAATGTTCAGGCCGGGCGCGTGGATCTTGCTGGCCGCGTTGCGGGCCTTCTCCAGCGTATCGGCGCGGTTGAGTTCATAAAACGCCTGTTGCACCGGATTCTCGGTGGACAGAAAAGCCCACCACATCGAGATGGGTGTGGCGCCCAGGCTGTCTTTGAATGCGTCGTTGATGACCGGGCCATTCGGTGTGCTGCGCAGGCTGATGCGCACCGGAGGTTCCCCCTTGACCTGGATAAGTTCGGACCGGGTACCCATGTCGACCCACCGGCCTTGGTGCCAGACCTGCTGCGGGTTTTCGGGATTGACTTTTTCGGCAATCAAATCGATGTCGTCGTTCTGGAACATGGTCAGGCTCCAGCCGAAATCCTGGTTGTGACCCAGGAGGGCCGTGGGGTTGAGCGCCTGAAAGTGGCCGAACAACTCAAACCCCGGACTGCTCAGGTGCGCCTCGTACCAGACGGCGGGTGCGGAGAAGGCAATGTGCGGGTCCCCCGCCAGCAGCGGGCTGCCGGACTCGGTGCGCTTGCCCGAAATGGCCCAGGCGTTGCTGCCTTCCAGAAGGGGAATGCCCCCCAGTTCGGTGGCTTGCAGGCTGACGGCGGCGATGCGGTTCAGGCTGTTCCAGTCGCTGTCGTTCAGGCGCGCACTACCTGCAGTGAGTGGGGTAATTACCCCCTCGGGGTGCCATTCAATATCAAAGGCACGCAGATAGTCGGGGCCCAGCTTGTCACGGATAAAAGTCATCACCGGTTCATTGCGGAAGGCGGCGGCAAAGCTGTAGGCCAGGTAGCCCCCCACGGCATAGGTGTCTTCCGGGGTGAAGGGGTGCGGGGTGATACCCAGAATGTCAAATTCCAGGGGAACGCGGTGCTTGTCCTGGTACTGGTTGATGCCGTCCAGGTAGTTCAACAAAGCCTGGTTGGCCGGCGTGCTGCGGTCCATGGCTGCCACTATTTTTTTCGCGTGCTCGCGCAAGCCCAGCGTGCGGAACAGCTTGTCCACCTCCAGCAACTTGGGGCCCAGCACCTCGGCCAATTCGCCGTTGGCAAGGCGGCGCACCATCTCGAGCTGGAACAGGCGGTCCTGGGCGTGTACGTAGCCCAGCGCGCGGTAGAGGTCGGCCTCGTTCTGGGCGCTGATGTGGGGCACGCCGCGCTCGTCATAACGTACCGTGACCTTGTTGCCCAGGTCAGTCAGCTCGATGACACCGCTGCGTACCGGTTGTTTTTGGTACAGATACCACCCGCCCAAGCCGCCTGCGGCTAGCAGCAAAAGGGCCAGCAGCAGGCCCACCAGTTTCAATGCCAGTTTCACAATCAGACTCCAGATGCTGTGGCTGCCAGTCTAGCGCGCCAAGCATTGCCCCCAGAAGAGGGTTGTCGCCCATGTGGCGGCCCCCCTGTGTTGGATCAAGCGGTGCCCAGGGACTCTGCGGCTGCCATGCCACTGCGGGTGGCACCTTCCAGCGTGGCGGGGTAGGGACCGGCTATGTAGTCACCGCAGGCCCAAAGGCCCGGGGCTACAGCTTGACCGGGGCGTTGCAGCGCCGGTGTGCAGGCAAAAGTGGCGCGTTTTTCGATCACCGTTTGTACAGGTGCGAGTTCCAGCCCCAGCTGCGTGCGGGCCTGGGCCAACACCCGACGCTCCAGCGTCTCTTTGTCGCCGTCGCTGGCGCTGACCACAAAAGCGAGCAGGCCACGGGTGCCGTCGAGCTGGCCGCGGTCAAACACAAACTGGGCCGGGTGGTCCGCGTCATCGCGCAGCGCCACCATGGGTCGGCTTAGGGCGGCGTCGGGGGCGTAGGAATAGACGGTGGCAATGGCTTCGAACCGCAAGGCTTCGGCCGTAGTTGACCACTGCCGCAAGCTATCTGCTATGGTTTCAGGAGCTGCTTGCGCAGATTCCATGAGCGCGGAGGCCGCATTGGACGATGACGTGGCCCAAATGACGGCGTCAAATGCTTCACCGTTCACCAGCCAGGTGTTGCCGTGTTGAAGGCTTGTCACCCGCACGCCGGTGCGCAGTTCTCCACCCCGGTTGACCAGCCACTCTGCCGCGGCGGCTGGAAACAGGCTGGAGAGATCGCGCGTGGGCAGCAGCAGGTTGGAGCTGCCGCGCCCGCCGAACAGCGAGTCGCGCAGCACGGTCAAAAAGACCTGGCCACAAGCCCGCTCCGCGGGGGTGTTGAGGGCCGAGACGCACAGCGGAGCTATCAACGTGGATTGGATGGTGGGGCTGAGGGTGCGGCACAGTTCCGCCACGCTGGTGCCCGGTGCGCATTGGAAGCCCGCAAGTTGCCAGCCCACCGAAGCCCGGAGCAGGCTCCAGCGGTCGGCCCAGGTCCAGCCACGGGCGGTGGCGATGCCCGCCAGCGCGTCCAAGGGGCTGGGCCACATTGGCAAGGCCAGGCCTTCACCGTCGCCAAAGCGCAAGTCCAAGGGCAGGCGCTTCAGGTGGGTGGCGGGGTCCACCCCCACGGTGCGCATCAGCTCTAGGGTGCGGGTGTAGGCGCCAATCAGTATGTGCTGGCCGTTGTCCAGCACCACGGGCGTGCCGTCAGGCAATGTGCCGCTCAGGGCTCTAGCGCGCCCGCCGACTGCGCGGGCTGCTTCAAAAACGATAGCGCGGTGCCCAGCAAGTGTCGCCGTCACTGCAGCCGCCATCCCCGCCCAGCCGGCGCCGACGATGGCGATTCTCATAATCTTCCGAGCGCCTGCACCTTCCACGCCAGCCAGAACTTGCGCAGCGGGGTGAGGCTGACGCGCTGGTGCAGCACCTGGAAGTTGTCGCGCTCAATCTCGGTGAGCAAGGCGCGGTAAATGCTGGCCATCATCAGGCCGGGCTTCTGCGTGCGGCGGTCGGCGGCAGGCAGCAAGGCCAGTGCCTCGTCATACAAGCCTTGGGCGCGCTGGGCCTGAAACTTCATCAGCGCCACAAAGCGGTCGGAGTAGCTGCGTTTGAGGATTTCATGCGCCTTCACATCGAACTGCTGAAGCTCATTGACCGGCAGGTAGATGCGGCCGCGCATGGCGTCTTCCCCCACATCACGCAGGATGTTGGTGAGCTGCAGGGCCTGACCCAGCTTGTGGGCATATTGGGTGGTCTGCGGGTCAGTCTGGCCGAAGATGCCGGCCGCCACCTCACCCACCACGCCAGCCACCAGGTGGCAATAGCGTTGCAGGCCGGGGTAGTCGAGGTAGCGGGTTTGCTCCAGGTCCATTTGGCAGCCATCAATCACGGCCAGCAAGTGGCGGGCTTCGATGTGGTAGGCAGCGGCGTGCGGCATGAGGGCTTTCATTACCGGGTGGGTAACCGTGCCGTTGAAGGATTGCTGCACTTCAGAGCGCCACCAGGCGAGTTTGGTGGCAGCCACTCCGGCGTCGACCATGTCGTCCACCACATCGTCCACCTCGCGGCAGAAGGCATAAAAGGCGGTGATGGCGGCGCGGCGCGGGGCAGGCAGGAAAAGAAAGGCGTAGTAAAAGCTGCTGCCGGACGCAGCGGCTTTTTCCTGGACGTATTGCTCTGGGGTCATGGTGGGTATTGTCGTTGAGGCCACGCGCAAACTTTTGGACGCGTCGAGTGCCCTTCTCAGGCGTATGTGGTGGCGCAGACAAGAGGCGGGCTGTGCGCTTTGCTCCGTGTCCCCCGCCCGCTGCGCGGGCTCCTCCTTGACCTACGCAAAACGCACAGCCCGCCTCTTGTCAGCATGGGCACTCATGGGTGGCAGTCAGCAGCTGAAACAGTGCCTTGCATTCACATCCACAAAGCCCGCCACACCATCACCCCGTAATCCCACGCATACAGCTTGGGGCGGCGTTCCAGGGTGCGGTAGTTCATGGAGGCGATCTTGTTCAGAATGCGCAGGCCGCCTTGCACCACTAGGCGCAACTCCCAGCCGGCGCGGCCGGGCAGGCGGTGTACCAAAGGAGCACCTTTTTGCATGCTGGCCCTGGCCTGCTGTGCGCAAGCAGCTATCAATTTGGTAACGTTTGGGGTCTGCTTGCGCGCCAGAATATCCGCCTGGTTCACGCCAAAGCGCTCACAGGCTTCCTGCGGCAGGTAATAGCGGCCACGGGGAATGTCCACACTCAGGTCCTGCCAGAAGTTGATAAGTTGCAAGGCGGAGCAGATGGCGTCGCTCATTTCCAGGGACTCCCCGTCCTGCACGCCATAAAGGTGCAGCAGCAGGCGGCCCACCGGGTCGGCGGAGCGGCTGCAGTAGTCCAGCAATTCGGCGTGGTCGCGGTAGCCGGTGCCGTCACGGGTTTTCTCGGTGTCTTGCACAAAGGCGTCCAGCAGGGCGTGCAGCAGAGGGGCGGGCAGGCCGTGGGCGTCGCGCTGGGCACGCAGCGGGCCGAAGACCTGGGGCCAGCGGGCCAGTGCCTCGGGCGCGTCATCCAGGCCGCTGCGGTACATCGCGAGCTCGGCCAGGCGCTCGTCGGCGCTGGCGTTACCTTCGTCGGCAATGTCGTCTGCAGTGCGGGCAAAGTGGTATATCGCCGCAATCGGCGCCCGCAAGTGGGGCGGGCACAACACCGAGGCAACAGGGAAATTCTCGTAATGCGTGATGGGGACGGCGACTGGGGCCAAAGGAGCAGCGGAATCGGGCAGGGCGGGCATGGGCGGCATTGTGCCTGCAGCTTGACAAAGCCCCGTACGCCGCTTAAATTACTAACCAACTGGTCATTAACTTGTCATGCAAGCTTTTTGGCCCCTCCGTCCAACTTCACTCCGCTGTCACCATGTCTCCTCACAAACTACTTTTTGCCACGCCGGTTTTGCTCAGCGCCTTGCTGTTGACCGCCTGTTCCAAGCCTGCGCCTTCGGAAGAGCCGGTTCGTGCTGTCAAGCTGATGTCGGTGGGCGTGGGCAGCATTCAGTCGAGCCTTGAGTTTTCTGCGGATGTGCGGGCGCGTGTGGAATCCCGGCTGGGCTTCCGGGTGGGCGGCAAAGTGGTGCGCCGCGCTGTGGAGCTGGGGCAGACGGTCAAAGCCGGGCAGGTGATCGCCCAGCTGGATCCGCAAGATTACAAGTTGGCGGCGGACGCCGCGCGCGCCCAGGTGGCCGCAGCCCAGACCAACCGCGACCTCGCAGCCGCTGACTACAAGCGCTACAAAGAGTTGCGCGATCAGAACTTCATCAGCGGTGCCGAGTTGGAGCGCCGTGACACGGCCCTCAAAGCCGCCCAAGCTCAGCTTGAGCAGGCGCAGGCCCAGCTCAACAGCCAAGGCAACCAAGCTGGCTACACCACGCTGGTGGCCGATGTGTCGGGCGTCGTAACGGCAGTCACCGCAGAAGTCGGCCAGGTGGTGGCTGCAGGTACGCCGGTAGTGCAGATTGCACAGGATGGTCCGCGCGATGTGGTGTTTTCTGTACCTGAAGACAAAGTGGCTTTGATCAAGCAAGGCTCCAAGGTGGATGTGCGCGTGTGGGCGAGCAAAACCCAGGTGGAAGGCACGGTGCGCGAAGTCGCTGCCAGCGCCGACCCGGTGACCCGTACCTTCACCGTGAAAGTGGCACTGGAGGCCAAAGATGCCCTGCCCTTGGGCAGCACCGTGTCGGTGTCACCCAAAGCCCTGGACCGCAGTGCGGCGCAAGTGATCAAGCTGCCGACCTCGGCGCTGCTGAAGGCGGGCGAGGGAAGCAGCGTATGGGTGCTGGACAGCGCGACCATGACAGTCAAACCCCAGCCCGTAGTGGTGGCGACAGCTGACGGCAATGACGCCGTCATTACCCAGGGCCTGACGCCCGGCATGCAGGTGGTGGTGGCAGGGGTGCACGTGCTGTCACCGGGACAGAAGGTCTCCATCTACAAGGAAAAAGGCGCGGTAGCGCCCGCCCCATCTGCGCCAGCAGCTATGGATTCTGTAGCGCCTTCCGCCGCAGCGGCCTCTGCTGCGGGCAAGTGAGGTCGCCATGAACCAAGAACCAAGCAAGGGGTTTAACCTCTCCAAATGGGCGCTGGACCATTCCGCGCTCACCCGCTATTTGATGATCGTGCTGATGCTGTTGGGCGCCGCCGCCTACTTCCAGCTCGGCCAGGACGAAGACCCGCCATTCACCTTCCGAGCCATGGTCGTGCGCACCTACTGGCCCGGTGCCACCGCCCAGCAAGTGGCGGAGCAGGTGACCGACAAGATCGAGCGCACGCTGCAGGAAGTGCAGTACGCCGACCAGATCCGCAGCTACTCCAAGCCCGGCGAGTCCCAGATCATTTTCCAGATCAAGGACTCCAGTAAAGGCAGTGATGTTCCCAACGTCTGGTACACGGTGCGCAAGAAGATCGGCGACATGCGCGGCACCTTGCCGGGCGGTGTGGTCGGTCCATTTTTCAACGACGACTTCGGCGACGTGTATGGCGTGATTTACGCGCTGGAAGGTGATGGCTTCAACTACGCCGAGCTCAAGACCTTTGCTGACGATGTGCGCCAGCGCCTGCTGCGCGTGCCCGATGTGGCCAAGGTGGAGCTGTTCGGCGCGCAGGACGAAAAGCTTTACATCGAGATCTCCCAGAAGCGGCTGGCCCAGTTGGGGCTGGATTTCAACCAGGTGCTGGCGCAACTCGGGCAGCAGAACGCGGTGGAATCCGCCGGCGCGGTGCAGACCCCGCTGGACGTGGTGCAAGTGCGCGTAGGCGGCCAGTTCAATGCGGTCGCGCAGTTGGCTGACATGCCGATTCGCGGCGCCAGCGGCAACCAGTTCCGACTGAAAGACATTGCCACCATCGCCAAGGGCTATGTGGACCCCCCGTCCGTCAAAGTGCACCACCAGGGCAAGGAAGTGATTGCGCTGGGCGTATCCATGGCCAAGGGGGGCGACATCATCGCCCTCGGCCACGCGCTGGAAAAAACGTTCGCAGGCATCGAGAAATCCTTGCCTGTCGGTATCAAGCTGGTGCAGTTGCAGGACCAACCCAAGTCGGTCTCCACCTCGGTGAACGAGTTTGTGCGGGTGCTGATAGAGGCGGTAGTGATTGTGCTGGCCGTGAGCTTTATCTCGCTGGGCCTGCACAAGCGGCCCGGTAACCACCCCTTGTGGAGGCGCTGGATCCTGGACGTGCGGCCCGGGTTGGTGGTGGGCATCACGATTCCTTTGGTGTTGGCCGTGACCTTCCTTGGCATGTACTACTGGGGCATCGGCCTGCACAAGATTTCGCTGGGCTCGCTCATCATTGCGCTGGGCCTGCTGGTGGATGACGCCATCATTGCCGTGGAAATGATGGTCCGCAAAATGGAAGAGGGCTACGACAAGGTGCGCGCGGCGACTTTTGCCTATGAAGTGACCGCCATGCCCATGCTGACCGGCACCTTGATTACGGCAGTGGGTTTCCTGCCCATCGGCCTGGCCAAGTCGGTGACCGGCGAATACACCTACGCCATCTTTGCGGTGACAGTGCTGGCGCTGATCTTGAGCTGGTTTGTGTCGGTGTACTTTGTGCCTTATTTGGGCAACTGGTTGCTCAAGAGCCAGCCCCACCATGCCGGCGAATCTGTCCATCAGGAGCACTTTGACACTCCGTTTTACAACGCTTTCCGTCGCACTGTGAACTGGTGCGTGCAGCATCGCTGGACCACGATTGGTGCCACCATTCTGGTATTCGCATTGGGTATCGTGGGTATGGGCAAGGTGCAGCAGCAATTCTTCCCGGACTCCAGCCGCCCTGAGGTGTTGGTGGATATCTGGTTCCCCGAAGGAACCTCCTTTGCCAACAACCAGGAAGTTACCCAGCGCGTAGAAGCCCGCCTGATGCAGGAGGCCGGTGTAGCGTCGGTGAGCACCTGGATCGGTTCGGGTGTGCCGCGTTTTTACTTGCCGCTGGACCAGGTGTTCCCGCAAACCAACGTGTCGCAGTTCATCATCATTCCGGTGGACTTGAAAGTGCGTGAGTCCTTGCGGGTGAAGCTGCCTGCCTTGTTGGCCAGCGAGTTCCCCGAGGTGCGTGGCCGCGTCAAGCTGCTGCCCAACGGTCCGCCCGTGGCCTATCCGGTGCAGTTCCGGGTGGTAGGCGGTGATCCGCTGGTGCTGCGTGATCGGGCCGACGAAGTCAAGGCCGCCATGCGCCAGAGCCGCAACACCCGGGGTGTGAACGACAACTGGAACGAGTCCGTCAAGGTTTTGCGCCTCGAGGTTGACCAGGACAAGGCCCGTGCATTGGGTGTCAGCAGCCAGAGCATTGCCCAGGCCGCCAAGACCTTGTCCACCGGCACGACCGTGGGTCAATACCGTGAGGGTGACAAGCTGATCGACATCGTGTTGCGCCAGCCACAGGATGAGCGCAACGCCATCACCGATATCGCCAATGCCTACCTGCCCACCAGTAGCGGAAAGTCCATCCCGATCACCCAGATCGCCAAGCCGGTGTTCACGTGGGAGCCGGGTGTGATGTGGCGTGAAAACCGGGATTACGCGATCACGGTGCAAAGTGACATCGTTGAAGGCATGCAAGGCGCAACCGTGACCGCGGAGTTGCTGCCCCAGATGAAAGCGCTGGAAGCGCAGTGGGCCACCAAAGGTTTCAATGGCTATCGCATTGAAGTGGCCGGCGCGGTGGCAGAAAGCTCCAAGGGCTCTGCATCCATCGTGGCGGGTGTTCCCATCATGCTGTTCCTGACCTTTACGCTGCTCATGCTGCAGCTGCAGAGCTTCAGCCGGTCGCTGCTGGTATTCATTACCGGGCCTCTGGGCATTGCAGGTGTCGCCGGTGCGCTGATCTTGCTGGGGCGTCCGTTCGGATTCGTGGCGTTGCTCGGGGTGATTGCCTTGATGGGCATGATCCAGCGCAACTCGGTGATCCTGATTGACCAGATCGAGCAGGACAGGGCTGCGGGCATCCCGGCTTGGGACGCCATTGTGGAATCCGCCGTGCGCCGTCTGCGACCCATCGTGCTCACGGCAGCAGCCGCGGTGCTGGCCATGATTCCGCTGTCTCGCTCTGTGTTCTGGGGCCCGATGGCGGTTGCCATCATGGGGGGCTTGATCGTGGCTACCGTGCTCACATTGCTGGCTTTGCCGGCCATGTATGCAGCGTGGTTCCGGGTCAAACGCGAGATTCCTGCCGCAACTTGAAAAGAAGGCACCCGCTTGCAGGTTAAAATAGCGGGTTGACCGATTTCAAACGGGAAGTCGGGGCTTGGCAGACGGGTTCTGCAGGGCTCTCGGCTCCCGTGTTTTGTTTTTAGCGCGGGTGGCGAAATTGGTAGACGCACCAGGTTTAGGTCCTGACGGTGGCAACACTGTGGGGGTTCGAGTCCCCCCCGCGCACCAACCTTACATGGCATCCCAGCGATGTCGCAGGTGAAATCCCTGCCATACCAACATTAGGAGTGAACGATGGCCGTTACTGTAGAAACTCTGGAAAAGCTGGAGCGCAAGATTACGTTGACACTGCCCGTGGGCGTGATCCAGACCGAAGTTGACAGCCGTCTGCGCAAGTTGGCCCGCACCGTGAAGATGGACGGTTTCCGTCCAGGCAAAGTTCCCATGAATGTCGTGGCCCAGCGCTATGGCTATTCGGTCCACTACGAAGTGATGAACGACAAAGTGGGCGAGGCTTTTGCCACTGCCGCTAACGAAGCCAAGCTGCGTGTCGCTGGCCAGCCCAAGATTTCCGAGAGTGAAACCTCTCCTGAAGGTCAAATGGCGTTCGACGCGATTTTCGAAGTCTTCCCCGAAGTCAAGATCGCTGATTTGGCGGGTGCCGAAGTCGAAAAATTGACTGCGGACGTGACTGACGAAGCCATCGACAAGACCATTGAAATCCTGCGCAAGCAGCGCCGTACCTTTGCCCAGCGCGCACAAGACACCGCGGCCCAAGACACCGACCGCGTGACCGTGGACTTCGAAGGCAAGATCGATGGTGAACCTTTTGCCGGCGGCAAGGCTGCTGACTTCCAGTTCATTCTGGGCGATGGCCAGATGCTCAAGGAGTTCGAAGACGCTACCCGTGGCATGAAGTCCGGTGAAAGCAAGACTTTCCCCTTGGCGTTCCCTGCGGACTACCATGGCAAAGACGTGGCCGGCAAGACCGCTGACTTCCTGGTTACCCTGAAGAAGCTCGAAGCCGCCAACCTGCCTGAAGTGGATGGCGCATTGGCCAAGTCCCTCGGTATCGCCGACGGCACCGTGGAAGCGCTGCGCGCAGACATCCGCAAGAACCTGGAGCGTGAGGTCAAGCACCGCCTGCTGGCTCGCAACAAACAAGCAGCGATGGATGCCTTGGTTGCCAAGGCCGAGTTGGACTTGCCCAAGTCCAGCGTGCAAGCTGAACTGGACCGCATGGTGGAAAATGCGCGTGCTGACTTGAAGCAGCGCGGTATCAAGGACGCCGACAAGGCTCCGATTCCTGACGATATCTTCCGCCCACAAGCAGAGCGCCGTGTGCGATTGGGTCTGGTGGTGGCAGAGCTGGTTCGCTCCAATGACTTGGCCGCCAAGCCCGAGCAGATCAAGGCCCATGTGGAAGAGTTGGCTGCCAGCTACGAGAAGCCCGCTGACGTGATCCGTTGGTACTACGGTGACAACCGTCGCATGGCTGAAGTCGAGGCAGTGGTCATTGAAAACAATGTGACCGAATACATCCTGTCCAAGGCCAAAGTGACTGACAAGTCCGTGTCCTTCGACGAATTGATGGGCCAGAACTAAAGCAAAGCGCAGGCGCAAACTTTGCGTCGCAGCGAAATGGGGCTTGCGCGGGACTTGCAGTCCTGCGTTTAAGCCCCATTTGCATTTTTGTCTGTCTTTTTCTGTACAGTTACACCCTACATTTTGGAGAGCTTATGAACGTGAAATACGGAATGTCCGGCGCAATGGAAACCCAGGCTCTGGGAATGGTGCCCATGGTCATCGAGCAATCGGGACGTGGTGAGCGTTCATACGACATTTATTCCCGTTTGTTGAAAGAGCGGGTGATTTTTCTGGTGGGGCCCGTCAATGACCAGACTGCCAATCTCGTGGTGGCTCAGCTGTTGTTTCTGGAAAGCGAAAATCCTGACAAGGATATTTCCTTCTACATCAATTCGCCCGGCGGCTCTGTGAGCGCGGGTATGGCGATTTACGACACCATGAACTTCATCAAGCCCGACGTGTCTACCTTGTGCACCGGCATGGCCGCGAGTATGGGGGCATTTCTGTTGGCTGCCGGTGCCAAGGGCAAGCGCTTTTCGCTGCCGAATTCCAAGGTCATGATTCACCAGCCTTTGGGTGGTACACAAGGCCAGGCCACGGAGATTGAAATTCACGCTCGTGAAATCCTGAAGACCCGCGAACAACTGAACAAGATTCTGGCGGAGCGCACCGGCCAACCTTTGGAAAAGATTGAGCGCGATACAGAGCGGGACTATTACCTGTCTGCAGACGAGGCCAAGGAATATGGCCTGGTCGATCAGGTGATTGCAAAACGCCCCTGATTGCGGCGGGCCAAGCGCCCACCTGAACGGTGCCTTTCCGACGGACAGGCACCGTTTTCATTTGGTTATCATTGCTTAACTTAGCGAAAAGAGGCAGACATCCATGGCCGAAAAAAAAGGCTCAACCAGCGAAAAAACCCTGTACTGCTCTTTCTGTGGCAAGAGTCAGCATGAGGTGAAGAAGCTTATCGCTGGTCCGTCCGTGTTTGTGTGTGATGAGTGCATCGATTTGTGCAATGAGATCATCCGTGACGAGCTACCGGCGACCACCGAAAACAAGGAAGGGCGCAGTGACCTGCCCACGCCAGCAGATATCAAGGCAAACCTCGATAACTATGTCATCGGCCAGGAACCTGCCAAGCGCACTCTGGCGGTGGCGGTGTACAACCACTACAAGCGCCTCAAGCACAAAGAAAAAGCCAAGAAAGATGATGTTGAGCTCGCCAAGAGCAACATCCTGTTGATCGGCCCCACTGGCTCGGGCAAGACGCTGTTGGCCCAGACACTGGCGCGCATGCTGGATGTGCCCTTTGTGATGGCTGATGCAACCACCTTGACCGAAGCGGGTTATGTAGGCGAGGACGTGGAGAACATCGTTCTGAAGCTGCTCCAGAGCTGCAACTACGACGTGGAACGCGCCCAGCGCGGCATTGTCTACATCGATGAGATCGACAAGATTTCACGCAAATCCGACAACCCCTCCATCACGCGCGATGTGTCGGGCGAGGGCGTTCAACAAGCTCTGCTGAAGCTGATTGAAGGCACCATGGCCAGTGTTCCGCCGCAGGGTGGACGCAAGCATCCGAACCAGGATTTCGTGCAAATTGACACGACCAACATCCTGTTCATTTGCGGCGGTGCGTTTGCGGGCTTGGAAAAGGTGATCGAGAGCCGCACAGAGTCTTCGGGTATCGGTTTTGGCGCTGCGGTAAAGAGCAAGCAACAGCGTGCATTGACCGAAGTTTTCAAAGAGGTTGAGCCTGAGGATTTGATCAAGTTCGGCTTGATTCCCGAATTAGTGGGGCGTATGCCTGTGGTGGCAACCCTCGCTGAGCTCACTGAAGACGCCTTGGTTCAGATCTTGACTGAGCCCAAGAATGCCTTGGTCAAGCAATATGCCAAGTTGTTGGCAATGGAGGGCGCGGAGCTGGAGATCCGTCCTGCTGCCCTGAAGGCCATCGCCAAGCGGGCCTTGATCCGCAAAACGGGTGCCCGAGGCTTGCGATCCATCCTTGAGCAATCGCTCATTGACACTATGTATGAGTTGCCCAATGCGGGCAACGTTGAAAAAGTAGTGGTGGATGAATCCACCATCGAAGAAAACAAGCCTCCATTGCTCGTTTATCGCGAATCTGCCAAGAAGGCGTAGCCGGAATGGCCCCCAATAGCCTGATAAGCAAGGGTTTTGGGGGTATTCAATCCCACTTGTGGGGTGGCCCGGTTTTTCATAATCGGGTTGTGCTTGAAATCCGGGCTTTGCAGTCCATATTCCACAGGTAACGTAAAGGTTTTCCTATGTCCGGCCATATTCCCTTGCCTGCAATCCCCTTAGAACTGCCTCTATTGCCTTTGCGCGATGTGGTCGTCTTTCCTCACATGGTGATTCCGCTATTCGTCGGGCGCCCCAAGAGCATCAAAGCCTTGGAAGCAGCCATGGAGGCAGAGCGCCGCATCATGTTGGTGGCCCAAAAGGCGGCTGCCAAGGATGACCCGGTAGTTTCAGACATGTTCGACGTGGGTTGTGTATCCACCATCCTTCAAATGTTGAAGCTGCCTGATGGCACTGTCAAAGTGTTAGTCGAAGGGCATCAGCGCGCTACCGTCAACCAGATCTCTGAAGGTGAACTGCATTTCACAGCGAACGTTACCCCCATTGAAGTGCCTGCTGAGGCGACGGACGTAAGCCGTAAAGCCGGTAGTGAAGTGGAGGCGCTGCGTCGTGCCGTAATGCAGCAGTTTGACCAGTACGTCAAACTCAACAAAAAGATTCCTCCGGAAATTCTTACTTCCATCTCCAGCATTGACGACCCTGGTCGCTTGGCTGACACCATTGCTGCGCATTTACCACTCAAGCTGGACAGCAAACAAGCCATTTTGAGTCTGCCTGAGGTCAAAGACCGCTTGGAAAATTTGTTTGAGCAGATCGAACACGAAGTCGACATATTGAATGTCGACAAGAAGATCCGTGGTCGGGTCAAGCGCCAGATGGAAAAGAACCAGCGCGACTTCTATTTGAATGAGCAAGTCAAGGCGATTCAGAAGGAGTTGGGCGAGGGTGAAGATGGCGCAGACATCGAAGAGATCGAAAAAAAGATCAAGTCTGCCAAGATGCCCAAGGAGGCGTTGAAGAAGGCCGAAGCCGAGTTGAAGAAACTCAAGCTGATGTCTCCAATGTCTGCGGAGGCGACGGTGGTACGCAACTACATTGAAGTGCTGACCGGCCTGCCTTGGACTGCCAAAACCAAGATTAAACACAACCTGGCGAATGCCGAGAACGTGTTGAATGAAGATCACTATGGCTTGGACAAAGTCAAGGACCGCATTTTGGAATATCTTGCTGTTCAACAGCGAGTCGACAAAGTTAAGGCGCCAATCCTGTGTCTGGTAGGCCCGCCCGGGGTAGGTAAGACTTCTTTGGGCCAAAGCATAGCCAAGGCCACGGGCCGAAAATACGTACGTATGGCCTTGGGCGGTATGCGCGATGAGACGGAGATCCGCGGTCATCGGAGAACTTACATTGGAGCGATGCCAGGAAAGGTTCTTCAAAGCCTTTCCAAGGTTGGCACACGTAATCCCTTGTTCCTGCTCGATGAAATCGACAAGCTGGGCACGGACTTTCGTGGCGACCCCAGCAGTGCGTTGTTGGAGGTGTTGGATCCGGAGCAGAACAACAAGTTTGGCGACCACTACGTAGAAGTGGACTACGACTTGAGTGACGTGATGTTTGTGGCGACTTCCAACTCTATGAACATCCCACCAGCGTTGCTGGACCGTATGGAGGTGATTCGTCTGTCGGGTTACACCGAAGACGAGAAGACCAACATTGCCATTACGTATCTGTTGCCCAAGCAGATGAAAAACAACGGTGTGAAGGATGCGGAACTGTCTGTCTCTGAGGATGCTGTGCGAGACATCGTTCGGTACTACACGCGTGAGGCGGGTGTCCGCTCTTTGGAGCGCGAGCTGTCGAAAATCTGCCGCAAGGTCGTCAAGGGCCTTTTGCTCAAGAAAATGCAGGCACAAGTGGTCGTGACCGCGGAGAACTTGAATGATTTCTTGGGGGTGCGTCGCTACACCTATGGTCGCGCTGAAGAGCAAAACCAGGTAGGCCAAGTGGTGGGACTCGCATGGACTGAGGTCGGCGGTGATCTTTTGACGATTGAAGCTGCTTTGACTCCCGGTAAGGGCGTCATTACCCGCACCGGTTCATTGGGCGATGTGATGAAGGAGTCTGTGGAGGCTGCGCGCACTGTCGTTCGCAGTCGCGCCCGTCGGCTGGGAATCAAGGATGAGACTTTCGAAAAGAAAGACATCCATATTCACGTACCTGATGGCGCGACACCTAAAGATGGACCAAGCGCTGGCGCAGCGATGGCTACTGCTTTTGTATCTGCTTTGACAGGCATCCCCGTTCGGGGTGATGTTGCCATGACCGGAGAGATCACCTTGCGAGGTGAAGTCACCGAGATCGGTGGCTTGAAAGAAAAGTTGCTTGCTGCTTTGCGAGGAGGCATCAAGACGGTTTTGATCCCTGAGCAGAATGCCAAAGACTTGCAGGACATTCCCGAAAACGTGAAGAATGGACTCGAGATCGTGCCTGTACGTTGGATTGACCAAGTGCTTGAGTTGGCATTGGAGTCCCAACCTGTCTCTTTGCCAGACGAAGATCCGGTCCCAGTTGCGGTTCCAGGGGTCGCCTCAGATACAACCACCTCAGCTGTGAAGCATTGAAGTCCGTCGGGGCAATGCAAAAAGATTTTTTGACCTTGCCCCGACCGCCTAAATTGGCGCTATAATTTGAGGCTTGAAACGCGGGAATAGCTCAGTTGGTAGAGCGCAACCTTGCCAAGGTTGAGGTCGAGAGTTCGAGACTCTTTTCCCGCTCCAATTCCGAGAAGGGAAGCGCCTGCTTCCCTTTTTTGTTCCTCTCCTTAGGTTGAGGAATCTGAAAACTCGGCGCGGTAGCAAAGCGGTTATGCCCCGGATTGCAAATCCGGTTAGTCCGGTTCGACTCCGGACCGCGCCTCCAGATTTATCTGGTCGAAATGCCCTGTCAGCCTCGGTTGGTGGGGCATTTTTGTTTGACAATAGACACCCGTGCCTGAGTGGTGAAATAGGTAGACACATCGGACTTAAAAGTGCGCCCGTAGAGGGCTCCAGAACGAAGAAGCTTTAGCAAGCTTCCTCTTTATCAGATTAGGAGTAAATCAGCATCTTACCTAAGGGGGAAATCCCCGAGGGGACCGTAGCATGATGCGAAAAGTTGCCGAAACATGAATCAACAGATTGCTAGGCAGCAGATACAGTAGTTATGGCAAAAGTTGGATTACCTGAACTCAAGTTCTGAACGGGTTACCGCACCGGAGGGGAATAGTTGATGAGACCCCTTTCACGCTAATGTTCACTAAGATTTTAAGAGTGGACATACTGTTTGGCGTGATTCACCCTCAATGAGAGGGTCAAGGAACGAAATGAGTGCCTAAGACTACAGCTACGTTCTGGAGTTAACGCGGGGATGACCTAAATTGCGCAAGCAACATGGTCACGGAGTGGTCGTAGTAGAGAGATGTCACGGTGGCGTAATTGGTAGCCGCAAGGGACTTAAAATCCCTCGACGCAAGTCGTACGGGTTCGAGTCCCGTCCGTGACACCACTAGCTCCCCTAATAGGGACGAACTTTTTGGGCGGCAACGCTCAACTCGTTAGAAGGGCCACAGGTAGTAGTGACAGTTCTGAAAATGATTGTGTTGGAGAACACTTGAAAATCACGGAAAGACTGGAAACTCTAAGAAAGTTGAACCGTAACCCAGCATGGGTGAACGACGACCTGTTTAGATTAGTAAGTTCGCCGCAATTAGCGGTGCTAGCCTACGAAAGACTCAAGTCCATAGCGGGCAATATGACCAAAGGAGCCGATGGCTCCACTCTAGATGAAACATCTCTCGAATCCCTCAAGGCACTCTGCAGTGCAATTAGGGACGAAAGGTATTCTCCGGTAGCTGTAAAGCGAAAGTTTATTCCTAAGGCGAATGGAAAACTCAGACCTCTGGGCATCCCTTCTCCTAGAGACAAAATCGTCCAAGAGATGGTCAGGTTGATACTGGAATGCATCTACGATGCAGAACTTCCGGTGTTCGACGACGCTAGCCACGGATTTCGAGCCAATCGCGGGTGTCACTCCGCTCTGCATGAATATTCCAAATGGAACAGCCTCAAATGGGTTATTGAAGGAGATATCGTCGGGTTCTTCGACAATATCGACCATCACATTCTTATATCCATTCTTCGGAAGAAGATAAAAGATGAAAGATTCATCAGGCTCATCTGGAAATTCTTAAGGACTCCTATCCTGCATGACGACGGTAAGCTGGAAAATCCTACTAAAGGTACGCCTCAGGGAGGGGTGATAAGCCCATACCTCGCGAACATTTACCTCCATGAATTCGATATTTGGGTTCGGTCTCTACAGACTCTTCTCAACAAAGGCGATTCAAGGAGAGGCCCTAATCCGGCTTGGAGAAAGCTCACCAGACGGCGGCTGTACATACTAAAGAAGAATGGCGGAGTCGAGACGCAAGAGACGAAGCAGCTGAGAAATGAGGCGGACATGCTTCCCTCAGTGAACCCAATGGACCCAGGCTTTTGTCGTGTGTACTACGTACGCTACGCAGACGACTGGCTAATTGGCATCTCAGGGGATAAATCACTTGCCTTGGATTTAAAGTCCAAAGCAGAGACTTTCCTTCGAGATACGCTCAAGCTCACGCTGTCGGAGGAAAAAACACTCATCACCCACGCAACTACTGAAGTGGCAAAGTTCCTTGGTTTTCGCCTCTCCGTCTCCGACGGTAACAGAGCTGGAACCCGAAGAATGGCCATTCACAACGGCTTTCGTGTGTCCCTAAGACGCACGGTTAGTTCCAAGATTAGGATAATTGCTCCTGTTGTAGAACTATTGGACAGATTGAAACTTGGTGGCTTTTGCAGGACTAGAGGCGATAACCCTTTCTTCCCCTGCTCAAAGAAGAACTTCGTGGCGTTAGAGGACCATGACATAGTGATGCGGTTCAACTCTGTTTGGAGAGGAATCTATAACTATTACGCGGTTTCCAACAACGCCTCGGACCTTAACCGAGTGAAGTATGTCCTTCAGTACTCATGCTTAATGACGCTCGCGCACAAGCACAGGATGAGATTACCTAAAGTTGTGGCGAAGTATGGAGTCTACGCAAGCGTGAGGTATCGCAGCAGCAAGGATGAGGAAAGAGAAGTCTCCTTTTGGAGGCCTTCTGGAAATTGGCAACTGCCACTTCTAGGCTCTGACCCGCCCGACCCTGAGGACATCCTCGCCTCCCAAAATAGGAGACTGACTCGAACCAGTCTCACTAGGAACTGCGTAGTCTGCAACACTTCAGGAGTGCAAATGCACCACATACGTCACCTGAGAAAGGGTAATAAAACCATCACTCAGGGGTTCAATCGAATAATGAGTGCCATCAATCGCAAACAGGTCCCGCTCTGCAGACCCTGCCACGGCAGAGTACACAGAGGCGAATACGATGGGCTAAGTCTCAAAGACCTCGCTTACATCCCGACCTGATTGGGTAAAATGATGGAAATACTGCTGGAAAGCCGGATGCGATGAAAGTTGCACGTCCGGTTTGGTGGGAGCCTGTTGATACCTGCAGTAATGTAAGGGTTGGCTGGCGACCCAACTCCGCCGCTTCGTGAATAACGGGCGTACCGGTTCGATTCCGGTCTCAGGCACCATCCAAATAGAGTCTTATGTCACGATTCAACGCCACGTTTGAAATTCACGTTCACGGTCAGATCGTGTTGCGTCCCGAAGTCACCTATATCCAGCTCCAGGATGCGCTTAAGCCGCTTTGGCGATACGCTGGAGCCAAGTCTTTGGCAGAGGGTGCAAAAAGTAGCTACGAGGATGAGCCAGGCATTCAAATGGATGCCCAGGAGCATGTTTTGCGTATGTGCTGGACCGTTCCCGGTGACGATGATTTCCGTCAGACCCTGGATGAGGTTTGTATGAACCTCAATGAAGTCGCCTCGTCAGGTGCTGCGATTGAAATCACTTTTTACGATGCTGAATTCGACGAAGAGGACGCTACGCCAGGCACGGAGTCTCGCGACGATTTCGTGATGCTATTTGTCGGACCGGATCCGGCCGCCATCATGCAAGTCCAGAGGGACATTCTTGTTCAGGATATGGTGAATTTGATGGAGCGGCATTTCGATGGTTCCGAATTGGGAGGGGTCGTTGCGGAGATCGACAAACTTTTCTCCCAGCGTTTTGACGATTTGGTGAACTCACTGGAAATTGGAAAGCCACCCCGTGGTTCCGGCGGATCATCGAGTGGACGCGGTGGCGGGCGTAAACCTCGACATTTGCATTGAAGCACATCATGTGCGACCTGTGTTTATCAGTGCATAGCCTATACTGAAACCCGGCGGAAGCAGTTGTCGAAACAACGCTCAATCGCATATTCGTTGGTGCACTAGCAGGCCTTTATGCTTAAGAAAATTGCAGTGGAGCAGCTCGTCGTAGGAATGCACCTGAAGGAGTTTTGCGGCTCTTGGATGGAGCACCCTTTCTGGCGGTCTGGCTTCGTTATTACTGATCCTAAAGACATCACCACCATTCGCGCAAGCGCCATTCGCGAGGTTTGGATCGACTCCAGCAAAGGGCTTGATGTTGCGGTAGGTGAAACTGCAGTTTCCGAATCGGACTCCGAGGAACTGGTCGAAGCTGAGCTGCGTGAAGCGGTTGCATCCACTCGGGACGTGGCGCCTCTGTCAGTGCAAGAAGAGTTGGCGCGGGCGGCAAAGATTTGTCATCAGTCCAAGCAGGCGGTGCTTTCGATGTTCCAGGAAGCCCGGATGGGGAAAACGGTGGATACGGGTGGAGCGAAACAGCTCGTGCAGGAGATCTCGGACTCAGTGACCCGCAATCCAGGCGCGTTGATCAGTCTCGCCCGCCTGAAGACTGCTGACGACTACACGTACATGCATTCTGTGGCTGTCTGCGCCATGATGGTGGCGCTGGCCAAACAGTTGGGTTTGAGCGAGGAGGAAACCCGCTCTGCAGGGATAGCCGGCCTCATGCATGACCTAGGCAAAGCCGCCATGCCCATGGATGTCTTGAACAAGCCGGGCAAACTGACCGATGCCGAGTTCGCAATCATCAAGAAGCACCCTGAAGAAGGTTATCGATTGCTGCAAACTGGCAATGCCGTGGATCCCATGGTGCTGGATGTGTGTCTGCACCACCACGAGAAGGTGGACGGGTCTGGCTACCCGAAAGGCCTGAAGGGTGAGCAGATCAGCCTGTTTGCCAAGATGGGTGCAGTGTGCGACGTCTACGATGCAATTACCTCCAACCGTCCCTACAAGTCGGGGTGGGATCCTGCTGAGTCCTTGCGGAAGATGGCGGAGTGGGCGAGCGGCCACTTTGACAGCAAGGTCTTCCAGGCGTTTGTCAAAAGTTTGGGTATCTATCCCATCGGTTCATTGGTGCAGCTGAGTTCCGGTCGCCTGGGGGTGGTGGTAGAGCAGACGGCCAAATCTTTGACGACGCCCTGTGTCAAAGTCTTTTACTCCACCAAATCCCATATGCGTATCGTTCCCGAGATCGTGGACCTGTCCCGCCCGGGAATTACCGACAAGATCGTCAGCCGTGAAGACCCGGCGAAATGGAAGTTCCCTGATCTCGATGAGCTGTGGTCCGGGATGCCCAATTCGCCTTGGTAATTCGACATCAAATTGCGTTCTAGCGCCCGCGCGCTGTGCGTGGGCAGCTATAAAAAAAAGAGCATCCGGAGTTGGATGCTCTTTTTGTTTCAGCAGCCTCGGGTAATGGGCATTTCCACCGGCTTGGGATTCACTGCGTATTTCCCCAACTCCAGTTTCGCAATGGCATTGCGGTGCACTTCGTCCGGGCCATCGGCAAAGCGGAGCGTGCGCGCACAGGTGTAGGCATATGCGAGGGGGAAGTCATCGCACATGCCACCGCCGCCATGTGCCTGCATGGCCCAATCAATGACTTCGCAAGCCATGTTGGGAGCGACGACTTTGATCATGGCTATTTCATTTTTGGCGAACTTGTTGCCGCCCATGTCCATCATCCAAGCGGCCTTCAGTGTCAACAGCCGCGCCATATCGATCTTGCAGCGGGCCTCTGCAATGCGCTCCTGCGTTACCGTCTGGGCTGCTACTGGCTTTCCGAAAGCAATCCGGCTGCTGGCGCGTTTGCACATCAGCTCCAGCGAGCGTTCGGCCAAGCCGATCAAACGCATGCAATGGTGTATGCGACCGGGTCCGAGGCGCCCTTGGGCGATCTCAAAGCCGCGTCCTTCACCTAGCAAGATGTTGCCGACCGGCACACGAACGTTGTCGAACACCATTTCCATGTGGCCGTGTGGTGCGTCGTCGTAGCCAAAAACGTTCAATGGGCGCAAAATTTTGATGCCCGGGGTGTCTGCTGGCACCAGCACCATGCTTTGCTGCGAATGGCGTGGTGCGTCAGGGTCTGTTTTTCCCATCGTGATGTAGATCGAGCAACGTGGATCACCAGCCCCGGAAATCCACCATTTACGCCCGTTGATGACGTATTCATCGCCTTGGCGTTCGATGCGCGTCTCGATATTGGTGGCATCGCTGGACGCGACTGCCGGTTCGGTCATGGCAAATGCCGAACGGATTTTTCCGTCCATCAGCGGTTTCAGCCAGCGCTGTTTGCTCTCCTCCGAGCCATATCGGGCAATCGTTTCCATATTGCCTGTGTCAGGTGCCGAGCAGTTGAACACCTCGCTGGACCACATGACCCGTCCCATGATTTCGGCCAACGGGGCGTATTCCTGGTTGGTGAGTCCAGCACCATGAAAACCGGCTGCTTCGGCACTGTCGACCGGCAAAAACAGATTCCACAGCCCCGCTGCCTGCGCTTTGGGTTTGAGTGACTCTATGGTTTGCAGCGGTGTCCATCGTTTGCCTGCGGCAGAGTTGGCCGCGATTTCAGCGTGGTAGGCGCTTTCGGCGGGATAGATGAACTCATCCATGAAGCGCAGCAATCGTTGTTGCAGCTCTTTGGTTTTGGGCGAATAGTCAAAGTCCATGGTGTCTCCATTGGGAATCTGTCGGGGGTAGTTTGGGTTTTAGCCGCGGGAGGCAAAGGTCCAAGCCAGTTGCGCCAGGGGCTTGGCACCGGCTGCGGAGCTCACGGCTTGTGCACTGGATGCTGTTCCCGCTTCAACGCGTTTGGCGATGCCTTGCAGGATGGCTGCAATGCGGAACATGTTGTAGGCCATGTAGAAGTTCCAGTCCGCCTTCAATTGATCAGGAGTAGCCAGACCCGTGCGTTCACAGTACTTCGCGATGTAGTCCGACTCAGAGGGGATTCCGAGGTCTGCGTGATCCAGTCCACCAATGCCCCGGAAGGCGCCGGGTGGAATGTGCCATGTCATGCAGTGGTAGCTGAAATCTGCCAGTGGGTGGCCCAGAGTGGAAAGCTCCCAGTCCAGCACCGCCAAAACCTTGGGCTCTCCAGTGGAGAACATCAAGTTGTCCAACCGGTAGTCACCGTGAACAATACTGACGATGGATTCATCCCTAGCCATGGGCGGAATATGAGCAGGGAGCCACTCCATCAAACGGTCCATTTCCGGAATGGGCTGCGTGATGGATGCGACGTATTGCTTGCTCCACCGGCCAATCTGGCGTTCGAAGTAGTTTCCGGGTTTGCCGTAACTTGTCAACCCTTTTTCGTCAAAAGGCACGGTGTGAAGCGCCGAGATCACCCGGTTCATTTCGTCGTAGATGGCAGCGCGTTGCGCACGGGTCATGCCGGGCAGCGATTGGTCCCACAGTACCCGGCCCTGCATGAACTCCATGACGTAGAAAGCTCGCCCGATGACGCTTTCGTCTTCACACAAACACAGCATCTCCGGAACCGGTACAGCGCTGTCCTTAAGCCCCTGCATCACCGCAAATTCACGTTCGATGGCATGGGCCGAAGGAAGGAGCTTTGCTGAAGGCCCGGGTTTGGCCCGCATGACATAACTTCGCTGCGGCGTGTTGAGCTTGTAGGTGGGATTGGATTGGCCCCCCTTGAACATTTCGATAGCCAAGGGTCCGGCGTAGCCCGGGAGATGTTGAAGCAGCCATTGATGCAGGGCTGTCTCGTCCAAGGCATGCGAGCCTGACACACTGCGTGTGCCTACAAAATGATCGAATTCACTCATGCACGTGCATTGTGTAGTTGATAGAGGAAAGGTTTAACTGTCGGACTCGATGACCCGCATGAGCGCAGCCCGATCCCGGATGACCAAGCCGCCTGGTTCTATACGAATGGCCTCTTCGCGTTCCATGGCTTTGAGCTCCTGGTTGACGCGTTGACGTGATGCACCCAGCAACTGCGCAAGTTCCTCTTGGGCCAACTGAAGACCGATGCGAACCTCGCTGCCGTCGCTCAGCGAAGGAACGCCATAGCTGCGCACCAAATGCAAAAGCTGTTTGGCGAGCCTGGCCCTGAGTGGCAGGGTGTTCAGGTCCTCGACCAAGCCGTACAGTTGCCTGATACGTCGAGCGTGCAGCCGTAGCATTGCCTCGTACAGTTCCACATGGGTCGCCAGAATCTTTTTGAAGTCGGCCTTGGCGACACACAGAATCGTAGTGTCCCCGTGTGCGTAGGCATCGTGCGTGCGCCGGTCTCCATCGAAGATCGCCACGTCGCCAAACCAGATGCCCGGCTCGACATAGGTCAACGTGATTTGCTTTCCAGAGATGGAAGTCGAACTCACCCTCACAGCCCCTTTCGCGCAGGCGATCCACTCTTCCGGTGGTTCCCCGCGAGCAGCGATCAGGTCGCCGTCTTTGAAGCGTTTGACAAATGCGCATCGAAGGATGTCGTGTTTAAGTGAAGGTGAAAGCGTTGAAAACCAGCGTCCACCATTGATGGCAGAGCGTTCTTCGATAGTAAGAATGGGTTCGTCCATAGCCTGTCTTTTGCGTGACTGAATTCGGAAGCTGCAGGTAGGAATTGTCACCCCGGGGACCATCGCGCGGAGCATTTGTTGTCTCGTTGGCGTCTGGGGGGATATTCCGCTCTGCCATTCGCCCCGACTTTGTTTTTTGGGCATCTCGTTTTTTGAACGCGGGCCTGCTTGAAGAACCAGCGTTGTGGGGTGGTTTTCCCTCTTATTTCATGGCGCGAACCTTGCAGGGAGATGTGCGAGAATCATTTGTCACAATGAAGCCCGTTTTCAAATTCAATTCTTGCGCATTCGCGGCCATGTTGCTTGTCTTGTCGATGAGCAGCAACGCACTCACATTAGGCCGTGCGAAAGGAGCGGCCATCGTTGCTCAGCCTCTCAATCTCTCCGTCTCCCTATCAGCGGCCCCTGACGAGGATGTGTCTGATCTTTGCTTCGAGGCAGATGTCTTTTATGGCGAAAACAAAGTGGAAGGCGGCAAGGTATCTGTCAATGGTGAGCCCGCTGTGGCAGGGCAAACATGGCAGGTTCGCATCAGTTCCAAGCTCCCCGTCGATGAGCCGGTAGTTACTGTTTATTTGCGCTCAACCTGCGGTGCAAAAGCGTCACGTCGATATGTATTGTTGGCTGATGTGGCGTCAGAAATCTCAACTGGTTCCTCTGTTACCAACGCAACTACCGCGTCAAGTCCTCCCGCAAGACCTGCGCAAACCGATATCCTTCCCCAAACTCCGGTCAGTAACTCGTCTGCGCCTTCGGTGGGCAAAGAGGGGGTGAGATCAGCTCCCAAGGCCCAAGTCAGCGCAAGTAGGTCGGCTCCTCCGTCCACGGCGCTGGTAGCCAAGCCAAGCCCTTCCGGTAAAGCAAGGCTCAAGCTTGCCCCGCTGGACCTTTCGGTGGAGCGTGATCCCACATTGAAGGCGACTCCAGAGCTGCTCAGCACACCGACGGAGGATGCGCAGAGGCGCGGCGAGGCCGCTGCCCTCTGGCGCGCGCTCAATCTCACACCGGAGGATGTGCTTCAAGACGCTGCGAGACTCAAAAGTTTGGAGGCCAGCATCCAGAATTTGAGCGAGGCTTCTGGGCAGAACCAACGCCAGGTCAAAGATTTGAGCGAGCGCTTGCAGCGCGCAGAGAGCGAGCGTTATTGGAACCCCGTGGTGTTCGGGCTTGGCGCCTTGATCCTGCTGATGGTTGGTGGGGGCTTTTGGATCATTCGCCGTCAGCAACGGGCGGCAGAGGGTAGTCCTTGGTGGCGGGGTGAGGCGGGGGCGATTTCGGGCCCCGAGTCTGCGTTCAAGCCGGATGCTGAAGTTGCCCAAGGACTGGATGCCGTTCCAGAGGCCATCAGTAAAGCCAATGTGAGCGTCGATACCGCTGTTCCCAAAGTCACTGTACCACCGAAGTCACTCAACGTAGATCTTGAGCTTGATTTTGACTTGCCATCAGGAAAAACCGTGCAGGGGTCTGTTTCTCAGGATGTGGCGGCTACACCAGTGTTGCAAAGCCCCAGGTCATCGCGGTTGATGGGGTTGCGTGATTTCTCCAACAGCCTGTCGGGTAGCCTCCGCGCGATAAACACCCAAGAGATGTTGGACATCCGCCAGCAAGCCGAGTTCTTCATGACCTTGGGGCAGTACGAGGATGCCATTGAACTTTTGGAGGGGCATGTTGCTGATTCGGTCGACTTCAATCCGCTGGTGTGCCTGGATCTGCTGAAGATATTCCACACCTTGAGCCGGAAGGACGAATTCGACCGCTACCGCGAAGAATTCAACGCCGTGTTCACCGGGCAAGTTCCGGGTTACAGCGACTTCCTGAAGTCAGGTGAGGGCCTGGAGGCCTATCCTGAGTTATGCGCGCACCTGGTGAAGCTATGGCCTTCTCGCGAGGCTCTTGACTTCCTGGAAAATTGTATGGTGCGTCTACCCGATAGTGCGGCCCATCTGGAGTTCGAGCTCGACGCTTTCAAAGAGTTGTTGTTGCTTCACGCAATTGGTAGCCGTCTGGTCAATGCATTGGACGGTGCACCAGCCGCATTCAGTGCGAGCAAGGTTGCAGCCAAGGACGTTCCGGCCCAAGCTACCTCCACGGGTCCGATTGAGGTTGCGTTGCCTACCATTCCGCAACCTTTCCAGGAAGTGGACCTTGAGTTGGACGTGCCGGACATGGTCCAAGTACCGGACAGCCCAGCGGCGGACAACCTGATTGACTTTGATATCTCCGGAATTGCACCTGCGACGGGCAAGCCTCCGCGTTGAGTGAATCCTTGGGCCAGCCGTTGCCTTAACGACGGACCTGTAATGCGCCGGGATTGATGATGTTGGAAGGTGTTCCCTTGATGTAGTTGACTACATTGTCAAAGGCGGCGCTGAAGTAGAGCTCATAGCTGTCCTGCTCCACATAGCCGATGTGTGGAGTGCAGATGCAGTTTTCCAGCCTCAACAATGCGTGGCCCTGAAGAATGGGTTCTGCTTCAAATACGTCGATGGCGGCCATTCCAGGGCGTCCCCGGTTGAGGCCGCTGATCAAGGCATCGTTTTCGATCAGCTCGGCGCGCGAGGTATTGACCAGCAAGGCCGTCGTTTTCATGCAAGCGAGATCTGCGGATGTCACGATGCTTCGCGTTTCGTCGCTTAAGCGCAAGTGTAAAGAGACGACATCGCAATGAGAGAAAAAAGACTCCCTGTCCAAAGCCGCCGCGTAACCATCTGCTGCGGCCTTCTCGCGAGAGTTTTCACTTCCCCAAATGACGACTTGCATTCCAAATGCTTTGCCATATCCGGCGACAAGTTGGCCGATACGTCCATAGCCCCAGATTCCCAACGTTTTTCCCCGAAGGACACTGCCGATACCGAAGTTGGGCGGCATGGAGCCAGCCTTCAAACCGGACTGTTGCCATGCGCCATGCTTTAGGTTGCCTATGTACTGAGGCAGTCGGCGCATCGCCGCCATGATGAGTGCCCAAGTAAGTTCTGCAGGTGCGATGGGCGACCCGACGCCCTCTGCAACGGCTATGCCCTTTTCGGTGCATGCTTGCACATCGAGATGAGCGCCTACCTTACCTGTTTGGGCGATCAGTTTGAGTCGGGGAAGTTTGTCGATCAGGGCGCGGGCAATCTGAGTGCGTTCACGGATAAGAACGATGATATCTGCGTCCTTCAAGCGGACGGAGAGCTGGCCCAGTCCCTTGACGGTGTTGGTGTACACCTTGGCTTGGTAGGCGTCGAGCTTGGCAGCGCAATTCAGCTTGCGCACTGCGTCTTGGTAATCGTCAAGAATCACTATGTTCATAGACGACATTGTGCCTTGCGGCGACGTGAGAGAGCGGGATTACCCGCCCCGCTTATTAAGCAGCTTCGCAGGCTGCAAGTCGATCAAGCTCTGCGCATACGTCTGCCATACGCCCGGAAATTACCATGCGGCCTACGTGGGTGCGGGATTGCCCCCGTTCAATGACCCTCACGATACGCAAAGGCGTTGGCTGCAAGGGTTGGGAGGCTTTGGCGCACGTGCGGTATGCGTCAGCTGCTACAAAAGGGGTAGCATTTTGTGCCGCATGTGTCGGGCTTTTGTGATTTACGGCTGTGTGGTACCGGGATTTTGGGTGATTTCCGGCGAGCCACTTCAACGGAATAACGCATTCCAAAAGGCTGAAGGCGAGGGTACTGATGGTCATGGTTCGCGCCCGTTTACATCAACATGGTGTTACGAATCAGGCCTACGGCGAGACCTTCAACTTCAAATGGTTCGCCCGGTTCAACCACGATGGTTTGGTAGTCCGGATTTTCTGCATGGAGCTCGATAAGATGCTTGTTGCGGCGGAAACGTTTGACCGTTACTTCTTCCCCCAAGCGAGCCACGATGATTTGCCCGTTCTTGGCATCCTTCGTAGCCTGCACCGCCAGCAAATCGCCGTCCATGATGCCGGCATCGCGCATGGACATGCCGCGTACCTTCAGCAGGTAGTCCGGTTGACGCTGAAACAGGCTGTTCTCCACGTAGTAGGTTTGATCCACATGCTCCTGGGCAAGGATGGGTGAGCCGGCTGCTACACGTCCGACCAGAGGAAGCGCCAATTGCGCAAGGCCTGGCAGGGGCAGTGAGAATTGCTTCAGCCGTGATTCCTGAATGGAGCGCAACGCATCGCTCTTGAGCCGGATACCGCGTGAGGTACCACTCACAAGTTCGATAACACCTTTGCGCGCCAGGGCCTGCAAATGCTCTTCGGCCGCATTGGCAGATTTGAATCCGAGCTCACTGGCAATCTCTGCACGCGTGGGCGGCGCACCCGTTCGGGCGATAGCGCTTTGGATCAGATCAAAAATCTGTTGCTGGCGGGCAGTGAGTTTCGGACTTTCAAGCATACTGGCTCCTTGAGTTCTGGATGGGCTGTGTGTCTATACACACTGTTTTCTTATCCAGTAACTGTATTTTCAACCAGTTTTTTGATTTTGGCAAGCGAGGATGTATGACTTCCAGAAAAGTCGTGGTTTTGGGCACAGGCGGCACGATTGCCGGTCGAGCGAGCAGTGGTTCAGACAATGTGGGTTACAAAGCTGGCGAGGTGAGCGTTGCCGACTTGCTGGGGGCTGTGCCGGGGATGTCCGACCGCCTGCAGGGCTGTGATCTCGTGAGCGAGCAAATTGCGCAAATAGATAGCAAAGACATGGAGTGGTCCGTGTGGTTGGCTTTGCAGCAGGCCTGTGTGAAGCACCTCTCCGATCAGTCTGTAGCCGCCATCGTGATCACCCATGGAACGGACACCCTGGAGGAAACGGCTTTTTTCCTTCATCTCTGCCTCTCCGGTGTGGGGCGTGGCAAGCCCGTGGTCTTGACGTGTGCCATGCGACCCGCAACTGCGTTGACTCCGGACGGTCCGCAAAACATTCTGGATGCTGTCACGGTAGCTTTGGATTCCCGCAGTACTGGAGTGCTAGCGGTTTGTGCGGGTGCTGTGCATGCGGCACAACATGTCCAAAAAGCCCATACCTACCGCGTCGACGCTTTTGATTCCGGTGATGCGGGGCCATTGGCATGGGTGGAGGAGGGGCGTGTGCGCTGGTGTCAGTCCCCTTTGCCTGCGGAAGGAAAACCCAAGTCGGTGTTTGCAGTCGATACAGGGGCAGTGCAGGCCCCGCGGGTTGAAATTGTGATGAACTATGCCGGCGCGGGTGATTCACTCGTGAATGCATTGTGCGCAGCGTCTGCAGCTGCAACGTCGCCTTTGAAGGGCATTGTGGTTGCAGGCACAGGCAATGGCACGGTGAATGCAAGCATGCAATCTGCCTTGGAGCATGCTGCGGCAAGTGGCATTCAGATCGCGCTGGCCAGCCGGTGCTCCAAGGGTGGGGTCGTACGCAGCGGCGCATTGTCGCAGGGTTTCAGGACCTATCCCGGCCTTTCGGCGGTCAAGGCAAGGGTGCAATTGATACTGGAGCTGATGACGTAAAAAAAGCCGCATGAGCGGCTTTTTCCTTGGAAGAGTCCATCCTATTTGGACAACGCTTCCAGAACGCGTGAGGTGATATCGCCTACATCGCCCACACCGCTGATGGCACGGTAGCGAGGCGCAGCCGCAGGCTCGTTTTTGGCCCAAGCCGAGTAGTACTCCACCAAAGGTCGGGTCTGCGCGCTGTAGACATCCAGGCGCTTTTTGACAGTTTCTTCCTTGTCGTCATCGCGCTGGATCAGGGGCTCTCCGGTCACGTCGTCCACGCCTTCCACCTTGGGCGGATTGAATTTGACGTGGTAAGTACGACCCGAAGCCGGGTGGGAGCGGCGGCCGCTCATGCGCTCGATGATGGCCTCGAATGGCACATCGATTTCCACCACGTAGTCCAAGGCAACACCGGCTGCCTTCATCGCGTCGGCTTGGGGAATGGTGCGGGGGAATCCGTCAAACAGGAAGCCTTTGGCGCAATCGGGTTGGGTCAGACGCTCTTTCACCAGGTTGATGATGAGTTCATCACTGACCAGCCCGCCAGAGGCCATGACGGCTTGGGCTTGCAGGCCCAAGGGCGTGCCGGCTTTCACGGCGGCACGCAGCATGTCGCCGGTAGAGATTTGGGGAATCCCGTACTTTTGGCAGATGAAAGTTGCTTGCGTACCTTTGCCAGCGCCTGGTGCGCCCAACAGAATCAGTCTCATGAATACCTCGGATTGAATGAAAAGCCAGCGCGTCTCCGTGGGCGCCTTGTTCAGCGCGCTCTTTTATGACGGGCGATTAGCTCAAGAGAATATCACGCCCTCACCGGCATCAAACTTACAGACGCTACACAGCCATGGAGCCTTTGTCTTGGATCAGGCGGCGTACCCGCTCCAGGTCTTCCGGGGTGTCCACACCGGGGCCGGGTGCCGTAGGACTGACGTGCACCGCAATGCGGTGGCCGTGCCACATGGCACGCAGCTGCTCCAGCGCCTCCACCACTTCGATGGGGGCCTGGGGAAGGGTGGGAAATGTCTTCAAAAAGCCCACGCGGTAGGAGTAGATCCCCACATGGCGCAGCGGAGCCGGATCGGGCAAAGTGTCAATGCCATTGGCAAAACGATCACGCCACCAAGCGATAGGCGCGCGGCTGAAATACAGGGCCAAGCCGCTGGCGTCGGTGACCACCTTCACTACATTGGGATTCTTGAAGTCGGCAACGTCGTGGATGGCATGCGCGGCGGTGCCCATGGTGGCATGCGGGTGGGCCTGGAGAAGGTCGGCCACTGCGGAGACCAAGCCGGTGTCGATCAAGGGCTCATCCCCCTGCACATTGACGACGACAGCGTCATCTGAGAGCCCCAGCAAGCTGCAGGCTTCTGCCAAGCGGTCACTACCGGAGGGATGATCCACCCGCGTCAGCAGGCATTCAATCTGGTGGGATTCACAGGCCGCAACAATGCTGGCGTCGTCGGCGGCCACCACCACACGGATGGATGCATCGAGTCCCGCTTTGACGCGCTGAGCCACGCGCACCACCATAGGCAGGCCGGCGATGTCCACCAGAGGCTTGTTGGGCAGCCGTGTAGACGCCAAGCGGGCGGGGATGAGGACCGTGTAGGTCATGCTCAGGCGTCCAGTTCCGCGTCAGTCAGCACCCGCGCTTCGTTTTCCAGTAGTACGGGAATGCCATCCCGTACCGGGTAGGCCAAGCGGGCGCTTCGCGAAATCAGTTCTTGCTTCTCGCGGTCAAATTCCAAAGGCCCTTTGGTGACGGGGCAAACCAGCAATTCAATGAGTCGTGTGTCCATGGGGGGATGATACCGGTGGAGTGTGCTGGGGCAGGAGCGCTTGGTTCAGTGCCGCCAGAAACGACGGGGGCAAGGTTTGTAACAAAGGTACGGCCCATGCGTCCGGACGGTGTCGCCACAGTTTGGTCGCGTCCTTCTCTGTGCAAATAAGCACTTCTCGCCCGTCAAATGTGCGCGAGTAGCTATCAAAATCATAGTGATCTGGTAGTGCTTCTGTCGTGTGCAGAACGCATCCTCTTGCTCGCAGCATGTTGAAAAAATTGTCGGGCTGCGCAATCCCTGCTACGGCGTGAAGAGGCGCCCCGGATTGCCGGAGCGCATCGAGCGGCGTGGCTTGTCCGTGTCCATTGACGGCGGTTTCTGACAGTGCACGCGTTGCCAAGTGCCCGTCCAGGTCGGACTGACCGGTTTTCAACACCATCAGTCCTTGGGTGGATTGCCCGACTGCGGTCACCGGTGTGCGGGGCCATGGTTGCCGCAACATGCCTGCGGGAAGCAAACGTCCATTGCCCAAGCCGCGGGAATCAAATACGCAAATTTCCAAGTCACGATAGAGCCGGTAGTGCTGCAAGCCGTCGTCACACACGATGTGGGTAATGTCCGGATGGGTCTGCAGGAGCAGCTTGCCAGCTGCGACGCGGTCTCGCCCCACCACCACAGGAACACCGGACGATCGCCACAACAGCAAGGGCTCATCGCCCACATCGTGCGCTGTACTGCCGTCTGCGACCACGGTGGGTGACTGGTGACTGCCGCCATAGCCTCGAGAAATCATGGCGGGCTTCAACCCCAGGTTTTGAAGGTGGGCAACTACGCCCAGCACCGTGGGGGTTTTGCCGGCTCCGCCCGCGATCACATTGCCTACCACGATAACGGGAACCTGCAGCTTTTCACTGCGTTTCAGACCGGTGGCGTAGGTCCAGCGATGCACCGCCGTCAGCGCTCCGTAGATCCATGAAATGGGCAGCAAGGCAGTACTCAGTACGCCGCGGCCTTGCCAGGCCCGGGTGATGGCTGCTTGCAGCGCTGCTGCCATGCTCTATTTGCCGGCGTTGCCGGAAGACTGGGTTGCGAAAGTGATTTGGTTCAAGCCCGCGCGGCGTGCCGCCTCCATCACCGTCACCACGGCTTGATGCCGTGCGCTGGCGTCGGCGCTGATGATGATCACGGTGTCTTTGCCTGCCTTTGCGTTTTCAGTGAGCGCGGCAGACAGGCTGTCCAGACTGCGACCGGCCAGCAACTGGCGGTTGATGCTGTAAGCACCGTCAGCGCTGACCGCCACGATCAGCTCTTTGGGGTAATCGCGCTGGGCATCCGCATCAGCCACGGGTAGCTTGAGCTGCAGTTCTGTGAATTTGCTGTATGTGGTGGAGAGCATCAAAAAAATGAGCACCACGAGCAGCACGTCAATGAACGGGATGAGATTGATCTCGGGTTCCTCTTGATGTCTGCGGCGAAAGTTCATGGCTTGGCCTTACTTGCGCAGCGACTTCAGGTGTCGGACCAGATGCTCTGAGCTCAACTCCAGAGTGAGCAGGTAGGCGTCCACCCGCCCGCGGAAGTAGCGCCAGAAAATCAGGGAAGGAATGGCGACCACCAGGCCGAAAGCGGTGTTGTAGAGGGCAATCGAGATGCCATGTGCCAGTTGCGCAGGGTTGCCGCCGCCTGTGCTGCCAGGTGCTTGCGAGCCAAAGATTTCTATCATGCCCACCACCGTGCCGAACAGGCCCAGCAACGGCGCTGCGGACGCGATTGTTCCCAACGCAGTCAGGTAGTTTTCGAGTCGCTGCGCAACCAGGCGGCCTGCGCCTTCCATGGTGGCGCGAAGATCGTCCTCTGAGCAATGTGGGTCGCTATTGACGGCACGCAGCCCAGAGGCGAGCACTTCGCCCAAGGCGGAATTCTTCTCCAGTTGACTCACCACATCCGGGCCCGGTACCGATGTTTTGGTCACGCTCAGTACTTCATCCAATAAGCGGGGAGGCGCCACTTTGGCCGTTTTGAGGCTGATAAAGCGCTCGATGATGATGGCCAGAGAGAGGATGGAGCATGCAATCAGGGGCCATATCGGCCAGCCGGCAGCTTGAATGATGGAAAACAAAAGGGGATCTCCGCGCAGTTGAAAGCTTGCGGATTATGGCCCAGTGCCTGGGCTTGCTGTGGTTTGGCAATGGCCAAAGTGTGTCAACTGGAGGGCCTGCGGGTGGGATGCTGCTGCAGAGGGCATACTCCCGCGCTTATGAGGTGCACGTTCATGACATTTTTGCAGCATCGCTCCGGGGCGCTCGCCCTGTTATTTGCCATGGAGCGACCATGATGGAAGACGCCAACCCATTGCGCCGTGTTTGGCGGGTGGAAGCACTTTGCAGGGCACTGGCAGACACGCTGAATGCCCGGTTCAACCCCGTGCGCGTGACCGGTGAGATATCCGGCTTTTCGCGCGCGGCCAGCGGACATTGCTATTTCTCCTTGAAAGACCAGGACGCGCAGATCCGCTGCGCCATGTTCAAGCGTGCTGCCACAAACCTTGACTTTGCGCCTCGGGATGGAGAGTTGGTCGAGGTTTCCGGACGTTTGGATATCTACGGCCCGCGCGGCGACCTTCAGTTGATCGTGGAGAGCATGCGTCGCCAAGGGCAAGGAACCTTGTTTGAGGAATTTGTGCGCCTCAAGGCTCGCTTGGAGGCCCAGGGGCTGTTCGACCCGGCCCGCAAACGTCCCTTGCCAGCCATGCCGCGCAGTATTGGTTTGGTGACGTCTTTGGGTGCGGCCGCATTGCATGATGTGGCAACCGCTTTACGTAGGCGGGTGCCGCACATCCCCGTGTTTCTTGCTCCAGCTGCGGTGCAAGGGGACGCGGCACCTGGTGAGTTGGTGCGGTCCCTGCAGGCCTTGATGTCGCGCGCGGTCGATATTGACGGCCTGGGCACACCGCTGGATGTCATTCTTTTAGTGAGAGGTGGCGGCTCCATGGAGGACCTGTGGGCCTTCAATGACGAACAACTGGCATTGACGATCAGTGGAAGCCCGGTGCCCGTCGTCAGCGGGGTGGGGCATGAGACTGATTTCACCATTGCTGATTTTGTGGCGGATGCGCGCGCGCCCACTCCTACTGCAGCGGCAGAGTTGGTGGCAACCCCTGGCGCGGTGTGCGTAGCGGCTGCGAACATGCTGATGGACCGCTTGGCGAGTGCGACACACCGGGTGTTGGACACGCAATCCCAGCGCTTGGACCGGGTGGCGGCGCGGGCCGGACGCCCTTCCGGGTTGGTGGCAGCCCATGCCATGCGCTTGCAAAGTTTGGGGCATGGTTTGCGCAGCGCTTCGTTTGCGAAAGTCAGGGCAGAGTCTGCGCGAGGTCAAGCCCTGGGCTTGAAGTTGCCGAGCGTTCGGCAGGCATGGTCGCGGGACCAATCGGAGCGTTTGCAGCGAGCCGAACTGCGGCTCGGCCTCTTGGATCCCTCTCTGGTTTTGAAGCGCGGCTACGCTTGGTTGACCGATAAACAAGGCGTGGCTGTCACAGAGGTCAAAAAATTGGAGCCCGGCCAGCAGGTGCATGCAACCCTCTCCGACGGTACGGTTGATCTGTCGGTTCAAGCAACCCGTCTCAATTAGTTTCTACAATCAGTTTTGTCATTAACCCACCCACTACGAGGATTTCATGGAACACACCTTGCCCCCACTGCCGTACGCGATTGATGCACTGGCACCCGCCTACTCCCAGGAAACGCTGGAGTTCCACCACGGCAAGCACCACAACGCGTATGTTGTGAACTTGAACAATTTGCAAAAAGGCACTGAGTTCGAGAGCATGTCTCTGGAAGAAATCATCAAAAAGTCCAGCGGTGGCGTTTACAACAACGCAGCCCAGATCTGGAACCACACTTTCTTCTGGAACTGCATGAAGCCTCAGGGCGGCGGCGAACCCACAGGTGCATTGGCTGCTGCCATCAACGCGAAGTGGGGTTCCTACGCAGCGTTCAAGGAAGCGTTCGTAAAGTCTGCAGTAGGAAACTTCGGTTCCGGCTGGACCTGGCTCGTGAAAAAGGCCGACGGATCTGTGGACATCGTCAACACCGGCGCAGCGGGCACTCCCCTGACTACGGCTGACACTGCCTTGTTGACCGTCGATGTTTGGGAACACGCCTACTACATTGACTACCGCAATATGCGCCCCAAGTTTGTCGAGACATTCCTCGACAAGCTGGTCAATTGGGATTTCGCCGCCAAGAATTTCGCCTGATTTTCTTGCATTCCAACAAAGGCTCGGAGGGCAACCTTCGGGCCTTTTTTATGGCGATGCTGCGCTGCACAAGAAAAAAAAATTTCCTTGAAGTGGTATTAAATTTCACATTGCGGTAACACATTGCAAAAATTGCAATTTGGGTCAGACCACTGAAAGCACAATCACGCACTATCCGGCGATTGCTGCCAATTTCCATACATGGGGCAGCAACAAACATCATTTTTTGGAGATAAGAGATGAGCACCCAGCAACCGACCATCATCTACACATTGACCGACGAAGCCCCCCGTCTGGCCACTGCTTCCTTTTTGCCTTTGATCCGGACATTCACTGCGCCCGCCGGGATCAATGTGGTGGTGTCTGATATCTCCGTGGCGGCCCGCGTATTGGGTGAGTTTTCTGACTTCCTCAAGGACGACCAGAAAGTACCGAACACCTTGGCTGAATTGGGCAAAAAGACGCTGCAGTCCGATGCCAACATCATCAAGCTGCCCAATATCAGCGCCTCAGTGGGTCAGTTGGTAGCTTGCATCAAGGAACTCCAAAGCAAAGGCTACGCGATCCCTGATTACCCGGAAGCTCCCAAGACAGACGAAGAGAAGGCTATCCGTGCCCGCTACTCCAAGTGCACCGGCAGCGCCGTGAACCCGGTTTTACGCGAAGGCAATTCCGACCGCCGCGCTCCCAAGGCTGTCAAGGAATACGCCCGTAAAAACCCCCACAGCATGGCCGAGTGGAGCCAGGCATCACGCTCACACGTGTCCCACATGCACCATGGTGACTTCTACCATGGTGAAAAATCTATGACTCTGGACCGCGCACGGGACGTGAAGATGGAATTGATCACCAAGAGCGGTCAGACCATTGTGCTCAAACCTAAAGTGTCTTTGCTGGATCGCGAAGTGATCGACAGCATGTTCATGAGCAAGAAGGCATTGCTGGAGTTTTACGAACGTGAAATTGAGGACGCACGCAAGACCGGCGTGATGTTCTCCCTGCACGTCAAGGCGACCATGATGAAGGTGTCCCACCCCATCGTGTTCGGTCATTGCGTCAAGATTTTCTACAAGGATGCGTTTGAAAAACACGGCGCGCTGTTCAAGGAACTCGGCGTGAATGTGAACAACGGCATGGCGGACCTGTACGGCAAGATCGCCACATTGCCCCAAAGCAAGCAAGACGAAATCAAGCGTGACCTGCATGCATGCCACGAGCACCGACCTGAGTTGGCCATGGTTGACTCAGCCAAGGGCATCACCAACTTCCACTCCCCCAACGACATCATCGTGGACGCTTCCATGCCCGCTATGATCCGTAACGGCGGCAAGATGTGGGACGCCAACGGTCGCCTGAAGGACGTCAAGGCTGTGATGCCTGAATCCACCTTTGCCCGCATCTACCAGGAGATGATCAACTTCTGCAAGTGGCATGGTGCATTCGACCCCAAGACGATGGGTACTGTACCCAACGTCGGCTTGATGGCCCAGCAAGCCGAAGAATATGGTTCTCACGACAAGACCTTTGAAATCACCGAAGACGGCATTGCCAACATCACGGATCTGGCCACAGGCGAAGTGTTGTTGAGCCAGAACGTGGAAGCGGGCGATATCTGGCGCATGTGCCAAGTGAAAGACGCTGCCATCCGCGATTGGGTCAAGCTCGCGGTCAACCGTGCCCGGAACTCCGGCATGCCCGTGGTGTTCTGGCTGGACTCTTACCGTCCTCACGAAGCCCAGTTGATCACCAAGGTCAAGATGTATTTGCACGAGCACGACACGACCGGTTTGGACATCCAGATCATGAGCCAGGTACGCGCCATGCGCTACACATTGGAACGCGTCATCCGCGGTCTGGACACGATCAGCGCAACCGGAAATATCTTGCGCGACTATTTGACAGACCTGTTCCCCATCATGGAGTTGGGTACCTCGGCCAAGATGTTGTCCATCGTGCCTTTGATGGCGGGTGGAGGCATGTACGAAACGGGCGCGGGCGGATCAGCGCCGAAGCATGTGCAGCAGCTTGTGGAGGAAAACCACTTGCGTTGGGACTCTTTAGGTGAGTTCCTTGCTTTGGCAGTTTCCCTCGAAGATTTGGGTTTGAAGACGGGCAACGCGAAGGCCAAGGTTTTGGCGAAAACGTTGGACGCTGCCACAGGAAAATTGCTGGACAACAACAAGAACCCATCCCCCAAAACGGGCCAATTGGACAACCGCGGAAGCCAGTTCTATTTGTCTATGTACTGGGCACAAGAATTGGCAAGTCAGACCGAAGACGCTACTTTGGCCGCTCAGTTCGCACCCTTGGCGAAAGAACTTGCTGACAAAGAGTCTGTCATTGTTGCCGAATTGGCTGCGGTTCAAGGCCATCCAGTTGATATCGGCGGATACTACCTTCCCGATGCGGCCAAGTTGGATGCCATCATGCGTCCCAGCGCAACTTTGAATGCAGCACTCAGTTCCGTTGCAGCGTAAGCACTAAACTTGCTTGTGAGTCTGATGGCTCACATCAAAAAGAGGGGCGGCAGACTCAGGTCTGACGCCCCTCTTTGCACTTTGAAGCTATTGAGCGTGCCTGTCTATTGAACGCGGGATTCGAATGGTGTACCTGTCAACTTGGCACCAGCTTTTAATCCGCGTTTGGAGAACCAGCCCTGGTTCATTTCGAGCACATAGCGCACTGGGCGCAGGGCACAATGGGAGTCGGTGGTTTGAGGCTTCATGTCCGCAAGATTTACGATGGTGCCATCATCTGCAATAAACGCGGCAGTTAAAGGTATCAATGTGTTTTTCATCCAGAAACACAGCCCGGAAGGTTGCTCAAAGACGAAGAGCATGCCTTCGTACTGTGGCATTTCTTTGCGGTACATCAGGCCGGTGGTGCGCTGGTCTGAAGTGCGGGCTACTTGGGCTTCTATCTGGTACATGCCTGCACCCAATTTGATGCGGGGCAAATCCATTTGAGGGGCCTCTTGCGCCCCGGAGAAAGCGGTTGCGGCAAGCAATGCCGCCGCAAGTAACAGTTTCAGATGTTTCATTCGGCAGAGGCCATACAAATTGGCAATTGGTTGAGGCCTGATTGTGGGCCATGGATGAATTACGGCCGCTTACTTTACAACTAGAATGAAATCTCAATTTGCACTTGGAGGCCGCAAGGCCCTGAGGGTGTTTCATTCTTCGACGACATCCAGGGAAACCGGAGCTTAGTTCTTATGTATCAGCATATTCAGGTACCGTTGCAAGGTCAAAAAATAACTGCCAATGACGATAAGACATTGAATGTGCCCGATCACCCGATCATTCCTTACATCGAGGGTGACGGCATTGGTGTGGACATTACGCCCGTCATGTTGAAGGTCGTTGATGCTGCGGTGGAAAAAGCCTACGGTGGCACTCGCAAGATCGAGTGGATGGAAATCTTTGCAGGCGAAAAGGCAACGCGTATTTATGGTCCTGATGTGTGGCTGCCTCAGGAAACATTGGATGTTGTGCGCGACTACCTGGTCTCTATCAAGGGTCCGCTGACAACCCCGGTCGGTGGGGGTATCCGTTCATTGAACGTGGCGCTGCGTCAAGAGTTGGATTTGTATGTGTGCCTTCGTCCGATCCAGTATTTCAAGGGCGTTCCCAGCCCCCTGAAGGAGCCGGAGAAGACCAATATGGTTGTTTTTCGTGAGAACTCTGAAGACATCTATGCCGGTATTGAGTTTGAGGCGGGCTCAGAGAAAGCTAAACGGCTGATCAAGGTATTGAGCGAGGACTTCGGTATCCAGAAAATCCGGTTCCCCGAGACCTCGGGTCTGGGTGTAAAGCCAGTGTCTCGTGAAGGCACCGAGCGTTTGGTCCGCAAAGCAATTCAGTATGCAATTGACAATGACAAACCCAATGTGACCATTGTTCACAAAGGCAACATCATGAAGTTCACTGAAGGCAGCTTCCGTGATTGGGCTTATGCCTTGGCGCAGCGTGAATTCGGCGCCCAGCCGATTGATGGCGGCCCGTGGTGCCGGTTCAAGAACCCGAACACGGGTAAAGACATCATCATCAAGGACAGCATTGCCGATGCATTCCTGCAGCAAATTCTGTTGCGACCAGTGGAATACAGCGTGATTGCGACTTTGAACCTGAACGGAGACTACATCTCCGATGCCTTGGCTGCCCAGGTGGGCGGTATCGGAATCGCACCGGGCGCAAATCTCTCAGACACCGTTGCGATGTTTGAAGCGACCCACGGTACTGCCCCCAAATACGCAGGTAAAGACTATGTCAATCCCGGTTCAGAGATCCTCTCCGCAGAGATGATGTTGCGCCATATGGGTTGGAAGGAAGCAGCAGACCTGATCATCCGATCGATTGAAAAGTCGATAGCAAGCAAAAAAGTGACTTACGACTTTGCCCGATTGATGGACGGTGCCCAACAAGTGAGCTGCTCCGGATTTGGCAAAGTCATGATCGACAACATGTAAGCGCAACGGTTCCTTGACCTATAGCCCTAAAAACCGCGTACAGCGCACGTTGTACGCGGTTTTTTCATTACCCATTGAAAACACATGTTTACGCCTCATTTGTCCGACAACGGCGGGGCTTGCTGCCTTGCTCGATAGAATCATTTCATGGCTACAAACATCCCCAAACCTCCCGCTGTGAAGCCGCCCCCTGCTGGTGGCGATGATGGAACGGTCGTACTGGAGCGCTTGTCCCAGCGCGTTCAACCCCCCTCCATGTACCAAGTGGTCATGTTGAATGATGACTACACACCCATGGAGTTCGTGGTGGTGGTCATCCAGGAATTTTTCGGCAAAGATTTGGAAGCGGCGACGCAGATCATGCTCAAGATCCATTTGGATGGGAGGGGTGTCTGTGGTGTGTACCCTAAAGATATTGCGGCAACCAAGGTGGATCAAGTTCTCGAAGCGGCCCACAAAGCTGGGCACCCATTGAAATGTGTCAGCGAGCCCGTAGATCTGTAGGGGAAAGCGAAAACTTCGGTCCAGAGCCCCAGAAATCGGATTACAGTTAATCAACACAAGGCAAAAAAAGGAATTCATATGATTGCCCAAGAATTGGAAGTCAGCCTGCACATGGCTTTCGTGGAAGCCCGTCAGCAGCGCCATGAGTTCATTACCGTAGAGCACTTGTTGTTGGCCTTGCTGGACAACCCCAGCGCGGCGGAAGTACTGCGTGCGTGCGCCGCAAACATTGACGATTTGCGCAAATCGTTGACCAATTTCATCAAAGACAATACGCCTCAAGTTGCAGGCACGGATGAGGTGGACACCCAACCAACCCTGGGTTTCCAGCGCGTCATCCAGCGCGCCATCATGCACGTGCAAAGTACCGGCAGTGGCAAGAAGGAAGTAACCGGCGCCAATGTTCTGGTGGCGATCTTTGGTGAGAAAGATTCCCATGCGGTCTACTACCTCCATCAGCAGGGTGTGACCCGTTTGGACGTGGTGAATTTCATTGCTCATGGCATCAAGAAGACCGATCCGCCAGAGGCTACCAAGTCCAATGAGAGCCCCGCTGAAAGCGAAGAGGGTGTGAGCGAAAAGAACGAGAAAGCCTCGCCCTTGGAGCAGTACACACAGAACCTGAATCAACTGGCCAAAGAAGGCAAGATAGATCCCCTGATTGGTCGCGACTACGAAGTGGAGCGTGTCATCCAGATCCTGTGCCGTCGTCGCAAAAATAATCCCTTGTTGGTGGGTGAGGCGGGTGTCGGCAAGACCGCGATTGCTGAGGGTCTGGCATGGCGCATTTCCCAGAACGATGTACCTGAAATCCTCGCGGACTCCGTGGTGTATTCGCTCGACATGGGCGCACTACTAGCAGGAACCAAGTACCGCGGCGACTTTGAACAACGCCTGAAGGCAGTGCTCAAATCCCTGAAGGAAAAACCCAATGCAGTGCTATTCATTGATGAAATTCATACTTTGATTGGTGCGGGCGCTGCATCGGGCGGCACTTTGGACGCCTCCAACCTGCTCAAGCCTAGCTTGAGCTCCGGGCAACTCAAGTGCATCGGCGCGACCACCTTCACCGAATATCGCGGCATCTTCGAAAAAGACGCCGCGTTGTCCCGTCGTTTCCAGAAGGTCGACGTCGTCGAGCCGACCATCGACCAGACAGTGGAAATCCTCAAGGGCCTGAAATCCCGCTTTGAGGAGCACCACAACGTGAAGTACGCAGTAGCTGCGCTGCAAGCGGCCGCTGAACTGAGTGCAAAGTACATCAATGACCGCCACCTGCCTGACAAGGCGATCGATGTGATTGACGAAGCGGGTGCTGCCCAACGTATCCTGGCACCGAGCAAACGCAAGAAGACCATCAGCAAGACAGAGGTCGAGGAAATTGTGGCGAAGATCGCCCGCATTCCCCCGGCCAATGTGTCGAATGATGACCGCAGCAAGCTCAAGACCTTGGAGCGTGACCTCAAGAGCGTAGTCTTTGGTCAAGACAAGGCTTTGGACGTATTGGCCTCGGCGGTCAAGATGGCACGCTCTGGTCTGGGCAAAGGCGACAAGCCGATTGGTTCATTCCTGTTCAGCGGCCCCACGGGCGTCGGCAAGACAGAAGCGGCCAAGCAGTTGGCCTACATCATGGGTATCGACCTGATTCGCTTTGACATGAGTGAATACATGGAGCGTCATGCTGTCAGTCGCTTGATCGGTGCGCCTCCTGGCTACGTGGGTTTTGATCAAGGCGGCTTGTTGACCGAAGCCATTACCAAGAAGCCGCACGCGGTGCTGTTGCTGGATGAAATCGAAAAGGCGCATCCGGACATCTTCAACGTGCTGTTGCAGGTCATGGACCATGGCTCGTTGACAGACAACAACGGCCGCAAGGCAGACTTCCGCAACGTGATCATCATCATGACCACGAATGCAGGCGCCGAGACCATGAACAAGGCCACCATCGGCTTTACCAACCCCCGCGAAGCCGGTGACGAAATGATGGACATCAAGCGCTTGTTCACGCCGGAGTTCCGTAACCGCTTGGACGCGATCGTCGGATTCAAGGCTTTGGACGAAGTCGTGATCCTGCGTGTTGTCGACAAGTTCTTGCTGCAACTGGAAACCCAGTTGGCCGAAAAGAAGGTGGAAGTGACCTTCACCGACAAGTTGCGCAAGCACCTTGGCAAGAAGGGCTTCGATCCACTGATGGGCGCCCGCCCCATGCAGCGTTTGATCCAGGACACGATCCGTCGTGCTTTGGCTGACGAGTTGCTCTTTGGGCGTTTGGTGGACGGTGGTCGCCTGACAGTGGATCTGGATGAGAAGGACGAAGTGGTGCTCGACATTCAGCCCTTGCCCAAGAAAGAGGGCAAATCCAAGCCTGAAGAGGCTACTGCCGGCTGATCGCTTAGAAAGCTGAAAGCCCGCTGCGCAAACGCTCAGCGGGCGACAAGGGCTCAGTTCTGCTGGAACTGGGCCCTTATGTTTTCTACACGGGTACGGTTGGCAGCAAAGTCTTTGCGACCGATTCGACTTGCCGAGCGCACGTGAATCACGTTTTCTGCAGGGCTTAACCAGAACTCCACATCATCTGTGAACTTCAAGGTCGGTGTGGTGCTCTGAGCGTATAGGTAGTCCGCAGTTTCAGTTACCAATACTGTTTTAGGCATGCTACGCAGAATCCCGGCGAGTTTCTTTAGTGCCGCTTGGCCATCACCACTGAAAGTGAAAGGTGCAATGTCTGCATACCCACGTAACGGGTGATCCGGGTAGAGCTTGGCCTGGCTGCTCACACTGTTTGGCGTATTCGAAGGTGGTTTCAATCGCCCGTCTTTCACGCCAAGGTCCTGCGGTACTTTCCCGGTGAGAAAGCCGAGCTGTCCGGCAAAAAAGATCAGGGTGGGCAGTACGATTGCAATAAAACCGATGAACCAGATGGCTTTCACGAGGACTCCTTTGATGCGGTGTTTCATGGCTTGATGGTATGTGAATGTGGATGGTTTATCGAGTGGGCGTGACCGGCTGGTGACAGTGGTCGTGTGCAGAGGTTCTTCAAGGTGTTGTTCGATGTTGATATTAAGAAAAATACGTCTGTCCTGGGCATTGCTCCCGGTCGTACTGTTAGCAGGGTGTGCATCAGTGCCTTCCGCAGACAAGGGCACCGCGGTAGTCGGCCCGGATATGGCCGTGCCGGCGGGCACGATTCCCAAGCCACCGCCCAAAATCGGTCTGGCGTTGGGTGGAGGAGCCGCGCGCGGCTTTGCCCATGTAGGCGTCATTCAGGTGTTGGAAGAGAACGGCATCAAGCCCACGCTGGTCACCGGCACCTCGGCGGGTAGTCTGGTCGCTGCCATTTACGCCAGTGGCAAAAATGGGACTCAGCTTCAGCGCGTGGCGGAAACCATGGAGGAAGCCGCTATCGCAGATTGGACTTTGCCCATCTTCAGCCGTGGCATGCTGCGTGGTGATGCCTTGGCCAAGTATGTCAATGGCCAAGTGAGCGGTAAGCTGATTGAAGAGTTACCCATGCCCTTGGGTATCGTTGCCACTGACCTCAACAATGGCAACGATGTGCTGTTCCAGCGGGGCGATACCGGCACGGCCGTGCGGGCATCCAGCTCTGTGCCCGCAGTGTTTCAGCCCGTCAAGATCAACGGGCGTGAATATGTGGATGGAGGATTGGTGTCTCCCGTGCCTGTAGCTGCAGCGCGGCGGATGGGGGCGGATTTTGTGATTGCGGTGGATATTTCCAGTCCGCCAGAGGGCAGCCTGACAGGCGGAACCTTGGACATCCTGCTGCAGACCTTTTCCATCATGGGCAAGAGCATCAACCGGTTTGAGCTGAGGGAAGCTGATGTGGTGGTGCGCCCGGCACTGCAGGGCATCAGCAGCTCTGATTTCGGCGCTCGCAAACGTTCTATCGAAGCCGGCCGCCAGGCCATGCTCAAGTTGATTCCTGAGCTGAAAGCCGCATTGGCAGCCCGCGGCAAATAAAAAAAAGGCCCCGTTTTACAACGAGGCCTTGAAGGGATCCCTGAACCTGAAGGTTTCGAAAGGACCCGAGGAGACAACCGGTAGAAACAAGGAAGTTTCTGATAATTGAATTATCTCAGGGTTTTCCCTTGGTAGCTAGTGGTTGGGACAAAAAACCTCAATTGTTTTAGTGCCCCGTACCCAAATTAGCGCTTTTTCGCAGTAGCAGCCTTGGTAGCGTTGGTCGCAGTAGCGGCCACAGCATTGAAGTTGGCTTCGGCAACTTCAGTCGCTTGCTTAACTGCTTTTTGCACAGATTCCAAAGCATTGTTGGCAGCAGCCACAGAGCTCTTCATGATGGCGACCACAGATTCAGAACCTGCCGGGGCATTTTTGGCAGCGCTGTCGACCAGGCCGGCAAACTTTTTCTGAGCTTCAGCAGCTTGTGCTTCAGCATTCTTGGTGAATTCAGCGCCAGTGGAGGTAGCGATGTCGTAGAGGTGACGGCTGTAAGCAGCAGTCTTCTCAGCCAGAGGCTGCAGCAGGCCGGATTGCAGGGCCAACAGCTCTTGGGCGTCTTTCACGCTCAACATGGTTTGTGTGTGGGTAGCGGCTTCTGCCAGAGCTGCTTTGGAAGCAGTCAGGTTCAATTCCACAATCTTTTCCACGCCTTCGAAAGCTTTGTTGGTCAAGCCAAATAGGGTTTCGATGTTGGCTTTGTGGGAAGCGATAACTTGTTCAACGGTCAGCATAGAGATCTCCAAGAGTTAAGGTAAAAAATCACCATCTGCGCCGTAAGCATCTGTCCCTGTGGACTTTATGTTGCAGTGCAGCATGGTTCGAATTATAGGGAGCTTGTTTGTCAATGCAAGCACTTTTTGTTGCACTGCAACAAATTAGTGCAAATTTCCTAATTCGGGCTGGGCGAGGCGATTTTTCACGGGCGCGTCATGAAATGTTGGGGAGCATTTTTTGGATATATCCATCTTGCACACCCCAGTAACGGGTGCTGCGGCTGACCGTGCCGGTATCGCTGGCAAAATGGTTCACATGCAGCTGAACGCGCCCCTGAAGCCCCACGCCGAGCCGCGAAGTGCCTACCGGGTACTTCGCACCATCCCCACCCGCTGGAGCGACAACGATGTCTACGGCCACGTGAACAACGTGGTGTACTACAGCTGGTTCGACACAGCCGTCAACGCTTACCTGATGGAGCAGGGCGTGCTCGATATCCATGCGGGCAACACCATTGGCCTGGTGGTGGAAACCCAGTGCAACTACTTTGCTTCTGTGTCCTTCCCCGAGGTGGTGCAGGCCGGCATTCGGGTTGCCAAACTCGGTACATCCAGTGTGCGCTACGAAATCGGCATTTTTGGCGAGGGTGAGACCACCGCCGCCAAAGGCCACTTCATCCATGTCTATGTGGACAGGCTTACCCGCAAGCCGGTCCCGCTTCCTGATGCTTTGAGACAACTACTGGAGACCTTGCAATGACCGCAGCTATCGTCGATGACGCCATTCGCTCCCGCATGTCCGTCCGGGCCTTTCTGCCCAAGGATGTTGCCCGGGAAGATATTGAAGCCATTCTGGACGTAGCCAGCCGCGCGCCTTCGGGTACCAACTGCCAACCTTGGAAGGTCTATGTGCTGCAAGGAGCGAGCCGCGATGCGCTGGTGGATAAAACCTGCGCCGCGCACGACGCGATCCGCGCCAACCCCGAGCTGGCTGCGCAGTACCAGGAGGAGTACGACTACTACCCCGCCCAGTGGGTCAGCCCCTATATAGACCGCCGTCGCAAGAACGGCTGGGGGCTCTATGGCTTGTTGGGCATCGGCAAGGCCGACAAAGACAAAATGCACGTCCAGCACCAGCGCAACTTCCGCTTCTTCGATGCGCCGGTGGGTCTGATGTTCACCGTCGACAAGGTCATGGGGCGCGGCTCATTGGTGGACTACGGCGCGTTTCTGCAAAACATCATGGTGGCCGCGCGGGGTCGTGGTCTCCACACCTGCCCGCAGGCGGCGTGGAACGGCTTCTCCAGCATCATCCTTCCGCACATCGGTGCAGGCGAGGGGGAAATGCTGGTCTGTGGCATGTCGCTGGGTTACGCCGACCCGGATGCGCCGGTCAACACTTTCCACACTCCCCGCGTTCCGGTGGCCGACTTCACCCGCTGGATGGAATAACGGAGATGTGAATGAAAATGGCTGCTGGCGCACACTCTGTATGCGCGAGCAGCTCCTGAATTGATAGCAACTTTCCCCGCGGCCACGCATGGCCACTTGAACGCCTCATGATCATTACCAGTCTGCTGGACACCGACCTCTACAAATTCACCATGATGCAGGTGGTGCTGCACCAGTTTCCCGGGGCGCAGGTGGAGTACCGCTTCAAATGCCGCAACCCGGGCATGGATCTGGCAGCCCATTCGGCTGAAATCCGCGAGGAAATTCGCTCTCTTTGCAGCCTGCAGTTCCAGGAGAGCGAGCTGGCCTATCTGCGGTCCATGCGCTTTATCAAGAGTGATTTCGTCGATTTTTTGGGGCTGTTCCGCCTGAATGAGAAGTACATCACCGTCACCCCCCTGGCCGATGGCGAGCTCGACATCAGCATCGTCGGTCCGTGGCTGCACACCATCCTGTTTGAGATTCCGGTGCTGGCCATCGTGAACGAGGTGTACTTCCGCAACACCCAGCGTGTGCCGGATTTTGTGGAAGGGCGCAAGCGCCTGGAAACCAAGATCGAGCAGTTGCGCGCAGAGGGCTTGGAAGACCTGAAGATTGCCGATTACGGCACCCGCCGCCGCTTCTCCCGTGCCTGGCATGACGAAGTGCTGCGCGTGCTCAGCGCCAAGCTGGGCACCCTGCAAAGCCCCGGCAATGCGGTGGGGCGCCCTGGTCAGTTGGCCGGTACCAGCAATGTATTGCTCGCCATGAAGCTGGGGCTCACGCCACTGGGCACCATGGCCCACGAATACCTGCAAGCCTCTCAGGCTTTGGGCCCGCGCTTGCGGGACAGCCAGATATTTGCCTTCGAGTCCTGGGCCCGGGAGTACCGCGGCGACTTGGGCATTGCGCTCAGCGATGTGTATGGCATGAACGCCTTTCTGCGCGACTTCGACATGTACTTCTGCAAACTTTTTGATGGCGCGCGCCACGACAGCGGTGACCCGTTCACCTGGGGCGAGCGCATGATCGACCACTACTTGCGCAACCGGGTCAACCCGCGCACCAAAACCTTGATCTTCAGCGACGGCTTGACCATTCCTCGCACCATCGAGCTCTACCAGCAGTTCCGCGGGCGCTGCCAGCTGGCCTTCGGTATCGGCACTAATCTGACCAATGATCTCGGCTACACGCCGCTGCAAATCGTCATCAAGATGGTGCGTTGCAACGGCCAGCCGGTCGCCAAGCTCTCCGACACACCGTCCAAGAACATGTGCGATGACGAGAAATACCTGGCCTACCTGCGCCAGGTGTTTGAAATCCCGAGTCCGGTGGAAGCCCCCGCCGTGCCCGCCACCCAACCCCCTGTTTCAGCATGACATCATCCAGCTCCAAGCCCCGCATCCTGGTCAGCCGGGCCATCTTCCCGGAAGTGCTCGCCCAGTTGGAGGCGGTGTTCGAGGTAGAACACAACCAGGCGGACGCTGTCTGGTCTGCCCAGGACTTGACCGCCCGCCTGCAAGGTAAAGACGGGGTGCTCACCACCGGTGGCGAGCGCATCAGCGCTGAGCTGCTGCAGGCCTGCCCGCAGCTCAAAATCTGCGCCAACATGGCCGTGGGCTTTAACAACTTCGATGTGCCGGCCATGACGGCCAGAGGTGTGCAGGGCACCAATGCACCGGATGTGCTCACGGAGACCACCGCCGATTTCGGCTTCGCGTTGATGATGGCCACCGCCCGCCGCATGGCCGAGAGCGAACACTTTTTGCGTGCCGGTCTGTGGAAGCGCTGGAGCTACGACATGTTTTGCGGCAGCGACATCCATGGCGCCACACTCGGCATTCTGGGCATGGGGCGCATCGGGCAGGGCATAGCGCGGCGCGGCTTCCACGGCTTCGGCATGAAGGTGATTTATCACAACCGCAGCCGGTTGGATGCAGGGCTGGAAGCGGCTTGTGGTGCGCAGTATGTAGACAAATCGACGCTGCTCGCGCAAGCGGACCATCTGGTGCTGTTGCTGCCGTACTCGGCTGAGTCGCACCATAGCATCGGTGCTGCGGAGTTGGCGCTCATGAAGCCCACCGCCACCCTGACCAACATTGCGCGCGGCGGCATTGTGGATGATGCGGCCCTGGCCCATGCCCTGCGCAGCGGGCAGATTGCTGCGGCCGGGCTGGACGTGTTTGAAGGCGAACCCCAAGTGCACCCGGACTTGCTCACCGTGCCCAACGTGGTGCTGACCCCGCATATTGCCAGCGCGACCCTGAATACGCGCCGCGCCATGGCCCAGTTGGCCGCTGACAACCTGCTGCGCTTTTTTGCGACCGGCGAGGTGCTAACCCCGGTGAACACACTGGGCGCCGTGCGGCGTTGAAGCTTGGGCGGAGGGCACGTTCAAGCAAGCGCGCATCATGCCTTGTGTTTGGATTTGCTATTGAATTGATAGCTGCTTGCGCATATTCAATGGGCGCTAGAGGCTGAAATCATGCACAACTAGAAGGAATCTATGACGGAATGGATGGTGGTGGCGGGAGTGGTTTTAGGCCTGTTGCAACTCGTGTTGCTGGTGCTGCTGTTGCGTGGTCGCGCGGGTACTGATCCTCAAGCCCATGCCCAAGAACTGGCGCAACAGGAGACCCAGCGCCAGGAGCTGTTGGCCCGCCTGCAAAGCAGCAGCGAGCGTGTGGAGCGCGAGCTGCGTCGCGAGGTGCAGGAGAGCGCGCGCAGCGGCCGCCAGGAGCTTGCACAAAACCTCGCCACGTTCCAGCAAAGTCTGGTGCAGCAAACTGCAGAAGCCACCCGCACCCAGAACACCCAGATCGACGCCTTCGGCCAGCAACTCGCACTCTTGCAGAAGACCCTGTCCGACACCCTGGCCAACCAGCTAAGCGCGTTGAGCGAATCCAACGCCCGCCGCATGGCCGAGGTGCGCCAGACCCTCGAGGCCCAATTGGCCCAGCTGCAGACCACCAATTCCGCCAAGCTCGACGAGATGCGCGCCACGGTGGATGAGAAGTTGCAGACCACCTTGCAAGCCCGTTTGGGCGAGAGCTTCAAGCAAGTGGCTGAGCGGCTGGAGCAGGTGCACAAAGGGCTGGGCGAAATGCAGTCGCTAGCCCAAGGCGTGGGCGACTTGAAGCACCTGCTCACCAACGTCAAAACCCGTGGCATGTTCGGTGAGGCCCAACTGGCATCCCTCTTGGAGCAGGTGTTTGTGCCTGACCAGTACGCCACGCAGGTCGCCACCCGTCCCGGCAGCAAGAATGTGGTCGATTTCGCCATCAAGCTGCCCGGCAAATCGGACAATGGTGAGCCCTTGTGGCTGCCGATTGACGCCAAGTTCCCCAACGAAGACTACGAGCGGCTGCTCGACGCGCAGGGCAGGGCGGATGCCGCCGCTGCCGAGGCCGCCGGCAAGGCGCTGGAAATGCGCATCCGGCTGGAGGCCAAGTCGATTTCCGAGAAGTACGTGGAGCCCCCGCACACCACCGACTTCGCCATCCTTTTCCTGCCGACCGAAGGTCTGTATGCCGAGGTGCTGCGTCGCCCCGGCCTGATGGAGGCTTTGCAGCGCGAGCACCGCATCACCCTGGCCGGGCCCACCACCTTGCTGGCCATGCTCAGCTCCTTGCAAATGGGCTTTCGAACGCTGGCCTTGGAAAAGCGCTCCAGCGAGGTGTGGCAAGTGCTGGGTGCTGTCAAAACCGAGTTCAGCAAGTTCGGCGATGTGCTGGCCAAGGTCAAGTCGCAAACCGAGACCGTGCTCAAAACCCTGGACAGCGCCGAAGTGCGCAGCCGCGCCTTGGGGCGGGCACTCAAAAAGGTGGAGGCCCTGCCGGACACCCAGGCGCAGGCTTTGTTGCCCATTGATCGCGATGTAGACCGTGATGCTGACCTTGATAGGGACCGAGATGCCGACGGCGCCGGCCTATGAGCGGCCTGCACGCCCCTGCGCATTCCGCAGCTAGCACCCCCCAAAGCCCCTGGGCGTTACTGCGCCTGATCAGTGGCCATGTGTGCCTGCATGCCAGCATGGCGGGCATGCGACTGGCTGCGCCGCTGTGGGCCTTGCAGCAGGGCTACGGGCCGTTTGCGGTGGGTTTTTTGCTGGCCTTGTTTTCTTTGTCGCAGGTGTTTCTGGCGTTGCCGGCCGGGCGCTTTGCGGACCGGCATGGCTTGCGCAAGCCGGTGTCCTGGGCGGTGGTGGCTTCCATTGCCGGAGCCACTGCGGCTGCCCTGTATCCGCATTTCGCCGTGCTGTGTTTTGCGGCGCTGATGATGGGCGGTGCTACCGGTTCTGCCGCCATTGCCTTGCAGCGCCACGTGGGGCGGGCGGCCGCGGACGCCACCGATTTGCGCCGCGTGTTCAGCTGGCTGTCCATCGGGCCCGCGATTTCCAACTTTCTGGGCCCGGTGTGCGCGGGCTTGTTGATTGACCACGCCGGTGTTTGGCTGGGCGGCAAGGTGGCCGACCACAACGGCTTTGTGGCCGCATTTGCGCTGACGGCGCTGCTGCCATCACTGGCTTGGATGTGTGTGCGCACCACGCGGGAGCTGGAACCCGTGGTGCATGCGGGTGGCGTGCCCCCCAGTGCCTGGCCCCTGTTCAAAGAGCCGATGATGCGTCGCCTGTTGCTGGTGAACTGGTTGCTTTCCAGCTGCTGGGACGTGCACACCTTTGTGGTGCCGGTGCTGGGGCATGAGCGCGGCTACAGTGCTTCGGTCATAGGCACCATCCTCGGTGCTTTTGCGGTGGCTGCCGCGGTGGTACGGGTGTTTCTGCCGCTGCTGGCGTCGCGCCTGCGTGAATGGGCGGTGGTCACCACGGCCATGGTGGTGACGGCGCTGCTTTTCGCCGTCTACCCCTTGATGCCCAGTGCCTGGGCCATGGGCGTGTGCTCCGTGTTGCTGGGGCTGACGCTGGGCACGGTGCAACCCATGATCATGAGCACCCTGCACCAGATCACGCCGCATGCGCTGCACGGCCAAGCGATTGCGCTGCGGCTGATGACCATCAACCTCTCCAGCGTGCTCATGCCCATGCTCTTTGGCACGGCGGGCGTGGTGGTGGGGGTGTCGGTGGTGTTCTGGACCGTGGGTGCCCTGGTGGGGCTGGGTTCACACGCGGCCTGGCGCTTGCGGTCTGAGGATTATTTGTCGCCGGGCCGCCCCAAGGCAAATTAGCTCCCTTGGGGGGCAGCGGCCCGCCAAGCGGCAGAGCGTGGGGGCCTTACGTCGGAAGTCCGTAAAAGTTGCGGATGGTGTCCCAGGCGTCCTGCGGGTCGTCGGTGTAGTGCAGCAGGTCCAGGTCTTCGGGGGAGATGGCGCCTTCCTCCACCAGCACGTCCATGTTGATCAGGCGTTTCCAGTAGTCGGTGCCGAACAGGATGATGGGCACCGGCTTGGCCTTTTTGGTTTGCACCAGCGTGATCACTTCAAACAGCTCGTCCAGGGTGCCGAAGCCGCCGGGAAAAGCCACCAGCGCTTTGGCACGCATCATGAAATGCATCTTGCGGGTGGCGAAGTAGTGGAACTTGAAGCTCAAGGACGGCGTCACGTAAGGGTTGGCCCGTTGCTCATGCGGGAGGGTGATGTTCAGGCCGGGGGTGAGTGCACCCATTTCGTGGGCACCCCGGTTGGCCGCTTCCATGATGCCGGGGCCGCCACCGGTGCAGATGAACAGGCGCTCCTCACGGGGTTTGCGGGCGCTGTGGCCCGCGACCAGGCGGGCAAACAGGCGGGCATTGTCATAGTGCTTGGCGTTGCGCAGATGGCGCTTGGCGAGCCTCATCTGCTCGGCATCACCGGAGGCTTCTGCTTTTTCGGCAAAGGCTTGTGCCTCCTCGGGAGAGGGAAATCGCGCACTGCCGAAGACCACGATGGTGTTGTCCACGCCCTGTGCGGCCTGGTCCAGATCTGGCTTGAGCATCTCCAGCTGGATGCGGATGCCACGGGTCTCGCGGCGGAGCAGGAATTCAGGGTCTGCAAAGGCCAGACGGTAGGCGTCCTGGTCCAGGGCGCCGCCCTGGTCAGAATGGTTTTGCAGGTCCGCCCAGGCGTTGGCGATACGGCTTTCGTTGAGGTTTTGCGTGTTTTCCATGGCTTCATTGTGCGGCAGTTTCGTGGCACTCTGAAGGCAAGAGGCGTGCCGTTTTTTGCGGCTTGTTTGCGGCCATAAAAAAAGCTCCCGAAGGAGCTTTTTCCGGAGGGCCCCTAAGGGCCAGTGCAGTGCGTGGATTAGACGCGCTTGCGATATTCGCCGGTACGGGTGTCGATTTCCACCTTGTCGCCTTGCGCCACGAAAATTGGCACACCGATTTCAAATCCGGTGGCGATCTTGGCGGGCTTGAGCACCTTGCCGGAGGTGTCACCCTTCACAGCAGGCTCGGTCCATGTGATTTCGCGCACCACGCTGGTGGGCAATTCGACGGAGATCGCCTTGCCTTCGTAGAACACCACTTCGGTGGCCATGCCATCTTCGAGGTAGTTCAGTGTGTCGCCCATATTTTCGGCTTCCACTTCGTACTGGTTGTAGTCAGCGTCCATGAACACGTACAAGGGATCGGCAAAGTACGAGTAGGTGCACTCTTTCTTGTCCAGAATGATCTGGTCCATTTTGTCGTCCGCCTTGAACACGACTTCGGTACCGAAGTTGGCGATCAGGCTCTTGAGCTTCATGCGCACGGTGGCAGAGTTGCGGCCGCCGCGGCTGTATTCGGTTTTCAGGACGACCATGGGGTCTTTACCGTGCATGATCACATTGCCGGCGCGGATTTCTTGTGCGATTTTCATAGGATTGCGATGACGTTTGTCGCGTACAGCGACTGTAGGCCGCATTCTGCGGCGGGGCATGATTTGCCCCCCTTAAACCTTCGCAGTTCAGGCGGCAAATTCAGCAAAGCCTCGTATTTTATCGCCTTTTCTCTACAAAACTGAGCAGACCGCTCACCAAGTCGGGCTGCTGGCGCAGCCGGTCACGCCAGCCTTGCATCTGTAGACGCCAATCTCTCAAGGGCAAGCGACTCCAATCCAGCGCCGGTTGCTGGCCCGAGGCGCCGTGGTTCAGCGGCATTCCGTTCCATGCGGCATGGACCTGGCGCACGGTGGCGTCTGCGCCCATGCAGTCCAAAAATGCAGCGAGTTTTTCGCCATGTGCGCCATCGTCCTGGGGGTAGATGTGCCAGACAAAGGGCTGGCCGGCCCAGAGCGCGCGAACCAGGGAATCTTCCCCACGCACGAAGTTCAGGTCGCAGCAGTGCAGCAGGGCGTCGAAGTCTGGTTGGCTCATGGCTTCGAGGTAGTGAAGGCGCAAAGGGCTGTTGGGAAGCCCCAGCCCTGCCAAAGATTGCGCTTCGGGCAGCGCTTCAGTTACTGCACGCGTTGCCCGCCCCGGCGTCACCAGCAGCAAGGTGGGTGCGTCTGAGCGCATCCAGTCGGCCAGGGCCTGCGCCAGGGCGGCTGGCTCATAGCAAAAGAGGCTGATCAGGCGCTCGCCCGACCATGCCACGCCATGGTCTGCCAGCCAGGCGCCGCGCCAGGTGCTATCCAGCCCGTGTTGCGATTCTTCAAAGCTCGGCTCGCGCAAGAGGCCACCGGTGCCTGCGGTGAAGCCAGGGTAATAAAAGTGCTTGGTCCAACCTTTGGCGGGCCCTTGCATCACTGGCGAGGGCAGGGCGTGGCAGCGCTCCACATAGTCTTCGGCAGACAGGTACTCGAGATTGATCCACACCGGAGGTTTGGTGCCATTTATGGCTGTGGCGCTTATCGAATCTGCGCGAGCTGCTATAAATTCAGGAGCAATATGGCATCCGAAACCTTCAATCCACACATCGGCGGGCGGGAGATCGTGCAGCTTTGCAGCGTCCGCGGCTTCTTCCCATGCCCGCACGCTGATGCCGGACCATTGGCCTTGGCGGGCTCCGGGCGCCATCCAGTCCAGCGCGCTGCTGTCGTCCACCCATAGGCGTACGGTGTGGCCGCGTTGCGCAAGGTCCGCGCACAAACGCCAGCACACGCCGATGTCACCGAAGTTATCGATGACTTGGCAGAACACATCCCATAGCCATGCAGGGGCTGGGGTGTGTGGCTCGGGGAGCGGGCTTGCTGGCTGGGAGGACATACGCCCGATTGTGCACAAGGGCGCTGCGTGGGCCGACAATAGCGCCCCATGAGTGATACCCATCCTGAAGAGTTGTTGCGCGAAGTGGCAGCGCTCCCGTCCCTGCCCGGCGTGTACCGCTATTTCGATGCCGACGGACAGGTGCTTTATGTCGGCAAGGCCATCAACTTGAAAAAGCGGGTCAGCAGCTATTTCCAAAAAAACCATGGCGGCACCCGCATCGGGCACATGGTCAGCAAGATTGTGCGCATGGAGACCACCGTGGTGCGCTCCGAGGCGGAGGCGCTGCTGCTGGAAAACAACCTCATCAAGACGCTGAACCCCAAGTACAACATCCTGTTTCGCGACGACAAGAGTTACCCGTACTTGAAGATGACGGGTACTCCGCCGGTGCCCAAGAACATGACTCCCGCCGATGCTGCTGCTCCGGCGCGCGCGCCACAGCCAGTGGAGTTCGCCCGCGTGTCCTACTACCGCGGCGCGGTGGAGAAAAAGCATCGCTACTTTGGCCCTTACCCCAGCGCGTGGGCGGTCAAGGAGGCCATCCTGCTAATGCAGAAGGTGTTCCGCCTGCGCACCTGTGAAGATTCGATTTTTGCGAACCGCACCCGGCCCTGTTTGCTGTACCAGATCAAACGCTGCTCCGGACCGTGCGTCGGCCATATCCAGCCGCTGGACTACGCGCAGGATGTAGCGAATGCAGAGCGCTTCCTGCGGGGAGAAGCCCAGGATGTGATGCGCGGGCTGGAGTCCCGCATGATGGCGCACGCCGAGAAGCTGGAGTTTGAGAAGGCAGCTGAGTTGCGCAACCAGGTAGCCGCTTTGTCGAATGTGTTGCACCAGCAGTCGGTGGACAACGTGTCGGACCGGGATGTGGACATCCTGGCTGTCAAGGTGCAAGGCGGCAAGGCGTGTGTGAACCTCGCCATGGTGCGTGGGGGCCGCCATCTGGGCGACCGGCCTTACTTTCCGGTGCATGTTGAAGACGCCTCGGCCATGGAGTCTTCGGAAGAGGGCGTGGCCACTGCATCGGTAGAAGTGCAGGTACTCGAAGCCTTTATTGCCCAGCACTACATCCAGGTGCCCATGCCCTCGGTGTTGGTGGTGAGTGAGCCGGTGAGCAAGGGCTTGATGCAGGCACTGGCAGAGCAAACCGGCGTGAAGGCCTCAGCGATTCATCAGCCCCGCGAGCAGCGGCGCGCCTGGCTGGAGATGGCGCAAACCAACGCCGGCTTGCAGCTGGCACGCTTGTTGGCCGAAGAGGGTTCGCAGCAGGCGCGCACCCGCGCCCTTGCAGATGCCCTGGATCTGGCGCTCGAAAACCTCGACGAATTGCGTATCGAGTGCTTTGACATCTCCCACACCGCGGGCGAGGCGACGCAGGCCTCTTGCGTGGTCTTTCAGCACCACAAGATGCAAAACGCCGAGTACCGGCGTTTCAACATCGACGGCATTACCGGCGGGGACGACTACGCCGCCATGCGGCAAGTGCTCAGACGCCGTTACAGCAAGATGGCCGAGGCGATCCGGGAGGCCAAGCACAGCGGCACCCCGCCCAGCAATAGTACGCGCCTACCTGACTTGGTGTTGGTGGATGGCGGCAAAGGGCAGGTGTCCATGGCCAAAGAGGTTTTTGAGAGCTTGGGGCTGGACCTGTCGCTGATTGTGGGTATTGAAAAAGGCGAGGGCCGCAAGGTCGGGCTGGAGGAGCTGGTGTTTGCCGATGGGCGCGACAAGGTCTATCTGGGTGCCGATTCAGCGGCCCTGATGTTGGTGGCGCAAATCCGCGATGAGGCCCACCGCTTCGCGATTACCGGAATGCGCGCTGCGCGGGCCAAGGTACGCACCGGCGGCAGCAAGCTGGAAGACATTCCCGGCATCGGCCCCAAAAGGCGCGCCAGGCTGTTGCAGCGCTTTGGTGGCGTGCGCGGGGTGGAGCAGGCCAGCGCACAGGACATCGCATCGGTCGAAGGCATATCGCGTGAACTTGCAGAGGAAATCTACCGGGCGTTGCACTAAGGCGTGCCACAATCCAGCCATGTTTACCACCATCCCCACCATCATGACCTGGACGCGAATTTTCGCGATCCCCCTCATCGTGGGCGTGTTCTATCTGCCCGATAGCATGGCCAGCATCCACGAACGTAACCTGGTCGCTACGGTCATGTTTGTGCTGTTTGCGCTGACAGATTGGTTGGACGGCTACCTGGCGCGCAAGCTCAACCAGACTTCGTCTTTCGGAGCATTCCTCGACCCGGTGGCAGACAAGTTTTTGGTGTGCGCCTGTGTGCTGGTGCTGGTGCACCTGCAGCGAGCCGACGTGTTTGTGGCGCTCATCATCATCGGCCGGGAAATTGCCATCTCCGCCCTGCGTGAGTGGATGGCGCAGATCGGCGCCAGCAAGAGTGTGGCGGTTCACATGATCGGCAAACTCAAGACCGTGGTGCAGATGGTGGCGATTCCGTTCTTGTTGTTTGACGGCATGTTGTTCGGGCTTATCGACACACACATATGGGGTGTTTGGTTAATCTGGATTGCTGCGGTGCTCACGGTGTGGTCCATGGCCTATTACCTGCAAAAAGCGCTGCCTGAGATTCGCGCCCGAGCCCAGTGAGCGCGCCGGTTTTGTGGACTTGTCAACCGCATTCGGCATGACAATCGCTCACAAATAAAAATCTTTGAAGAGTGCGGGATGAACACAGATTTACGTCTAGAATTCGCCTCCGCGCTGCTTTAAATGCAGCGGCCGCAGGGTGTGGATTCCGTTAAAGATTTGTGCGTTGCGCAAACCCTCCGGAAAAAGCACCTCAGAATTTTGAAGAGACATCGTCTAACTCCGCTTCCGACTAAGGGGTCCTTGTGAATAAAACAGAATTGATCGAGCACATTGCCAAGCACGCTGACATTTCCAAAGCAGCTGCTACTCGCGCTTTGGAATCCACCATCGGCGCAGTGAAGACCACCTTGAAAAAGGGTGGCACAGTGTCCCTCGTGGGTTTTGGTACATTTGCGGTTGGTAAGCGCGCTGCTCGCACAGGTCGCAATCCACGCACCGGCGCTGCGATTAAAATCAAGGCTGCCAAGGTTCCAAAGTTCCGTCCAGGCAAAGCATTGAAAGATGCCCTGAACTGAAATCCGGTTTTCGGGGGGGTGATTAGCTCAGTTGGTAGAGCGGCGCCCTTACAAGGCGTAGGTCGGCGGTTCGAGCCCGTCATCACCCACCACCCCCACCCAGCAAAGGCGAACAAATTGTTCGCCTTTTTTGTTGTTCACATGGAGAGTTAGCGCATGTTTGATTTTGTTCGCAAGCACACGAAGGTCTTGATGTTCCTCATGTTCTTGCTGATCATCCCCGCCTTCGTTCTGGTCGGTGTGGACGGCTACAAGAGCATGGCCGGTCGCGGGGCAACAGTCGCAACCATTGGCAACGCCAAGATCACGCAAGAAGAGTGGGACTTTGCCCACAAAAATGAGGTGGATCGCCTCCGTGCCTCCGTGCCGAATTTGGACCCCAAATTGCTGGATTCCGCCGAAGCCCGCTACGCCACGCTGGAACGCTTGGTTCGTGAAAAGGTCATGGCCGAAGCGGTGCAGACCGCCCACATGACGACCAGCAACGCCCGATTGGCGCGCGAGCTGCAGCAAAACCCCACGATCGCCAGCTTGCGCAAACCCGATGGCACCTTGGACATGGAGCGCTATCGCCAATTGGCTGCGAGCCAAGGCCTGACCCCGGAAGGTTTTGAGGCCCGTGTACGCCGTGATCTGTCTTTGATGCAGGTGGAGTCCGCTGTGACGGGCACCGCGTTTTCTCCCAAGGCACTATCGGACTTGGCGCTGAACGCATTTTTTGAGCGCCGTGAAGTACAGGTTTTGCGTTTCAGTCCTGCGGATTACGCCAGCAAAATCAATCCGTCAGATGCCGATATCGATGCTTACTTCCAAGCGAATTCGGCTCTGTTCCAGTCCACTGAAACCGCCAACGTGGAGTACGTGGTGCTGGACTTGGAAGCCGTCAAAAAGACAGTGTCCGTGAATGAAGCTGACCTCAAGACCTACTTTGAGCAGAATGCCAGTCGCTTGAGTGCCAAAGAAGAGCGTCGCGCCAGCCACATCCTGATCAACGCTCCCAAGGACATGCCGGCCGCTGACCGCGCCAAGGCCAAAGAGCGTGCGACAGCTTTGCTGGCTCAAGTGCGCAAGGCTCCCGACTCCTTTGCCGAGGTGGCCAAAAAGAATTCTCAAGACGCAGGATCCGCACCTCGCGGTGGAGACCTGGATTTCTTCGGCCGTGGCGCGATGGTCAAGCCCTTCGAAGATGCGGCGTTCTCCATGAAGAAGGGCGAAATCAGCGACTTGGTGGAGTCCGACTTCGGCTTCCACATCATCAAGTTGGTGGATGTGAAGGGTGCAAAGCAGCCCACATTCGAAGAGGCCCGGGCCAGCTTGGAGCCTGAGCTGCGCGCCCAATTGGCGCAGCGAAAGTTCGCCGAAGTCGCAGAGGCCTTTACCAATGGTGTATACGAGCAATCCGACAGCCTGAAGCCTGTGGCTGAGCGTTTGAAGCTGGAAGTCAAAACGGCCACCAATGTGCAGCGCCAGCCTCTGCCCGGCGCAGCTGATCCCTTGGCGAATCCCAAGTTGTTGGAAGCCATTTTCAGCACTGATTCCCTGGAGAAGAAGCGCAATACCGAAGCTCTGGAGCTGGGCGCCAATCAACTGGTTTCTGCCCGTGTGGTGGCATATAGCCCGGCGCGTCCCCTGGCACTCAATGAGGTGAAGGCCCAGGTCCGTGAACGTTTGGTGGCAAGCCGCGCTCTGGAGCAGGCCAAAAAGGAGGGCACCGAGAAGCTGGCCGCTTTGCAAGCCAATCCCTCTGCCGTGACCATGCCCGCTGCTGTCACGCTGTCTCGCGACGCCGCGCAAGGACTGGCGGGTGCTGTGGTGGATGCTGCATTGAAGGTCAATCCGGCCAAGCTGCCCGGCTTTGCCGGTGCCGATGTGGGCGCTCAAGGCTACGTGGTGGTGCGCGTCAACAAAGTGTTGCCACGCAATGCCGTGGAGGAAGCCAAAGGCAAGCAAGAGCAAGCTCAGTATGCGCAATGGGTTGCTGCGTCCGAGAGCAGCGCTTACTACGAAAGTCTGAAGCAACGCTTCAAGGTGCAGATCAAGGTTCCGGCCCCCGGTGCTGCCAAAACAGCGCAGAATTGATCTGGAGCCTGAAATTCAGGTTATAATTTTTGTCTACGGTGGCTGTAGCTCAGTTGGTAGAGTCCAGGATTGTGATTCCTGTTGTCGTGGGTTCGAGCCCCATCAGCCACCCCAAAATATAAAAAATCGAGTGTAAGTTGTTGATTCTCAAGGGAATCAATAACTTGCACGAGAATATAAACTGAGGTTGATACACAGCTTTGTACACTTAAGTGAGCAAAGCATGAAAGCAATCTCGGAACATCTCTACATTCACGGCAAACACTGCACAGCGTATTACCGCCGTCGCATCCCAAATTCGCTCCGCCGGGCGTACCCCTCCAGCAAAACGCACATCACCCTCAGTCTGCACACCTCAGATTTGCGGGAAGCCAAGAGGCGCGCTGAACGCGAAAACGTCAAAGTTGAGGCTGAGTTTGAGCGTATCGCTAAGGAACTGCGCGCGCAGATGGCTCAGAAGGAGTCTCGGCGTCTGCAAAGTCTCTCCGATGAGCAGCTCCAAGGATTGGCCCAGTATTGGGTCCAACAAGTTCTTGAGACAGACGACCGCACGCGAGAGCAAGGACTCGATGATGATGAGTTCGAAGAACTGGGCAAAGATTTAACCCAGCAGCGTCAGGATTTAGGTCGGATGCTCAGCCAGGGCCAGGCACATCGGATTCAACCGGCACTGCAAAGCTTTCTGTTCATGTGTGGCCTGGAGGTGGATTTCACTCCTGAAGCGGCGAAGAGAGCAGGGCGAATTTTTCTGCAGTCCGTAGTGACGGCGCTGGATCATCGGATAGCCCGCCAGGAAGGGCAGGTCGTTCCTGTTCCCACTATTGCCCCACAAGGACAGTCTCCACGCGAGGTGGGAAGCTCTATTGCTCCACAAAACAAAACATGGGAAGAGGTTTTCGTGGTTTGGCGGGACTATGTCAAAGACCGTCCTAAGTCCACAGCTATTGCCACCCAGACCCCCTGGAGAGCCCTTGAAGCCTTCGCAAAGGAGTCTGGCATCCTTTCCCCAGCCGAGATGACGGAAGACACCATACGCGGCTTTGTTGGCCGGATGAGTAAAAGGGCTTGGCCACAGTTACCCTCAACGCAAGGCTCGACAAAATCAAGGCGCTGTTAAGAGTCGCCCGCTCGAAGGGTGTGGTCCCTCATAACCCTGCAGAGCACATCATCGGTTTGAAAGAGAGCACCCGGGCAAAGCGAGTGGCTAGGCGTCTGCCGTTCGAACAGGCAGACATTCAAAAGATTTTTTCGTCGGACATCTATAACGACAAACAGCTGCGCTCGTCAGGGCAATCTGCCGAGGCAACTTACTGGTTGCCGCTCATCATGTATTACACAGGTGCACGTCCCGAGGAGATCGCCGGATTGGCGGTTTCTGATGTGGTTTGTGATGAGCAGTTTGGTTGGTACTTCAACATTACAGACAGACCTGAACCCGATACGGACCTCTTTGAGTCATCCAAGGAGCTTGCAGAAAAGCAGAAAGGGAATAGTCGCTTCGTAAAGAACGTGATGTCTATCCGAGTTGTACCCGTTGCTCCTGAACTCATTCGCTTAGGCTTTATTCGATACATTGAGTTCGTCAGACAAGATGGGAATTTCATGCTGTTCCCGGAACTTAAGAAGGACTGGCACGGTAAGTTTTGCGGCGCATTCGGAAAGTTCTTCGGACGATTTAAGAAAGACATGTTGGGCATTTCTAATCCCAAAAAAGTCCTGTACTCATTCCGTCATACTTTCAAAGATTTTATGGTTGCCGTCAACCTTGAAACCAAGATGATTCATCGAATCATGGGACACGCCAGTGGAGACGGCGCCATCACTGATGGCTATGGGAAGCAAGACATTCCTTTGGAATTCATTGTCCGTGAGTTCAAGAAAATCAAGTACTTTGAAATTGAGGCTCAACCATGGACCGTCGGCAGAGGAACCATTCGTACATCCAAAGGAAAGCAATTGGACTGAGTAAGTTTTAGGCAGTGCGATCAGTGGACGACTTCATCTGTGATTGTCCAGCTTTCGAATCAGGGGCTCAATTGTTCTATCAGCCGATGTAGCTATGTAAACAATAGTTTCCACGTGGAAACTATTCAAGGTGAGGCTATCCTAGTTGCCGCAAGTAGTTGCTTGGATGTGCTTGGGGCTGATTTGGAGCTGAGCGAGCAGAAAGTTTCCACGTGGAAACTTTTCCCTTGACGTTTTCTAGTTGCCGCAAGTAGTTGCTTGGATGTGCCTGGGGCTGATTTGGAGCTGAGTGAGCTGAAAGTTTCCACGTGGAAACTTTTCTGGACTCGATCCAGATTAGAGCTCGGCGGCAGCTGATCGATTAGAGATGTTTGAAAAAGTCAGGTTATGAAGAAAGTTTCCACGTGGAAACTTTTCCGTATACGCCTTCGTGCGTATTCCGGTTGACTTGACCATCTGCTCCGGATATTACTGACAACCAACAGCTGGTTTTTTTGTGTTGATCAGAGTGAGTTGATCTGGAGGCGATCAATGTCATTTGTGGGCCAGATGCGGCTATTGGTCAATGTCCGCTTTCCAGCACCCGGATGAATCAGACTCTCTTCAAGATCCAACAGTGGGCGCAGTTCAAACCTCCGTTTGCTCTGCCATCTCTAGAGCGTCCTCCACCTCAATCGCCAGATAGCGAACCGTGCTCTCTAGCTTGGTGTGCCCCAGTAGCAACTGCACCGCTCGGATGTTCTTGGTGCGGCGGTAAATCAACGATGCCTTTGTTCTTCGCATGCTGTGGGTCCCATAGGCAGAAGGGTCCAATCCGATTTCATTGATCCAACCATCAACGATGCGGGCGTACTGCCGCGTCCCGATGTGCGGTGAGTCATGGACCCGAGAGGGAAACAAGTAGTCTTCAGATTTCAAGCCCGCTTCCTTGATCCACTCCAAGACAGCCTCTCTGGTTGGTTGCGTGATTTCGAACTGGACAGGAAGTGAAGTCTTCTGTTGCATCACGATTGCACGGGCACTGATGTGATCCCCATGGGCGATGTCCCGCAGTCTCAGTTTCACCAAGTCACAGGCGCGCAGCTTGCTGTCCAAAGCCAGGTCAAACATGGCCAACTCACGAGTCCGGTTACCAAGTTGAAGGCGGATTCGGATGGCCCAGATGTCTTTGAGGCGCAGGGGCGCCTTTTGGCCAACGATCTTTCCCTTGTTCCAAGGCTCCCTGTGTGCTGTGTCCGAGTAGGTTTCCATGATGAACTCCTTTAGTTGAGGGGTTCAAACTCTGGTCACAGACCGGGCGAAGTTCAAGAGCTTCGTCAAAACGCATCTACTCGATGCCCGGAAGGAAGAATCACTCGAATGAGGGATGGTTTGACACAGTAAACAGCGCCAGAATTGCGGCGGAAGCGGGCCCTCGCGAAATCACCCAATTAGGGGGTTATCAGGCTCGACTAAGACAATGACAATGCGCCGAACTCGACGGGCATTTCACGCCCAGCTTTGGACATTCGAAATGAGTTCACTTAAACGACATGAGCATGAAGTTTTTGCAGTTCACTCGTGAGTCGGTCAAGTCACAATGGCATCGAGCACGTTGGCGTTGGCCGTTGCTGCTGCTTACAGTAATGAGCATGCTTTATTCGGTGCCCGAAGTACGCCGAGAACTGCATGCGTCAGTGTTTTCGACGAATGAGAATGCATCCGGTGATCAAGACATAGCAATACAGGTCAAGGGTCAGCAGGCGTTGGAATTGTGGAAAAAAGGTGGGTTAGAGGGTTTCAAAAGAGCCTATGCACTATTTGCGGAGTTGGCGAGAGCCAACGAGCCAGATGCACAGTTCATGCTAGGTGTCATGCACATGAAAGGGCAATTCGTTTCAAAAAGCGATGCCGTTGCAGCAGTCTGGTTTAAGAAAGCTGCGGAACTAGGCCACCCCGATGCTCAGTTCAATTTAGCGCAAATTTTGCAAGACGGTGATGGCGTTACATCTGACGATATACAGGCGGCCAAGTGGTTCAATGAAGCCGCAAAAAATGGACATAAGACGGCAGCTTACAACCTGGGTCTTATGTTTCACAAGGGTCAAGGTGTTGAAAAAAGCGATGCCAAAGCAGCCGGCTATTACCAGCAGGCTGTTAACGGCGGTCATATCGCCGCTCACCACAACCTAGGTCTGCTTTACAAAAATGGGCAAGGTGTTCGGGTTGACTACGAGCGCGCATTGGAGCTTTTTCAATTTGCTGCGGATTCCGGCTACGTTCCATCGCAAACTGCGCTAGGGGCCATGTACGCAAAAGGTATTGGCGTACCGAGCGATGTGAACAAAGCAAGACATTGGTTTGGTAAGGCTGCCGCGGGAGGTGACACTCTTGCATCCGAAATCATTGAAAGAATGAATTCCAAGCGATGATGAAACAAACAGCATCGTGGGGAATGCCATGACTGCTTTCAGCCTGAAGACGTCTCAGCTTTGCAGCGGAAGCGGACCCTTGCGATATCACCCGAAAAGGGGATGTTCACAGGTCAATGTGAACGTGAGTATCGATTAATGTTCACTCAATTCCAAGACTTACAACATGCGGAGTTTGTCGGAATTTCTATATCTGTACGAATGCACATGAAAATTTTCGACAACGCGACTGAGAGAGGCTTCGCCGCGCAAATTGCTCCTAGCTTTACCCGCAGCCGCCAGAATATCCCGCAGGTTCTGCGGAGTCCATTACGTTAGGCACGTATGAATCGCACTCTATCTGTAGTTGGCATAAGTGGAACAGCCATTTATCTGCTGGCGGTAGCACTTCTTTGCCTTGAACGCCTTCCCGAACTTCAGAGCATGCCACTGAATAATCTCGGCGACTTCTTGGCTGGAGCATTTGGCCCTGTTGCAATTCTTTGGCTCGTTCTTGGGTTCTTTCAGCAGGGCGTTGAACTTCGCCAGAACACAGAAGCGCTTCGCCTGCAAGCTGAAGAGCTTCACAAGTCCGCTGAGCAACAGCGCCAACTGGTCGAAGTCTCGCGATCTCAAGTTGAAGCCGAACTTGAGGTGATCCGCTATGAACGCGACCGAGCAGCGAAGGCAGCAAGACCGCAACTAATTGCTCAAGGCGTCGGCGCTGGGTTCAATGGAGTAGAGGCTCGCTACGAGACGAGTATCAAGAACATGGGAAACCATGCAACCGAAGTCTCGTTCACGTTCGACCCGCCAATGAAGTCTCAATCGCGCGAACGGTCGCCCACGTGGAGCCATGGCGAGACCTTAGGTTTGTCTTGGACGTACACAACTGGAGTTGCAAGGAGCCCTTCCACCCTTACGATCTCGTTTATTGATGCCGCCGGGACTTCAGGTTCACAAGCGTATCTATTGAAGCCTGTGCCTGGACAGCATCACCCCATGGTTGAGCTGGTGCCGCATTAGGCCTAACCCCTCATTCAACCGGGCACACTACGGCAGGCCGGTTAATTCGAACGTTCGGCGTCAAAGGAAAAGTATGAGCGATGCTTGGTTTGGTTTTTTGGGTGGGGTACTAGCAACGCTTGTGGGGGCACTCATTGCAAGCATTGTTCAACGTCATCACGAGTTCAACAAGCGAAAGCAAGAAGCTCATGTTGATGCCTACTTCCACCTATTAGATTTGCACAACTGGTATTTCTGGGTAGCAAGCGCAGAATTACGAGGCGAAAGCCCCCCCGGTGAAGTTGTCTCACATTGCAGGGAACTGGCCCTCAAGCTCAATGACAAGCTCAGAACTTTCGACAACGTCAAGAAGATCGAAGAAATTCTTATGATTTTGTTTAGCGAAACAATGACCGCTAATGAACGAGCAAATAGATTACAGGCGCTCCTAGACAATTACGGACAAACCGTAAGCCCAAAGCATCTGGAAGCTATGAAACGGATCGGTATGGAAAACATTCTTCGCTATGGTCTAGGCGAAGCGCCAAAGAACAATGCGCCCGGATCTTGGCGGTAAAGCGGGTGCCGCCTAACCCTTCACTTGACCTGACATTTTGCGATATGGAAGCCACCGCTTGGAACGAGATCATGTCTGCCTTAGATACACAAAGCGTAGAAGCGTGTGTAGCGGCGGCGGAGAGGCTGTAAGCAGAATCTGATGCTGACGACGTTCCGAAGCTGCTGGCATTAGTAGAGACAGGTGATTGTTTCGCGCGCGAAGCTGCGGCTTGGCCGGTCCGGCGGTACTTGCTGAACTGCTCAAAGCGTATCAGCGCGGCTTCGACGAGGGTCACGACAACGATGGATTTAAGGCCGCATTGTTGGAAATTTCCGCTTTGTTTCCCGACCATATGAGGGCATCGCTTGAAAGTTTTAGCGCAACAGCTTTGGAGCCCACTAGGGGTTATGCGTTGTGGCTTCTGGAATTCTGCCAACGGGAAGCCAGGCAATGCGCATGTTGTTTAACTGGTCGGCAAACACTGCACCACAGATGCAGGAAGCGGGTTCGCCGCGTGGGGGTGAGGCCCAGTTGCCATCAACGTTATCGACTGTTTAGGATCGCAGCGAATGTCCGCTTTCAGCCTGATTCAGACATGACCGCAACAGGCTGATAGCAGTAGTTAACGTTTAGCGAATCGAGAGGCCAAGGCAGGACGCCAAGCTCTGACTGGAGACAATGTACCGCGTACCGCCAGGTCGTGCCTAGTGGCCTGCTGTTGGCTTTCCGGTTGAACGAATCGTTAGACGTCGTTGCTGCGATTGAGGGAGTCAAGTATCTCTCTTCGCGTGAGCGTGCGGGCGATGGTGGGATTGGTACCCCGTCGCCATGTCATAGATCCTACGCCCGGGGAGTGATCCCAAGCGCTCAGGAAGTTCTTTGAATCCTCTGGTCTAAGAAACTTACAGTCTGAGGCAGCGAAGTTGTTGACGATGCGGAGCGCACTGACAACGTTATTGATGGAAATGTAGGTGGCTTGGTTGAGAAGCACTATCCGCTCCAGAGACCAGTTGACGGATTGCTCAGCGAGAACCAGGCTCCGTTCGCCCTTGCACCCCGACAACGGCTCGATTTTGAAAAATGTGCTTCCGAAGTCGGACTTGCCAAGCCCCTGAAAAGCTTCAGGCGCTGGCGCGACGCCGGGCGAACTTTCGACCGCAACAGCAAGGCCAAATCCACCGCTTCGGACTCTGAAGCCGTGCTTGATTGAGTTGTACTCGTCAATGTGCTCAATGGCTAGAAATTCACGGGCCATACGCTGCCACAGCTTTGCGAATCCATCCACCGTCTCCGCTTGGCGCTCGGTACCTGGCATATAGGTGTGGTGAACACAGCGGGCAATCTCGCGCCAACTTGGCTCCGAGATGTTGAGCTTAGTGAAGAGTTCCTTATCGCCTTTGCCTATTCGTTCCACAACCGAACGAAGCGCGGCGGTGGGGCACTTCGACAGCCAGGCGAAGGGACAATCGGGAGCTTGAACGAATGCACCGACAAGCGAGAAGAATGCCTCGAGGCCGTGGTGGAGACTGAGACGTAGGGCAACTGACGCCCTCTTCTCGTCTTCCGTTTCGAGATGTGCATTGAACGCGTACTGAAAATAATCTGGATCGAGACCCTTCAAGAAGCGCGTGCAACTGTCTTGCAGTTCTGGGTCCCAGATGCAATACGGCTCGTTGTCGACAAGGAAGGTGGACGACTGCATGGTGGAATACGAAGCCTAACGTTTGACTTGAGCGACTGGCCGGCGGCCAGCCCGCTCGAAGGAAGGATTGGACGTCACGGCTATGGCCTAGCCTTAGCTCCGGACTTTATCTCGGCTAGGTGTTGCCGATAGCCGGACACAAGCTTCTTTGGGATGAAGACGTACTTCACCAACTCGTCCAGCATTTCTGGGTAGAGGTAAAGAAGTGGATTCTGTGCGCTCAAATGACTCTTTGCTCGGACTGTATCTCGCTTTCGGACGCCATAACAAGGGTTGTTCCAGAGCAGTGCTGAACGACTCGGATGCTTCTTGTCATTCAGGATCTGTTCCAGAAGGCCGTTCTGTAAACGAAACTTGTGCCGGGGTTCCGCCTTACTATCGGCCAAGGCTAACAGTGCTGCGTCAAGCAGCTTCTGTTCTCCAAGCGGAAGCACTTTTCCGAAGACGTTGAGGACTTGGCAATAGCGACGAACCTCCCAAACAGCCAAATCAAGGTCGATCAATATGTGGCCGTGGACGTGAAAAGGAATGTCGATGTATCGGAATTCACCGACCTCCGCTAGATGGGTAAGGAACTTACGGCTTCTAGCGGAGAGTTCGATCTGGAAAGGCAGCGCCTCTGTGAGTGACAGCGCGAGAGCCAAATCGTGACCCACCTCAGTTGCCTTTACGCGGTTGTAGAGAAGGATGGCCTTCAGGTACTTCTCTATCGCTTGATGCGCAGCCCAAAGGAACTGCGGAAATAGTTCATGGCGACAGGCCAATCGAGCGGCGATGTAGTCCCGGTCCGCTTGATCTCGGAAAGATTGCGTACCGAACGAGTTGACAAATCGATCGAGCTTGTCCTGCTCACTCGTGTAGGGGGCGAATGACATTTCATCGACCTCTATGACGGCAGAGTTTGTGACACCCAGCGTAATGTGTGCCGTAAAACCTGCGGGATATTCTGGAGGCTGCGGGATAAACTCGGCGCCAAATGCGCTGGAAAGCCTTTCGCAGTCTCAATGTCCGGAATACTCATGTTCGTTTGTACAGGTGTAAAAGTTTCGACCAACCCCGTGCTTTGTAAGAAATGGAGTGCGCCAGTTATTTCACAATTTTTGCGCCTCGGAACCAGCTTGAACATCCCCCAATCGGGTGTTTTTTGAACGTCGGTTTCCGCTGCAAAGCTGAGACGTCTTCAGGCTAGAGGCAGTCCCTCGTGGAAGAAATGCAACTTCACACAATCGACCCAAAGCGATCTTTCGATGGAATATTGGCAAAGCCAGAATGCGGACCCTCCCGCTTTATGGAATGCGTCTCGACATTTGAAGTAAGCTGTTTCCTAAGCTAACAGGAGTCAATTTGCACGGTCGCATTCAAGCCCGTATCGGCTCGCCCTTAAACCGACACCGCTGCAACAATGGATTGCTCTTGCTCCTTGAGTGTTTTGCTGAATCGGATGTCTTGAATTGGAGTCGCCATGCTGGCAGATCTGGATGAATTGGTTATGCGGTGCCGCGATGAAAGGGCAAGAAAATACATCGATGAAGCTGTAAGGTGCTATCGGTCTGGTGCCTATAGAGCCGCTGTTGTTGCTACTTGGATAGCGGTTTGTTTTGACTTTGTAGATAAGCTCCGAGAATTGGCGGCAGCCGGAGACAGCCACGCTGAAAAGATCACAGCGGACTTGGAAAAACACCAAGCAGCAGGTGATTTCCAGTCGGCGATGAAGTTTGAAGCCACCATTCCAAGTCTCGCGCTCCAATTTGAATTTGTCTCACATACAGAGAAAATTGACTTGGAGAGATTAAAGGAAGATCGCAATCGCTGTGCGCACCCTTCTCAAAACAAAACAATGACTCTGAAGTCTTTGAGGTTGCCTCTGAGCTATCAAGATTGCATATTCGAAACGCCGTATGTCACTTACTCCAACACGAGCCAGCTCAAGGTAACGGAGCGCTGGATCGGCTGCTGGAGGACGTCGGGTCCGTGACGTTCCCTTCTTCGTTTGAAAAAGTGATGGCGCGCTTAAAAGAGGGGGCTCTCCCTAAGGCTAGAGAAGCATTGATTCGCAATTTTTTGGTGGTGTTACTGAAGTCAATTTTTCTTGAAAAAGTCGATTACAAAAAACGAAACAAGTGCCAACAAGTGCTGATGTGCGGTCGTCAAATGCATCCACAAATATGGGAAAAAACTGTCGTTGATGTTTTCGGTAAGCAATTGGAACGTGCAACGAGTGATGAGATGCTACTGGTCGCTGTATCTGGCTTCAACAACGGATGCGAGATGCTCTGGACAGCGCTGTCTGAACCGCAAAAAGAACGACTGCTGAATTTTGTAAAGAATTCTCCGTCAAGCGTGTTCGACGAACTCTATACTTTGAATGACAATATTTTTGATATAGCTAGAAACGCTCGGTATTCAGCGGCTACTTTCAAAGAAATCACCGATAACTTGTGGTTTGACTTCCCGCCAATATTGCAGGAGCGAATGACGATGTTTGTAAGGCACGCCCCAAACTATGCCTCAGCGAACAAATATTTTCAGTGCATCGCATCCAATGCCACTGACTTTAGCCAAATCACCGTGACCAAACTTATAGTTGCTGCCTCGATGAATTCTCAGGCATATGACGCGGGGGGATTTGCAACTGTCCTGCAGAAATTTCGTGCTGCTAATCATATCGGCGCTGATTTTGTAGACAAGTGCTTAGCTTCAAATGGGCTTGAACAATTGATTCATTCCGATGACGACTTGTAACTCGTATCCGGGGTCACAAAGGTTCGTGTTTATTTTTTGTGCAAGATAAGCGGCGAGGTTCGGGGTGTCAGACGTGCTTGAAAGCGGCCACACCCCCGCGACGGCTTGTATGGCCCAGATCTGTCGTTCAGCGACTTAACGTCAATGACCGCAATCGCTACATAGGCGACCACTACAAGCCCGCCTGATTTGTAACAGATCGGATGTCCGCTTTTGGGCAGGAATTCCAGGGACTCAGAAGTCCGCTTTGGGTCGATAGCTGCCGGTGGTCATGACCAGCGTACTAGTCACCAATTGCCGTAATGATGGTCAGTGAATTCCGGCCTACGCACCTTCGCGCTGCCACAAATGTTCATCGAGATAGAGCTCGGGACTCGATTGAATTTGAGTGAGCTGAAAGTTTCCACGTGGAAACTTTTCTACACCCAAGCCATTTCAGAATCGTCATGGACGGTAGATCGGGCAACGATTGAGTGTGAATAGGCAGGGAGTTTCCACGTGGAAACTTTTCCACGGACGCCTTTTAGCTGCCAGAAGTGGTCACCGCGACAGAGCTCGAGACCCGTATGAATTTGAACGAGTTGAGAGTTTCCACGTGGAAACTTTTCGGGATCGAGCCAGTTCAGACCTTAGCTAAAGCAGAGCGAATTGAAGTGTTTAAGAATAGGTCAAGTTATGGTGAAAGTTTCCACGTGGAAACTTTTCTGCATTCATGCCAATTCAGTCCCGTCATGGATGGTTGATTGGGGACCGATTCAAAATTCAAAAGGCAAGAAATTGGACAGTGCAGGTTTTGATGGTGTCTTTGGTCGGGTATCTAAAGGTACACAGGTTTAGCCTTTCGCTTTAGGTATTAAATCCTCTGTCAGCCGTATTGCCGACTGATTCAAAAGTTTCCATGAGGAAGCTTTTTATACATTGAATCGCATACGTTGCGATAGTTCAACAAGATTAGCTTTGGAGACGTTGCGAAGAGAATCTACTCAAAGTTTCCACGTGGAAACTTCTTTGCAGTCAATTTGATCGCTTCAGACTATCACCTGATTGATAATTTAGACTCAAATTTTGGTTTGTGAGGACTTCACTGTCCATTGATGTACCAAGAGGCCAAAGGCCACACCGAACACAATTCGGTGAGTATTCCTTTAATACTGAGCATCTGTGATGGTTTAGGTCGACCACGACCTTGGAGATGAGCACTCCTGTGATAGCAGCTTTAGGCGAGGAGCGGTTGCTCACGACAGGTAGTTTTCTGGCAGGCCAAATCACCTCCAGCTAACGGTATTGAGGCTGTCAGCATCTGCCTTCCGTTGGCGCTGTAAGCGTCGACGGTAACGCCGTAAATCATTTAGATGCGCCACGTTCTTAGGACGAATCTCGATAGGTGCATACCAATGCACTGATGCGAGATTGCCTTTTGGTTTCAGCGATATGTGGTCAAGATCTGAACGCCTTTTAGCTTGTTGGCTTGCAAAGGGTTGTAGTTGCTGAAATCCCGCATCACCTCGGCGTGCGGGTGCGGCTCATAAGGCTTCTTTGCGAGATTAGAAGGGCTAGAACTTTTGCCTGTGTTCTTCAGTTTATTCCCGCGCTCCGGATCTGAACTGAAGACGCTTACCATCGGACGAACCAAACTGGCGAAACCTGGGAACCAGTTACCTCGAGCACCATGGTGCATCACCTGAAGGGCAACGAGACAACCAATCCTCTGGTCGCCAAAATGGCGTCTTAGATCTTGCCAGCGACTTGGCTTATTCATGTATCCGTCGCCGGTGTATAGCACGCCGCTAGCCCGATCTGTCCGTGGCAAACACCCTGCGTCAAACCATATTCTCCAACAAACTGGGCAGGCCCACATACAGTCTCGAGCCACTGTTTTGAGAGCTTGCTCGCCTATCAATAGAGTATCCAAATGCTGCCCGATTGGCCCTGAGTACAGAAACAGCGATATGACGTTACGGGCTTTGGGGGAGTCGCCGAAGTGTGCGTCGTATGCTTTCTTGAGATCTGCGATGGCAACGTTTCTCGCAGTGAGAGAAGTAGACGAGAGAAGTGTGAGGCGTTTGGCCTCGACCTTCCGAAGAAAGTCGACGCTAGCTTTGCTTCTACTCTTGGGCTCGTTGTACGGAACAAACTCCCAGACGCCGTCATACGTTGCCGCGGAATCAGCTTTCATTAGGCGAAGAGGTACATGTCGCGGTGCTGCAGATTTTTGCATTGCGTCGAGCTCATCACGATCATTTGCTTCGTAGACATTACCTTCTTCGAACATGAGTTCTTCGCGCTCTTGACGACTGTCATCACCTAACTCTCGCGGTGGCCTCGGAGCGATTGGTCGATCTGGCTGATCTGGGACCGATTCACCAGTGGATGGCGGCACTAGCACGATTTGGCCAATATCGACAGCTTTCATCGCAAGGATCGTCCCAATCGGGTCGATGTAATACGCTCGGTCCGCCCTAGCAGTGTAAGGTCGCTGCGAAAACATGTGCCGCAGTCGCTGGGCTAGATGTGTGAACGGCAGCATGAGGGTCTCGACGCGAAATCGCGTGAGCAGATCTGCTAGCCCACTCAAATGGTCAACGTCAAAATGAGAAATCACGACTAGATCCAGCGAAGGCTTGCCAGAACTCTGGCTTTTGACGTCGGTCTCAAGTCTTTCCAGTCCCTTCTCAAGTAAAGCTGACTCTGACAGCGTCCCGCAGTCGTACACCCAGCGAAACCGCGGAACCTGGTCATAGGCTTGGCCTAGATTGCCCGTAGCGAAGAGTCCTTGGCCCACTGGCATGAACTCATATTCGGCAAACGTGGTCATGTTTCCCTCCCTTCTAAATAAGAACTCTGCATTGTGATCTGGGTCCGATACTAGCTAGATCAGTTACGCGCCCCGTTCGAGACCCACGCCTCGTGACGTTGCGTTTAATCCGACTCGGTGAAGACACAGCGACCAGAGGACATACATTGGTGTCACATCTAACGGAAAGCTGATCCGCATGAGCAGGAGTTCTTGGCACTTGGGTGCGGTTCACTTTGAAGAGCTGCGCAATACATGGTCGCCTATTGAAACCTGCTTACTAACGGCAGTTTCAGAGCGGACAAATTGCGAATCTCTAAAACTGCTAACGCTGCAATCCAGCTGCTCGTTGGCACGAGCGGTACTGGTTGTTCGTAACCGGTGATGTTCAACGTTTCTAGATAGAAGAACTCAGCTTACCGACTTTTGGATTGCTAAAAATATGAATTGGTGTTCACAGCTCATCAGATTGACGACGCACGCTGCTAATCAAAGATGGCGCTCTGTTAAGGCTTTTTCCTAAAGCCGCCCACCATGACAGGCGCAAGTGTTATCACTCGCATTTAAGTTAGATGGTCGGCAAGGTGACATAACCGCTTCTAGGTCAGCCAAGGAAACGCTATTTGCTCTGGAGCTTAAATGGACGAGTCTACGTACAAAGAATTGTTTTGAAACGTGGTCGCTGTCCCCGCAGTTGAGACCTTCGAGCACCGTCGGAATCAGACCACGAGCGCGTTTGCATTGTCTGTACAACTTCAGATAGAGCTACCGATTTGTTTTCAAACACTCGGCCTTCCTTAGGTCTGCGGATTATCCGCAAAGCTTGACACCGTATCCACCAAAACTTACATTGTAAGTTTTGGTGGATACGCATGTAAAAAACTAAAGATAACGCTGTCGTCAGCAATTTGTTCATCGGGTTTTTGGCCGCTTCAATCGCAACGGCTGCAACTCCGACCCATCAGTTTCTTCTTGATGGAAACACCAGAGAAGACATGGGCGGAAGCTCACTAATAGCTTCCGGTGGAGCCATCGGCGGAGAAAGTTACTCGTTTGGCATGAACCTAGGATTGACCCTAACTGTCTACCTCGGCCCAATCTAAACAAACGATTTCCAGTAACCGTTCGCCAGTCACTGACGCGTTGATGACTGGGGAGTCATTGGCCATCCAAATAATTGGAGTAGGCATTTTTCAGCATTGAAGGCTATTCAGTTTTGTCAGGTCTTCATGAAAGCAACAAAAGTAAATAGGGAGAAGAAATGTCGGGTAGTTCATCGTCGGGAAACAGCTGGAGAGCAGCGCCACTGCCTGCTCAGGATGGAAAAAATTCTCAACAAACGACTTCCATCGGAGGGGGCGCAGATCCTTGCGTTCTGGAGGAAATAACCACTTTGAATTCAGCTTCATTAAATGGTCTTCGAAATGTCCGGGTGGGGGATGACCTTGATGTCGCTTTCATCGAGGGGCCACCGAGAAGGCTATTAGTGCTAGATCAAGAGGGCGAAGCATTGGGCACCATCACTTCGCGCTCAATGCTCCAAATCATTGAGTGCATTCAAGCTGGACGTAACTACAAGGCTCGCGTTCTATCAGTCAACGGTGGAGCATGCCAAGTTCGGGTGCATTTGTCATGATGCAAACTTCAATCGCAGTGGTTGGTGGCGTTTATCAAGAGTACTGCCTTTGGCCTGAATGGGATCAGGTCTTTGGGTCTGCTGGGCGCGCAGCCGCGGCGCTCTCCAGTCACATAGACGAAGTAAGGTTGTTTACCGCGCTCGCACCTTCATTGGAACAAAGAGCTAAGCAGTTGGCCAATGTGTATGGATTTGAGTTAATCATCCACAGCTCAAATGCACCGATCTCATTTGAGTACGTCCATTGCATGTCAACGCCGACCATTCATCCTCCCCCTTGGAGAATTCATCGAAACCCAACTTTGGAGGTTCATGGAGATGTGGTTCTTCGTTTTGGAATGATGGATGGTGATGCGAAAGTTCAGGCCGAGTGGTGTGTCTACGATCCTCAGTCAGCCTACTCTCCAGAGAGCTTTTGGAAGAACGGTAGTAAAGCTACTCATTTGGCGATAGTCGCGAACAGAAGTGAAATCTGCGCAATGGCGTCTGAATCGGACGTAGATTTGGCTGCCTCTAAGTTATTGAATTCAGGCGCGGAAGTTGTTGTAGTCAAGTCAGGTGCCGTTGGTGCATTCGTGTTTACACACGACGGCGGCAAGTCAATAGTTCCTGCGTTCCAAAGTGAGAATGTTTGGACCATAGGTTCAGGTGACGTTTTCGCAGCAATTTTTACGGCTGGTTGGGCCGTCCATAAGCTCACACCAAAAGAGGCTGCTCTTCAGGCCTCGGTTGCAGTGTCATGCTACGCTGAGAGCTTTAGCTTGCCTTCGCCCACACGACCTGAACTGGCCAAGATTGACAGAACACCTGTATCGGTCGTTCCAGGGCGCGTCTATCTTGCCGGACCTTTCTTCAATTTGGCGCAGCGCTGGATGATTGATGAGGCGAGACGCGGCCTTACAGAGGTAGGGCTTGACGTCTTTTCTCCCGTTCACGATGTAGGCCCGGGTCCTGCCTGGGAAGTGGCGCCAAAAGATCTCGAGGCACTTGATAGCTGTGATCGCGTCTTCGCACTTTTGGATGGTATCGACACTGGGACTGTCTTCGAAATCGGTTATGCACGCGCTAAAGGTATACCGGTGTACACATTGGCACAGTCTGTCAGTGAAGAGGACATGAAGATGGTTGTTGGTTCAGGCTGCAAGGTCTTTTACGACTTTGTGACTGCGATGCACCATTGCGCATGGCACAAATGAAATCGGCACTCCTCCTATCTGGAGGCATGGACTCAGTTGCGATCGCTTTTTGGATTCGTCCGGCTTTTGGAATAACTGTCCTTTACGGTCAAAAGGCTGCTGAAGCTGAACTCTACGCTTCTAAAGCGGTTTGCAACTCCTTAGGTATAGAGCACCATGTCATAGAAACAGACCTAAGTGCACTCGGGAGCGGCGACATGGTTGGTCGCACAGCTGATCCTCTGGCGCCAGCTAGTGAGTGGTGGCCGTTTAGGAATCAAATGCTCATTACGCTTGGCGCAATGAAAGCAATTCAAGTCGGTGCCAAGGAGTTGCTAATCGGTTGCTTGCGCACTGACGGCTTTCATGCTGACGGAAGAATGAGCTTTGTCTCGGATATGAGCAGATTGTTGAGCATGCAAGAAGGTGCGCTAACAGTACGGGCACCCGCTATTGAGTTCAGTGCGGCTGAACTTATAAAAGTCTCAGGTGTTCCTATAGACATCCTTGCATGGGCTCATTCATGCCATGTATCCAGTCACGCTTGCGGAATGTGTAGAGGTTGCCGCAAACATTACGAGACCTTAGAGGAGTTAGGTCATGCTCCTTACTGAAGAGCCGGTGCCACTGTCTTTGAAGGCTTACAGCGACTTTCGTTGGCCTGTGGAATTTAGCTCTGGCATTGAACGGTACAAAGTTCCGCATGGACGTTCATTTGTTGATGTGTTCGAAAGCCGTAGGTCTATTCGAGAGTTGAAGCGTGTGCCTCTTGACCTTTTGGCGGGCGCACTCCTTTTCGCGCTGGAACCTAGGTGGCTGAATGACGCTGACGCCCTCAAACGTACCAAACGACCTTCGGTTTCAGCTGGTGCACTACATCCGATTTCGGTAATTCTGTTTTTCGAGTCGGATGTCTATCTCGTCAATGCCGAGCGTGCTGAGCTTGAGCGCTTACTATTCCCTGAACAAAAAAGGCGTCACTGGATTGAAAAATGTCACCAAGTACTGCCAAAAGCTAACGGAGCCTTTCTAGTCCTCATTGCTGACATTGCTCGACCTGAAATCGCTTATGAAAACTTTGAGTCTTTGCTTCTACGAGATGCCGGTGCATTGTTGCAGACAATAGGACTGGTCGCAGAGTTGTTTGGACTTGGCTTTTGTCCCATGGGAGTTTTGGGGACTGAAGTGGCTAATAGCTTTGACTCCAACAACAAACTATGGGCTGTAGGAACAGGTGCAATAGGCGGGACAGTGTAGTCAACCAATATTCTTCTTAGTCGTATCCCGTTGGAAAACGTCAGTAGAAGCAATATTAATGACCAGGCTATAAGAGACCTATCAAGTCCCTTTGCAGGTCTACTGCAGTTAGATTGCACCGAGTATGGCGGATCCATTGACGGAATCAACGTAGAGATATGTATGTCATTCTTTAAATTCATGGAGAAAAACTAGATGAATGATAGTTTTCCAAAAAGTGATCAACAGCCTCTGGAAGAACTAAAGAACGAAATAGGCGCAAGACTTGCCGACGCTGAAAGGCGGGCCCAATCCATAGTCGAAGAGGCAAAAGAAAGAGCAATGCAGGAGGGCGAAAAAATCATCCAAGCCGCAGCAACAGAAGCTCGCGCGACAATGTTGCGTCATGGAGAAAACGTAACGCGAGACGGTGGAATTCAACGACTAATTGAATTCCCGGCTGAACTCAAGCAAGCGGGAATTGCGTTACTTAGCTACTTCTCAGAAGTACTAAAACAGAAGTATCCGGATCAAGAGATGACTGTCCGTATCGAGCAGTTTGGGACATTGGTTCGAATGACTATAAATAGTCCAGCCGGATGGCGTGAAGTGGTGGAGAGGGATCTGGCTACATATGGTGACGTTGTGATGGGCATAAGTGGCCCGGAGAAGCTACTCAGCAGTGAAATAGATATCATGAGACTGAACAACAAGCTCGGTATCGCAAAAGTGGAGCTTGAATTTGAAAAACGGTTGACCGCGCTGACGGTCGCGAATTCAAATGATCGAATTTCCTCACTGGAACATCAGCTGAATCGTTTGCACCAGGTCATTGCGATGAGCCTGACACCAAGGGACGACTCAATACGTGAAATGGCTGATTTGCTCAGACAGCATAGCTCCAACGAAATGGTTCAGCAGGCACTGAAACTCCTCAGTAGCCAGCTTTCAAATCCTTCTGCTCTGGCGGATAGAAAAGAAATTGAGGCGGCAGCGAAAACTATTTCTGACAGCGATCCCACCCTGTTTCGCAAGGTATACGACATCCTCTCCTCTACGGCGTCTGGTGCGGCAGGAACACTGCTTGCATCTTGGATTGAAGCCCTACACAAGTAATCCAAGACTCTATTGCTACCCTTGTATGCGTATTCCGGTTGACTTGACCATCTGGGGGAGCTGCCAAATATGGAGACTTTGGTCTATATGACAAACGTCTTTTTGATTGCCTATGCCAGAACTACTTCTAATTTCGAGCGGACTTCTATCCTTCGAATGATGTTCGAAATCCGGCGCATATGGTCCCACATTAGTCCATCTAGAGTGGCTGCTGAGACATCAATCGCATTGGCAAAAGCTACAAATTTACTTTCTAATTCTCTGTAGTGTGTCGCAGGTTGCCATGTCGTGGGGAATAGTCCCAAGTGCTCCCCAACTCGCAATATGTGTATGTCCAGAATAGCTACTTCGCTATTTGGCCGAAGATTTCTCACAATCCATGAAGCAGTTTTCAAACCTATTCCCGGAAAATCGTTTAAGCGGTCCCGAAACTCTATATCGCAATCTGGAGGTACAAAGTCAGATAGACGTTCAAGACAGGCACTCAAGTAATGGGACTTCTGGCTGATAAATCTGTACTTGCGATGACGGCCATTAATCAAAAAAGGTTCTTCCAAGAGTGACTCAATTTCACTCGCAGTTGTTCCCGGAAGCAAAAGTCCGCTGTCCCTCACACGAGCAAAAGCCGCGAGGGCAAGCTCTGCAGGCATGCCCCATCCTCCCAAAAGGCACGCTGCAACCTCTTCATTTAGTGTATTGCCAAGCCTAAAGTCACGAAATGCTCCTGACTCTGTATGCTGCCAGGCTTGTCCGCGCCAATATGCAGGCGTCATGAGTTCATCAAAGGCCCCCCATTGAATCCCTGGGAGGACTTCCGCGTCTTTAGGTGGCAGCTGAAGTTCGCGTACTTCTCCAGCAATGAAAGCGTACATGGTTTGCATGTTATGTATAGACACCTTTATTCAAGGTCTGTTCAATTAAAACACCATGAAGTCCATACTAATTTGAAGAAGATAAGGCTCATGCATTTTTTTACTTTTGACGGATTAACTAGGACCATTAAACGCAATCTGCGACATTGTAAAAAGTGATATTCAAACTTCGTGTGAAAATCACCAATGGTTGTATTATTTTGGCGAGGGAGACCTTGAATTTTTTCCCGAAATCAGCAACTTAACTCATGCATTCTGCATGGTATACCTAGATCTTGCAGAACTTACGTTCAATCTGAGAGGTTGATAGGATTTCCATTGCCGCTTTGAGATTGCAGTTGATAATTTTTCAAGCGAAGCCAATCAGTGTCGTATTGCGTTTCATGGACTAATTTGTTGTGGCGGTCTAAATTCACTTGAAATGTGAGTATTGCACTGGTCAGTGATTTGCTCAAAGAATTTGAACTAAATTCTTTAGATGCCAACTAAAACTGTGGCACCTTGTGTGTGATCTGAGATTTCATGTTCGAGGTTTTTGAGGATACTGGGTTGATGTTGGCCTCTATGTGCTAAGGCATAAGACTTTCAATAGGCGCAGATTATCCAGACTTAACCAGCGCAAGAAGGAGCTTAGGTGTACTTCATTTATTCATTAGCTGGTCTTTTGGCTAAATGCTCAGGAATTAAGGAAATCTAAAGGCAGTCTTGATTATTGCGAAAGGTCCTGCGTTATCCTAGGCCAGTAGTTGTACTGTATTGTGAAAGTGCTTTCTCAATATGAGAGACGGCGGGAAATAATGCAGCCTACGAATCGTGATCAATACACGAAATCGGATCATGAATCTAGGAGGATAGAAATGAAATTTGAAGCGGATTCACTCTACTGTCTTAAAAAATCAGAATACATATTGAATCGTTTAGAGGAGAAGTTTATAGAATTTCAAAAGGAGTTGAATTCCTTTGCAAGTTCTTCAAGCCCGTTGAAAGGTGTGTTGATTGAGCCGGCTGCTGACCTGAAATCAGTCGCTGTGAGGTATAGAACTGCTGCAATCATTTTGCGTCTGTATCTACAGTTTAACGGACAGAATATGCCATCTGCCCGTATTGAAGCCACGATTGACAAATCTACAAATTGCAAGGATTTAGGAATTCTTGGTGTCGTGGTATTTGATGCCCAGGGTTCTATTGACTTGGATCCGGGGAATGAACAATATAGAGTGCATCTCATAGAGAGCGCCCAAGTTATTGTTACTCATTTTCTTATGCTTGCCCTTAAGCATAATGTGAGCCCACTTTCCAATATGGCGCATTAACTACGAACGCCACCTCTAATTGAGGAATGGGCGAGGCGAAGAAAATGCTAAGAGTCTAGAGATTCATCGTATTGGATTGTTAACGAGCTATAGAGCTTGTGATGTGTGGTACCTATTTTATAAAGAAGATTGTTTTTTCAGAGAGTTGTAAGCTATGTATGTATTTCATTGGCGTTGGGTAATTCTCCTCTTTATAAGCTCTCTCGCAGGCTGCGCACCATCTTTACATCCGGGAGAAAACTATTTTCCGTGGAGTTTGCTAATTAGAGATAATCCGGATATTTCAATAAATCTTCATGATAATCAGTGGTCTATTTGGGTGAATGGACAAGATAGAACGAAAGATATTGGATTTTCGGTTAAGGAAAATAATAGACTAGAAAATGTTTATTTTGATATTGCTATTGAGCGTCCTGGAGATCTGCCACTGCTACCGGAATTTCGAATTCAATCAGTTGGCGGAGTTAAATGCACGCCATGTCATGAGCGCACAGGAACGTGGTGGCATTCATATATCGAAGCTAAGGGCCCATGAGTTCACATTATTCGGAGAACAGACAAGATGTCCGATGCAGGAATTTTCACCGGCTTATTCCGATAGACCCATCGCCCATACCAAGTTTCCCATCGAGGATAGGCGTCGAAAGAGCCATCTATATTGCGCACTCCAGAAGCCATTACAAAACACTCATCCTGCTCATTCGTTCGGATATTTCCAGTTGAAATATTCTGTCCTACTAGAAGTCCTGTTCTGGCACAAATGAAGTCTGACTGTCGGGTTTCCTCATGTACTAACTGCAGCATGTAAGACCCATGCGGTAGAGCAAATAAGGTGGCCAAGTCACTTAATGCCATTCCTAAAATAATTCCGAAGATGATTATGAATGTTGTTGATAGTTTTGTGACTAGATTGGTTAAGCGTGAGATTGGTTTCATTATTGACTGAAGTTGATTTTCAGTTGTGTAGCTCCTTATTTTATATTTTCAAAATTTTGGCAGATTTAACGTCATTGCCGCTATCCATTTTCCTTCACTGCCATCCGCATCAATTTGAGCTTCATGATGTCAACACAATTCGCCGGAATGGTGCCATCAATCCCATTTGCACTGCATACTTCTTTTGCACATAAAATACTTTAGGAGTAAAAGTGTCTCTTCGGGAGGCTCAGCACAGTTGGCCGCTTATGCGCATTGGTGTCTTGGCATGAACTGCAAAGCGGTTACTCAGAATTAAATGCCTCCCAAGCCGCCATTGAGTTCATTAATCGTTAGCTTTTACTGGTGTGCTTATCTTCCACAGAAGCCAACATCAGACTTGAACAAAGAAAATCGCTCTTTAACTCAGTTGTTTCCAGAACTCTCGTCTTTGTAATTTGGGCTGTAAGGGAGAGGCTCTGCATATGAATGATCTTTATGCTGAATGAAAGATGAATTTGAATAGCCAGGACAAGAGTGCCATTCTTGTTGGATGAAAGTTTTTAGTTCGTCTTTTTTTGAATAGGGCTCAAATTAATCTTGATATTTGAAGTGAATGGATCAATCAAATCGACATCTTTTGATTGAGGAAGAAAAAAATTCAACCTTAAATTTTGCTAAAGACCACCCAATTGAGGGATGTCTGTTACTTCAAGTCAGCTTTACCATGCATTACGGGTGCTGGTTGGCATCTATTTTTAGTAATTCGACTCTTGGAGTGATAAATGGCATTGGTTCCCAAGCAATGGTACGCGAGTACGAGCCCCAACGAACGCAACAACTATGTGGAGATCTTGGCGCGGAAGTCTGGCTTTATCGCTTGGTTTCTTGCCCTTATTAAGGTCGATCCGACCTTTTTCATGTCGGTGAGCCATAGACAGGTTGTCTATCAGGCATCAAACTTAATGGGCTATCAGAAGATTATTCTTCCAATTGACTCAATCAGCTCGAGCTTCTTTGGTTATCACAAGCCATGGAAGGCAGCAATTGCGATCTTTTTTGTATCCATAGCGGTCGGATCAAGCATCATCGACGCTACCCATTCCGCAATGGGCGGCATGACTGCAATGTTGATTGGCTTGATCATTGCTGTGACCTACTACTTTTTAAACAAAGAGCTTTTTATTGGCATCACAGATAACAATGGCGAAAAATTCGCATTGATTCTTAAGCGGTCAGTCTTGGAAGGACAAGATATCAACGAGCAACAGATGGAATTGGTCACCAGGATTGTGCTGACTGTCATTGATAACCAGAAATCTCAGAAGTTAATTTCGTCTTCTATTTCCAGTTGAGGAGACTCAGATGTTGAGTCTCAATGATCCAATCTCAGAGGAAATAAACTTACATGCGAATTCGATTGCCCAAGTACTTCAATTGACTCTTGCGCATGCGCAAGAGTTGGTTATTAGTCAACCTATTGGAGTCACACTAAAGTTGCCACCGTCGACTGGACTAAGTCGTTCGGATGAGAAGACAAAGACTCCACTTGCTTTCTTAATCGCAGGGTCACTTTTTTCACTTGCAGTTGTAACGGCTAGTGGGTACGTCGCATATCAGTATGCAATGCGTGAGCGTGCCTCGACAGCAATAGTGACCGCTGGATTTGAGTTGGGTCCGAATGGATTGATTCGGGCTATCAGTGGACGTCATCTGGAGCTTATACCGGCATATGCTCGTTTGGGTTTTTCTTTGAGTGCCACCCCGCGGGTGATTGAGGCGGCATTCATTTCCGGATCAAGCGCAGTTGTTGATGCGGTATTGGCTGGTGGAGCCACACTAGCGCACGAACCTAACCTGGGATCCTTCCTACAGTTTGCAGTGGATTCCGATGACCCCGCAGTGGTAGAAGCGCTAATTGGCCTGCAACCTTTGAGTTCGAATGATGTGTTGCCGCAGATCAGGCATGTCATTGAGTCGGGTAAATGGAAGGCCTTTGAGCGGCTGGCACTTGAAGAAGTCTATTTAAGCTTTGAGTCCAAAAATGGAGAAACTATTGCTCATGTGGCAGGCCTGTCTGACTCGGCCAGCCTAATTCAGGCGCTTCAATTATCCGGGAGAGTTGATTGGACAGCACGTAACGCGCAAGGGCAAACAGCTCTTCACTTTGCGGTCCACAACGACAAAGCGACAGCAGCAGCGGCACTTGTAGCTCTTGGGCTCGATCCATTGCAGGAAGACAGTGAAGGTAGAACCCCCTTAATGATCGCTTGGGAAAAGGGTCGAGATTCTGTCATCGCCGCAATCACGAATGGCAGTAAGGTAGCTTTGGAGCAACTTCTAAAGAGTGATTTTTCTGCAGTATTTCGTAGTGATGCTGTTCTGACAGCAAGGACCCTGATCGCAGGTGGAATTCAGTTAGACGCAGTTCAACCAAATGGTCACACGCCCTTGTTTGATGCAGTTCAGAGTTCAAGGTTGGAGATGGCAACACTATTGCTTGGCGCCGGTGCAAGCGCTGATGCGATAAGTGATATGCGAGACGTACAAGGAGTGACGCCGTTGATGATGGCCAGTGCGAATGGACACATACCGCTGATCAAATTGCTGTTGGAGAGAGGGGCGAGTACGACCATCAGAGCCTCAAACGGTGCAACTGCATTGTCGATTGCTAAGGGGCGCGGTAGAGACGACGTTGTCTCTCTCCTAGGCAGTACGGTCAATTAAGCGACCTTTAGTACCCCTTTAGATGAAAAGAAACGCACTACCGACTCTTTGTGAGTCTTACCACGTTGTGCAAGCTTGGGATTGTGAGAATTTCAGCGGTACATTGATTACCGCTTTTTAGGGAGCTTCCGACTTGATAGATGTCGGAGGAAGTTTTAAAAAATAGAAAGGTCTTAGATGAGTGTGCCTGAAGATGGCCAAAATTGGCAACATAGAGACGCCTATAACGCGTTTCTTGCACTTGACAGGGGAGCTCGGTATGCAACCCTTTCGATACCACACACCGAAAGTGGGCATGTACCGGATGAGGTTGTTTTGACTGTTTCCTTGGAAGCGGAACAAGGTAAATGGCCTGACAAGAACAAGTATGTTCAAGCATTAGTAGGGCGCTGCTACAGACACATACGTGCACATGTAAGTAGAAATTCCGAACTTCAAAAGAGAGGTGGAGGAATTGATGCAGTAACAGATGATGCAGTTGGATTTGTTTTGCAAAAAATACTCTTCAACGGTAGCGACCAAGCTTATGCCAAAAATTTATTTGGTAGTCTACTTCGCAAGAGGTTTCTTGATTTTGTTGATTCCAATTATTCAAGTTATAACAAAAGTAAAGCTGAAGCTTCAGATGAAGATCTTGAGTTGGCGCTGAACTCTGAGATTGATAGTGAAACTTTTGGTCAGGTTGGATATGTCGAATCTTTGACTGAGCGCCTTAAAGTTGAGACTAAAGAGGATAATGACTTTGAAAGAATTCGTTCACTATTAAGTGACCCTGATTTTCTGAATGAGTCAGAAAATTTTGCATTTACTCTTCATTGGATCGCGGGTATTCAAATACGTTCAAAGAATGAAGAGGCGGTTACTGTTTGCAAGTTAATGAATAGATCCGACAAGCAAGTTCGTCTGTATATTACTTCTGCAATCATTAAACTAAGAAAGAAACTAAAATGACTTATGCAATTAAAGAAAATCTAAAGTCTGTGGATGAAGTGCTACATGCATTTAGCATGGCATCGGAGGACTTCGATGCAACGCTGCTGGCTGAGTTTCTAAATATCTATCCACAGTACAAAGATAGGCTGCTCGCTTATGCTGCTACCTGGCTCAATTGTTCTGTGGCGAGTGAAACTGATATTGCGAATCTTGAAGTTCCGCCATTGGCACTTTTGAAGGCTCAGAGTAAGTTGCTGCAAATATGGGACAAAGCATTTTCTGTTAGTCAGACTGAAAGTTTGGAGAAGGCAGAAAAGACTTTGTCAGGATTTGTGGGCGCATCAGGACTTCGTGACTTTAGTTTTGGTCTGTTTAAGTATCACGATGAGGAATTAGAGCCTCTCGCCATGGAACTTCTGGACGGAGGAATATCAGATATTCCTCTCAGGTACCTGAATAACCTTGGTGAGACACTAGGTTGCCAACCGTCTGATGTGAGTCGAGTCTTCACCAAGTACCACTCACAAAGTGCTCAGCAGACGTACCACAGCTCAAGTGCAAAGCCCAAAGTGAGTGCTCCAAGAACGTGGAGCGATGTCGTGAATGAACTTGATATCAGCGTGGCCAAGAAGGCTGAGCTATTGAAGTCGGAGTAGCAATGAGTCCATTTGAGGTCGCCAGGCTCAAAGCTAGGGAGTTGCATACATCACACTCAACAAACGGCGACCTCTATACGAATGCGTTCGCATTAGTGAACGCAGTTTGTAGCGATAACGACATTGTCGTCAGGCAGCTGGCCGCGGGGCACCCGTTACTGAATGCCTCTGATGCGGTAATCCGGGTCGAGCAAAAGCGAGTCGTGGTGCGCAAAGACTTGGATGTGGCCACTAAGGCCTTTCTGATAGCGCATGAACTCGGTCACTTTTTCTTACACCAAGGTACTGGTGCTTCATTTGAGCTCAGTGCCTCAGAGTCCACTGGTCAAGCAGCCAGTTCTGCCGCTGAACGTGTCGTTGATGCCTATGGTCCGCGTGAGCGACAAGAATTGCAGGCAAATGTCTTTGCGCGAGAGCTGCTGCTACCTAGAGAACTTGCCGTTAAGCTTTTCCAAGCTGAGCGACTGACAGCTTCATCGATTGCCTCAAAGCTTGAAATCCCGTTAGAGGTGAGCCGACTTCAACTTGTCGATGCTCTGTTGCTTCCAGATATGGCTCCCAGGCAGGACTATCAATTGCCTGCGCAACCTACGGAAGATCAGTCGCTAGCAGTCAATAGTCCCCATCGATTCACACTTGTGGAAGCTGGGCCAGGTACGGGGAAGACTACTGCTCTTTTATTCAGAGTCAAAAAGCTTCTAAATGAAGGTGTCAGTCCGTCTGGGATTGTCGTCCTCACATTTTCAAATAAGGCTGCGGGCGAGTTATTGTCTCGACTTAAGTCTTCGGGACTGAAAGATGCGCAGCGGATGTGGGTGGGTACCTTTCATGCTTTTGGACTGGAGTTCTTGAGGAAGTTTGGTAATCGCTGTGGCTTAGATACCAATATCCAAGTCTTGAACGACCTGGGGGCCATCAACATCTTGGAGAGTGTGCTACCTACCTTGGAATTGACCGCGTACGACGTGCTTCGGGACCCTATAGGCTGGTTGCCTGATGTTCTGAAAAACATTAGACGTTGCAAAGACGACTTGATTGACTCTGAGACCTTTGCTCTTGCTGTTGAGTCTGCGACGGGTGACGTGCATAGCGCCAAGAGAACAGACACAGCACAATTGTTTCGTGTTTACGAGAAAGAGCTCAGAGCGAAGTCCTGTGTTGACTTTCAAGATCTCATAAGCTTGCCAATCCAAGTTCTTGCAGGTGGGTACTCCGAGGTTGAGTCTTTCGCTCGGTCTATCACGCATGTGCTGGTGGATGAATATCAGGATGTCAATCGAGCCAGCGCGACATTGGTGAAGTCATTGGTCCAGAGGGGCAGTACCTTGTGGGCAGTGGGCGATGCGTTTCAAGCTATCTACGCCTTCATGGGGGCATCGAGTCGAAACCTAAAGGCCTTTGAGGTTGACTTTCCAGGTGCTGAGCGCATACCACTTGGTGCCAATCACCGCAGCCACAAAGAGCTTACTGATGTTTTTCACAAAATCTCTACCAATGCAAACTCAAGAGCTGGCGCAGTCCTACTTCATGCCGTCAAGGGGGAGTCTGGACTGGCCCCTACCGTTTTTGAACACACTAAAAATGGAGGTAGTTCGCTATCCCTCCCGTCAGCCATCAAAGAGGTTTCCGAGGAAGTGAGATTCGGTCAGCAGGCGGTGCTTGTTATGACAAATGAAATGGCGGCCCAGTGCGCTCAGAGTCTCGAGCGCCAAGGGATTCCGGTACTTTTTCTTGGTAAGGTCCACGAGAGGCCTGAAGTTAAGGATCTGATGCGCCTTATGCAACTCTCAGTGGATGAGAAGGGGGCAGGCCTAGGCGGAGACTGGGACTCGGTTGAGCTGCGACTCTCTCAAGCTGATCTACAAAAAATCGGTGAGCGAAGCGCTGACTTATCTTGGTGGGATGCAGATGGCTCTTGTCTTTCAGCGCCAGGTCAGTCCACATTGAGTCGATTGAAGATGATCGTAGGTCCTTTGAGAGCAATGACCTCTCCTTGGGAAGCTTTGTGCCACCTGTTATTTGAAGTGCACTGGTTCTTGAGCAGGTTTAACTCAGCGGGGGGGCAAAGCAGCATCAACGCGAAGCTAGCACTGTGGCAATTTGTTCACTCCAGCCGCTCTCCGGACGGTTTATCGAGTTTCGCCACCATACGCAGCTTTAGAGACAAGGTACGCAAGGAAATCAAGCTTGGATTGGTTGGACAACTGAGCAATGTCCCCCCGGAAGCTGAACATTTGAATGCTGTTCATATTCTGACAATTTACAAGAGCAAGGGATTGGAGTTCGATTGCGTCCACTTGTTAGAAATCACAAAGAAGAGGTTTGATAAGAGTTCTGCGAACAATTGGCCACTCATACCCAGTCCTCTATTGAACGACATGCTCCAACAGAGCGAAGAAGACGCGTTTCGTGAGCAGTACTTAAATCTTTTGTATGTCGCGTTCTCCAGGGCACGTAAGCACCTCTTTGTCCACAAAGATGTTGAAGTAGAACTGCCATCTAGCATTTCGAGTCTGGGCCTACCTGTTGAGAAAAAGTATTACCTGCTACAAGAGGTGCCTGACAAGAACGAGGCCGAACCATTTAGGTTGAAGGAAATCACTCTCGAAGATCTAGTGATGTACCGGAGTTGCCCACGGCAGGTGCTTCTGACACATACCGTCGGACGAGTGCCTCGAGGTCAATGGACTATTGCCGCCTTGACGGGAGCGCTGGAGAAGCAAGTTCTGAGCTCTTTATATGCAACTTCAGAGGCGAGGTCTACTGAAGCTGTCGGTGGGCTAATTTTTCAAGGAGCGCAGGCGCTGGGTCTAGCAGACAACATAGCCTTGGGAAAGATTACAAGTCGAATTCAAGCACTAGCTACTCAAGCGACTCGCTTGCTAGCTGAGCCGTCTGAGGTCAACGTAAGGGTGTCTCTCGCATTCCCCGGAGGTGAAGTTCATGTGCTAGCCAATCAGATGCTGACAACTTCCCAACCGAAGTTTCGGTTGATCAGGCGCAAGGAAGCAAACGTCGACGAACTGAGACAGGCTCTGGGAGCGCTTTTGAAAATCCACTCAGAAGAGACCGGAAAAGAAGTCATTTTCGAGCTGGTAGATCTGACAACAGGCGAAGCAAAGAAACCTACAGGAGTCAAGCCTCCAACTGTCACTGCATACAAGCAACTCTTGGCTGATTTGGGCAACGGACTGTTTGCGCCAGAAGTCAGCGAACAAACCTGTAACAGCTGCAACTTCTTTATTCATTGCCACCAAGGTAGACGCTAGCAGGATTACCGCTTTTTCAATACGTTCCGACTGTACTAGTGAGGCCACCGGTTGCTGTGGCTGAATAGGAAATCATCATGGCACGTATTTTTCTCCAATCATCTTTGCTGGCAGACATGGTCGTGCTCAGCGTCGATGAGAATCTCTCGGATGCGGAGATCAAACAGCGCTGCATACAAGCGCTTCCCACTGAATTTCAGTCAGATGAGCTTGTACTCACAGAAGAGGAGCGCTACAGCGAAGGCAAGGCAGAAGATTTTTCTGAGGGGCTAACTGCGAGCAAAAAAGACTCCTCGAAATCCCGCTCTAAACGCTATCACATTGGCCGGTGTAAGAAGGTCACTGTTAAGGTTCGCTATGCTGGGCAAACTCATGAGCGCAGCTTTTCACCCGCCGCGACAGTGGAGCAAGTGAAGGTTTGGGCCTTACATGCATTTCACGTCGCTTCATCAGATGCAGCTGAACTTACTTTGCAGCTTATTGGCTCAGAGACTCAGCCTTCAAGAGATGTGCATGTGGGTGCTCTTGCGGACACACACTGTAATGTTGGATTTGACCTGGTCCGCTCATACACAGTCAATGGCGATAGCCTACTTTCTCCAGATCATGAGGCGCTGGAGAAGTTCTTCATGTCAGCAGCCTACTTATCTGGTGAGGAAGATGGTCGTTGGGCACTTCGTGCGATTGAATGGCCATTTGTCTTTGTTGATGTTTTTGCTGTAAGTGGTGATTGCTATACCTTGCGATTGCAATGCGATGGCTATCCCATGACACCACCAACGGGTGCTTTTTGGGATAACGAAAAAGGCACCTTCCTGATGGCTGGTCTTTGGCCGCGTGTTGGCGCGCAACGTGGCCAATCATTCCGAACAGACTGGCAAAACGGTACCGCCTTATACATCCCGTGCGATCGCCATGGAATCGCAGGTCATGATCAATGGAATCAAATTTATCCTGCATGGGTATGGGCGCCCAATGTTGGTCTTACCCGCTATCTCAATGTAGTTAGTGAACTATTGAACGGGGCTGACTATGCTGGTCCACAAGCTTGAAATTTCAAAGCCTCTTTGGCAACAGCTAATTCGTGATTTGGCCAGGACCGGTATGGGCGTAAAGGAGAGCGGTGCATTCCTTTTGGGAAATATGGAGCCAAGCCGTGTCGTTACAGAGTATCTCCTCTATTCAGATATCGCCCCAGACTCACAGCACGTGAATTATGTCCTTCTCAGAGGTCGACATATGGCCAAAGTCTGGGACATCTGTGAGCTAAGGAAGCTGCGTGTTGTCGCTGATATCCACACACACCCTGGTGTCCCTATTCAGAGCCCCAGCGACCGCGACAACCCCATCGTTTCAATAGCCGGGCACGTAGCACTGATTGTTCCAAATTTCGCCAAGGGCTTGGTGGTGCCATCGTCATTGGGTTTCCACGAGTTTCAAGGGCAGGGCGAATGGAGGTCATGGTTTCGTGGTGAGGCAGCAGCTTTGCTCAACATTACAGGATAGTTATGAAACTCATTGAGTCACTGAATAGAACGGTAAAGCTCGCTCTAGATGATGGAAGCGCTGGGTCCTTGGAGGAGGCGTTAGCTCGATTCGGCGGATTTCACATCCAAATCATTGTGGGTGAGGAGGTTACGCACAATCTCGCACTTCAAGCATATCTACAGACTGTTCTCAATGCAGCTCCTCGAACATTTCGAGGAGAGGTGACGATTGCAGGAAGTCTGGACTTTGTATTTGGTTCAAGTTGGCACATGGGGCAAACACTTTTAGCTACTGCAAAGAGTTATGGTGTTTACCCGGAAAGTGTTAATTCATCTAAAGCTACCCTGGTTGTAGGGCAGTCATCAGTTGAAGTCAAATCGTTTGCATTTGCTCTTTATGTTCAATGCACCACAAACGGCTTTGTCTTGTCGCCAGATCCGCTGGAACTAAGTGCTCAAGACGCGAGTGGAGTGGTTGGTGTTGCTGCTGCGGGAGCAGCGCTCAATGAGTGCTTTCAATATCTTTACTTCAAAAAAACTTGGGCGGGACAGCGACTCATTGAGTACGACTTTCCAGTAGCTCTTACTGGAGGTACGGTGCCCGACTCACTTCGAGTGATTGGCCTTGGACATCTTGGGCAGGCTGCAGTTTGGACGTTAGGTTTTGTACAAAGTTGGATGAGATCTGCATGCAGGTTGGTTTTGCAGGACTACGATTTGGTTTCGGAGTCAGGCTTGAGCACCGGGTTACTAACCGACCTAAGCAGTGTTGGGCAGCTTAAGGTTGACGCAGTCAAGGGCTACATTGATAGATTGATGGTGGATTCGTCGGTCATAGCAACACGTATGGAGTTGGACTCTGAGACTTTCGTGTCGGAGTCGGTTTGCCTAGTTGCAGTTGACGACTTTTTCTTTCGAAAGAAGCTTGATCGTCTCCGAGGCACTAGTCTGATTGAAGCTGGAATCGGGGAGGGGGTTTTGGGCTTCACCAAGTTTCAGCTTCACGTGTTTCCGGGGAAACGTTTGGCTTCTGATGTTTGGACGGGCAGTAGCGAAAAATCAACGAAGCCAATACAAATCTCGGCCCCTGCATATCAAAAGTTGCTACATGAGAGCTCAGATGAGTGCGGGACTACTCAGCTCGCAGGTAGATCAATTGCAACACCGTTTATTGGCGCTTTTGCTGGTGCTCATTTAGTCGCCTACTCCATGTGTCATAGCTCTACTGAAGTCGATGCAATTGCTCTGGATGTGAACTCATTGCACTGAATTGGAATTCGCTGTGCGACCTTGGTGTTGTATCAAGATTAATCAGCCTGGTATCTGGCTAGTCATAGCTCCATATTTCAAGCACTTGCAGCAAGAAATTTTCCTGAGCAGTTTTGGTACTGCCGTATGTGAGTGATGTATTGAACTGTTAAGGGCACTCAGAAAGCATTGGACTAGAAAGGGCAAGTCCTTTCACATTCACAGGTAACCATAGAGTTCGAAAAAATGACGGTAATCGCGCTTCTCAATGTTGAAAATGATCCGCACGTAGTAGCGGACACTATGTTGTCTGCTGAGGGTGAAGACACCCGTGTAAACAAAACTGTATGGTTGCCCAGCTTGGGACAAGTGCAATCGACCTTTGGCTCTGAAGGAAATCCTTGGCACATTGTCAGACTTGCCCGCAAGACATTTTTCTTACCTAACCATGGCGGCGTATTAGCCTTTGCCGGCGATTGCAAGGCTGCTTTCGGTTTTTGGAAAGAGCTTAGTGCAAACATCATGACAATTGCCGGGTATCAGCCAGGCCTAGACATTGACCGCGAGATGATTGAAAGAGCGATTGGCCGTTCGGATGGGACCAGTTTCAATCTACTTGGAGTTATCAAGAATGCTAAAGGTCAGTGGGAGGTCTTTACCCACAACAAACATCAAGTATTTGTTACAGAGACTTTCGGCACCTGTTATCTCGCAGGTTCAGGGAGTGAACTGCTGAGGGCCAAAATTCTTCAGCGAGACCTTGCTAATCAATACAACAGGTCGCAAGTCAAATACCGAATTGGACCAACAGAAAACCTAGCCGAAGGGCTTTCATCAGATCTACTGTATGCCGAGAGTGACTCTAACAATGGGCTATCAGATGCTACGTCCTACGGATGCGGCGGCTTCTACGAGTGGTATCGGGTTGTCGAAGGCGGCGTCAAGATGTCATCTCCCCGTTTGGATATCCACATATCTGAAAGTAACGGGAAGCCTGTCATTACCCGCCTCTATTTGGTAGAAGCGCTGAAACAAAAGGAGTCACGAATCGAACCTATTCCTGTGACCATGTATTCAGTCATGGTAATGAGTTTGATTCTAGATCCATCTGTCCCGTTGGAAAATTCGTTCGGAAGTTGGTCACTTTCGGCACCGGACCCGCATTCAGTGCTAATTCAGCCCACATTTAAGCTCTACAGCGACAAACAAACGGATGGTCGACTTTCAGGTCCGGTTAGCAATGAGGTGCTTGACGAGTTCTTTGGACAGCCAGTGGCAATTAAGAGAATTCGGCTGACATGTTCTGTAAACGGCATAGCTATTGCGCGATCACTTAGTCGTCTTCCTGGAGAGAGGGAGGTGCTCGCTACACTCGCTTATGAAAATGACAGGTTAGAGGTATCGCTGAGCTCGAATGTAGTTGAGGTTGCCAAGAAAATACTCTCACGTGAGACCTGAAGTATAGAAATCGAACGCATTCCTATAGTTGAGCAATGCGTAGTGAGTTGAACGCAGGTTGTTTGCCAAGGCAATCAAACACTATCAAGATACAAGGTTGATTTGTCGATGAGAAGACGCGTGTTTTTTGGATTAAATATGCACATTAAGCTCCATTTTTTTCAGTCAGAAGTTATATGACACAGGTATCATTCAACGATAGCGGTGCTTCCCATTTGTGGAAGCTTGTCGAGGACCTAGGTAAGTTCGTAAGCGTCTTCACGTCCGCGCTACTCGTTCTTTCCACTGCCTATGATCTAAGTTTTTTATATGCACTTGGACTGACATTCGAGGAATTGCCTTCCACACTTTCCGATCATGTTAGAAGCGCAATCGTGTGGGTCCCAAAGGCTCTTTTGTACATTGGTGGTTTCGCGGCCTACGAAATGTTAATGCGTAGAGTTGAAGGTGGATTATCCGAAGAAGAGCTTATTGCTAGCTCACGAAACCCCCGCTTCATGCGCTTCTTTCGGCGAGGACCACAAATAATATTTATGGTTCTCATCCCCACTGGAATTGCTGTGGAATTTTTCTTGAGTACATCAGAACAAGGGATATTTTTCCTTGCTCTCTTCGCGTGGGGCACTCTATCCTTATCGATCGTAGAACACCCACGACTGGGCATCGGGTTTACCAAAACAACTCGTAGGCTTTTTGTGGTGATCCCAATTGTGGTTATTTGGGTTGCAACGCTAGGATATTCACGCGGTACAGCAATGATGAGTGCTAGGGTGCCTAACTGGAGTGTCACACTTACAGTAGGTACGGAGACGGTTACACGTAGTCTTGTTGGGATGCGTCGATTCTCAGAAGCTGCGATTTTGGTAGAGCCTGGCCGGCACGTATCGATAGTATCAGCGGACTCAATTCTTCGAGCAGATGCGCTGCGGCAGCCGGGGGATGATGTGCCGCGCCTGTGTAGATGGTTTAACGCACTCTGCCCGAAACAGATACCGTCTGTGCCCTGATGCCTTCAAAAGCTCTTGTGTATTGAACATACTGAGGAAACTGGGATGTCGACGGTGCCGGTTAATGTTGCACTTACACGCGCAAAGGGCACCAATTTTGAGTAATTGGAATAGATTAGGGCAGGTAAGGTCTTTGGCGACTGACTGTTACTAAAGTGGTCCCGAACTTTGGAGCTCGAAACGTGTCTACGAAATCGGGTGTATTTCAGGTGCTTTTTTCAACATTCCTTAAGGTGCAAAAACGTTCGCAGTTCCGAGGCATCCAAGCGTACATACCCTATTTAATAGGTGTAACCGGAAAAATATTAAGTGCAATTTCTTTGACGATGTCCGCTCGCACGCACACCAACGCGCTTGATCTCTTATCACGCGCAATAACAATACCTGCCAACTTCGGCTCTATCTGACTTGTACTTTTGAAGTCGTGGACGAGGAGGACTGGACCGCCGCTTATTCCTTGGGGGTTTGGTGCAATCACCTCCTTGAGATCTCCACGATAGACTTTTTTTAGATTGATTTTGATTGAAAAATGGAAGAGAGGATCGTATCCAGCTGCTTCTGTCACTACAGAGTTTGCATACTCGCCAAAGTAGCCGTAAGGTTTATTTGATATCCGATTTCCTTTCCTTTCGTTCTTCCTATGTGGAAAACCACATGCAGCAAGGTAGTGTTTATCACGCAAAGGGAGATCAATTATTAAATCCAAAGGTATCGGCTCATCAACGATATTGCGTGGTTCGAGCGTTTCCGGAATAAAAACCGAAATGTCAAGATGTTCGCCGTTTGGTAGCGGAAGAATTCCTGTACGAAGTCTGTTTAGTTGTTCCAAATTGCCATTGACGGCTGCGTATATCTGATACTTCTGGTCACATGGGTTAGTCTCGTCTTTGTCAAGAACGTGCTTGGCAGTGACCAATACGACTTGATGTCCGAGATCGATTCCCGTTAGGGTTCCTGCATGATAGGGGCGACCTTCACAATCTGCCTTGTAGCACGCAACATAGCTTTTTGAAAACTTGCTGGCGTTAGCGCTTATTTCCTGCGATGTTGTCAATGTCATATGTGGTTCTCTATCGGTTTATGAATCCGACTTGACGAACTCTCGTTTTGGGTTGGTAGCAGTTAAGGGTAACAACCGCTCTGATTAAGGCAATCAGGTTCCTACAGCCAAGTACGCAAATGTTATGCGCGTAGCCTCTTATGCCACTGACTGCGCTCTAGGAGTCTCGTTCGAGCAGATTGCAACCCATACCGTTCGAAAATTACCTCCAAGGCCTCAGCCTGACCTAACAGGTCAAGGGAATAGAGAATACGCTCGAAAGCTCTTACCTTTTCCATCATCCTGATCAATGCCCGTAAATATCTGTCGGGGTTAGCCGCATGACTGTCAACATACTTCCGATATATCGAGTGTGTTAGATCGAACGCTTCGGAAACTGGCACTTCACCTTCAAATTCGAACAGTGCCTGAATTGCTGCAAATTCCTCAGGGCGGATCTCACTGGCAAGAGCTTTCGCGGAATCCTGTAGGGCATCGTGGTCTTGGAGGGTATCGTGGAGATCGTCCGAATTCACAATCCGTGGCGGAGGTGGATCAATCACGTACTTCAGGTCGTTTACTTTGCACCAATGGTCAAAGAAGCGCATAAGCGCCTCAAGTGAGAGCCCAGGTATCGCCACTTGCATGCCTATGCACGCAGCCATCTCGTGACGCTTCTGAATAAGATTCAACGCTCTACAAAAATCTTTGCCACTCAACTTGTATTTGGCCATCAAAGTCAATTTGATACTAACAAAAGAAGCATCACACCAAGCTGTGCGATTGGGAAGCTCTGTGGCTAACTGATACAACTGGTACCTAGACAATTTTTTGGTAAACGTACCCCAACGATACTCATCCAGCAACTCTTCAGTCTTCTGGCTAAGTGCAAGAAGCAACCGTTCAACCTCGTTAAACCTCTCTTTCAAGACTATAAAGTTAATGATGCCGATGTCAGTGAGATGCTTCTTGCTGTTTAGGTCAAAGGGATAGCGGAAGACCTGACCGGATGCATCCATGGTCGCGACATCGCGCACGTACTCATCAAGCCCGTTGATGCTTACAGCAAGACGTTCGTCCGTCGCGAAGGAGTTGCTCTGAACGTAGTGCCAAATCAAACCGAGATCGTGAGAATCTTCGTGACTGAACGGTGGCAATGGAACGCCGCGAGTTTTGCCAATGCTAATCAGATTCTCTGCGACAGACTTTAAGAAGAGCTCAATCGCATGACGCATCGTGAAGCAAACTGGGTAGACTAAGATGTCTACAGGCAACTCGATCCCCTTAGTAGCGATTGCCCTATCCAACAATGCATTCGCTGCTTTGGCAAATCCACTTGCGTAGTCGATGATGCCCGGCGCACCGTTATCCCCAACACAGGCGTTAGCCCAGGTCGGTTCAGAACCTCGAAAGGTCTTGTTTGCTGATCCTAGTTCCATAATTTCAAATTCACAGTGTTGATTCCAGCGACTTTCGGACCCGAGCGTCCGTGACCGGCGGCTTGAGCATGGCAGACTTGTTTAGCTTGGGGAGCTATCGATACCCTACTGCCTTTTCTCCCTAAACCCTGACGGGCAGCAATCAGCCTGATTCAGACATGACGGCAACAGGCTGGAAGCAGTCTTTTACTCCGTCCCATAGCGGGCATTCAAATGCAACGCACAGTCGTAACTGTTGGCGCATGAAGGTTAGTAGGCTTTGACCAAACAGTTAGTCCGAAGTTTTCGGAATTGACAGCGCATAAAAAAGTAAACCGGTTCCTTGAATCAGGTATGCCACAGTTGTGAACAAATGCTGGATATGTCCCCAGCTGACTCCCTGAGTGAATAGCGAAGCGTATGGCACTACGACCGTCACAATGCAGCCAAGAAGAAACGTAACCGAGGGCACGTTTTTTCTACGGCTAAAAATTATTATGGCGGCGCATAAGAAAAGAAAGGGAACAATTTTTGTGCCTAAGGCATACAGTAATGCGGGTACGTAACTTGGGTTCATGTGCGCGGTTTAGCAAAAATCATTAGGTAAAAGTTAAGGTCTTCCGCCACCGCCAGTGTAGGTTCCCCTGAAAGATGAAAGTAGACCCCAATCGGTAGGTTTGAAATATGACCGCTTACGCTGCAAAGGCGACTCGGCAGGCGCACCTCATTTGTAACAGATCGGATGTCCGCTTTTGGGCAGCTATTTCGGGAGTGCGGAGGACCGCTTGGGGTCGTAAGTGGCCTTGATAGGACACCTGATATCGCTAGCGAATTACATCATTGATCTAGGTGCCTTGATTCTCTTAGGTACCAGCTAGTTGTTGAAACGCAGAAGGTATTTCCTTTCCGAACGCGGTTATCTGAATATCTGTCTCCACACCAACCTTGTGCAGTTCAACTTCAACCTATCCTGTCTATTGTGGTCTTTTACCCAGTCCTTTTGAAGTTGAATGCTACTTTCGCTTAGTCTTTTGTACCTACAGCTGTGGAAAGTAGCTCCTGTGACGTAGTAGTTGCGTGCCACCGCCGCCTTCAGTGCACACCTTAAGTAATTCATGCGCATAGATGGAGAAAAGCGAATCTGTGGTCTAAAGGCTGCACTTCTGGCATGGCCAGCGTGACCTCTCCACTTCCTGTCATTAACACCACCAGCGTTACCTTGAATATTTCAGGCCCGCACTCCACCGAACATGTGCGTCAAAGCCCTCATTTAGGGTTAAGCAGGTTGCTCGTTGTTTAGATTAATACCAGTGTATATAAAAAATGTATCTATACCGTGTACGAAGCGAAACATAGTCTCTCTTGTTTATGTCCCATGCCTTAAATCTGTGAAATCACGCATTGCGTGAGACTGAAGATTAACTTCAAAAGTTAATCAAAGGCTACTTGCTGATAGGTTGTCTGTCGACCCCAAATTTGGTGTTCTGCCTCAGAAAATTGTGAGGTAGATCAATGACTTACAAAGATTGCAAGTATTTTTTACCGTCGCCAATATTTGCTTCTTTGGCGCCGCGGGGCACGCAAATGAGACCGCGGAAGAAGAAAATGACGATCAAGCAACTTACATATCAGGTGCTATTGGAAGACTTGGAGCGACAAGTTCAGTATAGACACCTAAACAAATTTACCGCAGCTAATCGGAGGACGGCTTTAAGAAATCTACTTAAAGCGCTGAACCTAAACGAGTCAGATGTAGTCGGTAATGAACTTCGCCCATATTTTCAAAAGGCACTCGAGGTTTTCTCGTCATGGATGCGAAATCAGGGGCGCTCTGAACGAAGCATTTCAAATGCTCGTGCGGATATCAAGCCATTCAGAAATGCAGTGATTGAGTTTGATGAACTCAATGCATATGAAAATGGACAGCCAACTGATTTTTCAAAAATGGTAATTTCTATTTTGAAAGGTCTGACGATTAAGGCGGTCGCACGTGAGTCAGGTATACCGGAAAACATGTTGAGGGGATGGGCAAAAGGACGACGACCACTAAAGAGTAACTTTAGATTTGTTCATCGTTTTGAGTCATTTTTCGGAATTGAAAAGGGGGCACTCATTTCATTGGTCTCTACGACTCAGAACTTCTGGAAGCACCCAGATAATCCGGCTGTTCATAAAATTGAATATCGTGAGTTGCAGCGCGAGCGAAGTATGTCGATGTATCGACTTAAAGTTCCCCCTGATTCTTCATTTCGCGAGGAGTGGCGTAACCTTATCAAATACAAGACTGACCTTGTTCCTTCGCTTGAGCGCTCGCCCGGCGGAAGGTGGACGTTATCAGCCCTGCCGATAGCATTCAATCGAACCGTGGCTTGGTGGTTGTATCTCAATAACGCTGAGGTGCCGGCTGCTGGTGCATGTGCCTCATCGGTTTTTTCATACCTAGGGTGGCTGTCAATTCCGGCTCCTGCCGGACCAGGAATTCCGGAGTGTCAAACACAAACCTTAGCTTGGTTCATTTCATCAAAATATGTACAGGAGTATCTTGAGTGGCTTAAGGTGCGCGCCGGTGATAAGCATTCACGCTCTGTGACTACTTTTCTAGCAATCGTTACTTGGCTCGTAAGACCCGGGAATGGATACTTGTTTCAGCAAGATGGCTTTGAGCACAAGTTGCCACATGGTACCGTTCAGGGGACATGGAAAGCGGCATGTGAGAAACAGTATGCATTTATTCAAAGATACAAAACAGCGGTTCATTCTGAAGTAACAGTAAGTCGAGACCCTTTTGACCCAATTCGTTCTGTTATCGAGTTAAATCAGCCGATGGAGGCGGTTGCCGACATGATAGGAAGAATGCGTGCGGATAGGCCAATAACGAGTCCTTTGGCGGAAGCAATTTGGGCTCGTGACATCCTTATTATCAAGTTCTTTGTATCGAATCCACTGAGGTTGCGAAATATGGCTTCATTGACATGGAGTCCAAATTACATTAATGGATATAAACCGAAAGATAAATGCGCAATCTATAAAAAAACTGATGGTAGTTGGTGGGTCAGCGTTCCAAAAGGACTTTCGAAAACAAGGTCCAAGCTGAATAAGCAAGACTACGATGCGCCGTTACAAGAAACCGCATGGAAAGATTTGGAGCGTTACCTTACTGTGCACCGCCCTCTGCTTTTGCGTTGGCCATCGGAGTTGTTATTTATTGCGAAAGAGCCAAAAGCCAAAAATGGTACTTATCAAGGCAGAGGCAATGAGGAATTTGTCCTTACGCAGGGACACACGCCATTCATGGCGATGTCTCGTCGAGTTTCATATTTAACTCGAAAGTATCTTTGGAACTCGCCAGGTGTCGGGGCTCATGGGATGCGTCATATTGTTGCTACATCTATTCTTAAGTGTGATGGAGGAGACATTAAGACCGCTGCATTGGTACTGAACGATGCTGAAAAGACGGTATTCAAACACTACTCAGGAATGAGGAGCGGAGATGGAAATAAGAAAATGGGTGAGTTGCTGAAGAAAACATTCGATAGGATGTAATTGGACGGCTCTGTTCGTGATTCGTATTGATGACTTGAAAGGCATGTGTTGCCTCAAATTAAGGTGACTGCTACAATGTAGCTACATTGTGGTATTACGCATAGGAGTTCACCATGCTTACTGTCGATGTTCGTTCTAGAGTTGAGCCAGAGCTCAAGCGTGAGGCAGCTGCCGTTCTCAAGGCTGTCGGTTTGGACGTTAGCACCGCCATTCGTTTGTTTTTACGCAGCGTCGTTGAAAAAGGGGGCCTGCCCATAGACATGCCACGGCCCAACCCCACCACACTTGCAGCCATCAAGGCGGCGAAGGCTGATAAGGTGACTGAAGTCTCCCTTGACGACCTTTGAGCCTGACGCATGCCCAGAGTTCTCAAGGAAACGAGCCAATTTAAGACTGATAAGAAGCGCATCAAGGGCTCAGGGCGCTACGATTGGACGAAGATGCGCACGGTCGTCAAGGAATTAATGAATGACCGACCGCTCGACAAGAAGCATCGCGACCATGAGCTGTCAGGGGAATATGCTGGCGCTTGGGAATGCCACGTTGAACCTGATTGGCTCCTCATCTATGACAAGGTTGGCTCCGTCGGTACTGGAACGCTCAAGTTCATTAGAACGGGAACCCATAGCGACCTGTTCTAGCAATTGATTAGCTGTCGCCCAAGTCCGGATATGACGAAGTATTCGGGCTTCAGGTCGCCCTTGTACCACTCGTCCAGTCTAGTCCAGGCAAGGTAATTGGGCATGTACTTGGTGGATACGCCTCTGCGAACCCTGTTGAGCGTGGTCTTAAGACCTTCGTGGTAGCTGTTCACGTTCTGCACGTGGTACACCCCCTCTTCAACGCGAGGGCCGTAGGTGACAGCTACCGAGTGATAGGCTGCACCGAGCGACTTAGCAGCTCCTCGCAACGCCGCACTGCCGTCGATGCAGACCAAGGTACCCGGACCGACCACGCCCCGCAAGGCATCAGTGGCTTGAGCTATGGTCATGGCCCCCAAAGTTTGGTCTGACACATAGGGCTGGCCCCGCAGACGTCCAACCAACACCGGCACCAGGTCCTTACGAGAGGAGGCCTTACCCTTTTTGCCCTTGGTGGGTGGCTTCCCGCCATGGCGACGCGGTGGTCGAGTTTTGGTGGGGTCCTCGGGGGAAATAAGCTTTCGGCTGCCTTTCTGGGACTCCCTAAAGTACGTCTCGTCGGCCTCAAAAATGCCCGTCACCCCTCTGGGCTGGTGCCCAACGACAGCCGCCAGGAATCGGTGGCGCCATCGGAACGCAGTGCTCACGGACACCCCAAGCTCTTTGGCTGTAGCCCGGATGGTCAGTCCCTTCTGAAGGCACTCCCCATGCTGGAAAAATTGTTTTTTGGAGTGAAGGTGAGCCAACGGCGTGTTCGTTGCCGCATTGAAAGTCTTGGAACAGTCCATGCAGCGGTAGCGTTGTACCCCACGACCTGTGCCGTTTTTGACGCACTTGAAGCTGTTGCAGTGAGGGCATCCGGCACCGGCCATCGCCTCATCAATAGAGCACCGAGCGCGGGAGTGGTGGTGGATACGCTCGGTCTCCGAGCGCAGGTCGGCCAGTTGCTCAGGGCTGAGCCCGGGTAGCATTGCCAGTAGTGCCTTGAACTGAGAAGCGCGCAAGAGCGATTCTCTTCTGAAAATCAAGAAAACACAACAAAATCAATACGTATTAGGAACAGAGCCAATTGGACAGGCTATGGTTTGAAATGGAAGGTATGCAGATCTCAATGGCAGATCTGCATACCTTTTCTCCCATGGCGAAATGTGGGAGATGTGTCAGTTCATGTAGACACATGTTTCGTTTAGCGGAGTAGCTCTTAAGCTCACCTCCAACGTACTAGGCTGGTTAGTGTGAACCACCAAACGCTAACTTGATTCATTGGGTTTCGCTGATCCGAACTAGCATTTTTCTTAACGCACTCAAGGTTTAATGCGAAGTGCATTAACCTCATGTCGAACACTAGTCTTGCGATCTTTCCTTTGTGTTTAAGTGCCAACGCCTTTGGCAAAGCTAAAGGAAAAATGACTATGAAGGCGCCCTTACTTAATGATTGTGGGTAGGCCTTATGTCTCTATCGTTTCTCATCAAGCATCCTTAAGAGAGTAGGAGAGAGTCATGATCAACACCAGCCACAGTTTCCAGTTCAGTACTTACCGTGTTCAGTCCAATGACACAAAGCAAGAAACATCTATTGGCCGGACGTTGAGCCCCAAGCAATCTACTCCTATAGCTCCATCCAGTGTAACTTTGGGTATCAGCAAGGAAGCAGTTCTTAAGTCTTTAGGTGACAGATTCGACTCAAGGAATATGAGTTATGGAGAAATGAAGGAAGTCGCTACAACTCTTCGAGAAGGGAGTTTGATCTCCGAGCGTGAGTTTTTCGATATGACTCTTGAAATCCATCCAATAGGCGGGCGCTACAGTGATAGCAAGACATGAGATTTTCAAAATCAGTACCTAGCACAAATAGAGCACACAAAGAACAATATATCAAAGCCAGTGACGAAGCAGCAGCTTGACTCACTTGAGAAGATATTCGGTTACCTGAAGACAATTTAAGAAATACCATCTGAATCAGATTGGTCTCGAAAGTAAGCTTATTCCTTTCGTTCAATCTTCGGCACAGAAGCCCCAAATAAACTTGTTCCGAGCCCTGGCTGCAGGGCGTTAGCTTTTGGGACGAATAACTCGTCGCCGCCGAATAGGGAAAAGCCGAGTTGTTGAAGCAACTGGCTGGTCCAAGTAAAGCGGCATCACCAATCCAACTGCCTGTAACTGATTCGCAGCATGTCATGAAAGTACAACCCCTCTCTTTAGGTCGCTAGTCTGCTGCAGGACGCGCTGACGTGCATCTTCCGTAAGGATGGTGACTAATGGGGAGGCTTGGCGAAGTTGCTGAGCGTGATGCGTGCGCCCTAGCGTTTTGCGCCAAGCCCCCGTCTGTAGTATCTTTTGCCACTCAATCCACAGGCTGGTGGAGCGGGAGTTGCCTTTTTCAAGCCATTTCCCGACGGTCTCTTGCGCCTGTTGCACTAACGAGGGATTTGCCTTCACAAGTTGAACTGCTTCCTCGTGAAGCGCTAGGCTCTGAAGATCCTGAATTGCGTGCCTTGTGTTGTCCATGGAAACTTGAACACGTACCATGGGTGCCGAGCGCCTTGAACTAGCTGCGGCAGAGCCAGCGGGGGCAGGGTGCATTGTGTCTCCGGCCAGAAGTGCCAATTCGCCGCCGATTCCCAAGAAGGACATCAAACGAAGGTATGTACCGATGGAAGGGGAGGGGTCGCCGGACTCTACCGCGCGCAGAGTATTTCGCGTGATTCCAATGCGCTGCGCCATCTCAGTGGTGCTGATGCCCTGCGCTTTGCGAAGTCGCTTGAGGCGGTCACCCAGTTGCAACAGTAATTGGCGTTCGAGGATGTGATTTATTTCTAAGGTTGTCATTTGGTCAAAATTTTAACCAAAATATACAGAAATGGTTATTTTTTTGCGCAAATTATCAGTACCTCAAAGACCTTTCGACTAGTGCGTGAGCTTCAAGCTCCATTAAGCGGGCGACGCCACCGACCTCTTCTGTAGCGATGGTGCGAGCACGATGCCAATGTCACGTTTCCGCGGAAGGGCTGAAGAGGCTGATAGACGCCGAAACCTATTACATTTCAACACCAATGCAGTGCTTGATTGGCGCTGGCAACTCATAGAAAGCGTTGTCCAATCAGTTAGGCTAGTGACCGTCGATACTCGCTCCCAAGCAATCACCTTGAGCGATTGGGAACGATATACAGCATGGGTTGCGAAGGCCCTACCCGACGCCTATTCTTGCTTCGGCTATGAATACCGATGATGTTGAACCCTGCATTCAGGCAGGCCTGTGCCAAGTACGCTGTCTAGAAGCAAATTTGAGACTTTTGCTTCCCGCTAGGCTTGCAAGCAACTGCTCGGTTAGATCAATCAATCGGTGCAGGCTGAGAGCACCCCTTCTAAGTCGCTGTGTTTTTGATTTAGCCACTCCAGAGGACTGCAAGCAATTTCATCAACGCTCCGTAGCGTCAAGCAATTCGAATCTGCCTGCAGCTCTTACCTCGCTCAGGCAATGCTCCAGCAACTCAATGCAGTGCTCATTTTGGGCGGTGCTTCGGTCATTAAGTTCCGGGAATTGAATTCTCATTGCACCCAAATATCCATCCAAACCTTCCAGGCCATTGAATGGCACTCAAACTTGACCCATGGGGGGCGAGCAAAATATTTGACTACCTAGAGTTCGTTCATATCTTCATACATAGACCGCCTCTGTCGGCGTTTCAGGTGAATCGTTCAGGGTGCACTCAGGCCTCATTCGTCCGAGAGCCCCATCTCCGCTCGCACTTTCGAGTTCCAATAGGCGTCGGACTCGTGCCGAGTAGGTCGGTACGATTTGAAAAACAGAATCCTCAGCGCTTTCATGATGCTTCGTATTTCCGCAAAGAAGTCACTCATCAGGCGCCTCACGTTTAGCTAACCAGCGGCAGGGGATAGACATGCCACTTCTGTATTGCGCGCATCTGCACTGGGTTAGGCTCGAAGCACAGTCCGAAAAGAATGAATGCAGTTGAAACGTCACTTCGCTTCGACCGCACAACGACAGCCTCTTGCGGCAGTTGCTGCAGGTGAAGTCATCTGCTTTTTCCTTGCATGCTCCAGTTCGCTTTTCAGCCAGTCTTCCCTTGCGCGCAACAGCCTCTGGCGAAGTCTCGGATACGTCGTGAACTCTAGTGCAGTGTCGATGTCGGTGAACGTCGCAATCGTCATTTTTTGCTTCGCCAGCGTACAAAATCGCTTAATTCAACTATCAGCTCCCCGGGAGTTTTGCCCAAGTCAAAAAGCGGAGCAGGGGGAGGCGGTACGCCGCCTAGCACGCCGTCATACAGGTCAAGTTTTGTGCTTGCTTCCATCATTTTGCTTAGTCCAAGCAGATGACGACGCTTGGTCTTTGTGATTCGCTTCGGCATTACAAGCCTTCAAAGTTTCGCCTCTGTAGTCGCTGCAGGTCACGCTCCAGCGCCGGCGTAAGCGAAGTGGTTCCCCGGTGCAGCATCTGCACGTAACATTTGTCTAACGTCGTCCTGGCGCGTTTCCAGTTATCGCCCGGGTACTTTTCGCCCCAGAGCAGGGGCGACAAGGTGCCGTCTACGTCAGGCGCGAGGTTTTTTTCCGAGCGGGGAAACTTGATTGCGCCGGATTGCAAGGACTCGCCTCCGCGGTGGTCCTGGGCATGACTTGTATGCACGACAGTCCCGGCTGAGACGCATAAGACTAAGTCTTTCCATGGACGGAGTGAGTAGTCGGCGCGAGGATGGATCGAGACTTCAAGCATAGGCTTCAAGTGTAGAAACTCTCTACACTTTTGTATGCAGGTGCTAGCAGTGGTGTGCAAATGCACATCCAGTATTGCTTGCTAGCGGATTGCTCGTTTAATGACTGAACGCTGGTCAGAGAAACTGGTACTCCCCCGCCTTGAGGGCGGTCATGAGTTCTTGCAAGAAGCGATAGTCGATCCTTTATCCGCGATTTCGCCAGCATCGGTTCGAAGGGCTGCATTGTGTCGCTCCTTTTTGATGAGGGTTCGGAGCATGGTCAATGGTGCTGGAAACCCTCTGTGAGCTCTTTTGACGACTTGCTTGCGCACGCCAGCAAAGGAGGCTTTAGATGGCTATAACTCTCTCATACCCGCAACTAACCACTCTGAAAATGTTAGCGGGCCTGAACTGTGAGTATTCGTTCTGCACCGACCTTCTAAATGCCGGCGAGGTGGAGGGTGCTGGCCTTGTCCGATCGATTACACCAGTAGCTTGACTGGATGCAAATCGAGAAGCACTGCGCCTCACCTTGCTGCATTTCGACCCGGAGCTTGATGTTGACTCCATCCGCAGAACAGATACGTGGAGGGGGAGTCCTGGGAACTAGCGACTGTCAAAAAGCAACCTTGCGCGACGCTTGCTTGCTACCACTAACAAGGCTTAAGCAACGCATAGAATTCTGAGTAAATCACCATGCGCGGATTCTTCTTCATGTGCGCAGGGTTACTCTGATTCCTAATGCCTCATTTCAACAAAATCTTTGCAATCGCGCTGACGATAGTTCTATTCGGATGCTCATCAAGTGTTCCTGTCGGGGACAATTTCTACCCTAAAACATTTAATGGGTATCTGGGTCATCCACCTGAAGTGCTAAACAGGCTGGCGGGTAAATGGACACTTCAAAAGCTCGAAGACGGTAAATACGTCGACGTGACAGCTAAAGCTGGATTGCGGGTTTCAGAAGAAACCGTGGGTTTAACTAGAACAATCACCGTAGACATCCAAAACCAGGGGATTGTCGAGTTCCCCATGCGTCTAACGCTCAACGACAATGCTGGCGTTTTTGTCTGCATAGGCTGTGCAAAGACTCCAGAAGCGTGGTTTGGTCGTCTGCTCAATTGACCCACGGAAATGGGTCAAAGGAAAACCTTTCCGCTGAGATAATTTCCTCAGACTTAAAGACTATGGGTTGGTCATGGCGGTTCAACCGTCCGGTCCAAGTAGCCCATCCAGAGCGCGCGACAAATGAGCCATCAGAAGCTGGCCGCCCATATAGGCGCCACTTACAGTCTGATTGCATCATAGTGACTGGGTCAATGCCGGACATGTTGTCCCCAGCACCTTGGCCGCGCCTTGTACACGTAATATCAGAATGTCTGGTTTGCTCGTGACGAAATTCAACCAGATAGGGCGAGTCCTGCACACCGAGTCCAGTAGCGATGTCACTAGCGATGAGACCTGATAAAGCACAAACCAGTCCGAACAGAGTAATGTAAATTTTTTGAGATAACTGCATGGATTTATGAATAAGTTGTTTGCACGTATAGACATGACGATTTAGCCAAGCCCCAGCCGAGCGTTGTCGGACTCGACCCGAATGAGGACCACTTGGCGCTCACACAAACTGATCGTTTCGGCAACGCCAAGTCCATGCCATGTGTTCCATGTGTCATGCAAGGCAAGACAGTGGCGCAACGTAAAGCTACGGTACAGCAGGTCGCCATTGCTGCAGCTGCCTTTGCAAAGCTGGCCGGCAAGTCCCTTGCTCTAGAAGATTTGAACTTTGGGGAAAAGGAGAAACATCTGGCGGCCCTGAAGGGCACGCCGCGGCTATGCCGCAGGAAGCGCCAGCTCAGTTCCTTCGGGTACAGCGTTTTGGGGCAAGCGATCCACGGTCGGGCTTTGCTCGAAACGGTGCCTGTGGCAGAAGTCCATCCCGCCTTCATTTCGGTGATAGGCCGTATCAAGTACGCCAAACGCTAAGGGGTAAGTGACCACCAAGCTGCTGCACTGGCCATTGGCCGGCGCAGGATGGGCTATTATGAAAGTTGTCTTGACCGCGGGTTTATCCCGGACGGTAAAGGCGACCACCTCATTGTCGGGCTCCCTGTAAGGAAACGCTCGGCGCAGGCATGGTCGCACTCGCCGCTCAAAACCAAAACCACAAGACCGAAAACATAATTTGCCGATCGCTGCGCCATCGGCACCGTGTTTCAAATCGAGTTGTTCAACAGAATTGGCTGCGATGCGACGCTCAACTGGATTCCGTTGATTTTGAGCCTGTTCCGTCCTGCAGGATTTTCAATCGCTCTCGAGCTTCCTCGCAAATCATTGCGCCCTCATGGGGATAGTAGTGGATGATTTCGAACAACTCTTCGGCATTTTGAATCCAGTCCAGGATGAACAAATCTTTGTGGTTGTAGTCTGAGTACGCCATATAGGAACACCCATCATCACCCTCCACCAAGGATAGCTTGCCATATTCATCCAATGCATCCTGAGTCCAGCGCTGCTGCTTCATAGAATAAGCAACCAAGCCCTCCATGCCCTTGGGGTCGTCATCAATTGACTTGGAAATATCGAGCACTGTCGCGTGAAGCCAGTCATCCATTGAAAAGCCCTGGGACTTCGACGCTTCGCACACGTCGTGCCACGAATACAGGCCACTCACATCTTGAGCAATAAGTTCATAGATGCTGCCCAACATGCCGGCCCTCTCCTGTAATTTCCAAAGCTCAATCGGAGCGACGGACTTCTCAATTTTCTCTTTGCCATCCTCATTCAATGCCGTTTGAGTCCAGCGCTGCTTCTGATAACCCGTAACCAAGTCCTTCAAGCGCATGGGGTCGTCATCAATTGACTTGAGAACTTCCTGAACTGAAGCGAGAAGCCAGTCATCCAGCGAGAAGCTTTGGGACTTCGACGCTTCGCACACTTCGGGCCACGAATACAGGCCACTCACATCGCGAGCAATAAGGTCATAGATGCTGCCCAACATGCCGGCCCTCTCCTGAAATTCCCAAAGCTCAATCGGAGGGACGGACTTCTCCATTTTCTTTTCCCCCTCCACGCCAGCGCCGATGTCATTACCGACATCAACTGTCAAGTCGGACGACTGTTTGTTCATATAAACCCCTTCTGAAATTTGTGACACTGCAAAGTCGCAGTTCTAGGTTTAGTGATCGCGTTTAGCCTTTTTCAACATATGCAAATTGTTTTTGCAGCTTGCTCAGCCTGCGCGCGGAACAACATCTTGGAACCGAAGCACGTGTGTACTTTGCCGTCGCTGAGGCGATTGAACTTGGCTTCCAGCACCGCCATCCGGCGACGCTCAACGTCCAAGGCTCTACATTGCAGTGGCGTGTGCGCCTTCTTCTGTTTGAGGAGTTTGGTGACGCTAGCGCGCGTGCCTTTAAGTGCTTTTGTGATGTCGGAGATCGCCAGCTTGTCCACTTCAATCCGTGAGGCAATCGTGCCTTTGAAGAGGGTCCAGCAACTGTTGAACTGGCGGGCGGTAATGCTGAATTCCTCGCGGAACTGGGACTTGAGCTTGTCGACTGCCTTGGTGTCGTAGCCGGCAGCGCTATAGGCGGCAAAGAGACTTATCTCCAAACGACCGTAAAGCGCACCAAAGGCATCGAATGCTTGAGTGGCGATTGCCGGTGAGCCCGGGTCTGGAGGGGCGTTTGCATTACCTTTGGGAGTTATCCAGCAGCTGACCCGTTCCTTTTCAAATCAACAAGTTATACCCTCGCGTGGAATACACACTTTAGCCCTTCGAGAGCGAAACGCCGCCTTTCAGTCGAGCCAATACTGCTGTGCGTACGGAGTTTGGTGCGCTTTGGAGAAGGGCTGGCCAAACCGCTTGTGCTTGTTTTACGGTGTCCTTTGCAATGGAGAGTAATCGGGAGTGGCGGGCCAAATTAGCTGCCTTCAGGAGGTTGCTCAGGTCATCCCACGTGAAGGTCGAGAGTTTGGCGTCAATGTGCTTGTTCAGGGCGTACTGGTTCGGTTGAGTTCCAGGGAAGAACGCAGTTACACATACCGGGTCGTACAGCGGTGCTAGTTGCGGCGATACCGAATCAGGGTACCAAAGTGCCCAGTTCTTCAGATGGGCGTCGGTATTTCCCATGAGAATGAAGGCAACGAAGCGGCGCACGAACTCTTGAACATCAGGGCCTGGCCGGCTCGATAGCTGGTCCACGATTCGCAACATTGCCGCGTAGTCCGTTTCGAGGTGGGTGCCATACTTTTTCTTTGGAGGAAGGTTCATCACCTGTGCGAACTCTTCCATGTGGATGCGACGGCTACCTTGCCGGTCGAACCGTTCGACGGCAAGGATTTCGTTGAAGGGCATTTGTTCCGGGAGTTCAGCTTCCTCCCGCGTGATGATGTTTGCAGTGGCGCAGGTCAGCCCTAATGCGCCGCACAGCTGGTAGCCTATGTATTCGTTGGCAACGAGGTCTGGATGGGCAGTCGTAGGCAACTTCAGGATGAATGAGCCCGCTTGACCCTGGCGCTTCACCACGTAGCGTCGGCCATCTTTGACCGCAGAGAACTTGGACACAACACCCGGTAGCGATGTCGCGTCCTCGACCGGCATTTCGACAAAACCTGGCTCGAGAACGTCCAGACCCATAGTCGTGTGCCAATGCCGGATGACGTCCGGAATGCCCTCCTGCAATGAAATAGGCTCCACCTCGACAGCGCCCATCAAATCCCGACCGGCAGCCGCAAGCAGCTCGAATTCGTCGTCTTCTTCACAATGTCGCTCGGAGGCGAGGCGCGTTCGGTTGTGGCTTTCGGGAAGCAGATTCTGAAAGTAAGCCGGCCAGCGCCCACCTGTTCCGACAAGGCGTGCGTCGCGGCGAGAGCGCAAGATGGCTTGCGTATCCGCTTCCGTGGCGCCGCGGTAGGCCATCGACAAAATCGGGCGTGCAGGGTCTGCAATGTAGTCTTCCTCGAACGACACACGAAGGATATCCCCGTATGCCGATAGATATCCAATCGGACGGCGCTTCCCTTGAACATGCAGGAATAGTCGAAGGTACTTAATGGAGGTGGATACCACAATAGGTCAGGCTTTCTGGTTGAGCAGTGCGTCAACGACCGAGCGCGGTGCATCCGCGCCAACAGGCTGAGCCAAGGCTCTCCCCCCGGACTGAATAAATGCTTCCAGTTCGTGCCGAAGAGCCTTGGGCACCATGACCAACTCCATCCCCATTACGCGAGCTACCGCTTCTATCGTTGACAACCTGGGGTCTGTCTCGCCACTCTCTATTCGCACAATGGTCTTCCGGGCGACGCCTGTGCGCTCGCCCAACTCCGCCTGTGTCAGGCCTTGAGCGGTTCGAACATGTTCTAATGTCTTAATAAGGGACATATGAGTCTCTTTTCCTGCGAAATGAGACATAAGTGTGCCATTCTTTTTAAAATTTGGCAAGAAAAAAGGGACATAAATGGGTCATTACAACAAAAAAGAGTAGTTAATGTCCCTTTGATTGCCGACAAACCGGCCCAGCGTATTTGCTCAAAAGACAGGCAAATTAACGGGTCGGCTCAAGGTTTGGGCCAACTGCTGGATAACTACCCTTGAAGGGGTAGTTATCCAGCAGTTAGCCCTTTCCGTTTGAAATAAATAACTTACGTGGACGTTGATGCCGGGAAAAAGTAAATTAGAAGCGCACACGTGGAACGTCTTCTGGGGGCAATTCCAGCCCGCAAAAAGCACCAAAAACCATAGGAAATCGTGTGTTGGACCACATGGGTCGGTACCTTTTTCTGGCCTTTTGACTCTTTTCACCAGGTTTTACTGGATGCAAGCTGAGTCACTTTAGACGTGACCGATACCTGTTCAAAACTCTACGAGGCTCAAACAACCTCGTGTTTACAAATTTACGCAGGGAGGTAGAGCGGTATTCGCACCTCTTGAACCGTCTATGCGAACAAAACAAAGTACCCAATGAGTTTTGACCGCACCATGGCAGTCTTTCTAAAGAGATTCGGTACGAGACTGAAAGCGCCCTCAAGCAAAAGGAATACCGGACGGCCTGCTGCGCAAGACTTATGCAAGCCGCTATTTGGACCTACCGTAGGCCTTGGAATGGGTTAAAGCAATTGGAGGCGTGGATCCCACTTGATGCCGAGCTCCAAAAAGTGGTTAATGACAAACGAGTCCAGCCCTGAGGATGTCCCCTTTTGGCGCCGACCGTTGCGGACGCAAAAACGCCATGGAAAGGTGGAATTTCAGTAGTGCCTATAGTGGTTACCAACCCGATGCTTTGAGTTGGTAGGACACTTCTATGAGGTTGAAGAACCTTCATGCTTGTGCTAGAGTGAACTTTGAGAAAGAGAGTGATATGACAACGATTACGGCCAAACGTGGAATGACAAAGCGCCCAGACACTAAATCTGCTGGTGACGGTCTTCTGCGTACCCGTGCAGTTCCAAACTTAACTGCCGGACAAGTGGCTCTCCACAGCGGGATTACCAAGAGCGGCAAAGCGTTTTCGCTGGAAAACGCCGTAAAACTGTACGCGAACAGAAAACAGTCTGTAGCTTGAATTGCTTAGGGCAGTTCTAGTAAGAGATGGTGAAAGTAGCGATTACAAACGCGCTGCGCGGACAGATGCAGGCTTGGGGCCTAGACCCCGCAGAACTGATTGAAGACTTCACAACCTGGAAATCTGGCCCAGAAGACGACCACTTTACATTTGGAAGTAACGCACTAGGTAGAGGTTCAAAGCTGCTGCACCACGTCCACATGGTCCCATTGTTCGTGCCAGAAGCCTATGACCAGTGGCTAGTCAACTGGGAAAATTACCGGCCTCGAACCAGTGACAGGTACCTGTTTTACGTTGATGGTGGGCTGGCGTACGGCTATCTGCTTATTGCAATCATCAATGACCCAGGTGCCCACGCTGTTTGGCAACCGCAATACGCCCAGTACCGCAAAGACCTGGAAAGCATTGCCGACGATTTTTTCCACTTCGGAATAATACCGTAACAAGTCTCTACGGCATATTATTCAAATCCACAAATCTTTCGATGCGAGGCATTTTTTGGCCTCAACACTGAGGCCAATCTCGTAAAGCTCAGTTAACTGGGCCTTCTCTTGGTGCGCGCTGGGGCCCGATATGAAAAAGCTCCTTGTACACGGTGAACTGCCGCTGTACCTCGACTTTGATGGCGTACTCCATCATGAAAATGTCCTTTGGCAAGGGCGTGAGCAACAACCAGGCGGAGAGCTTCAATGCGCGAATGCGCCGCAGTGTAGAGGGAATCTACCTGAACCCGTCTCACAAGTACCTCATGGAGTACGCCTGCGAAAACGCTTGGCGACAAGACGTGCGCAAGCTCAATACGGGTAAACGGTTAGAGCACTTGTTTGGCCGAGCGCTCTGGGTGGGCAGTCCCATTGGTGGCGCAACTACACCCACAGTGCAAACAGAGAGTGCGAGTTATTGATTGAGGGAAATCGTCCGGTGGCTACCCGCGGTAAGCCAAAAGGCTACCAGCATAGGTTGCCGAGGTAGTTGACGCATGAAGCAAGTGCTTTGTCGTGAAACGCGTATCGTAGTGTTTTGAACACAGAATTTTCCCATATTCCGGGAATTTATTCCCAAAATTTGGGAATTGAAAATAATTCCCTATGATAAGGAATCAAATCCCAATTTTCAGGAATCATGAGTGCTGTCGACTTTCTATTGGCCCCACCCACCCAACGCATGCTTAGTCTTGTGCTGGCGACGCCGGAGCGCGCCTTTACACTTAAAGAACTACAGGATAAAGCTGGGGGGAGCCACAGTAGTAGTCAGACTCAAATTGAGCGGCTCATCGCATCAGGTGTTTTGGTTGAGGACCCTCGTCGGGGCTGGCAGCGTAGTATCCGAGTGAACACATCGTTTTTCCTCTACCCTGAGCTCAAAAGCATTGCACTGAAGTCATTTGGCTTGGCAACCCCTATACGTCAAGCCCTGATACCATTTGCTGCTGCGATTAAAGAAGCATTTGTTTTCGGGTCAGTAGCCAAAGAGAAGGACACCCACCAGAGCGATATCGACCTAATAGTGGTAGGCAATCCCCCGTACCTTGAGGTTTCAGAGGCGGTTCTTGGTGCGGAAACCCAAATTTCTCGTAGTATCCATTTGAGCATTTACGGCACTGATGAATGGGAACAACTCAAACAGACTGATTCTGTTTTGGCCCAAATTGACGCTAGCTCGAAAATTAGGGTATTGCCAGATGACCAGACCGCCTGAATACGAGCGTCTAATCAAAGATAGGGCTCTTGAAGAGGTGCAGCCCACTCCTGGGGCAATTGACCAATATTTGAAAAATGCCGAGAACTATCTTGCATCAGCAAAAGCAGTTTAACCCTACTTTTGCGCTTCAAATATTCACGTTAGCTTATGAGGGCTACTTCCAGTTGGTCCAAGCGATTTTGGAGTACTACCAAGTTCGCACTAAGGAAGCCGGTCGAAACTTGGCCATACTGCGTGTTAATGCGGACCTGAGACTTGGGCCGGGAGAGTTTTCCGTGGTCAGTCGGGCACATACCAAAAGAAACTCGACGTCCTATCACACTCCTTTTCCACCAGTATCAAGGCAAGAAGCGGCTGCCTTGGTGAGCATCTTAGAGAAATGTATTCCTTTGGCCTACAAGCTCTCCGAAACTCCCGCTCCTGCCGTTGCTCCCATTCCCGTTGCAAAACCCTGAAAACTGGGGGCTTGGCCGCCTGTGCTCACAATGCTACCAAATTAGCCACCAGGAATCTTTGCAGGGATTTAGCATTTCCGCGTGTTTGGGGCTCCTTGCTCATCACCGCCAGAGGAGCATCAGGCGTATCTATACGGTGACCAAAGAACCGCTTTTCGGTGATTGGGCACGCCCCGCAACTTGCTGTATGCAGAAATTCTGATATGACTAAATTGACGCAACTTCTCAGTTCACGAGGTAAAGCCTACTTCGAAAGTGGGGCTTCGTCTGGCGAGATTCCATCCAAGGACAAAACAGTTGAATTAGTGCCGTACATGAACCTTCGAATAATCCGAAGAGGCCCACGGGAGATGGTTTCACTACTGAAATCGTTAATGCAGTCAAGATACGCTGACGCACTAAACGAGCGGCTAGTTGATTCAGCTCCTGAGGTAGCTCCTCGTCAGTTTAGAGACTTAAAGCAATTTAGCCTCGCTGAGGCTATAGCCAAGGAAAAAGCGGAAGCTAGTACTGAGTACAACTTTTTCCACAAGCACCGTTATTTTTTTTGAGGCCCTTAAGGTTACTCAGGAAGCGTTCCTACTCTCGATTTCAAGTACCAGCCGTTTTTTGATACAGGTGCAGGACAGTTTTTTTGTTCCCAAACCTCGCCTTCCATGTATTTGTCCCTTGGATGGAGTCAACATCAAGCTTCGGGTCAAACTGAAGCAGGGTGAGCCGCAGTGCCTCTCGCTTTGATTCCAACCCGGCTACGTGCGAATGCAATCGGAGAGCGTCAGCAGCCTCCAGTTCGCCGGCGTTTAGAAGGTCGGTGCAGAACGAATACTCACCGTTCAGGCCCGCCAACATCTTCGCTAGGTTGTTCAAGGTGGTTTGATTGCGGGTGCGCGTGAGAGTTATTGCCACCTAAAGCCCCCTTTGCTGTGCCTGTGCACGCAAGTCTTCAAACGAGCTCACAGAAAGCTTCCAGCGCCATTGCCCATGCTCAGAACCCTCACCACTATGAAGCGGCTCAACGTAGCCCTTCTTGTGCAGGCTATTCAACGCGCTGCGTACAGATTTTCGGAAAGACCGACGCTCCTCTGGAACTGAAAATGTCTGACCGAATTGAGTTGCGACCATATCCATCAAGACTGTCATCGTGAGCAGGTTTGGATCACATGCCTGCAGAGTGCTTTTGACGAAGGCTGTGAGTGATCCTCACTCTCCGTAACGTCCAGCCCAGGCTTGCACCGCACCTAGGCTGTCCGGAGCCGCTGCGCTGTGCACCATGCTGATGGCCGCGTCCATTGCCTGCAGATTGGCATTGAGGCGCCCGATGGTCACCTCAGTGCGCTGGGCGTCAACCTTGACTGCAGAAAGCTGCTGCTCGAGCTTTTGCTGCTTGGCTTCAAGCCGAAGCCGGCGCTCCTCCTAGGATTGCATGGCACCAAGGATGGCGGCACGCTCATTCAGGAGCCATTTGAGGTCCGGCGGTGTCTTCCGGATATGGGGCTCGACGTTAGCCATGCCGGGCTCCCTCTATTGCAATCCGTTGATTTAGAAGTTCGCTAAAAGAATCAAAGCTCTCGCGCTTTCGCCAGACTCGTACTTTTTTCCCTTCCCATATGGCCAGGGCACTTTCAATATCCCCTTGTTCTTGGAGCCAGCGTAATCTCGTCCTCACAGTGTCACGGTAGAGTTTGCGGTCTATAGTCCCGAACCGCAAAACATCAAAGCGCTTGGCGGCCAGTCGGGCTACATTTTCTGTTGATAAACCCACACTACCCGCAGCGCGCACCTCCGCAAGGATGAACTTAGTCAACCCGCCTCGACCCCCATAGTCAGAACGATGCGCTTTGATGCGCCCCAAAGCCGCGGCGTTTACCCGACTGTCTGCAATTGCAATGGCAGCGTCTAGGGCAGTCATCTTTTTGGAATACTTAGCGACCTCCGCCACGAGAGCGTCGATTTGCACCTGATGACGGTGCACCTCACCGGCCAACATGGCTCGCTCGTTCAGAAGCCACTTGATAAGGGCTGGCGTTTTGCGAAATCTGGGCGCGGTATCGGTCAATTTGGAGTCTCATAAGGGTTACGTTACCCTCGTAAAGAGACTCTAAACATTCAAAAATGCTTAAAAATTAAGCAAATTACTGTCCAGACTCCTTGGAGGGGCCAACTGCTGGATAACTACCTTCCTCGCGGAACTGGGGCTTGAGCTTGTCGACTGCCTCGGTGTCGTAGCCGGCAGCGCTATAGGCGGCAAAGAGACTTATCTCCAAACGACCGTAAAGCGCACCAAAGGCATCGAATGCTTGAGTGGCGATTGCCGGTGAGCCCGGGTCTGGAGGGGCGTTTGCATTAACTTTGTAGGTAATGGGTATAAACGTATTTAGACACTTTCATATGAAAGAGTGAGCCGTTCTCAGCCCTCTCGTCTCCCCGGGAAGGTGGCGTTAGAGGAATTGAGTACGTATGTATTCCCAGCTTTCCCATGGGGGAGCATCGTCAAGTTCACGCAGGCTTCCCTTGGTCAGTCGGGGCCGACCCCCAACGGACCTGACAGAACAGGGCTGAGTGTTGCCCTCTGCCATAACGGCTACCAGAGTCATTCGGAACGCGGCCACGCCCGCAACTCTCGCCTCACTCAGGCACTGCTCCAGTAACTCAATGCAGTGCTCATCTAGGGAGGTGCTTTGGCTGTTAAGTAGCGGGAATTCAGCCCGTATCACATCAAAATAGATATCCAAACTCTCCAAGCTATTGATTTCTTCTTCAGGCAATGTGTCGAATAAGGTATCCGCTACCCAAAGCAGGGGGTCAAAGGCTCGATATTTCCGAAAGTTTTCATATTTATCAGTCGCTTTGCTGTTCCCAATGCCTTGAAGAGCTTCTGCGAACAGTTCAACTGCCCTCAACAGAAACGCCTTTGCTGCCAAAACCTGAGTCCAAATTCCTCGCAGTGCTTCAGGCCTTCCGGTTGAGATGGCTTCCTTAGCCACCTCAGAAATAAAGAAATGGCTTTCATCTGTATCACCAGCTTGCCCGATGATGAAACGGCACTCATGAAGAGAAATGTCTCGGCATTTCGCGAGTTCCTTTTGCAATGAATTGCTGCCAATAGGTTCGCCCGACTCCTTGGTTTGTACGAAGTCCAGCACTTTGCGCTGAATGAAGTCACTGAATTGCTGCAAGGTGTTCGCATCGTCAATTGGAAAATCTGGCACTGTCTTCAGTAGCAAACTGGAAATTTTCAGAAGGTCACATGCCACCAAACCAGTTTCTCTGCCGCTCATGATTGCTATACCTGAACGCATGCTGGCTTTAAATGCAAGAGTGTTTGCATACAAAGAGATGTAAATCTCGCTGAGCAGGTTTGGGAGGGAAATTTGTCTGCTAAGTGCAGTACCTGCAACTTTGACTTGGAGTTCTGTATTCATAGGGCCTCTTTTAAGAATGAGCCCTGTATAGAGTGTTCACTTATATTTCTTTGGAGTAAGACTGCGCTGTTGTCCTAAGAAATTCTGAAATCCGCATTGTTTATGCGGATTTCTAAGGAAATATGCTTAAAAATTGACTATTTTGTGATCTGCAGACAAGTCAGGTTGTGAGCAATTCATATTACGTAAAAAGCATCCTGTAGGTGATCCCGTACCATGCTGAGTCACATTTTTTGAGATCTCCGGAATTGGCAAAAGTTTGATAAACCTCAATGTAATCAACTACTTGCGTGATTCTATAGCTAATATAATTTGAATTATATTGACGCATGCGCTGAAGCTATTCTTAGCTGTTGCCCCATATTGACTCGATTCGAGTCGTGAGTTCAGCAAGGTTTTGTCCAAATATTTGGTCGCTGTCGATTAAACCAACACAACTAGAGCATTTGCACACCACATCCAGCATCCGTTGAATTAATCCCAAGTGCTTGGAATACTGGTGCCATGCGTGGAAAAAATGAACATATCCTATATCTCGACTTCGATGGTGTTTTGCACCACTCTGAAGTTTGGTATCACCCAAGGGTCGGGCCGTATTTCCCCTCAAAGGTTCCAAACCAATACAAGCTTTTTCAGCATCTTGGCTTGTTAGAGCAGTTGCTGGAGCCATACCCTAAAGTCTCGATTGTCTTGTCGACAACATGGAGTAGGCGGTACGGACCTTACCGGGCAGGGAAGAACCTTGGTCACAAGCTCTCTCCCAGAGTGATTGGTGCCACGTTTCACTCAAGGATGAACCCTGAAGAGTTCGACAACAAGCTACGCGGTGTCCAGGTTTACGAAGATGTCCTACGCCGAAAGCCCGCGCAGTGGCTCGCCCTTGATGACGACACCGAGGGGTGGCCTGGTGAAGTAAGGGATAGGTACATCAGGACCCATCTGACAGATGGAATCAGCGATTCTTCAGTTCTTTCTGCGATCAAAGAGAGGTTCAAAAAGTACTTTGGTGGAGGCTAACTTCTAGCAGGTTGACGTTATTTGGGGGATGCTGCATCCACCTCTCGCAATTCGTCCTAGCGCTATCGGTCGATCGTCTCACTTCATGTCTCGGGGCAAAAGCTTCCCATCCAGCCGACTATTCAAACGTGACATGAATACTCCCGAACTGAGGAACTTTCGGAGTGATTGTCTAAGTTTAGTAATGAAATATTGAGTGTGCTACCTGAAAAGAGTCGCAACTCTAATAAATATCAGAAGGTTTGCAGAGTCTTCAATATGGGGGGGCAGCGGAGAATGCGTATTGTTCAAAGCCAATTTTCTATTGGTGGCACTCGATGAGGACGCTTAGGCTCTGCTAGGCAGAGTGGGGGCTATGTCCAGTGGAGCGGTTTGTCCAGTCTTTGCTTGGATGATGCATAATTCAATTGCATTATTAAGTAAATTAAAGTTCGTTGGCCTTGTGTATTGAGTCTAGACCTACTTTATATGCATGAAAATATATCGCGTGTTGGGTGCTACACTTTAGATATTGGAGGTCTATTTTGACTAAACCTGCACCTGTAAGTAAAAAAGTTTTATCGAACATGAAGCCTGTAAAGAGGATTTCTTGGAGTAGCTTGGCGAAGCATGCTTTCGAGGGGCTATCGGCTGTGCAACGGCGCTCAGTTAAGCAACGTGTTGAAAAGATTGAAGATGAAGGTCACTTAAGTACTGTGCTGACGCCATTTGCAAAAGTCGGAGAGAACTTGTATGTGGTACCGGTATTAGGTGATCAAGTCCGTCTTGTGATGTCACCCGGCGATAAGGGGTGGACGCTGCTGGACGTTGCGCGACCCGTTGGTGGTTTTTCCTTTGCGGACCTGTCGTCGATTCGCATAGACGAGGAAAGCCCAGTAAGTCGAAAGAAGGCCAAATAGTGGTAACAAAATTGACTGCTCCGCTGCCTGTTGCACCGGCATTGATTGGATCGCAAGGGGCACTGGGGGTGCATAGTTTTAAGAGAAAAGATGCTCGTACAGAGACGAAAGAACTTGCATTTTGGTTGGAAACTGAAAATTCGAAGAAGCCCTTAAAAGAGCGGGATCAAGTACTCCGATTTTTCCAATTGCGTAAGCAACTATGTGCGTTAACAGGTATGGTTTGGGGCAATCTTTTACAACCAGATAGGTTTGCGTTTGAGTTGAATCTTGGGGGTGCTTATCGCCCTGATTTCGTTGTGGGTTGCACAAAAAGTAAGAACGTATTGCTCGTGGAATTTGAGGATGCGGAGTCAACGAGTCTTTTTAGAAGAGCAAACGATCTAGACCCGAATGAGCTTCGACCTAAACTAGGAAGTCGTCTATTGGGTGGGATGTCTCAAATTACCGACTGGGTTTACTACATTGATACTGCTAGTGCTACGCATAAGAAGCAGTGGTTTACTTTCGAGCCGAATAATGTACAAGCACTTTTAGTTGTTGGTCGCGATCATTATTTTGACAAATACGGTGCAAACGACTCAACTCGATATCAGTGGCTGCAGGATAAGTTTCGAATTGGCGGGTTACCAATTTTCATACGTAGCTATGATGGCTTAAAAGATGATTTGATGGCTAGATTGGTCACTTACAGCTAATGTAAATGGACGCATGAATTAGTATTGAAATTGGTGTTCGCAGAATAATTTTCTTTTGTCAAAAGATGGATATCCTAAAATGACGAATCGTATATACTCGTTAAGTATTTAGGTGGCGTCAATCTTGAAATCAACTTCCCTGAATTGATCGCGTCGATTAAACCGACACCAACAGTGCATTTGCACACCACATGCAGCATCCGTTGCCTGAAGTCCATACTCTCGGAATACTGGGGGCATGCGTGGCAAAGATGAACATGTTCTATATCTCGACTTCGATGGTGTTTTGCACCACTCGGAGGTTTGGTATCACCCCAAAATCGGCCCGTACTTTCCGTTGAAGGTTCCCAACCGGTACAAATTCTTTGCGCACCTTGGTCTGTTAGAGAGCCTGTTAGAGCCTTACCCACGTGTTTTTATCGTCCTGTCGACAACTTGGAGCAGGCGATATGGTCCTTACCGAGCAGGGAAGAACCTTGGTCACAAACTATCTCCACGAGTGATTGGTGCCACGTTTCACTCCAGGATGAACCCTGAAGAGTTTGACAACAAGCTGCGTGGGATGCAGGTCTACGAAGATGTCCTGCGCCGAAAGCCTGCGCAGTGGCTCGCACTTGATGACGACAACGAAGGGTGGCCTAGTGAAGTGGGGGAGAGGTACATCAGGACCCATCTGACAGAGGGAATCAGCGATGCTGGAGTGCTTGCTGAGATCAAAGAGAAGTTCGATAAGTACTTTGCGCGTGGCTGACTATCTTCCAACTTCCTTTGATCAGAAGCTATTCATGAAAGTCTTGCTTATTCAGGTTCAACTTCTCATACATTTTTAAGCTAAGGAAAGTGAACAACTTAGTGGCTATGTGCAAATGCAAATTCAATATCGCGGCTCTACTTTTTTCTTAGCAAAAAGTAAATTTCGGCAAGCTGAAATCATCTTTAGGAATCCTGAAGGATTTTGAGATATCAGAAGCATATGATTTGAGAAGGTCATCTCAATTCGCTTAAGAGGCAATGTGCGGAGGGTTGAAAGAACCGTTAAAGGGTGAGCCCGGATGTTTGGATCCGGGCTCTTTTCTTCAACGCATAGAAAGGAGAACCTTCGATGACTTCAAACTCGTCGAAGCAAACCCACCAGGCACGTGATGAACTTGTAAAACTTGTGAAAGCAAGTGAGAAAGTTCTGCTCAGCAATGTTCCCGTGGCACGCTCAGGTCTGTCTAATTCAGCGAAACTTGGCTTTGCCATGGTTACGCTGAGCATAGTAGTCCTGAAGATGGCCACTGGAGCATTCGTCTGGTTGGTGCGCGTCAAGCTCTAACTTGACTTTTAAGGAGTAGCGGGCGTTTGCTCGCTACTTTCTTATCGCACACATTGAGTAAAGTGACCGTTTTTAGCCTTTTGGTCATTAGATGCTTGTTGTGCCACTAACAGCTGTGGTTAGTGGTGTACCACTGCTTGATTAGTCGAAGTGATGCCGTGCCTTTTTTCGACTTTGCACAAGGTTCTTAAAAACATTGAATACGCCAAGCTTCAAAAGTGTGAACTTAAAGACCCGATGGCATTTCGATCCGCGTGCATCTTGCGCAATAGCGTGCTTCCTGCTTCTGACGTTAAGATTGTACGGGCGGGTGTATTCGCACAGAGGTTCGTAGCTGCGGTGCAACATTGAATCGTCAGGGGTCAGGGATGTTCGAAAAAGGAATTCATTTGAGTTCGACAATCGATTTACACAACAACCACAACGTCTATATCTTGGGAGCAGGATTTTCTCGTCTGAATGGGTTGCCCCTAATCAATGACTTCATGCTCAGGATGCGTGACGCGCTTGAGTATCACGCCCAGCGCGGGCACCGCCGGGAGTGTGATGCCATCAAAGACGTACTCGAATTTCGCCTGAACGCCTCATCTGCTGCATATCGAGTACAAATTGATCTAGAGAACATAGAAGAGCTTTTCAGCTTGGCGTCGGCATCGCCCACCCCAATTGAGGAGAACATCCGTGTCGCAATAGCGGCGACGCTGGACTTTTGCGGGCAATCCGGGCCTGATCGGGTTGCAGAGTTCCGGGCTCCAGATTATGTCTATATCGATAAGGCGAATTGGAGCTGCAGTGCGTCCCAAACTTTGCCCCCTGAGTGGCATTGGAGGGCACCAGCATACGAATACATCGTTAATGGCATGCTTGGAAACTCGCAAGGCCTGGCAGGCAAACTTGAAAATACTTTTATTACTTTCAACTATGACCAAATTATCGAAAACGCATTAACCGGGCTGGGGGTTGCCTACGATTTGGGACTAGATGGCGATTCCAAATCTAACAATGGAACGGAGACTCGCCTATTAAAGCTTCATGGGTCAATGAACTGGGCATTGCCAAAGCGCGCACGCTCAATTGTGCAAGTGTTTGATGACTACAGACAGGTCATCGATGCTGGATTGACTCCTCATTTGGTGCCTCCGACCTGGAAGAAAGACTCTGCGGGGTCATTCACATCAATTTGGCGACATGCACTTAAGGCCCTGACTGATGCGACAAGGGTCGTCATTGTCGGTTTTTCCATGCCACCAACTGACATGCACTTTAAGTACCTTCTCGCGACAGGGCTTCAGAAAAACTACTCCTTGCGAGAGATAGTCTTTGTCAGTCCGGGGGAAGGGTTGAGCTTGGTGAAGAGTCGCTGCGAAAGTTTGTTTGCAGGCAATTTACAAATAGGGTCTCAGTTGCGATTTGTGGACTCAACCATTGAGGCATTTATGGGGCAAGGTACGCTCCAGCAGCGTGTTTGGAGTATTTCAAGGCCGCTTCCAGAGTCGGTTCAGGGCTTGTCTTTTGGTGTTGGGGGCCAATTATGACTATTCCTGTTACCAGTCGAATTGCAGAAATAGAAAAAATTGAGTCCGATGATAACTTGCATGACTTTGCCGGTCCGCATAGTGGTAAGGGGTCTGATTTTGCTTCCTATTGGATTATTTTTCGAATTGTTGAGTTGGAAAAGGCTAAACGCTCTGATTATTTATTTGTATGCGAATACATGCAAGATGTTGCCGAATTCGACTCATCAAGCGCACCTGAGCACTTAAAACTATATCAGTTAAAGAAAAAAGAAGGTGGCTACTGGACAGAAAGTGAGCTTACTGGACAGACGAAGAAGAAAAAGATGCCGAAGGGGGACAAGCCCGTTATGAAGTTGATGAATCATGTGCTGTCTTTCCAAGCTTTACAAGCCACGGGAGTATTCTTATCAAATAGTAAGTTTCATGTTGCTTTAGCGACCGGTCAAAGCTCTATCAATCAAGAAAGTATTGGATTGCACGAGCTTGAAGCCACCTATTGTGCAGAACTTAAGAAGGCGATAGCAGATACAAGATCAATAAACCCCTCAGATGTTGATCTCAAAGTGCTGGAGTTGCGATATACGCCATTAGCTCTCGACGATTTAGAGCGGCATTTAAGTGGTGTGATGCTGGAGTATCTGACTGAAATTGCACCGGACAGCGCGAGTCAGGCTTCATCTCTTGTCGAGACTCTGTTCTCTCGAATTCGAGCTCGGGCGCGGAGAACTGAGAAATGCGTAGGACTTTCAGACCTTATCAGTAAAAGAGGATTTCCCCGTGATAGTTTTGTCAAGGCTGTTGAGTCTTTAAAGGCGATACCGAACGGGGCAGCACATCGAATCAAACTTCTAGACAAGTTAAGTCAGAAGTATGACTGGAGCACTTACGAGCAGACACAGGTTCAAATCGCACTGACGGTCTGTGCGCGAGAGAAAATTCTGGCGGGTGATGCATGTCGCTGGGCACTTGACAAGTCTAGTCTTGCATCGATTCTTTCGATCTCAGTGGATATGGGGTATTCCGATCAAGAAACCTTTGAATCGGTATGTGAATGTTTGGCAGCTGAAATCCCGGAACTTCGTCCAATGGAGATAAAAGCGCTTGCTATATATGAGATGACCGAATGGAACCTAAACCAAACCCGCGCTTAGTATTACGCGTTCTGCGAAATAAGAAAAATGTCAAACTTGCAATTCAAGAGAATCAGAATTTGCTCCGAAGCCGAACAAGCAGCGATGGAGCTGGAGTTTCATCCTCGAAAGAATCTCCTGTGGGGGCCGAACGGAGCGGGGAAGTCAGCAATCCTCAAGTCGGTTTTTCGAGCATTTGATGCCGAGCCCAAAGGTCATTTACCAGGTTGGGACTACAACGCAATCGTAGCAGTGGACTTTGCAGCTAACGGTCGCGATTTCACAGTTGTGCGCCGAGGTAGTTTGCGTGCCCTTTTTGAAGGCAATGCTTTGTTGGGTACATCAACCTCTAGTTCCACTTGGAATGAAATATTTGGAGATGCAACTGGTTTCGGTCTACGCCTTGTTGACCAAAAGGGAGTGTTTCGACGTGCTGCCCCTGCGAACTACTTCTTGCCTTTTTTCATCAATCAGGATGGGTCATTTGGGTCATCTTGGGAAACTTTTGAAAGCCTTAGGCAATTTCAAAATTTCGCAATCCATACACTTGAGTATTTTGCGAAAGTAAGACTCCCTCGTTATTTTGACCTGAAGGCATTGGAACAGGGTATTAAGAGCAAAGAAGCAGACTTACGAGTAGAAATCAACACGTTGCAGCGTACAAGGGCACGACTGAAGAAGAACTTGCGAACAATTCCTGTGAAACTAAGTCAGCAGGAGTTTCAGCAAGAGGTGCATCAACTCAATGCTAAATTGTCCTTTCTAAGTAAGGATCAGGATTCGCTTCGACGAGGCATTGTTGAAGACCAAGACTTGGTCAACTCACTCGAGCAACAAATTCGTTTATCTTCTGCCGCATTGAAAGAGCATAAGGCAGACTTTAAGTTTGCTGCCGACACTTCTGTTGAGAGTCAGCAGTTTGTTTGCCCTACGTGCCATGCTGCGCATAACGAGTCGTTCCATATGTTCCTAGGACTTGCTGAGGACGCGAGGGAGTTAAACACTCTGAAAGCCAGACTTGAGGACCTTCTCACGTCTACCAAGGCGCGTCTTGAACGCAAAAGGCGCAAGGCAATTTCTCTCAAACAAGAGTTTGTAGAGATTCAGGCACTTTTGGCGACTAAGAGGGGTAAGTTTACTTTCGATGATTTCATACAAAGCCGCAGTGCCTTTGCTGCTGATACGCAGTTAGCTAAAGAAGAGCAGGGCGTTTCGAGTGAATTGCTTGCCGAGCGAGGGCGCCTGCTTAATCTGAAAGCTGAACTCAAGGAGCTCAAGCAAAGTCATGATTCAGAAGCTCCAGTAAAGGCATTTAGAGAAAATTTTCGACATGCACTTGTAGAGCTTGGTTTCGATGAGCCGGAAGGAATCGAAAGCTGGACCCTCGCCAAACGACCATCTGACTCTGGAAGTCGACATGCTAGGTCGATAGTGGCCTATTACGCAGCGTTTTGGCGAACAGTAGCCGGAACCGGTGATTTGCCAACGCCGCTTGTTATTGATTCGCCGAATCAAGGGGCTCAAGATAAAAAGAGATTGCAGGCACTACTTACAGCAATTGCTACTAATGCTCCTGCTGGTGCTCAAGTCATTTTGGCGCACGAGGAAATCCCAGAATTCTTTGATGCAGACAAGATACACGCAGTTAAGGACACAGATAGAGTGTTGAGCAAAGCTTCATTCGAACAACTCAGCCCGCAGATGTTCTTTTATGTTGAGGAGGCTCGGGCTAGTTTGGCCAAAATTAATCTAGCAACTGTTGACGGGGCAGACGGTGAAGCTCAAGATGAAATGGACTGATTTAGCTAGGCGTTAGTAGTGAGTTGAAAAATCAAAATCAAGTAAATCACTTTCATCGAACTGATCGTGAGTAAGCTGAGGGCGCACTATTAAACATAGAAGACTCTAGGTATCAATCTTTTGACGGTGAGTCGGCATGACTTGGAATCAAGTATTTTTGTTTGTCAATGGATCTGGCTGTAAACGGAATAACTCTACTCAAGAATTAAAGTAGCCTGCTTCAACCAGCCGGTCCCAGTTATGGTCAAAGTGCGAGTGCGTTTGTGCTTTGTCACGCGCAGTATGAAAATGACACGCAAACGCGGTGAGGAATTGATACACCTCGACTAACGTGCCAAGCCATCCGAACCATGGATGGGACTGGCAATGATTACGAACGAGGAGTACATGGAACTTAAGGTTTTAAGGAAGCACAGGCTGAGCTTGCGCGAGATATCGGCGCAAACTGGAATGGCAGTCAACACGGTGCGTAAGTATTTGGAGGGCGGTCCGCCGGCCATGAAGAAGCTGTCGGCACGTAAAAGCAAGCTCGATCCATTCAAGGACTACCTGGCCGGACGTATCCAGGCGGCCAAGCCTGATTGGATTCCGGCAACGGTACTGTACGTGAGATTGCCGCACAGGGGTACACAGGCTCCGTGCGCATCCTGCAGGAATACCTCAAGGAGTTGCGTCCACAGATGCGACCGGATCCGGTTGTGCGGTTCGAGACCCAGCCCGGTGAGCAAATGTAGATGGACTGGATCGAGTTCTGCAAGGCTGGGCATAGAGACGGCATGTTGGCGGCGTTTGTCGCCACGCTGGGGCACAGCCGGGCCAGCTTTGCGGAGTTCGTGACGGACATGAAGCTGGAGACACTACTGGCGTGCCATGTCAGGGCGTTCGAGAGCTTTGGTGGCGTCACCCGTGAAGTGCTCTATGACAACATGAAGACCGTCATCCTCAAGCGTGACGCCTACGGCAAGAACCTGCACCAGTTCCAGGGTGCCTTTGCTGACTTTGCGCACCACCATGGCTTTGTGCCGCGGGTGTGCAAGCCCTATCGGGCCAAGACCAAGGGCAAAGTCGAACGCATGAATGGCTACATCCGGCGCAGCTTCTTGGTGCCATCGGTGGCGAGTATAAGGCAGCAAGGTTTGGTGGTGGATGCAGACACAGCCAATCGGGAAATGCGCACCTGGCTGCGCGAGGTTGCCAATGTGCGGATCCACGGAACGACTGGGTGTGTGCCGGCACTGGCTTTGCAACAGGAGCGCACACATCTGCTGGCCATCCCCAGCGCCTACAGTGGGCGAACAGTGCGTCAAATCCAAAAGGTCACCGGTGGCGGCGCAGCGGTGCGGCCAATTCCAGCTGCGGCATGGCGAGGACTTCAGCATCCCCTGGCGATGTATGACACACTGGTACACAACCAAGCCGCTGCAGGAGGATGACTATGAGCCTGCAAATGGAAAGACTACGTGAACTGTGTGATCAACTGCGCCTGCTCAACTTACCCGATCAGCTTGCCAACCTTGGACAAATGGCGGCCAAGAAAGAGCTGGGATACCTGGAGTTCCTAGAACAGGCCTTGCGTGGCGAGGCTCTGGCCAGGGTGGAGAGAACACGCGCCATGTTCACGCGCATAGCGGGCTTCCCGGCCATCAAGACGCTCGATGAGTTTGACTTCCAGTTTGCCAGCGGTGTGCCCAAACCTCTGGTGCAGGAGCTTGGCAGTCTGGCCTTCGTGGAGCGCAGCGAGAACGTAGTCTTGTTGGGTGCTAGTGGGGTAGGCAAAACCCACCTTGCCATCGCCTTGGGCTACAGGGCAACCCAGGCTGGAATCAAGACGCGTTTCATCACGGCGGCAGATCTGCTGATGACACTGAGCACGGCACTACGGCAGAACACCCTGGAAGAGGCGATCAAACGCATCGTGCGACCCTACCGGCTGTTGATCATTGACGAAGTCGGGTATCTACCCATGAATCGGGAGCAGGCCAATCTTCTGTTCCAAGTCATTGCCAAACGCTATGAAGTGGGAAGTCTCATCCTGACCTCCAATCTGCCGTTTGGGCAATGGGAACAGACGTTTGCAGACGATGCAAACCTGACAGCGGGGCTACTTGACCGGCTACTGCACCACGCCCATGTAGTCCCGATCTCAGGAGACTCCTATCGCCTGAAAGATAAGCGGCGTGCCGGTGTGATTGCCGCGAGCAGCAATGCCCTACTCAAACGAAAACGCAGTCACCTCGATACACAGGAGGAGCAAGCAGCCTAAGGGCGCCAAGCACTCAGTGGCTCGCCACTGACTGCTTGAAAGACAAGCAAAGACAAAACAGACAATCACCCCAAATAACGGTGTATCAAATCCACGCCGCGTTTGCGTTCGACAGCTGTATCAAATCGAGACTGCGTTTGACAGTAGAAATACTGAAACACTAGCGTTTTGATAATTTTATAGAGTTTCAGGAATGGTATTGCTGAGTCCTTTTTGCATGAACACGCTTAACGGGTGAGCCAGGTAGTTACCGAATGCACCGCAAATTTGAAAGTCATGCTTTGTGTAGAAAGCCAGCGCTTCGGCTTGATATGGGCCAGTTTCAAGTTGTATTAGGCAGCAACCGCGCTTCATTGATTCGCATTCAAGTTTAGCCAGCAGACGTGAAGCAACACCACGCACGCGATTGGCAGGGCGTACAAACATTCGCTTGAGTTCGCCTGCCTCGTTGCAGCCAAGAACGACCGCACCACAACCAATTGCCGTTCCGTCTTTGTCTCTAGCAACCACAAACAGGACGTTCTCTTGTTCTAAGGTTGTTAGGTCCAGTGCGTATCGCGCTTCGGCTGGATATAGCGTGTCTTGGTAAGCGTCTAGTTCCGCAATGAGCGCAATTACTTCCGGCTGATTTGGTTTTTCTAGCTGTACGCAGATATCGGTGGTCGTTAACTTTGGCATATTAAAAGATCGCATCAAACGGCGGGGAGTCACTGTGAGACAGGCTTCACTGAGATCTCCGGTTCATGATTTCCACCATGCTGCCAGTCAGTTTTCGTTTAGACCAAAAGAAGACCAAGCTCAACCTTCAACCTTCAACCGTTCAAACTATCACCAACACAAAGATATGCCCCGATGTTCAAGGTGGTGAGGTACTCCGTTTTTGTTCAATCAAGTGATTGACAAATCGTTATCGCTTTGGGTTTCACTTAGTTTCATGATCGAATTGATTTCGCAAAACAGACCGCCGCCGAATTTCCAATGTACTTCCCAAAGTTGGAGATGCGTTTGTATCCGTGCTTCTCGTAGAACGCTACCGCCCGCTCATTAATAAGCCGAGTCTCCAGCCAAAGTTGCTCGTAGCCTAGTGATGCTGCCTCCCGTTCAAGGTGTGATAGAACTGCTAGGCCAACGCCCTTTGTTCCGGGCTTCGCATACATGCGCTTAACTTCAGCGACACCTGGTTGAAGTGGCCGAAAAGCGCCACAGCCTACAGCATGGCCTTCCACCGTTCTCGCAATCACAAAACGCGCTATGGGGCCACGGACGTCGTCGGGATCAAAGGAGGACTTGCCAGAGTCACCAGTGATAGAGGCAAGGGTTTCAGATAGTGCATCGATTAAATCTGTTGCATCAGGCGTGGTTGGGTCTTCTGGTGTGATAAGGAGCATGTGCTGCGGTTGAAAACAGTGTTTGTGACGTCGAGCGTTAACTTTAAGATGATGTTAGCATAGGCTAATCCGAGGCCAAGCGACCAATCCATCCGTGATTTTCATACCAAGGCAATCATTACGCCATCTGCTCGAAACCCTGCTTGGATAGTATGCTGCGCGTTTTGTCGAAATAGAGCAAGCTTCTGATCTTCGGTGCGACGCAGCAAAATAACTACTTCAATCACGAATACATCTTTTGAACGATTAACGCCACTGAAAAAAGGGGCGAGAATAATTTCGTCGGAATCGAAGAGCGGTATCAGTTGAAAGAGGGAATTTGGCGGAACATTGCAGGCCTCTACGAGCCCACTGTGAACTGCTGCTGAGGCTTTCACTTGGTCTCTAGGGAGTTGTCTAGGGGCTTAATTTTTCGTAAGTGGCATAGTGTTCTCGATTGTTTACGGGTTGAATAAGGGGTTCGGCTTCAGTTGTGAATCACTCTTGCCGCAGCAGAGCATATTGATAAATGTCGTGGAATTGCCCATCCCAAAAGCCGGCTTGACGAAGAAGGCCCTCGCGCTTGTAGCCAAGGCGGTCGACCGAGCGGATGGACGCGGCGTTGCTTGGGTGTACCTGGGCCTCAATATGATTGAGCTGCATGCTCTCTAAGCCCCAAGCTAGGCAAGAACGCAGAGCCTCCTGCATGTAGCCGTTCCCATGCATAGTTGGGTTCAATTCATAGCCGATGGTGCACTTGTGCCACCCTCGGTACCAAGCAAAGAGGCCGCATGTTCCAGCAAGGAGTTATTTTGATGTGCTTTGGACTAAAACGAAGTGGGCAAAGTAGATCCAATTACTTTTTTTGAAGTTTGTGTGATGACGGTCTATTCATGGCTACTGTTCGACTTGGAAATGCAAGTATTGCCGCTATTTTTTTATCAGGTGGAATGCGTACTTTTGAAGCGTACCGGATTTTTTTCTGAATTCAGTAATCTGTAAATGAGAGACCGTTGCGGTCATATCATCCTTAGATAGGATAATCCAAATGAATGAAGTCTCGAGCAATTTCAGCAATGCTTTTGTAAATCTTAAGCTTTCCAGTTAATAGCTTACTGTCTTGTGAGTAGTTTAATGGCATTAATTACGAACGCTTGCACTATTTTAAAGTAAGTAATTAGAGAAGGTAACTCGCGAGTTGCCATAGTGCGATAGGTGTCTACGACCATTTCCTCCAATCTACACAAACCGTGCATAGAGGTCATGTCAAATTTTTTCTGTAATCAGGGGCTGATACATATGCTTTGCCAACTCTGGGCGCTTTATTAAGATTTCGGGTGGCAAATTTGCATTCGGTACCTTTATTGCTCTAGAGCGCTCAATTGATGCACCAACTTTCAGTTGAACTAAATTGCTGTATGTATGCGAATGTATTCGCATTGACCTGACGGGTTTGTTTGGACCGATCGCAGTTTGATTGTCTTGTCTCGTTTGGCATTCGTTCTTCAAGTCCGCGATGAGCTGAGCCGTTGTCCGGTCGTTCAAGCTCTAATGTGTGCGAATTTCCTTGGAATGATGTCTCCACTTCAGAGTGATAGCCTTTGCCTTCCAGGCGTTTGTCGCTCCACTTCATGGCCAGACTTTCATCCCTGAACTTGACGTTGAATATCCCTTTAGTTCCGTTCTTTCGAAGCTTGACTGGTTGGCTTAGTACTGATTCCAGTTCTTCATCCTTGGTCTATCACGGCAGTGCTAGGCAGTCAAACCTGGGGCCGTTGTCGCCACTTACATAGCGCGGTGCGCATGAGTCGGTGAAAATTTTTCCCAACTAACTTACAGTGTAAGTAAAATCGTCTACATTGTTTGAAATTGACCTAAGTTCGGTGCTTCATCTTGTCCTCTTTCTCTCGTTTTTCGGCTGATCTGGACCAAGTACGAGGTCCGACGTTCTCTCGATAAATTTGTTTGCTTATTGATCAATAGATCAGCATGGTGAGTTCAATCGCCTTTGTGAAATTCATGGAGCTACTATGAAAACAGTTTTCTCGACAACGTGTCTTGCTTTGGCTTCGATGCTTATTCTCTCTGTACCACTTAATGCAATAGCGTTGGAGTCAGTTACAGGCAAAGTCATCTTAACAATATCCGGTAAGGTCGAAGCGAAGAACAGTGACAAAGGGGCAGAGTTTGATTTGGCTATGTTGGAAAGGTTACCTCAACAGACCTTTACGACAATGACTCCCTGGAGTAAGCAACCAATTAAATTCACAGGGCCACTTTTACGTGACGTTCTCGCCGCGGCAAGAGCCAGCGGTACTGTTTTGAACGCTTCTGCTTTAAATGACTTTCAGACGAGTATCCCAATGGGAGATGCCCGCAAGTTCGATGTCATCATCGCGCACCACATGAACGGCGAGATCATCTCGGTCAAGACTAAGGGACCTCTTTTCATCGTCTACCCTTATGACAGTAAGGTGGAATTGCGCTCTGTAATTTATTACGAGCGTTCGGTCTGGCAGCTAAAGTCCCTTATCGTTAAATAGTGCCATGCCATCTGACGCTTGATGCAACGTATTTCAAATGGTTTCAGGTTCCGGCTTTGGCTTTCGCTGGGTGCTGGAGTTGTCGCCGTGGCCTTGGTCGCTTTGCTCGCGTTCGAATGGGCGCAGATGCGGTCTATTGAGCAGCGAAGGGGTCTTTATTTTGACTCCGTCACTCAATTGATGTTTCAATTTGAACGGGAATTTAACAAGCTACATACTGAGCTAGTTCGAGGCTCGGCAGTGGGGGCCAACTATGACATTGAAACCTTGCGCTTGCGCTACGACATATTCTTGAGTCGTCTGACCCTGATACATGAGAGCCCTAACCTCGACATGCTTAAAGGGCTTAAAGAATTCACGGCGACAATGCCAAGCATCGAACAGTTGACGAGTCATATAGATGAGGCACTTACTAAATCACCACCAAATAACGATGATTTAGATAATTTATTGGACCAGTTTGAGAGACTGTCTGCCGATGTTCGCAATTTAAGTCAGGTTGCAGATTATCAAGTTGCCAAAATGGTTGAGGAACAGGACAACACCCTAATCGATCAAGCAAAGTTGATAGTGGGAATGACACTGATTCAAATTATCGCTGTGCTGGCTGCTGTAGTCGCACTGGTTCTGCGTCAGCGCCAAGAGCTTGCTGATCGCTTGCAGACTGAACATGATTTGGCTCGGCGTGTCGAAGAGCGTACGGCTGAACTGTCCCAAAGTTACTTGGCTCTAGAGTCCACTTTGGTGGACTTGCGCGCTGCGCAGGCACAGCTCATTCAAACTGAAAAAATGGCATCTCTCGGACAACTTGTCGCAAGTGTCGCGCACGAGATAAATACCCCGATTGGGGTGGTCAAATCTAGTGGCAAAAACATAGCAGTTGCGCTGGAGCACTCACTGAAATGGTTACCGCACGTGCTCGATCTTCTGCAGCTGTCTGACAGAGCTCTATTTATGACGCTAATAAGCCATTCCAAAACAGGCGCTGCGATGCAAAGTACACGTGAAGAGCGGGCACTGAGGCGCTACGTGTCCAAGCAGCTAGACGAAGCCGGTATTGGACAGTCTCGGCATAAAGCTGCAATTATGGTTGAACTGCAAGCTCACGAGTCCGTGCAGCACTTCCTACCTCTATTGCAGCACCCGCAGAGTGAGCTCATTTTTGATACTGCGAGCCATTTGGCTTCTATCCTGAGCAATACCGCTAACATAAACTTGGCAGTGGAACGTGTAGCGAAGATTATCTATGCCCTTAAGTCCATCTCACGTCGCAGCAATAGCGGTGAATTTATAGAAGCTAACGTTATAGATGGCATTGAAACGGTCTTGACGATCTACCAGAGCCATATTCGGCAAGGGATTGATTTGATCCGCAAATATGAAGAAGTTCCTGCATTACCGTGCCTACCAGATGAGTTGAACCAGGTCTGGACCAATTTGTTGCACAACGCACTGCAAGCTATGAATAATCGCGGTACGCTAACCATTGAGATCAAAGCCAGCGGAGATAACGTACTCGTATCTATATCCGACACTGGGTGCGGAATCCCTGAGGCTATTCGTGGCCGAGTTTACGAAGCTTTCTTTACGACTAAGCCGGCAGGAGAGGGTAGTGGACTTGGTCTAGATATTGTCAAGAAAATTATTGAAAAGCACTCTGGACAGATTGAGTTCAACAGTGTGGTGGGCAGAGGGACAGTGTTTAGCGTTTATCTGCCGCGCAGCCAAAAGGCCATCACATGAGTCAGGGAGTCATTTTGTGTGTCGATGACGACGCTACCGTAGTTCGTTCACTTCGTTCGTTGTTGGGGGGCAGCGTCGGAGACTTTGATATTGAAATTGCAGAGAGTGGGGCTGAGGCACTAGAAATTGCACTTGAGCTAGAGGAGCGTAGGCAAGAGCTTGTTGTGGTCATTGCTGACTTCATTATGCCGATGATGCGTGGTGATGAACTATTGATTAGATTGCACCAAATCCACCCAAATGCGTTGAGTATTATGCTCACGGGCCAGAGTGACTTAGAGGGCGTCAAAAAGGCCATCAACGAAGCTAATTTGTACCGCTTTCTGGAAAAGCCATTCGATAGCGATGACCTCTTGTTAACAATCAAGTCTGCATGTAATGCCTACCAAAGTGAACGAGCGGTAGGTTTGCATAACGCGCAGCTTAACGTTCTCAACGTAGAGCTAGAGGAGATGGTGTCCAAGTTGAAAATACAACAAGAGGACCTGACGCGTAGCGAAGCCAAAGCTACTATTAGCACTCTCGTAGCCAGTGTGTCGCATGAGCTAGTAACCCCGTTCGGCAATGGCGTGTTGACCGCCGATGTGTTGGTGGAACTAACTCGGAAATTCAATCAGGAAATGGAAAATGGCCAACTGACCCGTTCCGGGTTGCGCCGATATGTTGACTCTGTTGCTGAAGCAGCCACATTAATACAACGGAACCTAAGGCGGGCGGGCGATCTTTTAGCCAATTTTCAACAGATGGCCACCGATCAAGCCAGCGAATGCAGACGAACTTTTGATCTGGCTACTGTAGTGGGCGAAATTGTAGACACGATGAAACATAGGCTACGGGGAAAGCCGCATAGTTTAGTGCAGAACATAGAACCAGACATTGTCATGGATAGCTTTCCCGGAGCCATTGGCCAGATTGTTATCAACTTGATCAACAATGCCTACTTACATGCTTTTGAGGGCCGTGCAAATGGAGTTTTCAGTATTGATGCCCACTTGCAAGGAGACTCGGTACATTTGACGTTCACCGACAACGGAGTCGGCATCGCGTCGGATCACATGGCGCAGTTAATGAAACCCTTCTTTAGTACTAAGGTTGGAAGAGGTGGAAATGGGCTTGGAATGTCCATAGTTGCCAATTTAGTAGAGAAGGTACTGGACGGTACAATTACGGTGAAATCTACGGTAGGAGTTGGGACTACGTTCTACATCGTCCTGCCATTAGCAGCACCTCATTGAGCTCTGACATTCCATCAAAGACTACAAGCTCTTACTTTCCTTGGTATGGTATTGCGATAAGTGACTCAAAAGCTAAAATTAATATTCAGTGTGGATGGCTTTCGATAGCAAGCTTTTAAGTAGGTAAAGCCTTAAAATTCACACAGACATTTGACTATCTACTCACGGATGATTTGGCGTAGAAGCTCACTGCAATGGGATAACCTTCGAAGTTCCATTGCAAAAGCAAACCCAGGAGGATCGTGTAGAGCCTGCGAATTTCCAAAGAAGTGAGTGTGACCATACACACGCAAAGCCACCAGTGGGTACGTTAGATTATTCAAAATGCAAAGAATAACACGAACCTTATAATCGTGCAATATTCAGACGGTTTAATGCGATGCGACTAGTTAATTCGGTCGCATTTCCTATTTGCTATTGAGTATCAATAATGAGCGCCGCAAGAGTGCTCTGAGTTACTTGATGCCGTACCAACTATTCAAAATTCTTTTTATGGTTCCATCGGCTTGCATGGAAGCAAAATAAAGATCTATCTGCTTGTAATCATCAATATTAAGAGACTTCTTCGAGTAGGCTGTGGAAAACTCATTCCGTTTCAGCATTAAGCTTTCTCCAAATTTGTAGTCGAGACCTTCTTGCTGAATAAGATATCGTAGAGTAAGCAGTGAACCTGCAACCGCATCTGCTCTCTGATACTCTACCTTTCGAACTCCTGTAAGGTTATCTTTATCGAGCTGCTTTTTCAAACTAGTATCATTATCAAATTCTGGACAGATGCTTAATCCTTGCGTGACACTGATGTTGAGAGATGATAAGTCCTCATACTTTCGAAGTCGGACTCCTTTTTTGGCAATGACTCCAAATTCCAGAGGCATGAATGCTGTGCCTTTAAAAGCGTAGTTTGAACGTCGATCGGACCAGGCCATCAATGCAATATCGCAACTGCCTCGTTCCAACTCCAACTCCAGCCGTGCATATGGAAGTAGTCTTGACTTAAACTCGAGCCCAGTTCGCTTCTTAAATTCAATAAGAATATCTGCCATAACACCCACTATTCGGGAGTTCTGAGGGTCGCCGGCCATAAAAGCCCAGGGCTTGAGCTCAATCATGCAAACGTTGAGATCGGCAGCTAATGCCACTTCGATTGACAATAGTCCGCAGATGGTAGCAAATGCTTTCTTCTTTGAAAATATATTCATCAATAGAGCTCAAAAAATTGAATTTTGCAAATTACAGAAAACCAAGCATTGGACGGAATCTGGTACACAGAAAGCATGTAGTGGGAGGCAATTATTTTTGACCTGATTTATGCTAGTAAGAGAAATTATTCGCATTTGCGACGCCCCGCTTTAGTAGCGTGGGCACGATAATTCTGTGCACTGGAACTACGAACAACATGTAGATACGTCCTAAAGTGTTGTGCACACGAACTACTGTGGTGACGGTAATGACATCTTGAAGCTCTCGAGTCTCTTTGATGGTCGACAGCGCAACGGTCAAGTGCTTGTCGGAATCCCCTAATATCACTTCTTTGTCTGACAGGTGGCACAAGGTAAAAATACCAATCCGCGCGCCTTCAGGCATCTGGTTTGAAGCAATGACTTCCCCCACGCTCTCCAAACGACCCAAGTCTTTGAGGCCAAGGACTGTTTTGCCTACAAAATTTCTAATGTCCATTAGGACATTGATCCATAAAGGTGTCTGCGAAACGACGTCAAGGTAAATCTGCAAGGCGGTCTTGTGGGACCTTGGCATTTCAATCTGGTGAATATCGCAAAAGTAGGCACCTGCCATCTGCAGTGCTGTGTGTGGGGCACGCCTCTCGCCTAGGCCATTTGTACTTAGGTCTGTTACTCTGGTTGTGTATGGCGTCATCAGCTCGATGCGCAAGAATGCCAGCGCAATCATCAACTCGACGATGGCCGCAGACAGTATCCCTAAGCCGGCGTTGCCAAGAGCAAACTCGAGTAAGCCTAGCAAGGCCAGCGTAATGCAGGCGACAATCATCCCGACGCTGAGCGAAGTTCTGGCCTGAGACGGCTCAGCGTCTTGAGCCAGCAGCAGCATCACACCCAAGCCTAAAAATAGCGCTGCACCGCGTCGTCCCACAAACTCTGCGGATGCGGAATAGTCAACTCCCCATAGGGTCAAGATGATCGCGGAGCCAAAGGCCCAAATACCCGTCAGACAAAAGCAGATTGCTGCAGTTACTAGTGCGGTGGTCTTAAAGGACATGGGGATCACTGTTCTTCATGAATATCCGACCCGATAACATTGCTGAGCTTGCGTTCGGCGCCTACATTCGCGTGGGCATAGGCCATCTGGTCACTAGGGTTGACGTCAACTTCGCAATGCTAACCTAGTACGCACTTTAAAACTTACGGCGTAAGTTTGTCAATGCTTTTGCACTGAAATTGACTTTAAATGCCACTCCAAACCGGTGAAATTGATTTAAGTGTGAAATTTTGCGACGAGGTGTGATGGCCGGACACTTAACTTAGTCTCGGCTGATGGATTGCGTGCGTCAGCAGTTCTAAGGAAAGAGCTGCAAATTGCTTTGATTGCAATTTAATTTAAGTTCAGGATCCTGTAAGACCAAGAATCTTAAGTGAAGGGCCGATCCCTCTCGATCGGCCCTGAATAGGCTAGTTGAAGTCTAATTCAAGTTTGACTTTATCAGTCCAGTTACCTAATTTGCGAAATTTAAGGATGCTAAACTTTTGACTATGACTAGTTTTCCAGCTTCATAGGAATCTATCAGACACAGCTCAAGTAACTGATTGCATTTCTTCTCCGCTTCAGGGCCCAATGCATCGGTCACAGAGAATTGCCAGCGAATCTGAGCAAGGTAGCTATATAGATTTTCAAGAGATACGATGTCATCGTCCGCAACTAGCTCATAGACTGTGCTAGCAACATAGAGAAGGGGAACGAACTCCTGATGACTCTGAAAGTATGAGAATCCAGCCGCTTTCGGTCCTAAATGTATTCGCTGTATTTGAACAGTAAACAACTCGATTGCCTTTGATGTGAAGGCTCGTGTAATTGCTAAATGAACCTTAAGAGATAGCAATTTGCCTGTCTCCATATTTGCACAAGTTTCTGCGACGAGTTCGTCTAAACCATACAAAATATATGTCCTGAAGTCATTACAACCAATAAATGGCTGGCAGCCTTTCGTTGCAAACTCTTGGCATTTCGCTAAGATTTCAGGTAGCCACTTTAGCTTCAACGCTCCAGGTCCCTGGCTGAGTTCGATGAATTCAATGACCTTCGATTGAAAAAAAGCGCTGTGTGCATCCAATGTTCTCGCGTCACAAACGCGTTGTTCGGACCTTATTTTCGATATCTTGGTTAGTAACTGAAGAAGGGAACACGCTGCTGTGTCCTCCCATTGGATATTTTCACCACTTATGTCGGCATCCATATAGATGCCGGCTAAACCACTGGAGGCGTTCCTCAATGCGTTCTGTGTGAACAACGCTAGGTACAACTCTTTGATGATTTCCGACGCTTGCTCGGACTTTGAAAAGTCTCTGGTTCCTGATGTCATATGGCCTCTTTTTGTGTTGGAGACCTGTATAGCCAGCAGTTTTATATTTTATTGAGAAGATGGGTTTGGTTATCTGACACTGCGACCCAATCGGTTTTTCTTAGAAAGCTGATCAACACACCATAAGATTTCCTCTGGTTGCAGATCTCCACGCTTAATAATCTCTACAGCTCTCAAAAGGTGGTTGTTTGGTTCAGATTCGTCCTTCTCTTTGTCTTTGGCAGCAACGAATTTTCTAAGCAAATCCACTACTACTAAACTATCGCGGTAATGACGCAACTGGCTTCTGGCGACAGAAGTTTGGTTCACGTCCGAATTTTGGGAGGGAGTCGCAGCGGGCGACTGTTCCACTTTACAAAGGAGCTCCAATCGTTCTCGAATGAGTCGCTTGGCTTTAGGTTCGCTTATGCCTAACTCGTAGTGAGTAAAAATCACTTTTCGGGCAAAAGTCGTTGACCAACCTTCTATGCTGTCGCAAATTGCAAACCAATCTTTTGGTTTTCGTTTCTTGATATCTTGCTCGGCTAGTTGCCCAATAGTCTTGCCACAAATTTTCTTTGAGTTGGTTCCTCTATGGAGGATTGTGCCTATAACTCTATGCCGCAAATTTGGACTGAGTGCCTTTATAGTATCCGCCTTTTTGAAGAAAAGTAGCCACTTTGTACACAATATGATTTTTACTTGAGGGTAAGGAAGAAGAAGCTCTTCTAACAGATCAATGTATTGAAATAGTTCGTAGCCCTCAGGTTCTCTGAAGGTGGTTCCATCATAAAAACCGTATAAGCAGTACCTGTTGTGCAGGCACCCATCATAGTCAAGATATAGAAGGATTTCATTTAAGCCAGGCATCGGTTTCATGGCAAAACCTCTATATTCATCACGGTAATGGCTATATATAGCTCGATGGCGATTCCATTTTCAACGGTATGCTGGTTCGGTAGGTTCCAGTGACATCAAAAATTTCTTACATCTAGTGAAAAGGGTATTCGCATTGCTTGCAAGGTTTTTCACAGCCAATGGAGTCGACTGTCACGCGCCTAGCATTACTGAGTTGCATTAACGTGCATAGGTAGATGTAGCGGTCAGTAATGCACCCCCCTTGATGGAGATATTGGAGTGTATTCAGATGTGCTATTTCATAGACTACCGAAGAGTTCAGGGTAGTTGGGCCGTTGTTGATAGCAAAGAAGTTGTTCATAAATTGCTTTCATAGGCTTCAGGTGCAAGTGCTGCCGAGTGGCCAGATGACCTACAAAAAGCTGTGCTACACCCGTTAAGAAATAGAGGCGGTGGAGGAGGGTGTGTTCAGATCCATACTCCCTTACATAGAGCATTGACAGTCAACTGCTGTAGGGCTGTCGCTAAAAGGTGCAGGTATCTGATGTAGTAGATATCCACTTTAAGCATAGTCTGCACCGAGGAAGCACACTTCATATTCAAAACACATTTTTGCCTTCCGAGCTAATTATTAAAAACCAACGTTTCAAGTTCGCACATAAGGGAATGTAAGTCAAAACCCAGTATGTGCAAAATTGGTTTTCTAAATATGACTAACTCAAAGGGAATTCCAGATGTTATTTGGAATCGCCTAATGAATATTGCTTGTCTAAAGAGCAGGTTGCGCTACTAAAGTTGAAGAGTTACATAGATAAAAAGCCGATTTCTGCTTTTGATCGGTTGTAATTGATGTGCTTTTGTGACCTTTGTTCGATCGCTTGCGTAGAGAAGCGAGTGTCTGAGCGTTTCTCTGTTCTTTAAATTGAATTTTGCTCGAATTCTTTAGCAAAGATAAAGGTTTGCCTGCAGATGCGATCATATAGACTATGTAATATAAACATCCGGATTTTTATAAGTTGAAGATGACCTTTTTGAGTCTGTCAAACGATGACTAATCGCCTTGGTAGGCAAGAGCATTGAGGTTAGCTCTACATTTCCATCTGTTCACTTTCCCCCATTTTTGACTTGCTCTGATGTAGCGGTTTTTGATAGGCCGATTGTTGGAGGATTCGAAAATAGGTCAACCTATCGAGAATGACCAAAGTATTCCTGAGAGATGTTCTTTAGGAATCGGAGTATTTGTCGCCGTTACTACAGTTGTCTCAGTTGCAGTGCTTTACCCGAGGACACGGTGGAGTGTCATAACTTGGGATCGAATGATGCGTCGGTCCAACTTTATCAGTTGGCAAGTTCGGAAAAATCGCTCATAAAACCACTTTTAAAAATGAAGTTTTGTTGAGGAATTTACAGCTAGATGCCCTTTAGAGTGTTTTTGGAAGTCGGCAGCTATCTCCAGCCAGAAAAAAAGTTTTAGCTTTATTGCACAACTTAAATTGACATGATTATCAATTGGGAGAAGTAAGTGAAATTCAAGCATCAAATACTAGCCTTGGGGCTGATAGGCGTTTTGTCAACCGGGATTGTTGGTGGAATTGGTGTATTCCAAACCACCCAACTTTCACTGGAAATTAGCAAATCTGAAGCCTTATCCAGCGCGCTTCATAGCAGCCAGGAGGCCGACATGATGCATGACGCTATCCGCGGTGATGTTTTATTGATGATTCTCGGCGCTATCAACCAGAACGCTAAACAGATGACCGATGCCAGTAGAGACTTGGAGGAGCACGCCAAAACCTTCAATGAAGCTTTCGTGCATCTGGAAGATCAAACCCTGCCATCAGAAGTTAAATTAATGGTGGAAAGCAGCAAACCTATGGTCCAAGCCTATATTGCTGCAGGCAAGAAGACGCAAGAAATTGCGGCCATAGATCCGAACGCTGCAGGTACTGCTATTGATGGGTTTCAGGTGGCATTTATTCAGCTTGAAGAGCAAATGGCAAAGCAAGCCGACGGGATTGTGAAAAGCGTGGAGGCAGCGCGGACCGAATCACACGACAAGGTCTTGCGTTCTAGGATTCAAGTCATCGTCGCTTGGATGGTTTCTACCTTTTTGCTTGTAGTTGGGGGCTTTTTCTTGGCGCGGGTGCTTTCGCAACCTATCGCACATGCGGCATCGATTGCCAACGCTTTATCCGTAGGAAATTTGAGCGTCGAAATTCATCCCACGGGCAGTGATGAAACCTTGCAACTGCTGAAGTCCATGGAAAATATGAAGTGCAGTTTCGCCAGAACGGTGCGCGCCGTGAAAAGCAGCGCCGATGCAGTCGCCACCGCCAGCGCCGAAATCGCCCAAGGCAACAACGACCTCTCCGCCCGCACCGAACAACAAGCCAGCGCTCTGGAAGAAACCGCAGCGTCCATGGAAGAACTCGGCTCCACCGTCAAACAAAACGCCGACTCCGCCCGTCAGGCCAATCAGCTGGCCATGAATGCCTCTACCGTGGCTATTCAAGGTGGAGAAGTCGTCGGCCAAGTCGTGGAGACCATGAAAGGCATCAATGAATCCAGCCGCAGAATTGCAGACATCATCAGCGTCATTGACGGAATTGCCTTCCAGACCAACATACTGGCCCTGAATGCTGCGGTAGAAGCGGCTAGAGCTGGAGAACAAGGCCGGGGCTTTGCAGTCGTAGCCTCTGAAGTCCGGTCTCTCGCAGGACGTTCTGCAGAAGCCGCCAAAGAAATCAAAACCCTGATCAACGCCAGCGTAGAGCGGGTAGAGCAGGGAAGCAGTCTGGTAGACAAAGCCGGTGAAACCATGACCGAAGTGGTCAGCAGCATCCGGCGGGTGACAGACATCATGGGAGAAATCAGTGCCGCCAGCTCAGAACAGAGTGCAGGTGTCTCCCAAGTGGGAGAAGCAGTCACCCAGATGGACCAGGCTACCCAGCAGAACGCCGCCCTGGTGGAAGAGATGGCAGCTGCTGCCAGCAGCCTGAAGAGTCAGGCCAATGATCTGGTTCAAGTAGTGGCAGTGTTCAGGTTGGACGACGAAAGCAAGGGCGTCATTTCTGGTCTTCGCAGCCAAAAGCAGGCTGCCGGCGGCGGCAGCCCCTTGGCTACTCCATTGCTTAAAGCGACATTGCGCTCCAATCCACCCCAGGAGCTCAACTTTGCTGGTCCCGAGCGCAGAGTTTCTGTCGGGTCAAGCGCATCCAAAGTTGCACCTAAACGAACCGCCAAAGCTGAAGCTTCACCAGCCAAACCCCAACAAGTACCTACCGTCCAAGCCCTATCTCCACCCAAGAACAGCAGCCGCGTGACTTCTGCGGGTGGAGATGATGACTGGGAGACCTTTTAAGCTCATTGGCAACCTCACAGAAGTGCTGACATCGGCATCACATTCACTTCGTGGGTAGGTCGTTTTTGTCTTAATTTCGAAATTATTAATTAGAAAAATTTCGAAGTGATGAGTGGGTCATTTAAATAGCTACTCATCATTTCGCTTTCCTATACGGACGTATCTCAATCACTGGTGTACCTAACGTCCAGTAATTGGCGTAGCTAACACACATGCAACATTTTTTTACTTTATGGGTAACGGAATTGCTATGAAATATAGAATCAAAGTACCCCACAAGTCGGGCGATAGATGCTCCAAGCGCACATCAATTAGAGATTTGTAATTTTTCCTTTTATCATAGAGATCAAATTACGACGAGGTTTCCAAGAAATTAATTTCTACTGAGGTTTAATGTAGCTATCGAGGTTTAGCCTTTTTTGCTGTCTTCTGGATAAATTCTATCTGCAAGTAAAAAAGTATCTAGCCTATTAGTTGCAATGCACATCGGCACTTCAGCCCTTAGGTTTCAAGGTTGTTACACATTGGAAAAGTGATCTTCAGTAAATCATAGACACTAAGAACGCTTAGTCTGCTCAGTCACTATTGCTTTTAATTTCATATTAATCCTCTATGGATTGATCTTGGCACGGACCTTTTCGTCCCGAAGGGTGAAGGACTAAACGTAGTGATCTTTAGCCCGTAGAGTGACACTTTTGACGCCTAGATGATATCTATTTATAAATCACCTTTGTATCGATATTCCAATCTAGGGCTAACGTAACCTCGCGGTCTATAGTCTCTGGCTCACTACGGTGCAATACGTTGTATCAAAAGTTTTCCCACTCATCCTTGTTAGCTTCAATGAACTTCGACTTACTCCTGTCCTTGTCTAGTTGATTTGGTGTGATTCTTTGATCTCTTTTAGTTGTGATTTTCTGTTTTAAAGGCACATTACTGATTTTTAGTACGTTGCTATCGAGTCTAGGTTGTTCAGCAATTTGTACCGCGATTTCCTTTGTCTCGATTGGTTGCGTGATTACTAATCCAAAGCCATCTACTGCATTCACTAGCTCGCTAGCTTGTTGTTTTAGCGAGTTGGCTGCCGCGGCCATCTCTTCTACTAAAGCAGCATTCTGTTGAGTGGTCTGATCCATTGATGCGATTGCATCATTGATTTGTGAAACTCCTAAACTTTGTTCTTCACTTGCAGAACTTATCTCACCGACGAAGTCTGCAACTCTCCCGATGCTCCTCACGACTTCATTCATTGTGTGTCCTGCTTGAGCTACTTGAGTCGTGCCATGTTCAACTCGCTCAACACTCAGACCAATCAGCTGCTTGATCTCTTTTGCTGCATTTGCACTGCGCCCCGCAAGTGACCTAACCTCGGTTGCTACAACCGCGAATCCTCTTCCTTGCTCTCCAGCACGTGCAGCCTCAACTGCAGCATTCAAGGCCAAGATGTTTGTCTGAAACGCTATGCTGTCAATTACCGCAGTAATGTCGGCAATTTTGTGACTGGAGTCCTGGATCTCCTGCATCGTCTTTACTACCTCTCCGACGACTTGCCCACAATTCCGAGCTACGGTGGAGGCCTCTAGAGCCAAGCTATTGGCGGTCTTCGCGCTAAGTGCATTTTGTTTAACTGCTTCGTTAAGTTGCTTCATACTTGCTGAAGTTTCTTCTAGCGCAGTGGCTTGACTTTCCGTCCTTGATGAAAGGTCGTTATTGCCTTGCGCAATCTGAGAGCTCGTGCTGGCAACAATGTCAGCATTACCTCTGACCTCCAAGAGTACATCATTGATCTTTCCAATGAAGACGTTGAAGTTTGTGGCGATGATTCCGAGTTCATCATTAGATTTAATAGTAATTTTTGTGCGCAGATCCGCGTTTCCACTTGCCAAACCTTGCATTGCGACATTCAGGCTTTTCAGTGGTCGAAAAAGTCTGGATAGTAGTATTAGTAGGATTGAGATTGTTACGAAGGCGCATATCACAGATGCGGATAGTATGTAACGCATAAGGTCAGTGGAAGCGGAAATTGCCGTACTGCGTTTGAAACTAATTTTTATTGACCATGGCGGGATGTCTTTATGTATTAAGACTGGCTGCAGTATATGAATTATATTATTGCTGTCTTCATACTGAAATTGCGCCCCTTTTTTTATGGCAAGTAATCCCTCGTCAGGTAAGTCCGACGCCGGCTTTCCTGTATGGCTTGCTTCAGAATTGGTTGCATAGACTCCTTTATTCGAAATCAGAGCTAAATTACTGTCGGGGATCACCTTGATTCCCTCAAGTATATTTTTCAGTTGCTCAACTGAAAAATCAGCACTTGCAGTTCCGAGAAACTGTCCATTTACAATTATCGGAGCAACTATCGATGCCATCATTACTTCTTGGCCATTGATCGGATAGTTATACGGTTCGGTAAAGTGAAGTAACTTTGTCTTTCTGGGAGTTTCGTACCATTCATTTGCCTCTGGATTGCTACCAAAAACAATTGGCTCAACGTGATGCTCAGATGTTTTTGTTTTTGTCCAATATGGCATGTGTCTACCACTAGCATCATAAATTGGACTTTTGTTCGCAAACTCCGAATCCTTTCCATCCAATGCATTGGGTTCCCAAGTGACTGCAGCACCGATGAAATCTGTAGAATTACTTAGTGTCTCTTTAACTATCTCGTCAATTTGGGGCCGTTGCAGTGGCTGTTCTAATCTTTTTGTGCTGATCATTACCGCAGCCAATTCGCTAATGGCCGCCACATTTGAAGATAAACGTATATTCAGTGCATTTGCAGCTTCCCTAGCTGCTGTCTTTGCCTGATTTATTGATGAGTTTTCGGCAGTCTCGCTTGATTTAATTCCTGTTACTATTCCAGTGAATGTAAAACTTACTAGGATTAGTGCTGTCGCAATTAGACTTATCTTTATATGTAATGAAATTCGATGACTGTCTGATGTTAGTTGCTTTTTTTGATTTTTTTTGGCGTTTGTCATTTTCGATTTCATTGCGATACCTAACTAATTTAAATTGAATACAAAGTTGTTCGGTTGTTTGGCCGTTGTCTAACTTTCGCCTCGACTTCTTTGGTCGTTATTGGTATGTATTCTTTGTGAAATTTCTCCTCTAGCGTTGCTTCTTGTTTCTAAAGTTAGAGACATTTAGCAATTCTTTGGATTTGCTAGTTCAGGCACTCTAATTGCTATCTTGACCTAGTTCCATAAAATGACTTACACTGTAAGTTTTGAGGCTATGTATGTTAAAAAAATTCTCTAAAGCTGTAAAAGTTCTTCTTGTTGGTGCTGCCATGATCCCTGTGGCCTCCCTGGCAAACGCTTCCATTCCAACTCATCAATATAGATTGGATGGCTCTTTCAGTGATGACATGGGAGGTGCAGATCTTCTTGGCAATGGCGGAGCATTTGTTGGAACGAACTACTTGTTTGCCAGGAATCAAGGCGTCACACTTCTGGCTGACTTAGGGTCCGAATACACGGTGGACCTGAAATATTCTTTTGCATCACATGGAGTGTGGCAAAAAATTATTGACTTTAAGGGCCTGAAATCAGATTACGGCCTGTATACCCACTTGAGTGATTACAGCTTTTTCCCTGCAGCTGAGTCCTTTGGTGCTTCTGCCGAAAATGGCATCATGTCTAGACTCACCGCCACCCGTACAACTGATGGAATTTTTAGTCTCTATCAAGACGGTAACTTAAAGGGTAGCTTTCGGGATAACGCAAGATCTGCTGTGCAATTTGGAAACCCTTTGAGTTTCTTCATAGATGACCGAGCAACAGGCGGGGCTGAAGCCGGAGCCGGCTCTTTGGACTTTATTCGTACATACAGCACTGCATTATCTGCCGATGAAGTACGTGGTCTTTCGAGCACTGTGTTGACTCCCGTTCCTGAGCCCAGCTCACTCGCAATGTTGGTTTGTGGTCTTGCCTTGATTGGTGCGATAGGAAAACGAAGAAGCAAGTCGAAGTAAATTCAAGCGAAAAGGACAATTCTCAACAGAAGCATAAGGCTTATTCAAGAACGATGTGTTGTTTAGGTGATAGGCGCTATCTGCGCAAATCGCTAGACATCATGTTGTTCTTTTGGGGAAATTGACTATAGATCACTTGCTATGGATGTTAGAGTTGGTATTTTTCCAGAAAAGATAATCGCTGTCGTCGAGCACTTCGGCTCTCCTAGTTTGGAATACTTGACAGCAAAGCGACTGAATCAATGGAAGGACCGATACATGAGGGATAGTCCAAGTATGGGCAACTCCTTTGCGATCTACCACACCCGGCGATATGCCGTTGAGGCTCGACTACACCGTGTTGACTTCGGAGTTGAAGTCGACTTCCCCGTGCAACCCAACGTTTACGGAGTGGTGTCTAAGGTGCTCCCGTCATGTCGCTGTGCGATTCTTCGTGATGTCGGTGGGCGCTATCTATCCAATGCTATCGACTATCTACAAGATACTTGGCTTAAAACGTCAGGGGAGGAGTTGAGCGGATTGCCAGTGTTCTATCACTATTTAAACGTTGGCCCTGAACTCAAGGCTGCAGAAATGATTACCGACGTCTACCTGCCGCTGAAAGGGGTAACGTAGAAAAGACAATCTGGATAACGAATCATCCAAACCCTAAACTCATTGCAAAAAATCTCGAAGATATAAAATAGGCTACATACACATTACATCTTTACAAAGGTGTAATGTTATGATTTTTAAATTATTGAGTGTGGCTGTGATATCCACATTGTTGGGTGCGGCAGTTGGGATGAGCATAAGTGACTCAGCAACAATCGAAGGTTATCCTTATTCAGTCCAAATGGTAAGGTTAAACTTGGAAAGTAGTGAGTATTCAGAATTTTATTGTTCTAAGCTTGGAGCTATTCTTGGTGACAACCTGTCAACATATGACTTTGCCACAAAGAAGAGACTGAATTGTATTTTACGGGTCACCGGCAAATTTAATCCCAATGGCTCCTTCACTGCGTACCCTGAGCGTGTCACTTGGGCTGGACGGTTCTTTAACGGGGACGTGAGCATCACCATTCCCAAACATTTGATTCAAGCCACCACCTCATCAGCATTTGACGAAACTGGTTCCAGGTGAAATTTATTTGCCGAGCTTGCGTGTCCAATCAAATAGCTTTGGATCACATTCAACGCAAGAAATTGAAGAGGTGGACCACTGAAGGCTGAACTGCTTTGGTAACAGGTGATTTTGAGTTTTGGTTTGTTCAATCCAAATCATCGACAAGGCTATATCTTCTTGAAGCCTTACTTTCAGACCTGTGCTGTCGGTTGTATCTTTTCCATCAATATAAAGTTTCCAAGTTCCACGATAGTGGTTGAGGAGAATAGGATTTCCGCTCTTCGGGAAAAAGTTGTCTCCTGGTGGTAATCCATTACTGCAGCCATTCAAGAGTGCGGCCAACACATACAAGCAAGCCAGCTTAGCTGTTGATTTCTTAAAGGGCACTTTCGAGATTCCAGAAACGTAAAGTCATTTGCTACTAATTTCGGCTAGTTACTTCTGAGAATACTTTAAAGAAAGCCTGAAAACTTTAGATTTGCTAAATTTCAGCTTGGTTTTCAGAATATTCCCGAATATTCCTTAAGCTTTGTTTTGCATTTAAAGGTTTTTGACGCGTTGCGTTAAATCGTATTTTTAGTCTATTCGAAGAAGCTCAAGTCTTTTCACTGACTCGTTTAAAGAGGCTGTCTCGGGTCATCGTACTATCGAAATCGAATGAAGTAGTCAACGAGACTCGTCATTTCGTTAACGTCCATACGCTTAAATTTCGTTGCTAAAGATGAAGCCGATTGGTGTGTAGTAGACAGCGTATGTCTGACTGTTTGCAGCTAAACGGGAGTTTGAATCAAAATAGTCCTTGCTAATGAAAGTGGACTTTAAACTTCATTTTTGACACCGATCAACAGTGGGCATTTGGTCGGCGATTTTTGGTAGATTTTTAGTAAAATTGCTCTAAAATTGCTCTAAAATTGCTCTAAAATTGTAAAAAAAGGGAGTGAAAATGATTAATATAAATGCCTTTAATGGCGAAGGGATTGCTGCGACTGCACAGTCCAACAAGAAGGCCAGTACCGAAGTTTTTGGCCGAATCGCTTCGCACTTCGTGCTTGGACTAGTAATCACGTTCACTGGTGTGACTAGTGCCTCAGCTGCTGGACTAGAAGATGTCTTTAAGTCCATTGCCAGTGGGCTACCTTCCAATCCTTTTGATTTAGAAGGTAGCGCGTTTAACAAACTTGTCGATGCCGATGAGCTTGAAAAGGCGCAGGCATTCTTTTCTGAGAAGTATTCAGCTTACTTCGATAAACGCTTTAATACAGAAAAGAAAGAGGTAACCCCACAACTTCAGAAGCTCGGAAAATGGTTGATGGAGCGCGACTATCGAACCAAAGTAACCACTTCGTTGGCTCGCTTGGTGCTGATTAATGACCTTTCAAGCAACACAAATGAAAGCTGGAAAAGTGCAACTGATGCAATCGGGGAGGCACAAAAGACAGCCGTTGAGATCAATGCCAATGACCTTCTTCGGACTAGTCGGGTTGCTGATGAGGCAACTGATGTCATTACGCGAGAGCTTGCTCGTGTCTATGACACGGTTCGTAAAGATCGCCAGAAAGCACTTGCCTCTACATTTGATGAGGTAATGCGAACCGGTCAGCCTGTGGGTTCATATCCTCGGAGTCCCTTCACAAGCGCTGACTACAAGGTGTCTTCGGAGTTTCAGGCAAAAGTACTCGCTGCATTGAATTCGCTGAATTCTGAATCTCAAGCGGAGCTGGCGACTACTCTGAAAGACGTGACTGCTCCAGAAACTGGACGGAGGGTCACGAGAGCCGCTGAACTAAAAAAGCGACTTGCGCAACTTGGCAGCGGCCCATACCCGCTTGAAAAACTCTCTGAGCTACGAGGATTGGTAAAGGACTTTGGGACTGAGTCCGGCTTGGATACCGCAGTAAAAATTGGGTTTGTTGATCTAACGGCAACAAGCTTTAAAGAGCGGAACGTTTTTGATTTCGAATTGACTTTCGAGAAGGACTACGGGCTCCTCATTGCTGATGCGAATGAGTCATTTCTGGCAAAGGCCACTTCGTCAGGCTTTGACTACATATTCGTTACAGACCTGTCCGCTGCGAAAATTCTTCGAGAGTTCAAGAACAAGCGAGAAATGCCAAGCCGCCTTCAAACAGGCGTGCGCCAAGAGCAGAACCCAGAGTATGTGGGTGTGATTACCGAATATCAGCGTGCAATGTCCAAGATGCAGGCTGCAAAAATTGAGAGCGCGAATAACCGAAGTAAGCCTTGTTACGGAAATGCATTTTCTTGTGCGTTGTTAAGTGCAGCAAATGGTCTATCCGCTAGTGCCGCTGAAAGCGACTTCAACAAGAGTGCGGAAGTCTTAGCGCGCACTCCCCAAACTGTTACCAAACCCGTTTACTCGAAGTACAGCTATCAACTTGTTGACATAAGTGCTTCCAAGTTGGCCAGGGTGGACTATTACGTCATTGATGTAAATCGGAAAAAAGTCTATTCGAACTATTTTGAAGTCAAAGACAGTGAGAAATTTACCGTTTCGTACAACGTAGAGAACGAGGATCCTGATGCTCAGAGTATTCTTAGCAGAAATGGGCGTGAGGAGGATGTGACCGAATGGGAAAAGCGGCCAATCACCGTCAAGTTGTCCGCTCTCTTTGATCCAGCCAACATCAGCCAAGCTCCTTCGAAGCCGTTTACCTCGGTAGAGGCGTTTCTCAAGCCCCTCTCCAACCGTCAGTACGCTAGTGCAAGCCCAACCTATGTGAATAAGACTGCTACCAAGTCTGACGCGAGGACAGAGGCGAAGGCTGAGATCAAAGATAGCGCTACTAGAGGTGAGTCTGGAGCCATTGCTGATGAACGCTTTGACAGCATTCTTATTCTGAAGACTCCCAAGGCAATTGGTACTGGTTTCTATGTGACACCGGACTTGATACTGACCGCAGCTCACGTTGTAGATGGGTCCAGCCTTGTGCAGATGACTTACTACGACGGTACCAAGTCCTATGGAAAGGTTGTCGACTCTGATGTACGACTAGATCTTGCTCTCATCAAAGCACAGACAGTTGGCAAACCCTTGAAGATGCATGCGGGTCCTATTCGACTTGGCGAGACTGCAGAGGCAATTGGCCATCCTAAGGGGTATGAATTCACGATCACTCGTGGAGTAGTCAGTGCTATTCGTAAGCAGCCTGGTGCGATGCTCCGTGCCGGACCTCCAATAGAGTTCATTCAGACCGACACGCCAATCAGTCCCGGAAATTCGGGAGGACCGCTGTTTTTGAAAGACGCAGTCATTGGGGTGAATGATTGGGTGCGAGTTGATAAGGCTTCGCAAAATCTAAATTTCAGCGTGTCTTACAACGAGATTCGTGAGTATCTAAATCGATTTGAAGGGAAGAACAAATGATTCGCTGGATTCTGACATTGGCTCTCTTGGCGCTTTTAAACGGGTGTGCCTCTCAACCAGCTGTCGCACAGAAGTCTCTTCAGATTGGTAGTGCCACATCTCGCAATCTCTTCGTGGACTCATCCCAGTTCGCGAATCGGACCATCAAGCTGAGATTGCGAAACTCCTCAGGCGATCCAGAGTTTGATGTGGGACGTCTGCGTCAGTCTATTGAGTCGGGACTTCGTTCAGCAGGATATGAAGTCAGTGACCAAAGCTTCGGGATTGTCATGGACGTGAACGCATTCCAGTTCCGTACTGCAGCGGTCTCGAATGTGAGTAGCAGTAGTGGTATCGGTCTGTTACTGGGTGGCGTAGCAGGTTATGAAATTGCCAAGCGTTCCGGAGACGTCGGTACCGGTAGCGGCGCAATTCTTGGTGCTGTGGCAGGCGCTGCTATTGAGGAGATCATTCGCAATCACGGAACTCGAGCGACGTACTTAGCTTTATGCGACGTGAACATTGGTATCGTGCGAAAAGAGTCTACAAAAAATGACCGTTTCATAATCGGCGGGAACAAGATTGAACGTGCCAAAGATGAAGAACGGGAGAAAGACGCTTACACAGGGTTTGCGACGCGCGATACAGTAAGAGTCGCAGTCTACGCCGGTGATGATTCGGCTAGAGCTGAGCAAACGACGTCTGCAATTGTTGACAGATTGGGTCGAGTCATTGCTAATCTGCTCTAACGACTTGGCTTGAAGGTAAGTGAGGTTTGGAGTTCGCGTAAGTGAAAGGTCCTTCTACCGGTTTCATGAGCCTCAAGAACCTGGATGACTTCCACGTTTGGCCCATCAAACACCGCCATTGGTCCTTTGAAATCGTGGAAGACGAGGCCCACGAAGTCTGGATCAGCACCCGGGACTTGCGATCTTTCTACGCTCGACTACCCAAAGATGATGTTCTGAAGACCAGTTATCAGCGGACCTCGCTGTACGCCAAGGATGTCAAAACCTTCTATCTCTCTGAGCGAACCATGCGATTGGAGTTGGCTAAGAGCAAGGCCTACTCAGAACACACCGATGTCCTGAAGTTCTTGGATTGGTTTGATCGGAATGTCAGCCAGGTAGCCGCAAAAAAACGGAGTAACAAGAAGTTGGATCACTCCAATGCCCAACGGGATGAAGGCGCAAGACAACTCCATGTTGGTCCTATGCCTGCAGCATTGGCCCCCAGCCACTTGGATGCGTCGACCTTGCCCATGGAACTCGGGGAACGCTGGCGAATGGATCAAGACCCAAACATGCCCCAAAAGGTGTTCCGACCCGAGGCGATGCCGGTGAGGACTACTTGGGGAAGCTGGTCCAAGGAGAAGGCCGAGCTCTGTTGGCAGTATCTGACCTCCTTCTTTAGAGGTGAGAGAAACCTGTTCCTGACCTTTGGCTTTTGTTTACTCCTAGCTATCTTGCCTGGACGAATAGAGGCCATCTTGCTACCGTACTCCCTGGACTGGACCCGCGAATACGGTCGGGTCATCTGGTCGTTGGCAGTCATGATGCCCATAGCATTGATTGCGGCTATCGGAATTGCCATCGCGCTAACGCGCAGCGCCCGTGCGAGCTTTAAGAAGCCGGGCGGAGTTCTTTGGGGTGGAACCTTCTACCTGCTCAGCATTGGACTGGCTCCAGTTACTTTTACCAACTTCTGGGATCAGTCGGTCATGGAGAACTGGTGGGGGATGGTCACCGGCACTCTGAAGCCTGCAGAGGTCTATGCAGATCCCCATCTGGGTCGGGTAGTCGTACGCGGTGAGTTCACGCTGGGCAGTGCAGACGCCTTGCAGTTTGTGCTGGACCGCAATCCCAAGCTCACCCTGGTTGAGATCGAAAGTCCGGGCGGAATTGTGATCGAGGGTCTACGCATGGCCCAAATGATCGTGGACCGGAGGATGGACACTGTCTCTATGGAAGGTTGCTACAGCGCATGCACTTTGTTGTTGGCCGGGGGCGTAGATCGCTACTTGGGTCCCGATGTGGAAGTCGGTTTCCACCGCTCAGGCACCCGCTATGGACCTGTTTCTAGAGGGTGGACTGCAACGGACTACAAAATGGCTGAGTTCTGGCAGAGCAGGGGAGTCTCAACGGTGTTCATCCACAAAGCGTTGAAGCCTTCCATCCGGGAAATTTGGACACCTATCCACGGCGAAATGTATGGGGCGGGTTATGCGACCTTGCGTTGGTCGGAACGCAAGTCAGGTTATTAGCGTCGATTTTTGGAGCAACTCAGAACTGAATGGCCTCCTGGTCTACAAAGCTCTGTTTTTGAGTCAACGCGGGTATGAGAATTGTGTCGGTATACAAGCAGCCAGTCGATTCAATCCTTCGTTGCCCCAGTTTATTGGACTCTCCGGGTGAGTGCCCATCTCCCATGTTTTGCAACTTTAGTAGTTCGTCATACCCCGCCGTCCATGCCTTTAGGTCAGGAAAACTTGTCCTCAGCGAGGCCAAAATTCTTATTCCAGACCAGTCCAGGTCACCCCAAAAGTAGGACTCAACTTGCATGTTTTTCCCAAACAACCAGCTTTCAAAAAATTCGAGGCTTAAAGGCGTTTTCTCACCCAGTGTTGAAAGGTATATCGAAGCCGTGTTTACTTCACGCAGTCTCACCGCACTCCCTTTGAAGCCAGAGGCGTAAATTAGTGCAAGCTTTGAGAAGTTCTTGTTGTCAGATCTGATGGCTCGCTCAAAGCTCAATTGGTTCTCGATGAATAGAACTGCGTTGAAGCCACCTTTTGGAAGAAACACTTGCAGTTGGACCGGAGTTTCTGGAAAAGGACATTCGTCAGTTCCTAAAATGGCATTCACTAGGCCAGTCCTGCTATCCAAAATCTTGGACATCCCCCAAAAGAGCTTTGCGGACACCTCTCGAAGCATTAGCGGCTCTGCTTGCAAATCCTTTAAGCGGTTGAGTTGCTGAACAACGTCTACCATGGGGTGATCTGCGAGGTCGATGCAGTAGTTGCCAGCTGCTAACTTTGCTTCATCTGACGCATCGAGATGCTCGTTGATAATCGACCGCCACCTCTCAATTGCAGTTTTTGGGCGTTCTAAGCGACTTGTTGCCAAACGTATCGCGTCGACATTAACGCACTTAATCTTCGGATTCGCGTCATAGCCTTGTGAGCTTTTGGTAGCTTGGGCAGGGGAAATTTGTATCCAACCGGCCCTTTGGAGTTGCAGGACCTGTTCCCATAGTGTCTCTTTTTCTGACTCGAAGTTCGCTTTGTATAAAGCGGGCCAACTGGCCTCATTCAAGGACAATGCTAAAGGGGACGCACTGCCACGACCTTCTGCGGCATCTAACTTATCAACAAGCTTGTGAAGCAGTTGTTGGATGGCGGGTGAATGCAGCCAAGGAAAGTCCATCATTGTTCAGCTGCAGGCAATGCTTGGTCCTCAGCATCCTCCGGATGCGCTTCATCAAAGAGATGCTTCGCTTTTTCTCGAGCCAATACGCGTTGGCGCTCCCACAACTCTCTCATCTTGTCAGACTTAAAGATTCGCTCGTCGCACTCTGAGATGAAGTCGAGCTCGCCATTGACTACGCCTTTGAGGCGCGTAAAGCTGTATTCCCTATTGAATTCGTCCTTAAGCGCACCAGCCTTCATAGTGGGCATTGCACTGATGATCTGAAGGTCCAATTTGTCACGCAGGAACCCGAGGACCGCTCGCGCTCTGGGCTCATCCATCTTGGCAAATGACTCGTCGTTGACTAACAGCTTCAGGCTACCGCCTTTCTCAAAGAGCTTCAGGCGGTTGGTGACAACTGCAGCGCGAACGATGTATGCAGGCGTTTCCAGCTGCCCACCAGACCCTGTACCCCATTCAGATAGCCGTACTCGGCTGCCGCTGGTAGTCTCATTGATGATGTCGTATCTGCGGTAGTTACGATAGTCAGCGATCCGCATTAGCTCTTTGGTTGCTTTGTCTTGGTCTTCATCCAGAAGAAGCTTGACTAGTCGGTCCCTGATAAAAGCGTGCTTGTCGCTTAATTCACTTATGCCAAAGAGGTCCACCGGTTCTGCAGAGTCAGCCATTTGCGTGACCGCGGCGAAGAAGCTTAAGTAGTCCTCGAACTCCGGCTCGTACTTTGTGTAGTCAATGTGGAAGCTGTCAGCACCGAATTTGAGGTTTTTGAGCTCATGGTTCATCTGCCGTAATGTCCGGACACCCTCATCAACTCGGCTCTTGATTTCAACGCAGAACTGCTTTGTGAACACGTCATGGAATGACTTTTCAGCCTCATCGAGCTCTTTGCTGCTGTTGTAAAGACCGACTCCACGCAGGTTTTCCAAGGTCTTGACAACGGACTTCTCAAGAGAAACCAGAGCCTCGTAGTTGGAGGCGAAGGAAATGGAGTCCGCTCTCTGTTGAAGCGCCACTACAAAGCGGTCGTCGTTTTCAGCGTGACTGTTGTAGGCTGTCAGAGCTTCTCTAACGTCAAATAGGCGGTCATCGGGCTTGGGGGCCAAGCTCTCCAGCCTGCTTCTAGCAGCTCCAATGGTGAGTGCCGGATCAGCAATTTGGACCTCCATGTCATCTATCAAGCGCTGATAAACCAAGCCCGGGTTTGAAGTAATTAGGTGCTTTACTTTCTGGATCTGCGCTTCCAGGTCTCGCAAGTGGGACTGTTTATTGGAGAGGATGTCGTTGATTGCCGTCTCGGCATTTCGAATAGTCGAGTCGTACCCGACATCCCGGCGGGTACCGTCGGATATCAGTTGGTTAGTATCTGAGATCTGCTTGTTGACATTGTCCAGCTCACTCTGAAGTGCCTTGAGCTCGGTGATGTCCAAACTCGCCAGGGCATCCCGGGCTGCTTGAATATCTACGGATGCTTCCCTCAATGGAGCCGCATTGAACTGCAGAGGGCGAAGGCTTTGCAATGAGCCTTTGATGGCGTCAATGGTAGTTTTCGCTGCTCGCAAACGTGTAACCTCTCCTGCGGCAAGTTCCAAGTCTCTGGTTACTTTGTCCAGTGCTTCTTCGCGGGCTTTGGTACCAAACACGTTGGTCACACGCTCAACAGTGAACATAGTCCGACTGCCAGACGCAATGCCATCTAGCGTTACTCCGCGTTCGATATCGCGTAGTGCTTCAGTGTTTGCTGCCTTGATTACAGAACCGAATTGGTCGACAAGGTAGGCCCATGCAATTGGATTGTCAGCAAGTAGCTCATTCACGATGGACTCTGCCGGCAACTGTTTGCGTTCAGCACGTCGCAGGCAAAGTGCTCCTTGAACGACTTTGGCGGTGATTTTGTGAGCCTTGAGGTGATCCACACACCTGCGCTCCCATGCCGGGTCCACTATCAAGTTGAAGCGTGCGCCACCCAGATACCCTTCGATTGCTGATTGCCACTTCAGAGATTTCGGTTCCACCAAGTCACACAGTACCTGGGTATTGGCTTCTGGAAACTCATGACTGAGCAGTTGCAGAGCTCGCTCCGTTGGCATTGGCAATGTGACCTTGCCAGTGGCTAAGCGGGCGCGCTGTGTATCCAGGTCTCTCTCCCGACCTTCCGCCGCAGTAAGGCTTTGGCCAAGGTGAACGGTTTCTGTTGTAAGCGTGAGCATGACTCCACGCTCTTGTCCGAGAAGTGCCTCATGAAGCGTCTCAATGCTCTCATTGACACCCTTGAACGCAGTCACTAACTCTTGGAGCTTTCCGATGTCCAGGTCAGCGTCTCGGGATGCTGACTCCACTAAGTCTGCGCACTCAGCCAAGCGCTCAAAGTTGATTTTCTTGTGTGCTTTGTCAACGCGGCTGATAGCGTCCTTGAGGTCTTTGAAGGTGTCCGGAATAGGGCGTGCAATCAGGTCACGTGTTTTCTGGTCCATCAAGCCAGCAGTTCGCAGCCCCGAATCCAAGGTTTCTAGGCATACCCTTGCTTCCCTGGTGGCTCGTGCCAACTTTGTCTCAAGGTCAACCTTCTGGCTGTGTACAGCAATGCCTTGAAGACGGGCCGTCAAATTGACACGTTTAGTGTCCAGAGTCGCACCCTTGCTACGCCAAGAGGCAATCTTTTCCTGCTCGTCGCGTTGATCTTGCCTTGCATGGGTAATCAATTGCTCCTTTGCGACGACTGCTTCGTCATCCGCTTTGAGTTGCAACTTTGCTACCAACATGCCTTGCATTACATGATCTTCATGTGCCTTGTTGGCCTCTTGAATGCAGGTCTGGAGTTCAGTGAGTTTTGAGACGCTTGCTTTGAGTCGCAGGCTTTTTTGGCGCAAATTGCTCACTTGGCGCATCAGGCCGCTGATGCGCTCGATATCTTGTTGAAGCTGCTTTTCGTCGAAGTCCAGGATTTCATCGCGAACCAGCTCATGAACCGAGCCAATAGGGCGGTACGCAATGGACTGAACCCACGCCTTGGCTGCATGGGTAGCCTCGTCTTTGGTGACTCCAGTTTTGCCTCGAAAGCGTCCGTAGAGCGCGCACAGGTAGTCTGTCTTCTTGTCGTAGAAGTCATTGACCTTGCTGTATTTGGTCTGGAGATGGCGTGCAATCCTGTCCGCTGGCATGCACTCATTGGTTTCCACGTTACGCATGAAGTCCTCAAAGGTGAGGGCGGCGTCATCCACGATTACCAACGACATGCTCTCAAGCTTGGGCTGCCGGGTATCACCGCTGCCTTCAACCCGAGCAGAGGCAGCGACCAACGCAGTGAAGGGTTTCAGGTTTTCCTCACCTTTGCTGGGTCGGAACACTGCAGCCATGAAGCCTTGCGCTCCGTCACTTCGTGAAAAGTTGTTGTACTCAGCACCCACAATGTAGGACTCCAAGGTCCGCTTGGTCTTGCCGCGGCGCTGACCTTGAGACACTTCGTCTTGACCTGGGTTGTAGTTCATGACGCCTTTGAAGGCAGCGGTCATAACTGTCTGCAGCGCGTCGAGCATGGTCGACTTGCCCGAACCGGTTTCACCGGTGAGCAGTGTCATGTCACCCATCTCGAAATTGCCCGGGCGCAATTGCCCCCAGTTCACCAAGATCAGACGGTCGAGTTTCATTGTTCTGCCTCCTCGACTTGCGTTACTTCTTCGATGGCGCCGTCTGCATCCAGGGCGGCGGCCAATGCTTCATTACTCACAATGCCCAAGATAGTGGGCCGGATTGCCAAGTAGGCGTCCTCATCTTTGATGGAAAACGTCGATTGAAAGCGAAGGAGGCGGTGGCGTTTAAGTTCGCCGAGAAGTGCCATGCGTTCGCCATCCCCATCAGGCAGCTGTCGTTTGAGCTGGGTTTGCAGAGTTGCAGCCAAGTCTTCAAAGTTGATTAGAGCTTCAGCTTGTGTGTCGATGAGGCCTTGATTGAGCTTCTCTTGGTAGAGGAAGCGAAGAGCAATGGCGCAAGCAACAAAGTCCGTGGACACACGCACCTTCATGGTTGGAATTGGGTTGAGCGGGTCTTCGGGCAGGCCGTCAACCACTACCCCGGGTCCGTACAAGCGGAAGAATTGTGCGTTCAATTCGTGGTGCAGCAATAGACCAGCGATCTCAAAGTACTCTGCCAACAATTGCTCAATGCGCCTTGCATCATCATACAAAAGTTGCTCAGTACGGTCCTCGTCACGCACCAATGTCCCATATGTGAGCAATCTGGCTGCGATTTCGCGGAACCGGTCCATAGTCAGGTTGGCAGCAGCGAGCTTCTCGCGCAATTCTGTGGTGATGCTCATGTCTTCTTCTTGAAATCAAATTCGTAGTCAAAGCCGCTGTAGAACTCGTTCTCAACCCTGTGGGGGAGGCGAGTCGCAGCCAAGTCGCCAGCCTTTGCGTTACGTACAGCTTCCACTGCCTGCATGTTGCTGATGAGGTCTCTGGCGGAGTCCGGGGGGAGGGCGGATAGCCGGATGGGGTGTTTGAAGAGTTTCAAGTCATTGCGAAGCTTGCTCGCAAGGTCTTCATTGGAGACCGCAAACGCCTCAGACTCCGCTCTGTTGAGGAATGCTTCTAACCGCGCAGCCCGGCTGGCCCGTGGTTGAACAGAGATGGTCGATGCTTTGCGCCGCTGAGTGGCAGAGCGCAACTTGAAGCTCGCTGGATCCAAGAGCCGGAGCTCTACGGTGGTGATTTTGTCGCCAATGGCGTTCAGTAACTTGTCCTGCCCAGTCTTGTCTGACGCTGCGATTTTTGCGATCGCTCCAAGGTAAGCGTGACGGTTCTGGCCTGTTCGCAACATCATTGACTGCTGCACCAAGCCGGTAACACGGCGGATGTAGGTCTCCATAGCCCGTACAAAGGTTGGTTGCTTTGTTTCGCAAGCTGCGTTTACTATTTCGTCAATCCGGTCGAGCAGCCATTCCAAGACGGATGGGCCACTGTGTTCCTTTACCGCCCACTGGGCAATGTCACTGAGCTGCTCTTCCATGCGTCGGTACCGCGGCCCCTCAGCGTTCTGACGTAAAGCTTCAATCTTTTGGCGGATGGAGTTGCGGTTTAGTGTGGCGCTGTCCGCAGTGAGCTGTTTCGAGTAGTCGCGCTGGAATCTGTCTAGAAATTCGACGAAGTCATCCCATTGGGAATGGACCGTTGCTTCCTGCATCAGGTGGCGGATGCGGTCTTGTAAGTAGTCGATACCGTCGGTAAGGTCTTCAATGACTTTCTCTGCGTACTCGTATGCATCCACGATGTCATGGGCATCACCCCGTTCCGACAAGGCAGCTTCCAGGGCATTTCGGCAGCCTCGCATGTTGCGTTGCCGGCTGCGACTCGGGCGGGAAAGTGACCAAAAGGCTTCTGAGAACAACTTCCCAGGCCTGGAGAACCGGAAAGCCGTTACCAAGCCATGTCTGTCCGGGAACTGTTCTAGCCATCCATCTCGCGTGAGAGCGCGGATGATTGCATTGGAGAGCAACTGAGGGTCAGAGGTGTCCAGCGTGCTGAACTCATCCTGACCACCTTCCAAATCGAGGTCGTGCAGGTACTCCCGGACCACAGGTGTGATGAGCTCCTTTAGCGACTCGCGGTTCGGGTTGTGGGCGTAATCCGCTGATGGACCGTGAAGGCGCTCATAAAGTGCTCGCAGACAAGCGGAGATCAACTCTCGCCTAGAGCTGTTCAGTGGGCGAAAGAAGCGTTGCCGTTCGCTCTCAAAAAAGACTGTGGTACTCAATGTTCCCCCCGTGAGAGGGCTATTTTGCCCTTGAAAGTCACGCTATCTGGAAGTTCCAGGCCCACCCAAAGAAGGACAGAAGTAGGCGATGTCTCATTTTTGGGGCGGATACCTACACTCTACGTTGACAAACTTACGATGTAAGGCAGACAATGCTTACGATGTAAGTTCGGTAGAAGGTGCAAGGCTCCTATACATACAAATCTCATCCAAATTTATCCTCAGACCACGCATGACAAGCTCTCTAACTTCCTCCTCTCTCATGAAAGCATGGGAGTGCACTAGCTATGGTGCCCCCTCTGTTTTGAAGTTGACTGAGCGACCAATACCGCAAATAGGCGACGATGACGTGCTTGTCGAAATGCGAGCAACTACCGTGTCCTCTGGTGATAGCCGCGTACGCGGACTGAGGATGCCCAACGGCTTCAGATGGATTGCCAGGCCGGTTCTTGGGCTGTTTAAGCCTCGTTGCGAAGTACTCGGAACTGATATTGCCGGAAACGTAGTGTCCGTGGGCGTCAACGTCACCAAATTCAGAGTTGGCGACAAGGTGCTTGGATTTGCCGGAGCAAAAATGGGCTGTCATGCTGCCTACCGCGTGTTTACGCCAAAAATGCCGCTGGCTCGTATGCCAGAAGGTCTGACCTACGAAGAAGCTGTGAGCATTCCATTTGGGGCAACCGTTGCCGTTCACTTTATCAAGGACGTCGAACTTAATCCAAATGCGAAAGTGCTGGTAATCGGAGCATCAGGAGCAGTCGGTTTGGCGTTTGTTCAACTTTGCAAACACCTCCGTTGTCATGTAACGGCAGTCACTTCAAGTCCAAATCATCAGCTGGTCTACGAGCAAAGAGCTGATCGCGCAATCAGCTACGGACCGGACTATTTGAGAAAGCTAGACGAATTATTTGACTTGATTGTCGACACAGTGGGGGCTGCGCCATTTGGAACTTATGAGCCCTTTTTAAAGCCCTCCGGTTCTTGCGTTTCTGTTTCCGGCGGTCTGGCAGACGTTTTAAAAGCCCCTATGTCCAAGGGGAAGCTTATTTCCGGACCCGTTCCATTGTCGCAGCCGGATTTGGACTACATCGTTGAACTGACGAATAGTGGTGTCTTTAGGCCGGTGATTGACCGCATATTCGGCTTTGATGAGATGCATGAGGCTCACTCAAGAGTAGATACGGGTAGAAAGCGCGGTAGCGTGGTTATAAAAAGTTATTAAATTTACTCTCGAATCTTCGAGAGCAAATAGTGAAATTTAAGCGCTTAAATTCAAATACATAAGTTGGTGGTGCTACATGAACTTTAAGAACTTCTCTTCATTGACTGCAATGGCTTGCATTCTGATCGCTGGATCTTGGGTACTTATCCCATTTGATATTGATCTGAATAAGACTCATGACATCATAAGTATATTGAAGTATGAGAGATACAAAGCATCTGCAGTATTGGTGGGCGTGGCAATTATGTTCTATTTGTCAAGAAACACTGAAGAGCCAGATGAGCGACGTCCCCTAGTGATTGGATATCTCGTCACCTGTGTACTTCTCTCAATCGCTTATTTTATGAGCTAACAAACTAAAGCCAGCTAAAAATAGAATTGAGTCTGATAATGAAAATTGGAACAAAGCTAGGCCTGTTTATTGGCTCGTTCTGTGCTCTAGTTGTGCTAGTGGGCATTCTTGGTATGAAAACCGCTAGGGACTCAAATGGAGCCTTGCAGTCGGTCTATGAAGATAGAGTGATTGCACTCCAAAAGATTGGACAACTATCCGAGAACATTCTGAAGATCAGGATGAGTCAACTCGAGATGATCTTAAATCCATCTCCATCAAATATTGAAATAAAGACACGTGAATACCGAGAAAATCTAGAACTATTGAACAAGGCATGGACTGAGTACGCATCAACGAAAATGACCGAGGAAGAAAATGCACGAGTTCAAGAATTCAAGCCTGCACTTGATAAGTTAACAGCAGAAGGCTTCGAGCCAATTGCTAAAGCAATAGGTGAAAGAAATATCGATGAAGCCAGAGGTGTATTTGTTTCCAAGATGCCTTTGCTTTTGCCAAAAGTCCAGGCAATAGTTGAAGAGCTAACAGAAATTCAAGTCAAAGCAACTAAAGACGAGTACGACGCAGCTAGCGAAAATTTCATAAAAGCTAGGGCTATATCTGTACTAGTGACGCTGGCAGGATGTTTGATTGCAACTTTATTGGGCGCATTTCTTGTCCGCCAACTTAAGCGCCAGCTAGGTGGTGAACCTGCCCAGGTAATTGCTATATCAAGGGCTATATCTCTAGGCGACCTGACAACAAATATTGACACTTCCAAAGCAGTTGATGGAAGTCTAATCGCCTCAATGGAGAGAATGCAGAGCAGTTTACTTAAGGCTGTTAAGCAGATTTCAATAACGTCCCAAAGCGTCGCGAATTCAAGTGCTGAAATAGCATTTGGAAACACAGATCTATCTTCGCGAACAGAGAGTCAGGCAAGTGCATTGGAGGAGACTGCCGCTTCAATGGAAGAATTGAGCGGCACAGTAAAAAACAATGCTCACAATGCTTACACGGCAAGTCAATCTTCGCAAAATGCAGTAGAAATGGCTCAAAACAGCTCACGTGTCGTTGAGGACTTTGTCTCAACAATGAGGGGCATAGATGACTCCTCCAAAAAGATTGGTGAAATCATCGGAGTGATTGACTCAATTGCATTTCAAACAAATATCCTTGCCCTCAACGCTGCTGTTGAAGCAGCAAGGGCCGGTGAGCAAGGTAGGGGATTTGCAGTTGTAGCCTCAGAGGTCCGTGCATTAGCTGGGCGCAGTGCAAGTGCAGCTAAAGAGATCAAGTCTCTTATCGAAGTTAGTACACAGCGGGTAGATGCAGGTAGGTCTCTTGCCGAAAACGCAGTTACAGGAATGAAAAGTGCAGTAAGCGCTATCCAGAATGTAACCAATCTTATCCAAGAGATATCTCACTCAAGCAATGAACAATCGGCTGGCATAAACCAAATCGGACAAGCCGTCACAGAGATGGACCAAGTTACCCAACAAAATGCTGCTCTTGTGGAGGAGATGTCTGCCTCAGCAATGTCACTTAAAGAGATGTCACAAGATCTGTTAAATGCCATCTCAGTATTCAAATTCGAACAGCAGTGATATTTTTTTACTGAGTTTTTGAGAAAAGAAATGCAGACGTTTATTGCAATCATCGGTGGACCTGCGTCGGGAAAGTCCACAATAATTAAAAGCTTGACAGGATGTCCTTCAGGGCAATTCCGTGGAACCGTTGTAGATCAGTTAAACGGGCAGATGATCGAAGTCATAAGCGCTTCTCCGCAAGAAATTGCTCTTTCCTACGAAAACTATATGGATACTCTTCAAAGAGTATCGTTCAATGATAAATATCAAGGAATAGTATGCGCACTTAGACCTACATATCCGAGCAAGCGCTTATCTATAGAAGATGTTCTATCAAATGCCGTTGAGTATGGATTTCAAGTCCATGTATTCATCTTAAGTCCGGGATATCTTGGGTTTGATTGTGACCTAACGGATATCTTCAAGAGACTTCCTAATAGTCTATCGAGTTTACAGATTATTGATGGCAGGCGATTTTCAATGGCAAATGCATTGAAAATTCATTCAATTTCTAGACTCATTCCGACTTTTTCGGAATCGCTCGTTGATTAGATGTGATTTGTATCAATTTCATTCGATTGTCTTTATTCTGCAGAATCAAGGTCATTTATAAATAGAGCTGGGCTTGCCAGTTGCGTCGGGGTAAATGAGAAATTAGGTAGATTATGGAAGAAAAAAATGCCCCAATTGCGGAAGGTGGGTATCGTGAAACGCTTAGTAGATTTGAATTGATTGATAGTCCCTTATGGGTCTTTGACACTGATCATGCGAAGATTTGCTGGGCAAATAGAAAGGCTCTGGAAATCTGGAAGTCTGACTCTTTGAGCGAATTGTGCGAGCGTGATATGGCTTTGGATATGTCGACCTCGGTAGAGAAGAGACTTCGGCAATATCAAAGTGACTTCTTGCAAAGTAATGCTAAGTTTCGTGAGCAGTGGACTATCTATCCAAAGGGTGAGCCACTTACGATGAGCATGTATCTCAGCGGATTTCGTCTCGAAGACGGAAGAATGGCCATGCTTTGTGAAGGGCATCCAACCAGTGAAAGCTTAGCGCCCGAGTCCATTCGGTCGGTTGAGGCACTGTTACATACACCCGTGATGATCACTTTGTTTGATAGGTCGGGTAGTGCTCTTTATCGGAACCCGGCTGCTAGAGAGTCTGTGCCCCAATTGGACATGAAGCTAGCTCAACGCTTTGTTAAACAGACTGATGCTTCCGAGCTCTTTGAAAGACTTAATTCAGAGGACGATGTCACCTCGATATATTCAGTTAAAACGAGTACTGGCGTACAGTGGCATGAAGTTTCTGTTCGCAAGTGCAGAGATGCAGTGTCAGGAGGCATAGCCTTCCTTTGCACCGAATCAAACGTGACTGCTCTGAAACACGCTCAGGCTCATTCGAATCACTTGGCTCGGCATGACGCGCTTACGGGGTTACCCAATCGAAACCACGTAATGCAACGTTTTCAGACCGCAATTAGTGAGATTGCCGGAACAAACAAGGAAGCCGCACTGATTTTTCTTGACCTAGACCACTTCAAGGATGTCAACGACACCTTAGGTCATTCCGCAGGCGACGAACTCCTTGTTGATGTCGCGCATAGGTTGCGGAGCATTATTCGCAGTTCAGATATGGTCGCTAGACTTGGCGGTGATGAGTTCCTTATCCTGATGTTGTCAAAAAACATTCGGAACGAGATTGAGATCGTCAAGCAGCGTCTTGCGGAGACAGTATCAAAGCCAATCACGATACATGGAACAGAGATTCAAGTGACAACGAGCGTCGGTGTTGCAATTTATCCTCACCATGGTCTGGATATGGAGACCCTGTTGCGCAATGCAGATCTAGCGATGTACAGCTCCAAGGACCGAGGACGTAATGCACTGACGATTTATGAAAGTCAGATGTCCGAGAAAGTTCAGACTCGCTTAAGGCTAGAGGCCGAGCTGCGAGATGCGCTGAATACAAGCGCATTCGAGGTCTATTACCAGCCCCGCGTTGATATGCGGACTAACCAGGTGGTTGGCGCTGAAGCACTATTGCGATGGAATCATAAAAATGGTGGCATCTTAATGCCCTCTGAATTCATTGAGGCATGCGAAAACATTGGACTGATGTGCGAAATAGGCGACTTCGTAATGAATGAAGTATGCAAAGTTCAATCGGAATGGCATGGTAAAGGGTACCTCATTGATATCTCAGTTAACGTTTCGCGTAAGCAACTCCTTGCTGAAGACGTTGTATATCAATTTCAGAAAATTGCTCAATCCTATGGTGCAGATATCACACGCATTGAAATCGACCTCAAAGAGTCGATGCTTGTGGGTCACAACAATAGCCTTGTATCCAGAGTCAATGAATTCAGATCTGCTGGGTTTAGGGTGTCCATTGATGATTTTGGTCAAGAGTTTACTAATCTTATAAAAATAAAAAGCTTGCCTCTGAGTAGCTTAAAGATATCACCATCATTTACCAGTCTGATTACCAAAGAAGTTGCTGTAACTGAATTGTTGGCATCCCTCTGCGGACTAATGAGCTTTGAAGTAGTTGCTCTGGGAGTTGAAAACTTTGAACAGGTAAACTGGCTTTTAACCAAGAGCATTTATGTTTGCCAGGGAAGCTTTTACTCAATGCCAGTGCCGCTTAGCGAATTCAATAGTTACTTACAATCTAATTGCGTTCAATCTTCTTGAGGCAGCGATCGAGTCGACTCATTTTTTGAGACAGGGAAAATTGAAGAACGCATCTGTAAGACCTAGCCGTTCTCAAATAGAGCTTGTTTAGCTACGAAACGGTTTTTTGATTGACGACCCCTCTAGCGCAGGCTTGAGGGGTTTTCTTTTATGGTCGGGACTTACTACGCTGGTCGCCCAAGAAAGCCAGGAAACTCAATACTGGTGTGGCTTAGGGCCAAGCTAGGATGGGCCCGCGGCCTAAACGACCGCTGCCAAACGAGCGGCGAGGTCGTCGTGCTGCTGTTCGAACCGCTGCGGATTACTTTTCTTTAGTTTGGCTAGGTTCATCAACTTCCAGCGAATTGCCGGCAAGTTCAGCAAATGCTCGTACGGCATCTGACTCCAGTCAGGGTCGGCTTGGACCAGCGACAGCAGAAAAGTTCGGTGAGCTGGAGTTAGCGCCTTCGGCAGCAATTCAAACAGCTGTACTCTTGTAGCCTCCAGTTGTTCCAAGGTAACTGTATTGGTAGGCATGCCAATGAATTCATTCTTGAACACCTCAGCAAGTGGTTGTGGTTTTGCGAACAGAACTTCATGCACTGGGCGGTTGTGTCCAGCCAGGTACACCACGAAGCAGTCGACGAACTCAGGCGGCAGTCCAAATCTGTCGAACATGTGCTGAACATCGAACAGGTCGCGGGGATGTTGTCGATCCATGGCAGCTACAAGCTTGCTGCCATAAAGCTCTGGAACTGCCAGTATCGGAACCTCAATGTTCGCTGTAAACAGAGTTTGCGCTGCTGCTGTTAACGAGGAGCGAACCGGGGCGTGCACGGTACCTCGGAAGACGAAGTTCACTTCTACCTTCACCTCCGAGGTGTAGTCTGTTACGAACATTTTGGCTTCGTCGCCGACTTTGTTCTGACGAATCTCAGCTGCAAGTCCAATGCGCTCTATGCGTGTCTTTGCCGCCGCCAACTCATCCTTGATTGTCTTGAGCGCGTCATCGCGCTGCATATCGTGAGGTACGAAGACCACATCGATGTCCACAGACAGACGAGGGAGGTCCTGAACGAACAGGTTGAGCGCTGTTCCGCCTTTCATCGCGAAGAACGGCGTCTCGAAGATTGCAGGTGCGATTTCCAGCAGGAGCCGGACAGTTGAAACGTAGGCTTGGTTCATAGGCTTCGCTTCAGGTCTAGGCGCTCTCCGGTCTTTCCCACGCTCACCCAGCGCTTGCCACCACCCAGGCGCTCGCTGTGTTGCTGTGCGATGGATTTCCAAGGTAGGTTGAGCTCATCAGCTAGGACATGCGCCAGGCGCACGACCTTAATGCGGGTCAAATACGAAAAAAGTTCTTCCACCACTGATAGTCGAAGCGAACGGGCACCTTCAATAAGGTGCTTTGCTTCTTCCAGTGTCTGTCCCTTTCCGACATCGCTCAAAAGTTCCAGAATCGCGCGCTCGGGCGTCGACACAGGAAGGTCTGATCGCCCGGCTGGCATAGGCGCGATACCTAGTTCTTGTGGCATCCTCGCATCGAAGAGATGCGTAGCTTGGTAGTGAACCGGGAAGCGCGAAGTGAACCAAGCAGGTAGCTTGGCTGGCTTATCGCCCCAAAGCATCAACGTTTCTCTATGGGGGAGGTTGTGCCGCACTCCGCGCCAACTGAGCGCCGTTTTACCGGCAACGTGCAAGCCAGGTACGGTAGGAATTAACCACGCCAGACTCGCATCTCGCTCTAGGGCGTCGCCTGGCAGGGAATAGGCGCCGCGGCCCAGGTGTTCCAGCCAGCCCTCCTTTGCGAGGCGCGCGGCATGTTTGCTTGTCAGCCCATGTTTACTCATCCAGCGCGTACCCAACGGTTGGCCTCGCGTTACTTCTGGAAGTAACAACTTGAATGAAAAATTTGCTTTAGTTCCCATCTGAGGGGAACTATAGAAAATAATTTATGCCTTTGTCAAGTGGGACTCTCAGTCCTGCCGACTCTGTCTGGCGGTGCTGCATAGATTTAGACGAGTACTTCCCCTTTTGGGGGAATAAGAAGCGATATTTTATGCGCTTGATCGTTGCTAAGGGGAAGGGGTGCCCTCAACGACATTTGGCGTCTGTTACAAAGATTGGGCCACCAGCGCAGTAATTCCCTTATGGCCTTGCGGGCGTCTCAGGAGCCGAGACTCAAGCTTGGGTGGAACCCCGAAGTTACGTCAGGTCGGACTTTTGCAATGATTGACCTGAATAGCTGCGGCAGTGGGGCGGTGCCGTAGCCATTCGTACCTGGTCTTTGCTGGAGAAGATTTTTCCTCCAAGAGAAATGCCTTCCAATCTAAGACTGGAGGGCATCCCAGGGGAATCAGGGTTACCTTAGCAACACTATTCAGCAACGGCTAGCGTCTATAAGACGCCTTTTTCCTTATTTTGTGAAGTGATATCCACAGGCGATGACGATGTCATCGACCTTCTCAACGTATGTCAACTTAGGTTCCATTTTTTGTGTGGCTGGATTCGTGAAGATGTATTCGTCGCTCCAGCCAGACGTACCCTTTTCAACTGCCTTGAAGAAGCTTCGGATGATGTTCACGCCATTGATATCGCGCAAGTCCATGATGTTTGCGCCAATCATCTTTTTCAGAGCTCCGTGTGCAAGAACTTCGCCTTTCTGATCCATCACGATAAGGAAGAGTTCACGGTCACGAAATTGTCCGGATTGGTTGCTGAATTCAGCGAACGATTTTTCCTTGCCGTTAGCCTTATAGAAGGCTACAGCCTTCTTAACCATTGCTACGGCTTCTTCTTTTGTCGCCCTAGCTTGTGCAGAAGCGCTAATCGGCATGAGAGTGCAAGCTGCGGTGACTGCTGCGAGCAAGATCTTCGTAATTGAAACTTTCATTTTTACCTCTTTGATGACAATCTAATTAAAGCGACGTTTACCAGGGTGCTAGTCAATCATTTGAATTGATCAAATAAAAACTCAAACAATATCGTCATTGAAAATGTCCCTAGAACAATCATTCTGACTAATAAATCATATGGAGGAGTGAAAATTTGTATCGCTAGACAATGAACTTTGGCAAATCTTAAGGTTCATCCGATATGGAGAGCTTCGTTTTAACTGAGATGTTCAATTGCTTGTGCTCCAATGTCGTGCACGGCGAACTTGCAGTTAATATTTGGCTTTTCTTTAGGTAAATTGACGGTAGATGGACCTTAAATGTTTAGACTACCGAATGGATCTGCTTTAGATATCGTGACAAACGCAGCCGAATTAACTAAATATTTTGATGCTTACGAAAATTAGTTCAGCAGAATTGGTGCCGGGCAATCTGATTGACGTCGGACTGACTCAAGTTGGGGGAAGGCTGAAGACCGCGGTACTTCAATTGCCAACTGGGGCTCAGATTGATGAGATTCAAAAGAAGATAGATAAGCAGATCAAGCTTGAAATAGTCACACGGTCTATGCTTTTGACTTCTTACTTTGAGCATAAGAAGCAAGCTGGACCCCCGCTCAAAATCAAGGAATGGCTGCCGCTGAGTGATGAAGACCCGGAACGCGTATTCCTATCAATACCACTGTGCAGAAAAATCGAACCCGATAGATTCCAATTTCTTGAAGGTGTTGATCTAGTTCCTGCTTTGTTGCAGGTAATTAAGCTTAGGGGCGTGGTAGTTCTAAGCGAAAAATGAGAACGACTAGCCTTGGGTTTGTTGGGATATATCTTTAGACTCAAGTAGCTCACTCAAGCTATTGAGAATTAAATCAAGTCCAAATTCAAAATGATGCATCCCGTCGTAGCGACCGGAAATGACTTCTTCAGTAAGCGCTCGCATAAACGGGTGAGTGGCTTGAGGAATCATCGGCAAGAAGTACTTGGCCGCTTCAGCATAGGTGCCCTCTTCCAAAGGGAAGAGAAGTTTTTGAAGAGTGAACCCAAATAAATGGCCATCGATGACGTTCCTTGCCCTGTCTGCCAACACATGGGGAAAACCTCCATTCAAGAAGCAGCCATGCATAGCATCAAAATACTTCAACTTGAATGGTCCAATGTTTACGCGCGAAACAAGCGGAATCGGAGCCCAACGGTGCTTCATCAAGACGAGATGCGCGGATATCGCAGACTTGCGAACCTCATCTCGCCAGAAAACGCTCGGGTTCGGTAAGTGCATTTCAGACACAACTAGGTCGATCATGCCGTCAATAAGGGCATCTTTATTTTTGACATGGTTGTAGAGTGACATCGCTTCCACCCCCAAGCCACTTGCAAGTTTGCGCATCGAGAGCGCTTCCAGGCCTGAGACGTCTGCGAGGTCAATTGCTGCTTGAAGAATCTTATCTTTTGTTAACAGCGGCTTTTCTTGTTGAGAGTTCATTGCTGTTATGTGTCTTGAAGATGCATGTGCCCATCACCGGCATAAAATAAATTGTGCAAAGTATCAGAGCTTGGAGTGGCCTCTGAGGGGTGCTCTAACAGGGAAATTTCGGTGATTTTACGCGGGTGGCCCGTCGATGTCACTTCGCGCTGGAAAGTCAGACGGTGCGCATGCGTACAGCTGAGTTCAGACTTACGAGCATCATGATTGAGTGCAATTCAACTCTGTCTTAGAGTGGGGCCATTTTCGGTGTTCTGAGAGGTTCGGACTTGGCATCACTGAACGTATGGGATAGACATTTCAGTGGGATGATGGTGGCGTGCCGATGGTCGTGACTTAAGTCTAAGCCTCACGGACTGGTTTATATCTATTCCCAGCTGCCAAATCTCAATTGTTACATAGAGCCAAATAGTTGGATTGGCGTTTAATGTAGACCGATTTGTGATTTATCGTTAAAAAATTCATGATTCCAAGAACTAGAAGTATTTTCTTGGATCTCTGAGGTTGGAGCTTTCAATATTTGCTTACAGATCGCAATGAGCACAGCGCAAATTGATAGTGCCCTCGATTTGGCCTTTTGCTATTGACTTTACTACCTCCAAATCTGGGGTCAGGCCTCAAAGCTGAACTAGAACGTTCATTTGCTTCCCATAGTTATCTATATTATGGTTGCTCGATATCAATACCGATGCCTGTACTATAGGCGAACTTCAGTTTGAGTATTCCATTTACCTCAATCCAGGAGTGATTTAGATCACGTAGCTTTGCAAAGCGTTTTCCTGCAAACACTCCATAAAATTCTAAAAGAAGACTTGTTCGGTATGTGGATCCAAGGAGTGGCCACAGCCTGAAGTCAATAATTTTTATGTTTTCAAAGACTACGACTTTAGATTCCGCAATTAATAGTTCATCCTCTTTGAGGAGCTGCATTTTATCTAATTCGAAATAGTTATAGTCATCCGTTAAAATATTATCTAACGCAGCTACATCAGCGCCTAATTTTGCGTTGACCAACTCCTGTTCTCTCTGATTTACTCTTATTTGAGTAGTTGGTCTAACAAAAGACATCATAACTAGAGCCACATCCCTGTCGTAATAATCGCAGGTTCTGGCCGTCCAAACAGGTAGCCTTGAAAAGCATTGCAACCCAGTCCTTGCAGTTGGTTGTATTGATCTTCATCTTCAACACCTTCTGCTACAACATCAAGATTGAGTGTTCTTGAAAGCTGAATAATCATTTTTGCAATTGCATTGCTATTCAAGTTATTTGAAATATCGCAAACAAAACTTCTATCAATTTTTAATTGATGTAGCGGAAGTTTCTTCAAGTAGGATAGGGATGAATAGCCGGTTCCAAAGTCATCAAGAGAGAAACTAATTCCGTTTCGGGACAAAGTTTTCATTTTCGAGATAGTGTCTTCAACATTGAATTGAAGCATTGACTCTGTGAGTTCAAGTTGTAGTCGATGCGCAGGTGCACTTGACTGTTGGATATGGCTCATGATTTCCGATATAAAGGATTCACTTTGCACTTGTCTAGAGCTAATATTTATCGAAAGAGTTAGGTGCTGTGTCTCTTCACGTAGTTGCCAATGGGCTAGATAAGGTAAAGCATTCCTAAGTACCCAATTTCCGAGTTCAATGATTAAGTCACTTTGTTCTGCAACAGGGATGAAGAGTGCAGGTGACAGCAATCCTTTACCTGGGTGATTCCACCGTACTAATACCTCGTATCCAGAAACGACTTTGCTTCCTCTGCAAATGGGCTGGAGATAGACCTCTAGTTGGTCTTCACTTATCGCAGTCCTCAGATCATTCTCTAATTGAGCCTGCTCCTTTTGCTTGATGGAAAGCTCATCAGAGTAAAGCTGATATCTGTTACCTCCCTCTCGCCTTGCTTGGTATAGGGCAAGTTCCGACCTCATTAAAAGCGCTGAGGGATTCAAGCCATGTTCTTGAACTAGAGCTGCGCCTATGCTGATGGAGTTTAGAAATTTTCCATCGTTGAACTCAAAGGAAAAATTCAGCCCTTTGACTAGATCATCACATATACGTCTTAATGATGATTCCGCTTTAGTAACATTTCCATCCAGATGGGTAAGTACAACTGCAAATTCATCATTTCCTGTACGAACTATTAGTGGCGAATAGACTGCTATCGATCTAAGTCTTGACGATATTTCTCGAAGGTGCTGATCTCCTATTTGTGGTCCATAGGAGTCATTTAAAAGACTGAATCTATCGATGTCTATGAGAACTAGCGCGATGTAAGAGTCTCGGTAAGTTGTACTTTCCAGAAGTCTTTGGAGTTCTAGTTGTAGTGTCTTTCTGTTTCCGAGACCTGTAAGTAAGTCAACAGAAACGCCAGTCTGTAAGTCGCTTTCGATCTCAACAGTCTTGCTTACGTCTCTAACGTAAAAAATGTACGCGGCATCAGCTTTTCTAGTTCTCTTTTCAGATTTATTGATGACGCACATTTCAAACCAGCGTTTAGTACCTGAAATATCTAGCTGATAGATCAGATCAGTCGCGACTCCTGATGTGTGTGCAACATTCATTGCGTGAAAGCAAAGATCTTGCAGGTTAATTGGCAAGACGTCGGAAATTGATTTGCCGATTAGAGATGAACTTGGCCTGTATAGCCTCGTCTCATCTTTTGCATAGATTTTCTTGTATATTCCAGTTCCATCAATTTCAAAGACCACACCAGGGTGCATCGCCAAAAAATAGTCATTTACTTCCTTTCTTGAATTAGACCGTAAAGCTACTCGCTGTCTATTTACAATAGATTTTAATTTGGCAGATTTTTGTGTGATGACTAAGCTTTTGAGCAATGACATACTGTCCGAATCCCAGCATTATTTTGATGTACAGATAGCATTCATCTGCATCTGAGGTGAATCGCTAATGCTTCAAATTCTATTGGTGATGTATGACCTTGATGATGGTCAATGCTTGGGATTACCTAAATTAGGACAATGTATTTAGGCATGGATGCTAAAAACTGAATTCCCATCTATTCATGGAAGGCTTACTGTGAAGCATGCACCTGTGTTTGAACTGGAAACCTCAATGCTTCCATTTAACTTTTTAACAGCAGTCTCTACAATTGATAACCCCAATCCCGAGCCTGGCGTATCGTGCATTTTGCCTCTGTAGAAGCGCTCAAAGATGTATGGCAGATCACTCTTTTCAATTCCATTCCCGGAGTCTTGTACCGTGATTTCAATTCCACTTGGTACCCTGCGTGCGATAACATTTATTTGCGCGTTGTTTGGTATATATTGAATCGCATTAGATACTAAATTCTGAATGATCGATACTATTGCGTGTTCATTTGTTTTATGTGTCAGTTCATCAGGAACTTCGAGGCTGAGCTCTATATTCTTTGTGATGGCTTTTGGAGCAAGCATCGCCAGTGTGTCTCCAATAAGCGCAGCGAGGTTTACCTCACTCCATTGAGACTCTTCGTTGGCATCTAGCCTGGCTAAAACTAGCAACTGCTCAACCAAGTGATTTGCTCTTTTGATTGCTTGGTCAAGACTACTTGCTGCCTCTAGTCTCGTTGCCTCGTCATTTGCGCGTTTGAGTACATGCGCTTGGGCAGATATGACAGCCATGGGCGTTCTGAGCTCATGGGCAGCTTCTTGAACAAAAGCAGTTTCGCGTCCCACTTTTTGACGCATTGACTCAAGCAAACCATCAATGGCAGAAATTAGCGGCTTAACTTCAATGAAGTCGGTTTTTATACCCGTAGGTGAGAGATCTGCGCTATTACGGGATTTTAGATTTGCTGAAATCTCTTGAAGTGGTTTTAGTCCATTTCTGGTAGCCAGCCACATTGGTAGTAGCAATAAGGGTACGGACCAAATAAGGTATGTGCTTAGGTTACCCAGTAGCCCCGCTAGTAGGCTTAATGTCTTCAAAGGCTTTCGGGTTACTTCAACTTTCCAAGGTATCCCACTACGGGTCACATACGCAATTGGTGCGCAGGATGTATGTTGTTCAAATAGCTTTGCGTGCTGTGATCTTTGTAGATGGGAGGACTGTGCTGAATTCGCATCGACCTCGGTGTTCGCTATGTACTCAATTTTGTATTCAAGCGGAATTAGGTCGAGCTTAGCCTTCTTATTGACCATCTGCTGAAGAACGGATAACGAATGAGTGTTAACAGATGCTCCATCGTTCGCTTGTAGGAGGGCGACAGAGGCTATACAAATTTCGTTTAAATCAGATTTCGCGTGGGCGCTTACGGTAGCTTCAAGAAAGATGAGTATCGTCGCCGCGAGGATTGAGAATGCCAGGGAGATCGTCAGGTAGGTTCGAATTCTCCAAGCTAGAGATGTGTTCGCGTACTTGCTCATATTGCGATCATGTAACCCACGCCTCGCACCGTCTTCACTCTTGCAGAGCCAATTTTTTTGCGGAGATTTGAAACATGGACCTCAATAGCGGTGAAGTCTAGTGGTGTTCCGAGCGGCTCAAGCCTATTGGCCAGAGATGACTTTGACACAACGGAACCGGGTTCTCGGGCCAGTTCCAGAAGAATTCTGAATTCCCTAGGAGATAGATCAAGTGGCACGCCAGCGATGTATGCCTTGTGAACTCTTGGCTCAATTTCCAGATCTCCGAATGTCCAGATGCTCCCAGCTTGCTGGGAAGAACGCCGACACACTGCTTGAATTCGAGCTACCAACTCGGCAGTGGCAAACGGCTTGATTACAAAGTCATCTGCCCCTTGATTGAGGGCTTCCAGTCGAGTCTCCAAGGCTGAACGTGCAGTGATGACGACGATTGGAGTTACAAGCTTTTGTTGTCTCCATTTTCGGATGAGGTCAATGCCGTCCCCATCTGGGAGAGTGAGGTCTAGGAGCACGCACTTGAATGGCGAGTCTGGCGTCCATTCAGGACAATCAGTGACGCGCCTTACCCATGTGCTGGTAAAGCCTTCTGCATGCAGCGCTTGCTGCAGGGCTTTGCCTAAGTCAAGGTCGTCTTCAATCAAGAGTAAGTGCATTCCTCCATTATTGGATAAATGCATTAATGTTTGCTAAAGATGCCTCTTTATTCACTGCTTAGTGTCTTTTTTGCATCTTTGGTATTTCTTTAGCTTCTCCGCTTCCTGTCATGCTAATTTCTGCCCCCTTCTTTAGACATAGACACGAGAGCCGCCCCATTGAAGAATGCCAAGTATTTTCCAATTCTTCCGCTTGGTAGAGCCTCAGGCGTTGGTATATCAAGCGCCATAGAAGCAAGTCCCCAAGCAATTACTCCAATTTTTGTTGCAGCAAGTCCCAGCGTCGATCCCATAACACTTGAATTTCAGTACTCGCCAATGAGGCACGCACTGAACATTCTTGAGTGCTTGACTCAGTTCACATCTGATTCGAGCGCATTTGGGCTTCAGCTTCCCAATCCCCCTGATGATGCTTCGCTTGGGGAAACCTCCCTCATGGGCGTGTATGAGTCCCTTTTGAGCGGAGGTAGGCAGGTTTACCCTGTGCTGGCAATTACGGGACCAGATATTTGGAAGGTTCAGGCCCAGGCACTACGCAAAGTCAATCGATTGAATAAATGGATATTTCGGTTGACTCTCACAAATAGGGGAGCCACTGCAGAAGAGCTGAGAAGTTGGGTAAGCAGGGCACTAGATGTCGTTGTTGCCGAACCAGAGGATGTAGATCTCGTCGTTGACCTTGGGTATGTGGGTGGCTGGCAAACAATGAGTTCGGTAGGTGGTGTCGAACACTGGCTGCGTGTGCTTTCAGAGAGCTTCAATTGGCGAAATGTTGGCCTTATTGCTTCGTCATTGCCTTCGTTCTTCAGAAACAACACATCTGACTCTTTTCCGGTTATCCGAGATGACTGGGCTCTATTTCGTGAACTCAGGCGACGAATGGGCTCTGGCGTTCAGCTTTCATTTGGCGACTACAGTATTTTCGGCTCTCCATCTAGTCTTTGCCCGCCGTCTGCCGGATCAGAGATGTTGTTTCCATATTCGGGTGCGAGCAGTTGGTTCGTTTTTAAAGCTGATCCAGGAGCTGCATCACTTTCCGAAGAATGTCATCGACTTATGCAAAGACTCGCCGGATACCCCGCCATCTACATGGGGGCTGATTTCTCATTTGGGGATGCCCATTTAGCGCGATTGGCGGAAGGGGGCTTCGCAAAAGATGACCTCGGCTATTACGTCGGCGTAATTTCTGCATTGGTTTCACACCATTCAGATTTAGTTGCAAGTCAGCTTCGTAGATTGAGTGTTTAGTTGAAAAGGAGCATAAATTGCTTGATAGTCATTTGGAAGAAATTGCTGAAGCCCGTGTTGAGAGCGCAGAATACCTCGACTTCTTCGATAAGCCGGAATACTTGGTAACAGAGAGTTTTGAGAGCGGAGAGTTGACTCTTGACTTCACTGCTATGAGTCCAAGTTTCTTGTGGAGTCTGCTTGGGATTCTCACCAAGAAAGAGGTCGTGACCCATGCCGAGGTTACGGCTCTCATCGGACTTATGCCTACTCCGATGACAGTCATCCCTACCGGCACCACTCCTGACCCCTTTTTCCAAGTCCGTAATTTGGTGGCAGATTGCGATGGCCTTCTGTCGGCATTAGAGGCGCGTCGATCGGTGACTACTGTCTCCCACTACTCAAAGGCGCGTGAAGCAATGAAGCGGCTGCAAGGCACTGTCCTCGTGGTCTGAGCCACACTATTTGATAAATGCATTGATTGGTTTTCTGACCAAATAAAAAAGCACTGGGGACCCGTTGGAGTCCCCAGTGCTTTTTGTATAGAACCGTTTAGGCTTGTGGCGCTTCTGTAATCAGGAATGATTCCTTTGGTTGACCGCCGGCAATAAGAGTTGCTAGCCACTTCGGAGTCAGTCCGCGACCGGACCAAGTTTCGCCGTTTGGCCCTTTGTACTTCGCTGCCACTGCGGTTTTCTCTTTCTTCACTTTGGCAGGTTTTGCGCCAGCAACTTTACCGGGACGTCCAGCCTTGCCTTTAACAGCTTTAGTGGCCTGTAGATCTTTTACCGTGATGCCATAAGCGGACATCAATTGCTGGATCTCACTAACCGTTGTGTTGAATTCTTTGCTGCGGATTTCGGACGCTTGCTTTTGAAGTTTTTCAATTTGAGATTGCAGATCAATGAGCTTGGACATGAAGTTACTTTCGTTTAGCGAAGAAAACTAGATTTTAATCAATTAGTCGAAAATCTTGCAAGCAAGTGACACTTATTCAAAGAATAAGGAAGCGCAATCTCAATTTTTTTTCGACCGAACTTGATTTTAAGCGCTTAAATTTATATGACTTAATTTGGAGCGTAGAGGCTAAAGCTGATTGCTTGACTGTGGATGCTCCACACTCATGCGAATCAAAATGACCCGACGAGTCACTGCAACGTTGGTTGTAGACCATTCTTGAAATGGACTGGCGGAAAGCAACGCCTACTTTCGTCTCTGCTGCCATTACTCCCTAAGGGAAGTAGATTAATTGAGCCCTTTGTGGGTGCCGGTTCCGTCTGCTTGGCAGCCGATTACATGTCTTACCTCATCAACGACGCTAATCCTGTCCTAAGCGCTGTTTGGTTGGCCTTACAGCAGAAGCCAAACGAGTTCATTTCAAAGGCAGAGTTGTACTTTTGCGAGGAATACAGGAGTCAATCGTCATGCCTTGATATTCGCGAGCGTTTTAATAGCGAACCTTGCATGTTTGGGAGAGCTGTGATGTTGCCTTACCTCAACAGATTTGGCTTCAATGGACTGTTTCGGGTGAATCGTTTGGGTAAGTTGAATACACCATATGGATATCCAAGAAAGGTGCCAAATTTTCCGACTAAAAGTTTTGCTTTAGCATCCCTCAAGTTGCAGTCCTGCCTAGTAACTAGCGGTGACTACAAGGCCGCAGTGGCGCAAGCTGGCCCCAGCGATGTCGTTTACTGTGATCCACCTTACTTGGTGGTGTCCGGGGCGCGAAAAAAAGAAATTCCCTACACCGTGAGCTCATTTGGCTCTCCTGAGTTTTACGAGTTGGTGCGTATTTGTGAGGACGCTGTCCAACGCGGTGCTGCGGTTGCCATATCCAACCTTGATTGTGAGCAGTCACGCAGAGCACTAGCGAATTGGAAGTTGTACGAATTGAATGTGAGTTCAACGGTGTCAGGAAACGCGAGTGGACGCAGAGTCAGAGGCGAGTTATTTGCCGTCGGCCTACCAAGAAAATTTTCAGTGTGCATGTCGTTGAACTAAGAGATGCATTGAACCTATAAATTCATCCGAGTGCATCTAGACCGCACTAAGCTTTCATGGTCCAACCTTTAGATTGCCTAAAGACGAGGCATTTCCATAGCTGAACTTACGACGTAAGTGTGAGAATGCCCCATACGTGAGCCTCGATTTAGACCTGCCCGTGACGTCCTGTTGCTGGCTTGTGAGAGTGGGCTCCTCCTCATTGGCATCTTTGCTGAGAGAGTGCGAATACATCACCGAAGGGTAGACAAAGACTATGAAGCTTGGAAATTTGCGTATTGGCACACGGCTAGCGATTGGATTCGGTGTCGTGTTAGCCATATTGTCAGTCATGGTGGTGTTGGGAAACTATCTGAATGCCCAAAACAAGGACAGGATGATCAATGGGCTGGAGAGTGCTACGCAGAAAAGTATCCTTGCAGGAACCATGAAGGGTAGTTTGCTGGAGATCGGTATTGCTATCAGGAATATCGGTTTAGCTTCAGAAGTGCAAGCGATGCAGTCCGAAGAGGCAAAGGTTAAATCCCAGCGAGAGACTTACACTGCTGCGCGAGAAAAGCTGGTTGCGCTCGGTCTGTCGGATGTAGAGAACAAGATTCTGGAAGAAATAGCAGGGTTGGATAAGACGATGGATGGTCTCTTCAAGGAGGCCCTAGGTCAGGCACTTGCATTTAACGGTGAGGCCTCTGCGAAGATTATTGTGACCAAAGTCGACCCTCTGTCAATACAACTACAGGTCGCTATCAACAAACTCGTAGATGTCCAATCAAACGCTACCCAAGAAGTTCTAGATAACTCTCTGGAAGCTGATCGCAGCCTCAATTTAATCTTGCTCAGCTGTGGAGCGCTGGGCGTCTTGATCGGTAGTCTCAGTGCTTGGCTAACGTCAAAGAGTATCACTGAGCCTCTGAAACGAGCAGTACTGGTTGCTAAGACGGTTGCCTCGGGTGAGCTCACTTCCAAAGTGAGCGTCCATGGAAAGGATGAAATCAGTGAGCTGCTGAAATCATTGCAGCACATGAATGACAGCTTGGCTGTCACCGTAGGCGAAGTTCGCATGGGCGCGGAGTCCATCAGCATTGCTTCCAGGGAAATTGCAGCTGGCAACCATGACTTGTCTGCTCGCACTGAGAGCCAAGCAAGTTCGCTAGAAGAAACTGCCGCTGCGATGGAGCAATTGACTGGGACAGTGAAGCAAAACGCTGACAACGCGCGTCAGGCCAATCAGCTCGTCCATTCAGCTTCAGAGGTTGCCGAAAAGGGCGGCCTTATCGTTTCCAGTGTTGTGCAAACAATGGGCTCTATCAAAAGTAGCTCGGGAAAAATTGTTGACATCATCGGTGTGATTGATGGCATCGCTTTTCAAACCAACATTCTTGCTCTCAATGCTGCTGTTGAAGCTGCGAGAGCAGGGGAGCAGGGTAGAGGGTTTGCTGTGGTCGCTGCAGAAGTCCGAAGCCTTGCTCAGCGCAGTGCCAGTGCGGCAAAAGAAATCAAGAACTTGATTGGTGACTCTGTAGATAAAGTTGACGCTGGAAGCAAGCTAGTCGACGAAGCAGGCCAGACCATGACAGCAATTGTGTCTTCGGTACAGCGTGTCGCGGACATCATGGGAGAGATATCTGCCGCAAGCCAAGAGCAAAGTGTTGGCATTGAAGAGATCAATCGGGCTATCAGCGAAATGGATGAAATGACACAGAAGAACGCTGCATTGGTCGAACAGGCTGCCGCTGCAGCATCAAGTCTTCAGGACCAGACGCAGATGCTTCAAAAAGCGGTCAGCATTTTCAAACTTGAAAATGAAACCCCGTTGAGCACACATTCGCACATCGCTCTAGGTTATGGCAATGCCGCCTAGTTAAGGTTTTGCTAGGAAAGACACAGATCTAGGGAGGAAGGAAATGCAAGTTGGCGGAATTTTACAAAGCACCTATGTAGGTACACGCAGTCATTCAAGTCCAAAGGCAGAATCGAATTCGTCTAGTGGTCCTGTTGTTTCCTCTGAAGGTTCGTCTAACGTCAGCTTTAGTAAGGAAGCCTTGATGAAGTCGTTAGGCTCACGTTTTGACGTTACGAACATGACATCAATGGATATGAAGGCAATGGCGACAGAGTTGAAGGACAACCACCTAATCAGTGAGTGGGAATATGCTGATATGACATCTGTGATTAGCCTATCACAGGTAGCTATGATCCAAACACGACCATAAATTTTGAAAGTCAGTATGCAGCGCAGATCGAGTTTTCTAAGCAATACTCAACTCCGCAGGACACTCGGATGCTAGAGAAATTACATGGCCTACTTGTAGACATCATGGCCGCTAGAGGATAGATAGTTCCATCGATCTAAACGAGCGGAATAAAAGGGCAGGGCAACTTCCTTTTGCTTAAGAAGCGAGTGTCCAGCTGCTTTGCTAAGAAGAAGCCAAACATTTACTGGATAGCGCCTTCTTTGAAAGAAAGAGCTTACTTTTTCTTTTTGGCCACAGCAGCTTTGAAGGCAGCACCCGGTGTGAACTTGGGCACTGTGGTCGCTGCGATCTTCAATGCTTCACCAGTACGTGGGTTCTTGCCAGTCCGTGCAGCACGCTTGGCAGCTTTGAACGTCCCAAAGCCAATCAGCTGTACGTCTTCCTTCTTTGCCACTTTGGCAGTGATGATCTCAATCAAAGCATCCAGGGTACGTCCAGCAGCCGCTTTGGACAGTTCAGACTTTGCAGCCAATGCTTCGATCAATTCGCCTTTGTTCATGAGGTTCTACTCCGTGGTTTGTTGTTACTTTTTGGAGGTCAGCTTCAGGGAACCTGATGCGTTTTCTTCCAAGTAGGCATTTTCTAACAACTTATTGAATGAGGCTGTGACTGAGCCCAGAGGAAGCCCAGCGGTAACCCCAACCTGCGATCGCTTGATCTCCGTGAACTTCTTTGCGTTCAGCAATGGTTTGAGGTGAGTCCAGAGTTTTTGGGTGTTGGGACTGAGTGCAGACTTGGTAGCTACTTTGCGAGCTTGAGCTGGTTTCGGAGCTGCCTTTACTTTCTTGGGCTTCTTGGCGACGACGTCTGTAGCCTCAATAGATTCGATCACGGGCGAGCTGTTCACAATGGCCAAAGTAGGCTGTGATGTTGTGGGTGGAGCTAGACGACCTCGTGGCTTGCTACTACCTAATCCGCTTTCACCTAGTTGTTGTGCAGCCTGGTGCACCTTGCGCAGTTCTGTCTCAATCTGTTCCAGGGTCTGCGAGAGGCGCGCAACTGTTTTCCATTCTTCGAATAAAGAGTCTGCTTGAAGATCAAATGGATTGCTGCTCATGGCAAGGCGCACTTGATCTGCATAGGCCTGGACTACAGACTTGAGGGATGCGTCAGCTTGATGAACAGCAGCGCCGGCAGTCTGAATATCGGCAAGAGTTGGTTTTGGAATGGGCACGACGGGCTCCTTGTAATGGTTACTTGTGACTATTGGTCAGCAAGTCTCAGTATACGGATTGAAGCTATCAGGCCTATGTGCACTAGCCTGACGAACTACATAAAGCGCTTTTAATGAAGTCCAAAGCTACTTGAGTTCATTCAAGACTTGTGCAAGTCGGCTGCCCGCGGCTGCCAATTGATATGCCATTACAGGCACATAGCGATCAACGTATTCCGGTGTCACCAAGCGATCTGGATAGAAGCCTGACTGCGAGACGATTTTGCAAGACTCCATAGCAATTGCCGCTGCATTGAATGAAGTCTTTTGCAGTGATAAAGGGCGCACTAGGAGACTTTTGACAATCTGTTCGTTCTCTTGCTGCAGTGATTTGATGAGTCCTGTGTCCCAAACCGCATGCAAGTTGCTACCGCGCATGAATGCTTGGAGCTGGTAGCTGTTGCCTCCGCGGTCTTCCCCAAATCCTGCATGAAGAGGTTGATGAATGTCTCCAATGAAGTGCACGACATATTTCAAGGCATTCAGTCGCTTCTCGTCATCCCCGGATGTGCGAAGGACTTCAAGTTGTCGATCAATCGCAGCGACCACGCATTTGCCGTATGGGCAGTCTCGCTCTGGCTGGTAGTTGCAGTCTCCACGCGGGAAGTTCACATAGTGCCAAGCGGCAGTGGCAGGATTGCGGTGCTCGTCTGCCCACGTGGAGATGCTGGCCAGGGTAGCGCCTGTTTCCTGGGCCAAAAGTCGATCAACTTCTTTACGCGCTGCTGAGGAGAGTTGGGCCTCTGCCAGCATAGCCACGATCTTGTGTCCTTCGCTTCCCCAAGCCAATGCTTCACTGCTTTGCATAACTAAGGCGAGAAGACCAGCGATGAATAGCGCTCTCTTAGTTCGAGTCATGAGCTGAATTGAATGCCTAGATTGGAATAGATAGAGCCTACTAGATAGTGCAGGAATTCAACTTCGTCTGAAGGAAACTATTTATTCAGAATTTGAGCTGTCCTCGCCAAGCTAAAGGGCGACGTCATCCCGTAGTCAGTAACACTAGGCTTTGGAACCCAGTGTTTCGGTCAGCGAGGTCTCAAGTGCTACTCGGAATTTTTGAATCCAAAAATTGAGACATTTGGCGAGGGATGGGGAGTCCCTTAGTTTCTGCTGGACAAGCTCAAGTCTCTCTTATTCGGTTTGCCCAAATACTTCTTTTGCAGCAAATATCCCATTTAGCGCCGCTGGAAAACCGGCATAGACAGTCATCTGCATGATCACCTCAATTATTTCCTGTTTGCTGCAGCCTACATTTAGTGCTCCGTGAATATGTACTATGAGTTGTGGCCTGGCATTACCTAGTGCGGTTAGTGCTGCCACAACTGCTAGCTCTCTACTCTTCAGATCAAGCCCAGACCTTGAGTAGATGTCGCCAAAAGGGAACTCAATCAGAAGTTTCGCAAAGTCTGGTGCGATATCTCTAAGGCTCTCAATGACGTTCTCTCCAGCTTTGCCGTCAATCTCTTTGAGCTTTTCCCATCCACGATTAAAGCGTTCGTTTTCCATCATGTTTTCCTATAAGTTCAGTAAAGATTGCAATGTATGAAGCAATGGACAACTCATCCAATACCATTTGTGTGATACCTTTTTGGTATGAAAGAGTCCATCGATTTACGGCAGCTTCGCTATTTTCTAGCGGTAAGCGAAGAACTGAATTTCAGTCGCGCTGCGATACGTCTCCATATCTCCCAGCCCCCTCTGAGTAGACAGATCAAAAAATTGGAAGAGCAGCTGGGAGCAGACTTGTTCGTGAGAACCAAGCAAAGTGTTGTGCTGACAAAGGCCGGTCAAGCGTTTGTGCCTGAGGTTAGAAAGACCTTGGAGCAAGCTCAGAAGGCGATATCCGTTGCCCAAGCCGCACGCACTGAGGTGAATAGACGATTTCTGGTGGGTTACACCACTGTGTTTGATCGCAGTGCAATACCTGACGTGCTCGACGAGTTGCAAGTTGCTTTCCAGAGCTGGCGAATTACAACGAATGGAAAACGCTCAATCAGTTTGGTACAAGAGATAAAGGCTGGCCGTATGGACGCTGCATTTATCGGTTTGCACACGGAAATCAAAGGGCTGGTTTCGGAAACCGTCTTTGAGGAGCCACTGATTGTTGCGCTGCCAGCCGTTCACCCCCTTGCGCAGAAATCTGTAGTCGGGTTCGATGACCTATGTAAGGAGCCGATGTTTTGGTTTGAACGACGTCTAAACCCCGGCTTCTATGATTACTGCCAAGCATTTTTTAGTCGAATTCATTTCAAACCTTCTGTTGTACCTGAACCCCAAGATCATCATGTCCTATTGGGATTGATAGCCGAGGGGAGGGGCTTTGCGCTAATTTCAAAGTCCTTAGAAAAACTAGTACGTGAGGGAGTTGTTTTTAAAGAGCTGGTGAAGGCTCAAGATAAGCTTTCTATGGGGATAGCCGTGGTTTATTCCCCAAGCAATCAATCTCCAGTATTAAGAAAATTTCTTGAGCTTGTTAGGAGTAAGAAAAACCAAGCATTTTAGATTTAATTTCCTTTAGTTCACATTGGCTTCAGACCTCTGGCTCTCGCAAAGCAAATATTAGATAAAGCAGTGCCTAAATGATATATTCTCTGGTCATGGGTGAGGCAGGCTCATGCTTCTACATGACTTGGGTGCGATTCGTTTCTGATAAAACTGAGGTCAATGATTTCTTGCGCTGCAGTAATACTACTGACCATCTGCATCTCTAGTGCGAAACTAGTTCTTTGTTTTTCAAATGATAGAAGAATAGCCGGTTTCAGGCAGGAATTTACCAAATCGCACAGAGTCAAAATAACGCTATCACTCTCATAGCCCTTGTCTGAGTAAAAGGTGTCGCCATAACCAGACACACCTCTCTGTGCTTGTAAGGTGCAAATGAATTCAAAGCAGTCCTCAAGAAAATACTGTGCTTCATAGTCAGCGATTGACATTGTTTCCTTGGTTTTCTGGGTTAATAGAAACCAGTGCGTTCGTATCCCATGAGTCTTAAATGCTGTAACTACATTTGCTATTTGCAAAAGGCTCTCTCCCTCGGATGAAGGTTCTAAAGGCCTATTGAAGTTTAGACTCGCCATTACGTATCCTAGGTGCCAGGTTAGGTACCTTTTCAGGTACCTTAGCTTTAATAAATTATCTTCTAAATGAGGGGCTGTTTTGCTCATGTTTTTCCTGTTTGATTGATCCCAACAGGTCGTTTAGAGATTGAATTTATATACTTGCTTTTATGGAATCCACCACGTCGCTTTAGCTTCTTATAGTCCTTGTCTCTCACAAGTCGATACCTTTGGATTTGCTAAATAAGCGTCCCAAATAGCTCCAAATTAGCGTTGAGTCACTATATTTGAGACCTTTCCTTTTAGGGCTCAAAGGATGGAGACCCTTTTCTAAGGATTGGGAACAAAGATGCTTCAATTTCGACCACTTCTAGCCTCAGACCAAGCAACACTTTGGCATTGGCTTCATGTCGCTCTCTGGGATCCACCTCCAGCAAAGCTTCGTCCAGTTTCAGTATTGGATAGTGCCGAGGTTCGGATCTACGCAGAAAGCTGGGGTAAGTCCACTGATGTTGGCGTGGTTGCTGTTATCAATGGTGTCGATGCCGGCGCTTGCTGGGTGCGCCTGATTAAGGGGGGTGATGGACTCGCATACGTTGATGACCAGACTCCTCAGCTAGGCATTGCTCTAGATGCTGAATATCAACGTCGGGGACATGGTCGCCCGATGATGCTTGCCACATTGCAGGCCGCAAGGGATGTTGGATACACACAAGTCTCGCTAACTGTTCACCCGCAAAACCCAGCTGCGCAGATGTACGAGTCTTGCGGATTTGCCAGGCAGGGTGTGCGTGAGGGATTCATTCTCATGCTCGCAAAAATTGCGTGAGTGTCAATCGCGATGCCTTATGAGACCATCTTTTTTGTTTTGCTTAATGAAGTGTGCGAGATACCCATTGTGGTCGTCTTCTGGAAGCTTCAGTGATTTCGCGATGGGATTTAGTTTTAGAGCACTTTGAGTGAGTTTTTTAACTCTGTCGTCGCTTTTGTAGTCGAGCATCCAGAATGCTGCGGTATCTAAAGCAGACTGAACGGAGTAAACAACCTCAGCTATGTCTGTAAGTGACTTTTTGAGATTGAGCTCAGGCTCATCTTGATTGTCTGCGACTTTATTGGAGATTGCTAGGAGGCACCGCTCAATTTGAAGGAGGGTGACTTTTGCGATGACGTTTACCCGTTCTGAAATGATTTCTGTTTTAGTGAATTTCATATGACAACCATTCTTGTTTGTTGATTAGTCATTTGTATATCTTGCTGTTTTATCCCTTTATTTGAGAAAGCTATGTTGGTCCAAAAGAAGTCTATTCTGACTATGAACTTCCCGCGGGGCTTGACCGCAAGTTTGCGTGTTTCCGGAGATTTTCATGAGTTTGGGCAGTTTGACTCTACATTGATCTTTTGTAACTCTTCGCTTCTGCATATATTCATTGATGGATACAGTAGCTTGAAAACTGAAGATACGAAGTCTGCGCTAGAAAAAATACGCAACTCTGTGGGTGCTGTTCTTGGCGATGTGGCCTACGTTCGATCCAATGGTGATGAGCTAAGAACAATGAACCCCGTTAGTGCTTTAGCTGCATTCAGCATGATGGGTAGTGACTATCTACCAGCATTAGTAAGTCTCGATGCCTTAACAATATTTAGACGTCGATATCGTGGAAAGTTTATTGAACAATTGCCCGAAGGTTGGAGCTTAGATGGTGTGGTTGATTCTTAGCCTCTTTCGACTTTTAGGGAAACAAGTGAATATGACTTGTTGCGTTTCCTCTGCAAAATGAGGTCTCTGAATAAATGAATATTTTTCTAATCTAAATGATTTTTAATTTGAGTCCTCAACGAAGTTAAGGGAGGTGATCATGTCAGATCATCAAGATATACAGAATTTGTTTAAGCTCCGGGATGCACTTGTTGAGCTTTCGGGTACTATGAAAGAATGGCTTTTTCAACAAAGGGCTCATGAAGGAACGCTTCCTGTTAAGGACTTTGATGAGTTGCTTAGATCAATTAGTGGAAAGAAGCCAGAAAGCTTAGGGGGAGAGCCAGGCCAAAAGGATTGATACAACTATTTTGGTTGTAAATCGATAAGTTATCTAATCTCTACAGGCGAATGATGCATTGCCCAACTGGATTTGGATTCAAAGAAATGTCGCACTTGCAGGCATTGGTCCTTGCCGCTTGCGTTTTTTTGGGATCTACTTTTGTTCCTCAGACCCTACATGCGCAGACTGCTAAAGTGGTCGAAATTTCTACGGGGGACGGCTACCCACCTTACGTAGATTGGAGAGTACCCACTGGAGGCATCGCAACAGAAGTTGTGAGAAATGTTGTACTCCGGATGGGATACGAGCCGAAGTTTGCAACTTTGCCGTGGGCTCGAGGCTATAGGTTGACGCTGAAGGGTGATTTCATCGCCACTTTTCCATATATCCGAACCTCAGGTCGTGAAACTGAAGTGGCCTTTTCTGAGCCATTGTTCGGTATTGCTAGCCACATTTTTGTTCGGAACAACTCCCTGCTTAAGTTTGAGGGATTAGGTGATCTAGCGGGATATTCAACTTGCAACTACGTAGGGTCAGCGCTTCCTTCATCAGTTCAAACGCTGATTTCAGATGGCTTAGTAAAGGTCAATGAAGTCTCTAGTCTGTCCACATGCTTTAAGTTGTTGGAGCTTGGGCGGGTAGATTTCGTCACTGTAAACAGTCTTGCTGGCAGTTCAATTGCTTGCGAGCACATCACTGGTAGCCATCAATTTTTGATTAGCGAGAAACCTGCTGAAGTACTTGGTCTCCATTTAGTGGTGGGTCTCACGAATGCAGAAGCCAAAGGATTTTTGGACAGCTTCAATTCTGAGCTTCTCAAATTTAAGGCAACTAAGGATTACCAAGCGCTTAAGACCAAGGTATCGCTGTCGATGGGAACGGATAAGCCCGTGAGTGGGTTCAAGAAGATCCAATGTTCACGAGTAGTACAGAGTCAATGAAGAAGGCCCTTGGTCCATCGGTCTGACAAACTGGGCTTGCTGCATGGGAGATCATTGAGTTGGCTCAGAGTTCCACATCATGTGACGGACCTCGAATTTGCTGAATTCGAACTCTACCTGGGTGACAAGAAGTTTCTACATGTTCATTTCATGACGCCATTTAGTCTGTTCTCTGACCTTGCCAATCGAAACCAGACTTTGTACACTAGCTGATACACATAGCCGTGTATAAACCTCTGGAAACCCGCATGGATATTGGGGTTGTGGTTCGGTTAGTCGAACCCCATCAGCCACCCCAAAACATAAAAAATGCCCGCGCAAGCGGGCATTTTTTCGTCTGTATTTTGTTCATTCGCTAGTTGGTATCGTTTACCAGCACCAGCTTTCCCATCACTTGGCGCGAACCCATGTGGGCGTAGGCGGCCTTCAACTCGGACATGGGCATGGTGCGGTCGATGGCAGGTTTGATTTTTCCTTGTCCATACCACTGCGCCAACTCTTTCATCATGGCCGTATTGGCCTGTGGCTCGCGTTTGGCGAACTCGCCCCAAAACACGCCCACGATGGACGCGCCCTTGAGCAGGGCAAGGTTGAAAGGCAATGCAGGAATCGGCCCTGATGCAAAGCCCACCACCAGATAGCGTCCGCGCCACGCAATGGAGCGGAAAGCCTGTTCGGTGATGTCACCCCCCACAGGGTCGTAAATAACGTCCGGCCCTTTTCCTCCGGTGAGTTCTTTCAGTCTGTCCCGCAGATTTTCTGTGCTGTAGTTGATGGTGGCATCTGCACCCAATGAGGTGCACAGCGCGCACTTTTCGGCGCTGGATGCCGCCGCGATCACGCGGGCACCCATGGCCTTGGCGATCTGGATCGCGGATGTCCCCACGCCGCCTGCTGCGCCCAGCACCAAGACGGTTTCGCCGGCGCGCAGCTGGGCCCGGTCTACCAGCGCGTGGTAGGACGTGGCATAAATCATGATGAAGGCCGCAGCATCCACCATCGGGAATCCTGGCGGGAGAGGCATGCACAGTGCCGCCGGGGCGAGGGTGTGGGTGCCGAAGCCCCCGGTGCCACTGAGGCACGCCACCGCTTGGCCGATCTGCAGGTGCTTCACGCCTTCGCCAAGTGCTGTTACCGTCCCCGCGTACTCGGCTCCGGGCACAAAGGGCAAAGGGGGTTTGATCTGGTACTTGTTTTGGACGATGAGAATGTCCGGGAAGTTCAGGCTCGCTGCCTTGATCTCTATGAGTACCTCGCCCGCTTTTGGCGTGGGGGTGGGCAGTTCTTTCCAGTTCAGGGCATCTACGCCGATGGGGTCTTCACATAGCCAGGCATGCATGGTGCTTCTCCAAATGAGTGTTTCCAAATCATAGGACTGAAGGTCAGCCCAGGGGTTGATGGAATGTCCCGACGGCGACCTCGCACCAGGCAGGCACCTACAATGCCTTAACACTCTTTTTTGCTATGAAAATTCTCATTTCCAACGACGACGGTTACCAGGCGGCAGGCATCGTGGCGCTGTACGAAGCACTCAAAGACATCGCAGAAGTCGAAGTCATTGCCCCAGAGCAAAACAACAGTGCCAAATCGAATGCACTGACCTTGCATTCCCCCTTGTACGTGCACCGTGCGTCCAATGGTTTCCGCTATGTCAATGGCACTCCCGCCGACTGTGTGCACATTGCGCTCACGGGCTTGTTGGATTACCGCCCCGACCTGGTGGTCTCCGGGATCAACAATGGCGCCAACATGGGCGACGACACCATTTATTCCGGCACCGTGGGCGCGGCCATGGAGGGCTTTTTGTTCGGGATTCCTGCCATCGCTTTTTCGCAGGTTGAGCGTGATTGGGTGCACTTGCAGTCCGCCGCACTCAAGGCTCGCGAGATGGTGTTGGCCATGCACCAGCAGCAGACGATCACCACTGCGCCCTGGTTGCTCAACGTCAACATTCCCAACCTTCCCTTGGAGCAAATCGGTAGTACGCGTCTTTGCCGTCTGGGCAAACGCCACGCCGCTGAAAAAGTCATCAAGCAACAAAGCCCCCGGGGCGAAACCATGTTCTGGATTGGTGCGGCCGGCCCGGTGATGGATGACGCCGAAGGCACTGACTTCCATGCCACAGCACAGGGCCATGTAGCGGTTACACCCCTCAAGGTGGATTTGACTGATCACGCCAACCTCGGCTACTGGGCCCAAACCGTCAGCCGTTTCTCTACTACACCGGTATGAAGGAAAGGCCCTCCTTTCCAGCGCGTCTGGACAGCACATTGGCCAAAAACCGCCCCAGTTCCGGAGGGGGCATCGCATCTTCGGCTCCCAAACGGATGCCGATTGCCAAAGCGCCCGTCATCGCGCCCTTGGTGGCCAAGTCCAAACTGGTCCCCAAAGCCATCCCGGTGCCGCAAGGGCTGGGTATGGACTCAGTGGCCGTGCGCCAGCGTATGGTGCAAAAGTTGGCTGGGCAGGGTGTGACGGACTCCTTGGTGCTTACTGCCATGGGGACCATTGAGCGGCATCGTTTTGTGGACAGCGCCCTGGTCAATCAAGCGTATGAAGACACCAGTTTGCCCATCGGTCTGGGGCAGACGATCTCCAAGCCCGGCGTGGTGTCCCGCATGATTGAGCTGATGCGCAATGGCGCTACGGGCCGCATGGGTCGCGTGCTGGAAATCGGCACCGGCTGCGGCTACCAGGCTGCGGTGCTCAGCTGTGTCGCCACCGAGGTGTACAGCATCGAGCGGCTCAAGGGCCTGCACGACAAGGCACGCGACAACCTGCGCCATTTGCGCCTGCCCAACCTGCATCTGCTGTTCGGCGATGGCATGGTGGGCTACGCGCAAGGCGGGCCCTATGCAGGCATTATTTCCGCCGCAGGAGGAGAGGCCTTGCCCCAAGCTTGGATCGACCAATTGGCGGTGGGTGGCCGTCTGGTGGCGCCTATGGTGCATGCCGGCGGACAAGCCTTGCTGGTCGTCGACAAGACGCCACAAGGCTTGCGCCAGAGCATTCTGGAGGCGGTGCACTTTGTGCCCCTAAAATCGGGCGTTGCCTGAAGGGAAAATTCAATATGGTGGGTTCGCGTAGTTTCTGGGTAGGTGCCATGGGCACTGCGGTGCTGGTTTTGGCCGGATGTGGTTCCAAGCCGATCACCCGTGCGCCGGTGGAAGACCGCTCCAACCAGGCGCCTCCCCAAAGCGTGAGCACCGACCCGCGCACCCAAGCCGTAAAGCAGCCCCCGGGTTTTGAAAACGCAGGCAAGTCCGGGTACTACACCGTCAAACCCGGTGACACCTTGATCCGCATCGGTCTGGAAAGCGGCCAGAGTCACAAGGACATCAGCCGGTGGAACGCGCTGGAGAACCCCAACAAGATTGAAGTCGGTCAGGTGTTGCGCATCGTGCCGCCGGTCGCGAACGAAACTGTCAGCGCCAAGCCGGTGGTGGCTGCTACCAGCACCACCACTGCGTTGCCTCCGGCCAGCAGCCCCGCGCCCGCAGCAAGCACTGCTCCCAGCGCTCCGGCTAAGGCGGCGTCTGCGCCGGCCAGCGCACCCGCTGCGACTCCAGCGCCCGTCGCGGCCAGCGGTGGCGATGACACCGTGGCCTGGATGTGGCCCACCAATGGTGCCGTGTTGGCAGGTTTTGATGAAGTGAAAAACAAAGGCGTGGATATTGCTGGTAACGCTGGTGACCCGGTGCTGGCTGCCGCGGAAGGTAAAGTGGTCTATGCGGGCTCCGGCTTGCGGGGTTATGGCAACCTGATCATCCTCAAGCACAACAACACTTACCTCACGGCCTACGCCCACAACCAGACCCTGCTGGTCAAGGAAGACCAGACCGTGAAGCGGGGGCAGAAAATCGCCGAGATGGGCAACAGCGATGCCGACCGCGTCAAGCTGCACTTTGAAGTGCGCAAGCAGGGCAAGCCGGTAGACCCCACCAAATACCTGCCCGCCCGGTAACACACCATGGCCTCGCCCCCCGCTCTTGCCGATGATGACGACGGCGTCAACGGTGAGGGTGTGGAGCAAGGTATAGAGTCAAATAGCCCTCTAGCGCCCGGTCTATCTGCGCAGATAGCTCCTGATTTCATAGCAAAAGACACCTCGCCCAGCGATGGAGATGACCCCTCCGACATGGAGCAGGGGCCCGATGCCTTGTCGGTGTACCTGCGCGGGGTGCGCCGGACCCCGCTGTTTACCCCTGAGCAGGAGTTTGAAGTGGCGACACGTGCGCGTGCGGGCGACTTTGCCGCCCGCCAAAGCATGATTGAGCACAACCTGCGCCTGGTGATCAGCATCGCCAAAGGCTACGCGGGGCGGGGAGTGCCTATGTCCGACCTGATTGAAGAAGGCAACCTCGGGCTCATGCATGCCATCGACAAGTTTGAGCCCGAGCGCGGGTTTCGCTTTTCCACCTATGCTACGTGGTGGATACGCCAGTCGGTAGACCGCGCGCTCATGTACCAGGGCCGAGCCGTGCGCTTGCCGGTGAACGTGGTGCGCGAGGTGCAGCAAGTGCTTCGCGCGCGCCGCCTGCTGGAGAATGATGCGGTTCTTTTGGCGCAGCGGCCCGAGGGCATACGCGTGGAGGACATTGCTGCTTTGCTGGGCAAAGATGCGGTGGATGTGACCGACCTGCTGGCCATGGCGGAGGCGCCGCGTTCGCTGGATGCCCGCAATGACGCAGGCGGCGACGACCACTCCTTGGGCGACAGCCTTGCTGACACCCTGGCGGCGGCTCCGGACAGTACGGCGTTAGCCCATGAGGTGGACGCCTTGCTGGAACAGTGGATCGCCACCCTGAATCCGCGTGAGCAAGAGGTGCTGGAAGCTCGTTTCGGCCTGCACGACCGCGACCCGGAGACCCTGGAGACGCTGAGTGAGCGCCTGGGCTTGACCCGCGAACGCGTCCGCCAGATCCAGAATGAGGCGCTGTTCAAACTCAAGCGCTATCTGGCGCGGCGCGGGATCAAGCGGGAGTTTCTGATGTAAGTGTGCCTGACCTGAGACAATTCAGGGATGACAGACGTACACAACAACGACATGGTTCCCTCCAAGCCGCTGCCCGAAGGCTGGCTGGCTGTGAAATCCCTCGATCTCGAAGCCCAGGGCGTGGCCCACCGCCCCGATGGCAAGGTGGTATTCATTGAAGGCGCCTTGCCCTTTGAGGTGGTGAGTGCACAAATGCACCGCAGCAAAGCCAGTTTCGAGAAAGGCACGCTCACCGAGATCCACACCGAATCATCCCAACGGGTGCAGCCTGCCTGCCCGCACTTCGGTCTGCATGAAGGCGCCTGCGGGGGCTGCAAGATGCAGCATTTGCATGTGGGGGCCCAGGTGGCTGTCAAACAGCGCGTGCTGGAAGACAACCTCTGGCACATCGGCAAACTCAAGCCGGACAACGTGGTGCGGCCCATCGAGGGCCCGGCCTGGGGCTACCGCTACCGCTCGCGCCTGTCGGTACGCTTTGTGCGCAAAAAGGGGGCAGTGCTGATCGGATTCCACGAGCGCAAGAGCCGCTATGTGGCCGACATGAAGGTCTGCCCCGTGCTTGCGCCCCGCGTGAGTGCCATGCTGCTGCCGCTGCGCCAATTGATTGCGTCCATGGATGCGGTGGAAACGATTCCCCAGCTCGAACTTGCCATGGGCGACATGGGCACCAGCCAGGACAGCCAGGCCGGCGTCATCGCTCTGGTGATGCGCCACATGGAGCCGCTGTCGGAGGCCGACAAGGGCCGTCTGCGCGCCTTTGCGGCCACCCAGCCCGGCCTGCAATGGTGGCTGCAGCCCAAAGGGCCCGAGACCATCCACCGCCTGGACGAGCTGCCCGGCCATGAAACCGGCGACCTGGCCTACACCTTGCCGGATTACGGCATCACCATGCCGTTCCGCCCCACGGATTTCACGCAGGTGAACCCGCACATCAACCGGGTGCTGGTCTCCCGCGCTTTGGGGTTGTTGCAGGTGCAAAAGACCGAGCGGGTGATTGACTGGTTCTGTGGCTTGGGCAACTTCACCTTGCCCTTGGCTACCCAGGCGCGCGAAGTGCTCGGCGTGGAGGGGGCGGAGTCGCTGGTAGCCCGCTCGCGCGAGAATCTGATCTTCAACTCCAAGCAAAAAAAGTCTCTGGCGCCCGATGCGCCTGCGCTGGCAGCTACCAAATTCGTAGCGCGCAACCTGTTTGAGATGACGCCGGAGTTATTGATTGCCGATGGCGCGGCCGACAAGTGGCTGATCGACCCGCCCCGCGAAGGCGCTTACGCCCTCGTGCAGGCGCTGGCAGCCTTGCACCAGCAGCCTGAGTTGCGCAAAGGCTGGACGCCGCCCCGGCGCATTGTCTACGTCAGCTGTGCACCTTCTACACTGGCGCGCGATGCGGGTGTGTTGGTCAACGAAGCGGGCTATACCTGCACCAAGGCCGGGGTGGTGAACATGTTCCCCCATACCGCCCACGTGGAGAGCATTGCGGTGTTTGAGCTGCAGGGCTGATACCCGGCTACTGAGGGCAGGGTGGCCTGCTCTTGGGGATAAAAAAGCGGAGCCTAGTGCTCCGCTTTTGCTTTGGCCTTGGATTTGGCCTTGGGTTCTTCGTCTGACTTTTCAGTTATCACCGAATCCGCGGGCGGTGGTGGAGGGGGCGGCTTGAGACCTTGGGGCGCTATGCCTTCAATCTTGTTTTCACGCATGTAGCTGTCCATCTCCTTCCAGCCTTCGAAGATGGCCGCTTTGGACGCTTTTTCATTGAGCGAGTAGCAGTCTTCAATGCTGCGCAGGCCATGGCGGCAGGCGCTGCCTATGGCTTTGGCTTCAGCTTCCCGCTGGGCGATCCGCGGGTCGGCCATTGCTGCCTGGATGGATTGCAGATCGCAACCGGCCAGCAGTACGGCAGAGAGGAGGATCAGGGGACGAAGTGTCATAAGGCGGATGCAGTGCTGCTAGTGTTATCGGCAGGTGACGCCAAGTATTAACCACAAGTTGCTGAAAATAAAAAAGGCCCCGGGGGGCCTTTTTTGGGGGGGCGCGGTGCTTAGTCGCGCTCTCCGCCAAAGATACCCAACAGGGCCAGCAGGTTCTGGAACACGTTCACGATGTCTAGGTACAAGGCCAGCGTAGCGGTGATGTAGTTGGTTTCGCCACCATCCACAATGCGCTTGATGTCATACAGCATCCAGAAGCTGAAGATGCCGATGGCCGCCATGGAGAGCGCCATCATGCCAGCGGTGGAGCCCACGAAGGCGTTGATCAGTCCTCCCACCAGCAGCACGATGGTGCCCACCATCAGCCACTTGCCCATGCCGGTCAGGTCACGCTTGATGACAGTGGCCAGGCTGGCCATGGCAAAAAACACGCCAGCGGTACCGCCGAACGCCGTCATGATCAGTTGCGGGCCGTTGCTGAAACCCAGGGTGCGCTGGATCAGGGGCGACATCATCAAGCCCATGAAGAAGGTGAAGCCCAGCAGGACGGGGACGCCTGCTGCAGAGTTCTTGGTCTTTTCAATCGCGAAGATGAAGCCGAAGGCCACGGCCAGGAACAAGACAAAGCCGAGGACGCCACGGAACAAAGGTGCAATGTTCAGTTCCACGCCAGCCCAAGCCCCCAACACGGTGGGAATCAGGCTCAGCGAGAGCAGCCAGTAAGTGTTGCGCAGCACCTTGTTGCGTTGCGCGGTCGACGCGCCATAGCCCAGGCTCTGGCCGAAGGTAGTAGTGCGATCTGTCATGGTGATACTCCAGTTAAATAACTGCGGTGGACGCGCGGCAAGTGCACACGCATTCGGCAGATGGGGACATTCTAGGGTTTTACAAGGGCAGCCCCGGGCTTTGTGTGTCTATTCCTGCCATTTCGGGTGGGGCTGATCTGCGTCAGGAGGGGGCAAATGGGCAGTTTGTTTGGGTATGCTCAGGGTTTTCACCCGCAAATACCCTACACACCATGAAATCCAAAGCTGTACTCGAATTTTCTGATGTTGCCGCCATTGCGGCTGCCGCCCAAGCCGAAGCGGTCAAACACAACTGGGCAGTAAGCATCGCCATTGTGGACGACGGCGGTCACCTGTTGTCATTCCAGCGTCTGGATGGTGCGGCTCCGATTTCCTCCCACATAGCTCCCGGCAAGGCCCGCACCGCTGCCTTGGGCCGCCGCGAGAGCAAGATGTATGAAGACATGATCAACGGTGGACGCGTGTCCTTCCTGAGCGCGCCCAACCTGGATGCCTTGCTGGAAGGCGGCGTGCCGATCATGAAAGACGGTCAGTGCCTGGGTGCCGTGGGCGTGAGTGGTGTCAAGTCCAACGAAGATGCGCAAATCGCAAAGGCCGGCATCGCTGCCATCGGCCTATAAGTCGCGGCCAGTTGCTATTAAAAAAATAGCTGCTCGCGCACATCCACTGTGCGCTGGCAGCTATTTTCATTGTTGGCCTACGCTACTTGGTGAGTATGAGTTTGCCCGCCTTGGTGGTTTGCAGGCGGTAGCGTTGGCCTTTGTACTCAATCTCCACACTCTGGCGGGTGCCCAACAGGGCGCTGGCCTGCACCACCGGCACGGTGGCCAGGCCGGGAGCTGAGGCAAGGCCTGCGGTATGGGTCTGCAGCTCGCGCATGGGAGCCAATGTGCGCAAGGGGGATTGGGTGCTGTGGGCCATGGCTTAAGGCTTGGGCTCGGTAATGAAGCCGATTTTGCGCAGCCCCGCCGTTTGCGCCGCCGCCATGGCCTGGGCTACATGCTCATAGCGTGCGGCCTTGTCGCCACGGATGTGCAGTTCAGGCTGCGGTTCTTTGGCAGCCTCGGCTTGTAATGCGGCGCCCAGCGCATCGCCGGCAACCGGTATCTGGTTCAAGAAGTAGGTACCTTGCGCATCCACACTGAGTTGCAGGGTTTCGGGCTTGGTCTGCTGGGGCTGGCTGGTGGCAGTGGGCAGCTCCACATTCACCGCATGTTTCATGACCGGCACAGTGATGATGAAGATGATTAGCAGCACCAGCATCACGTCCACCAGGGGCGTCATGTTGATTTCGTTCATCACCTCGTTGTCGCTCTCAGAACCGGCGTCTTGCATTCCAAATGACATGGGGAACCTTTCGCCGATCAGGCTTTTTTCATGGCAACGACCTTGCCGTCAGTGCCTTGGCTGTTGCTGACGCGGGCCCCGGTCACAAAGTAGGCATGCAGGTCGTGCGCAAAGCGGTTGAGCTTGGTCAGGATGGACTTGTTGCCCCGCACCAGCGCGTTGTAGCCCAGCACTGCGGGAATGGCTACAGCCAGACCGAGCGCCGTCATGATCAGTGCTTCGCCGATGGGGCCTGCCACTTTGTCGATGGTGGCCTGTCCCGAGGCGCCAATGCCCATGAGTGCGTGGTAAATGCCCCAGACGGTGCCGAACAAGCCTACGAACGGTGCGGTGGAGCCCACCGAAGCCAACACAGCCAGCCCGCTCTGAAAGCGTGCGGTGCTGTCGTCAATGCTGTTGCGCAAGGAGCGGCTGATCCAGTCACTGATGTCCAGTGCGTCATGCAACTGGGTTTGCGTGTTGCGGTGGTGGGCGGTGGCCTCCTGGCCGGAACGGGCCAATTGCACAAAGGGGTTGTCGGTCGTAGTGCCCAGCGTATCCATGCCTTTCTCGAAGTCGGCGCTGTGCCAGAAGTTTTCGGTACGGGAGGCCAGGGACTTGAACTTGAGAATGTCCAAGGCCTTGATCAAGATGACAATCCACGAGGCTAGGGACATGCCCAGCAGCAGCACTGCGACCGATTTGGTGACCCAATCGCCTTGGGTCCAGAGGGTGATGAGTCCGAGTTGGGATTCCATAAAAATGCTCCGGTAATAAGTTCAGAAAAATGAATGAATGGATGGCGGCGCCTCAGCGCGTCAGCTGCCAGTTGAAGGGCACGTCAAACCACATGCCTTGGGGCACGCCGGCTTTCTTGCCCGGCACATAGCGCCACTTGAGGGCTGTTTCCACAGAGGTCTGGTCCAAGCGGTCAAAACCACTGCTTTGCTTCACACTGGCTTGGCTGGCCTGACCGTCGGCATCGATAAACACCCTTACAACCACCAAGCCTGTTTCCCGCAGGCGCTTGCTGGCTGAGGGGTAGGCCGGTTTTGCGTTGTTGAGGTAGTCGGCATCGCTGGAGGGCAGCTCCACTTTGGGCGGTGCTGGAGGCGCCGGCGGGGCGCTGGGGGCACTGCTGCTCCCGTTCGCGTTGTTGCTGGAGTTCGCATGGGCCGTGGCGGTCGGTGCCGCTGCAGACGGCGCAGGGGCTGCTGTGCTCGGTGCAATAGCGAGCGGTGCAGGGGCCGGTTGGGGCGTCGGCACAGGCGCCGGAGCGGGCTGTGGAAACACGTTTTTGGGGGGCGTGACAGGCTTGGCAAGTGCCTTGGGTGGTGGTGCCGGTTGTGGAGCAGGCGCGGGTGTGGCTGGTGCCATGATTTCCACCAGCATTTCGGCGGGCACCAGCACCTCGGTGACGCGCTGGAGCAAGCCACTTTGCATGGCCCAGAGGACGGCACTGTGCAGCAGCAACACGGTCAATACAACCGTGGTGTTTCTGCTCAGACCGGGTAGTGGGCTAGGGCGTTGATGAGTCATCGTTGTCGTGGGGAAAAAGGGGAATGACGGGTTTAAGCGCAACTTCAAGTGTCCGCCCACATGCGCAGCATGTTGTGGTACACCCCGGTGAGTGCAGTGCTCTCTTCCGAATCGCCATGGCGGCGACGCAGGGCGAGCAGGTTCATGTCCAGCTCGTAGAGCATGCGGCGTTGCTCGTCACTGCGCACCAGGCTCTCGACCCAGAAAAAGCAGGCCACGCGATAGCCGCGGGTGACCTGTTTGACCTGGTGCAGGCTGGTGCCTGGGTAAAGCACCGCGTGGCCGGCTGGGAGTTTGACCGTCTGCTCGCCAAAGGTGTCGGCAATGGTCAACTCGCCTCCGTCGTAGTCGGCCGGATCATTCAGGAATACGGTGCAAGACACATCGGTGCGCACGCGCTGCCCGTTGCCCGGCATGTAGCGCACTGCGCCATCAATGTGGTTTCCGTAGTAGTTGGTGTCACCCCCATAGCGGTTCACCCGCGGTGGAAAGACTTTTTTCGGCAAGGCTGCCGAGAAGAAAGTAGGGCTGCGGTCCAGACCGCGCATCACCATCTCACGTATGGCGCGTGCCACCTCTCCGTCATGGTCGAGTTGCTCGTTGTTCTTGACCTGCTTGGCCAGCTCACCCGTGCCCTTGCGCCCGTCCACCCACGGCGCATCTTTCAAGAGTTGCTGTGCGTGGGTGACTTCATCCGAAGTCAACAGGTCGGGCAGGTGCAAAAGCATGACGGTGGCTGGCTGCTAGGTGGATGGTTTAGAACTTGAGATTCAGGGTGGCTTGAACGGTACGTCCGGGGCCGGGCGTGTAAAACGCGGTGTAAAGACCATCCGCGTAGAGCTTGTCAAGTGCGTTGGTCACATTCACCTTGAGTACCGTTTTTTCATTGAATTTGTACTCACCCATCAGATCCAGAGTTGCGTAGCCGGGCGCAAAAAATCCGGGATTGCGGTTTGGAGACTGTTCGCTGCGAAAGTTAACGCCGGCTCCCAGGCGCAATTCGGGGGTGAACTGGTAAGTGGTCCACACCGTGCCGCTGTGAATAGGGGTCAGAGAAGGCCGATCTCCCACTCGGTCGCCTGCAGTCGCCTGCGTGCAGGTTCCCGTTGCGGGGCAGGGCGCTGCTGCGTCTACCATCGCATCGGGCATCCACATGTACGAGCCGTAGATTTCCCACTTGGGTGTCAGCATGCCTGACGCGTCGATCTCCAGTCCTGTTGCATGCCGTTGGCCGGAAAGCACAGCAGTCGCGGCTGCGTTGTCCGGATCCGTATTTCGCTCATTGAACTTAACGGATTGGAATATGGCCAGGCGGGTCGTGTAGCGCTTGTCTGCAGAGTCCAATTTGGCGCCGATTTCCACATTTCGGCTTTGCTCTGGTGGAGCGTTCGAGCTGGTACCGCTGTACGAGTACGTGTCGGCCGAGGTATTGAACGAAGTACCCCACGAGATATGGAAGGAACTGAGTTCTGTGGGTTGGTACAAGGCCCCGACACGCTGACTCCAATTGGCAATCATCTGGTCGTAGGCGGCCGTGGTTTTACCGTTGGCATCTTCAGTCTTATAGTTTCCGCGCATGCGATCAAAGCGCAAGCCGCCCAAGACTTTCCAATGTTCTGCTACTTGAACCAAGTCCATTGCGTACAGGCCCAAGTTGTCCGCTTCAAAAGCGCTGGATCGGGTCACTACACGCGCACCTTCATTCACAGATGCACCATCGTTGGGTGTGCCGACCGTGGTGGAGGGGCGTGTTGAACCGCCCGTTACGCGGAACACGTTCTTGTTTTCCTGTGCCAGATCGACTCCGGCAAATACCTCGTGCTTCAAACCCAAAGCTGAGAATTTAGTGCTGTAGTCGCTTTGCAGATAGACAGAATTGAGGTCCTGGATTTTGTTCTGGGCACCTCTTGTCAAAACGGTGGCGTCTGAGAAGTTGTTGATGCCGGTGCCCGTGGCGTAATTCCACAGTGTGGCTCGCATGTCCCTGGTGTACACACCTCGTCGGACGGATGTTTTCAGTTCGCTATCGTCATCAAAACGGTGAATATGGCTGGCAGTCAGGTAGTCGGCACTACCCTTGTTGTAGTCACTGGCCATTCCGTAATAAGTTTGCGGAGAAATGGCCTCATTCAGTCCACTCGTTGATGTCGCAGCACTGGAGGTCGGTTTGATCCAGCGTACACCGTAGTTGATGCCATTGTCGTTGCGCAACGAATAGAGTCCTAAAGAGAACTCGTCCTTGGTGCCAATGCCCCAGCGGTAGTTGGCCGCAATCCCACGCTTGTCGATGCTGCTGCCTGCGCCGTTGTTGTCGGCCTTGGTCACCATGGCATTGATGCGCAGACCGGAGTCCTCTCCTGTCTTGATATTGAAGTCCCCTGTGACCCGGCGGTAGTTGTAGCTGCCGATGGTCGTAGTTACTTCGTTGTCATCAATAGACCGACCTTGTTTGCTGGCTTGGTTGACTGCACCACCTGTGGAGCCCCGACCAAAAAGCATGGACGCAGAACCGCGCAGCAGTTCAATCTTGTCGCTATTGAATGTGTCGCGGTCGTAAAACGCCGGGTCACGCATGCCGTCTACATAGATGTCGCCCGTTTGCGCCAAGGAAAAACCGCGTAGCCGAATGTCTTCCTCACCACCTTCTGCGGCCAAGAAGGTCACACCTGCAGTGTTGTGCAGCACTTCTTTCAGTGTGTCCAGATTCCGGTCGTCCACCAACTTTTCGGTAACCACCGTAATGGACTGGGGCACATCTCTCAGATCTTGCTTGCCTTTGCCTATGCTGGTGGTGGTGGCGCGTACCGAGTCCTTGCCTTGTTCTTCTTCGACCTGTTCGGTGATGGTGATTTGCTTCAGGGATTTGACTGGTCCACCGGCGTTATCTTGGGCATTTGCAGAAAATGAGCTGGCCAGCAACATGGCGCCCAAGGGCAGAAGAGTGGAAGTAGTGACTGGCGGTAGGGCGGCAACAAGAAGTGGTTTGGATGTGGGCATAGCGCTCAAAACGTTCGATTGAAAGAATTTGCTGGCTATGCCCGGAGCGTTCTGATGTGGCTCTGGCGTGGCTTGCTGAAATGACTTAATAAACAAGAAGCATTCTTGTTTATGCTGAAAAAAAGTTACAGGTGACGCGTCACCATCATGGTCTTCCATGCGCCGTGAACCAGGGCCGCATTGGCGTGGCATTGGTCTACCACGTCACGCGCGCAGTCTTCGCAACGACCACACTGGGTAGCAACGCCCAGATCTATCTGGATATCTTCAAAGCTCTTCCCTTCACTGGCGTGTTGGTGAATTTCCTTGTCAGAGACGCGATGGCAGACGCAAACGATCATTGTGGTGGGCGCAGTGAAGCGTAAATCAGTAACGATATTCTAAATGGGAATTTGTCGCATTTGCATTTATTGTAAAGGAACGTATATTTTTTTGTGAAGCGACGCACTTATTTCACTGGATTCCCAAGGCAGACATTCTGTGGTGGTGGATTTGCTAACATTGCGAATAATTCGCATTTAAAAAAACATGCCGATACACCAAATCCTTCCTGCGCTCCCTGAAAGCCTATCCACAATCGCCGCCATGTCCCCTGAAGAGTGGCGTTCCGTCATTGAAGGGGATGCCTCCACTTCAGCAGCCTGGATGTTGGCGGCTGCGCGCCTCGGCCATGGTGATGCGCAAGCGGTGCTGGGGCAGTGGTTCCTGGATGGGCACGGACTGACCCGCAATCCGCAACAGGCCTTGAGCTGGTTCCTGAAAGCTGGCACCCAGGGACACGTGATTGGCATGAACATGGCCGGCCGCTGTTTTGAGAATGGCTGGGGCGCCGAGCCCGACACCTTTGCCGCAGCCAACTGGTACCGCCAAGCCGCGCATCTGGGGCTGGACGTGGGCATGTACAACTACGCGAACCTGCTGGCTGCCGGTCAGGGCGTGCGTAAAGACCAGACAGCCGCATTGGAGTGGTACCGCCGCGCGGCACGCATGGGGCACGCCAAGTCCATGACCAAGATTGGTCACTTTTATGAGGATGGCCGCGTAGTGCGACGGGATGCGGAGCAAGCGTTTTCCTGGTTTGAGAAGGGTGCCATGGGCGGTGACTTCCGGGGCCAGTTCAACTACGCCAGCATGCTGGCCGAGCGTGGGCGCCTGGCCGAAGCGCTGGTGTGGCTCCATAAAGTGCCGCTCACGGCCACGGTGGGCTACAAGCGCTTGGCGGGCGAAAAACTGCTGCTGTCACCGAATCCTGATTTCCAGGCGGTGGGTCGGGCCATGTTGGAGAGCCTGGACCCGGTTGCCGCTTGAGTTCTTGGCGCCTCAGGTCCGCGGGCTGAGGCTGCCAATGACTGCAGCATGGTTGTCCCACGCGGCGGGCAGGTGGTAGTGGGTCGATGTGGTGGAGTCAGGAGCCACCAGCAGCGCATCTGTTTCACCGCCCGCAATCAATTGAGCACCCATGGCAGCGAGTGCACCCACACCGCGCAGTGGCACGACACGCAGCGCGTCCCCGCGCAACGACCATGACGCGAGCCACCCCGCGCGCGGTGCGCTGATCCAGAAGCGACCCTGCGCACAGCACACATCGCCGGCGTAGCCATCCCAATTGGGTGGAGCTTGGCCGTTGTCCCAGGCCACGGTGCGCAACACGCCGTCTCGCAACAGGGCGAGTGCCGGGGCGTGGGCCCGGTCTTGCATGTTCGCGTGCTCGGCTTGCATGGCAATGGCGACGGTGCCATCCGGTGCGACCGCCAGATGCCGCAGGCTCAAATATGGATCGTCCAGCGTGTGCAGCTTCCGCACGGCTCCACTCGCCGCATCCAGTACGCACAGGTTGGGCGCCATACGACCTAGATTCAGTTTGCGCCGACCCGATTCCGGCAGATTGAGGATGCCGCCGTTGGCGACCAGCAGATCGCCACTCGCCAGGGTGCACAGCGCATGTGGGCCAATGCCGTGGCTGGCAAACTCGCGCACTTTTTCCAGGCTGCGCCAGTCGCGCTCCACGATCAGGCCAGCGCCGGTCTCACCATCGGTCTCGGTGGTGAAAAAGCGGGCCCTGTCCGCACTGGCACAGGCGTGGCCCGCCAGATAACGGTCCTCTTCCATGTCATGCCAGTGCAAGGCGCGACTGGAGGTCAGATCCATGCGCATCAGGTACTCGCCGGGACGCCGGGCCAGCACCAATGCTTGGGCTCCGGGCAGTTGGGCCGAGGTGGGAATCGGCAGTAGCTCATGCGCGCGAGCTGGCAGGGCGATGCCGCGTGGCGCCACGCCGGGTGTCCAGACGCCGGCGTAGGCCGTCTCACCCTGCTCCCACGCGGTCAGCACCTTGAGCTGCTGCGCAACAGCGGGTGTGACGGAAGACGCAGCGCCACCCGTTGTCGCCCCAAGGCACCAGCCGGCCCCGGCCAGCAGGGTGTGCAGGGTGCTGCGCCGTCCTTGTCCGCGTGGGTTCAGACCGTTTTGTGCCGAACCGGGTGATGAATGGCGCGATTCAGTCGCCATCGGCATCGGTGAAGCCTTGCGAGAAATCGAACAGTTCGCTTCCCGCATCGCTCACAAATCGGTGCAAGTTCGCCACCGCTTGTTGGGCTGACCGCAGGCTGGCGGCTTGCTCAGGCTGGGCGCGCCCCACAGAATGCAGCATCGCGCCGGCAAGGACTTGCAGCCGGGCTGCCTCCTGGGGGTAGCGCCTGCCCAGCAGCAGACTGTGCAGGCTGCCCGCTACCGGGAGTGACGCCTCGCACGCAGGTACGGGTGCCGAAGCGCGTGGGCCAACAAAAAAGTCACACAGCCCCTGGGCGTGGGCCTTCCATGCCGCGCGGGTTTGCCCGCTGACGCCCCGTACCCAGATGGCGCTGTCTTTGCCGCGGGTGTTGGGCTTGAGCTTTTTCAGGCGCAGCTGGTCCAGGCTGCCCACTGCTTGACTGAACCATTCGCCGTAGGCGGCCCACGCGTCGGCCTCGTCCCACAGGGTGAGCTGCAAGCTGTTGTAAGCTGCTTCCAGAATGCGGGCCTCTTGCAGCACCTGCTCCGCCAGCAGCCCGGCAAGTGCGGCGGAAGAGGCGTCGGCGTCCTTGCGAAACAGCAGCCACTCCAGGGCCGGCAAACCTTTGGCGCTGGCCCCAATGGTTTGTTGGGTTTGCGGACTCGCCAGGCGCTCCGGCCCTGCGTCCAGCAACGCCTGGATTTGTGCCGGCCGGGTCGGCCAGAAGTCGACCGTGCGCACCGAACGCCGTTCTACCAGTGCCGAAACCGGCACAGCGGCCAAGGTCTCCCAAGCCAGCATGCTTTGCGTCCATAGGGCGCGGCAGTCTGTCCAGGGGCGGGTGTGGATGGCCCCCATCAAGGTCTGGCTGTGGGCTGCAAAGGCTTGGGCCGCCGGCAGCATGCTGTACGTCGTGAGGGCTTGTACCAGCTCAGACGCCCGGATGTAGGGTGCTTGCTGTTTGGATACGGTGGCGCAGCTGGCTGCAGTGCGGGCTGGGCTTGCCGCCCACAAGGGGGCGACAGGCGCAAGCGCTGCGAGGGACACGCACCGCAAGAGTTGTCTTCGTTTCACAGGGAATCCACAAAAGCAAGCAGCGCCTTGCGCTCTTGCGCCGTCATTTGGAGGACACGGTCTTTGGCGCCCTGGGCTTCGCCGCCGTGCCACAAAATGGCTTCCAATACGCCATTGGCGCGGCCGTCGTGCAGCAGACGCCGGTGGCCGTTCACGTCATGGATCAGGCCCACGCCCCAGAGTGGCGGTGTTTTCCATTGCCTTCCGTTCGCTGCATAGTCCGGGCGGCCATCAGCGAGCGCCGGTCCCATGTCATGCAAGAGCAAATCGGTGTAGGGCCAAATCCTCACGCCTTGTACTTTGGGGCTGGAGAGGCGCGGGAACGGCGCTGCGCCCGTGGTGTAACTCGGCGTGTGGCAGGCCGCGCAATGGGCCTGGGTGAACAAGGCCTGACCGCGCGCCACCAGGGCGTCGCTGGCGTTGCGGCGCGCCGCTGGCGCGAGCGTCGCTTGATAAAAGATCACATCCGAAAGGGTGCGGTCATCGATTTCCGGGGCTTTGCCTTGGGAGCCACGGGGAGCCGCCACGCAATCTTTCTGGGTCGGGGTGCAGGCTTCGTCAGGATGCTGGGTGGAAGTGATGCCGATGTCGCCCAAAAACGCCCCTGCCGTCTGGCTGGCCAAACTGGCTTGGTTGGCCTTCCAGCCAAAGCGACCCAGGCGCATGTCCTGGGCGAAGTCATCCCACACGCGGTTGACTTGTCCTTTGATGGGGCCGGAGCTGGCCGCTTGTGCGGCAGCGTTCGCCACGATGTCTGCTTCTGGTATGGCTTCCAACAAACCTACGCCGGCCAGTTGCGGCGCGATGCGCGGGCTCAGCATGGCCCCCGGGGCCAGGGGACCATAGGCGAGCTGGGTGAGTTGGTAGTGAGGTTTGTACAGGGTGTAGGGCGTGCCATCTGCAAATTGGCCGTGCAAGGCTTGGTATCGGATTTGAATCTGCCCTTCGGGTTGCACGCCCTGGATGGCCGCGTTGTTGAGCTGGTCGCCATAAACTGGATCAGGCATCACGCCACCGTGGGCACCCTTTCCCGGTATGGAGAGTCGTATCAGCAGAGCCACGGGTTGTTCTCTCAAGCCTTTGCGAAAGTCAGGGGGGGCGCCGCGACCGTCTTGTACATGGCAGCCGCCACAAGAGCGGGCAATGAAATGGGGGCCAAGACCATCTCGCGCTGTGGTGGATGCAGGCGCTTCCACCCAGTTGCGCCGGAAGAAGGAGTTGCCCACCGCAAAGCGGGCGCGCTCCTCATCATCCAGGTTTGGGAAGGGCATGGAGAATGCATTGCGCCCGGTGGCAAAGGCCGTGGACTGGCCTGCTGTGAGCTCACCCTGCACAGACTTTGCTGTGTCGCTGTCGGTATGGCCCCACAGGGGCCAAGTCAGGGCGGCCAAAGTGCCGGCGGCGGACAATACCAGCCCGACTTTTTGTCGTGGCCGCAGCTTCATTTGGTTTGTGCCAGTTTCGTGATACCGATGGCGGCTGCAGCCTCAGTGATGTCTTTGGACTGTTGGACCAGGCTGTCGATGGTTTTTTGCACACGCTGGCGTCCTGGGGCGTTTTTATCACCCACGATTTCGCGGTCAAACGGCGCCTGGATGGCGCTGGCGCTGGCCACGCTGGCGGCAATCTGCTGGCTGGTGCGTTCGGCGACCGGCGCATTTTTGGCGGCTACCAGGTCTTTGAGCGAAGGGCCCCGGAGCACGGTGCCGTCCAGGCGTTTGTAGCTGCCCTGCCAGACGTTTTCAATGCCTTGTGCGTTGGCCACAATGTCGCGGTGGGTGTTGTCAGAGAAGCAGGAGTGTTCGTCTTCCTTGTCCTGTGTGTTCATGGCTACTTCCATCCGCTCACCTGCGAGCTCACCACGTGAGAGAGAGCCCAGGCCCACAATCATTTTGCGCACCGATTGGAAGCCGCCTTGCTCAAACTTGGCACGGTAGTTTTTGGCACCCGGTTGCCACGACTTCACCAAGTAACTCAGATCATCCACTAGCAGTTCAGTGGCTGTGTTCAGGAAGACACGGCGGCGGTCGGCGTTAGGTGCTTTGCCATCCACAAAGTCTTCAAATGAACGGTTGCCGGGGGCGGTGTCGCTCTGGTCCTGGCCCCACAGCATGAACTCGATGGCGTGCCAACCTGTGGCAATGTTTTCTTCGCCACCGCGTTCGTTGAGGTGGGCGAGGCTGGCTTTGGTGATCTTGATTTTGGGGTTGTTCACGATGCCAGCCTTTGGCTTGCCGGCTACGGTGTCGATGTAAGACTCATCCAGGGGCCAGGCATTGAGCCGGCCTTCGGGGCCCTTGTCGTCATCGATGGGCCCGCTGTAGAAACGGAACGCTTCGGTTTGTCCGTAAAACTCCCTTGCGGCCAACCAAGCCTGTTGCGCTTCGAGCAAACCGGCAGAGGAGGGGGCCGTCGTGAAGGCCCTGACGGCTTTCTGCAGGTTCTGCGCGCTGGTCAGCACGTCGCTGTAATTGGCATACACCATGTTGGCGTAGTGCTGGACGACAGCCTTGGGCTCCACTACCTGAGCGTGGACCTGGCCGCCGGTCCACAAAGCCATCGTGATCAAAGCAGAAGCCAATAGAGGGCGATGTTGCATGGTTGTCTTTCTCAAAAAACGTTGTAATGCCTTACATCTTAATGCAAATCGTTCGCATTTAACGATAAAAAATGCGCCGTGGGTGAGGCGGCGCATGTTCAAGGGAGCGGGCAGACTCAGGAGAGTTCGCCCATTTGGCTTTGCAGGTAGTTGGGCAAGCCGACCTTGTCGATCAGGTCAATTTGGGTTTCCAAAAAATCGATGTGTTCTTCGGTGTCGTCCAGAATTTTTTGCAAAAGGTCGCGGGACACATAGTCGCGCACCGATTCGCAGTGGGCAATGCCAGCCTTGATGGTCGCCTGTGCGCCGACTTCGGCTTTCAGGTCGCACGCCAGCGCTTCCGGCACGCTTTCGCCGACCATGATTTTTGCCATGTCTTGCAGGTTGGGAAGGCCGTCGAGCATGAAGATCCGGTCCATCAGCATGTCCGCGTGCTTCATTTCACCAATGGATTCTGCGTATTCTTTTTTGGCCAGTTTGTCGAAGCCCCAGTGCTTGTACATGCGGTAGTGCAAGAAGTACTGGTTGATGGCGGTTAGCTCATTTTTAAGTTGGGCTTGCAAATGGCTAATGACTTGTGCGTCGCCTTTCATGCGGGCTCCTTGTGTTGAAAGCTGGATTATCGCCATGCCGGCTGGAATCGACGAATCGACACCATTGGAATAGGCCTCAAACGCGAAATGTAAAACTATTGCTAATGAGAATGATTCGCATATACTAATCTCGAGACCATGAAATCTGTTCACCTAAAAGGAGGAGTCAATATGCAAGCACATGGCAGCCGGCACGATGAGGAGTACCTGATTCCCGGCCCGGAGGTGCTGATGGCCAGCACCATGGCACTGATGACCGCGCACGCCCAGTCGGGCAGCCCCTCGCACCGAGAGGCCGTGGCGGCCAAGATCGTGGGCAACCTGGATGCCTTGTCCCAAGATCCGATGTTGTCGCCCGGTTTCCAGACATTGGTTTGGTCACTGCGTTTGCGTTGGCAAACCCCGGCGCGGCCGGGAGTCGCGCATGCGCCGGTTTTTACTGGCCACGGTCTGATGCATCGCAGCCCGGAGGTCTTGCAATGAGCCCTACAGTTGAATCCCTGTTGGCTGCAGACGCGCAGGGGGCCCGCCGCCTCGCGGTGCGTTACGCGCCCCAGTGCCCTTGCTGCGAGCCGAAAGCGGAGGTAATTCCGGGCAAGCCGCGGCGCCGCGCGTCCCATCGCCCTGTCATGGCTTGGCGTGCCCGTCTGGCGGCGCTGGAGACCCTGGCGGATACCGAATTCGCTGAAACTGTGGAGGACTAGCCATGCCGTACAACCTTTTGTCGTCTTCTCCTTTGGTGAGTCCTGCGATGGCGGCAGGCGCTCCCGTGAAAACTACCTCCGGCGCGCCAGGCTCGGTCTGTCATGCGCCGCATTCGCCCAGCCAGGAGGCTTCCGGCTCACGCCGCCGCCGTCTCTGGGATCTCGAAGCCCATTGCCACTGCCCCTTGGTGGGGGTTTGCCTGCCGATGGAGGTGCTGCGCCGCTTGGTCAACAAGGCGCTGGGAGGCAGTGCAGTTGCGAATGACTACGAGGTTCATGCAGGTGCGGTGTCGGAATCGGCACGCCGCTGCAAGCTATCCGAGTTGATGCAGGCAGACCTTGAGACCCGTTACCTGCGCGAGATTCGCGTCTTCAAAGAAGCCAAGAGTGCGCTGGCCGTCGCTGAAATGTGGGTGCGCCACTTGCGCGGCGGTGATGTGGCCGGGGCGTTCTGGGCGGCACTGACGCACCCACGTTGTGACGCGCCATTGCGTGACGCCATGTGCAAGGACTTGCACATGTTTCAGCACCAAGCAGGGGCGGGTGTGCGGCTGGAGATCGCCCGTTTCAACGCAGTGGCAGACGAGAACGCCCTACTCACCCGTGAGCTGGGCCGGGTCCAGGAACGGATCAGTCGGGTCATGGCCCAAAAAACGACAGAGGTCGATCTGTTGCACGCTGAGCTGTTGCGAGTGCGTGCCGACAATATTGCCAAGGACAGTCGGATTCTATTTTTGTTGCAAGACTTGGAGGCTGCGCGCGCTAGCGTGAGCCAGTGGGAGGAAAAAGTACGGTTGCAGAAGAAACTGGACCGTATGGCGCAGCGTCAGCAGGAATTGGAGCAGGTGAACGCGGACCTGCGTCGCAAGCTGCTGACGTTAGAGCGGGCGGGGATGGACAGGTCCCGCGGGCAGAAAGAGGTCGCGGAACGCATGCTGACGGACTCTGCCGTCTTGTTGGAGCCCAAGGCACCACTGCAATTGCAGCAAAGGGTGGTTTTGTGTGTGGGCGGGCGCAGCGGAAACATTGCCAACTACCGCGATGTGGTGGAGCGGGTAGGGGGGCGCTTTGCCCACCACGATGGCGGTCTGGAGGACAACGCCTCCGTGCTCGATGCCAGCCTCGCTGCAGCCGACCTGGTGATTTGCCAGACGGGTTGCATCAGCCACAACGCCTACTGGCGTGTCAAAGACTTTTGCAAACGAACCGGCAAGCAGTGTGTCTACGTGGAAAGCGCCAGTGCATCGTCGCTGGAGCGCAAGCTTCAGACGCTCAGTACACCAATCGTTCAGGATGTATTTCCTGAAGAATCGTCGTAGCAATTTCTTCGATGGATTTGGTGGTGGTGGACAGCCACCGGATGCCGGTGCGGCGCATCATGGCTTCTGCCTCACTCACTTCCATACGGCAGTTCTCCAGAGACGCGTACCTGGAATTGGGGCGGCGCTCGTTGCGGATTTCGGCCAAACGCTCCGGCTGGATCGTGAGACCGAAAATTTTTCCGCGGTGCGGCACCAGCGCAGGAGGAAGTTGGCGACGTTCGAAATCTTCAGGTATCAGCGGATAGTTAGACGCCTTCAGGCCGTATTGCATGGCCAGATACAGTGATGTGGGGGTCTTCCCGCTGCGGCTTACGCCCACCAGAATCACGTCGCTTTGCTCCAGGTCACGGTTGCTTTGACCATCGTCGTGTGCCAGAGAGAAGTTGATGGCCTCAATCCGGTCATGGTATTCCTTGCTTTTGCTTGCATCGCTGAAGCGGCCGATGCGGTGGTTGGACTTGAGGCCCAACTCTTGCTCCAAGGGGTGAACAAACATCCCGAACATATCGAGCAACATGCCCTGACAGCCTTCCTGAATGACTTTGAGCACATCCATATTCACAAGAGTCGTGAACACAATGGGCTTGTTGCCGTCTACCACGCCTGTATGGTTGATCTGCCGGACCGCCTGGTGAGCCTTGTCGACGGTGTCCACAAAGGGCAGGCGCACATGCCTTGCCTTGGTTTCGAACTGGGCCAGGATGGCATTGCCGAATGTCTCGGCGGTGATGCCGGTGCCGTCAGAGATGAAAAAAACAGAGCGTTGGGGCATGGTGTTCCGGGTAATGGCGTCAGTCAGTTGCAAGCGCACAGGGGTTTTCCGTAATCGGGTTACACGGTCTGCACACCTACAATCATCGCAATTTAGCGCATTTAGGTACCGGTTACGTTTCCCACAACAGCAACAACAGGAAAGTGACAGGCTGCGCGACCCGCGCCCGGCATGGTCCGGCGGGTCATGGAAAGGTTTTAACTTCTGGAGCATCCTATGTCTGAACTTTTCAATGCGACCGACCTGGTCGTGCCTTTCGAGCGCTTGCGCATGACGGACGTTGAGTCCGTCGGCGGCAAGAACGCCAGCTTGGGGGAGATGATTTCCCAGCTACCGCAAGGCGTGCGGGTCCCCACGGGCTTTGCCACTACAGCCCATGCATTCCGCCAGTTTTTGGCTCACGGCGGATTGGCTGACAAGATCAGTGCAAAACTGAAAAACCTGGACACCGAAGATGTGCGCGCATTGGCCACAGTGGGCGCAGAAATCCGTGCCATGGTGGAGGCGCAGCCTTTTCCGGCTGATTTGGAGCAATCGATCCGCGATGCCTTTGCCACCTTGTCGGCCGGCAACGACCAAGCCAGTTTCGCCGTACGTTCGTCGGCCACTGCGGAGGACCTGCCGGATGCCTCATTTGCAGGTCAGCAGGAAACTTTTTTGAACGTGGTGGGCATCGAAGATGTGCTCCACAAGATGAAAGAGGTATTCGCTTCTTTGTACAACGATCGCGCGATCAGCTATCGCGTGCACAAAGGCTTTGCCCATGACGTGGTAGCGCTGAGTGCTGGTGTACAGCGCATGGTGCGCTCGGACCTAGGTGCTGCCGGCGTGATGTTCACGATCGATACCGAGTCCGGTTTTGATCAGGTGGTTTTCATCACCTCCAGCTATGGCTTGGGTGAGACAGTGGTGCAGGGTGCGGTGAACCCCGACGAGTTTTACGTGCACAAGCCCATGCTCAAGGCGGGCAAGCGCGCGGTGATCCGCCGTAACCTGGGCTCCAAGCTCTTGCAGATGGTGTTCACCACCCCCGAGGAAAAAGCAGCAGGCGGCAAGTTGGTGAAAACCACAGATGTCCCCGCTGAGTTGCGTAACCGCTACTCTTTGACCGACGCTGATGTGGAGTTGCTCGCGCAGTACGCCTTGGTGATTGAAGAGCACTATGGTCGCCCCATGGATATCGAATGGGGCAAAGACGGCATAGACGGCCAGCTCTACATCCTGCAAGCCCGCCCTGAGACCGTGAAGAGCCAGGCGGGGGCGACTGCCGAGTACCGCTACAAACTCAAAGGCAAGGGCAATGTGGTGGCCGAAGGTCGCGCCATCGGTCAGAAGATTGGCACAGGCCCCGTGCGCATCGTGCACAACATCAGCGAGATGGACAAAGTGCAGGCCGGCGACGTGTTGGTCACTGACATGACTGACCCCAACTGGGAACCGGTCATGAAGCGCGCGAGCGCCATCGTGACTAACCGGGGCGGCCGGACCTGCCATGCGGCCATCATTGCCCGTGAATTGGGTATTCCTGCTGTGGTTGGATGCGGCAACGCTACGGACCTGTTGAAAGAAGGCATGCTGGTGACGGTGAGCTGCGCCGAGGGCGACACCGGCTTCATTTACGACGGTTTGTTGGAAACCGAGGTGTCTGAAGTGCAGCGCGGCGTGATGCCCGAAATCCCCGTCAAGATCATGATGAACGTCGGCAACCCTCAGTTGGCATTCGACTTCTGTCAATTGCCGAACCAGGGTGTGGGCCTGGCCCGGTTGGAGTTCATCATCAACAACAACATTGGCGTGCATCCCAAGGCCATCTTGGACTATCCCAATGTGGATGCCGATCTCAAGAAGGCAGTGGAGTCTGTAGCGCGAGGCCACGCGTCGCCCCGCGCGTTCTACGTGGATCGGGTGGCGGAGGGCGTGGCAACCATCGCTGCGGCTTTCTGGCCCAAGCCAGTCATCGTGCGTTTGAGCGACTTCAAAAGCAATGAGTACCGCAAGCTGATCGGTGGCAGCCGGTATGAGCCTGAGGAAGAGAACCCGATGCTTGGTTTCCGTGGCGCAGCCCGCTACATCAGCACCGAGTTCGGCGAGGCTTTTGCCATGGAATGCGAAGCGCTCAAACGCGTGCGCAATGAGATGGGCCTGACCAATGTGCAGGTGATGGTGCCGTTTGTGCGCAACCTGGGCCAGGCGAAGCGGGTGACCGAGTTGCTCGGCCGCCATGGCTTGCGCCGCGGCGAGGCAGACCTCAAGCTCATCATGATGTGCGAGATTCCGAGCAATGCGATCCTGGCTGATCAGTTCCTAGAGTTCTTTGACGGCTTCTCTATCGGCTCCAATGATTTGACGCAACTCTCTTTGGGGCTGGATCGTGATTCAGGTCTGGACCTCCTGGCGGCGGACTTTGACGAGCGCGATCCGGCCGTGAAAGCGCTGATCACCATGGCGATAGATGCTTGCAAGCGTCAGGGCAAGTACGTGGGCATTTGCGGTCAGGGGCCTAGCGATCACCCTGACTTTGCAAAGTGGCTGGAACAGCAGGGGATTTCCTCCATTTCGCTGAATCCAGATTCAGTGATTGCCACCTGGCAGCAACTAGCGGTCTGATGCCAGAGACGACAACCCGGCGTAACTGGCGCTTGCATGCGAGCCTGCTTGCGCTGTGGTTTGTTTTCTCTTTCGGGGTTACTTTTTTTGCACGCGATCTGCCTGGGAATTTTTTTTCCTGGCCGATCGCGTATTGGTTTGCGGCACAGGGATCACTACTGATATTTATTGGCATCGTGGTCGCATTTGCCATCATTGCCAACCGGCGCTCCGCAGAAGCCTTTTTGTTTGATGCCACTGAATACGGGCAGTACACGACAAGCCTTCACAAGCGCTTTGCGACTTTTGTAGTTGGCTTGCTTTTCTTTCTTGTGGCTTTGGCGCTAGCTGAACAATGGGGCTTGCCCAAAGCGTGGGTCGCCGGCATTTTTTTATCGGTGACTTTGGTCTTGTACGCGGTAATCGGGGTATTCGCTCGCACTGCGGATGCGAATGAATACTACGTAGCTGGCCGTCGAATTCCCGGTGTCTATAACGGCATGGCGACTGCTGCAGATTGGATGAGCGCTGCTTCGTTCATCAGCCTGGCCGGAGGCTTGTATTCACAAGGTTTCAGTGGTTCGGGCACGCAGCCGGGCGGTTTGGCTTACGTGCTGGGTTGGACGGGCGGGTTTTGCCTAGTGGCTTTGTTGGTCGCACCGTACTTGCGCAGCATGAATATTTACACCGTACCGGATTTCTTCCGGGTTCGGTTTGGCGGGCACTGGCCGCGGCGAATTGCGGCTTGGTCTGCGGTGTTGTGTTCGTTTACCTATGTGGTTGCGCAGCTTTATGGCGTCGGCTTGATTACGTCCCGTTTGACGGGGGTGCATTTTGAGATCGGCATTCTTCTGGCGCTCGGGGGCGTGCTCGTCTGCTCCTTCTTGGGTGGAATGCGGGCGGTCACTTGGACGCAGGTCACCCAATATGTAGTCATTATTCTGGCGTTTCTCATCCCTGTCTCATGGCTGTCTTACCAGCAGACCGGGAATCCGTTCGCCCCCCTCGCTTATGGGCAGCAGCTGGTGAAAATCACCGATTTGGAAGCCTCGTTTGCGGTTTCGCCCCAAGAGCAGGAAGTTATTGCGATCTACGCACGTCGTGCGGAGGAGTTCCGACGCAAGCTGCTGGATGTTGAAGCTTCTTTGGCGGAAGATCGCGAGGAGCTGAGGCGTCAACTGAGGATCCTGGGCGATAGCAAGGCACCGGATGCTTTGGTTCAAGCCACTCGCAAGTCTCTGGCTGCACTTCCCAAAGATGCGGTAGCTGCACGAGACATGTGGACTCGCGGACTTGTTGAGAACACCGAGAGGGCACGAGTACTTGGCGGTATGGCACCGCAAACGCGGGCTTTTGCCGGCAATCCGGATGGCAACGCGGATGAGCAAGCGGCATTCAACACTTCTCGTGCCAACTTCCTGGCGCTGATGTTTTGTCTCATGGTGGGCACGGCCGGTTTGCCTCACCTTTTGACCCGCTTTTACACGACTCCTGGCGTTATCCAGACGCGGAGGTCGGTGGCCTGGTCGCTGGTTTTCATCGCGCTCTTGTATCTCTCGGCGCCGGCGTTGGCTGTTCTGGTCAAGTACGAGGTCATGGCGCATCTGGTGGGGCAATCCTTTGATGCACTTCCGGGGTGGATGCTTCAATGGTCCAAAGATCCGAATCTGCTTTCGTTCAGCGATGTGAATAGTGACGGGGTGCTGCAGTTCGCAGAGCTGCGGCTGGGGGCGGATTTGATCATGCTTGCGTCACCGGATATAGGCGGGCTACCTTATGTGGTGTCAGTGCTTGTGGCTGCCGGTGGCTTGGCTGCAGCGCTATCCACGGCAGACGGATTGCTGCTGACCATCGGCAATGCACTGGCACATGATGTGTACTTTGAGGGCAACAGCAACAAGGCGGAGGCAATGCGCAGGGTGATGCTGTCAAAGTTCGCCTTGTTGGTGGTGGCATTGATGGCTGCCTATGCGGCAGCACAGCGACCTGCTGGAATTCTCTACCTGGTGTCTGCGTCGTTTTCGCTGGCAGGTGCGGCCTTTGTGCCTGCCATGGTTCTGGGTATTTTCTGGAAGCGCATGACACGGTCCGGTGCGGTGGCCGGCATGTTGGCCGGGCTGGGTACCACGGTGGTCTACATGGTGCTTAACTTTCCGGTTTTACGGCAGTGGTTCGGATTTTCAGGCGAACATCTCTGGTTTGGAATTCAACCCGTATCGGCTGGAGTTTTTGGAGTTCCTGTCGGGGTATTGGTCGCCGTTATTGTCAGCTTGCTGTGCTCTCCCGACTCGCCGGATGACAGGGATTTGGCTCCTCCCTTGGGTTAGGCTATAATCGTAGGCTTCGCCTTGCTGCACCCTGTCTAGACGCCGGGGGCAGCTTTTTCAACCCAGATGCTGGGAAATCCTCAAGGAGTATCAATGCGTCATTACGAAATCATCCTCATGATCCACCCGGATCAGAGCGAACAAGTTCCTGCAATGCTGGAGCGTTACAAGGGCATGATCACCGCTGGCGGTGGCAAGGTGCACCGTGTTGAAGACTGGGGCCGTCGTCAGATGGTTTACATGATCAACAAGCTGGCCAAGGCCCACTACCTGTGCGTCAACATTGAAGCCGACCAGGCTGTAATGTCTGAACTGGAACACGCATTCAAGTTCAACGACGCCGTGTTGCGCCACCTGACTGTGTCCAAGAAGAAAGCCGAAACCGGTCCTTCTTCCATGATGAAGACAGTCGAGCGTGAAGACGCACGCAAGGCCCAGCAGGCCGAGTACCAAGCCTAATTGAACGGGGCAACGGACCTTTCCCGTTAAGGAGTGCAAGCGAATTCATTGGTTCTAGGTGCTTGTATCGCAGAGGTAGAAACCATGCGCTACACACCGGCAGGCTTACCAGCCTTGAATCTGCGGCTCGAACATGAGTCAGTCGTTCAGGAAGCCGGAAGCAGCAGAACCGTGAAGGTGGTAGTCAAGGCGGTGGCCTTCGGAACCCTGGCAGAGCGGCTTGCAAAGCAAGCCATAGGCAGTGTCTGGAACTTCACCGGTTTTTTGGCTAATGCACGACAGGGAAAGTCAGTCGTTTTCCATATTCAAGAATTTTTGCAAGATTAATTTTTTAGGAGTCCATCATGCCCGGACCAAAACGTTTCAACAAAGACAAGCGCCCCAAGCGCAATACCCAATCGCTGCTGTTCAAGCGCAAGCGCTTCTGCCGCTTTACCGTGACCGGTGTGGAAGAAATCGACTACAAAGATATCGACACTCTGCGTGATTTCATTGCTGAAAACGGCAAGATCATCCCCGCACGCCTGACCGGCACCCGCGCTATTTTCCAGCGCCAATTGAACACCGCTATCAAGCGCGCTCGCTTTTTGGCGATGTTGCCTTACAGCGACCAGCACAAGATCTAAGGAGTCCCGACCATGCAAATCATTCTGCTCGACAAGGTCGTGAACCTCGGCAACCTCGGCGAAATCGTCAAGGTGAAAGACGGCTATGCTCGCAACTTCCTGATCCCCTCCGGCCGTGCTCGCCGTGCTACTGAATCTGCCAAGGCAGAGTTCGAAGCCAAGCGCGCCGAATTGGAAAAAGCAGCTGCAGCCAAGTTGGCTGAATGCCAGGCTTTGGGCGAAAAGCTCGGTGGTACAACCATCAAGCTGACCCAAAAGGCTGGCGTGGATGGCCGTTTGTTCGGTTCCGTCACCAACTATGACATCGCTGAAGAGTTGGCCAAGGCTGGTTACAAAGTTGCCAAGTCCCAGATCCGCATGCCTAACGGCCCTATCAAGGTCGTGAGCGACAGCACTGTGAGCGTGGCTCTGCACACCGACGTGGTGGTGGATATCACTGTGTCTGTGTACGGCGAAACCGCTTAAACAGTCTTTGGCATGCTGCCTGGCAACAGGCAGCATCCGCACAAAAGCCGCCAGGGCCTGTCCCTTGCGGCTTTTGTATTTTGTGCGGGCACTTATCCCGCTATTTGCACAGTTTTCCCACAGCTTGCCCCCAGCCTTTCCCTCGACGCGCGCTCCGGTCCGCTTTAGGATGAAGGGTTACAAGGAAACTTCATGTCAGCAGTCCCTACCTCTCTTGATGGCTTTGAGTCCGACCGGCAAATTGCCCAATTGCGGGTACCGCCTCATTCCATTGAAGGCGAGTCCAGTGTTATTGGTGGTCTGCTGTTGGACAACGAGGCTTGGGATCGCGTCAGTGACATCCTGATGGATGCGGACTTCTACCGTCACGAGCATCGCTTGATCTATGCGTCTATAGGCACTCTGATCAACGGGAACAAGCCGGCTGACGTCATTACCGTCTTCGAGCACCTGCAGAACCAGGGCAAGGCAGAGGAGGTGGGTGGACTCACCTATCTCAACTCTTTGGCCCAATACGTGCCGAGTGCGAGCAACATCCGTCGTTACGCGGAGATTGTTCGCGACCGCTCCATCTTGCGCAAGCTGGTCAGCGCCAGTGACGAAATCGCCACGAATGCGTTCAATCCCAAGGGGCGGCCAGTCTCTGAAATCGTCGACGAATCCGAGCAGAAGATCTTCAACATCGGCGAAGCCGGCAAGCGCAACAAGCAGGGCTTCCAGTCCATGGACAGTCTGGTGGTCAATCTGTTGGACCGTGTGCAGGAGATGGCGGACAACCCGAATGACGTTACCGGCGTCCCCACAGGCTTCATCGACTTTGACCGTATGACGGCAGGTCTGCAAGCCGGCGATTTGATTGTGCTGGCGGCACGTCCTTCCATGGGCAAGACGGCCTTGGCCATCAACATTGCAGAGCATGTCGCCCTGAACGAAGGATTACCGGTCGCCATCTTCTCGATGGAAATGGGTGCCGCCCAATTGGCGGTGCGTATCGTGGGCTCCATCGGCCGCGTGGACCAAGGCCACTTGCGTACCGGCAAGCTGACAGACGAGGAATGGCCTCGACTCTCGGAAGCGATTGAGAAGCTGCGGACCATTTCACTGCATATCGATGAAAGTGCCGGTCTGAACTCCAGCGAGGTGCGTGCCAATGCCCGTCGCTTGGCACGCCAGTGCGGACAGCTTGGCCTTATCGTGGTGGACTATTTGCAGCTAATGAGCGGCAGTAGTGGCGACGGGGAAAACCGTGCTACCGAGCTCGGCGAAATTTCCCGAGGACTCAAGATGCTCGCCCGTGAGCTCAAATGCCCGGTGATTGCCTTGTCCCAGCTCAATCGCTCGGTGGAGCAACGCCCCGACAAGCGCCCCATGATGAGTGACTTGCGCGAGTCCGGCGCCATTGAGCAGGATGCGGACATCATCATGTTCATTTACCGTGATGAGTACTACACCAAAGACCAATGCAAGGAACCTGGCGTAGCTGAAGTCATCATCGCCAAGCAACGTAACGGCCCGACAGGCACCGTCAAGCTCGCCTTCATGAACCGGTTCACCAAGTTTGAAAACCTGGCCCACAGCGGTGGGGACGATTACTGATCTCCAGTAAACCTGATAGAAAAAGGGCTGGACGCCATTTGGCTTCCAGCCCTTTTTAGATGTGCGCGAGTAGCTATCTATTTCATAGCACTTCGCTGGCGAAGTCTGCCAGGCGAGAGCGCTCTCCACGGGCCAGGGTGATGTGCCCGCCGTGGGGCCAGCCCTTGAACTTGTCCACGGCGAAGGTCAAGCCCGAGGAGCCCTCTGTCAGGTAAGGCGTATCAATCTGGGCAAGGTTGCCCATGCAGATGATTTTGGTGCCAGGCCCTGCCCGGGTGATCAGTGTCTTCATCTGCTTGGGCGTCAAGTTTTGAGCCTCGTCGATGATGACGTACTTGTTCAGGAAAGTACGTCCGCGCATGAAATTCATGCTCTTGATCTTGACCCTGCTGCGAATCAGCTCGTTGGTGGCAGCGCGGCCCCATTCGCCTGCGTTGGTGTCTGTCTTCCCGAGCACTTCGAGGTTGTCGTCCAGCGCGCCCATCCAGGGGCCCATTTTCTCTTCCTCAGTGCCAGGCAGAAACCCGATGTCCTCGCCCACGCTCACGGTGGCGCGGGTCACGATGATCTCGGTGTAACGTCGATCATCCAGCACTTGGGTCAATCCCGCCGCCAAGGCCATCAGGGTCTTGCCAGTACCTGCTGTGCCGGTGAGGGTCACGAAATCGACTTCCGGATCAGTCAGCAGGTTCATCGCAAAGTTCTGTTCGCGATTACGGGTAGTCACGCCCCACACGGCATTCTTGAGATGGTTGAAGTCCTTCAACGTTTTGAGGACCGCGGTAGTGCCGCGGATTTCGGTCACGCGCGCGTACAAGCTGGGTTCGCCGGGAGACTCGAAGTAGACGAATTGGTTGATCATCATCTGGGGCACCACAGGGCCATCCACCTTGTAGAAGGTGTGTTGGCCTTGCTGCCAGCTCTCTACGCTCTGTCCATGGGTAGCCCAGAAGTCCGAGGGCAGGGCAAGCGAGCCGGAATACAGCAGGTCGCCGTCTTCCAGAGTTTTGTCGTTCTGGTAGTCGTCGGTGGCCAAGCCCAAGGCACGCGCCTTGACGCGCATGTTGATGTCTTTGGAGACCAGCACCACTTCACGAGGGGCGTAGTGCTGGCGCAGTGCTTCCACCACGCCAAGAATCTGGTTGTCTGCCTTGCCTTGGGGCAAGCTGGTGGGCAGGGTGTAGTTCAGCGGCTCTGTCTGGAACATCAGCTTGCCGCGCGCGTCTGTGTGGCCGGTGCTGTCCAGCATGAAGCCTGCGGTAATGTCCGCGCCCGGTGTGCCTGCCAGCGCATCCAGGGTGCGACTGGTTTGGCGTGCGTTGCGGGCCACTTCGGTCATGCCTTTTTTGTGACCGTCCAACTCCTCCAAGACGATCATCGGCAGATAAATGTCATGTTCCTCAAAGCGGAACAGGCACATGGGATCGTGGAGCAAGACGTTGGTGTCGAGTACGAAGAGCTTTTTCGGGCCGTTCGTTTTTGCACGTTTGCTGCGCTTGGCTTCCGGGGCAGCGGCGACCGCCTTGGACACGGACTTCGTCGGCAGTGCCACAGGCGCGGGAGCTTGGGCTGTTACTGTGGCGGGTGCGCGTGTCAGTGCTGGCGTTAGTGTGGACTTCTTGGTTTCCCGGGCGAGCGGCCGTTCCTGGACGACCTGGGCTGTTTGGGGTAGCACAACTTCTGGGGCGGCCTTGCGGGCCGGGCGGGCGGATGCTCGCGCGGGAGCCTCAAAGTCTTTGGCGGTCAATCGATCGGCACGCTTGGACGGGGCGGGGGGCAGTGGCATGGAGTGGATTCGCAGAAGTTGGGAAGTGGAAAAGCAATGCCGAAAAAGCGAAAAAGCCGCCTTGAGCCAAGGCGGCTTTTTCGGGGAGCGCGGTTGCAAGCTTCAACGGCATGCAAACCATTATGCATGAGCCCCGTGACGCCAAATGCCAACGGGTGCATCAAAACAACAAGGGAATCAGGCGGCTTTTTTGAGGGCCTTCACAGCCTTCAACACGTCATCCACATGGCCTGGAACTTTCAGACCGCGCCATTCTTCTTTGACCAGGCCATCGGCGCCAATCAGGAAGGTGCTGCGTTCAATGCCTTTGACCTTCTTGCCGTACATGATCTTGTTTTTGACCACGCCGAACATGTGGCACATTTTTTCTTCTGTGTCAGCGATCAGCTCAAAGGGGAGTTCCAGCTTGGCCTTGAACTCGTCGTGGGACTTCATGTTGTCCCGTGATACGCCGAACACTTCTGCGCCAGCCTTCACGAAATCCTTGTACTTGTCCCTGAATTGCATGGCTTCGGTAGTGCAGCCAGGGGTATTGTCCTTGGGGTAGAAGTACAAAACCATGGTTTTCCCGACGTGGGTGGTGTTGGTCACCTTGATGCCGCCGGTGGCGTTGGCCTCAAATTCGGGAAGGGGTTTGTTGACAACAATCGCCATATGGAATTTCAATCTCGGTGTTTCAGCCCGGCGAGCCGGCCTGGTCAGTCATAGGGGACAGCGTCGAACGTGACAGCAATTCTTCGCTCTGGACCGCAACCCATGATTTTACTCTGAAAAGGCACCGCCCGGACGCCTTTCCCGAGGGCGTCACCTAGATGATGAGTGCAGCCACCACTTTGCGGCCTTCACCCGACAAAAAGTTATAGGTACGGCAGGCCGCCTGGGTGTCCATGGTTTCCAGTCCGATACGACGGCTGTACAAAGGCCTAAGCCACTGTGGATGGGGGAAACGGATGTTTGCGCCACTCCCAAAAAGCACCAGCTCCGACGCAAAAGTGGCCAGCTCTTCAAAGTGAGGTTCTCCCAGATCTTCGAAGCGCAAGCAGGACCACGGCTGAATAACGCCTTGGCTGCTCACTATGATGCTGGAGTGGTATTTCTCACCGTTCACTTCGACCCAGCCGGGGCCATAACCGGTGATGGAGGGGCCTTGTAAAGCGTCGGGAATGAATTTCATGGGGAGAGGTGTGGTCCGGGAGAGGCCGGCGGGGCGGGATGCCTGCCGAACTGTGGTCAAATTATAGGTTTCGCCCTGTGCTGACACCTCCCGGAGGGACTTTGAAAACCATTCAGAAATCTGCCAAGCTGGCCAACGTGCTCTACGACATCCGCGGTCCTATCATGGACGCGGCGCGTCAGATGGAGGACGAGGGTCAGAAGATCATCAAGCTCAATCTGGGCAACTTGGCGGTGTTCGGTTTTGATGCCCCCGAAGAAATCCAGCAGGACATGATCCGCAACCTGCCCAACTCGGCAGGCTACTCCGACAGCAAAGGCATTTTTGCAGCCCGCAAAGCGGTCATGCATGAGACCCAGAAGCAGGGCATTGCCGGCGTTACTCTGGATGACATTTATCTGGGCAACGGCGCCAGTGAGCTGATCACCATGGCTACCAATGCCTTGCTGGACAACGGCGACGAGTTGCTGTTGCCCATGCCTGACTATCCCTTGTGGACTGCAGCCACCAGCCTGTCCGGCGGCACACCGGTGCATTACCTGTGCGATGAGAACAATGGCTGGATGCCCGACCTGGACGACATCCGCGCGAAGATTACGCCACGCACCAAGGGCATTGTGGTGATCAACCCCAATAACCCGACCGGCGTGTTGTATTCCACCGAGCTGCTGCAAGGCATCATCGAGATCGCCCGCCAGCACGGCCTGGTGATTCTGGCGGACGAGGTCTACGACAAGGTCTTGTACGACGGTATCCAGCACACGGCCATGGCCAGCTTGTCGACCGACGTGTTGACGCTCACCTTCAACTCCCTGTCCAAAAGCTACCGCTCCTGCGGGTATCGCGCAGGCTGGCTGGTGGTGTCAGGCAACAAGAAGTCGGCGGCTGATTACATCGAGGGCCTCAACATGCTCTCGAACATGAAGCTGTGCTCCAACGTACCCGGCCAGTGGGCGATCCAGACCGCTTTGGGCGGTTACCAGAGCATCAACGATCTGGTGTGCGAAGGCGGGCGCCTGCGCCGCCAGCGCGACTTGGCCTATGAGCTGATTACCGCCATTCCCGGCGTGACCTGTGTGAAGCCGCAGGCCGCGCTGTACATGTTTCCCAAGCTGGACCCCAAGGTGTACCCCATCTCGGACGACCGGCAATTTTTCCTGGAGCTGCTGCGCGAGACCCGCGTCATGCTGGTGCAGGGAACCGGCTTTAACTGGCATGCGCCCGACCACTTCCGCATCGTGTTCCTCCCGCATGAGGACGATTTGCGTGAAGCCATCGGCCGCATTGCCAAGTTCCTTGAGAGCTATCGCAAGCGCAACGGGAACTGACTCACTCTGATTTTGATAGCTGCCTGCGCACTGTTTGCAAGGGCTAGACGCACTTTTTACGTAAGAACGATATGAAACCGATACAAGTAGGCCTGCTCGGCATTGGCACCGTGGGAAGCGGCACATTCAACGTGCTCAAACGCAACCAGCAAGAAATCCAGGGCCGTGCCGGTCGCGGTATCGAAATCACCATGGTGGCTGACCTCGATGTGGCACGTGCCCAAAGCGTCGTCGGTCCCGACGTGAAGGTGGTGAACGACGCGCGCGCCGTCATTGCCAACCCCGAGATCGACATCGTGATCGAGCTGATCGGCGGCTATGGCATTGCCAAGGCGCTGGTGCTCGAAGCCATCGCGGCCGGCAAGCATGTGGTCACGGCCAACAAGGCCTTGCTCGCTGTGCACGGCACCGAAATTTTTGCTGCGGCATCCGCCAAGGGCGTGATGGTGGCGTTTGAAGCGGCTGTGGCCGGTGGCATTCCCATCATCAAGGCACTGCGCGAAGGCCTGACCGCCAACCGCATCCAGTGGATTGCAGGCATCATCAACGGCACCACCAACTTCATCCTGTCCGAAATGCGCGACAAGGGCCTGGACTTTGACGTGGTGCTCAAAGAAGCACAGAGTCTGGGCTACGCCGAAGCCGACCCGACCTTCGACATCGAAGGTGTGGATGCCGCGCACAAAGTCACCTTGATGAGCGCGATTGCATTCGGCATTCCGGTGCAGTTCGACAAGGCCTATGTGGAAGGCATCACCAAGCTGGGCGCGGCCGACATCAAATACGCCGAGCAACTGGGCTACCGCATTAAGCTGTTGGGCATTACCAAGCGCACGGCCGCCGGCATTGAGCTGCGCGTGCACCCCACACTGGTACCGGCCAAGCGCCTAATCGCCAATGTGGAAGGCGCCATGAACGCAGTCATGGCCCATGGCGACGCCGTGGGCACCACGCTGTACTACGGCAAGGGCGCAGGCTCAGAGCCCACTGCCAGCGCCGTCATTGCCGACTTGGTGGACATCACCCGCCTGCACACTGCGGATGCCGCCCAGCGCGTGCCGCATCTGGCCTTCCAGCCCGATGCCATCAGCAACACCCCCGTGGTGGCGATGAGCGAAGTCGTGACCAGCTACTACCTGCGCCTGCGCGTGGCCGACGAGGCCGGTGTATTGGCCAAGGTCACCGGTTTGCTGGCCGAGGCCGGCATCAGCATCGATGCCGTGCTGCAGCGTGAAGCGGACGAAATCAGCGGTGAAGCTGCGACCCAGACCGACGTCATCATCCTGACCCACGACTGCGCAGAAGCCAAAATGAACGCGGCCCTTGCCCAGATGCAAGCGCTGCCTACCGTGTTGCAGCCCATCACCCGCATCCGCAAGGAAGAGCTGGCGTAATCAGGACACTGCCGAATGCAATACATCTCTACACGCGGTAACCAAGACCGCAAACGCTTCTGCGAAATCCTGCTCGAAGGCCTGGCGCCGGACGGCGGGCTTTACATGCCGGTGGCCTATCCGCAAGTGGACGACGCCACGCTGACTCGCTGGCGCAAGGTCTACCACGAGCAGGGCTACGCCTCGCTGGCGTTTGAAATCCTGTCGCTGTACATCGACGACATTCCAGCCGACGACCTGCGTGCCCTGTGCGCCAAGACCTACACCGCCGAAGTGTTCGGCACCGGCGAGATCGTGCCCCTGCGCCACCTGCAGGACGGCGTCTGGATCGAAGCGCTGTCCAACGGCCCGACTCTGGCGTTCAAGGACATGGCCATGCAGCTGCTGGGCAACCTGTTCGAATACGAACTGGCCCGCCGCGGCGAAGAGCTCAACATTCTGGGCGCCACCAGTGGTGATACCGGCAGCGCAGCCGAACACGCCATGCGCGGCAAAAAGGGCGTGCGCGTCTTCATGACCAGCCCGCACGGCCGCATGAGCCCGTTCCAGCAGGCACAAATGTTCAGCCTGCAGGACGCCAACATCTACAACATCGCCATCAAAGGCGTGTTTGATGATTGCCAGGACATCGTCAAGGCGGTGTCCAACGACCTCGAGTTCAAGCGCAAGTACAAAATCGGTACGGTGAACTCCATCAACTGGGCGCGTCTACTGGCCCAGGTGGTGTACTACTTTGCCGGCTACATCCAGGCGACAGAACAGAATTCGCAAAAGGTGTCGTTCAGCGTGCCAAGCGGCAACTTCGGCAACGTGTGTGCCGGACATGTGGCCCGCCAAATGGGCCTGCCCGTCGACAAGCTGGTGGTTGCCACCAACGAAAACGATGTGCTCGACGAGTTCTTCCGCACCGGCGTGTACCGCGTGCGCGGCACTGCAGACACCCACGAGACTTCCAGCCCGTCCATGGACATTTCCAAGGCCAGCAACTTCGAACGCTTTGTGTTTGACCTGCTGGGCCGCGACGGTGCGCGAGTGAAGGCGCTGTTCGGCGAAGGCCTGTCCAAGACCGGCCAGTTCGACCTGAGCGCCGACCCTGTCTTCGCGCAAGCGGCTGCCAAGTACGGTTTTGTGAGCGGCAAGAGCACCCACGCCAACCGCCTGGACACCATCCGTGCGACTTATGAGCAGCATGGCATGATGATCGATACCCACACCGCCGATGGCCTGAAGGTGGCCTTGGAGCACCTGACTGCCGGCGTGCCCATGGTGGTGTTGGAGACCGCATTGCCCATCAAGTTCGCGGCCACCGTGGTCGAGGCCTTGGGTCGTGACCCTGTCCGCCCGGCGCAGTTTGAAGGTATCGAAGCCCTGCCCAAGCGCGTGCTGGTCATGGATGCAGATGTGCCCGCCATCAAAGCGCTCATTGAGCGTGAGTGTGTTTGATTTGTGTATGAAAATGCTGCTTTGCGCCCGTCAAATGTGCGCGAGCAGCTCCTGAATCGATAGCAAATGACTTCTGCACCCAGCGCCCCTCGCAAGCCTCTTTTGCCGTTGGACGATGCACTGGCGCAGTTGCTGGCTGCCGTGGTGCCCTTGAAGGCAACCGAGCAGGTTTCCACTTTTGAGGCAGACGGCCGGGTGCTGGCGGCGGACGTGGTGTCCAGCCTGCAAGTGCCGGCCTTCGACAATAGCTCCATGGACGGCTATGCCGTGCATGCCGAAGACCTGTTGCGCGGCTCCCACGAGCTGAGGGTCACGCAGCGGATTGCCGCCGGCTCGGTCGGTGAACATCTGCAAGCCGGCACGGCGGCCCGCATTTTCACCGGAGCACCGGTGCCTCCCGGGGCCGATGCGGTGGTCATGCAGGAAGACTGCACGCCAATCCACGACGAGCGCCATGGCCAGCCCGAGACCATCCGGGTCAACACCACGCCCTTGCCGGGCCAGTACATCCGCCATGCGGGTGAAGACGTGCAGCGTGGGGATTGCGTGTTGCCCGCGGGTGCCCGCTTGGGGCCGGCTGAATTGGGCCTGGCAGCCAGCATCGGCATGGCGCATCTGGAAGTAGTGCGCAAGCCGCGTGTGGCCTTGTTCTCGACCGGGGACGAGCTGGTCATGCCCGGCACCGTCGCCCCGCAGGACATGCCCCCCGGCGCCATTTACAACTCCAACCGTTTTTTCCTGCTGAATCTGCTGCGCCGTATGGGCTGTGAGGTGGCAGATCTGGGCATCGTGCCGGATAACCGTGCCGCGACCGTCGCAGCGCTGCAGGGTGCTGCAGCAGACAACGACGTCATCCTCACCAGCGGTGGCGTGTCGGTGGGCGAGGAAGACCATATCAAGCCCGCAGTGCAAAGCTTGGGAACGCTGGATTTGTGGCAAATCGCCATCAAGCCAGGCAAACCCTTTGCGCACGGGCGCATTGGCGCGGCGCACTTCATCGGGCTGCCGGGCAACCCGGTTTCCAGCTACGTGACCTTCCTGCTGTTGGTGCGGCCGTTCTTGTTGCGCCTGCAAGGTGTGCGGGACCTTGCCATGAAAAGCACGGCGGTTCGCGCAGATTTCGATTGGCCCCAAGCCGACAAGCGCCGCGAATTTTTGCGGGTGCGTCGCAATGCCAATGGCGGGCTTGACCTGTTCAACAACCAGAGCTCCGGCGTGCTGACCTCCGCTGTCTGGGGAGATGGTGTGGTCGATGTCCCACCCGGGCAACCGATCTTGTATGGCCAAACCGTGCAATACATCCCCTTCAGCGAGTTGCTGCGATGAAAGTCACCATCCGCTACTTCGCCTCCATGCGCGAGGCCATGGGCACCTCCAGCGAAGTGCTGGAGACACAGGCACTCACTCTGGGTGCGCTGCGGTCTGAATTGCTGGCGCGCGGCGGTGCCGGCGCCGAAGCGCTGGATACCAACCGCTCCGTCCGCATGGCCCTCAACCAGGTCATGAGCGGCCCGGACGCCGCCCTGACAGAGGGGTGCGAAGTTGCATTCTTCCCCCCGGTCACTGGCGGCTGATCAAATGGCCCGGGCGTGCGCCACCAGCGCGGGTATCCCTTCGCTGAGTGTCCGCAGTCGTGCCGTCAAGCCCTCGGATGCAGCATCCATAGGCGCACGCAGTTCATTCAATAGCAGGCCCTGATGGGCCATTAGCGCCTTTAAGGGCCCGGGATTGGGCTCCGCAAATAAAGCATTCAGCAGGGGCAGCAAAGGGCGCCAAAGTGCCCGGGCCGCCGGCAGTTCCCCGGCCCGCAGCAAGGCAATGACGTGCACCATGCGCTGGGTGTGCACATGGCCGCCGGCCGCAATGGCGCCAGCGCCTCCCAGCGCCACGGTGTTGAAGATGCGGCTATCGTCCCCCGCCAATACCTGAAGGGCTCCATCCGCAATCAGATGCTGGGTCTTGAGGTCGTCTGCACCGCAGTCCTTGATCGCCACGATGCGCGGGTGTTGCGCCAAGGTCCGCAGTGTTTCCAGCGCAAGCGTGCTCCCTGTGCGGGCGGGAATGTCGTAGATCACGACCGGCGATGTGCTGGCATCGGCAATCGACTCGAACCACTGAATGAGTCCTGTCTGGCTGGGGCGGATGTAGTGTGGTGCCGGTACCAGAATGCCGTGTACTCCGCAGCGATTGAGGGTGCGCACCCATTCGAGAGTCTCCGGCAGGTGGTAGCCCGACAGGCCCATCACCAGGGGCAAGTCACCTGCCGCGGACCGGACGGTGTCCAAGACCGCCAGCTGTTCCTCAGGGCTGAGGGCAGCGGCCTCGCCGGTGGAGCCACACACCACGAAACCTGCCACCCCCTGGTTCGCAAGCTGCCGCACCAATCGGTACAGGGCGGGGTGGTCCACCGCTCCACGCTCAAAGGGGGTGACCAGTGGAATCCACAGGCCGGAAAAATCAGGAGTCAACTCGCGCATACGTACATCCTTTTCGAGGAAAAGACCGATGGAAGAACCATCGACAAACGCGCGGCGGGAGGTGCAAAAAAAGGGTAAGGTGCCTGTGTTGCAGTTCCATCGCTCATTTGAGGACGGAACCGCAGCTCCGGTCAAATGAGCTTCGGCTTTTTGGATTTGTTCGCGCACAACGCACCCGCGCACGCGGGTGCAGCAAAGAGCATGGGGGTGTGAGCTACGAACATGCAGCCATGCTACCACGGTGCCACAATCTGCCCATGGCCCATCCCACACCCGCAACGCCCCGCGTTCGTATCCAGACCGAAGCCTTCGACCTCGCCCGGGAGATCAGTCAGCTCCAAGCTGCCGACCCGCGCGTGGGTGCGGTGTGCAGCTTTGTCGGCACCGTGCGCGACCGCAACACCCCCGGTGCAGCCGGCTCGGTGCAGACCCTGGAGCTGGAGCATTACCCCGGCATGACCGAAAAATCCATCGAAGCCATGGTGGAAGAGGCGTTTGCCCGCTTCGACATCTACGGCGCCCGCGTGGTGCACCGGGTAGGGGTGTTGCAACCCACCGAGGGAGTGGTGCTGGTTGCGGTGACCTCGGCCCATCGCGGGCAGAGTTTTCAGGCCTGCGAATTCATCATGGATTACCTCAAGACCCAGGCGCCGTTCTGGAAAAAAGAGACCACGCCTGAAGGCGCGCACTGGGTGGACGCCCGCGTGAGCGATGACGACGCCCTGGCCCGCTGGGGTATCACGGCGCCTAACGCCTGAGCCGAGGGGCTGGCCGGGTATCAGTTCAGGTACTTGGGCGGCTCTGCGTTGGCAAAAGCGTCCCACTCGGAGGGCTGAGCGTCCGTCTCGATCTCCTGGATGATGGGCAGGGTGGGCTCCAAGCCTTTGGGTGGGTCAATTCCCCAGTCGCTGTTGCGCAGGGCCAGGCCGATCACATGCAGCAGGGCAATCAGGGTGTCGCTGCCCATGTTGATCTCCAGCTGGCGTGACTCTTCAGCTCCGGGCAGTGTTTCCTCAAACCGCACCGAAAGCATGTCCGCGCCCTGCAACTGGATGTGCGCGGTAGTGACCAGCAAGGGCTGGTCGGTGTCACTCAACAGGGGTTGCCGGGATTGAAAAGGCGTATCGAAATCGGCCTGTTGCAAGGATTCCTGCCGCTGGAAAACGTCCACCGCATGTTGCGCCGCCCCGTCATGGCCCGCAGGCGTGGGGTTTGGCAGGGCCAGTTGCTCGGAGGTTTTTGCCAAGTGCGGGTACAAGCCCCGCAGCATCCGGCGGGTCAGCCACAGGCGTTGCTCTTCCCCCTCGGGCGAGTTCATGCGTACCAAAATACGGTCGTGCTCGGCCACGTAGCTGACTTGGAATTGGTGGATCTGCATGGAGGCAATTGGAGAAAACAGGGTGCGCCTCCATTATCGGATGTGTGCAGCTTTGAGCTTCGGATTTGTGCTGGATCAAGGTCTGGGCGTGGGCAGGCTTGAAAACCACCCCCGCAGACCCAAGCTGGGGGTTAATCTCAGAACACACGGGGGTCACACCATGCGAATCGACAAACTCACCACCAAATTCCAGGAAGCGCTGGCCGAAGCCCAGACGTTGGCGCTCACCCATGACAACGCCTTCATTGAGCCGGTCCACGTGCTGGCCGCCATGATCCGCACGGATGACGCGCCCAAGGCCTTGATGAACCGGGCCGGCGTCAACGTAGCGGGCTTGCTGGCTTCGGCCGAGGCGGCTATCAAGCGCCTGCCGCAGGTGCAAGGCCATGAGCAGGTCACCGTGGGGCGCGACATGGTGTCGCTGCTCCAGGCGGCTGAGAAAGAAGCCATCAAGCGTGGCGACCAGTTCATTGCCGGCGAGCTGTTTTTGCTGGCCGTGGCCGACCACAAGGGCGACGCTGGGCAAATGGCCCGCACCAACGGCCTGACCCGCAAGAGCCTGGAGGCCGCCATTGACGCCGTGCGTGGCGGCCAGAAGGTGGACAGTTCGGACGCCGAAGACCAGCGCGAATCCCTCAAGAAATACTGCATCGACCTGACCGAGCGCGCCCGCATGGGCAAGCTGGACCCGGTGATAGGCCGGGACGACGAAATCCGCCGCGCCATCCAGGTGCTCCAGCGCCGCACCAAAAACAACCCGGTGCTGATCGGCGAGCCCGGTGTGGGCAAGACGGCCATCGTCGAAGGCCTGGCCCAGCGCATCGTGGAGGGCGAGGTGCCCGACAGCCTCAAGGGCAAACGTGTGCTTTCGCTGGATATGGCCGCGCTCTTGGCCGGTGCCAAGTTCCGTGGCGAATTTGAAGAACGCTTGAAGAACGTGCTCAAGGACCTGGCCAAAGATGAAGGCCAAACCATTGTGTTCATCGACGAGCTGCACACCATGGTGGGCGCCGGTAAAGGCGAGGGCGCCATGGACGCGGGCAACATGCTCAAGCCCGCGCTGGCGCGTGGCGAACTGCACTGCGTGGGCGCCACCACGCTGGACGAGTACCGCAAATACATCGAGAAGGATGCCGCGCTGGAGCGCCGTTTCCAGAAGATTCTGGTCGGTGAGCCCACGGTGGAAGCCACCATCGCCATCCTGCGCGGCCTGAAAGAACGCTACGAGGTGCACCACGGCGTGGACATTACCGACCCGGCCATCGTGGCTGCGGCCGAGCTGAGCCACCGCTACATCACCGACCGCTTTTTGCCGGACAAGGCCATCGACCTGATTGACGAGGCGGCCTCCAAAATCAAGATCGAGCTGGACTCCAAGCCCGAGGTCATGGACAAGCTGGACCGCCGTCTGATTCAGCTCCAGATCGAGCGCGAAGCCGTCAAGAAAGAAAAAGACGAAGCCTCGCTCAAGCGCTTTGAGCTGATCAACGAAGAGATCAACAGCCTGCAAAAAGAGATTGCCGATCTGGACGAAATCTGGAAGGCCGAAAAAGCCACCGCTCAGGGCAGCGCTCAGGTGCGCGAAGAGATCGACAAGCTGCGCACCCAGATCGAGAGCCTGACCCGCAAGGGCGACCTCGCCAAAGTGGCCGAGCTTCAATACGGCAAGTTGCCCGAGCTGGAAAAGCGCCTCAAGGAAGCCCAGGACCAGGAAGCCGGCAAAGCGGCAGCAGGCGGCGCCAATCGCTTGCTGCGCACCCAGGTGGGCGCGGAAGAAATTGCCGAAGTGGTCAGCCGCGCCACCGGCATTCCGGTGGCCAAGATGATGCAGGGCGAGCGCGACAAGCTGCTGCAAATGGAAGGCAAGCTGCGGGACCGCGTGGTGGGGCAGGAGGAAGCCATTGCCGCCGTGTCCAATGCCATTCGCCGTTCACGCTCCGGTCTGAGCGACCCAAACCGGCCTACCGGCTCTTTCTTGTTCCTGGGCCCCACGGGCGTGGGCAAGACCGAACTGTGCAAAGCGCTGGCGGGTTTCTTGTTTGACAGCGAAGAGCACCTGGTCCGCATCGACATGAGCGAGTTCATGGAGAAGCACTCGGTGGCCCGTCTGATCGGTGCGCCCCCCGGCTATGTGGGTTACGAGGAGGGTGGTTATCTCACCGAAGCCGTGCGCCGCAAACCCTATGCCGTGCTGCTGCTCGACGAGGTGGAAAAAGCCCACCCCGATGTGTTCAATGTGCTGCTTCAAGTGCTGGACGATGGCCGCCTGACCGACGGCCAGGGCCGCACCGTGGACTTTAAAAACACCGTCATCGTGATGACCAGCAACATCGGCAGCCAGCTCATCCAGAGCATGGTGGGGGAGGACTACGAAGACGTGAAAGAAGCGGTGACCGGCGAGCTGAAAAACCACTTCCGCCCCGAGTTCTTGAACCGGATCGACGAGACCGTGGTCTTCCACTCGCTGGATGCCGCCAACATCGCCTCGATTGCCAAAATCCAGCTGGCCACGCTGATGGCACGTCTGGCCAAGATGGACCTGACGCTGGCGGTGAGCGATGCGGCAGTGGCCGAGCTGGCCAAGGTGGGCTTCGACCCGGTGTTCGGTGCGCGGCCCTTGAAGCGCGCTATCCAGCAGCGCATTGAGAACCCGCTCTCCAAGCTGCTGCTCGAAGGCAAGTTCCTGCCCAAATCGACGATTCAGGTGGGGGTGGACCCCATCCTGGCGCCGGGGCAGTTCAGCTTCAGCTAAGCCGTCTGGGGCGCCATGGCGTCCCACTGCAGTTGCCGTGCCAGCCGGTCAAATGCGAGGTCGGCCGAGATCGCCAGCAGGCCCACCAGAAGTGCGCCTTGCAATACATAGGCCGTATTGAACCCCGAGAGCCCGACGATGATGGGGGAGCCCAGCGTTTTGGCTCCTACTGTGGAGGCAATGGCTGCCGTGCCGATGTTGATGATGACGGACGTGCGCACGCCGGAAAGCCACAAAGGCAGGGCCAGTGGAATCTGCACTTGGGTGAGGATGTGCCGAGGTGACAGCCCCATGGCCCGGGCGGATTCCAGCACCGGGCGTGGCACCGACTCCAGCCCGGCCAGGGTCCCTTGCAACACTGGCAGTAGCCCGAAGAGCGAGAGGGCAATCAGTGCCGGCAACTCGCCGAAGCCCACCGCAGGCACCGCCACCGCCAACACCGCCACGGGCGGAAAGGTTTGCCCCATGGCGGCCAGTGTTTCCATCAAGGGTTTGAAGGCGCGCCCCGTCTCCCGCGTGGTAGCCAACCCGGCAGCTGTGCCCACGAGAACAGCCAACGCACTGGACAGCAGCACCAGCCCAAGGTGCTGCCACAACAGACCGGCCAAGGGTTCTTGAAGGTACACCGGGCGCGGCAGGGCGGGGAACAGCGTAGCGAAGACGGGTTGTGAATACGGCAGCCCATAGGCCAGGGCCAGTAGCACTGCCACGGTCCAAGCCAGCCGGTCGGCCCACCAACGGCTTTGGCGCCTTGGCGGGCTGTGTGCGGCCATTACAGCCTTGGTTTTGGTTGCTTCAGCCATGCCGGGCTTCCAGCAAATCGGCAGCCTGCACCTGGCCGAGCATGGTGCCATCAGCATGGCGCACTTCCAGCACCGACACGCCTAGCGCAGCCATCTGCGAAATGGCTTCCCGCACCGTGGCGGTATCGGCGATGGCATGCGTCGGTGTCGCTCCAGGCACCGCTTGCACCAAGGGCGCAATCGGCCGCAGCGAAAGCTGCTTGAGCCCCAAGTCTGCGCGCCCCAGAAAGTCGGCCACAAAGTCGCTGGCGGGTTGTTGCAGCAGGTCCAGCGGCGTGCCCACTTGCGCAATGCGGCCGTGGTTCAGCAGCACGATGCGAGAGGCCAGGAGCAGGGCTTCGTCCATGTCGTGGGTGACCAGCACAATGGTTTTGCCGGTGGCGCGGTGAATGCGCTTGAGCTCCAGTTGTAACGTCGCGCGGGTCACCGGGTCCAGCGCGCCAAAGGGCTCGTCCATCAGCAGCACATCAGGGTCGGCAGCCAGCGCACGCGCCACGCCCACCCGCTGCTGTTGCCCGCCGGAGAGCTGGTGCGGGTAGCGGCTGGCGTATGACTCGGGGGCCATGTCCAGCAGTTGCAGCAGCTCCGTGACCCGGGCTTGCACGCGGGCGGCATCCCAGCCAAGCAGCGTGGGCACGGTCGCAATGTTGCGCGCCACGGTCCAGTGGGGGAACAGACCCACCGACTGAATGGCATAGCCCATGCGGCGGCGCAAGTCCTGCACATTGAAGCTGTAAATTTCTTCACCACCCAGCAGAATGCGGCCGCCATCGTGATCGACCATGCGGTTGATCATCTTGAGGGCGGTGGATTTGCCGGAGCCCGAAGGCCCGAGCAACACCACCAGTTCGCCTTGGGCGATGTTCAGGTTCAGGTCGGTGATGGCGGGTGTGCCGTCATACGACTTGCAGGTGTGGTCAAAGGTGATCATGCGGCGGGCTTCTCCAGCAAGGTGCCAAGCATCTTGAAAAAACTGTCTGCCAGCACCGCCAGCAGCACGATGGGAATCACACCCAGCATCACCAGCTCGTTGGCCGCGCTGAACAAGCCGTCAAACATGATGCTGCCCAAACCTCCAGCCCCGACTAGCGCGGTCACTGCGGCCAGGCCCGTGGTTTGCACGACCGCGGTGCGCAGCCCGATCAGCAGCACCGGCAAGGCCAGCGGCAGCTCCACATGCCACAGCACTTGCCGTGGTGTCATGCCCATGGCGCGCGCCGCGGTGACAGTAGCCTCCGGCACTTGCCCCAGCCCGGCCAACGCCGATCGCAGGATGGGCAGCAGTGCATACAGCAGCAGCGCCAGCACCGCAGGCGCCAGGCCCACCCCGCTAATGCCGAGCCGGCCCAGCGCAGGGGCTTGGGCCGCTAGCCACCCGAGCGGCGCCATCAGCAAGCCGAACAAGGCGATGGAGGGAATGGTTTGAATCACATTGAGCACCGGGAACAAGGTCTCACGCAGCCCCCGCGCGCGGCTCATGCGCCAGGCCAGCGGCACGCCGATGGTCACGGCCGGTGCAATGGCCAACAGCACGATTTGCAGGTGGCGCATGATGGCGGGGCCGAACACATCGCTGTGGTTGGCGTATTCCTTGGCGATGGACAAGTCCTGCCCCGCGCCCAGTGACAGCAACAGGGGCACGAACAAGGCACCTTGCATCACCAAGCGTGGCAGGGTGGCCAGTTGCAAACGGGTGACCGCGTCCAGCGCCGCCAACCAAGCCAGCGCTGCCAGCGTCCAGAAGCCCGCACCCAGCGCGGTACGGGTCAGAGGGTTATCGCCTTGGCTGGCCGTGCTGGCGTGCTGGCCAGCCAGCAGCCACAGGCCGGCCAGGCTCATGGCCATCAGCAGCGCAACGCTGGCCTGGGTGAACCGTTTGTGCGGCCGCGCGATGGCGAGGCACAGCCAAGCCACAAACAGCGCTGCGCCGGCCCAGCTCGTGTGGGTTGTGAGCAAGTCCGTGAGGAAAACCGGCTCGCCAGACAGCAGCCGGTTCGGTGCGACCCGTACAAAGGGCAGGGCCCACGCGGCCCCCAGCGCCAGCGCTACACACAGCGCCAGTACCGGGTTCCAGCGGTGGGCAGGCGCTTCTTCCACTCAGCGGCTTACTTCAAGAAGCCCTTGCTTTGCAGGTAGGCAGTAGCCACCTTGCGAGGGTCTTGGCCTTCCAGTTGAATGCGGGCATTCAGGGTTTGCAGGGTGGGGCCATCCAGCGACTTGAAGATGGGCGCCAGCACGGTGGCAATGGCGGGGTAGCGCTTGAGCACTTCTTCACGCACCAGCGGCGCCGGGGCATAGACCGGCTGCACGCCCTTGGGGTCTTCCATCACTACCAGGCCCAGCGCGGCCACCGGGCCGTCGGTGCCGTAGGCCATGGCAGCGTTCACGCCCGATGTTTTCTCGGCAGCTGCCTTGATGGTGGCAGCGGTGTCGCCACCGGCCAGCACCAGTGCCTGGTCCGCACGCAGCTTGAATCCGTAGGCGGCCTGGAAGGCGGGCATGGCGTCAGCACGTTCCATGAACTCGGCAGAGGCGGCCAGCTTGAAGGCACCGCCCTTGGCGATGTACTGGCCCATGTCGTCCAGGGTGCGCAGCTTGTTGGCGGTGGCGATGTCTTTGCGTACCGCAATCGCCCAGGTGTTGTTGGCATTGGCGGGTTCCAGCCAGACGATTTTGTTTTTCTCAAAATCCATCTTCTTGGCCAGCTCGTAGCCAGCGCGCAGGTCTTTCCAGGCTTTGCTGTTTTCGTCGCCCAGCATGAAAGCGCCGTTGCCGGTGTACTCGGGGTAGAGATCAATTTCACCGGCCAGCAGGGCGGTGCGTACCACCTTGGTGTTGCCCAGCGAGACCTTGTTTTCCGTCTTGATGCCGTTGGCCTCCAAGGCCAGCACCACGATGTTGCCCAGCAACTTGCCCTCGGTGTCGATCTTGGAGCCCACCCGCACGGCGTTTTGGGCATGGGTAGACCCTATCGCGAAAAGGCCGGTGGCCAGCACCAGCAGTGTGCGGCGGAGGAGGGGAGTGGACAGTCGCATAAGAGGCCTTTCAAGTAGTGGCACAGGATAAGCGAAACCGATTGCCCCCGTGTGGCGCTCATGGCGGCCGCCTGTGTTGCAATGGCAAGCTCATTAGCCCCACCGGAGACCGCCATGAAAGCCATTTGGAACGGCACCGTGATTGCCCAGAGCGACGACACCGTGCTCGTCGAAGGCAACCACTACTTTCCCGCCAGCAGCCTGAACCGCGACTACGTGCAGTTCAGCAACCACAAAACCAGCTGCGCCTGGAAAGGCCAAGCCAGCTACTACTCGCTGATGGTGAACGGCGAAATGAACATCGACGCCGTCTGGTACTACGCAGACCCCAAGCCCGAAGCCGCCATGGTCCGCGACCGCGTAGCGTTCTGGAAAGGTGTGCAGGTCACTGCCTGAAGATATTCAGAGAAAGTTGGCTGCTAGCGCCCGTGGAATATCCGCGAGCAGCTACTGATTCGATAGCACATGCCTCTGGAGGCCTAAGGAATCAGACCTTCCGCCACTGGCGAATTTGGTCCACCGTGGCCGTGGCGCCGCCGCACACCACGAACAGCACATTGCGGTAGGGCGCCAGTACCGGGTGCGCTTCATAGGCCAGTGCCAGGCTCGCGCCACAGGCGGGCTCGACCAGCACACGGTGGTCATTCAGAAAGCGCTCGCAGGCTTCCAGCGCACTCGCGTCGGATACCAACACGCTTTGCACCGGGCGCTGCTGCGTGTACTGCATCGCCTGCTCGCACACGCGCTTGGCACCCAGCGAGCTGGCAATGCTGGTGATGGCGTCCAGCGCCACGGTGTGCCCCGCCTGCATGGCGGCATGCAGCGAGGCGGCACCTTCTGTTTCCACCGCGATGATGGGCACGTGCCCCCAGCCATTGCGCGCCATGCCCTCCGCCACGCCTGACAGTAAACCGCCGCCACCCACCGACAGCACCACCGCATCGGGCACCACGCCGGCGCTGGCCACCTCATCCATCATGCTGGCGTGGCCCGTCCAGAGCAACGGGTCGTCAAACGGATGCAAAAATGCATCAATCGGCCCCACCATGGAGAGCGCCAACTCATTGGCCTCTTGCCATGACGCGCCGTGCACGATCACATCGGCGTTTTCAAGTCGCAGCAACTCTTGCGCGCGCACTGTGGTGGTCTGCGGTACCACCACCGTCACCGGAATGTTCAGCACCCGCCCGGCATAAGCCACGGCCATGCCCGCGTTGCCGCCGGACGACGACACAAAACGCTTGGCCCCGCGCTGCGCATGGATCTGGCAGGCATGGCCAATGCCACGAATCTTGAAGCTGCCGGGCGGCTGCAGCGCCTCCATCTTGAGCCAGACAGTGCGCTGTGCGGCGAGGCCGAGGGCGCGGGATTCGAGGAGCGGGGTTTGCAGGTGGAGCGGGGTAGCGTTCATCGCTGAAATGTTACGGCGTTTTTGTGGATGGATATGGCGTTCCATCCTTGTGCATGAATACCCAAGCCCCGTCCCGCATCACGGCTTGCAGGTCGTCGTCGGGGTAGTGGCCTTCGTCACCGGGTGTTCGGTCGCCGATTTCCAAATACACCACGTCATCCTCTGTCTGGTTCATTAGCTGGTGGCCGTTGCCGCTGCCGGCGACAAAGCCGGCGCACATGCCGGGCGCAAGTGCTGTGGCGCCTTCGTCGGTCAGCAGGGTGGGGTGGCCTTGCAGGATGTAGATGAACTCGTCCTGCTTGGTGTGGTGGTGGCGTAGGGCCGAGATGGCGCCCGGCGCCAGCCGGGTCTGGTTGACGCCGAAGTTGCGCAGCCCGAACACATCGCCTAGCGCGCGCTTTTCGCGCCCCGTCATGCGCGAAGCAAAAGGCTCGGGGTAGTTGGACGGCTTGGTGCGGGGCGCTGCGTCGGCTGCGCGAATGGCAATGGGGGGCTTGGACATGTGTTGGCTCCGGTTGTATATAAAAAGTGACTCTGGCGCTCATGGAATATGCGCAGGCAGCTCCTACTTTGATAGCGACTTGCTCTGGAAATAGCTGGGTGCCTGGCCCATGGCCTGTTTGAACATGGCAGAAAACGCACTGTCGCTGGCGTAGCCGCTGGCCGCAGCGACCTGGGCAATGGGCATGCCGCGGGCGAGCTGGGGCAGGGCGTGTGCCAGCACCGCCTGGGTGCGCCACTGCTGGTAGCTGGTGCCCAGCTCTTCGCGGAACAACCGGGCGACGGTGCGCTCGCTGGCGCCCACCTCGGCCACCCATTCGCGCAGCTGGTTTTTCTCCGCCGGGTCGCGCAGCACAGCTTCGCACAGGGCGCGCAGGCGCTTGTCTCCATGCACCGGGTGGGGCATGGGCACGCCAAGGTCCTGAATATCAGCGCGGCGGATTTCGTCCAGCGTGAGGGCCATGAGCGCGTTCTCCCGCTCACCGGCTTGGCTGCCCTGTAGCGCGCCAATCAGCTCACGCAGCAGGGTGCTCACCACGAGCACGCGGCAATCGGTCCAGTCCGGCGGCAGAGCCCCGGGGGCGATGTCCACGGTACGCAGTTCGGCGCTCTCCAGCACCACCACGTTGTGTTGCACCTGCGGCGCGATCCACACTGCACGGCTGGGGGGCACGATGAAAGTGGTTTCGCGTTCTCCTTGCGTCACGGTAACTTGCATCAGCCCACTGGCGCAGTAGGTGAACTGCGACCACGCGTGTTGGTGCGGCTCGATGTGCGCGTGCATGGCCAGCGCGCGCCCGCGGCTGCGCACCGGGCGATCGCGTGTGGGTGGTCGGCTGGGCGATGCATCGCTGGGGACGGGTTGCAAGGGGTGGGGTGTGCGGTGGGGGCGTCTCATGGCGGCTTGGCGGGTTTTCGATGATTATTGTCTTTTTGTCGCATTCCAGAAAACCCGTACGGTCGTACGATGGCTGCATGACTACCACCACCCTCCAAGCCCCAGCCGCTGTTGCAGCTCCTTTCAAACAAGATGCCACCGTGATCGGCCTGGTCGGCCTGGCCCATGCCAGCTCGCACTTCGGGCACTTGTTGTTGCCGTTGCTTTTTCCGGTATTCATGCAGGAGTTCGGCCTGAGCTATTCGCAGCTGGGCTTGCTGATGACGGTGTTTTTTGTGGTGTCCGGTGTGGGGCAGGCTTGTGCCGGCTTTGTGGTGGACCGTTTAGGTGCGCGGCCTTTGCTGTTTTTGGCGCTGGCCCTGTTTGCTGCCGCCTGCGTGGCGGCTTCCATGGTGACCGGCTACACCGGTTTGTTCGCCGTGGCAGCTCTGGCCGGCTTGGGCAACGCCACCTTCCATCCGGTGGACTTCACCATCCTGAACCAGCGGGTGTCGGCCCCGCGTTTGGGCTATGCCTTCAGTGCCCATGGCCTGACCGGCAACCTGGGTTGGGCGTTAGCCCCGGTGTTTTTTGCGGGCTTGGGCGCACTCTTCGGCTGGCGGCAGGCGTATCTGGCGGCAGCGGTGATGTACCTCGGAGTGATGGCCCTGTTGTTTGTGCAGCGAGCGCATTTGCACACCACGGTAGCCCGCAAGCCGGAGCCGGTGGCCGGTGCCCAGAAGGCGGAGCACGACATGGCCTTCATGAAACTGCCTGTGGTGTGGTGGTGCTTCGGTTTCTTTTTGCTCTCCACCATGACCCTGGCCGTGGTGCAGAGCTATGCGGTGTCCATCCTCAAAGCCATGCACGGGGTGAGTTTTGAGGCGGCCACGCTCACCATTTCGTCTTACATGCTGTGCGGCGCGGTGGGCATGTTCATTGGCGGGTTTGTGGCGGCCAAGTCGCGCCACTCTGACCGTGTGGTGGCGCTGGCCATGGCGGCTGGTGCGGTGCTGCTGGCACTCTGCGGAACCGGCCTGTTGGGGGCGACCGGCACCATGGTGGTGTTGGCCATTACCGGCTTTGCGGTGGGCATAGGCGGCCCCTCGCGCGACATGATGATCAAGAAGGCCACGCCCAAGGGCGCAACCGGCCGGGTCTACGGCTTGGTGTACTCGGGCTTGGACACAGGCTTTGCCATTTCTCCGCTGGTGTTCGGCGTGTTCATGGACCGGGGCTGGTACGGCTCCACGCTGCTGGGCGCGGCACTGGTGCTGTTGCTGAGTGTGGGTGCGGCACTGGGCGTGGGCAAGCGCACGGGAGCGCCTGCGTCGGCATAAGCCCCTGCCTTTTTAGCGGAACTGGCTGCAGGCTGCATCCAGTCCTGCGGTGTTCATGCCTACATTGAGCGCCCGTGCTCTGGCGCGACTACAAGCATCCAGAAAAATGGGCATCAAGTTGCGCGGTTCTTTCATGGACTGGCTCACTGTGCGGAATTTCTTGCCCACAGGTGAGTTGGTGAATTCCAGTGCTTGCTGTAGCTCTTCGCGCGTCATGTCGCGAGCCCATACCTCGGCAATCGCTTTGATGAAGTTTTCGCGATTGAAGGCGTTTTTCATTTCCTCAATGAAAATTTCCAGCGACCGGTCAGATTTGCCGCTGCTGGCAGCGTTGCGTTGGAGGTTGTCGAAGGCGCCGTCCAATACAGGTTTGAGACTCTTGAAGGAGTCATCAATGGATGTCTCTGCCAATTGGTAGGCCAGCTCGCGAGTGGTCTGCGCGGCTACAGGGCCGATGGCGGTGACGGTGAAAGCAATTGCCAGAATCCAATGGCGCATGGTACGAATTAAAGGTGGCGGGCGCTCCAGTGTAGGCCATGCATGGCAGGTCAACGGGCCTGACCTGAAGGGTGGAGTTCATTCAAGCACCGGGTGCGCGCAGCTCGGCAAACGCATAGCCTGAGTTCGACCGTTTGGCCTTGTACATCGCTTCGTCCGCCATGGCCAAAAGGTTGTGGCCTTCGCCATGGCCCTGGTGTGTTGTCGCAATCCCGATGCTGATATGCACCTCAACCATAACCCCGTTCAAATTACAAGGCGTTGCGATAGAGACCAGTAACTTGCGCGCCAGACGCGCTAGTTGAGTGTTGTCCGGCATGCCATGAAGTAAGCAAGCGAATTCGTCACCACCCAAGCGGCAGACCATGTCGTCCTTGCGCATGGCGCGGTGAAGACGGGTGGCCACAACTCTCAACAATGCGTCGCCTGCCGCGTGTCCGTAACGGTCGTTCACTTCTTTGAAGTGGTCAACATCCATAAAAAAGACTGCTAGACGGTCGTCTTTGAGGCTCTGCTGCTTTATTCCGTCCTCCAGGCACGCTGCGAAGTGAGCGCGGTTGGGAAGTCCTGTGAGCTCGTCATGTCGAGCGGAATGTCGGATAACAGCCTCCTCTTCACGCAGACTGGCGATTTCTCTCTTTAGTGACTCGAGCTCTGCCCGCAGTCTGTCTGTCTCACCAGCCAGACGCTGGCCCTCCAGCATGGTCGGGCAGTGCGCAAACAGGAAATCGCTGCAGGTTTTGGTCACCGGTTTTTCGTCATGAATCAACGCAAGGTTTATACGTATCGCCATACGAGCCCTTTGATTCAAAGTAAAGTGGCCCACGCTTGGCCTGATGCTGTGTTTGTAAGCGCGATCTACTATCTCCGTCTGTACTTCAGCGCACTTAGCTGGCTATGGAGTGGGGGAGCAAGCGTTCGTACTCCTTTTTCACGACGTCATAGCATTCGCAGGTGCGTTGTTCCAGTCCGGGTCGGTTGAGCACACTGATATGGCCGCGTGCATAGCTGATTAACCCTGCCCGTTGAAGCTTGAGTGCTGCATCGGTGACTCCCTCACGCCGGACGCCAAGCATGTTGGCGATCAGTTCCTGCGTCATGACCAGTTCGCTGCCACTCAAGCGATCCAGGCTCAAAAGCAGCCAACGGCAGAGCTGTTGATCCAAGCTGTGGTGGCGGTTGCACACGGCTGTTTGGGACATTTGGGTTATCAACGCTTGGGTGTAGCGCAGCATCAGGTGCATCACAGGCCCAGACCGGTCAAATTCAGACTTCATGAACTCCGAACTCACTTGAAAGCCTTTGCCCGCGCTTTGCACCACTGCGCGACTAGGGGTGGAGCCGCCACCCATGAAGAGGGATATTCCCACAATACCCTCTTTGCCCACTACAGCAATTTCCGCAGACGCACCGTCTCCGAGCACATACAAAAGTGAGACGATGGCATTTGTGGGGAAATAGACCTGCTGCTGAATCACGCCAGACTCGTACAAGACTTTGCCCAGTGGCAGATCTATCAGCGTCAAGCAGGGTTGCCATCGTTTCCACTCCTGCTCGGGTAGGGAGGCTAGTAGCCCGTTCTCGCGCGGATCCAATTCTGTCTTCATGGGGTTCCCTGAGTGAAAGGCCAGCCGCTTATGTGTTGTGACTTGGTCCTCGCAGTGTGTGGATGAGGGCACACGGCAGTCTGTGCGCTATCGCACATAGTGGACCGCCATGTCCAACGGGCACGGACTTATCGGCCCAAGTGCCCCAACGGCAACTCGGTGCTGCTCTTGATGCAGTTGAGCACGATGTTGGACCGGATGCTGCCCACACCCTGGATGCGGGTGATGCGGCGCAAAACCTGCTCGGACAACACCGCTAAATCCGCACAGACGATGTGCAGGATGTAGTCCGACTCACCGGCCACCGAATAGCACTCCAGCACTTCGGGGATGGAGCCGATTTCGGTCTCGAATGCGGCGCCCTCATCACCCCCGTGGCGGGTCAGCGTGACATAGCTCATGGCACGCACGCCCAGGCCCAGTGCTTGGGGCTCCAGCAGGGCGACATAGCGTCGCACAAAGCCACCAGCCTGCAGGCGCTGCACCCGCCGGCTGACCTGTGAGGCCGACAGATGCACCTGCTCACCGATCTGTTGGTGGGTGGCATAGGCATCACGCTGCAGTGCAGCAAGAAGACTGATGTCATAACTATCAAGCAGTGAATCTTCAAAATTTTTAATATTCATGCACAAATTATGCATAAGAAGAGTGTTCGGTGCCAAACTTGCATACCCATTGCAGTGCCATTTGCCCACAATCAAGCTTTTCAAAACACGCTTTCGAGGAGCCTTGCCATGCGCACCACCACCACCGATTTGTTTGAGAACCCCATGGGCCTGATGGGTTTCGAGTTTGTGGAGTTTGCGTCGCCCATCGCGGGCGTGATCGAGCCCGTGTTTGAGAGCATGGGCTTCACGCTGGTGGCCAAGCACCGTTCCAAAGATGTGGTGTTGTACCGCCAGGGCGATATCAATTTCATCGTCAACCGCGAGCCCAAAAGCGTGGCCGGCTACTTTGCTGCCGAGCATGGCCCCAGCGCCTGCGGCATGGCATTCCGCGTCAAAGACTCCCACCACGCTTACAACCGCGCGCTCGAACTGGGTGCCCAGCCTGTGGAGCTGCGCCCCGGCCCCATGGAGCTGAACCTGCCCGCCATCAAGGGCATTGGCGGCGCGCCCTTGTATCTGATTGACCGCTTTGAAGACGGCAAGTCGATTTACGACATCGACTTTGAATTTATCGAGGGTGTGGACCGCCACCCTGTGGGCCACGGCTTGAAGCTGATCGACCACCTGACCCACAACGTCTACCGTGGCCGCATGGCCTTTTGGGCCGACTTTTACGAGCGCTTGTTCAACTTCCGCGAAATCCGCTACTTCGACATCAAGGGCGAGTACACCGGCCTCACTTCCAAGGCCATGACCGCGCCGGACGGCAAGATCCGCATTCCGTTGAACGAAGAGTCCCGCCAGGGCGGCGGCCAGATCGAGGAATACCTGATGCAATTCAACGGCGAGGGCATTCAGCACATCGCGCTGATTTGTGACGACCTGGTCAGCACCGTGGACAAGCTGGCCATGGCGGGCGTGCCCTTGATGACCGCGCCCAACGACGTGTACTACGAAATGCTGGAAGGCCGCCTGCCCGGGCACGGCCAGCCCGTGGCGGAGCTGCAAAGCCGCGGTATCTTGCTGGATGGCTCTACCGAAGGCGGGCAGCCGCGCCTGCTGCTGCAAATCTTTTCGCAAACCCAGCTCGGCCCGGTGTTCTTCGAATTCATCCAGCGTCAGGGGGATGAAGGTTTTGGTGAGGGTAACTTCAAGGCCTTGTTTGAGTCACTGGAGCGCGACCAGATGCGCCGTGGCGCACTCGAAGTGGCATAAGTTCGACAGCACGCGACCCGAGGAGACACCATGAAAATAGAACGCATCCACCACGTGGCCTACCGCTGCAAAGACGCCAAGGAAACCGTGCTCTGGTACCAGAAGATGCTGCACATGGACTTTGTGCTGGCGATTGCCGAAGACCTGGTGCCCAGTACCAAAGCGCCCGACCCGTATATGCACGTCTTTCTGGACGCAGGGCAGGGCAATGTAATGGCCTTCTTTGAGCTGCCCACGCAGCCGCCCATGGGGCGCGATCCCAACACGCCTGCCTGGGTGCAGCACATTGCTTTCAAGGTGAAAGACCGGGCCGAGTTGCTGGAATTCAAAGCGCACCTCGAAGCGCAAGGTGTGGACGTGTTGGGCGTAACCGACCACGGCATATTCCACAGCATTTACTTCTTTGACCCCAACGGCCACCGGCTGGAGTTGTCGTGCCCGGACCCCGACGAACAGGCCAAGCTGGCGCACATGGACCAGGTGAAGTGGGCCATGTTGGAGGAGTGGAGCGTGACCAAGCGCGCGCCCAAACACGCCGCCTTTTTGCACGCCAACGAATTCGGAGCGAAAGCATGAGCGCAGTGCCTAACATCATGGATGCCACCCACGCGCCCGACACGCAAAGCTGGGTCGAGTCCGCCAACGCGCCGGACACCGACTTCCCGATCCAGAACCTGCCATTCGGCCGCTTCCGCCACAACGTGTTGGAGCCCTGGCAAATTGGCGTGGCCATTGGCGACCGCGTGTTGGACCTGCACGCCACCGGCCTGATCGACCACAACGACATGCACCGCCTGATGGCCGCGCCCGTGGCCCAGCGCCGCGCACTGCGCATGGCTATTTGGGAAGGCTTGTGTGAGGGTTCAGCCTTGCAAAAAGTGTGGGCCGATGCACTCTTGCGCCAGACCGAAGTGGAGCTGGGCCTGCCCTGCGAGGTGGGGGACTACACCGACTTCTACACCGGCATCCACCACGCCACCACGGTGGGCAAGCTCTTTCGCCCGGACAACCCGCTGCTACCCAACTACCAATGGGTGCCCATCGGCTACCACGGCCGGGCCAGCAGCATCGGCGCCAGTGGCCAGCAGTTTCATCGCCCCAAGGGCCAAACGCTCAAGCCGGGTGCTACGGTGCCGGATTTTGGCCCCAGTGCGCGCTTGGACTACGAGTTGGAAATTGCGGCTTGGGTCGGCATGGGGAATGCGCTGGGTGCTCCTGTTTCCATAGCGGATGCAGAGGAACACATCTTCGGCCTCACGCTGCTCAACGACTGGAGCGCACGCGATGTACAGGCCTGGGAATACCAACCCCTAGGCCCTTTTCTGGCCAAAAACTTTGCCACCACCGTGTCGCCCTGGTTAGTGACCATGGAAGCGCTGGCTCCGTTTCGCGCGCCCTTTGTGCGCGACGCCGCCGACCCGCAGCCCTTGCCCTATCTGGAGAGCGCAGCCAACCGCGCTCAGGGCGCGCTGGATGTGCAACTCGAAGTCTGGCTGCAAACGCCCGCCATGCGCGCTGCAAGCGAGGGCGGCGTGCGCCTCTCGCAGTCCAATATGCGGGACGCGTACTGGACGCTGGCGCAGCTGGTCGCCCACCACACGGTCAACGGTTGCAACCTGCGCGCGGGTGACCTGCTGGGCACCGGCACCTTGTCCGGTCCGGCGCCGGAGCAGGGCGGCTCGTTGCTGGAGTTGACCCAGGGCGGCAAGCAGCCCATCACCTTGCCCAACGGCGAAGTGCGCACCTTCCTCCAGGATGGCGACACCGTCATCCTGCGCGGTGCTTGCGAAGCTGCGGGTGCCCGGCGCATCGGCTTTGGCGATTGCCGGGGCACGGTGCTGGCCGCACGTTGAGGGAGTGGCGCGGTGGACGACTTCACCATCCCCCAAAACTGGGCGCATTACAGCGCCGCAGACCACGCCGTCTGGAAGACGCTGTTTGAGCGCCAGACCGCAATGCTGCCCCAACTGGCCTGCCGCGAGTTTGTGGAAGGCATGCACGCTTTGCCCCTCAACGCAGAGACCATTCCTGACTTTGCCGCCCTGAACGATGTGTTGAAGCCCCGCACAGGCTGGCAGGTAGTGGCCGTGCCGGGTCTGGTGCCGGATGAGGTGTTTTTTGAGCACCTGGCCCACCGGCGCTTCCCCAGCGGCAACTTCATCCGCGGCGCGGATCAACTGGACTACCTGCAAGAGCCCGACGTGTTTCACGACGTGTTCGGCCACGTGCCCATGCTCATGCACCCGGTCATGGCGGACTTCATCCAGCTCTATGGCGAGGCAGGCCTGCGAGCCCAGCGCATCGGCAAGCTCACCGAGCTGGCGCGGGTGTACTGGTACACGGTGGAGTTCGGTCTGGTGAAGGAGCAAGTGCAGGGCGCAAGCGGCGCAGAGGAGGCTCTGCGCATCTACGGTGCAGGCATTGCCTCGTCATTCACCGAGAGTGGCTTTGCGGTGCAAAGCCCATCGCCCCATCGCATCGGCTTTGACCTGGAGCGCGTCATGCGCACCCACTACCGCATCGACGATTTTCAGGAGTGCTACTTCGTACTCGACAGTTTGGACTGCCTGCTGGACCTGGCTCGCATCGACTTCGACCCGGTGTACGAACGTCTGAACAGCGGGCCCAATTACGCACCTGGGGATGTATTGCCCGGCGACAAGGTGTTTCAGCGGGGGGATAGGGCTTACGTGCGGGCACAGGTAACTGCATCGGTCTGATGGATAGAGGAATTGGCCTCTAGCGCCAGTAGATAGTGCACGATCAGCTATGAAAATAGTAGCGAATCGGTGAAGCTGAAAAGAGTTGCGACCCGGCCGATGGATGCAGTGGCGGGCTGTGGGCAACGTTTGTTAGGCGTCACTCTATTCATAGTTGCATCCCTTTGGCCAAGGCGTACCAATGCCGCCCTCAGCTACTGTCTTGCGGAGCTTTGCCACGCAACCCGGGGCGAGTGACTTCATGATTAGGAACTCGTGCACCGCGCAGTTGTCGGCATCGCCCGCTACAACCTTTCCATTCTTGTACCGACAGGCTAAGAGTTCAGAACTCGAATCATCAGGCGCCCAGACACGAACAGGATCTCAGCCTTCGATTGCGACTACAGAAACAATAGTCCACTTTTCCCCGTTCGGTGCCCACACGAGTTGGCAGCCGGTGTACTTGGAATCAATTTCTCGAGCTCTTGGATAGACGCGTAGCGTGATTCCATGATTGGACTCTTCGCCGGCCGACTCAGGCGGTGCCTCGCGCGTGCAGTTTGCGCCTGAGGGGCGGCCGCTTTCAGCCACTTGCGCCGAAAACGAGGCCAGCAGGAGGGGCACTAAGAAGATGGTTGAACGCATTGCGACGCCAACGTTCGAATTAACGGGCGCCGCTAGGCGTCCCGTTGGATGTAGTGTTAGTCATTGGGTATTCGTCCATCCATATGCCTGTACTTATCTACATGCACTAACAAGTCCTCGACCGGCATTGATATAGTGACTTGTGGGATCACCACCACGTAGCCAACCCATGACGAATTGGTCTTCATCAGTATTCGCTTGAATGCAGATGCTTTTTCCAAGTATTCCTCTGGGTTTCGAAGTGAAATGCCGAGAAACTTCTGCTTTTGAAACGTGCAAATTCCAGCACCAATAATGTCTGACCATGGAATAAACCCAACCGATAGAGCTGACGCATGGTCAGTTATCCCTCTGCTATCAATGGCAAGAGCTGGCTTATTTGAGATCAGTCGGGTTAGAGCAAATAGCCCAGTCTTACCGAAAAAGGCAACACCCAGCAACGCGACAATTTTTCCTGTGATTCCTATCTCATTGAGCGGAAGCAATAGCATCAAGGCGCCGGCAGCTACAAATGTGACGGAACCAAGAAAGATCAAAAACACACGACTGCGACTGGGGTAAATGACGAAGGGAGCCATGGTGGTATGCGTAATGCCTAGCTCAATGACCAGAGCAAAACCTGCGCTAAACGTAGGCCCGTGTTCCATAAGTTGGACATCTGATTTCCCTTTAAAGCCCCATGGGCACTGGATTTTCGGCATGTTTCAATGCCTTCAATCGCAATAAAAAAAACGCCAAACCCTGCAGTAGTTCGCGTTCAGTGTAATTGCGTTGCCAGCCAGCAAACATCCCCCAAGCGGGTGATTCGCTCGCTCTGTTTCTGCATGAGCGGATATGTCGCCATGTGATGCAATCAAACAGCTATAGAGACAAATAGGCCCCTAGCGCCCATGGAATATGCGCAAGCCGCTATCACAATGGTAGCGCTGTGGTGCTTTTGATCTGCTCCATCGAGAAGGCCGAAGACACACCCGCCAGCTGGGCCAGCTGGATCAGGCGTTTGTAAAAGCGGTCGTAACCAGCGATGTCGGCGGCGACTACCTTGAGCAGGTAATCCACATCGCCGCTCATGCGGTGGAACTCCATCACCTCCGGCATGCCGGCCACGGCGGCGGCAAACTCACGCAGCCAGGCTTCGTCGTGCCGGTTGGTGCGCAGGCTCACAAACACGGTGACCGGCAGGCCGGCTTGTTCGCGGTTGACGATGGCCACGCGCTTTTCGATCAGGCCCGACTCTTCCATGCTCTTCACCCGCTTCCAGCACGGGGTGGTGGACAGGCCGACCTTTTCGCTGAGTTGGGCTACCGACAAGCTGCCGTCCTGTTGCAGCTCGCTCAGGATGGCGCGGTCGGTTCTGTCCAGTTCTTTGTAGGCTGCCATTGCTGTGTTCGTCTATTTGATGGAATGAATATTCTATGTTCTGACTAAATGCAGTAGGAAATGGAATGTTCGTTTGTGGCGAGGTGCCTACCATCGAGTGCTTCATTGCCACCTTTTTTGAGCCTGCCATGCACGCACCTGCCCACGAGATTTACCTGGACTGCAATGCCACCACCCCCGTGCTGCCAGCCGCCACTGATGCGGCCATGCGCATGCTCATGGGCCAGTTCGGCAACCCCAGCAGTAGCCACAGCACAGGTTTGCGCGCCAAGGCTTTGCTGGACGGCGTACGCGCCCGAGCCGCACGGGTGCTGGGCACGGGCAACGGGCAACTGCTGTTTGTGAGCGGCGCGACGGAAGGCATTCAAACCGCGGTGCTGTCCGCCCTGTGTGAGGTGCGGGCCCGACGCGATGCAGGCGAAGCGGTGGATGGGCCTATTCTGCTGGGTGCGACCGAACACAAGGCCGTGCCCCAAGCCGTGGCACATTGGAACCGGCTGCTGGGACTGAACTTGCCGGTGCTGACCGTGCCAGTGAACACAAAAGGGTTGCATGACATGGCGTACCTGCAGCAGCACCTGCCGGGCGCGACCCTGTTGTGCACCATGGCGGCCAATAACGAGACGGGCGTGTTGTCGGATATTGCCGGCATCGAAGCCGTGTTGCTAAGCAGCGCGTCGCGTGCGCTGTGGCTGGTGGACTGTGTGCAGGCACTGGGCAAGCTTGATTTGAACCTGGCGGCCACCCGCATTGACTACGCGCCGTTCTCCGGCCACAAGCTGTATGCGCCCAAGGGCATAGGTATGCTGTATGTGCGCGCTGGCAGCCCTTACACAGCGCTCATGGCCGGTGGCGGCCAGGAAGGCGGCAGCCGCGCCGGCACTGAAAACATGCCCGGCATTGCCGCGCTGGGTGCTGTGCTGGAAGTGCTGGAGCAGGGCGGGGAAGGGGTCTTCCGCTCTCACGAACAACTGGCCCGCGACCGGGCCCGCCTGGCGGGTGCGTTGCAAGCCGCTTTTCCGGACGTGGTGTTCAACATGCCCTTCGAGGGCAGCTTGCCCACCACACTCAACTTTTCCGTTCCGGGCCTGTCCAGCAAAACCCTGCTCAACGTGTTTGATGCTGCGGGCATGCGCATCAGCGCGGGCAGCGCCTGCAGCGCGGCCAAGGCCGAGCCCAGCTATGTGTTGCAGGCCATGGGCTTGACTGAGTGGCAGACCCTGGGCGCGGTGCGCTTGTCCATAGGCGCGATCGTGGATGACGCTTTCATTGAGGAAGCCTGCGCCCGCATCGCCCGCTGTGGTCAGGTATTGCGCGCCATGCCAGCGCAAGAGGTCGCGCAGATGAACTCTCCCGTTGGCCACAGCCTGACCGACGAAGCCGGTGAAGACGGCGCGCTGTCTTGCGAGGCGCTGTCGGCCTTTTTGCAGTTGTACCCGGATGCCCGGCTGGTCGATGTGCGTGATGTGGCAGAACATGAGGCCGGTCGCCATTTGCTGCCCGCATCGCTGTCGGCGAAAACTGCCACGCTCAACATGCCGCTCGAAACCCTGCGCCAGGCCATGCCTGCAGAGATGTCTCAGGCCCTGGGGCCTTTGGTGATGTTCTGCCGCAGTGGCGCACGCAGCAGGCAGGCCGCAGCCTTGCTGCGGGAGCGCGGCCACACCCAGGTGTGGCATCTGGAAGGTGGGCTGGCGCTGGCCGAAATGGCATGAAAGTTGGTATGCGGAAGCCGACGTAGCGCATGAGGGAAGCGCATGCCTTGGCGCGGCACAATGGCGGGCATGCAAACACCTCCTTCCCTCCCTGATTTGCCTTCCCCTGAACTCGCCGGCCACCTGCTTGTGCAGTGCCTGATTGCCCAAGGCGTGACCCATGCATTTGGCGTACCCGGCGAGAGCTATCTCGCGGTGCTGGACGGGTTTCACCGCTATAGCGAGCACATCCGCTTCATCGTGAACCGGCAGGAAGGCGGTGCTGCCTTCATGGCCGAAGCCCACGGCAAGCTCACCGGGCGCCCCGGCATTTGCTTTGTGACCCGGGGGCCGGGCGCCACGAACGCCAGCATTGGGGTACACACCGCATTTCAAGACTCCACGCCCATGGTGCTGTTTGTGGGCGATGTGGCCAGCGACCAGCGCGACCGCGAGGCCTTTCAGGAAATGGACTACCGTGTCATGTTCGGCCCCAGCGCGCTGGGCATGGCCAAGCGGGTAGAGCGGATTGACGACGCTGCCCGCATTCCTGAATACGTGGCACGCGCATTTGCCACGGCCATGAATGGCCGCCCCGGCCCCGTGGTGTTGGTGTTGCCGGAAGACATGTTGACCCAGACACTGGTGCCGGGAGCCAACGGCCAATTGCCCCAGCCACTGGCCCGCGTGGAGCCGGTAGAGGCGTGGAGTGACCCCGGCGCCCTGCGGGACCTGCGCCAGCTGCTCCTCAAAGCAGAGCGTCCCTTTGTTATCGCCGGTGGTGGCGGCTGGACGCCGCAAGCCGCCCAGGCCCTGCAACGTTTTGCCGAAAACTGGCGCCTGCCGGTGGGCAATGCCTTCCGCTTTCAGGACACGTTTGACAACCACCACCCGCAGTACGCGGGCGATGTGGGCATAGGCATCAATCCCGCATTGGCCAAGCGCATCCGCGAGAGCGACCTGATCATCGCTATCGGCCCGCGCCTGGGTGAAATGACCACCGGCGGCTACACCCTGCTGCAAGCCCCCAAAACGGCGCAAACGCTGGTGCACATCCACGCCAGCGCCGAAGAGCTCAACCGCGTGTACCAGGCCGACCTCGCCATCCACGCCAGCATGCGCGCCGCCGCCCGCTCGCTGGAGGTACTGACCGCTCCGGTGAATGTGCCGTGGGAAGCCTGGACGCAAGGCTGCAACGAGGATTACAGGGCCAATCTGGTGCCCAGCGTGATCAAAGATTTGCCGGTTGACAACGAGCGCGGTCTGGTGGACATGCCCTCGGTAATCGCGACTTTGCAAAAGCACTTGCCTAAAGACGCAGTGCTCACTAACGGCGCTGGCAACTTTGCAAGCTGGCTGCATCGCTTTTTCCGCTACACCGGTCTGGCGGCGGGCTTCAAGACGCAACTGGCACCGACCAACGGCGCCATGGGCTATGGCGTGCCGGCGGGCATTGCCGCTGCTATCGTCAGCCAAGGAGCCGCAGGTCAAGCCGGCGCGGGCCGGGTGGCGTTCACCATCGCGGGAGATGGCGATTTTTTGATGAACGGGCAGGAGCTGGCCACTGCCGTGCAGTACGGCGCCAAGAGCATCATCCTGTTGCTCAACAACGGCATGTACGGCACCATCCGCATGCACCAGGAGCGCGAATACCCGCAACACGTGGCTGGCACGGCACTCGCCAACCCCGACTTTGCTGCTTTGGCGCGTGCTTACGGCTATGCGGGCGTGACTATCCGAAAGAGCGCTGACTTTGAGGCCGAGTTGCTGGCGGCGCTAGCCCGGCCCAACGGCACCGTGATAGAGGTGGTGCTGGAGCCCGAGCTGATCAGCACCCGCGGCACCCTGAACGCCATGACCCAAGCTGCCCTGAAGCGATGAACCCGGCTACCCTGAAACTACGGGCCGTTCATCACGTGGCCATCATCGCCTCGGACTATGCGCGCTCCAAACATTTCTATGTGGAGTTGCTGGGCCTGAAAGTGCTGGCAGAAAACTACCGTGCGGCGCGGGACTCCTGGAAGCTGGACCTGGCGTTGCCGGATGGCACGCAACTGGAGTTGTTTTCCTTTCCGCAGCCGCCGGTACGACCCTCCCGCCCGGAAGCCTGTGGCTTGCGGCATTTGTGTTTCGCTGTGGCCGATGTGGAGGAAGCCAAGCTTGCGCTAGAGGCACAGGGGGTGGCGGTGGAGCCTGTCCGGGTGGACGAGTACACCGGCAAGGCTTTCACGTTCTTTGCCGATCCGGATGGCCTGCCCCTGGAGCTGTATCAGGCTTGAGGGTGCTTTTTGCTACAAAATCAGGAGCTGCTGGCGCACATCTGACGGGCGCCAGCGCACTTTCAGACTGCTTGAGCTGTCCGGAACATGCGCGTGCCCGACGACGGGGCGGATGGAGCTGGCGCGGCTTTTTTGGCACCCAGTGGTGGCAGCAGGATGAAAGGGCCCGGGCCGTTCTCTGTCCATTGGGAGCAAGCCATGACGTAGCTGGAGCCATGTTCGGCGGTTTCGGTATCCACGATCAGGGCAATGCGCATGCCGCTGAAGTCGTTCTGGGTGTACAAGCGGCGTACGCCCACTGCGCCAGCAATCACGGGCAGTTGGACGGGTTTTGCAGGCGTCCAGCGGCGGGTCAGTCCGTCGGCCATGTCCAGCGCTGACAGTGGCGTTTCGGTGCGGTACTGGAGGTGCAGGCCTTTGGCTGCGATCACGATCAAGGCACCCTCGGCATTGCGGCCGACCGTGACGAAGTCGGCAGGCATACCGAGGTTTTCCAGGCGCTGACCGGAGGCGTCAAAGCGGCTGTCGCCGCTGTCGGCAATGAAGCTCCAGACATTTCCGTCAGGGCCGACACTGATGGCTTCTTCCTGGCCTTGCGCATTACGCAGGACGGTGGTTTGCTTCCAAAGGCTGGTGTTGGTGTCGGCGGGATGGAGGGGTGTAGACATGATGTATGGTTTTGTAACAACGACTGGGACTTAGTTTGAAGACCTCCTCCCCAAAAGTCTTAAAGGAGTCCTTAAAATTCCTGAATTCGTTGGCGCAACTTGTTGCGTACTACCTAAAAAAGCAGAAAGCGCACCTTTGTCTGTAAACACTATTTCCGCCGGATTTGATTCTGGAATCAGTGCATTTGGTAACTTCGTTTTGCAGAGGCATGAGCGTCGTTTGCTGTCCAACGGCCAGACGGTCATGGTGGGTGCCCGGGCTTTCGATGTTTTGTGTGTGCTCGTAGACCACGCGGGTGAGTTGGTCACCAAGAAAAAGCTCTTTGATTTGGTGTGGCCTGGTCTGGTGGTGGAGGAAAACAACCTGCAGGTGCACGTCTCCAGTCTGCGCCGCATACTGGGAGCGGATGCCATTGCTACAGTTCCCGGGCGGGGTTACCGGTTCACTGTGCGCCTGCTGGCCACTGCTCCGGTCGCAGAGGCTGTCCAAGCATCCAAAGGCAAAGGGCGTGCGTCCGACCAACAGGCCTACCGGCGCACCATTGCAGTGTTGCCTTTTGTGAACCTGAATGCAGACCCGGAGCAGGAGTATTTCTCGGACGGTCTGGCTGAAGACATCATCAGTCACCTGACCAAATCCCCATGGTTGTTGGTGGTGTCCCGAAACTCGTCATTTGCCTACCGGAACACCAAAGAGAGCAATCAGGCGGTTGGGTCGGCGCTCAGGGCCCGCTATCTGGTACTGGGTAGCGTGCGGCGTGCCGGAACCATGCTGCGCATGACGGCCGAGCTGGTCGACACATCCACAGGTGAGACCCTCTGGGCTGACCGCTTTGATCGACCCTTGAGTGACATGTTTGCAGTACAGGCAGAGATATCCGGCCAGATCGTGAGTGCGATAGAGCCGGTCTACCTGCACAGTGAAGAGCGGGTAGCCAGCGAGGTGCCGCAACAGAATATGGAGCACTGGGATCTGCTGATGCGGGCGCGTTGGCACTTCTGGCGCACCACGCCCGAGCATGTGCTGCAAGCGCAGTCACTCTTGACTCGCGCCTTGGAGATCAAACCAGGCGACTCGGCCAGTTTGTCCCTGATGTCTTTCACCCACATGGCCAAACTGTGGGGCGCATGGGCGGAAGACCCACGGGCCGCCGTTGCCGAGGCCAACCGGTTGGCCCTGGTGGCCGTGCGCAACGATGAGCGTGATGCCTTTGCCCACTTCACCCTGGGCACGGCGTTGTCCTGTGCCGGACAGATGCAAGCGGCCATTGCAGAGCTGGAGTGCGCCCTCGGCCTGTACCCCCAGGCTGCGGCCGCGGCCGGAGAGCTGGGGCGCTTGCTGGTGTTTTCGGGCCGCACGGAAGAAGCGGAAGAGTTCATCCTGCAGGCGGTGGACGCCAGTCCGCATGACCCGCACCTGAGTCTCTGGATCCGTAGCCGTGCGATCGGTTGTTTCATTGACGGTCGCCATGCGGATGCTGTTCGTTATGCCCGTGAGGCAACTGCCAAGCGGGCGGACTGGTACTTCAATCACCTGTTGCTCGCGGCATGCCTGTCGGCGGCCGGCGACATGGAGGCCGCACAAGCCAGCCTGCAACAAGCCATGAGCGGTCGGGGCTACAACATGCAGGCCATCATGTTCGGCCATCCGTTCGTCCATGAGCAGCATCGGAACAAGTTTTTGGACGCTCTCAAAGCGGCTGGCTGGCAGGCATAAACTTCGCGGTCGGTGGCCGCATGGTGCGGTCACACTTACCTTGAAAGTCTGTCATGTCCGATGTGCTTGAAGCCCGGGGCGGCGCGCCTGCCACCTGCAAAAAGGTTGCCATTCTGGGGGGCGGTATTTCCGCCCTCACCACCGCGTTTGAGCTGACCAGTCAGCCGGACTGGCAGCAATCCCTGGATATCACCATCTACCAGATGGGGTGGCGCCTGGGCGGCAAATGCGCGACGGCACGTGGTGAGCACATGCGCATTGAGGAACATGGCATCCACGGCTTTCTGGGTAGCTACTACAACGCGCTTCCCGTGATGCGACGCTGTTACGAAGCGCTGGGGCGCCAGCCCGGGCAGCCGCTGGCCACGTTTGAGGAGGCCTTTAAGCCCGAGAGTTTTGTGCTCATGTGGGAGTACATCGACGGCAAGATGTCCCGCTGGCCGTTTACCTCCCCCCGCAATGATTTGATTCCCGGCGATCTTGCATCACTGGCCAAGCTGCAAAAAGTGGAGCATTGGGTGGCAGCCACGGCCGATGTGCTGGATGCTTTGTTGGACCACCACGCCAGCAGTCACTCCGCTTTGAGTCTGGTGCAATCCGCAGAGTGGGCTGTGGGGCGCGGCTTGGTGAAGGCGGCGGTCGCGGTCCTGCAATCGGAGTCTGTAGTGCTGCATGGCGCCGATTCTGTGCTCTGGAAGGCCTTGGACGCCGCTTGGGACTGGGTGCGCAACGCGGCCGAGCGCCTGGCGGAAGGCAATACCGAATTGCGGCGCCTGCTGATCGTTGCCGAGTTCCTGCTGGCCATTTTGCGTGGTTGCATCAAGGACGAAGTGGCCACGAAAGGATTTGACCAGCTGGACGACGAAAACTTCAGCGACTGGCTGATCCGCCATGGCGCGTCCGTCATGGTGGCTTCCAGCCCGATGGCGCTGAACACGGTCAACCTGTCGTACCAATACCCCAAGGGCGACACGGCACGCACCGCCCTGATGGGCGCTGGCTGTTACTTGCACTGGACTCTGCGCAGTTTTGCCTACGCGGGGGCATTTGCCTGGTTGTTTGAAGCAGGTACGGGCGAGACCGTGATTGCACCGCTGTACGAGGTACTGAAAAAGCGCGGTGTGAAGTTCGAGTTCTTTCACAAAGTAGAGGGCGTGCACCTCAATGCGCAGCGCGATGCAGTGGAGTCGGTACGCTTTGGCGTTCAGGCCCGGCTGAAGAACCCGGAGCGCGGTTATGACCCGCTGATCGACGTCAAGGGCTTGCCAGCCTGGCCGGGCCATCCCAAGTTTGAGCAATTGGAAGAAGGTGAAGCCCTGCGCGCGGGCAAGGTCGATCTGGAGTCTTACTGGAACGGCTGGAAGCCTGTAGCGCAACGCGAGCTCCGGGCAGGGCGCGATTTCGACCATCTGGTGTTCGCCATCTCCATCGGTGCGGTACCGTACTTGTGCAAAGAGCTGTTGGAGGCGAATCCGGCTTGGAAGCACATGGTGGAGAAGGTCACGACCGTCCAGACCCAGACCATGCAGCTTTGGATGAACCGCAGTACCACCGACATGGGTTGGGATATTGAGTTCAAGAACCCGACGGATACCGTGATAGGTGCCACCTACCTGAACCCCCTGGATGGGCAGGTGGACTTCACGCACCTGCTGAAGTGGGAGGATTGGCCAGCCGATTCGGCACCCCAATCTCTGTGGTACTTCAGCGGGGCGATGGCCGAGTACGAAGCGCCTCCGCCCTTTGAGGACACGGCTTACCCGGCCCGTGCCTATGCGCGTGTGCAAGCCCAGTGTGTGCAGTATTTACAGGCCAGCATGGGACCTTTGCTGCCCAAGGCAACCACCAATGTCATCAGTCCACCCGGCGACCCCATGGGCCTGGATTTCAGCGTGCTGCGCACCGACCCCGCCCGGCCCGCCGAGGGGGTGCAGCGCTTCAACCAGCAGTTCTGGCGCGCCAATATCGATCCCACCGAGAGCTACGTGACCTCGCCACCCGGCAGCACCGCAGCACGCCTGAAGGCTTGGGGTACCGGGTTTGCGAACCTGTCGATTGCAGGGGATTGGATTTATACGGGGCTGAACGTTGGCAGTGTCGAGGGTGCGGTCATGGGCGGGCGGCTGGCGTCGTTCGCCGTGAGCGGCTATCCGGCCTTGACGGATATTGTGGGCTTCCCCGCCTCCCAAGGGCCTGTTTGACGGAGTTTGTGTTGCTCTGATATTGATAGCTGCTCGCGCATATTTGACGGGCGCTATCATTTGATTTGACATAAAAAAAGGGCCGGTAAATACCGGCCCTTTGTCACGGCTGCGACTGCAGGCTTACTTCATGTCCACGCCGTAGAAGGTGTGGCGGCCGAAGGGGCTCAGCTTGAAGTCGACCACTTCTTTGCGCACGGGCTTCAACTGCACTGCGTGGGCAATGGTGAACCAGGGAGCCTGCTCCTTGAAGATCACCTGGGCCTTTTCGTACAGCTTGGTGCGCTCTGCAGGGTTGGACACGACCTTGGCCTTCTGCACCAGGTCTTCAAACGGCTGGTAGCAGAACTTGGCCACATTGGAGCCATTGCTCTTGGCAGAGCTGCAACCCAACAAGGTGTTCAGGAAGTTGTCCGGGTCTCCGTTGTCACCGGTCCAACCCAGCATGCCCATCTGGTGTTCACCGGCTTGCATGCGCTTGCGGTACTCACCCCACTCGAAGCTCTTGATTTCAGCAGTCACACCTACCTTGGCCAGGTCGGCTTGCATCAACTCCGCAATGCGCTTGGCATTGGGGTTGTAGGGACGCTGCACGGGCATGGCCCACAGATCGGTGGTAAAGCCGTTGGGGTAGCCGGCGGCTGCCAACAATTTCTTGGCCTGCTCAGGGTTGTACAGGTCGTCTTTCAGGGCCTTGTTGTAAGACCACTGGCCTGGAGGAATCGGGTTCACAGCGGCAACACCAGTGCTCAGGTACACGGCGGACACGATGGCTTTCTTGTCGATAGCCATGTTCAGCGCCTTGCGCACGCGCACGTCGTCAAAAGGCTTCTTGGTGGTGTTGTAGGCCAGGTAGCCGATGTTCAGGCCGGGCTGTTCCATCACGGTGACGTTGGGGTCCTTGCGGATAGCGTCAAGGTCAGCAGGGTTGGGGTAGGGCATGACATGGCACTCACCCTTTTGCAGCTTGGCCCAGCGCACGGAGGCGTCCGGGGTGATGGAGAAGATCAGGTCATCGATCTTGGCTTTACCGGCCCAGTACTGGGGGTTGGCCTTGAAGCGGATGATGGAATCCTTCTGGTACTGAACCACTTGGTAGGGGCCGGTGCCCAAAGGGTCCTGGTCAATCTTCTCAGGTGTGCCGGCCTTGAGCATGGCAATCGCGTATTCCTTGGACTGGATACCGGCGAACTGCATGGCCAAGTTGGCCAGGAAAGGTGCTTCAGGTTGATTCAGGGTGATCTTGACGGTGTACTCGTCCACCTTGTCCACGGACTTGAGCAGCTTGGGCATGCCCATGTCGCCGAAGTAAGCATGGTTGGGGCTGGTGACACGGAAGTACGGGTCATTTTCTTTCCACTGGCGCTCGAACATGAACAACACGTCATCCGCGTTGAAATCGCGGCTTGGCTTGAAGTTTTTGTTGGACTGGAACTTCACGCCCTTGCGCAGCTTGAAGGTGTACTCCAGGCCGTCTTTGGAAATGGTCCAGCTTTCCGCCAGAGAAGGTTCCACCTTTGTGCCGCCACGCTCGAAGTGCACCAGGTTGTCGTAAATCTGTTCAGTCACGTCGAAGGACGTGCCGGTGGTGTTCACACCGGGGTAGAAGTTCTCAGGGCTGCCTTCCGAGCAGTACACCAGGGTCTTGGCGGCTACCGGCGAAAGTGCCAGAGCAGCGGGCAGGGCCAGAGCACACAACAATGCACTTTTGGTGCGTCGTGCAGCCGTGGCTTTCTTCAGGGTCAGGGTCATTGGAGATACTCCTCTGGGGGTTGATGCTGCCTATGCAGCGGGTTGGCTAAATGCAGAAGCCTCATGACAAGCAACTTGCCTGCCAGCCAAGGGCTGCAGGACAGGTCGCTCAGCGTGACAACGCTCGGTAGCGTGGGGGCAGCGCGTGGAAAACACGCAGCCCTTGGGTGGATTCAGGGGGGACGGCAGCTCGCCCTTCAGAACGATGCGCTGGCTCTTGCCACCCGGTGCGTGCATGCCGGGGGTGGAGGCCATGAGTGCGCGCGTGTAGGGGTGCAGGGGTTGTTCGAAAATCGTGGTTTTGTCGCCTTGCTCCACCACTTGCCCGAGGTACATCACCATCACGTCGTGGGCGATATGACGGACCACGCCCAGGTCGTGCGAGATGAAGAGATAGGCCAGACCCAGCTCCTCCTGCAGGTCTGCCAGCAGGTTCAGCACCTGGGCTTGAATCGACACATCCAGGGCAGACACGGGTTCATCTGCCACCACCAGGGCCGGGTCCAGCATCAAGGCGCGGGCAATCGCTATGCGTTGGCGCTGCCCGCCGGAAAACATGTGCGGATAGCGGTCGTAGTGCTCGGGGCGCAGACCCACTTTGGCCAGCATGGCGCGGGCTTTTTCCTGCCGCTGCGCAGCATTCAGGTCCGTGTTGATTTCCAGTGGGGCTTCCAGTATCTGACCGATACGCTTGCGCGGGTTCAACGATCCGTAGGGGTTTTGAAACACCAGCTGCACTTTTTTGCGCAAGGCCGCTTTGGCGCTGCTATCTGCGCTGGTGGCGTCCACGCCTCCGAGTTGCAAGGTGCCTTCGGTGGGCGATTCGATGAGGGAAACCATGCGGGCCAGGGTGGACTTGCCACACCCGGACTCTCCCACCACCGCCAGTGTCCGTCCGGGCATGACCTGGAAGGACACGCCCGCCACCGCTTGCAGATGATCGGGTGCACGCAGGAAGCCGCGGCGGATGGTGTAGACCTGCCGCAGACCACGGGCTTCGACAACCGGTGTCAATGTGTTTGGGGTGCTCATGCTGCGACCTCCTGTGCGCCCAGCGCAAAGTGGCAGCGCACACTGCCACCGCTCCAGGGGGTGAGTGCAGGGCGCTGGTCGCATGCACCCTGGCGCGCATGGCTGCAGCGTGGTGCGAACAGGCAACCATCCGGACGGTCGTACAGACCCGGCACCATGCCGGGAATCGTGTTCAAGCGGCTCTGGTGCATGCTGCGTTCGGGCATGGCAGAGAGCAATGCCTCGGTATAGGGGTGGGCGGGCGCGGCAAACAGGGCGTCTGCCTGCCGTTGCTCCATGACCTGACCCGCGTACATCACGGCTACTCGTTGGGCCATGTCGGACACCACCCCCATGTTGTGGGTGATCAGCACCAAGGCCATGCCACGGTCTTTTTGCAGGCTCTTGAGCAGGTCCAGAATCTGCGCCTGAATGGTTACATCCAAGGCGGTGGTGGGTTCATCGGCAATCAACAGCTTGGGGTTGCAGGCAATCGCCATGGCAATCATCACGCGCTGGCTCATGCCACCGGAGAGCTGGTGCGGGTACACCTTGAGGCGGCTTTCGGGGGCTGGAATGCCGACTTGCTCCAGCAGCTCGATGGAGCGCTTGTGCGCGGCTTTTTTATCCAGGCCCAGATGCAGTTTCAGGGTTTCAGCCAGCTGGAAGCCCACGGTGAAGCAGGGGTTCAGGCTGGTGGTGGGGTCCTGAAAAATCATGGACATGTCTTTGCCGGTGAAGCGCCGGCGTTCGCGGTCGCTCAGGCCCAGCAGGTCATGCCCATCGAAGCGCAGCTTCTTGGCTTGCACGCGGCCGGGAAAAGCCACCAAGCCCATGAGCGCCATCATGGTGACGCTTTTGCCGGAGCCGGACTCGCCGACCACACCCAGTACTTCACCGGCCTCGAGTGAGAGGCTCACGTCCTGCACCGCATGCATCACGCCGTTGTGCGACGGGAACTCTACGGAGAGGTTTTCAATTTCTAGCAATGCCATATTGTTTTTCTCTTGGGCTTAGCGTTTGAGTTTGGGGTCCAGCGCGTCGCGCAGTCCATCGCCCAACAGGTTGAACGCCAAAACCGTGATCAGAATCGCCAGACCGGGGAAGGTCACTACCCACCAGGCGCGCAGCACGAATTCACGCGCATCGGCCAGCATGGTTCCCCACTCGGGTGAGGGAGGTTGTGCGCCCAGGCCCAGAAAGCCCAGTGCGGCGGCATCCAGAATGGCGGTGGAGATACCCAGAGACGCTTGCACGATGAGCGGCGCGGTGCAGTTGGGTAGCACCTCGCTGAACATCAGCCGGATATGACCGGCTCCTGTCATCCGGGCAGCAGTCACATAGTCGCGCGAGGTCTCGGCAATCACGGCCGCGCGGGTAATGCGCACATAGTGCGGCAGCACCACAATGGCTACGGCCAACATGGCGTTCACCAAGCCCGGGCCGAGGATGGCCACAATCACGATAGCCAGCAGAAGGCTGGGCAGCGTGAGGATGATGTCCATCATCCGCATGATGGCGATTTCCAGAATGCCTTTGAAATACCCTGCGACCAGTCCCAACACGGTGCCGACCACGACCGACAAGGTCACCACGGCAATGCCGATGACCAGCGAGAGACGTGCGCCGTGCATGAGGCGCGACAGAATGTCGCGGCCGATGGCATCGGTTCCCAACAAGTAGGCGCGTGAGCCGCCTTCCTGCCAGGCGGGGGGCTTTAAAAATGCCGCGTTGTTGGTGAGATCGGGCGGGTAAGGTGCAATCCAGGGCGCCAACAAGGCCATGAGTAACACCATGACCACAATGGCCAAGCCGGCCAGTGCGCCCTTGTTGCCTTTGAAATAGCGCCAGAATTCCTGGAAGGGATGCGTCGGTTGTGACGCCACCGCAGCGTTCATCGTGGAAGTGCTCATTATTTCTGGTGGCGGATGCGTGGGTTGATGATGCCGTAGGTGATATCCACCAACAGGTTGACCGTCATGACCATCAGGCCCAACAGCAGCATGCCGCCTTGCAGGACCGGGTAGTCACGCCGGCTGATGGCTTCGATCAGCCACTTCCCCACACCCGGCCACGAGAAGATGGTTTCGGTCAGGATGGCCCCGGTGAACAACACGCCCACCTGAAGTCCGATCACCGTAATCACGGGAATCATGGCATTGCGCAGCGCATGGACTGCGACCACCCGCAGCCCGGTCAGGCCTTTGGCTCTTGCGGTGCGGATGTAGTCTTCCCCCATCACCTCCAGCATGGCCGAGCGTGTCATGCGCGCGATCACAGCCAGCGGGTTGGTGCCCAAAACGATGGTGGGCAATATCAGGTGAGAGGCTGCGGACCAGAAGGCGGCAGTCTCGCCGGCCAACAAGGTATCAATGAGCAGAAAGCCGGTGACCGGTTCAATGAAGTGCTGCACCGCGATCCGGCCGGACACCGGCGTCAGATCCAGCTGCACGGAAAACAGAAGAATCAGCAGCAAGCCCCACCAGAAAATCGGCATGGAATAGCCCGTGAGCGATACGCCCATCACGCCATGGTCCAGGAACGAATTGCGTTTGACAGCCGCAATGATGCCGGCGGGTATGCCGATCAACAAGGCAAAAATGATGGCGCACACTGCCAACTCGATGGTGGCAGGGAACAGGGTGGCGAATTCACTCAGGACGGGTTCCTGGGTGATGATGGATTTGCCCAAGTCGCCTTTGAGTACTTTGGCAATGTAGATGCCGTACTGCACCATGACTGGCTGGTCCAGACCGTACTCCTTGAGGAGCACTGCATGGCGTGCAGCGTCAATGCCGCGTTCGCCGGCCAGGGTTTCGATGGGATCGCCGGGGACCAACCGGATCAGGAAGAATGCGAGCAGTGTCATGCCGAAGAATGTCGGAATGATCAGGCTCAGTCGTGTGAAGATGAATCGCAGCATGAGGGGGTGGATTCTAGGCACGCAGTAGGGCGCAGATTCGTTGTCTGCACCAATAACGACTAGCGACTTTCCCTTATGGGGATTGGCACCAGTCACCCATGTGACAAATGGATAGAAACAAAAAAAGGCCGGGTCACTCCGGCCTCTTTGGGGATGTGCGCTTGCGCGTCTTACTTCAGGTGCTTGCCGATCAGGCCAGCCAATTCAAACATGGTCACTTGGGCCTTGCCGAAGATTTCCTTGAGCTTGGCATCCGCGTTGATGTTGCGCTTGTTGACTGCGTCTTGCAGGCCATTCTTCTTGATGTATGCCCACAGCTTGCTCACGACTTCAGTGCGTGGCAGAGCAGCTGCACCCACCACAGCAGCCAATGCGGCGCTAGGTGTCAAAGCCTTCATGAATGCAGCGTTCACGGTGCGCTTCTTGGCAGGAGCCTTCTTCGCAGCTACTTTCTTCGCAGGGGCTGCAGCTTTCTTGGCTGGAGCCGCGGCCTTCTTGGCGGGGGCTGCCTTAGCGGCTACTTTCTTTGCGGGAGCTGCAGCTTTGGTAGCGGGAGCAGCCTTCTTTGCTGGAGCAGCGGCTTTCTTTGCCGGTGCTTTTTTCGCAGTTGCCATGATTGATTGTCCTTTTAGAAGTTGATTTACCGCCAGCAAAAAACAGCTTCTTCACTGGTAGAGCACATGCTAATGGCAAAAAAGCGTGAATCCAAGGGCGCTACGTCAATTTTCCTAGGGGAATGTTGTTTTTTTCATTGGAGAATTGCCTGAAACCACACACCAAGGAGTCCCCACGTGTCTACCCCGGCCCATGCACCATTTTCGACCTGTGATTTTTGCGATGTTCACAAGAACGATCAGAGTGGCGATTTCCGTGTCCTTCCGCCCGTCTTCAAGGACTTCGGCGGATTGAAAAGCTTCATGGGGCCGGTCTATACGGTTCAATGTTTTGAGGACAACACCTTCGTCAAGCAGGCGGTGGACTCGCAGGGCTGGATCGATACGCCCACCGGCCGGGTTGCGCAGGTTCTGGTCGTGGACGGTGGTGCTTCTCTGCGCCGCGCGTTATTGGGGGGCAATCTGGCCGCAGCGGCAGCCCGCAATGGTTGGGCCGGTGTGTTGATTGACGGTTGTGTGCGGGATCTGGCCGAGCTGGAGCAACAACAGGTGGGTATCCGTGCCTTGGCCCCCATGCCATTGCCCACAGAAAAACGTCAGCAGGGACTGGTGCAGCTGCCTGTGCGTATTCAGGGCGTGTGGGTGCGCCCCGGTGAGTGGCTCTATGCGGACTGCGACGGAGTGGTGGTCAGCAGCAAGCCATTAATGTGAGCCTGTGCTGTCTTTGCCAGGCAGGGTCGCCAGCACCACGCTGAGCAGCGCAATGCCGAAAGCAAGAAGCTGCAAGCCGCCCAATGGCTCTCCCAAGACCACCACGCCGACAACGGCGGCAGAGATCGGCAACATCACGGTGAAAACACCGGCCCGTGATGCGGGCACGTTTTTGAGTCCGCTCATCCAAAGCCATACCGTCCACACGCTGGCGGCCAACGCGTAAAACACCAGCAAGAGCCACGACCCCGGCGATACAGCAGAGAAGTTGAACGACCACGCGATGTAGAGGCCGAAGGGGGTCATCAGCGCAAAGCCCCACAAGTTGATCAAGGCGGTAATCCGTCGGGGGCTGAGGGCGCCCGTCAGCTTCTTGGCGATCACGGCGTACGCAGCTTCACACAACACAGCAGCAAAGACCAGCGCGTTCCCGAGCAAAGGGTTATGAAAGGTTGAATTGGCCTCTGGCGCCGATGGAGTATGCGCGTGCAGCTCATTTTTTGATAGCGCAAGCAAACCGATGCCCAACGCACTGCATACGACTGCAGCCCAGGTGCGGCTGTTGATTTTTTCCTTCAGAAACACCCAGCTCATCAGCGCCACCACCGCCGGAATGGCCGCCATGATCACGCCTGCAGAGACTGCCGTGGTCATGCTGACACCGAAAAGCATGCAGATGGAGAAAAGGAAATTGCCGAAAAAAGATTCCAGAAAGAGATATTTTCGGGTGGCGGGTGACATGGGCAACTCATCGGCCGGGCGCTTGAGCCAATGCAGGGTGGCCAAGCCTCCGATGCCGAACCGCAACCACGCCAACAAAAACACCGGCAGCACCAGCACCAAGGGCTTGGACAGTGCCACATAGCTACCCACCAGAGCCATGCTCATGGCCAGAAGGGCGTAGGAAAACAAGCGGGGGCGGGCGTTGTTGGAATGCATGGGGCGTTATATCGAGCGGCGGATGCCGCAAAGTGCGGGAGCCTACACCAATCAGCGCGTGCGAAGTGGCACCAGTCCGCAAGAGGCGATCAGTTAACTTCGCTCTTCGATCAAATAACTCTTTCCTGGACAACGACCATGGGTATCGGCCAATTCGCTTACGCCAGCAACAGCAACCGTTTTCTCGCCAGTCAGGCGCTCGCCGGACAGGCCTATGCCCTGGCGGGCATTCCATTTGATGGTGCGGTTACCAACCGGCCGGGCGCCCGCTTCGGTCCCCAGGAGATCCGTCGCGCCTCATTGATGCTGTGTGACGGACTGCACCCCGTGTTTGAGGTGTCTCCATTGGCTCATCTGGGTGATGCCGGTGATATGGCGCTGCCGAACGCCTCTCCACTGACGGTGGTGCGTGAGGCTATCGAGACACAAGCGGCGCTATTGATGGACAAGCACCATTGCGTTTTTCTCGGGGGCGACCATTCGGTGACATTGCCTTTGCTGCGTGCCCTCAATCGCCGGCATGGCCAGGTGGCATTGATTCATTTCGATGCACATTGCGACACATGGGAAGACCATTTTGGTGAACCCTCGGGCCACGGCACATGGACGTATGAAGCCATTCAGGAAGGACTGGTCGTTCCTGAGAAAACAGTTCAAATCGGACTGCGCTCCAGCGGTGAGCGCGCTGCCCGCGAATATGTGAAAGATCAAGGCGGTCTGATATTCACTGCTCGGGATTTGAGGGGGCGGGATGGTGCAGGCTTAGCGGGTGTGATCACCCAGATCCGGGAGCGCTTGGGCGATACCCCTTGTTATCTGACTTTGGATATCGATTGCCTGGACCCTGCCTTTGCGCCCGGGACCGGCACTCCAGAGCCGGGCGGAATGACCAGTTCCCAGGTGCTGACTCTGCTCGAAGAACTGGCCCCACTGCATTTCGTCGGCATGGACTGTGTGGAGGTTGCACCCGCCTATGACCACGCCGAACTCACCAGCAATGCAGCTGCCACTTTTGTCTGGACCTATTTGAGTGGTCAGATCGCCAAAACCGCGAAGGCGTGAGGCCGCGCACCATGTCCTTGCTTCAGTCCGACACCCAGCTCAACCGCCATAGCTACTACGAGGCCAGTGTGCGGCGTCCGCAGCCCTGTGCGCCCTTGCAGGGTGACGTGACCGTAGATGTGGTCGTGGTCGGGGGCGGTTTTGCGGGCTTGTGTACTGCCTTGGACTTGCGGGCTGCGGGCTATACGGTGGCCTTGCTGGAGGCCGACCGCATTTGCAGTGGCGCTTCGGGTCGCAATGGCGGACAGTTCATCGTCGGGCTGGCCAGCGGACAGAGGCCCTACGAGGAGCAGGCCGGCGCATCGGTGGCGAGGCAGGTCTGGGACATGTCGCTGGAGGCGGTTGCATTGTTGCAAGAGCGCGTAGCCCAGCACGGCATTGAATGCGATGTGGTCAAAGGCTACCTGACAGTGGCCGACAGCCCGCGCAAAGCCAAGGCTCTACGGGAAGATGCGGTGACGCTGGAGCGCGACTACGGATTCGCGACCGAGTGGCTGACCGGCGATGCACTTGAGCAGCACATTCGCAGCCCACGATACTGCGCAGCAACGTGGGAAGGGCAGTCAGGACATCTGCATCCCCTGAAATACGGTTTGGGCTTGGCACGTGCTGCTCTGGCCGCAGGCGTTCAGGTTTTTGAATACTCAGCAGTGACCGGGCTTCAGAGAGGATCCACGGTTCGGGCGTCGACTGCAAGCGGTTCTGTAAGTGCCCAATTTGCGGTGCTGGCCGGTAACTGTGCCCTGCCGGAAATCGGCCCCGAGGTGGCTCCGGAGATCAGTGCACGCATCATGCCCGTCGGCACGTACATCATCGGCACAGAGCCCTTGGGGGAATCTGCCGCTCGGGCCTTGCTGCCCGGTAATGCTGCTGTCTGCGACAACAATTTTGCGGTCGACTACTTTCGTTTCAGTGCAGACCATCGCATGCTGTTCGGTGGTGGTGTTAGCTATTCCACAGCTACCCCAGCCCATCTCAAACAAAAAATGTCCAAGCGCATGGCGGCTGCTTTTCCGGAGCTGAAAGACGTTGCTGTGGACTATGTGTGGGGCGGTTTCGTCGACATCAGCATGAGCAGAGCACCGGATTTCGGTCGGCTAGACTCCAACATCTATTACCTGCAGGGCTTCAGTGGCCATGGGGTCGCGCTCACGGGTTTGGCGGGCCGCTTGGTGGCACAAGCAATCGACGGTCAGGCAAAACGCCTGGATATGTTTGCCCGCATCCAGCACCGTCGCTTCCCCGGCGGGCGTTTGCTGCGCATGCCCAGCTTGGTGCTGGGCATGGCGTATCACCAGCTCAAAGACCTTCTATAGCGTTCGAGACCAGCCGAGCCAATACTGGCCCCCAATGGGCGATGTCACCCAGCGTGGCGTAGCCGTAGCCGATGACCAGCCCCTTGGCGTCTTGGCGTTGCAGGCAATAAGCAGATAGCGGTCGCACCACCATCCCCGCCTGACCGATGCGCCGCGCCAGGGCTTCATCGTCCACTTCTGTGGGCAGTTGCAGGCAAAGATGCAGACCTTGCTCAGCACCACTGATGCTTGCGCGGTCGCCCAATACCGGTTGCAACGCATCCAGCAGGCATTTGCGCCGCTGGGCGTAGCTCTGGCGGGCTTTGCGCAGTGCCGCGGCGAAGTGCCCCAGCTCGATGAACTCCGCCAGGGCCGCTTGCAAGGGAAGTTGTCCCGGCCGGTTCAGGTCATAGTGCGCTTGTTTGAATGCAGCAGCCAGACTCTTGGGGACGACGAGGTAGCCCAGCTTCAAGCCCGGATACAGCACCTTGGAAAATGACCCGAGGTACAAAACCCTGCTGTCCGTATCCAACCCTGCCAGTGACGACAAGGGGGGGCCGCTGAAACGGAATTCGCTGTCGTAGTCATCCTCCAGAATCCACGCGTTGTGCTGTTGCCCCAGCGCCAACAGCTGCTGACGCCTTGCCAGGGACATGACAGCCCCCGTGGGATATTGGTGAGAAGGGGTTGTGTAAATCAGCCTTGGCGGGTGCTTTTCATCGACGGCGGAAGGCGCCATGCCCTGGGGGTCCACCGCCACAGCGTGGAGCTTCAAGCCTGCTGCCGTGAATGCCTTGACAGCGCCCCAGTACGCAGGGTCTTCCATCCAGACAGTATCGCCATAGTCTGCCAACATGTGCGCGCACAGGTCCAGCGATTGTTGGGTACCGTTAGTGATGATGACTTGTTCTACTTCCACTGGAACACTGCGTGAGACCCGAAGGTAATCCGCGACTGCACGGCGCAAGGGGGTGTGGCCCCCGCCATAGGAGTAGTCCAGCATGTCCGGGTAGGTCATGCGCCAGTGTTTGTTCTGGAGGCGCTGCCACAGGGAGACCGGGAAGGCACTGAAATCCGCAACGCCGGGGGTGAAAGGTTGGACCTCCAATTGCGCTGATGTGAACTGGGTGGATACAGCCACACCCCGGTTAGACAGTCCGGTGTGAGTGTGTGCACGTGCCGGTCGAAGTCGTGTGATGGGTCGCGTTTGGTCATTGACGTAGGTGCCGCTGCCTACACGGCTGACCAGATAGCCCTCCGTCACCAACTGGTTGACGGCGGCCACCACGGTGTTCCGGGAGAGGTCCAGATCTTGGGTGAGTTCCCGGCTGGAAGGAAGCTTGTCGCCGGCATGGAGCTTGCCTTCGAGGATGGCGCGCCTCATGGCCTCGTAAAGCTGGCGGTGCAGCGGCATGCCTTTGTCGGCCAGCTGGTGCATTTCACTCAGGATAAGTTCTGACAGCAATTCGGCTTTGTCCGGTTAAAGTGGCACCATGGAGGCCGTTTAAATGGCTCCGGTTTGAAGCCAATTCTGCACCAGAATGAATTTGTTGCAAGCGTTGTGCCAAGGACTTTCAAGGCCGGCAACGTTTCAAGGAGATGAAAAATGACTGAAAACAAAACGATGAATTTCAACGATCTGGAGCAATGGCTCAACGAGCGGCGTGTCACCGAAGTCGAATGTCTGGTGCCTGACTTGACGGGTGTTGCTCGCGGAAAAATTTTGCCCCGTGCCAAGTTCACAGAAGACCGTGGCATGCGTTTGCCCCAAGCCATTGTGGCCATGGGCGTGACGGGCGAGTTCCCCGAAAGCGGCCCTTACTATGACGTGATCGACCCCACCGACAAAGACATGCAATTGCGGCCGGACCCCTCGTCCGTGCGTATCGTTCCGTGGGCGGCTGATCCCACAGCCCAAGTGATTCACGATTGCTTTGACCATGAAGGTAAGCTGGTGCCCTTCGCCCCCCGAAGCGTACTGCGCCGCGTGTGCGACCTGTACGAGGCCGAAGGGCTGCAGCCCATCGTGGCGCCTGAGCTGGAGTTCTACCTGACAGCGCGCAACACCGATCCCAACACCTTGCTAAGGGCTCCGGTAGGGCGCAGCGGCCGCGCTGAAACCTCCCGTCAGGCCTACAGCATTGATGCTGTGAACGAGTTCGATCCCTTGTTTGAAGAGATCTACGAGTATTCCGACAAGATGGAGCTGAACGTCGACACCTTGATCCACGAAGTGGGGGCAGGGCAGATGGAAATCAACTTCTTCCATAACAAGCCCCTGGGCCTGGCGGATGAAGTTTTCTTCTTCAAGCGGACCGTCCGTGAAGCAGCCATGCGGCACGACATGTATGCCACGTTCATGGCCAAGCCGATTGCCGGCGAGCCCGGCAGTGCCATGCACGTACACCAAAGCCTGGTGGACATTGCCTCCGGCAAGAACGTGTTCAGCAATGAGGACGGCACGCCGTCCGAAGCATTCATGCATTACATCGGCGGCTTGCAGCGCTACATTCCTGCAGCCATGGTGCTGGTAGCGCCCTACGTCAACAGCTACCGCCGTCTTTCCCGCAATACGGCGGCGCCTATCAACATCGAGTGGGGTTATGACAACCGCACGGTGGGTATCCGTTCACCCATTTCGTCACCCGCGGCCCGCCGTGTGGAAAACCGGGTGATCGGTGCTGATGCCAACCCTTACGTGGCCATGGCCATGACGCTGGCTTGCGGATACCTGGGGCTCAAAAACAAGATCAAACCCAAGCCCGAAATGCGGGGTGATGCGTACCTGTCCCCCTATGCCTTGCCACGTAGCCTGGGCGAAGCGCTGGACTGGCTGCGCAAGGAGTCCGATCTACACGAGGTGCTGGGCAAAGAGTTCATTACGGTCTACTCCGAAATCAAGGAGCTGGAGTTTGATGAGTTCATGAAAGTCATCTCTCCGTGGGAACGTGAGCACCTCTTGCTTCACGTCTAAATTTGTTTTGCTTATTCACGAGCCTGCCATGAACACAGTCGTCGATACCGCCCTGATCCAGTCTTTGGACAGCGCCCATTTCCTTCACCCGTTTACTGATTTCAAGGACCTTAACGGCCGTGGTGCGCGGGTGATTACCCGGGCGGAAGGTGTGTACGTTTGGGACTCCGAAGGCCATCGCATCCTGGATTGCATGAGCGGCTTATGGTGTGTCAACGCCGGCTACGGCCGCAAAGAGCTGGCAGATGCCGCCCATCAGCAAATGATGACGCTGCCTTACTACAACAGCTTTTTCCAGACTACCAATGTGCCGGCGGTTCAACTTGCTGCCAAATTGGCATCGCTTGCACCTGACGTGGGTGACCGCAGCTTCCAGCATGTGTTCTATTCTTCCAGCGGTAGCGAAAGCAACGATTCCAACGTGCGCATGGTGCGCCGCTACTGGGACTTGCTCGGGCAGCCGCAACGCAAGGTCATCATCAGCCGGAATAACGCCTACCATGGCAGCACCATGGCAGGTGCCTCGCTGGGGGGCATGAGTGGCATGCATGCACAGGGCGACCTGCCGATCCCCAACATCACCCATATTGAGCAACCTTACTATTTCGAGAATGGTTTGCCGGGCGAGACGGCCGAGGAATTCGGTGTCCGCGCTGCAGGTTGGCTGGAGGAAAAAATCCTGGCAGTCGGGCCAGACAAGGTTGCGGCATTTATTGCTGAACCAGTGCAGGGCGCGGGGGGCGTGATCATCCCTCCTTCCACCTACTGGCCTGAAATCCAGCGCATCGTTGACAAGTACGGCATCTTGTTGATCAGCGATGAAGTTATTTGTGCCTTTGGTCGTCTGGGCCACTGGTTTGGCTATGAGAAGTTCGGCTACAAGCCCGACCTTGTGACCTTTGCCAAGGCAATCACCAGCGGCTACATGCCCTTGGGCGGCGTCATGGTGGGGAACCGCGTGGCGAAGGTGCTGATAGAGCAGGGCGGTGAGTTCAACCACGGCTACACCTACAGCGGGCACCCGGTCGCATGTGCGGTGGGCTTGGCCAATCTCGAGATCATGGAGCGCGAGCAGCTCCCTCAAAAGGTGCATGGCGAAATCGGTGCGTACTTTGCCCAGCGCTATGCCGAGCTGAACGACCACCCGCTGGTCGGCGTGGCGGAGACCTGTGGTTTCGTGGGGGGCTTGGTGTTGGTGAAAGACAAAGCCCGCAAGACACGTTTTCACGGCGATGACGGCGTCGGCATGATTTGTCGCGGCCATTGCTTCCAAAACGGGCTGATCATGCGTGCAGTCGGCGATCGGATGATCATTGCCCCTCCGTTGATCATGACGCGTGCTGACATCGACGAAATGATGCGCCTGATTTATCTGGCATTGGACCTCACTCAGACCGAGTTGAAGGCCCGGGGCCTGCTATAGCACTTCTATAATCTTTTTTGGTCTGAATATTGCTTGAGTCAGGCTTGTAGTTCGTAGTCCCCCGAATCCATTTCTACGGAGATTTGCTCACCATGAATAAGTACCTTTGCACGTTTGCGCTCTCAGCGCTTGTCTTGGCCGCTTGCGGCAAAAAAGAAGAGGCGCCTGCAGCCGCAGCTGCGCCGGCAGCAGTCGCCAGCGCGCCTGCAGCACCTGCCAATATCGAAGAGAAGGTACTGAACATCTACAACTGGCCTGACTACATTCCCGAAGGCATGATCGCCGCCTTCGAGAAAGAAACCGGCATCAAGGTCAATTACGACACGTTTGAAACCAACGAGGCTCTGCACGCCAAGCTGGTTGCCGGCAACACCGGTTACGACCTGGTGGTTCCCGGTACGGTGTTTGCCAAGCCGCAAATCGAAGGCGGCCTGCTGCAGCCTCTGGACAAAGCCAAGATCAAGAATCTAGCGAATCTGGATCCAGCATTGATGGCCACCATGACCAAGGCGGACCCCGAAAACAAGCATCTGGTCCCATGGGCCTGGAGCTTCACCACCGTAGGCATCAACAAGACCAAGGTTGAGAAGGCTTTGGGTGGCATGCCCATGCCCGAAAACGCTTGGGACCTGGTGTTCAACCCCAAGTACACCGCCAAGCTGAAGTCTTGCGGCATCGCTTACCTGGATTCCCCGACTGAAATTCTGCCCGTGGCTCTGCACTACATCGGCAAGGACGCTTACTCCAACAGCAGCGACGACTACAAGGAAGCCGCAGCGATGTTGGCCAAGGTTCGCAAGGATGTCCGTTTGTTCAGCTCTACCATGATCGATGACATCGCTGGCGGCAAAGCCTGCGCGGCTATCGGTTGGGCAGGTGATATCAACATTGCAGCCGGCCGTGCCAAAGAAAACGGCTCCAAAGACGTGATCGAGGCCTTGCTGCCCAGCACTGGTGCTCTGATCTTTATTGACTCCATTGGTCTGACCAAGGATGCCAAGCACCCCAACAACGCGCACGCGTTCATCGACTTCTATCTGCGCCCAGACAACGCAGCGCTGATGACCAATGAAATGAACTACAACACCGGCAACAAGGCCGCTGTGGACAAGATCAAACCTGAAATCGCCAGCAACAAGAGCATCTTTGTGGATGCTGACTACTTCGGCAAGATGATTCCTCCCAGCAGCTTCACCAACGAAGCGCGCGAGTCCATGGCCAATGCCTACAACGCATTCAAAAAAGGCAAGTAATTTCCTGATTTGAGTGCTCCCAAGGGCTGTTTGTACGCCGGTATGAACAGCCCTTTTTGCTTCTAGAGACATCATCAAAGGTCATCACATGGCAGTGCAACCCGACAAAATGGGATATCTGGTAACCGAAAAGCTGGTCAAGCGGTTTGACGAGGCCGTCGCCGTGGACGAGGTTTCACTGTCGATCGGGCAGGGCGAGATCTTTGCCTTGCTGGGCAGCTCTGGTTGTGGCAAATCCACTTTGCTGCGCATGTTGGCAGGCTTTGAGTCGCCGACCTCCGGTCGTATTTTGTTAGGTGGCCAGGACGTCGCCAAGCTGGCGCCGTATGACCGACCCATCAACATGATGTTCCAGAGCTATGCGCTATTCCCTCATCTGGACATTTGGGAAAACGTGGCATTCGGACTGAAGCGGGAAGGCCTGCTCAAAGACGAAATCAAGCAGCGTGTTGGTGAGATGCTGGATCTCGTGCAGCTCGGCGCCTATGCCAAACGCAAGCCCCACCAATTGTCAGGCGGGCAACAACAGCGTGTTGCGCTAGCCCGCAGTCTGGCCAAGCGCCCCAAGTTGCTGCTGTTGGATGAACCTCTGGGTGCTTTGGACAAAAAGCTGCGTGAACAAACCCAGTTCGAGCTGGTGAACATCATTGAAAAGGTCGGCGTGACCTGTGTCATGGTGACCCACGACCAGGAAGAAGCCATGACGATGGCGAGCCGAATTGCGGTCATGAGCAAGGGCCGCGTGTTGCAGGTTGGCAGCCCCGAAGAGGTGTACGAGCACCCGGCGAACCGGTTCGTGGCCGACTTTATCGGCAATGTGAACATCTTCGAAGGCCGCCTCAGCGTGGACGAGGTGGACCGTTGTGCAGCGGTCACCGGTATCGGCGAAATTCAGGTAGGGCATGGCGTGAGTGGCACGCTCAATATGCCGGTCGGTATTGCAGTGCGCCCCGAGAAGATCGAAATCAGCAAGACCCGACCTGCAGCGGCGGTGAATGTTTTTACGGGCAAAGTCAAAGAGATAGCTTATTTCGGCTCTTACAACACCTACATCGTGGTGGCGACCGATGGCACCAAGGTGAAGATCACCGAGGCCAACACCTCCCGACAGGATGTGAGTGACATCACCTGGGAAGACAATGTGTTTTTCTGGTGGGGTGACCGCTCCGGCATCGTGCTGCGCGATTAAGGACTGCCATGGCCTCTTCAAATCTATCGATGCCGGGTCGCCGTTTTGTGATAGGCGTGCCCTATGGATGGCTGTTGATTTTTTTCCTGCTGCCTTTTTTGATCCTGCTCTACATCAGTTTTGTAGACATGGGCAACGATATCAACCCGTTCAAGCCGATATGGGATACCAGCACTGGTTTGTTGCAGTTGAAGTATGAAAACTACTGGTCCATCTTCCGAACTAGTGAAGGCGGCCCGCTGTTCCAGACGCTCTATATCGAAGCCTATTTGCGCTCCATCTGGTACGCCTTGTGCACGGCCGTTTTGTGTCTGCTGATCGGCTATCCCTTCGCCTATTTCATTGCCAGGTCCAAACCTAGCGTGCGGCCGGCATTGCTGATGATGGTGATGTTGCCGTTCTGGACGTCGTTTCTGCTGCGCGTCTATGCATGGAAAGGCATTCTGGCGGACCAGGGTGTGATCAATCAGTTCATGATGGCTGTCGGCCTCACCTCCGAGCCCGTACAAATGCTCTACACCAATGTGTCCATGCTGGTAGGTATGACCTATGTGTATTTGCCCTTCATGATTCTCCCCTTGTACGCCAACCTGGTGAAGATGGACTTCCGCTTGCTGGAGGCGGCCTATGACCTGGGTACTTCGCCATTCAAGGCCTTCTGGCTGATTACGGTGCCACTGTCCAAAGCGGGCATCGTCGCGGGTTTCATGCTGGTGTTTATTCCATCGGTCGGTGAATTTGTCATTCCTTCCCTGTTGGGTGGTCCCGAAAACATCATGATCGGCCGCGTTGTCTGGGACGAGATGTTCACCAGCAACAACTGGCCCCGGGCAAGCGCCTTGGCTGTGGTGATGATCGGATTGATTGTGGTGCCCTTGGCCCTGTATTACCGCTACACCGGCGATGCCGCTGAAGCCAAGCATTGAGGTGAATCATGAAAGCCTGGTTTGAAAAGCACTTCGGCAAGGTCTGGATGGCCGTGGTCTATGCGTTCCTCTACATGCCACTCCTGTTTATGGTGGTGTTCTCGTTCAACAGCACCCGTCAGGATGCCAACTTCACCGGATTTTCTTTCCGTTGGTATGAGGCACTGACCAAAGACACCAAAATCGTGGAGGGCTTTTGGTTGTCAGTTCAGGTGGCCTTGGTTACAGGCGTGCTGTCTGCCGTGCTGGGCACCTTTGCGGCCTTTGTGCTGGTGCGCTACCGGCGCTTCCTCGGGCGTACTGCGTTTTCCGGCATGGTGAATGCACCCTTGGTGATGCCAGAGGTGGTGATTGGTCTCTCCCTTTTGCTGCTGATGGTGGGGGCTCAAAACGTGTTCGGTTGGCCCGAGCGCGGTATGTTCACCATCATCTTGGGGCACACCTTGTTGGGCATGGCTTACGGTATGGTCGTTGTGCAATCCCGTCTTCTGGAGATGAACCGCTCAATCGAGGAGGCCGCGATGGACCTGGGCGCCCGCCCGCATGAGGTGTTCTTCCTGATTACCTTGCCGAACATTGCGCAGGGCATTCTGGCTGCGTTTCTCTTGAGTTTCACGCTGTCGTTTGACGATGTGGTGATCTCGGAGTTTCTGTCCGGCCCTGGCGTGAACACCTTGCCGCAAGTCATATTTGGCTACGCGCGCCGGGGTATCAATCCGACCATCTATGCCGCTGCCACGTTGCTCATTTTGACGGTGACCATTGTGATCATCAGCTATAGCGTGTGGGTTGCCCGCCAGACACGCAAGAGGGAACGCGAGATTGCCGCCGCCACCCGCGCGGGTACGACTGCGATCCAACCTGCCTGAACGTCCGGCAATGCTCGCTCTGCTATTGATTTCATAGCTCGTCGCGCAGGTGCGGCGTGCGCCATAGGCTATTTTTATGCACAACTATCCCGCCCTCATAGCCGCGCTCAAAGCGCAAGGCATTCATTCGCTGTTGCCGCAGTTCAGCGATATCCACGGTGTGGCCAAGGGCAAACTGGTCCCCGTTGAAAACTTGCGCGAATGGGTGGAGGTAGGCGCTGGATTTGCCGGTCCCAGCATCTGGGGCACGGGACTGCCGCGCTACGGGGCCCGCAGTGAGTATTACGGGCGTGTGGTGCCGGAAACCATACGGGCGCTGCCCTTTATGCCGGGCGTGGCGCATGCCGTCTGTGACGGATTTGCCGGTGGGGAGCCCCTTGAAACTTGCTCGCGCCAGTTGCTTCAAAAGGCGATTCAGAAATTGAAAGAGCGGGGCTGGACCTTGTGGGTGGGTATCGAGCCGGAATACTTTCTGCTCAACAAACGCGACGGCTGTTGGCAAGTGGCGGACGTGCAGGATGGACTGGATAAGCCTTCGTACGATTTGAAATCCATCCATCGCAATGCGGCTTACCTGGACGACATGCGCCAGACGCTCACCAGTCTGGGCTTTGAGTTGCAGCAGATGGACCATGAAGATGCCACCGGTCAGTACGAGATCAACTATCGCTTCGACCATGCATTGGCTGCGGCAGATCGCTTCATGCTGTTCAAACTGGCAGCACACGCCGTGGCCGAACGTCACGGCATGGTGTTTAGCTGCATGCCAAAGCCACTGGCGCAAGCTCCCGGCAGCGGGCTGCATTTCCATTTGAGCATCACGGATGCCGAAGGTGTGCCGGTGTTTTCTGATGTGTCCGGTAGCTTGGGTTTGAGCCGAGTAGGGCACGCATTTGCAGCTGGCCTACTGGCGCACGCGGATGCATTGGCTGCCATTTGCGCTCCCACAGTGAACAGCTACAAGCGTTTAGCCAGCAGTGCCAGTGCGTCTGGTACTACGTGGTCGCCTGTGTGGAAGGCCTACGGAGATAACAACCGGACTTGTGTGGTGCGCACGGTGGCAGGTCGCATGGAATGGCGTTTGCCAGACCCGTCATGTAACGTGTACGCCGCTTTGGCCGGCACCTTGCTCGCGGGCCTCGATGGCGTAGACCGTGGCATGGTGCCACCTCAGCCTTGTGAGCAAGACCTCTATGCGGTAGCGGCCGCTGGTGAGGCCTTGCCTGCTCAACTGCCCCGGAGCTTGCAGGAGGCATTGGACGCTTTGGCAGCGGATGGTGATTTGACTGCGTCCATGGGGCAAGCTTTTGTGGACCAGTTTCTGGCTATCAAGCGTGCTGAGTGGGACGCTTTTCACCAGCAGGTCAGTGCCTGGGAGATGGAGCGTTACGCCGCGTTCTATTGATTTTTTACTAGGCGCTTTTTCATTTCGTATTGTGAATTAAGCGGATCTGGATTACGCGGCTGCTATATCGTATGGAGTTAATTGATTTTGCATTGAGAAATGAACTCTCTAAGTGCTTGATTTGATTGATGAAAATTTATGTCTTATATAAGACATAAGATTGAACATGTGTCTTATATAAGACTTAGAATACAGTCATCGGCAATCGAAATTGGCCGAATCAATCAACCAACCTAGGAGTGTTCTCATGCCGCAATCCATCAAAGAGCAATTGAGCCGCGAACAACAAATCGCAGCCTTGGAAAAAGACTGGGCGACCAACCCCCGTTGGAAGCTGGTCAAGCGTGGTTACAGCGCCGCCGACGTCGTGCGTCTGCGCGGTAGCCTGCAGCCTGAGTACACCCTGGCACAGCGCGGTGCTGAGAAGCTGTGGGAAAAAGTGAACGGCGGCGCCAAGAAGGGTTACGTCAACGCTTTCGGTGCGATCTCTGCGGGCCAAGCGATGCAGCAAGCCAAGGCTGGCTTGGAGGCGGTGTACCTGTCCGGATGGCAAGTAGCTGCAGACGGCAACACCTCTGAGACCATGTACCCCGACCAGTCGTTGTATGCCTACGACTCGGTGCCCACCATGGTTCGCCGCATCAACAACACGTTCAAGCGTGCTGACGAAATCCAGTGGTCCCGCGGTATCAACCCGGGCGATAAAGAATTCATCGACTACTTCCTGCCCATCGTGGCTGATGCCGAAGCCGGCTTCGGTGGCGTGCTGAACGCATTTGAACTGATGAAGAACATGATTCAAAGCGGCGCTGCAGGCGTTCACTTTGAAGACCAGTTGGCTGCAGTGAAGAAATGCGGCCACATGGGTGGCAAGGTTCTCGTCCCTACCCAGGAAGCTGTTGAAAAGCTGATCTCTGCGCGCTTTGCTGCTGACGTCATGGGCGTGCCCACCATCGTGCTGGCCCGTACCGATGCAGAAGCTGCCAACCTGATCACTTCCGACCACGACGCCAACGACAAGCCTTTCTTGACTGGCGAGCGCACACAAGAAGGCTTCTACCGTGTCAAGAACGGTCTGGAACAAGCCATCAGCCGCGGTGTGGCATACGCACCTTATGCGGACTTGGTGTGGTGCGAAACAGGCGTGCCGGATATCGGCTTTGCCCGTGAGTTCGCCCAAGCGGTGCACGCTGCTTGCCCCGGCAAGTTGCTGTCCTACAACTGCTCACCCTCCTTCAACTGGAAGAAGAACCTCAATGACAGCCAGATCGCATCCTTCCAGGAAGACCTGTCTGCGCTGGGTTACAAATACCAGTTCATCACCTTGGCAGGTATCCACATCAACTGGTTCAACACCTTCCAGTTCGCTCATGCATACGCCCAAGGTGAAGGCATGAAGCACTACACCAACATGGTGCAGGAGCCCGAATTCGCAGCCCGCGAAAAGGGTTACACCTTCGTGTCGCACCAGCAGGAAGTCGGCGCGGGTTACTTCGACGATGTGACGACCGTGATCCAGGGCGGTTCCTCCTCTGTGAAGGCACTGACCGGTTCTACCGAAGAAGAGCAATTCCACTAAGCCAACCGCTGTGGAGTCAAGGCCGGGTCGCTCACAAGGCGCTCGGCCTTTTTTCATCCATGCAGACTGCGGTTAAAATGCACTTATCAACTTTGTATAAGAGCGAGAAAGGCAGTTTGGTTATGACACCGCGAACTACACCGGCAACATTCATCAGCGAATAAGGCCGTAGTCCGCGCGCCTTGTGCGCAGTCAGCTACCAAATTCATAGTAAAGCGCGGACCACTCCGCGCTTTTTGCTTTTCAAGACCCTCTTTCCTCGACATCACCATGATCCACATCACACTCCCTGACGGTTCCAAACGTGAATTCCCCGGCCCGGTTACCGTGGCCGAAGTGGCTGCCTCTATCGGCACCGGCTTGGCCAAAGCAGCTTTGGCCGGCAAGGTCCGAGCCGCAGGCGAGTCTGCTGATGCTGCAAAAGTGGTGGACACCAGTTTCCAGATGACCGCCGACAGTGCGCTGTCCATCATTACCGCCAAAGATGCCGATGGTTTGGAAGTCATTCGCCACTCCACGGCCCACTTGTTGGCCTATGCCGTCAAGGAGCTGTTCCCCGATGCACAAGTGACCATCGGGCCCGTGATCGAGCACGGTTTCTTTTATGACTTTTCCTACAAGCGGCCGTTCACTCCAGAGGATCTGGTCGCCATTGAAAAGAAGATGACCGAACTCGCCAACAAGGACGAGCCCGTTGTGCGTCGCGTGTTGCCGCGTGATGAGGCGGTGGAGTACTTCAAGAGTTTGGGCGAGCAATACAAGGCCGAAATCATTGCCAGCATTCCTGCGAATGAAGACGTGTCGCTGTACCGCGAAGGCAAGTTTGAAGATCTGTGCCGAGGCCCCCACGTGCCCAGCACCGGCAAACTCAAACATTTCAAACTCATGAAAGTGGCGGGTGCCTACTGGCGTGGAGACCATCGCAATGAAATGCTGCAGCGCATTTACGGCACTGCTTGGGCCACCAAGGACGAATTGCAGCAGCACTTGACCATGCTCGAAGAGGCCGAAAAGCGTGACCACCGCAAGCTGGGTCGCGAACTCGATCTGTTCCACATCGACGAGCATTCCCCCGGTACAGTCTTCTGGCACCCCAAGGGCTGGACACTCTGGCAAGGCGTCGAGCAGTACATGCGCAAGGTGTACCAGGACAACGGTTACCTCGAGGTCAAGGGCCCTCAAATTATTGACAAGAGCCTCTGGGAGAAAACCGGCCACTGGGACAAGTACCGCGAAAACATGTTCACCACCGAGAGTGAAAAGCGCGACTACGCCCTGAAGCCCATGAACTGCCCGGGCCATATCTTGATCTACAAGCAGGGCATCAAGAGTTACCGCGATCTGCCTTTACGTTTCGGCGAATTCGGTCAGTGCCACCGCAACGAGCCCTCGGGCGGCCTGCACGGCATCATGCGCGTGCGTGCCTTTACGCAAGACGATGGTCACATCTTTTGTACTGAAGACCAGATTCAGGAGGAGGTGAAGGCCTTTACAACCTTGCTCCAGAAAGTCTACAAAGACTTCGGCTTCACCAACATCATCTACAAACTCTCCACCCGGCCCGAAAAGCGTATCGGCACCGAAGAGAGTTGGGACCGTGCAGAAAATGCCTTGGCTGAGGGTCTGCGTGCTTCAGGCTGCGATTTCGAATACTTGCCAGGCGAGGGTGCTTTCTACGGCCCCAAGATCGAATACACGCTCAAGGACGCCTTGGGCCGTCCGTGGCAGTGTGGCACGATCCAAGTGGATCCCAACTTGCCCGAGCGTCTGGATGCAGAATTTGTCGGGGAAGACGGTAGCCGCCATCGTCCCGTCATGCTGCACCGCGCGATCGTCGGCAGCCTGGAGCGCTTCATCGGCATCCTGATTGAAGAGAGCGCTGGAGCCTTGCCCGCCTGGCTCGCTCCCGTGCAGGTAGCGGTGCTCAATATCACCGACGCACAGGCCGATTACGCCCGAAGCGTGGCCAAAACGCTGCAAAATCAAGGGCTTAGGGTCAATTTAGACCTGCGTAACGAGAAAATAACCTATAAAATACGGGAGCATTCGATGCAGAAGCTGCCCTATCTGGTTGTCATTGGCGACAAAGAGATGGCAGCAGGCGCTGTCGCAGTGCGTGCCCGGGGTGGTCAAGACCTCGGTGCAATGCCCCTGGAGTCGTTCATTGAGCGCATTACCGCGGACATTGCCAACAAATCATCCTGAGGTCTCCCCAAGGAAATATTGGTTTGACGGCGCGTGCTGTGCGGCAACCGCTACAGTTTGTGTAGCAGATATTGTGAAGGATTGAGCCATCGCTACTGAATTTCGTGACCGCCGCCAGCGCGAAGAACGTAAACACCGTTTGAACCGTGAAATCATGGCCCCTGAGGTTCGCCTCTCCGGCCCTGACAACGAACCTTTGGGTGTCGTCAGCCTGATGGAAGCCCTCCGCATGGCGGGTGACCTCGACGTTGACTTGGTTGAAATTGCTGCCACTGCCAACCCGCCTGTGTGCCGGTTGATGGATTACGGCAAGTTCAAGTACCAAGAGCAAAAGAAGGCAGCGGAAGCGAAAGCCAAGCAGACGGTCATTGAGATCAAGGAAATCAAGTTCCGTCCGGGTACTGATGACGGCGACTACAACATCAAGATGCGCAACATCCGTCGCTTCTTGGCGGATGGCGACAAGTGCAAAATCACTTTGCGTTTCCGCGGTCGTGAAATCACCCACCAGGAAATTGGTTTGGCCATGCTCCAGCGCATGCGCGACGAGTTGGGTGACACCATCATCGTTGAGCAGTTTCCCAAGCTGGAAGGCCGCCAGATGATCATGATGATCGCGCCAGGCCGTAAGAAACCCGGTGGCGGCTCTCCCAAGCCTGCGGCGGAAGCTGCAGCGTAAGTATTCGGGGCAGGTCTGGTCACCTGCCCGGAGTTGGCAAGTCGCTGAAAAGTGACTTGCAAAAAGCAAACCCGGCAACGGGTGTTGCACAAGTGGCTCGGGGCCAACAAGGCTGGAAGTCGTTTTCCAGACGCCTCACGAGCACAAATGAAAAGGAGCATGAACATGCCCAAAATGAAGACCAAGAGCGCGGCGAAGAAACGCTTCCGCGTCCGTCCAGGTGGTACCGTTAAGCGCGGTCAAGCCTTCAAACGTCACATCTTGACCAAGAAGACCACTAAAAATAAACGCCACTTGCGCGGTTCCGCAGCTGTTCATGAGACCAACATGGGTCACATGGCACAGATGCTGCCCGGTCGTGGTATTTAATTAACGACGTACAAGGAGTAATCACATGCCTCGCGTCAAACGTGGTGTAACGGCTCGCGCCCGCCATAAAAAAGTTCTGGCCCTTGCTAAGGGTTTCCGCGGTCGCCGCGGTAATGTCTTCCGTATCGCCAAAGAAGCGGTAATGAAGGCTGGGCAATATGCCTACCGTGACCGTCGTACCAAGAAACGTGTGTTCCGTCAGTTGTGGATTGCCCGTATCAACGCGGCAGCCCGTCAATGCGGTCTGACATACAGCCAGTTTGCCAATGGTCTTAAGAAAGCGAACATCGAGATCGACCGTAAGGTTCTGTCCGATATCGCTATCCACGACATGGCTGCTTTTGCTCGCATTGTGGAACAAGTGAAAGCCAAACTGGCTGCTTGAGTCCGCAGCAGAGTGCTATTGATTCAGTAGCACTCCGCGCACCAGAAACAAGGGCTAGCGCTTGAAAAAGCACTAGCCCTTTTTCATTGATTTGAATCGTCAAGTACCTATTTATGACCGAGTTGAACGACATCGTTGACACCGCCAAAGCTGCATTTTTGCAAGCTGCCACGCCCGCTGATCTGGAGAACGCCAAAGCCCTTTTCTTGGGCAAATCCGGCAAGATCACCGAGCTGATGAAGGGCATGGCCGCCCTCAGCGTGGAGGAGAAAAAATCCCGCGGTGCCGCCATCAACTTGGCCAAGCAGGCTATTGAGAGCGCGCTCACCGAGCGTCGTCAAGCATTGGCCGATGCCGAACTGCAAACCCAGCTCCAGGCAGAAGCGCTGGACGTCACATTGCCCGGTCGCCAGCGGGGGCAGGGCGGTTTGCACCCGGTTTCCTTGACGCTGGAGCGCATTGAAGCCATTTTCGGCTCCATGGGCTTCGATGTGGCCCAAGGCCCCGAAATCGAATCCGATTGGTTCAACTTCACCGCCCTCAATACGCCCGAAGACCATCCTGCCCGTTCCATGCACGACACCTTCTATGTGGAAGGTGGCTCCGAGGCTGCGCCCAACCTGCTGCGCACCCATACCAGCCCCATGCAAATCCGCTATGCGGTGCAGCACGTCAAGGCGCACCGCGCCGCCGCGGGTGCCACTTCGGAAGGTCTCTATGCCGGTGAAATGCCGGAGATCCGTGTCATTGCCCCGGGGCGCACGTACCGCGTCGATAGCGATGCCACCCATTCCCCCATGTTCCACCAGTGCGAAGGCTTGTGGGTGGGTGAAAACGTAAGTTTCAAGGACCTGAAGTTCGTCTTTACCGATTTCTGCCGGACCTTTTTCGAGTCGGATGATCTGGTTTTGCGTTTCCGCCCCAGCTTCTTCCCGTTTACCGAGCCCAGCGCCGAAATCGACATTCAGTTCCAAACCGGCCCACTTGCAGGCCGCTGGCTCGAAGTCGCCGGTTCCGGTCAAGTGCACCCCAATGTGATCCGCAATATGGGCCTGGACCCTGAAAAGTTCATCGGCTTTGCCTTTGGCATGGGGCCGGATCGTTTGACCATGTTGCGTTATGGCGTGAACGACCTGCGCCTGTTCTTCGACGGTGATGTCCGCTTCCTGTCGCAATTCCAGTAATCCACAAGAACAACAACCACGCCGGTCCCGAACATGCAATTCTCAGAATCCTGGTTGCGCACTTTCTGCAACCCCGCCATCTCTACCGACCAACTCGCCGAAACCTTGACCATGGCTGGTCTGGAGGTCGAAGAGCTGAAGCCTGTCGCTCCTCCCTTTACCCACATCGTGGTGGGTGAGATCAAGGAGGCCGAGCAACACCCCAATGCGGATCGCTTGCGCGTCTGCAAGGTCGATGTGGGCCAAGCCGAGCTGCTCAACATCGTCTGTGGCGCCCCCAATGCACGCGTGGGTATCCGAATTCCATGCGCCTTGGTGGGTGCAGAGTTACCTCCGGTCGAGGATGGCAAACCATTCTTGATCAAGGTCGGCAAGCTTCGCGGTGTGGAAAGCCAGGGCATGTTGTGCTCCGCACGCGAGCTCAAGCTGTCTGAAGACCATGGCGGTCTGATGGAGCTGCCCCTGGACGCGCCTCTGGGCAAAAACATCCGTGAGTATCTGGATCTGGACGACACCCTGTTCACTCTCAAACTGACGCCCAACTTGGCACATTGCTTGAGCGTGTATGGAGTAGCGCGTGAAGTGTCCGCCTTGACCGGCGCGCCTTTGATGGCGCCCGAGTTCCCATCAGCCGCCGTCTCGATCCAGGACAAGGTGGCTGTCAAAATCAGCGCTCCAGACCTGTGTGGCCGTTTCTCCGGGCGCATCATCCGCAACGTCAATACCAAAGCCAAAACGCCTCAGTGGATGGTTGACCGACTGGCTCGTTGTGGCCAGCGCAGCGTCAGCCCCTTGGTAGACATTTCGAACTACGTGATGTTCGAGTTGGGTCGCCCCAGCCACATATTCGATCTCGAAAAAATCCATGGCGGACTCGATGTGCGCTGGGGTAAGCAGGGCGAGCAACTCAAGCTTCTCAACGGCAATACCGTGACTTTGGACGAAAAAGTGGGTGTCATTGCCGATGCGCAGCAAGTCGAATCCTTGGCCGGCATCATGGGCGGTGATGCCACCGCCGTGTCTGACGATACCCGCCACATCTATGTGGAAGCCGCCTTCTGGTGGCCCAAGTCCATCGCAGGCCGTTCGCGCCGTTTCAACTTTTCGACGGATGCCGGTCACCGTTTCGAGCGTGGCGTGGATCCGCAGCAAACGGTGGAACACATTGAGCGCATCACGAAACTGATCATCGAGATCTGTGGCACTCCCGAAACCCAGTGTGGCCCTGTAGATGATTTGGTCGCCAATGTTCCTGCGGCTGCACCCGTTTCTCTGCGTGTTGCGCGTGCAGTCAAGGTCATCGGTATGCCGCTGACCCAAGCTCAGTGTGCGGATGCACTGCGCCGCTTGAGTTTGCCGGTGCAGGAGTCTGAGGGTGTGATCACGATAACCCCTCCGTCCTTCCGCTTCGATCTGCAGATCGAAGAAGACCTGATTGAAGAAGTCGCCCGCATGGTGGGCTACAACAACCTGCCGCATACACCGCCGCAAGCGCCCATCACGGCCAAGATTCGCCAAGAAGATCAGCGCAGTGCATTTGCAGTGCGCCGTTCACTCGCCGCGCTGGGTTACCAGGAAACCATCAACTTCAGTTTTGTGGAAGAGCGCTGGGAGCACGAGCTTGCCGGTAATCCAAACCCCATCAAGTTGTTGAATCCGATTGCCAGCCAGATGAGCGTAATGCGTTCCTCCCTGATCGGATCCTTGCTGCAAGTGCTGCGCTTCAATCTGGCCCGCAAGGCGCCACGCGTTCGCGTCTTCGAGCTGGGGCGTGTGTTCCTGCGCAATGCCTCAATCAAGAGTACCGACTCCACGGTTGAAGGCTTTGACCAGCCCATGCGCGTATCCGGCTTGGCCAGTGGCGGTGCTGATGCATTGCAATGGGGCCGCAAAGAGCAGGGCGTAGACTTCTTTGACGTGAAGGGGGATGTCGAGGCCTTGTTCGCGCCCCTGAAGCCTGAGTTTGTACCCGGGCAGCACCCCGCATTGCACCCAGGCCGCACAGCAGAAATCAAACTTAACGGTCGCTCCGTCGGGTTCGTAGGCGAGTTGCACCCCAAGTGGCGCCAGTCCTATGAGCTGACCACCGCGCCCATCGTGTTTGAATTGGAACTGGATGCCGTACTTGCACGCCAAGTGCCCGTTTTCCAGAGTGTCGCCAAATTCCAAGCCGTACAGCGCGATGTGGCCGTGGTAGTGGGCGACCAGGTTACCCATGCCGACCTGGTGAGAGCAGTGCGTGCTGCCCCAACGCAAGGTTTGCTGCGTGATGTCCAGCTATTCGACGTATACCGGCCCAAGGTAACCAAAGATGCTGAAGCCGCTGCCGGTAGTACCGACCGCAGCTTGGCATTGCGTCTGACCCTGAACAGTGACGAAGCTACGCTGACGGAAGACCAAATTGAATCCGCCATGAAAGCCGTGGTAGACCAGTTGGTGACGTCGGTGGGCGCTCGTCAGCGTGCGTAATGCTTGAACCGCAGAAGGGCGCAGTCATGGAATTCTCTGTGGAAAGTCTGGAGACCCCGGCATTGACCAAGGCGCAACTGTCAGATTTGCTGTTTGAGCAAATCGGACTGAACAAGCGCGAGTCAAAAGACATGATCGACGCTTTCTTTGACCTGATCGCGAGTAGCCTGGTCGATGGCACGGACGTAAAAATTTCCGGATTCGGAAACTTTCAGATCCGCACCAAAGCGCCCCGTCCCGGGCGCAATCCCCGCACCGGCGAGGCCATTCCAATCCAGGCACGCAGAGTGGTGACCTTTCATGCAAGCCACAAGCTCAAAGAACAAATTCAGGACGAAGGCAAGACCGAGTCGTGAACTAAAGCACGGCGGCTGATTTATTTGTAGTTACTGCGTAAAGGAATCTTTGCGTACGGACAAAACTTAGAGTAACCTCTACGCTTTGTCTCGTACAGCATTGATTTCAATGGAGAAAACGCTTCCTCCCATTCCCGCCAAACGTTATTTCACCATCGGTGAGGTGGGTGATTTGTGTGGCGTCAAGCCGCACGTGCTACGTTATTGGGAGCAGGAGTTTACGCAGCTACGGCCTATGAAGCGCCGTGGCAACCGACGCTATTACCAGCACCATGAAGTTCTGATGATCCGGAAAATCCGTGATCTTCTTTATGACCAAGGTTTCACCATCAGCGGTGCCCGCAACAAGATGCAGGAGTTGCTTCAGGCCGAGCGCGATAAGAAGCGCAACGGCGAAGTTCAACTGGATGGCATGGAGGTACTGGAGCTCGATGAGGCCGATATTGATGATTTTGAAGATTCGTCTGAATCCGCTCCAGATGAGATCGCAGGCATAGAGATGCAAGCCATCAAAAAAGAATTGATGGATATTCGTGAACTTCTTATGGCGCCAGCCTGAAGAGGCCCGAATATCGAGTTATAATTTGAGGCTCGATCGGTGTGTGGCGCAGCCTGGTAGCGCACTTGCATGGGGTGCAAGGGGTCGAAGGTTCGAATCCTTTCACACCGACCAAAAGTTGATAAAGCCGCTAAGCAAAAATGCTTAGCGGCTTTTGTCATTGGGCTGCAAATACGAGCCCTATTCTCGTTTCAATGGTCGGTGGTACCCTCATAAAAGCACCGGGCACACGCCTGCTGGTAGCGGTCGTTGCCCCCTATCTCTATCTGCGCCCCTTCGCGCACGCGCTTGCCTTGGTCGTCAACCCGAACGTTCATTGTGGCCTTGCGTCCGCAGGCGCAGATGGTTTTGATCTCTTCAATGTCATCGGCCAGCGTCAGCAAATGGGCTGCCCCGGCGAAGGGCTTGCCCTGAAAGTCTGAGCGCAGGCCAAAGCAAATCGCCGGGATGTTGGCCCTATGCGCGATGCGGTGCAGCTGGCGCACCTGTTCCGGTTGCAGGAACTGGGCTTCATCGATCAGCACACAAGCCAAGCTGGCTTGCGCGCTTAGCAGGGCTTCGAAGTCCGTGTGTTCATCAAACGTGTCAGCTTGACGCTGAATGCCGAGTCTGGAGGCGATGCTGCCTACGCCACTGCGGTCGTCAATGCGTGCGGTATAGAGCTGCACCCGTTGGCCCTGTTCTTCGTAGTTGTAGGCAATCTGAAGCAGGGAGGTGGATTTGCCGGCGTTCATGGCCGAGTAGCGGAAAAAGAGTTTGGCCATGGAGGAGGCAATCAACAGAAATCGAAAAAGAAACCTATTGTGGATCAGCCGCAAAGAGCTGATGGGCGCTCTTGGCCACCTGGAGCGTGTCGTAGTATGCATACGCACCGACCCCCACCGCACCGGCCAGGGGAATCCAGCGTGAGGCGCTTTTTTTCAGCGCAGAGCCCAGCAGCTTGCCACTGATTTGCAGTGCAAGAGCTTCCAAGGCTTTCATGGTGCTGGATCGCACCACCGCCCGTTCACCGGCACGCACGGCGAAGTCCCGGAACAGCTGGGCTGAAACGTGTTTGAACAAGCAGTAGAGCATTTGGTCCTTGCCCAAGCTGCTTTGCTTGCCGTGGAGCGCGGCTATGTCCGCCACCATCTGCGCCTGGATCTTCCAGACACCCACCATTTCCGGCACCACGGTGAGCCAGCCCATCCAGCCCGGCGGCAGCGAGAGCGTGGCTGCCATCATGCTGGCTTGCCGCGCCGCTTTGCGGGCAATGGCGTGGGCGCGAACGTCAGCGTTCTTTTGGACGGTTTCTTGGCTCTCGGGGACGGCCACCACGATGTCGAGCAAGGCGCTGGCCAATTGCACGCGCAGGGGTTTAGGCGCTGTGGGCATGGGGGGCACCAAGGTGCAGCACTTCACGGGACCGCAGTCCGGTGCCAGTCAGCCGTTTGAGCAGCAATCGGTAGGTATCCAGATCAAAGGCCAAGGGCTGACGGGCAGAGATGGCGTCTTGTAGGGCATCGTCGTCATGCACCGTAGCCACATGGCACCACTGATCAAAAACGTGGATGTCGGTTCTACCAGTGTGCGGGTTGTGTTCCCGGATGCCCATGCGGCCGGGGTGGGGCCAGGCTTGCAGGCGATGCTCAGCCAATGCCATTTGCAAGCGAACACGGTGCAAGGCCGGCACTTCGCGGCCCGCGCACACGCCCTTGCAGCGCCCGATTTGGCTGGCGAAGCAGGCGCCTTTGCCGGATTCCAGCCCGAGTGCGTTGGGGCAGAGCTGGTGCGTCTCGCACAAAGTACGCAGGGCGTCCATGGCTTGACGCTTGGAGCGATAGGCGCCGTAGAGTTGCCCCATGTCAGCCGCGTTTACCTCGTCCAGCCGCACCAATTGCAGCAAAGGCCGTGCGGCCGGGTCATCGTGAAGCTTCCAGGAGGTGAGTTGCTTTTCACGCCGCAGCAGGCGGTTGTGAATGGGTTGCAGCTCTTTGACCAGCCGGGACTCCAGCAGCAGCGCACCCAGCTCGCCTGCAGTTTCGCGCCACTCGATACGGCGGATTTCCTGCAGGATGCGCATCTCGCGCGCCACTTTGGTGGAGGCCTGAAAGTGCGACATCACACGGGTGCGCAAGGTCACGCTTTTGCCCACATAAAGCGGAATGCTGCCTTCGCCGTAAAACAGGTACACACCCGGCGTATCCGGAATATCCGACACCGGGGTTTCGAGTTGCGGGGGCAGGGCGGCACTGCCTTGCAGCAGTCCCAAGGCTTCACGTTGCAGGGCTTCGGCACCCAGTTCGCGCGCGGCCACATCCAACCAGGCCAGCACCACATCTACGTCACCCATGGCCCTGTGGCGTGCTTGTGTTTGCAGACCATGCCGCTGCAGGATGGCATCCAGCCCATGGCCTTTGTGCTGGGGGTACAGCCGGCGCGAGAGGCGCACGGTGCACAGCGTTTTGACTTTGAGCGATATATCCAATCGCGCCAGTTCGTTGGCGACGAAGCCATGGTCAAACCGCACGTTGTGAGCCACAAAAACGGCGCCTTCCAGCAACTCCAGCAGTTGCTTGGAAACCTGGGCGAAGGTGGGCGCATCTTCCACCATGGCGTCGGTAATGCCGGTCAGGCTCTGGATAAAGGGGGGAATGCGTACCCCTGGGTTCACCAAGGTAGACCAGCGCGCGGTTTCGACTCCGTTGTCGATGCGTACCGCAGCGATCTCGGTAATCCGGTCTTGGGTTGCGTTGCCACCCGTGGTCTCCAGGTCCAGCACCACATAGCTGGGCAGCATGGCCGTGCTCACGCGATGTCGATGGTGTGAATGCCGTAGTGCCCGGAGCGGCGGTCGGCGAAATAGTGTTCCAACGTTTCCTTGACGGTGCGAAACGCAATCTCGTCCCAGGGGATTTCTTCCTCGCTGAAGAGGCGCGCCTCGATGGTCTCGGTACCGGGGTTGAACTGGTCACTCGTGAGTCGGGCGCGGTAGAACATGTGGACTTGGCCTACGCGTGCCACATTGAGCAGGCTGAACAGGCCCTCCAGCTCAAACTGGGCGCCTGCTTCTTCGTCCGTTTCGCGGGCTGCACCCTCTGCTGTAGTCTCGTTGAGCTCCATGAAGCCTGCAGGCAAGGTCCATTTGCCGAAGCGTGGCTCGATGTTGCGCTTGCACAGCAAAATCTTGTCGCCCCAATGCGGCACAGTGCCGACCACATTCAGCGGGTTTTCGTAGTGAATAGTGTGGCAGGCAGGGCAGACAGCACGGGGCTTGGTGTCGCCGTCGTCCGGCACGCGGTACTCGACGGCAGAGCCGCATTCTTTGCAATGTTTGATGGGGGCGCGTTGCATGGGTCAGACTATACGCACGGTGAGGGATTCCAGTCCGTCCACAGTGGCATGCAGTACATCACCACGCACCACGGCGCTGACGCCTTCGGGGGTGCCGGTGTAAATCAGGTCGCCGGGTTGCAGCGCCCAAGCCGCAGACAGTTGCTCAATGGTTTCGGCAATGTTCCAGATCAGCTTTGCCACCGTGCTGCGCTGGCGGTCTGCGCCATTGATTTGCAATGCAATGGTGGCGGCCTCTACATCCGGCACCAGAGCCGCAGGGGTGATGGGGCCTAGGGGCGCAGAGTGTTCAAAGCCTTTGCCGATGCACCATGGGCGGCCTTGCTTCTTCATGTCGTTTTGCAGGTCCCGGCGCGTCATGTCCAGGCCCACGGCGTAACCGTAAATGTGGCGGTGTGCGTCGGCGGCCAGAATGTGGCTCCCGCCGGTGCCTATGGCAACCACCAGTTCCACCTCGTGGTGCAGATTGGCGGTGAGTGTGGGGTAGGGCATGTCCACCGTCTGGCCCGCTTCTGCAGCCAGCACGGCATCAGCAGGTTTCATGAAGAAGAACGGGGGCTCACGACCTGTGTGGCCCATTTCTTTGGCATGGTCTTCGTAGTTCCGGCCTACACAGTAGATGCGGTGCACCGGAAACCGGGCGGGCTGGCCGGCAACTGCCACGCTGGCGACGGCTGGCGGGTTGAACACAAAGCGCATGGGAATCTCCAGCGTTAAACGGACTTCACCACCAGATCAAAATGCTCCACCACGGGTGGTTGGGCAAAGAACGGGCCGACGATGGCACGCCATTGGGGGAAGAGTTCACCTTCCCGGAAGCCGACCGTGTGGTCCTCCAGGGTATCCCAGAAGATTTGCAGGATGTAGCGTTCGGGGCTCTCAATGCCTTTGTTGACCTTGAATCCCTGGCAACCCTTGGCTTTGGAGATCACGTCACGCAAGCCGCGCGCGATGGCTTCATCAAAGGCGGCATTCTGGCCGGGATGGATGCGGATGTCGGCAAGCTCAAGAATCATGGTGTCTCCAAATCGGGGTGAATGGTCGAATGGTAACGGCATCGGTTTATCCTCGGTGGCATGAAGTTGTTCAGCTACTTTCGATCGTCGGCCGCCTTCAGGGTGCGCATTGCCCTGGCCCTCAAGGGCCTTCCATATGACTACGCGGCAGTGCACTTGGTGCGTGGCGAGCAATTGCAGCCCGAATACCGTGAGCTGCATCCCGATGGCTTGGTGCCCGCATTGGAGGATGCTGGCGAGGTGCTGACGCAGTCCATGGCCATCATGGAGTATCTAGATGAAGTACACCCTGAGCGCCCGCTGCTGCCTGCTGATGCATTGGGCCGCGCGAAGGTGCGGGCTTTGGCCCAGTCGATTGCCTGTGAAATCCACCCTTTGAACAACTTGCGGGTACTGAAATACCTCAAGGGCCCCATGCATTTGGAAGAGGCTGCCAAAGACCAGTGGTACCACCACTGGACCCGCAGCGGACTGGAGGCGTTTGAGCAACAAGTGTCAGCCTTGGACACTTGGCAGCAGCAACGCGGCTTGCCTGCGCCACATACCTTTTGTTTTGGAGAGTCACCGACATTGGCGGACTGTTGCCTGGTACCGCTGATCTTCAATGCCAAACGATTTGCGGTGTCCTTAGACGGATTGCCCCGCACCATGGCTGCGTTTGATGCGTGCATGGCATTGGAGGCCTTCCAAAGCGCAAGTCCCGACGCCTGCCCGGATGGGAAGTCCTGATATGGCTACAACGCACGCGGACTGGATCATCCCCGACTGGCCGGCTCCCCTTCGGGTTAGGGCCTTGTGTACCACTCGCCAAGGGGGAGTCTCCAGTGCCCCGTATGACAGTCTGAATCTGGGCCTGCATGTGGCTGACGATGCGGCCGCAGTGGGGGTTAACCGGCAGCGCTTGGCGCAGGCCGTAGGCGGTAGACCTGTGTTTTTGAATCAGGTGCACGGAAACAGCTGCGTGCACCTCGAGGCCAGTACGCCTGACGGGACAGAAGCCGATGCCTGCTACGCCACACAGCCGGGTACGGTTTGCACCATCATGGTCGCCGACTGTCTGCCAGTGCTGTTCGCGGCAGCGGATGGCAGCTGGGTGGCGGCCGCACACGCTGGCTGGCGTGGTTTGGCGGGTGTTGGCGGGCAGGGCGTGCTGGAGGAGACTTTGAAGTGTTTTAGTGCTCCAGCGCCCGTGGATAGTGCGCAAGTAGCTCCTGAAATCATAGCGTGGCTAGGCCCGTGTATAGGGCCGCAAGCGTTTGAGGTGGGCGACGACGTGCGCGGCGCATTCGTTGAGGCTTTGCCGGCTGCTACAGCCTGCTTTACCCCCTTGTCTTCCGGCAAATGGCTGGCGGATTTGCCGGCGCTTGCGCGTCAGCGCTTGCAGCTTGCGGGTGTCAACAGCATTTGGGGCAATGACGGCAGCACGGCGTGGTGCACCGTCAGCAACCCCTCACGGTTTTTCAGCCACCGGCGGGACCGCGTCAGCGGGCGGCTGGCCGCCTGCATCTGGCTCGAGTGACGTTGTCGCCTGTGCCGCCGCTTGATGCGCGTCAATGGCAGCTTGGCGCTCGGCCATTTCTTGAGCCCTCAAAGCCCGTTTGCGGCCCGGGGTGCCCATGAAATACATCATCAGCGCTACCGGCAGCACGCCGTACAGCAAAAAAGTGAAGATGGCGCCCAGCACAGTTCCTGTGGTGTTGGTGGCCTCGGCCACACTCATCATCAGGGCAACGTAGATCCAGGCGATAGGAATGATGTACATCAGGGTTTCGGAGAGGTAGTGGTGTCAGGATATCGCAGCTTAAGCCTGCCATACTTGGCAGTTAGACTAGACCCACTAAATTTCAAGGTGATGGCGTGACGCAACCCCCTTCTGACTTGATGGCCCAGGCGGCCGAGCAGTTTCAACAGGCTTTCACCCAAAGCTTTTCCAAGGCCCTGGAAGCCTTCAAAGGGCTGGATGCCGGAGCCGCAGGGGCGGGCTTCCCGGCCATGCCGGAGGCATTGCCGGAGATTCGTTTTGTGCCTGAGCGTCTGGAGGCCTTGCAAAAGTCCTACACCGAAGAGGCTCTGAAACTGTTCACCCAAGGCATGACCCAGCCGCCCGCGCTGGCGGACCGTCGCTTTGCAGCGCCTGCCTGGCATGACAATCCGGTAGCCGCTTACGCCGCCGCCGCCTACCTGCTGAATGCCCGCACCATGATGGGGTTGGCCGAAGCCGTGGAAACCGATGCCAAAACCAAAAACCGCATCCGCTTTGCGGTCGAGCAATGGATGGCGGCTGCTTCCCCCAGCAACTTTTTGGCCCTGAACGCCGAAGCCCAGAAAAAAGCCATTGAAACCAAAGGCGAGAGCATCGCCTTGGGTGTGAAGAATTTGGTGCATGACTTGCAGCAAGGCCATGTGTCCATGACGGACGAGAGCCTGTTCGAGGTCGGCAAGAACGTGGCCACTACCGAGGGCGCCGTGGTGTTTGAGAATGAGTTGTTCCAACTCATCGAATACAAACCGTTGACCGCCAAGGTTTACGAGAAGCCCTTTCTGCTGGTGCCACCGTGCATCAACAAGTTTTACATCCTGGATCTGCAGCCGGATAATTCCTTGATTCGCTACGCGGTAGAGCTGGGCCACCGCACTTTCGTGGTGAGCTGGCGCAACCCGGACCAGTCGCTCGCGCACAAAACCTGGGACGACTACATCGAACACGCAGTCATCAAGGCCATCGGCGTCACCCAAGAGATCAGCGGATCGTCCACCATCAACGCGCTGGGTTTCTGCGTAGGCGGCACCATGTTGGGCACTGCGCTGGGAGTGTTGGCGGCACGCGGGGAGAAACCGGTGGATAGTGCCACCTTCCTCACCACCTTCCTCGACTTTTCGGACACCGGCATTCTGGACGTGTTTATCGACGAAGGCATGGTCAAGTACCGCGAGGCCGAGTTGGGCAAGGGCGGGCTGATGAAGGGGCAGGATTTGGCCAGTACCTTCAGTTTCTTGCGCCCGAACGACCTGGTCTGGAACTATGTGGTGGGCAACTACCTCAAGGGCGAAACCCCGCCGCCTTTTGACCTCTTGTACTGGAACAGCGACAGCACCAATTTGCCCGGCCCGTATTACGCCTGGTACTTGCGCAACACCTACCTGGAAAACAACCTCAAGAAGCCCGGCAAGCTCACGGTGTGTGGCGAGAAGCTGGACTTGAGCGCGCTGGACATTCCGGTCTACATCTACGGCTCGCGGGAAGACCACATCGTGCCCATTGGCGGTGCCTATGCCTCCACGCAGCTGCTACCCGGCAAGAAGCGCTTTGTGCAGGGCGCGTCGGGGCACATTGCGGGGGTTATCAACCCGCCATCGAAAAACAAACGCAGCCACTGGATCCGTGCTGATGGCAAGTTGCCCAAGACGCACGCACAGTGGCTGGAGGGTGCTGTCGAACATCCCGGCAGCTGGTGGACCGACTGGTCCCAGTGGCTCAAGGGCCACGCTGGCAAGCAAATTGCTGCACCCAAGAGCTATGGCAAAGGGAAGTACAAAGTCATAGAGGCGGCTCCAGGGCGCTATGTACAGGCGAAAGCCTGAGTTTTTGATTCACTAAGAAGGAGACACCTGATGGAAGATATCGTGATCGTTGCTGCGGCCCGCACTGCAGTTGGAAAATTCGGTGGCTCTTTGGCCAAGACTCCCGCAACCGAGCTGGGAAGCATTGTGATTAAAAGCCTGCTCGAGCGCAGCGGGCTGCCTGTAGACGCCGTGGGCGAAGTCATCCTGGGTCAGGTGCTGGCCGCTGGCGCTGGCCAGAACCCTGCGCGCCAGGCCGTGATGAAGGCGGGCTTGGCCAAGGAAACTCCCGCACTGACCATCAATGCCGTCTGCGGCTCCGGCCTGAAGGCCGTGATGTTGGCCGCACAGGCAGTGGCCTGGGGCGACAGCGACATCGTGATCGCTGGCGGTCAGGAAAACATGAGCGCATCTCCCCATGTGTTGCTGGGTAGCCGTGACGGCCAGCGCATGGGCGAGTGGAAGATGGCCGACACCATGATCACCGACGGCCTGTGGGATGTGTACAACCAGTACCACATGGGCATCACTGCCGAAAACGTGGCCAAGGCGCAGGGCATCACCCGTGAGCAGCAGGACGCCCTCGCGCTGGGCAGCCAGCAAAAAGCAGCTGCAGCCCAAGAGGCCGGCAAGTTCAAGGCTGAAATCGTGCCGGTGGTCATCCCCCAGCGCAAGGGTGACCCGGTCGTGTTTGAATCCGACGAATTCATCAACAAGAAGACCAACGCCGAAGCCTTGGCCGGCCTGCGCCCCGCCTTCGACAAGGCGGGCAGCGTGACCGCTGGTAACGCCTCCGGCATCAACGATGGAGCCGCAGGCGTGATGGTCATGTCCGCGAAGAAGGCCGCAGCCCTGGGTCTCACGCCTTTGGCACGCATCGCCAGCTTCGGCACCACCGGTCTGGACCCCGCCCTCATGGGCCTGGGCCCAGTGTCTGCCACCCAGCGCGCGTTGGCACGCGCAGGCTGGAAGGCATCCGACGTCGATTTGTTTGAGCTGAATGAAGCCTTCGCCGCACAAGCCTGTGCCGTGAACAAGTTGCTGGACATCGATCCTGCCAAGGTCAACGTCAATGGTGGCGCCATCGCCATCGGCCACCCCATCGGCGCGTCCGGCGCCCGTATCCTGGTGACCCTGCTGCACGAAATGCAGCGCAGTGGCGCCAAGAAGGGGGTTGCGTCCCTGTGCATCGGCGGCGGCATGGGCGTAGCCCTGGCAGTCGAGCGTTGATTGGAAGTGTTTTTGGCTGTTGGCGCCCGTGGAATGTGCGCCGGCAGCTACTGATTTTGTAGCAATCTGATTTGAGAAGAGGAAACAACATGAGTCAAAAAGTAGCGTACGTCACCGGCGGCATGGGTGGCATCGGAACCGCCATCTGCCAACGCTTGCACAAAGAGGGCTTCAAGGTCATCGCCGGTTGCGGCCCCACGCGCGACCACGCCAAGTGGATTGCCGAACAAAAAGAGCTGGGCTTCACCTTCCACGCCTCTGTGGGCAACGTGGGTGATTGGGATTCCACCGTCGAAGCCTTCAGCAAGACCAAGGCCGAGCACGGCAGTATCGACGTGCTGGTGAACAACGCCGGTATCACCCGCGACCGCATGTTCCTGAAGATGAGCCGCGAAGACTGGCAAGCGGTGATGAGCACCAACCTGGACTCCATGTTCAACGTCACCAAGCAAGTGGTGCCTGACATGGTCGAAAAGGGCTGGGGCCGCATCATCAATATTTCCAGCGTGAACGGTGAAAAAGGCCAGGCCGGCCAGACCAACTACTCGGCTGCCAAGGCCGGCATGCACGGCTTCTCCATGGCATTGGCCCAGGAACTCGCCACCAAGGGCGTGACCGTCAATACCGTGAGCCCCGGCTACATCGGTACCGACATGGTCAAGGCCATCCGTGAGGACGTGCTGGCCAAAATCGTGGCGACGGTGCCGGTCAAGCGCTTGGGTGAGCCATCTGAAATCGCGTCCATCATCGCGTGGCTGGCGTCAGAAGAAGGCGGTTACGCCACCGGGGCTGACTTCTCGGTGAACGGCGGATTGCACATGGGCTGAAACCCGGTTGCCTGCCTGTCCAAAGCCCGCTGCTCGCGGGCTTTTTTTATGCTTTTGCCTGTGGCGGATTTGCAGAAATGTCCCCGATCCGGCGAAGGAGCCCCATACGCTGGGGTATGCTCATTCGGGAATGAAGGGACTTGCGCTGAAGTTCGACGTGTTGATGTCGAATATTGATGGGAGAACGATGCGCAAGCGAACAATGAGCCTATGAAATCTGAAGAGTCTGTGTGGATTGATGTCGCGCTGTTGCGCGTAGGGCACTACATCGAATTGGATGTGGGCTGGATGGCACATCCATTTCCCACCGGTAGTTTCAAGATCAGTTCGCAGAAACAGATTGATGTGATTCGGGGGCTGGGCAAGCCCCAGGTCCGCTATGTGCCCTCCAAGAGTGATGCGTTGCCTGAGCTTGCAGAGCAGGGGGCAACGTCCGGCGCACTCAGTGAAGCCGCCGCCGCTGAAGTGGAGCGCCAGGAGGCTGCTGCCCGTGAGCGCGAGCAGCGTCAACTGCGAGCCGCCATGCTGGCTGCCCAAGAGCGCAGTCTGGTCGTATGCGAGCGGCGATTTGCGGAGTCAGTGCGGCTGTACCGCAAGACTTTGGACATGGTGCAGTCCAATCCCAAGGACGCTGCCGGGCCCTGCAGGGAAATGGTGACGACCTACGTCGATGACATGCTCGACAAGGGGGAGGCGTCTATCCGACTACTGTCCGAGACGGCGGGCGACAAGTCTTCCATGCATTCGGTCAATGTCACCATCATTGCCTTGTTGCTGGGCAAGGCCATGGGGCTCTCTCGTGGCGAGCTCATGGATCTGGGCCTTGCCGCGTATTTGCACGACATCGGCAAGGTCAAGCTACCAGATCGTGTGCGTTGGCTGGAGGACAATTTTTCCACTGCCGAATACCGGCTCTACCAGGAGCATGTGGCGCAGGGTATCTCAGTAGGTCGCGCGATGGAGCTGGGCAATCCCTCACTGCTGGCCATGCTGCAACACCATGAAATGGTGGACGGCAGTGGTTTCCCGTCCCGCTTGCGGGGCGACGCCATGGGGAATGCCGGCCGCATTCTCGCGCTGGTCAACCGCTACGACAACTTGTGCAATCCCAGCCGCCCGGGCGCGGCCTTGACGCCGCACGAAGCCCTGTCGTTGATCTTTGCGCAGTTCAAAGCCCGCTTCGATTCAGCTGCCCTGAGCGCCTTCATCCGCATGATGGGCGTGTACCCGCCGGGCTCAGTGGTGCAGTTGATTGACGACCGCTACGGCATTGTGGTGTCTGTGAACTCGTCCCGCCCGCTCAAGCCACGCGTGATCTTGCATGAGCCCGGGGTGCCCAAGCACGAGGCACTGATTCTGGATCTGGAAAAAGCCCCGCAGCTGGGCATCCGCCGCAGTTTGAAGCCTGCCAATTTGCCACCCGCTGCGCTGGACTATCTGGCTCCGAGGCAGCGTATCGCCTACTTTTTCGAGCAGGCCGACGAACCCGAAACACCCGCCACACCGGTTTGAAGTGGGCGCCGCTCAGGCGCTCAGGCCCTTCCAAAGCATGTAGGCTGCCAAGAGGTACAACACACAGGCGAACACCCGCTTGAGCTTGGCGACCGGCAGCTTGTGCGCCGTGCGTGCACCCAGCGGTGCGGTCCATACGCTGCATGCGGCAATCACTGCCAAACCCGGCAGCCAGACATAGCCGAGTGACCAGGCGGGCAAGCCGGGTAATGCCAGGCCGGCCAACACATAGCCGCTGGTGTTGGCCAGCGCAATCGGGAATCCCAGCGCCGCACTGGTCGCCACTGCATTGATGATGGGGATGTTGTGCGCCACCATGAAGGGCACGCTGACAAAGCCACCGCCGGCTCCCACCAGTCCGGACAAGAAACCGAACACGCTGCCCGCGGCCCATTGGCCTGCAGTGCCGGGCATCTGGCGGTTCGGTTTGGGTTTCTTGTCCAGAAACATTTGGGTGGCTGAGTAACCGATGAACAAGGCAAACAGCAGTGCCAGTGTGGTCCCTTTGAGCAGGGCGAAAACACCCAAGCTGGCCAACGCGCCGCCCAACACAATGCCGGGGGCCAAGCGTTTCACCACGTCCCACCGTACGGCGCCGCGCTGATGGTGGGCGCGTACGCTCGAAATGCTGGTGAACATGATGGTTGCCATGGACGTGGCAATCGCCATCTTGACCGCGATATCCGCCGGAACGCCGCGGGAGGTCAGTATCCAGGTGAGAAACGGGCCTATCAGCATGCCGCCGCCAATACCCAATAGGCCCGCAACAAAACCGGTGGCCAACCCCAGTGTGGCGAGTTCAAGAATCAGGAGAAGTTCGAACGGCATGCAAGCGCCTGAGGTGGGGGAGGGTGCCTGCGAAGATCCACCGGACCGGCATCCTGAACCGGGGTTCAGGTGGGCGAGGTCAGCGTCAACTTTGGGTTCATCTGACGCGAGATGATCACGCTAGTCGAGCAATATTCCAAGCCCTGGCTCAATGAGCATTGGTTCAAGGAAATATAAAGCCCGGCGGGTTCGCAGACGCCTCTATTGTAGGCGTCAACCCCGAGTTCGTGCCGGGTGAAGGGCTAATTTCGTCGTCTCAGAGAAGGCGCCCGTCGTCGCTCAAGGCAGCATCCAGACGCTCCAGCAGAGAGCTCAACAACAAGGCGCTGTCGCCTTCCATGCCCGGTGCAGAGGGCGCGGTGGCAGTTGGCATTGCCGCGGGTGTGGCTTCGGCAGCGGGAGCCCTGTCAGACAGGTCGAAAGCAAGGTTCAGGGCAGCCAGCACCGCAATGCGGTCGCGTGCACGCACTTTGCCCGCGTCGCGGATTTTGCACATGGCGGTGTCCACACGCTCCACCGCTTCCAGCAAACGCGCATCACCTCCGTCGGGGCAACCCAGCAGGTAGCTTTGCCCCATGATTTGAACTTCCAGCTGTTTCATGTCGGGTCTTTGTGGGTCACCAGGTTGTCAGGGATGCGTTCCAGCAGCGCGTCGACCCGGGCGCGTGCAGCACCGAGCCGGGACTTCAGCGCATCACGCTCTTGGGTGAGTGTTTCCACCTGGCTGGTGAGCAGGGCGTTGGTACGCTGCAGTTCTTCGTAACGAAGCAGCAGGCGTTCCACACGCTCGGCGATTTGGTCGATGGGAGTCTGATTCGACATAAGGCTTTCATTGTAGGGGTGGCGCAAGCAATAGCTGCGTAAAATGCGCCGTGTTGGTGCTCGCGGTGTGGTTCGCATGCCGCAGTTCAACGGGAAGCAGGAGGGGGTGGCCGCATGCGGTGACGCCTAACCTGCGCTGCCCCCGCAACGGTAAGTGGACGTGTCGTTCCGGCACTGCTTTCATCCCGGTCACTGAACGCTTTGAACACGCGCTTGGGAAGACGATGAAGGTTGCCTCCACCAGCCCGGATACCGGCCAACAAGGTGGATATGCGCCCAGCGCATGTCCGTAACGCTCATGCCCTGGCGGGGAAGCCAGGGAGAGTGATGCAACACAAGGCATGAGACAGCGCCTGCAATGTCACGTTCCTGCCCGGCACTCTTGATCACCGCCCCTTCCTCCGGACAGGGGAAGACCACGGTCACCTCAGCGTTGGCGCGCCTGCATGCGCGGCAGGGGCGGCGCGTACGCGTGTTCAAGTGCGGGCCGGATTTTCTCGACCCCTACTGGCACCAGCTCGCCAGCGGAGCGCCGGTCTACCAACTCGATTTGTGGATGACCGGTGAGGCCGATTGCCGCCAGCGCCTGAGTCAGGCCGCGCAGGAGGCGGACCTGATTCTGGTGGAGGGCGTCATGGGCCTGTTCGATGGCGACCCCTGCGCTGCCGATCTGGCCCAGCACTTTGGCCTGCCCGTCATGGCCGTGATGGACGCCGGCTCCATGGCGGGCACCTTCGGCGCGGTAGCGTACGGTTTGCAAACCTTCCGTCCGGGTCTGCGCTGGGCCGGCGCACTGGCCAATCGCGTAGCGACTGAGCGCCATGCGGCCATGCTGCAACGCAGCCTGCGCAGCGACAGCCCTTGGCTGGGCGCCGTGATGCGCAACGCCGCCATGACCCTGCCCGAGCGGCATCTGGGCCTGACGGTGGCGAGTGAAGTCGCTGACGCCCAAGCCCGCCTCGATGCCGCTGCCGACGCATTGGCCAATACGCCGCTGGGAAAAATGAGCTTGCAAGACCTGCAACAGTGGTCAGTGGAATTCCGAGAACAAGGGTCAGAGCCGGAGCCAGCCCGCCAGGGCGAAGCGGCAGAGCGTTCTGCGCAGGTCAGGGAGGAGCCCGCACAGCGGGCGGGGGGCACGGAGCAGAGCGCTTTGCCGCTTCGTCCAACCACGCATGCCCCTGCGAACCACGCGAACAAACAGAAAAGCCTCAAAGGCACAACCATCGCAGTGGCCAGAGACACCGCCTTCTGTTTCATCTACACCGCCAACCTCGATTGCCTGCAAGCATTGGGCGCCGACTTGGTTTTCTTCTCGCCACTCGCAGACGCCACTTTACCCCCCTGCGATGCGGTGTGGATCCCCGGTGGCTACCCCGAATTGCACGCGAGCACACTGGCCGCCAACATCCGTTTGCGCGACAGTCTTGCCCATCATGTGCAGGCCGGCAAACCCGTGTGGGCCGAGTGCGGCGGCATGATGGTCTTGTTCGACACGATCACGTCCACAGATGGAACACAACACATCCTGTGGGGCCTGCTGCCAGGCGAAGTCACCATGCACAAACGACTGTCGGCGCTGGGCCCCCAACAGCTCAAATTACAGGCGGGCACCTTGCGCGGCCACACCTTCCATTACTCCACCAGCGCCAGCCCGCTGGTGCCGGTCGCGCGCACCGCACGTCCTGACCACGACCCCATGCCCGATGCGGGCGAGGCGTTGTGGCAGCAAGGCTCCGTGCGGGCCAGTTACTTTCACGCCTGGTTTCCGTCCTGCACCGAGGCGGTCGTCGAGCTGTTCACCCCGGCACAGGAGGCGGCCGCATGACGCACGACCTCTTGCATTTCAGCCCCGGTCCGCAGCGCATCGTTTGCCTGACCGAAGAGACCACCGAGTGGCTGTACCTGCTGGGTCAGGAGCACCGCATCGTCGGCATCTCGGGTTACACCGTGCGCCCCCGGCGTGCGCGGGACGAGAAGCCCCGTGTCAGCGCCTTCCTGAGCGCCAAGACAGACAAAATCATGGCGCTGCAGCCCGACTGCGTGTTCGGCTTCTCGGACTTGCAAGCCGACATCGCGGCCGATCTGGTCCGGCGCGGCGTGCAGGTCACCATCTTCAACCAGCGCAGCGTGGCCGACATTTTTTCCATGCTCTACCAAGTCGCTGCCATGGTGGGCGAGGCAGAGCAGGGTGCCCGCCGCATTGCGCAGATGCAAGCGGAGTTGCGAGCCATGCAAGCCACCGTGGCTGCCCGCATCGCAGCCGGTGCGCGCAGGCCCAGAGTGTTTTTTGAAGAGTGGGACGATCCCCACATCAGCTGCATCCGCTGGGTATCGGAATTGATGACGATTGCGGGGGGCGATGACTGCTTTCCCGAACTCGCCTCTGAGCCCATGGGCAAGCAGCGCATCATTGCCTATGGCGCCACCATCGTGCAACGCGCGCCCGACATCGTGCTGGGCTCCTGGTGCGGCAAGAAGTTCCGCCCTGAGAAGGTCGCCGCCCGTGAAGGCTGGGCCCATGTGCCCGCCGTGCGGGACGGGCAATTGTTTGAAATCAAGTCCGCAGACATCCTGCAGCCCGGCCCCGCGGCTTTGACGGATGGCGTGCAGCAGATGCACCGCATTTTCATGGCGTGGATGGATTCAGATGCTCTGACCCGTGGAGCTGCGGCATGACCGAATTCACCATCGCCCGCAGCGAGCTCATTTTGGGTGGCCAGAAAAGCGGCAAGTCACGCCGCGCCGAGCTGGTCGCCCGGCAATGGGTGCAGCAGTCAGCAGACCACCGCGCCGTCATGATCGCCACCGCCCAACCGTGGGACGACGAGATGCGCCTGCGCATCACCCGCCACCAGCAGGAGCGCGCCGAGCGCGTGCCCGGCATGAGCACGGTGGAAGAGCCCCTGGCACTGGCCGAAGCGATCGCGCAGCACAGCACACCCGCCACGCTGGTGGTAGTGGACTGCCTGACGCTGTGGCTCACCAACCAGCTCATGCCCGCTGATTTTGAACCAAATAGCCCTCCAGCGCCCATGGATAGTGCGCGAGCAGCTTCTCTTTTGATAGCAATTTCGCAGGCTCCCGGCCCCGTGGTGCTGGTGGGCAACGAGATCGGCCTGGGCGTGATTCCCATGGGACGCGAGGTGCGCGCCTTTGTGGACGCCTTGGGCCGGCTCAACCAGCAGGTGGCCGCTACCTGCGAGCGCGTCACCCTCATGGCAGCCGGTCTGCCGCTGACCCTGAAGTCCCCGTAAATTTTTTAACCAAGGAGAGAAGCATGCATATTGAACCCGGTCTCGTCGACTCGACCAAAATTCTGCTGAGCTACGCCACCGCCACTACGGCAGCCCTGTACGCAACCAAGCTGGCGGTCCATGCAGTCAAGAAAGACGGTCCTTTGGCCCTGATCGCGCGCGCCCTGCTGTGCGTGGGTTTGGTGTTCTGCTTCTTTGAAGTGTTCCCGCACCATCCGGTAGGGGTGTCCGAGGTGCACCTGATCCTGGGTACCACCCTTATGCTGATCTTCGGCGTGGCGCCTGCGGTCATCGGCCTGATGGGCGGCTTGCTGATCCAGAGCCTGTTCTTCGCGCAACAAGACTTGCCCCAGTACGGCATGAACGTCACCACACTGCTGGTACCCTTGTTTGCCACATCCGCTTTGGCCCGCCGCATCGTGCCGGCCAACGTGGCCTATGTGGACCTGAGCTACCGCCAAGCCTTCAAGTTGTCTGCCGCGTACCAAGGCGGCATCGTGGCATGGGTGGCCTTCTGGGCGATCTACGGCCGTGGCGTGGGCATGGAAAACCTGAGCCAGATCGCCACCTTCGGCGCCGCCTACATGACAGTGGTGCTGTTGGAGCCCATGGTCGATGTGGGCGTACTGGCTGCCGCCAAGGCTCTGCGCCGCCTGCAAGGCAACCCGCTGGTCAACCAGCGCGTGTATTCCGCCGCCTGAGCGTTGGTTGAATTGAAGGAACTTCACTGTGGAACTGATAGCCCCACCCGTAGACCGTGACACCCCGCGCCCCCAGGGCGAGCGGCGTGGATTGATTCTGGTGCACACCGGCACCGGCAAAGGCAAGAGCACAGCCGCCTTCGGGCTGGCCTTGCGCGCCCATGGCCGGGGCAAGGCGGTCAAGGTCTACCAGTTCATGAAAGTGCCTACCGCCCGCTTTGGCGAGCACCGGCTGTTCGAGCAACTGGGCATCCCCATCGTGGGCTTGGGCGACGGCTTCACCTGGAAGAGCAAAGACCTGGACCACTCCGCTGAGTTGGCCCAGGCCGGCTGGGAGCAAGCCAAAGCCACCGTGATGGCGGGCGAACATTTCATGGTCGTGCTGGACGAAATCATGTACCCCCTGCGCTACGGCTGGATTCCGCTGGAAAGCATCCTCGACTGCCTGCGCAATCGTCCGCCCCACGTGCATGTGGTGCTCACCGGCCGCAACGCCCCGGCGGAACTGATCGAGCTGGCCGACACCGTCACCGAGATGACGCTCATCAAGCACCACTTCAAAGCCGGTGTGCCCGCCCAGCGCGGCATAGAAGACTGAAGGCGCCAAGGCCCCCATGCACGATGTGATGAGCCCCAACCCGGCGCCCGCGCCGTTCGACCTGGTGCTGCAGGGTGTTTCCCTGCGGCGCGCGGGTGCGCCGGTGCTCAGCGAGGTGCATTTGCACGTGCCTTTTGGTGCCCATGTCGCAGTGGTCGGCCCCAACGGGTCTGGCAAAACCACCTTGCTGCAGGTCATGGCGGGCCGCCTGGCGCCCCATGGCGGGCGAGTCCTGCTGGGCGGGCACAACCTGGCCAGTCTGAGTGGCCCGCAGCGGGCCCGGCAACTGGCTGTGGTGCACCAGCATGAGCAGGTGCACGGTCAGTTGCGTGTCCGCGACTACGTTGCCCTGGGCCGCACGCCCCATGGAGACATGCACCGGGAGCAGGGCGCTGCGGTGGTGCAAAGCGCCTTGCAGCGGTGTCGCCTGCACGCGTCGCAAGACCGGCAGATGCGCACCCTGTCGGGGGGCGAACAGCAGCGGGCTGCGATTGCACGTGCCTTGGCCCAGGAGCCCCGCATCCTGCTGCTTGACGAACCCACCAACCATCTTGACTTGCGCACCCGGGCCGACATGCTGGACCTTCTGACCGAACTGGGCGTCACCGTGGTAGCAGCACTGCATGAACTCAGCCTGGTCCAGCGCTTTGCCCACCAGGTGGTGGTCATCGGAGCGGGGCGGGTGGTGGCACAGGGCGTACCCTCGGAAGTGCTCACCCAGGAGCTGGTGCGCGGCCATTTTGAGATGGACGTTTTTTATCTGCCCCTGCCGCACCGCGAGCACGAGATCGCCGTGTTTGAATCCCCCCAGTCCGGAAAACCGGAAGGGCGCGTACCCGCAAGTCCCCCGGGCCTGTCTTCGCCCGTTTCCGGTTGAATGAATGATGAACCTGACAATCCCCGCCCTCATGAAAAATACCTTGAAGAACATTGCTTTGCGCGCTGGCCGTCGCCCGTCGCGGTCATGCGTAATGGCGGCCGCCGCCTTGTGGTCTGGCCTGCTGGCTGCGCAGACCTTTCCGGTGACCGTGGACAGCTGCGGTGAGAAGCTGACCTTTGCTGCCCCGCCCAAGGCCGCGCTGGTGCATGACATCAACATGACCGACATGGCGCTGGCACTGGGCCTGCAGAAAAGCATGGTCGCGGTGAGCGGCATCACGGGCTGGTACAAAATGAGCCCGGAGTTTCGCGCCGCCTTGGGCAACATCAAGGAGATTGCGCCCAAGCAGCCCACCCTGGAAAACATCCTGGCGGCCCACCCCGACTTCTTCTTTGCCGGCTGGAACTACGGCATGAAGGTGGGGGGCGATGTGACGCCCGCCACCCTGCAAAAATACAAAATCCCTACCCTGGTGCTGAGCGAGAGCTGCATCCATGTGGACAAGAACCGGCCCCGCGCCAGCATGGACCTGCTCTACACCGACTTCATCAAACTGGGCACCATCTTTGGCAAAGAGTCCGCGGCCAAAGCCCAGGTGAGCGCCTGGAAGCAGCGCCTGGCCATCCTGCCCAAAGTCCCGGGCAAAGAGCCCTTGCGCATGTTCCTGTTTGATTCAGGCGAAGACAAGCCTTTCACGGCCGGCAAATACGCCATCCCCACCGCCATGATGGAAGCCGTGGGCGGCCGCAACATCATGGATGATGTGGAAACCAGCTGGGGCACGGTGGCGTGGGAGGCCGTGGCCGCGCGCAACCCCGAGTTTCTGGTGCTGCTGGATTACCAAAACGATGGCGGAGCCGACAAGCTCCTGCAGTTCCTGCAAAAGCACCCCCTCATGCAGCACACCGACGCGGTCAGGAACAAACGCTTCGTGGCCCTCCGGTACGAAGAGCTGACCCCCGGCCCCGCCAACATTGCAGCCATTGAAAAAATGGCCAGGGCCGCAGCGCGTTGACCATGTCCCTCGCACTGCCTGCCTCCACATTTCGCCGCTTGCGTGGCGGGTCTGTCCCCGTGTGGGCGGCCTTGCTGCTGGTCCTCATGGGCGTGGTGGGCATGGTGTCGGTGGTGTCCGGTGCTACCCCTGTCTCCTGGAGCGATGTGGGCCACGGCCTGGGCTTGTGGCTGACGGGTGCCGACGACAGCCGCTACCGCATGGTCGATCGCATCGTGGTGGACCTGCGCCTGCCACGCATGCTGCTGGCCATGATGGTGGGCGGCGGCCTGGCGGTAGTGGGTGCGCTGCTGCAAACGGCCACCCGCAACGACCTCTCTGACCCCTACCTGTTCGGCTTGTCCTCCGGTTCGGCGGCGGGTGCGGTGGGGGTGATCACTTTTACGGGCGAGGTGTTGGGCCAATGGACGCTGCCACTCGCGGCCTTTGTGGGTGGCATGGCCTCGGTGCTGGTGGTCTTGCTTTTGTTGCGTCGCTTTCGCAGCCATTCCCCCGAACGCATGATTTTGGCGGGGCTGTCCGTGTCCTTTTTGTTCACGGCCATCACCTATTACTTCACCTTTCTGGGTGACCAGCGGGCCGCGCAGTCGGTGTTGTTCTGGACCATGGGCGGTCTGGGCTCCGCGCGCTGGGACAGCCTCTGGGTTCCGCTGGCGGGCCTGGTCGTGCTGGCTGCGTTTTGCTGGCGCCAATGGGGTGCTCTGGACGCCATGCTGGCCGGTGAAAACACCGCCCACAGCCTTGGCATAGACCCCCAGCGCTTGCGGGTGCAGCTGTTCGTGGTGTGTGCGTTTGCCACCGCCTGCTTTGTCGCCGTCTCCGGTGTCATTGGCTTTGTGGGCCTCATGGTGCCGCACCTGGCGCGCGCTGCGGCGGGCGCCTTGCACCGGGGCATGCTGGTGCTCTCGGTGCTCATGGGGGCGCTGCTCTTGCTGCTCAGCGATGTGGTGAGCCGCACAGTCCTTGCGCCTCAGGAGCTGCCCGTGGGCATCATCACCGCCAGTGTGGGCGCCCTGTTTGTCATGTACACCCTGTTGAACCAGCCTGATGCGGCCTAGCCCCCGGCATCCACTTCCTTTTTGTTGACTGAAAGATTTCTCCCCATGCAAACCCGCAAAATTCCCGCCACCATCGTCACCGGCTTTCTTGGCAGCGGCAAAACCACGCTCTTGCGCAAGTTGCTCACCAACGCGCAGGGCAGGCGCATTGCCGTCATCGTCAACGAGTTCGGCGAACTGGGCATTGATGGCGAGCTGCTGCGCGGCTGCGGCATTGGCTGCGATGAAAACGGTGAAGAAAACGGCCAGCTGTTCGAGCTGGCCAACGGTTGCCTGTGCTGCACCGTGCAAGAAGAGTTCGCCCCGGTGATGGAGCAACTGGCCGCCCGCCGCGACCAGATCGACTACCTTGTCATCGAAACCTCCGGCCTGGCCCTGCCCAAGCCACTGGTGCAAGCTTTCCAGTGGCCCGCGCTGCGCAACGCCTTTACCGTGGACTCGGTCATCACCGTGGTGGACGCGCCTGCAGTCGCTGCCGGAACCTTTGCCGAAGACCCGGTGGCCGTGGACGCTTTGCGCCGAGCCGACGACAACCTGGACCACGAATCCCCGCTGGCCGAGCTGTTTGAGGACCAGCTGGCCACGGCCGACCTGGTCATCGTGCACAAGGTGGAGGGCATGGATGCTGCGGCCCTCGAATCGGTCGAGGCCACCATCCGCGCCGAAGCTCCCGCTGGCGTGAAGCTGGTGCGCGCCTCGCACGGCGAGGTGCCCATGGACGTGCTGCTGGGCCTGGAGCGCGCGGTGGAAGACGTGATCGACTCCCGCAAAACCCACCACGACGAGGAAGAAGACCACGACCACGACGAGTTCGACTCCCTGTCCCTCACCCTGCAAGTCGCCGACCGCGCCAAGCTCATCCCGGCACTCGCCGCGCTGGTGCAGCGCCACGAGATTTACCGCGTCAAAGGCTTTGTGACCCTGCCCGGTGCGGCCATGCGTCTGGTGGTGCAGGGCGTGGGCCAGCGTTTTGACAGCTACTTTGACCGCGCCTGGCGTGCTGATGAAACCCGTGCAACACGTTTGGTGTTCATTGGCGACCACCTGGACTCGGCCACGCTGCAGGCTGAGCTGCAAGCTGCGTTGGCATAACAGCAGCGCATTCAAGGCAGTTCACCATGCATTTGCTTTCCACCCGCCCCGGCGGCCATGTCGAAGACGATGGCAATGGCATCGTGCGCGTGGAGCAAACGCCCGGAGACATCGTGGTGCTCACCGTCGCGGACACCACCTTGTCGCTCCTGGCCGAGGTGGCCAGCAATCTGCCCGCCGATTTCCCGACGGTGCGCTTGGCCAACCTGATGTGGCTGCGCCAGCCTGCGTCCACCGACCTGTACATGGACGATGTGCTGCGCCATGCCAAGGCCATCGTCATCGAACACCTGGGCGCCCCCAGCGACTGGGCCTACATCGTCGACCAGGTATGCGAATCCGCCGCCGCGCGTGGCCAGTGGCTGGCCATGGTGTCGGGCGAGTGCGTGGAAGACGCGCAGCTTTTGCTGCGCAGCACTGCGGCCAAAGACGACTGCACCCACCTCTGGCGCTGCCTGCGCGAAGGCGGGCGCGCCAATGCCGAGAACTTTTACCAGCTGATCGCCCATGCCGCCTTTGGCCGGGGCGAACGGCCTGCACCAGCGCAGGTGCTGCCCGGCGCGGTGCGCTACGAGCCCTTGAGCCAAGTGGCCCCGTGGCGCGACGGCGCGCCCACAGCCCTGCTGGTGTTTTACAAAGCCCATTTGCAAGCCGGCAACACCGCCGCGTTTGATGCCATGCTGGCCGCGCTGGCAGGGGAGGGGCTCAACACCCTGGCGCTGGCGCTGGACTCGCTCAAAAACCCCGAGAGCATGGCGCTGCTGCAAACCATGGCCGCAGAGCACCGGGTGGACGTGGTGCTCAACGCCACCAGCTTTGCCGTGGGCTCCATCGACGGCAAGGACGCGGAAGGAGAGGGTGGCGCCGAGGTGCGGCCCATGCTGCTCGCGGGCGATGCGCCGGTGCTGCAGCTCATCACCGCCGGTTGTTCGCAAGAACAGTGGCAAGACGACCCGCACGGCCTCACCCCGCGCGACCTGGCCATGCAAATTGTGCTGCCCGAGGTGGATGGCCGCATCGGCACCCGACCCATCAGCTTCAAGGGCCTGGCCTGGCGCTGTGAGCGCGCCGAGATTGATGTAGTGCGCTACCAGCCCGAGCCCGAGCGTATGGCCTATGTGGCCGCTCTCGCCAGCAGATGGTGCGCGCTGCGCTATAAAAAGAGTAGTGAAAAGCGCGTGGCGCTGGTGCTGGCCAACTATCCCAACGACGACTCGCGCTTGGCCAATGGCGTCGGGCTGGACACGCCCGCGTCCACGGTGGTCATCCTGCAAGCCTTGCAGGCCGCAGGCTACGTCACCGGCGAAGTGCCGGCTGACAGCGACGCCCTGATGGCCGACCTGACCCGCGGCATCACCAACAACCTGGACGCCAACGACGCCCGCCCTGTGGGGCAGAGCCTGGCCATGGCCGACTACCTGCAAGACTTCCACGCGCTGCCCGCCGAGAGCCAAGCCGCCATCAACGCGCTATGGGGCCTGCCGGAGCAGGACCCGCTGGTGCGCCATGGCCGCTTCATGATTTCGGGCCAACGCTATGGCAACGTGTTTGTGGGCAACCAGCCCGCCCGTGGGCGCGATCTGGACCTGGTCGCCACCTACCACGACGCTGATCTGGTGCCCACGCACAACTACCTGGCCTTTTACTTCTGGCTGCGCCGCGCCTACGCGGTGGACGCGGTGGTGCACGTGGGCAAGCACGGCAACCTGGAGTGGCTGCCCGGCAAAAGCGTGGCGCTGGGCGCGGCCTGTTGGCCCGACGCCATCCTGGGCCCGCTGCCGCACCTGTACCCCTTCATCGTCAACGACCCCGGAGAGGGCGCGCAAGCCAAGCGCCGCACCCAGGCCGTCATCATCGACCACCTCATGCCCGCCATGACCCGGGCCGAGACCTATGGGCCGCTGCAACAGCTCGAAGGCCGCATGGACGAGTATTACGAAGCCCTGTCCCTCGACCCGCGCCGCGCCAAGCTGCTGCGCAACAGCATCCTGGAGCAGGTGCTGGCCGATGGCTTGCACACCGAGCTGGGCTTTACCAAGCCTGCAGATGATGCTGAGCGCGAAGCGCTGCTGCGCCGTCTGGACGCCTACCTGTGCGAAATCAAAGAATCGCAAATCCGCGATGGCCTGCACACCTTCGGCCAGTCGCCCACCGGCCGTCAGCGGGTAGACACGCTGGTGGCGCTGGCCCGCTACCCCGGCGGCTCAGGTGCCGCCCAAGCCAGCCTAACGGTAGCCTTGGCGCAAGACTTGGGTCTGACGGACTTCGACGCCCTCAGCCCCGACTGGGCCTCACCCTGGACCGGCCCACGCCCCGAAGTGCTGCAAGCCCTGAGCGTTGACCCCTGGCGCCATGCCGGCCACACCCGCGAGCGCTTGGAGCTGCTGGCCACCCGCGTGGTGCAAGACATGGCAGAGCCGGGCAGTGCGCTGCCCGATGGCCCCGTGGATGCTCCCGAATCTTGGCCCCACACCACCCAGGTGCTGCAGCGCCTGCAAACGGTGCTGGCCCCGCGGCTGGACGCCTGTGGCCCCAATGAGATAACCCAGCTGCTGCGCGGGCTGGATGGCCGCTTCATCCCGCCGGGCCCCAGTGGCGCCCCCTCGCGTGGCCGGCCTGATGTGCTGCCCACCGGGCGCAACTTTTATTCGGTGGACACCCGCGCTATCCCCACCCAAACCGCCTACGCCATGGGCGCCAAGGGCGCAGACCGCGTGGTCGAGCGCCACCTGCAAGACCATGGCGCGTACCCCACGGCCATGGGCCTGTCGGTCTGGGGCACCAGCACCATGCGCACCGGCGGCGAAGACGTGGCCCAGGCCTTCTCGCTCTTGGGCGTGCGGCCCAAGTGGGCAGCGGGTAGCAACCGCGTTACCGACATCGAAGTCATGCCCATGACCGTGCTGGGCCGCCCGCGCGTGGATGTGACGCTGCGCGTGTCCGGCTTCTTTCGTGATGCCTTCCCCAACGTGATCGATTTGTTCGACACCGCCGTGCGCGCCGTGGCTGCCATCTCGCCTGAGGACGAGGCGGACGACGTCAACCCCATCCGCATGCGGGTGCAGGCCGAGGCTGCGCAGGCCCAGGCCGCCGGCCACAGCGATGCAGACGCCGAGCGCGCCTCCACCTGGCGCGTGTTCGGCCCCCGGCCCGGTGGCTATGGCGCGGGCTTGCAGGCTTCCATTGCCAGTGGCAACTGGACGGAGCGTTCCGAGCTGGCCGAGGCTTACCTTCGCGCCGGTGCCTTCGCTTATGGCCAGAGCAGCGACGGTGCTGCCGCCACCGAAGCCTTTGCCCAGCGCATGGCCGGCCTGGAAGCGGTGCTGCACAACCAGGACAACCGCGAGCACGACATCCTCGACTCCGGCGACTACTACCAGTTCATGGGCGGCATGGCCGCCGCGGTGGAGCACCTGAGCGGCAAGACGGCCGCGCTGTACCACGGCGACTTCAGCGTGCCCGGCGCACCGCACATCCGCAGCTTGGGCGAAGAAGTCGCCCGCGTGGTGCGCTCACGCGCCGTCAACCCCAAGTGGATCAACGGCATCAAGCGCCACGGCTACAAGGGCGCGTTTGAAATGGCCGCCACTGTGGACTTTTTGTTTGCCTTTGACGCCACCACCGGCGTGGTGGCCGACCACCAGTACGCATTGGTGGCCGACGCCTATGTGCATGACGACGACACCCGCGCCTTTTTACAACAACACAACCCCGGCGCCCTGCGCAGCATCGGCGAGCGCCTGTTGGAGGCCATGCAGCGCGGCCTGTGGGCCGAGCCCGGCGACCACCGCGAACGCATCCAGGACCATGTGCTGGCGCTCGACAACCAACTGGAAGCATCCTGACCATGCCCCTCAATCCTGCAGTTCATCCTCAATTGCACACCCCGGCATCCGCCAGCGCGCCCGAGCCAGTGCCTTTCCCCTTCACTGCGCTGGTGGGCCAGCAGGCCTTGCAGCGCGCCCTGCTGCTGGTGGCGGTAGACCCCGGCATTGGCGGGGTGCTCATTGGCGGGCCGCGTGGCACGGCCAAGTCCACCGCCGCACGCGCCTTGGCCGCCTTGCTGCCGCAGGCCCCGTTTGTCACCCTGCCACTGGCTGCCAGCCTGGAGCAGCTGGTGGGCACACTCAGCATTGAAGACGCCTTGCAAAGCGGCGCGGTGCGCCTCTCGCCCGGCCTGGTGGCGCGGGCGCATGGCGGCGTGCTGTATGTGGACGAGGTGAACTTGCTGCCCGACGCGCTGGTCGATGCCCTGCTGGACGTAGCCGCCAGCGGCGTGAACACCGTGGAGCGCGACGGCATCTCGCAGCGCCACGCCGCGCGCTTTGTGCTGGTGGGCACCATGAACCCAGAAGAGGGCGAACTGCGCCCCCAGCTGCTGGACCGCTTTGGCCTCTCGGTGTGGCTGCACAACCCCACCGATGCACAGCAGCGCCAGCAGATCGTGCGCAGCCGCTTGCTGTTTGATGCGGACCCCACAGCCGTGGCCGCCAGCCATACCGACGCCTTGCAAAACCTGGCCGCCAGCGTGCTGGACGCGCAAGCCCTGTTGCCCCGCGTGCAGTGGCCGGATGATGCAGTGGCCCACGCCGGAGCCCTGGCCCTGGCCGCCGGGGTGGATGGGGTGCGGGCCGATTTGGTCATGCTGCGCGCCGCCCGCGCATCGGCTGCGCTGGACGGGCGCGATGCGGTCACCGTGGCCGACGTAGACGCCGTGGCCGAGCTGGCCCTGCACCACCGCAGGCAGGTGGGGGCGCAACAGCCAACGCCCCCAGCAGCGGCACCCACGGCACAAAAACCCCAAGCCCCCACCCAAGGCCAAAACGCCAGCAGTGCTCAGCCCGACTCTGCCAGTGCCGGCAGTGCCGATGGCGATTGGGGCGCCATGCCCCCCATGCCTGTGGGCACCGTGCGGCCTGCGGCTGCAGGAGTGCTCCCGCCAAAAAAAGCCTGAGCCACCCCGGCCCCGCGCCTCAGAGTGCGGCGCGCGGCGGGCGGTGGCGCACTGCGGTCTTGCCAGCCGGTGCTCACGCACCTGCGGTAGCTGCGCGCGCGCCATCCGGCCCCGCAACACCACGCGGCGCCATCGCCTGGCTGCCCACCTTGCAAGCCAAAGGCCGCAACGCCTTGGCAGCGCAGGACCTCCGCTGGCGCGAGCCCCAAGCCAAACCAAGCACCTTGCACTTGCTGCTGCTGGACACGTCCGGCTCCATGCGCCAAAGCGGCCGCCTGGCGCGGGCCAAAGGCTACGCCGCTAATGTGCTGGAGCAGGCCGCCCGCGCGGGCGACCATGTGGCGCTGCTGTGCTTTGGCGGGCAGGGCGTGGAGCTGCTGGTGCCCCCCGGCCCCGCACGCCGCGCCGCCGCCGTGCGCGTGCAACAGCGCGGTGGCGGTGGCGGCACCCCTTTGGCGCAGGCCATGGCTGCCGCTGATAACCTCATGGCCCAGCACCGCCGTGTGCGCGGCACCAGTGCCAGCGCCGCGTCCACCGTGTTGTGGCTGCTGACCGATGGCCGCACCCTGGAGCAACCGCGCGCGCCACAGGGCGCCGACCAGTTGGTGGTGGTGGACTTTGAAGAGGCCAAAGTCCGGGTGGGGCGCTGTGCCGACTGGGCTGCGCGCTGGGGTGCGGAATACCGGCAGGGCGCATGGGTGCTATGAATATGTGAGCTGCTAGCGCAATAGATACTTGGGCTAGAGGCTGATTTGACTAAAAGGATTACAAAATGCTGCTGACCGACATTGCCGTTGAGCACACCATCTCGCCACCCAAAGGCGGGCTGAGTGTGAACGTGGTGCTGCACCCGTTTACCAACACCCAGCGCGATTCGCTCGGCAAGTTCGAGATTGTCCGCACCGTCCGCGAGCCCAGCGGCAAAGACGTGAAGCGCTCCACCTTCGTGTCATTCGCCCAACTGGCCGAGCTCTACGCCAAAGGCGTGCTCGACGAATACGGCTTCTCCATCCGCATGTGTGTGCCCGGCGGCAAGTACCCCAAAACCACCCCCACCAAAAAACTGCTGCCCGCCCACATCAAACCGGGCTCGCCGTTTGACCTGGCGGTGCAAGGGGTGGATGTGGCTAAGGAGGCTACGCGAGAGTTGAAGACGGCGTTGTTCAGGACGGGAGTTTCGGTTTAGTGGCCCGCTGTTTCAGTCAATTCGAGTTTCTATAGAAGTCAAGCTTCGACCCAAAGCTGAATTCCAGGACCAGGGAAAGCGGACATTTAACGTTTAGACCTCGCTGCTCTTGTCTGCCAGTCAGGGATAAACCTGCGAAAGGTTGTCGTACTTGAAGCGCAAGGCATTGAACTCCCGGACGGAAGCGACGGAAATGTCAGGTTCGCCAACTCGCTTGCGGATCAGTCGATCAAGTTCGGGTTCGAATTCCTTCAGCTTGACTGCGTCCGCAGGCTCTTCGTACACGATCATGAGATCAACGTCCTGGTAGTGCTTTCGGCGTATGAAGGAGCCAAAAGCAAATACTCGAGTTCTTGGCGGTGGGACCGCCTGTCGACTTAATTGCTTGAGTTCCTTCATTCGTCGCTCGCGATCTGCTCGAAGCAAAAAGTTTAAATACTGGTCCCCGCTCTGATGAATTGCACCCATGAACTCACCGAGCATAAAGAGCCCGATTCCGCGCTCAATACACAACTCTTTAGCCGAATCGGAATACTGGCCGGCAGGGCTAGAGCAGATGATCGCGTTGACCGCAGGATCGACCTCAAGAACGCGCTCTAACGTGTAGTCGGTGAAGTAGTAGGTGTTGGTTACGAAGACCTTGAGTTTTCGTCCGTCTCGGAGTTCAACGAGCATCGTGCCGCGATTGAGCTCTTGGAGATTCGTTATTGCACTGTGATCGGAAAGAATCTCTTCGACGAACTTTTTGACCGTGTTGTATCGGAACTCCAGCTCTTCTTGGGCGACAACTTGAGGAGGTGGTGAGTCAATACCAAGTCGCGTCTTGACGAAATAATCAAAACTTCGCGGGAACAGCTTGTAGTCGTTGATCTTTTGATCAGTTAAACAGTTGTCTTGGAAGGCATCGACATGAATCTTGTACTCAAGCATCTTTGGGTAGACGTCCCAAGGATATGGGAAATTTCGCTTGTTGCCTTCTATGAGAGCAATGATTCTTTGATTGTTTGGAAGGATCGTATCCAGGCAGCGCCTCTTCCAAACCTTCAGGCCGTCACCGCCTAGGCCGCCAAGAACGCTTTCTGAGTACGGGCCGCATTCTCGGAACAATGCTGCGTTCTCTTCGAGAAGATCATTGACTTCAGTCAGAAGGGCGCGCTCGTCTTTGATCCTTGGGACGGAAAATAGCGATGCGATTTTTCCCGAGTGCGCGGCCTTCCAAGATTGCATTTCTTCGACGGTAAAGCGTTTGTCCAGCTCGTCGACCACCTTGTGACACTCCAGGCAGAGCATGATGAGGTTAGGGATCCCATCCCTATCAATGTGCTCTGCAAGTTCATGATCGCTTCTCGGGCCAGAGCTTCCATGTCCGATGATGTGCGCTACGTTCGCAAGGCTGACTGACTCCTCTGCAACCTCCCGAAAGAGTGGCTTGTTGCAGGACGGGTTCTGACAGAAGCCGCCGCACTGTGCCCACAGCTGCCGGGCAATATTTAGCGGAATTGACTTTCGCGTAATGGTCATTGGTGTGAGCTGCTCGGTACGGATGGCGGTGTCTAACGTTTGACGTGAGGGACGGCCGGAGCCGCGAAGCGTCGGAGGGATGGTTTGCAAGCACAGCTTGCAAACCATCCCTCTCGACGGAGTTGTTAGACCTAGTACGGAGCTAGACCGTGTAACTCTGACGAAAGTGTCTTCAATTTTTGAGCCATGGTATCGAACCGGGACTGTTTCTTGAGCCACGCACCACTTGCGGAAAGATTTGTGGCTCCAATAGCTTCAAGGGCCGCACGCTTAGAGACTTGGCTTTCGTGAGCTGCAAAATTTCGCAGCGTCGAGAGTTGATCTAGTGCGGCCGTGTAGGTTTGTTTCTTGACCGTAGACACCAAGTAATGCGTATCAGGAACAAATGACTTTAAGGTCTTAATCAGACCAGAGCGGCCCTTGAAATCAAAGTAACCAGTTCCGGTTATTAGAAATTCGCAGACTTCGTCTGTCAAATGCTTAGGGAACTTCACATCTGTTGTTGCTTCAAGTGTCGATGTGTCGTTGTTCACTGCCGCGACTAGTACATCTAACATCAAGCCCTCGAATTCCTTGTAGAGGCGAATTACTGCGTAGTTGTGCAGCCACGTAATGTGCTCTTCGGACTGGTTCGCTTTCACAGTCGAAAGGAATGCAAGAATCTTGTCGACCTCTGCATTGAACTCGGTGGTTGCGTGCTTGATGCTCTTCTTTCTAGGCATATGAAATCCAAGGTCTAACGTAATTCATACAGCAAAGCACTGCGGGATAAAGTGTGATTGTGGTCTAGAGAGAATGGCATTTGCCTATATCCAGAAAGCACAGGTTGCTCTCATAAAAATAGCGACAAACCCCGCAGTCTGCTGCGATTGATTTTGGTGTTTTGGTCAGGCCCTGAATATCCCCCATTCGAGTGATTTTCTGGATGTCCGCTTCCGCCGCAGCGCAGAAAACCAAATCCGCTGTCAAAAAAGCGGGCATTCTCCAACATCCGCTACTGCCGGCGGATTCAACCGGTCGATGCAACACACTAAAACCTGCGCGAGCAGAAGGAGTGTTGCAGATGAAGTATCGAACGCGAACCTACTACACAGACAGTCAGAAGGCGCTCATGTGGGAGCGCTGGAAGCAAGGGTGGACGCTGCACGAGATTGGCAAGCTATTTGATCGCCACCATGGATCGGTGCGCCAAATCCTGGCAGAGACAGGTGGAATCCGCCCACCAGAGCGTCGCCGTTCCTGTCTTGCACTGACGTTGGCAGAGCGTGAGGAGATTTCGCGTGCGGTGGTGGCTGGCTTGTCGATTCGAGCGATAGCGACGACGCTCGGACGTGCCCCTTCGACTGTCAGTCGTGAAATTAAGCGTAACGGCGGCCAAGAGAACTACCGCGCGAATCAAGCCGACCAAGCTGCATGGAATCGGGGGCATCGCCCCAAGGTCTGCAAGTTAGTGCATAACCGTGCCTTGGCTCGCATCGTGGCAATGAAGCTGCGGATGCTCTGGTCACCGGAACAGATCGCAGGCTGGCTCAAGCATACTTATCCGTGCGACGAAAGCCATCACGTGTCACACGAGACCATCTACCGCAGCCTGTTCATCCAAGCACGTGGCGCCTTGAAGAAGGAGCTTTTGGCCCATCTGAGGCGTACTCGTGGCATGCGTCGGTCTCGTCACTACACGCAGAAGACGGCAATCCACGGACAGATCATCGACGCTGTCTCGATCAGTGAGCGGCCACTCGGCGTTGAGGATCGAGCAGTACCTGGTCACTGGGAAGGGGACTTAGTCTTTGGCAGTGGCAATAGCCAGATCGCAACACTGGTTGAGCGTCAGACGCGGTACGTGATGCTAGTCAAACTCGATGGAAAAGACTCGCAAACAGTTGTCAGCGCGCTAATCAAGAACGCTCAAAAACTGCCGCAAGAGCTCTATAAGTCATTGACTTGGGACAGGGGTACGGAAATGCATGGACACAAGAAGTTCACCGTAGCCACCGACATCCAAGTCTACTTCTGCGATCCGCAAAGCCCATGGCAACGTGGAAGCAACGAGAACACGAATGGGTTGCTAAGACAGTACATGCCAAAGGGCATGAACCTCTCGGGTTTCTCTCAGGTTCAACTCAATGCAATTGCCAGACAATTGAATGAGAGGCCGCGCAAAACGCTCGGCTTCCATACACCCGCTGAAATGTTCAGCGAATGTGTTGCATCGACCGGTTGAATCCGCCCCCCAAAGCAGTCATTGCTCAAGGTCCGAATTTGGCCCGAAGCAGGCATTGACGGAAGCCCTTCAGCTGGCCACCCGCCTCATCAAATAAATATCCATCACCCACCCATGCGCCGCGCGCGCGGCCTGGCGTTCCGCCTGAATCCGCTCGCTCACTTCGGCCAGCGGGCCAGCGATGCAGATTTGTTGGGGCATGCCCAGGTAAGCCCCCCACCAGATGGTGATGCCCTCGGGCGGCAGGTGTTGGAAGGCACAGTGGCCGTCCAGCATCACAGCCACCGTGTCGGCGCTTTCGGGCCAGCCGTGGTCGCGCAATTGGCGGCCGGTGGTGATGGTGACCGGGGCGTTGATGTCGTTGAGCGCAATGGCGTGGGCGGCAGTCAGCGCTTGCAGCGCGGTGATGCCGGGCACCACCGACACCGCCAGCGGCAGTTGCAGCGCCAGCCGGTCTGCAATGCGCAGGGTGCTGTCATACAAAGACGGATCGCCCCACACCAGCAGGGCCACGCGCCCACCTTCAGGCAAATGCGTGCGGATTTTTGCCAGCCACACTTCGGCAATGGCGTCGTGCCAGCGGTTCACAGCGCCGGGGTAGTCCGGGTCGTGCGCGTCGCGCACCGGCATGTCGAACTGCACCACCTGCGTGGCGGGGTTGGTGACCAGCTCTTGGCACAAGGCCAGCCGCAGCTCGGCCAGGTCGGCCTTGCCTTCGCCTTTGTGGGGTACGAGGATGAGGTCCGCCGCGTTCAGCGCTTTCACGCCCTGGCGCGTCACATGGTCGGGATTGCCGGTGCCTATGCCGACCAGGCACAGCTCTACCTTCGCGCCCACATTCACTGCGGCTGTCACATGGGCAGTCATTCGGTGCCTGCCGGAAAGCGGGGCGCGGTGCCCAGCGGGCGGTAGCGGCGGTCGTAGTCGCCGGCGTAGAGGCGGCTGTGGTCGAAGTCTTTGTCCCCCAGCGTGTGGCCCACCAAGATCAAAGCGGTGCGTTCCATGCCTTCGCCTATTGCCTCTTTGATGGTGGCCAGCGTGGCGCGCACCACGCGTTCGTCCGGCCAGCTGGCGCGCCAGACCACGGCTACCGGGCAGTCCGCGCCGTAGTGGGGCGACAGCTCGGCCACCACGCGCGGTAGCACATGAATGGAGAGGTGTATCGCCAGCACCGCCTGCGTGGCCGCAAAGTTGGCCAGCGACTCGGTCTCGGGCATGGCCGATGCGCGGCCCGAGGTGCGGGTGAGCACTACCGATTGGCTCAGGCCCGGCAGCGTCAGCTCGGCTTCCAGTGTGGCGGCAGCGGCGGCAAACGAGGGCACGCCCGGCGTCACGGTGTAGGGGATGCCAAGCGCACGCAAGCCACGCAGCTGCTCGCCCATGGCCGACCACACCGACAAGTCACCCGAATGCAGGCGAGCCACGTCGTGCCCGGCAGCGTGCGCGGTGCGGATTTCCTCCAGGATTTGCTCCAGCGACAGGGGCGCGGTGTTGACGATGCGCGCACCGGCGGGGCAGTGGGCCAACACGCCCTCGGGCACCAGCGAGCCCGCGTACAGGCAGACAGGGCTGGCAGCAATCAGGTCGCGCCCGCGCAGGGTCAAAAGGTCGGGTGCGCCGGGGCCGGCGCCAATGAAGTGAGCAGTCATGGGGAGGTATTTTCTATGCAAGCGAGAGCGGCAGTGGCCATGCGGTCGGGGCTGATGCTGCGGCCGCCCAAGAGCGCCGCGACTGGGCCTGCCGCTGCGAGTGCGGCCGATTCAGCGACGCTATGATTTCCGTAGCGATCAGGCACGTGTTCGCTGGGGCTAGAGGGTGTTTTTTCCAGTAGGGGCAAAGAAACGGCGTGAATATCGAGCTGTAGTTCTGCGGCCAGTTGCAGCAGGGCGGGGTGTTGGGCTTTGTCGGCAGCGGTGGCTAGCGCACCGATGTGCGCGAAGCTGAGTTCTTCACCTTGGTGGGCAGAGGCCGCCTGCAACGCTGCCTGCAAGGCCGAGCGCAGGGAGTCCACACCACACCCGGCTCTGAAGCCCAGGCCTGCTACCAGCGTCATGCGAACAGGCCGGTGGGGTTCACAGCGTCACGCTCCATTGCACCACCGGCCGGCTGGGCTGCCAGCCGCGCATGCGGCCCAGGGGGGCGGCCTGCGCCAGCTCGATGCGCAGCAGTTCGCCGCCATGCTGGGCCTGCAGTTGCAGCAGGGCAGACTCGGTCTCTAGCGTCACCGCGTTCACCACCAGACGCGTGCCTTGCGGCGCGGCGGCCTGCAATCGGGCAAACAGCGCCAAGTCAAACCCGCCACCTACAAAAATGGCGTGGGGTGGGGGCAGGCTGGCCAGCAGGTCGGCTGAGTGTCCGTGGTGCACGGTCAGGCGGTGGTCTATGCCAAAGCTAGCCGCATTGTTGCGGATGTTGCTCACGCGCTCGGCGTGTTGCTCCACCGCGCTGGAGCTGCCACCGGCCAAACACCACTCCACCGACACCGAGCCCGAGCCTGCGCCCAGGTCCCACAGGTGTTCGCCGGGGCGGGGCGCGAGTGCGGCCAGCGTCAATGCGCGTATGGGCGATTTGGTGATTTGCCCATCGCTGGCAAAGCCCGCGTCCGGCAGGCCGGGGCTGCGGGGCAGGCCTTTGAATGTGGCGTCGCTGCTTGCCACTTGCACGGCTACGGCCACCGGGGCTTGAATGTCGGCAAAGTCGAGTGCGGCGGCCGTGGTCTGGCGAACGCGCTCGCGCGGGCCGCCCAAAGCCTCCAGCACCCACACGTCAGAAGCGCCACAGCCTCGGGTTGTGAGCCATTGCGCAAATTCACCCACTGCCGCCGCATCTCGCAACAGGCAGATCAGCTGCGCGCCGGGGTGCAGCGCGTTGCGGGTGCGCTCGTACGGCGCAGCGTGCAGGCCGAAGCAGCGCACCGCCTCCAGCCGCCAGGCCAGACGCGCGGCGGCCAGTGCAAAGGTGGACGGCGCGGGGTGGGCCACCCATTCGCCGGGCTGCAAATGCGCCGCCAGGCTGCCACCGGCCCCAAACCAGAACGGGTCGCCCGAGGCAAGCACTACCACCGGCTGGCCGCGCAAGGCCAGCACAGGCGCTACGTCAAAAGGCACCGGCCATGCAATGCCACGGCTGCCCACTTCCGCCAGCGCCAAGTGGCGCGGCCCGCCGAACACATGCTGCGCGCGGGCCAGTGCCGAGCGGCTACCATCGCCCAGACCATACAAACCATCTTCACCGATACCAATGACCGTTAGCCAGGGTTCAGACAGCCAAGGTTCAGACATGGCGCGCGGCTCCTTGCGGGTGTTGTTGCTGGGGGGCACCACCGAGGCCAGCCGCCTGGCGCAGGCCTTGGCGCAGGCCGGGGTGGATGCGGTGTTTTCTTACGCAGGCCGCACCGACGCGCCCATCGCCCAGCCGCTGCCCACCCGCGTGGGCGGTTTTGGCGGGGTGGCGGGGCTGCAGGCCTACCTGCAAACTGAGCGCATCAGCCATGTGGTGGACGCCACGCACCCCTTTGCAGCGCAGATGAGCAGCAATGCCGTGCAGGCCTGCGCAGCCGCTGGCGTACCCCTGCTGGCGCTGGAGCGGCCCGCCTGGCAGGCGCAGGCTGGCGATGTGTGGACGCAGGTGGCCGACATCTCCGCCGCTGTGCAAGCCTTGCCGGCTGAGCCCGCCCGCGTGTTTTTGGCCATCGGCAAGCAGAACCTGACGCCGTTTTTGGCTTGCGCCCAGCACTGGTACCTGTTGCGCTTGGTGGACCCGGTGCTGGAGTTGCCCGCCACGCGCGGCCATGTGGTGCTGGACCGCGGCCCCTTCACGCTGGAGGGCGATCGCGCCTTGCTGCAAGCGCATGGCATCACGCACATCGTCTCCAAAAACTCCGGCGGCGCGGGCGCCGAGGCCAAGCTGGTAGCGGCCCGCGAGTTGGGGCTGCCCGTCATCCTGATCAACCGGCCGTACATTCCCAGCCGTACCGTGTTGCACAGCGTCAATGAGGTTTTGCGTCGTCTTTACGGCGCGGGTAGCTATTGAATTCATAGCGCCGAGCGCGGGGTGTAAACAAAGCGGCCCACGTGGCGGGTGGCGTTGTTGCCCACGAGGACCACGGTGCGCATGTCCGCCATCTCGGGGGTAGCATCACCCAGCCGCACCGTCAGCAGCTTTTCTTCCGGGGTGCTTACCGCGCGGGCAAAGGTGATCAGGCGGTCCGGGCCGCAGGCGTCCAGCAGTACGTGCAGCACGCGGCCAAAGGTGTGCGGGCGGCTGGCGGAGCGGGGGTTGTAAAACGCCATCGCAAAGTCGGCCCCGGCAGCGGCGCGCACACGGGCTTCAATCAGCTCGGCGGGTTTGAGGTTGTCGCTCAGGTTGATGGCGCAAAAGTCGTGGCCCAGCGGAGCACCCGCTTTGGCCGCAGCGGCCAGCATGGCGGTGATGCCGGGCAGCACGCGAATGTCCAGCGCCTGCCAGTCGGGCCGGCCTTCCAGTGCTTCAAACACGGCAGCCGCCATGGCAAACACACCGGGGTCGCCGGACGACACGATCACCACCTGCTTGCCCTCGGCCGCCATCTGCAAGGCGGCGCGGGCGCGGTCCATCTCGACCCGGTTGTCCGATGCGTGCAGCGTGAGGCCGGGGCGTGGCGCAATGCGTGCCACGTAGGGGATGTAGCCCACGATGTCGGTGGCGGCCGCGATGGCGGCGGTCACTTCGGGCGTGACCAGCTGCGCGTCGCCCGGTCCCAGGCCGGCGATGCACAGCGTGCCTGCTGGCGAGGGCGTGGTGGCCTGCGGTGCCGTCATTCCTGCACCTCGGGGCGGCGGCCGCTGCCGTGCACCAGAACGATGGCGAAGTAGGGGCAGTCGGTGCCGTCCACGTCTGCCAGCTTCATGACGCGCTCACCGGGCATGGTGCCGCGCTCGACCAGCCAGGCCTGGTCCAAGCGGCCGGCTTTGGCCAAGGCGCTGCGCACGCGCGGCAGGTTGCGGCCGGTTTTCATGACCACGAGTGCGTCGGCGGTTTGCATGTGGCGCACCAGCTCGTCTTCCGGCAGGGTGCCCATGAGCACGGTCATCACATCGTCGCCCCAGGTGATGGGCACGCCGGTGGCCGACCAGCAGCCCACCATGCCGGGGATGCCGGGAATCACCTCCACCGTGGCGCGGCCTTGCAGCCGGGTGTAGAGGTGCATGAAGGAGCCGTAGAAAAACGGGTCGCCTTCGCAGAGCACCAGCACGTCTTCCGTTTGGGCCAGCGTGGCCAGGCGGTCCGCCCAGTCGTCGTAAAACGTGGCGAGGCAGTGGATGTATTCGGGACTGTCAAAGGGCAGCTCGGTGGTCACCGGGTATTCCATGGGGTACTCGGTGGCGCCGGGCTGGAGCATGCCCTCCACAATGCGGCGCGCCTGGCCGGGCCGGCCTTTTTTGCGGAAGTAGGCCACGTGGGTGGCCGCACGGATGGCGCGGTCGGAGCGCACGCTCATCAAATCCGGGTCACCGGGCCCCAGGCCCGCGCAGAGGATGCGTCCCATCAGATTTCCCTCCGGCTGGCGAGTGCGTTCACCGCCGCCACGGTGATGGCGCTGCCGCCCAGGCGCCCGTGCACCACCATGCTGGGGGCAGGCAGGTCGGCCATGAGGGCAGCTTTGGATTCGGCCGCGCCCACAAAGCCCACCGGGCAGCCGATGATGGCCGCAGGGCGCGGGCAGGCAGGGTCTTGCAGCATATTGAGCAAATGGAAGAGGGCGGTCGGCGCATTGCCGATGGCCACCACAGCGCCGGCCAGGTGCGGGCGCCAGAGCTCCAGCGCCGCGGCGCTGCGGGTGGTGCCCATGGACTTTGCCAACTCGCGTACTGATGGGTCTTGCAAGGTGCACAGCACCTGGTTGTCGGCCGGCAGGCGGGTGCGGGTAATGCCTTCGCTCACCATGCGCACGTCGCACAAGATGGGCGCACCGGCTTCCAGCGCGGCGCGGGCAGCTTGGGCCATGCCCTCGGAAAAGCGCACATGGGCTTCCAGCCCCACCATGCCAGCGGCGTGGATCATGCGGACCACGGCCAGCTCTTCAATAGGGTTGAAGCGGGCCAGGTCCGCTTCCGAGCGGATGATGGCAAAGGACTGTCGGTAGATGGCGTCGCCATCGGTTTCATACGTGTGGCGCATGCAATCGTTGTTGTTCTAGGTAGGCGGCTATGCCTGCTGCGTCGAGGCCGGTGGCGTCAGGGGCAGCGTCGGCAGTGCCGTGTTCAATCAGGTCAAAGCCCGCAGCGCGGGCCACCAACGTGAGGGTGGCGCCGTGGTGGGCGCAGCCCTTGGCGCAGCCCGACACATGGGCCGTGCGGCCAGCGGGCAACAAAGGCGCAAGAAAACGGGCCAGCGCACGGGTAGGGCCCAGTGCCTGGGTGCAGCCGGGCGCGCCGGTGCAGGCCGCCACCCGCAGGCGGGCATCGCTGGGTTGGGTAATCAACTCGGGCAGGTTCGGTGCAGTGTGCAGGCCTTCGAGTACCAATCCACGCCAGGGCGTGATGCGCAGCGGGGCCAGGGCCGCCAGCTGGTGCAGGGTGTCGGCGGGCAACTGGCCGAATTCCAGCCCGACCACCATGCCGGTGGCTGAGTTGCCCACGGTGGCCGTGTGTGCAGGGGCCACGGGCACGCGCGTGGTGGTGAATGGTGCAGGCAAGGCCTGGCGCTGCAACAGGCGGGCCATGCGGCCCCGCCCATTCACCACGCCACCGGATGCCACAAACCAGCGGGCCAGCGCCATGGCCGTGGGCGCGGCTTGATGCAGCGGCACGCAGGCACCGGTGGTGGCGCCGTCGGCGTAGACCAGAACCTGGTCGCCAGAGCGTTCCAGGCGGATGTCGGCCGAGGCGCTGCGCAGCACCGCTTGTGCGCCCAAGTCGATGGCGAAGCCGAATTTGCCGGGCAGGGCGGGCGCGTCAGTGTCGGCCAGGGCGTGGTTCAGGCCCTCGCACACCGCAGGCGTGCCGTCTGCCTCCGTCCAGAAGGGGCTGATCAGCAGGTTGCGGCGGGCTTCCACATCAGCACGTTCGTCAAGCAGACCCAGTGAGCGCAAGCCATGGATCAAATCGGGGTAGCTGTCGGGGCAAACGCCGCGCAGCTGCAAATTGGCCCGGCTGGTGAGTTCCAGCACGGGCGATGCGTATTGCTGCGCCAAACCGGCCAGCCCTTGCGCCTGCAGGGGCGTGAGGCGCCCCAAGGTCGGGCGGACCCGCACCACCAGCCCGTCGCCGGACGGCATGGGCCGCAGCGCGCCGGGGCACCAGCCCTGAATGCGGGGCTCGCTGGCAGTGGAGGGGGAAAGGTGGCTTTGCACAGGGGGGAACGCGTCGGTAACTCTCAAGTATCTCACTATCCCCCTCGGAAAAACCTCTACTGTGCCCGAGCAAGCTTCACGCAGCCTGACACACGTATGATGGCGCGCCCATGACAGACTCACACTCGCAATGACCACCGATTTCACCCCCCAGCATTGGGCCGGCGCCGTGGGCGTGGCTGTGCTTGTTGCCCTGTGGGTAGACCGCGTGTGGGGCGAGCCGCCTGCCCGCCTGCACCCGGTGGTGTGGATGGGCCACTTTTTGGGCAAGGCCGGCAACCGGGTGCAGCGGCATGCCGCGCAGGACCCCAAGGTGCCGGACTTCAAGGCTTTTGGGCTTGCAGCGCTCATGTGGTGTGCGGGAGCAGCTCTGTTTTTGATAGCGGCTTTGCTGCTGCAAGGCGCGGCGCTGGAGCTGCCCTGGTGGGCGGCAGGTGTGGCCATGGGGCTGTTGCTCAAGCCCTTGCTGGCCTTGGCCATGCTGCAAAGCGAGGTGCGCGCGGTGGAGGCCGCGCTGGGCCAGTCACTGGAGACCGGGCGGGAGCGCTTGCGCTGGTTGGTCAGCCGGGACGTGACGCAGCTGACCGAGGTGCAGGTGCGCGAAAGCGCTATTGAGACGCTGGCTGAAAATCTGAACGACTCCCTGGTGGCCCCTGCTTTCTGGTTTTTGCTGCTGGGTTTGCCCGGTGCGGTGCTCTACCGCTTTGCCAATACGGCGGATGCCATGTGGGGCTACCCCGGCATCTACAAGGACCGCAACTGGGCCTGGGCCGGCAAGTGGGCCGCGCGTGCCGACGATGTGCTGAGCTGGGTGCCAGCCCGCATCACGGCGGTGCTGCTCTTGTTGGCGGCAGGTCGGCGTGGCTGGGCGCTGCGCAGCCAGCTGCGCGCTGAAGCCCGCAAGACTCCATCACCCAATAGCGGCTGGCCCATGGCGGCCATGGCTTTGGTGCTGGGCGTAGGCTTGCGCAAACCGGGCGCGTATGTGCTCAACCCTGGTGGGCGTGAAGCCCTGGCGGCTGACACCGAAGCTGCTCAGGTTTATGCATCCAAGGCAGTGCTAGCGCTCGTGGGATGTGCGCTGGCAGCTCTTGTTTTGATAGCAATAGGCGTCTGAGGTGAACCCCGCAACGCGCATCCACGGTGGGCCCGATGCGGCAGGGGCGGCGCTGCATGACTTTTCGACCAACAGCAATGCCTGCGGGCCTTGCCCCATGGCGCTGGCTGCGGTGCAGGCTGCCGACGCCACCCGCTACCCCGACCCGGCATACACCACCCTGAAAGCCGCTTTGGCCGTGCACCATGCGGTGGAGCCCTGGCGGGTGGTGCTGGCGGGCAGTGCCAGTGAGTTCATCTTTCGCATCAGCGCCTGGGTGCGCCAAGGGGGGGAAGCCGCGTGCACCTGCCGCAGCATGCGTACGGCGACTACGCCCATGCGGCGCAGGCTTGGGGGCTGACGGGCGTGGATGCGCCGGACGCTGCCGACTTGGTCTGGGCCTGCGACCCCGCCAGCCCCACCGGCCAGAACCACACCGGTTGGCCCGGAGTGCTGGATCGCCGAACGTTGGTGCTGGATGGGGCTTATGCCCCTCTGCGCCTGAGCGGCGCGCCGGCCTTGACCGCGCAGCAGCGGGATACCGTGTGGCAATTGTTTTCGCCCAACAAGGCGCTGGGCCTGACCGGCGTGCGGGCGGCATACGCGATTGCACCCGTTCATGCGCAGCCCGCCGCTGCCGCGCTGGATGTGATGGCGCCCTCGTGGGTGCTGGGTGCGCATGGCGTGGCGATGCTGCACAACTGGGCGCAGCCGGAAGCGCAGGCATGGGTGGCGCAGAGTTTGGATGTTTTGCGTGCGTGGAAGCGCCAGCAAATCAGCACCCTTGAAAACGCGGGTTGGACGGTGATGCCCAGCGACGCGAACTTTTTCTGTGCCCGACCGCCCGAGGGGTGTGACTTTTCAGCCCTGCTGACCACATTGCGCGGCCACGGCATCAAGCTCCGTGACACCACATCCTTCGGTCTGCCCGGTTGGGCTCGGCTGGGCGTGTTGGCCCCGGAGGCGGTGGATGCGTTGTGCGGGGCACTCCAGGCATGATTTTTTACAGGATGTGAGACCAATGACCGCCAAATGCATCATGGTGCTGGGCACCACCAGCGGCGCAGGCAAGAGCTGGGTAACCACGGCCCTGTGTCGCTACTACGCCCGGCAAGGTCTCAAAGTCGTGCCCTTCAAGGCCCAGAACATGAGCAACAACGCGCGGGTCGTGTCATCGGCCAGCGGGCAGGGCGAGATTGGCAGCGCGCAGTACTTTCAGGCGCTGGCCGCCCGCACCGTGCCGGAAGTGCGCATGAACCCCTTGCTCTTGAAGCCCGAGCGCGACACGCACAGCCAGGTGGTGCTCATGGGCCAAGTCAGCCCCGAGTTGAGCGCTTTGCCCTGGCGGGGCCGTAGCCTCAAGGTGTGGCCGCAGATTGCCGCCGCCCTGGACGAACTGCGCGCGGAAAACGACGTGGTGGTGATTGAGGGCGCCGGTTCGCCTGCCGAGATCAACCTCAAAAGCAGCGATGTGGTGAACATGCGCGTGGCCAAACATGCGGATGCGGCGTGTTTGCTGGTAAGCGATATCGACAAGGGCGGCGCGTTTGCCCATTTGTATGGCACCTGGGCCTTGCTGCCGGAGGACGAGCGGCGGTTGATCAAAGGCTTTGTGCTCAACAAGTTCCGGGGCGATGCCACATTGTTGTCGCCCGCGCCCGAGCGGCTGCAGGAACTGACCGGCGTGCCCACGGTGGCAGTGTTGCCCCTGTGGTGGCAGCACGGCTTGCCCGAGGAAGATGGTGTGTTTGACGACCGCAGTGTGGCGCGCGGCTCTGTTGACCTGACTGTGGCGGTGATTGCCTACCCGCGCATGAGCAATCTGGACGAGTTCCAGCCGCTCAAGAACATTCCCGGGCTTAAGCTGCAGTGGGTGCGCAGCCCTTCTGAACTGTCAGGACTCAAGCCATCGGACTGGATCATCTTGCCGGGCTCCAAGCACACCAGTGGCGACTTGGCATGGTTGCGCGCGCAGGGCATGGATGCGGCGGTGGCGCAGCATGCGGAGCGGGGTGGGGCGGTGCTGGGGGTGTGCGGGGGCTTGCAGATGTTGGGCGAGGCCTTGATTGATCCGCATGGCATTGATGGCAATGCGCCGGGCTTGGGGCTGTTGCCGCTGGTGACGGTGTTTGCGGAGGACAAGACGGTTCGGCACACCTCGACGCGGTTTTTGGCTTCTTTGCAGGCGCACGCCGAAGGGGGCACGGCCGGGGGCCTCATGCTGCCAAACGCGCAGAAATCGGCCTCTGGCCATGCCCCCTCCGGCGCGGGTGTGGGCGGCAGCGATGTTGGGACAGCCTCTCCTTGGGCTGCGTTGGCTGGCGTGCCTGTCGCCGGCTATGAGATTCACCACGGGCAAACGGCGCAGCATGCGGCCATGGCGGCGGCGGGACATGTGGCGCAGGCGGTGTTGCCCGACGATCTGGGCTGGTGCAATGCGGCGGGCAATGTCATGGGCGTGTACTTGCACGGCATGCTGGAAGACGCTGCGGTGCTGCAAGCTTTGTTTGGTGAGCGCCTTCAGGGTGAAGTGCCCACCTTGGATAAAGTGTTTGACGGGCTGGCCGATTACATCGGCCAGCATTTCGCACCGGGCGTGCTGGATGGCTTGTTGAGGCGCTGAGCCCTCGCGGTGCACTGCTATCATCAGCTACTTCAGGTGCCCCTTGCTACGGCTTGGGGAGAATCGGGAAGACGGTGCGAATCCGTCGCGTGCCCAACGCTGTAAGGAGGATGCCCCTCGCAAAGTGCCACTGGCTGCCAAAGCCGGGAAGGCGCGTGGGGACAGTCGAATCCGAGCCAGAAGACCGGCCTGAAGCTTTCACAGTGCAGCAAGGCCGGGCTGCGCTCCATTGATTCAGCACAGGGGAATGCCATGAATACATCGCCGGCGCACGCCGCATCGGGCTCGCACGCCCAAACCACAGATACCGCAGCCGCTTGGGACCTCGTTGTCGGGCGGACGGCCTTGGCCGACATTGCCGATCCGGCATTGACGCAAGCACTGCAAGACACCCTCAACAACAAGACCAAACCGCTGGGCTCGCTCGGGCGTCTGGAAGATGCGGCCCTCAAGATCGGCCAGGTCTTGGGCAGCACCGCGCCCGTGCTGGAGCAGCCGCAGATGGTGGTGTTTGCGGGGGACCACGGGCTGACCGCACGGGGCATCTCGGCCTTCCCCAGCGATGTGACCTGGCAGATGGTGGAAAACTTTCTGGCGGGTGGTGCTGCCGTGAGTGTGCTTTCCAGGCAAAACGGTATCGCTCTGACGGTGGTGGACTGCGGCGTGAAGCGCGACTTTCTGGCGGGCTTGCCTGCAGGCAGCACACGGCCGGGGTTGCAAGTGCGCAAAGCGGCAGGTGCGGAGCTGGGTACGGCGGATTCGTCGGTGCAGCCCGCCATGACCACTGCGCAGCGCGACGAGGCGCTGCAGCACGGCATGGCACTGGTGCGTGACTTGCCCGGCAATGCACTCTTGCTGGGCGAGATGGGCATTGGCAATACCTCGGCCGCGTCCTTGTTGCTGGCGCGCTTGGCGGGGCTGGACATTGCCGTGTGTACCGGTGCAGGCACCGGCCTGGATGCACCTGCGGTTCAGCGCAAAACCGAGGTGCTGCGCGAGGTGCTGGCATTGCATGCCGAGTCCCGTGCGCCGCTGGATGCCTTGGCCGCCTTCGGTGGCTTTGAGATTGCGACCATGGTGGGCGTGGTCTTGCAGGCGGCGCATGAGCGGCGTGTGATTGTGGTGGATGGCTTTATCGCCACCAGCGCCGTGCTGGTGGCGCATGCCCTGCAGCCCCTGGTGTTGCAGCGCTGCCTGTTCGCGCATCGCTCAGGTGAGCGGGGCCATGAGTTCATGTTGCAGCACCTGGGTGTGCAGGCACTGTTGGATTTGGGCCTGCGCCTGGGCGAGGGCTCGGGGGCCGCACTGGCTTGGCCGCTGTTGCAGTCGGCCTGCACCATCCTGCGCGACATGGCCAGTTTTGCTTCGGCGGGCGTGTCTGAAAAGTCAGACGCATCGGTGGCGTTGGGCTGAGCCCGGCGTTCTGCCACCATGCGAGGATTCATTCGCCACTATCTGCTGGCCCTGCAGTTCTTCAGCCGCGTGCCGGTGACCGGCCGGCTGGCGGAGTGGGTAGGCTTCAGTCCGGCCATGCTCAGGGCCAGTGCGGCGCATTTCCCCGGCGTGGGTTGGTTGGTGGGAGCCGCGGTGGCGTTACTCACCTCGGGTTTGCTGGCGCTTTTGCCGTCCAACCCTTTCGCGCCCTTGGTGGCTGCCGCCTTGGGGACTGCGCTCAGTGTGGTGATGACCGGTGCCTTCCATGAGGATGGGCTGGCGGATGTGGCTGATGGTCTGGGTGGCAGCCTGAACCGCGACCGGGCGCTGGAGATCATGAAGGACTCGCGTGTGGGGGCTTTCGGTGCGATTGCCGTGATGCTCGCCCTCTTGTGCAAAGTGGCGTTGCTGGCGCTTTTGGGATCCATGGGCGCAGCTGTCATGGTGGGTGCAGTGTTTGCGGGGCATGTGGTCTCGCGCACGTGGCCGCTTTTGACCATACGCCTGCTGCCGCATGTGGGCGATGCGGCGCAGTCCAAGTCCAAGCCCCTGGCGAACCAGATTGCTTATTCAGCCTTGCTGGCGGCGGCTCTGTGGTGTTTTGGGGCGCTGGCGCTCATGGGCTGTGCGCCGATAGCTATAAAAACAGTAGCGCTTCCGGTTGCCGCAAGTGCCTGGTGGTCGGCCCTTGCCGGTGGCATGGCGGCCGCAGCGCTCGCGTGGCTGTGGATGCTTCGCTGGTTTGCGCAGCGCCTGCAAGGCTTCACGGGTGACTGTCTGGGTGCGACGCAGCAGGTAGGTGAAATTGCCTTCTACTTGGGCATGGCCTGTGCGCTTGGGGCCGCTGTATGACGCTGTGGTTGGTGCGGCATGCCAAGGTTCTGGCCGAGCCCGGTGTGTGCTACGGCGCGCTGGAGCTGGAGAGCGATCCTGCGGCCACACGGGCAGCAGCCGCGGCACTGGCCGGTGAGTTGCCGCTGGGCATCCCCTTGCGATGCTCACCCCGACAACGTTGCCGTGCGTTGGCCGTGGCGCTGCGCAGCGTGCGGGCCGACTTGCCCGTGGAGGTCGTGGATCCGCGGTTGGCAGAGATGGACTTCGGTGTGTGGGAAGGGCAGCCTTGGAGTGCCATCGGCAAAGAGGTGCTAGATGCCTGGACGGCGGACTTCTGGGGTCACCGGTTCGGCGGACAGCAGAGTGTGGCCGAGTTCATGGCCCAGGTTTCCGGGGCCTGGCAAGAGCACCATCAGCGGCAGGAGGATGCGGTGTGGATCACCCACGCCGGGGTCATCCGGGGCTGTGAGCTCTTGAGTCGGGGTTTGGGGGGGGCGCTCCAGTCGCACGAGTGGACCGGGACAGAGGTGCCCACTGGAGCGTGGTTGCGTTTGTAAGTGTTTATTAACGATAAACAATCGTTAATGAACCTGTAACCTTGTTTGCACGCCTCTCGGTATTTCCCCTAGTGTAGGAGGCCAGAAATCTGGTGGACACTTCGTCTACTGTCCGAACTAACTCATGCAGTCCATGGGCGGCGGTAGGTAAAAGTTGATTCAACACAGACGCCCATATCGGGTAATTATTCTGGAGACATACATGAAATTTCAACGTCAATTGACCGCTTTGGCACTGGCCATGGCTGCCGGTTCCTCTTTTGCTCAGCTGACTGTCGGCGTGAGCTTTGACGCCTACCAGGAAGAGCGCTGGAAGACTGACGAAGCAGCCATCAAGGCCGAGTTGGCCAAGAGCGGCGCCAAGTACATCATGTCGGACGCTGGTTCTTCTACCGAAAAGCAATTGACTGACATCGACAGCTTGATCGCCAAGGGCGCCAAGGTCCTGATCATTCTGGCCCGCGACAAGGACGCCATCCTGCCTGCCGTGAACAAGGCTGCCCAGCTGAAGATCCCAGTGATCGCTTACGACCGTTTGTTCGAAGCTCCCGGCACCACTTACATCACTTTCGACAACAAGGAAGTGGGCCGCATGACTGCACGTGCGATTCTGGCGGTCAAGCCCAAGGGCAACTACGCCATCATCAAGGGTGACCCAGGCGACAACAACGCCAACTTCCTGCGTGAAGGCCAAGGCGAAGTTCTGGAAGCCGCAATCAAGAGCGGTGACGTGAAGATCGTTGGTGAAGAGTTCACCGCCGGTTGGAACCCCCAGAACGCCCAGAAGAACATGGAACAGATCCTGACCAAGAACGGCAACAAGGTTGACGCCGTTGTGGCTCAGAACGACGGTATGGCCGGTGGCGTAGTGGCTGCTTTGACAGCCAAAGGCTTGCAAGGCATCCCCGTGTCCGGCCAGGACGGCGACCACGCTGCTCTGAACCGCGTGGCTCTGGGTACCCAGACTGTGTCCGTGTGGAAGAACTCTGCTGACCTCGGTACCGCTGCTGCCAAGGCTGCTGTGGAACTGGGTTCCGGCAAGCCTGTGACTGGCGCGGCTGACTGGGCCGGTGGTCCCAAGAAGGTGACCCTGAAGTCCATCTTCCTGAAGCCTATCCCTGTGACCCAAGCCAACCTGGATGTGGTCTTGAAGGCTGGCTACATCAAGAAAGACGTTCTGTGCAAGGGCGTGGACGTGTCCAAAGTGGCTGCTTGCAAGTAAGCGTTTTTTCTAACAGTTGTTAGCCATTCACCGCGGGCCGGGCTTGAGCTTGGTGCCCGCGGTGTTGTTTTAGAACTCCGTTTTCGGTTTCGTTTGGGGAAGTCAATGAATCAAGCTCTAAAAAACTTGAAGCATTCGGCCATCGATTGGCGCATGGTGCTGATGACCGCAGTGTTGGTGGTCACCACCGTTATCTTTAATGTTCTGTCTGGCGGTATCTTTTTCTCTGCCGAAAACTTGTACAACATCGCGCAGCAGACTGCGGTGGTCGGCATTTTGGCAACCGTCATGGTGCTCATTATTGTGGCTCGCCACATCGACCTCTCCGTCGGTTCGGTGATGGGTTTTGTGGGTGTGCTCATTGCATTCTTGATGTACACCCTGGAGTGGTCTTGGCCGACTGCTTGTTTGGCAGGGCTTGCGGCAGGGATCGTGGTGGCTGTTTACCAGGGCTTGTTGACGGCCTACGTGGGTGTGCCTTCTTTTGTGGTCACTTTGGGGGGGTTGATGTCCTTCCGTGGTGCGGCTTATCTGGTGGCTGACGGCAAGACGCAGCCTTTGTCAGATCCTTTCTTTTTGAAGCTGGGTGGTGGCTTTAACGGTGGCATTGGCACCACTGCCAGCTGGATTCTGGGTGGCGTGATTTCTGTGTGCATTGTCTTGTCCATGCTGGCCAAGCGCCGCTCCAAGCAACGCTATGACGTGCCGACCAACTCCTTGGGGATGGACATTGCACTGTCTCTCATTCCTATCGTTCTGGTGCTGGGCTTTGTCGCAGTGATGAACGCCTACCAGATCCCCGGCAAGGATGACGCTCAGGGCGTTCCCATCCCCGTGTTGATCTGGGGTGCGGTGGCGGTGGTGATGGCCTTCATCGTGCACCGTACGCGCTTCGGCCGTTACGTGTTTGCCATGGGCGGCAATCCGGATGCGGCAGCCTTGGTGGGTATTCCCGTCAAGCGCGTGACCATGATGCTGTTTCTGCTGTTGGCGGTACTCACCACCATCGCAGCGATTGTCGCAATTTCCCGTCTGAATGCCGGTACCAACTCTTTGGGCAACAACCTGGAGTTGCTGGTGATTGCCGCGACGGTGATCGGTGGCACAGCGCTGGCGGGCGGTAGCGGGACGATTCTGGGCTCCGTGTTGGGTGCCCTGATCATGCAATGCATTGACAGCGGCATGCTGCTGCTGGATGTCTCCATCGGTACCCGCTACGTGATCATCGGACAGGTGCTTATTGCAGCCGTGGTCTTTGATGTGGCTTATCGCAAATGGACGGGAGATGTGCTGTGAGCACCAACATGGAAACGACTAAAACCAAAGCTGCCGTGGACACCAGCAAATGCCTGGTGGAAATGCGCAACATCAATAAGGCCTTCGGCGGTGTGCATGCGGTGGAAAACGTCAGCATCAACCTGTACCCCGGTGAAGTTGTGGCCGTGCTGGGTCACAACGGTGCGGGTAAATCGACGTTGATGAAGATGCTGGCTGGTGCCTACCCGATTGACAGTGGCGACGTGATCATCAATGGCACCAAGGCGCACATCCGCACCCCTGCGGATGCGCAAGCAGCAGGGATTGAATCCATCTACCAGACACTGGCCTTGGCAGACAACCTGGATTCGGTGGCCAACCTTTTTCTTGGACGTGAGCTACTCACTCCGTGGCGGACATTGGACGACCACCGCATGGATGCGGATGCCCGCAAGGTGTTTCAACGTCTGAACAAAAACTTCAAGAACTACCACACGCCTGTGCGCCGGCTGTCTGGTGGTCAGCGTCAGGTGGTGGCGATCTCACGGGCGATTTACTTCAACGCCCAGATCCTCATCATGGACGAACCCACAGCGGCTTTGGGCCCTGAGGAAACGGCAATGGTGGCCAAGCTCATTGAGCAGCTCAAAGCGGAAGGCGTGGGCATTTTCCTGATCAGTCACGACATGCACGACGTGTTTGCCTTGAGCGATCGTCTGGCCGTCATGAAGAACGGCAAGATGGTGGGAACCTACCGCACCCAGGACGTGACCGAGGACGAAGTGTTGGGCATGATCATTCTGGGGAAAAAGCCGGAAGGCAAACCCGAGTGTGAGCGCAATCCCCAGTAATCCGATGGTGTGTGTGCTTGGCGTTGACTGTTGAGCGCATTGCATGAAAACGACGGGTGATTTGCAGTTGCTCAGGCGGATCAATCGCAGTGTTTTGCTGCGACTGATCCGCAGCCAGCCCGGCCTTTCAAGGGCCCGTTTGGCCACTCTGAGCGGTTTGACCAAATCCACCGTCAGTGGGCTGGTGCGTGAATTGCTGGACGAACACTGGCTCACAGAGCCCATAACACCTGTGGCGGGGCAGGGTATGGGCAGGCCATCCACTCCGCTGGAGATAGACGCCAACAAGCGCGTGCTGGTGGGTATTGAGATAGCGGTGGATTGCGTCCGTATTGTCTCTGTCTCATTGACAGGGGAGGTGCTCAGCCACCACGAGGCGGTGCTGGATGACCCGAGGCCAAGCAGTGCTTGCGCATTGGCAACCCGGCTTCTGAGCGCCCTGACGCGTGAGCTGGATGTGAACCATTGGTTGCTGACGGGTGTAGGCGTGTGTTTGCCTGGCGCCATTGACGAGGCAGGCGGCATAGTCCGCTTGGCACCGAATCTTGGTTGGCGAAATGTCCCCTTTCTGGAGATGCTTGCGCAAGAGTTTGGCAGGCTGGGTATACCGGCTACCCAAATCCATTTGCAGAATGACGGAGATACCGCTGCCCTCGGCGAATACGAATTCGGTGGCGGTGGTAATGAAGATCCGCTGATTTTTTTGAACTGCGATGTGGGCGTGGGAGCCGGGGTTGTACTGAACGACCGGCTTTTTACCGGAGCACGGGGTACGGCCGGTGAAATCGGGCACACCGTTTTGCAGGTCAACGGACCGCTTTGCTCATGCGGGCGTCGGGGATGCGCAGAGGCTTTTGTGGGCGCGCGGGCTCTCCAGGAGCACACAAGCCTGGACCATGCAGCGCAGTACCTGGGAATGATGCTGCAAAACGTGGATGCCATGTTCAATCCACGGGTCATCGTGATCGGAGGGCGCTCCACCTTCGAGCATCCGGGGCTTGTGGATGCTGCGCGCCAAACGCAATGTTCTTACGCCCAATCAGCAGGTATGCAAGCTCCGGAGGTGAGGCCCGCACGTTATGGCTTGCATGCTGCTGCAGTGGGTGCTGCGGCCTTGGTTTTGCATGAGTTTTTGCGCCCCCTTTTGAAGGATGCCAACCAGGTGGCTGGATAGTGATGTACACGGCGTGGTTCAGGATTAATCGAGGAATTTAGTAATGATGTTCAGAAAATTAGCTTACGTGCTTGTCGCGAGCTTGATGCAGCAAGCGTTTGCGCAAGGAGGTGCCTTGCCCGCAACGCCCAAGTTTGTAGAGGAGACAGATACCGCAGGTTTGCAGGTCCGCTTTGAAGGGCAGGATGAATTCATGGTCGGCGGCGGCGTTGCGGTTTTTGACTGCGATGGAGATGGACTGCCCGAGATGTATGTCACGGGTGGTGTGAACAAGGCCAAGTTCTATCGCAACAAGAGCATGCGGGGTGGGCCGATCAAATTGCAAGAGCAGCGCTCCAATATGGAGGTGACCAATGCGACCGGTGCTTACCCGATAGACATTGATGCGGACGGGAATGTTGATCTGGTGGTTCTACGCGTTGGCGAGTTGGCGGTTTTCCGTGGTTTGGGTCAGTGCAAGTTTGAGAATGCCAATGCGCGCTGGAACATTCCGCCCAGCAATGATTGGCACACTGCGTTTTCTGCCACTTGGGAGAAAGGGCAGACCTTGCCGACCATGGCCTTCGGCAGTTACTACGACCGCAGTCGTCCTGATTTTCCATGGGGTACCTGCACGCCCGGCTTCTTGATGCGGCCAGATGAAAGTGGCAAGGCGTATGGCGCACCGGAAAAACTCTCACCGGGTTACTGCGCGCTCAGCATGTTGTTCTCTGATTGGAACCGCAGCGGACAAGCGAGTCTGCGGGTGTCCAACGACCGCGAGTATTACCAGGGCGGACAAGAGCAGTTGTGGAAAGTGGCACCGGGCGCGCCAGCAAAGCTATACACCGAGCAAGACGGATGGAAGCAACTCCAAGTCTGGGGTATGGGTATCGCTGGCCATGACATTGATGGTGATGGCTACCCTGAATACTTCATTACCAGCATGGCGGACAACAAGTTCCAGAAGCTGGAAGCAGGGCCCGGCAAACCAAGCTATATCGATCAGGCCTACAAGCGGGGTATCACGGCGCATCGCCCCTATGTAGGTGGCGATATCCACCCCAGCACAGCTTGGCATGCCCAATTTGCGGACGCCAACAACGATGGTTGGGCTGATCTTTTCATCGTTAAAGGCAATGTGTCATCCATGCCTGACTTTGCGATTCTGGACCCCAATAACCTATTGCTCCAGGAGCCGGACGGGCACTTCACCGAGGTGGGTCAGCAAGCCGGCGTCGCCAGTTTCAAGCGCGGGCGGGGCGGCATGATGGCGGATTTGAACGGTGACGGTTTGCTCGATATGGTGGTGGTGAACCGCCAGGACAAAGCACAACTGTGGCGCCACGTGGGTGCGGGCGCGGCAGAGAAACCTGTGCCCATGGGTCACTGGGTGCAGCTCCGTCTGCAGCAAGGCGGCGGCAACCGGGATGCCATAGGCGCCTGGGTGGAAGTGGATCTGGGAGGGCGCATTGAACGTCAGGAGTTGACCATTGGAGGCGGCCATGCGAGCGGGCATCTTGGTTGGATGCACTTTGGCCTGGGCAATGCCAAAGACGTGAAGTTCCGCGTGCAGTGGCCACATGAAGATTGGGGCCCATGGCAAAACGTCGCGTCTGATGCGTTCTACGTCGTCAACCGGGAGACAGGTGTTCAAGCCTGGAAAGCACAATGAAAGTCCGAACCTTCGTTTTGGCCACTGCGGCTTCCTTTGCGACCCTCCTGAGTCCCATCAGCGTGGCGCAGCCGGCCCAAGTGGTGGTGGCAAAACCAGCGAATTCCTATAGCTCCGGAGTGGTATACGACTGGTTCTTTCTGGCTTTTCAGCTCATTCAGCAAACACCCGGCTTCAGCCCGCCGATCGCCGCACGCGCGCTCGGGTACATGGGCCTTACTCTGTATGAGTCTGTGGTGCCCGGCATGCCCGGTTACCAAAGTTTGGCCGGGCAACTCAATGAGTTGAGCTCCTTGCCCTGGGCTCAGCCTGATGAGCCTTTGCATTGGCCAACGGTAGCCAACGCGTCCATGGCCACCATGACACGGATGATGTTCAGCAACGCCAGCGCTGAGAACAAAGCGCGCATTGACACCCTGGAGCGTAGCCTGCCCCTGAAGTACACCCAGGACTTTGATCCCAACAGCGTTACAGCGGAGATGACCAACCGGTCCGAGACTTTCGGCAAATTGATGGCCATGGCCATCATGACTTGGGCACGCACGGATGGTGGTCATGAAGCCTGGGGGCCTATCCGCAGGCACCAGCAGAACTATGTCCCGCCCAGTGGAACCGGTAAATGGTCTGCCACACCTCCTGCTTTTGCAGCACCCTTGCTGCCCTATTGGGGCAAGAACCGTCCCTTCGTGATGAAGACGGCCGATGACTGCCCTGCACCCACGCCACCAGCCTATTCTGAAGAACCGGGTTCCGCCTTCTACAAGGACGGCATGGAGGTGTACCAGATCAGCCGTGCTGCAACACAAGAGCAACGTCAGTTTGCGCTGTATTGGGCGGACGACGCAGGCAAAACTCCTACCCCTGCCGGTCACTGGGCGTATGTCACCAACGATTTGTTGCGCAACAATAAAGCAGATCTGGGAACAGCGGCGGAAGTCTTTGCACGCTTGAATATGGCCATGTCCGATGCCTTCGTAGCGGCGTGGAACACCAAGTACAAACTCAATGTGCTACGTCCTGTGACCTATGTACAACTGGTTATTGATAGCAATTGGACTCCCAGTTTGATGCCCACGCCACCGTTTCCGGACTATCCCTCGGGCCATTCTGTGCAGAGCAGTGCGGCAGCTGCGGTGTTGGGCAAGATGTTTGGTGCCAATACGGCTTTCGTCGACAACACACATAACGATCGAGGCTGGGGCCCCCGAACTTTCAAGAGCTTCAAGGCGGCAGCGGATGAAGCCGCAGCCTCCCGTATTTTCGCCGGTATTCACTACCGTTTTGCCAGCGAAGGCGGAAAGCCCCAAGGCCAGTGCGCAGCAGACAAGGTGCTGGCGCTCAAGTTCAGGCGATAGATACTAAGAAAAAGGGGCCCCTCTGGTCCCTTGGTTTGCTATTGTTCGGCCCAGGCAGTCAAAGCGCCATGGGAGCGGACTCGTCAATTTGACAATAGTGCGGAGATGTCGCTGAACATCTCCGGGTCGGGGACGCTCTCGCGCAAGTCATTTACGTTCAAGCCCAAATAACCCAAGATTTGTGGCGACGAACTGGCCACTGCTTCCAGGATGGCGGCATGGTCTTGGCTCTGGTCGGCCCAGAGCGCAGCCAGGTGCACAACCGCACACAGGCGCGACTGATTGACTGCGGCCAAGGCATCCGCGCAATGACCGAGGGCCAAGACCACTTCTTCGGGGAAATCCCAGCGGCGGGCTACCTCGCCGGTAAGTTGGCCTTCATCGAATCCGATGTACTCACGCTCACGCTTCCAACGTTCGCCGGGTGCACGTGGCAGTTGTTCAATGGGGGCAATGATGTCGGGACTGTGCAACGACAACACCAGCTCTCCCAAGCGCAGCATCATGGCGGTGAGCCAAGCCTGCTGCTCATCCAGACCGGTTTTGCGAGCCAGAAATTTCGCGTAGCCCGCGCAAACCATGCTGTAACGCCAGAACTCCAGACGGTTAATGCTTTCGGGCAACTTGAAAACTTGTGACATACAAATGCCTAGCGCCCGGGCGCGGATCTGCGCCATGCCGACCACACTGACGGCGTTGTCCAAGGTCGTGACCGAACGGGACAAGCCGAACAGGGCACTGTTGGCCATGCGCAGCAAGGTCGTGGTCAGGGCAGGGTCTTTGGCGATGATGTCACGCACGGTCACCACGTCCGCATCTTCATCATTCAGAGTGCGAATCAGCGCATGGGCTGCCTCCGGCATCACAGGCAATTTGACCGTTTGGATGAATGTATTGATGTCCGCCATGAAGCTTTGCTGGTTACAGTGTTCTCTCAATCCGCGGGTGCGGGCGTTTTGAGTTTATATCCACAAGCTTGATTTACGCTGCATTGCCAGCACAAAGGTTTGCGGGCCTGGCAAACATAACGCCCATGAAGGATGAGCCAATGGTGTGCGTCAACCATATAGCGGGCAGGTATGCGCTTGAGCAACTTTAGCTCAACTTCCAGCGGTGTCTTGCCGGGGGCCAGACCCGTGCGATTGCCCAAGCGGAAAAGGTGTGTGTCCACTGCCATGGTCGGTTGACCGAAAGCCACATTCAACACCACATTGGCAGTTTTGCGACCGACGCCGGGCAGCGCTTCCAGGGATTCCCGATCCGCAGGTACCCGCCCTCCATGCAGATCCACCAGCATGCGGCAGGTTTCCATCAGGTGCTTGGCTTTGCTTCTAAAAAGGCCAATGGTCTTGATGTGCTCTTCCAGGCCTGACAAGCCGAGAGCGAGAATTTTCTGTGGCGTGTTGGCAACTGCAAACAGCTTGCGGGTGGCTTTATTGACCCCCACATCGGTCGCTTGCGCCGACAGCAAAACGGCCGCCAGCAACTCGAAAACAGAGCTGAACTCCAGCTCGGTTTGCGGATTGGGGTTGGCGGCCTGCAGGGTTGCGAAAAAGTTTTCTATCTGGGCGGGTTTCACAAGGCAGTGATGTTGACAAAAGTTTCTTCTTTGGGGAATTTCGCGTGCAGCCAGTCTATGTCCAGCATGAGCGCTGAAATCACGTCGGTCGGCAGAGTATCGATGACATCGGGACCGTTGTGATCCGTCTCTGCCATTAACCCCGCCAGATGGACTACACCGGCCAGTCGGGAAAATCCATGGGTAGTGACTGGCTCGGCCGATTGGGCCAGCGCTTGCACCATCTGGGGCGGAAAATTCCAGCGACGTGCCAGCTCTGAAGTGATTTGGCCTTCGGTGAAACCGGTGAGCCGGGCTTCACGTTGCCATCGCACACCGGGGATATGTGGCAGTTTTTCAATTTCTTGCAGCACGTCCGGCTCTGCTTGCACGATCAGCAGCTCGCCCAAGCGCAGCATCATGCCGGTGAGCCACGCTTGCTGCCCGTCCATGCCCAGGCCAGTGGCAAGCCACTGGGCATAGCCTGCACAGGCCATGCTCGTACGCCAGAATTCTTTACGGTCAAGCCCCGGAATCGTCGGAAAAGATTCGCTCAAACAAGCGCCCAGCGCTAAAGTACGCACCTTCGACATGCCCACCATGGTGATAGCATCATCCAGACTGCTGACGCCACGGGGCAAGCCGAACTGGGCGCTATTGGCCAAGCGCAATAGCTTGGCTGAAAGTGCCGGGTCTTTGGCAATGAGGTCACGTATTTCGGGGATGCCCGCACTGTCGTCATTCAGGGTTTGAATGAGTGCGTGGGCCACCTCGGACATGGATGGCAATTTCACGGTTTCAAAGAACGCTGCGAGCTGGGTCATGTCGTCTCCTGGTTAATCAAAGTGACCGGTGTCGATGACAATTTACCTGAAGTAAGGCGACTTGAGAATCTGGTTTTGCTCGGGTTATTAATATTTTTTTGTTTGAATTGTGAAATTAAATATGCAATTTGCAGATCGTTTGAACAACGTCGAAACCTCAGCCATCCGTGAGCTGTTCAAGCTGCTCGGCAAGCCCGGCATCATCAGTTTTGCCGGCGGCTTCCCTGACCCCGCCTTGTTTGACGTCGAAGGCATTCGCGAATCAACGGACGCAGTTCTTAAAAACAATCCCGGCCCGGTGCTCCAGTACGGCGCTACCGAGGGCTATCAACCGCTGCGCGAAGGCATCAGCCAACACATGGCCGGTAAAGGTGCTACGGTAGCGCCCGATGGTTTGATCGTGACTACAGGCAGCCAGCAAGCCTTGGACCTCATTGGCAAGACCATGATCTCACCGGGTGACAAGGTCATCATGGAGGCGCCCACATTTCTGGCCACCATTCAGTGTTTCCGCCTATATGGCGCACATGTGATCGGTGCACCGATTGATGCGGACGGTGTGGATGTGGACAAGCTCGAAGCCTTGATTGCGGAGCACAAACCCAAGCTGGTATACCTGATTCCCTCGTTTGGTAACCCCAGTGGCGCCATGCTGAGTCTTGAGCGCCGCAAACGCATTCTGGAGATAGCCGTCCGCACTCAGACACTGGTGGTGGAGGATGACCCCTACGGTGAGTTGTTTTTTGACCAGGCGCCACCGCCCAGCCTGCTGGCCTTGAGCGACGAAGTACCCGGCAGCCGCGAGTGGCTGGCGCATTGCGGTTCGTTCAGCAAGGTGCTGAGCCCGGGTTTGCGTGTGGGCTGGTTGATTGCGCCGCCTGCCTTGCTAGGCCGTGCCACCATGTGCAAACAATTCAGTGACGCGCACACCAGCAACCTGACCCAAGCGACGGCTGCGCAATATCTCACGCTCAACCGTTTGCCGACTGCTTTAGCGGCGGTGCGTGCTACCTATGCCGAACGCGCCCGTGTGATGGCTGCGCGTTTGCAAGCGGAACTCGGCGATGCCATTGCGTTTGATGCACCCCAGGGCGGCATGTTTTTCTGGGCACGCCTGACGGGTGCCAACGGAAAACCAACCCACGCAGGCGATTTTGCGAAGCGGGCTATCGACAAACTGGTGGCCTTCGTCCCTGGCGCGCCGTTCTATGCACACGATCCGGATCAGACTACATTGCGCCTGAGTTTCGCCACGGCTGATGTGGCCAAGATTGAAGAAGGCATTGCGCGGCTCGGTCAGGCGCTGTGAGGTTGCCTTACGGCCTTTGAATTTGCAGCGGTCGCTGCAAATTCAAAGTTTGCGGAGTTTGGTTGCAGGCACCATGCCGCTCACGTTGGACAACTGAACGACCAACTCCCCGCGGCGGAAAATGACGTGTCTCACGGTGTCCCGCACGCCTTGGTACTCCACGTAATCGCCTGCCTTGTAGGCTGGCACATCAGGCACTACCGGTACGACGGGTACCGCGCGCGGGCGCCTGTAGCCCGGCATGCGCCGTCCGACCTCATGGTTGTCCTGTCCCCATTGCTCCAATGCTTTGCCCATGGCGGCCTTGATGTCTGCCGCCGCAAAGGGCTTGGCCAGCTGAAACATGGCGCCGGCGTTGCGGGCCAAAGTGTCCAGCTCTTCATCCAACCGTGCGCTCATCAGGGCCCAGCGCAAATCAGGTGTGCCTTTTTTTACCTCCGCAGCCAAAAGCAATCCTGTGGTCTGTTCTTTGGAAAAGCAATCGGTGAGCAAAAAGTGGGGCGCCTGCTCCCGTGCCGATGCGAGAGCCGCCTCCGGCGTAGAGGCCACCGCCACCCAGGCCGGCTCAAAGCCATAGCCGGTGATCAGGTTTCTGGCAAAAGTTTGTAATGCAGGGCTGCTGTCAGCAACCAGAAAACGCACGGCAGACATACGGTAAGGTGTAGGGGAAAACGCTGCCCAGATTTTAGGTGGCAGCGCACCATTTATTGTGAAAACCAACACACCGGTGCCGGAAATAGGCGACCGGCCTCATATGACCACTACGCTCAAAATTGATTTCGTCTCCGATGTGTCCTGCCCCTGGTGCGCCATCGGCTTGCAATCCCTGGAAACTGCACTTTCCCGCCTTCAAGGCGAGGTCGAAGTGCAGATGCAATTCCAACCCTTCGAGCTCAACCCGCAGATGGTGCCCGAAGGGGAGGACATCACGGAGCACCTGAGCAAGAAGTACGGATCCACCCCGGAGCAAGCCGCTGCCGCCCGCGAGAACATCCGCGCCCGGGGTGAGGCGCTGGGCTTTACCTTCAACATGGACAAGCGCGCCCGTATCTACAACACCTTCGATGCGCACCGGCTGTTGCACTGGGCCGAAGACACCGGCTTGCAGACAGCCCTTAAAAAAGCGCTGTTCAAGGCCTATTTCACCGACGGCAAGGACCCGAGTCAGCATGCAGTGTTGATAGAGGCGGCCGAATCGGTGGGTTTGTCCGGCGACGAGGCACGTGCAGTGCTGGCAGGTGATGAGTTTGCCGACGCGGTTCGGGAGCAAGAGCAGTTCTATTTGAATGCCGGCATTCACTCGGTGCCGGCGGTGGTGATCAATGACCGGCACTTGATCTCTGGTGGGCAGCCGCCAGAGGTGTTTGAACAGGCTTTGCGCCAGATCGCTGCGGAGTAGGCGTACCGCGTATTCACCATGGCTGCGGACACTCCCTCGTTCCCCGACCGGCGCCGTGTATTGGCGATGGCTGCAGCCATCGGCGGGGGCTTATGGCTGCCCGACAGTGCCCGCGCTCAGCCCCGATTGATCAGTGACCCGTTTGCACTGGGTGTTGCCAGTGGCTCGCCACGGCACGATTCGGTGGTGTTATGGACACGTTTGGTACAGGCGCAAGCGGCTGACACTGCCGCATGGGGTTCCTCCCCAGTGGCTGTGCGATGGGAAGTCGCCCATGACGAAGGCTTCCAACGCATGGTGCAAACCGGCTCGGTGCATGCGGCGCCGGAACTGGCGCACGCGGTGCATGTGGAAGTGCAGGGCCTGGAGCCGGATCGCTGGTATTTCTATCGCTTCCAAATCGGCACGGCGCAGAGCGCTACGGGGCGCACCCGCACTTTCCCCGCGCCGGGTGCCGCCGCGCAGAAGCTGCGCTTGGCTTATGCGTCCTGCCAGCATTGGGAGCACGGCTTTTACAGCGCCTACCGGCACATGCGAGCAGAGAACCTCGATGCCGTGATGTTTCTGGGCGACTACATCTACGAGTACGGGGGCACCAGCAAGTCTGTGCGCCGCGTGCCCACCAACGCCACTGTCTCTTTGGATGATTACCGCGCCCGCTATGCGCTGTACAAGAGCGACATTGATTTGCAGGCCATGCACGCAGCCTGCCCGTGGATCATGACCTGGGACGACCACGAGGTGCAGAACGACTATGCCGGCGGAGTGCAAGGCACTTTCGGGCCGGAGGTGCCGGACTTTGCCGCACGCCGGCTGGCGGCCTACCAGGCCTATTACGAACATATGCCTCTGCGGGCTTCAGTGCTGCAAAAAGCCTTGGCGGGTGTGATGCAAACCGGCAGCGAACTACGGCTGTATGACCGTGTAGCCTTCGGTCGTTTGGCGGTGCTGCACACGGTGGATGACCGCCAGTACCGCGACCGGCAGGCCTGTACCAAAGGCGGGGCATTCGGCTCCAGCGGGGTGAATCCCGCGGCCTGTGCGAGTTGGAATGACCCTGCCCGAACCTTGCTGGGCATGGAGCAGGAGCGGTGGTTGGAACAGTCCTTGGCGATTGGCGGCGGCACCTGGAGCGTGATCGCCCAGCAAACCGTGTTCGGGCAGCGGGATTTCAGACCCGGCGACGGCCTAGTGCTCCACAACGACGGATGGGACGGCTATGCGCCTGCACGGTCCCGTCTCACCCAGGCCTTGCAGCGGCACAAGGTCAGCAATCCGGTGTTTCTGGGGGGCGATGTGCACTCCAACTGGGTCGGCCATGTGAAAGCCGATTACGCGCGTCCGGATAGCAAAGCGGTGGGCGTGGAGTTTTGCGGCACCAGCATCACTTCCCGTGGAGGGGATAACAAAGGTCTGGCCGAGGTACTTGCGGAGAACCCGCACTTCGTCATGGCGGACCGCGAGCGGCGCGGTTATGGGGTGGCGGAGTTCACCCCGCAACAGCTCAGCGTGAGCTTGCGGGTGGTGGATGACGCGACCCGCGCAGACAGCGATGTCAGCACGCTGGCCGCATTTGTCGTGGAACAGGGGCAGCCCAAGGTCAACAGCGCCTGAGGGCGGCCGGTGAGCGCCCCCACCGGCACCCCAAGGTCTTTAGCAGACCATCAGACCTTCAGTACGTCCAACAGGCGGTCCAAGCCGCCCTCGTTGATGGCGACCTGCGCTTGCTCGCGCACGGCAGGCTTGGCGTGGAATGCCACCGAGAGGCCCGCTGCGCCCATCATGGGCAGGTCGTTGGCGCCGTCGCCGACTGCAATGCACTGATCGGGGCGGATGTTCAGCAGGGACGCAACCTCCAGTAACGTGCGGCGTTTCTCGGCTCCGTCACAAATGTCCCCCCAAGCCTGCTGCACCAGGGCGCCGGTGAGGGCGCCGTTTTCGATTTGCAAGGCGTTGGAGCGCATAAAGTCTATGCCCAGCAGCTCGCACACATACGAGGCAAAGTAGGTAAAACCGCCGCTCACCAGCAGCACTTTGAGCCCGGCCTGTTTGCAGGCGGAAACCAGCGCAGTCGCGCCGGGGTTCAAACGCAGTCGCTCGGTCTTGACAGCGTGCAGGTCAGCCTCGGTCACGCCCTGCAGCAGGGCGAGGCGACGGCGCAGGCTGTCTTTGAAGTCGGTGATCTCGCCGCGCATGGCGGCTTCGGTGATGGCGGCCACCTGGGCCTTGCGACCCACTGCATCTGCAATTTCGTCAATGCACTCGATGTTGATGAGGGTCGAGTCCATGTCGAATGCGATGAGCTTGTAGTGGCTCAAGCGCAGCGCATCGGGCAGGTTCTGGACGACGAGGCCGGGGGAGATTTCGTTGCTGGGCATAGGTGGTTTTGCTATAAGTTTGGTAGCTGCTCGCGCAGGTGCGATGTGCGCCGGGGGCTGATTTTGTTTATACGGAGGCCTTCTCGGCGACGGGTTGACCCAAAGAGCGCAGGATGTCGCGCACCATCTGGGCCCGGTCTTTGACTTCGGGCAGCTCGCGTTCGATGCGAAGCTTCTCGTTGCCGGCCAGCTTGATGTGCTTGTTCTTCTGGATCAGCTCGATGAGCTTGATCATCTCCACCGGCGGGTTCTTCTTGAAGGTGATGTGGATGACGCCCGGTGCGGCGTCGACCTTGATCACCCCATAAGGCTTGGCGATCACACGCAGGCGGTGCACGTCAATCAGCGTCTGGGCCTGGGCCGGCAGCTTGCCGAAGCGGTCCACAATTTCTTCCAGCAGCCCGTCGACCTGGTCGGTAGTCTTGGCGGTCGCCAGCTTTTTGTAGAACGACAGGCGCAAGTGCACGTCGCCGCAATAGTCGTCGGGCAGCAGGGCGGGGGCGTGCAGGTTGATCTCGGTGGTGACGTTGAGTGGGCTCAGCAGGTCCGGCTCCTGGCCGTTCTTGAGGCAGCGCACGGCCTCACTCAACATCTCGTTGTAGAGCTGAAAACCCACTTCCAACATATTGCCGCTCTGGTTTTCGCCCAGCACTTCGCCGGCCCCCCGGATTTCCAGGTCGTGCATGGCCAGGTAAAAGCCGCTGCCCAGTTCTTCCATTTGCTGAATGGCGTCCAGGCGTTGTTGCGCCTGTTTGGTCAGGCCCTCGATGTCGGGCACCATCAGGTAGGCATAGGCTTGGTGGTGGCTTCGTCCTACGCGGCCGCGCAGCTGGTGCAGCTGGGCGAGGCCGAACTTGTCGGCTCGGCTCATGACAATGGTGTTGGCGCTCGGCACGTCAATGCCGGTCTCGATGATGGTGGAGCACAGCAGCAGGTTGTAGCGCTGGGCCACAAAGTCGCGCATGACGGCCTCCAGCTGGCGCTCGGGCATCTGGCCGTGGGCCACGGCGATACGGGCCTCCGGCAGCAGCTCTTCGAGTTTCTGGCGGCGGTTCTCAATCGTCTCCACCTCGTTGTGCAAGAAGTAGACCTGCCCGCCGCGCTTGAGTTCGCGCAGCACGGCCTCGCGGATCACGCCATTGCCCTCGGTGCGCACAAAGGTTTTGATGGCGAGGCGGCGCTGCGGGGCGGTGGCAATCACGCTCAGGTCGCGCAGGCCTTCGAGTGCCATGCCCAGCGTACGCGGGATAGGGGTGGCGGTGAGCGTCAGCACATCTACCTCAGCACGCAGCGCCTTCATCTGCTCTTTGTGGCGCACGCCGAAACGGTGCTCTTCGTCGATGATCAAGAGCCCCAGGTTTTTGAACTGGGTGGACTCGGACAACAGCTTGTGCGTGCCCACCACGATGTCCACCGTGCCATCGGCCACGCCCTTGAGCGCAGCGGTAATTTCCTTGCCACTGCGAAAGCGGCTCATCTCGGCAATCTTCACCGGCCATTTGCTGAAGCGGTCCACCAGGGTCTGGAAGTGCTGCTCAGCCAAGAGCGTGGTGGGCGCCAGAAACGCCACCTGCTTGCCGCCGGTCACGGCGATGAAGGCCGCACGCAAGGCCACCTCGGTTTTACCGAAACCCACGTCGCCGCAGACCAGACGGTCCATGGGGCGGGGGAAATCATGTCCTGGATCACGCAGTGGATGGCGGCCTTCTGGTCGGCGGTTTCTTCAAAGCCGAAGTCGTTGGCAAAGGTCTCGTAATCGCCCGGGCTGTAGCGGAAGGGGTGTCCTTCGCGGGCGGCACGGCGGGCGTAGATGTTGAGCAGCTCGGCCGCGCTGTCACGCACCTGCTCGGCCGCCTTGCGTTTGGCTTTTTCCCACTGGCCGCTGCCCAGGCGGTGCAAGGGCGCTTCGTCGGCGCTCACGCCGGTGTAGCGGCTAATCAACTGCAGCTGGCTGACCGGCACATAGAGCGTGGCCTTGTCGGCGTATTCCAAGTGCAAAAACTCTTGCAACTCAGGCTCACCGGCAGCGTTTTTGTTGCCCATGTCCATGTGCATCAAGCCGCGGTAGCGCCCGATGCCGTGGGAGCTGTGCACCACCGGGTCGCCTACGTTGAGCTCGGAGAGGTCTTTGATCAGCGCTTCCACATCGCTGACCTGCTCCTGCTTTTTGCGGCGGCGGGTCGTGGGGCCGGCGGCAAACAGCTCGGTCTCGGTGATGAGGTCAATGCCCATCTCCAGCCAACTGAAGCCCTTGGTGAGACCCGAGGTGGCGATGCCGATGGGCTCTTGGCTGTCCAGAAATTCCTGCAGGCTGTCAAAGGCCGGCGGGCTGAACTGCGAGGCGCGCAAAAAGTCCAGCAGGCTTTCGCGCCGGCCATCGCTCTCGGCCAGCACCAGCAGGCGCTGCTGGGTGTTGCGCGCGTGCTGTTTGAGCAAGGCCAGCGGCTCTTCGGTGCCGCGCACCACGCCCAGCTCGGGCAGCGGGCTGACCTCAGAAAACTCGGTGCCTTCGGATTGGGCACGAATGGCCAGTTGGGCATGCTCGTTGGCCTTGGCGTAAAACTGCTCCGTGCCGAGAAACAGGCTATCGGGCGGCAGCACCGGGCGGTCCGGATCGCCCTGTACCAGGCGGTAGCGGTCTTTGGTGTCTTGCCAGAAACGCTGGAAGGCCGGCTCCAAGTCGCCATGTAGCACCACGGTCGCGTCTGCGCCCACGTAGTCGAACACGGTGGCTGTTTCCTCGAAGAACAGCGGCAGGTAGTACTCAATACCCGCGGTGGCTACGCCATTGCCTATGTCCTTGTAGATGCGGCTCTTGGTCGGGTCGCCGTCCAGCAGTTCGCGCCAGCGGCTGCGGAACTTGGCGCGGGCGTCGTCGTCCATGGGGAACTCGCGGCCGGGCAACAGGCGCACTTCGGGCACCGGGTACAGGCTGCGTTGGCTGTCGGGGTCAAAGGTGCGGATGCTGTCGATCTCGTCGTCAAACAAGTCCACGCGGTAGGGCACCAGGCTTCCCATGGGGAAGAGGTCGATCAGCCCGCCGCGCACCGCGTATTCGCCGGGACTCACCACCTGCGTGACATGGCTGTAGCCCGCCAGCGTGAGCTGGCTTTTGAGGCGTGCCTCGTCCAGCTTTTGTTTGACCTTGAACTCGAAGGTGTAGCCCGCCAGAAAGCTGGGGGGGGCCAAGCGGTACAGCGCGGTGGTGGCGGGCACGATGACCACGTCGGCCCCGTTTTCCTTGTCGCGCTGGCTGATGCGCCACAGGGTGGCCAGACGCTCACTGATCAGATCCTGGTGCGGCGAAAAGGTGTCGTAAGGCAGGGTTTCCCAGTCGGGGAAGAGTGCGCAGCGCAGGTCCGGCGCGAAGAAGACAATTTCTTCCAAGAGGCGCTGTGCGTCGCTGGCGTCCGCGGTGACCACCGTCATAGGCTTGCCCGCTGCTTTCTCCCGGGTGCCCAGGCGTGCCAGCAACATGGCGTCGGCAGAGCCGGTGGGGCGGGGCAGGGTGAAACGTTTGCCGGGGGTGAGCTTGGGAAGATCCATGAATCGGTGGGGTGCAGTCTGGGCGGCCAAAATAGGTGCAGCCGCCTGAAGGGGCGGCTGGCGTGCAATGAGCCCCACGCCAGAAAAATCGGGTGTGGGGCTGGATTGCGCAAGGGTGATTTTAGAATGGTCGCTCCCTTTATGACCCAAACGCCTCCCATATCCCCTTTGTCGCCCGCCGAAGCGCGCCCGGTCCCGTCACATTCCGCTGTGAGTCCTCGACTTTGGGGTCTGGTGCCCTGCGCAGGCACTGGCAGTCGCTCCGGTGCGGCCGGCCCCAAGCAATACGCCGTGTTGGGCGGCCAGGCCATGGTGCTGCACACCCTGCAGGCTATGGCTGCGGTGGAGCGATTGGCGGGTATTCAGGTGGTGGTATCGGCTGGGGATACGTTTTTTGAATCCGCTGTCCCACCTCGTGGTGCTCCTGTTTTTGTAGCTGCCTGCGGAGGCTCCACGCGCGCTGGCAGTGTGTTGAATGGACTTTCTGCTTTGCTGGAGCAGGGTGCTCAAGCGCAGGATTGGGTGCTGGTGCACGATGCCGCGCGCTGCCTGATCACCGCTTCCGATGTGAACCGGCTGATTGACGCGTGCCAGCACGATGCCGTCGGTGGTCTGCTGGCCTTGAAGCTGCCCGACACCCTGAAGCAGGAACAAGGCGGCCGCGTAGCCGCGACGGTAGACCGCAGTGACAAGTGGCTGGCCCAAACGCCGCAGATGTTCCGTATCGGTGCCTTGCAAGCTGCCTTGCGGGCGGCCGGTGATGCGGTGACGGATGAAGCCAGCGCGCTGGAATTCGTGGGGCAAAGCCCTAAGCTCGTCGAAGGCAGCGCCCAGAACTTCAAGGTCACGTACCCGCAAGATTTTGCGTTGGCAGCTGCGGTGCTGGCTGCGCGAGCCAGGTAGCTAACGGAAACACTATCTTTTTCATAGCTGCTCGCGCATATTCCATGGGCGTCAGAATCACATTTGAACCAAAAACCGGAATCCATACATGAACATCCGCATCGGTGAAGGCTGGGACACCCACCAACTGGTCGAAGGCCGCAAGCTCATTCTGGGTGGGTTGGAAATCCCGCATACCAGAGGTCTGCTGGGGCACTCGGACGCCGATGCCTTGTTGCACGCCATCACCGACGCGCTACTGGGAGCCGCAGCGCTGGGCGACATCGGCAAGCACTTTCCTGACACCGACGCGCAGTACAAAGGCGCGGATTCCACCGTGCTGCTGGCCAAAGTGGCGGCTGATGTGCGGGCGCTGGGTTACCACATCATCAACCTTGATAGCACCGTGATCGCCCAGGCGCCCAAGCTGGCGCCGCATATTCAGGCCATGCGGGAACGCATTGCGTTTGTGCTGGATCTGGATATCGGTTGCGTGAACGTCAAGGCCAAAACAGCGGAGAAGATGGGCCCGGTAGGGGAAGGTCGCGCCATGGAAGCGCGTGCGGTGGTTCTGCTCAGCAAACCCTGAGCGTTGCCCTTCCCCGGGCTGCCCTAGAAGCGCGTGGCCCTTTGCAGTCGCAGGTTCGCGGACAGGCCGCCAGAGCTGGAGTTGGCAATGTGGAAAGTGCCGCCCATGCGCTGCATGGTTTTTTCGACGATGGCCAGGCCCAAACCGGCTCCGTTAGCGGCGGTGCGCGCGGCCTCCCCGCGAAAGAAGGGCTGGGTGAGCTGGTAGAGCTGTTCGGGTGCAACACCGATGCCGTGGTCACGGACCTTCACCAGCACCCACTTGTCTTTGGCTACTGCCGAAATGTGGATGTCCGCAATGCCGGTATGCACGGATTTGCCATAGCGCCGGGCGTTCTCCAGCAGGTTGGTAATGACTCGGCCTAGCTCTACCTCATCGGCATAGACCAGCAGGTCATCTTCCATGTCCACCCGGACTTGCACGTCCGGCAGCTTGCGCATGGAATAAATGCAGGTATCCACCACATCACCCAGGACCACCGGCGTGAGGCTTACGCGGTCAGGTCGTGCATAGTCAAGAAACTTGTCGATGATGGCGTCGAGCTGGCTGATATCCGCCGCCATGTGGGCGCGGGCCTCCTCGTTGTTGACACTCATCTCGGTTTCCAAGCGCAGGCGGGCCAGTGGGGTGCGCAGGTCGTGTGAAATGCCGGCCAGCATCAGCGCGCGGTCTTGCTCCACTTTGGCCAGTTTCTGGGCCATGCGGTTGAAGCCGATGTTGACCTCGCGGATTTCGCTGGTGTTCACATGTTCGTCGAGCTGGCTGGCGCTGAAGTTGCCTTCCCGCATGCGGCTGGCCGCAAACGAAAGCTCTTTCAGCGGGCGATTGATCAGGCCCGCAATCAGGGCCGCACCGGCCAGGGACATGACGGTAGCTACCAAAAGCCAGATCAGCCAGGTCGTGCCACCTGCAGGGTTGAACTTGGCTTGGTCGGTTTGCAGCCAGTAATCGTCCCCGTCAATCACAAAGCTGACCCACAGACCCGGCTGGCCATTCACGCTGCTGGCCACGACGGTGCCCTTGCCAAGGCGGGTACCCAGCTCAGCCACGACCCGGCGGCTGAAGGCGTCGTTGTCTTTGGACTCAAAGGTGTCGCCAGGCTCGCGCGGCACAATGCGCAGACCTTCCTCGTCCTTCATGGTCTTGATGAGTGAAATGCGGCCAATGCCATCGGCATAGACCAGCGCCGCCCGGCTCAGATTGACCTGGGAGGCCAGCAACTGGGCTGTCTGCACGGCACGGGGCTCAAATTCCAGAGCTCGCAGCGTCTGCAACCACGCGAGGATGCTGCCGATCAGCAGAATGGCGATCAGGAAAAAGGTGCGCCAAAACAGACTGACCCGGGAGAACGGCTTGCGCCATCCACTGGGTTCATCCTCCGCCAGGTCGGCCGGAGCGCTGGCGTCGAAGTCGGGAAGTTGGGTGGCTTGCAATCGGGAGAACCTGTGGCTCAGGCGGATGCTTCGTCAGGCACAAACACGTAGCCTACACCCCAGACCGTCTGGATAAAGCGGGGGGTGGTGGGGTCGGTTTCCAACAGCTTACGCAGTCGGGAAACCTGAACGTCCAGGCTGCGGTCGAAAGGTTCGAACTCGCGACCGCGGGACAACTGGGCCAGCTTTTCGCGAGAGAGGGGAATGCGGGGGTGGCGCACCAGTGCCTTGAGCATGGCGAATTCACCGGTGGTGAGGGTGATTTCCTGATCCGCTTTTTTCAGGGTGCGCAGGCCTAGGTCAAACACAAATGTGCCGAACTTGACGATTTCGTTGTCGCTGGATGGCGCGCCCGGGGCTTCCTGGGTAGGCCGGCGGCGCAGCACAGCGTGGATGCGTGCCAGCAATTCACGGGGGTTGAAGGGCTTGCCCAAGTAATCGTCCGCCCCGACTTCCAGTCCCACGATACGGTCAATGTCTTCGCCCTTGGCGGTCAGCATGATGACGGGGGTCACATCGTTGGCAGCACGCAGGCGGCGGCAGATAGAGAGGCCGTCTTCACCCGGCATCATCAAATCCAGCACGATGAGGTCGGCCGTCTCCCGCAGCATGATGCGTGTCAAAGACTTGCCGTCCTCGGCCAACAACACTTCAAAGCCTTCCTGGGTGAGGTAGCGGCGCAGCAGGTCACGGATGCGCGCATCGTCATCCACCACTAGGATTTTGTTAGGTCGGCTGGATTGGGCTTGCATGACGTCCTCAAATATGTAACAGGCCGGATTTTGCGCGGAAGGAGTCACAAACCTTCGGTGTGAGGCCCAGCTTTGACACTATGTTACAAATCTGGGGCGCGCGTTACTGCGTTGTGCCGGCCGAACTGCCACCATCTGGGTTCGCTATTTGACTGTCGATCATGCACCTCATCCGGATCATTGTCCCGTCTTTGCTGGCTTGCGCCACCGTGTGGGCGCAGCCCGCTGCGCCCCGCCCCAGTCAGGGTGTAGAAGCATCCCGTCCTGCCCCGACTGACAGGGCCATGCGCCGGAGTGAGCTGAAGGCGGTGTTGCGATCTAACGGGGAGCAAGCCGCTAGAGGCAATGCGACTCTGGATGCAAGCCAGCGCCAGCAATTGCGCCGGCAGTTGCGCGAGCAAAGCAGCCAGTGAATGGCTTCGGGCCTATAAGCCCGCAAAAACTAGCGAAATCCCTATATAAGACGCTGCTCAAAAAACAGGCTGCGCGCCATAATCTCCCGAACAACCATTCAGGGAGAGACGTTTGGTGTTCCATAACGATCTTGGCTGCGGGAGCTCCCTGTGGCATTAGACCTTGTCAAAAGCGTTGCCTTGTTGCTGGCGCTCAGCCTCACATATAGCTTCACCATCCGCTCCTTGCGCAGGAGTGGGGCGCTGAGCGAGGTTGCTACCGGTTTTTTGTTCGCGGCCATTTGCATGGTGGCCGTTCTGAATCCGGTGTCGTTGTCCCCCGGCTTGCAGGTCAATGGAAGCACCGTCGTGCTGAGCATGGCGGCGGCAATAGGCGGGCCGGTAACCGCTTGCCTGGCGGCTGCGCTGGCGCTGCTCTTTTATCTCGATGTGGGCGACTTTGCCGGCTGGAGCGGAGTGCTGGCCATGGTGGTGAGCACGGCTGCGGGATTGGCCTATCACCAGTGGGGTCGCGCCGCGGTTCGCGAGCAGTGGCTGGGGTGGATGCCGTTGTTCAGTTTGCTCAGCCAGCTGCTGGCCTTGGCCTGCCTGTTGTTCTTTCAACCGGATGTCGCGGACCCGGATTTCTCCCGGATGTTGTCTGTCTGGTTGATTTATGCCTTGGCAGCCTGGGGCCTGGGCCGCATTCTGGACGATGCACGCCAGCGCCTGCAGGGCGAAGATGCGCTGCGCGCCCACGAGGCCCGCTTGCGTGCCACCGTCCATGCCATACCGGACCTGCTGTGCCTCCTGGACAAAGATGGCAAATTGGTGGAAGTGCTCAGTCATGTCGACACCGCCTTGGGCCAACAGGTGTCCAGCTTGGTTGGTCACACCTTGCATGAAGTTTTTCCATCGTCTGAAGCAGACCGGGTGCTTGGCCACATCAGAGCAACGCTGCACACCAGAACGACACTTACATTTGAAGTCGACTTGCCCACTACCCAGGGCTCCCGTCGCCTGGAGGGGCGCACCCATGCACTTGGGGCGGAGGGGGGTGACGACAAACTGGTCGTGCTGCTGGCCCGTGATGTGACCAATCGCCACGCCGCCGCAGAGGCCCTTCGCGCCTCTGAAATGCGTTTTCGCAGCCTGTTGCAAAACATCAGTGCGGTAGCGGTGCAAGGGTTCACGCCTGACGGCACTGTCACCTACTGGAACCACGCCTCCGAACTGTTTTATGGCTACACCGAAGAGGAAGTTTTGGGGCGCAACCTGGTCGAGGTGTTGGTACCACCGGAGGCGCGATCAGAATTCAGGAGTTTGATTGCCGGCATGCTGGAGTCGGGCCGGGCGCCGGAAGCCCGAGAAATGTTGCTTTTGCACAAGACAGGCCGTGAGGTACCGGTACTGACAGGGCATGCAGCGGTGATCGGTGATGGCAGCAGCAAGGAGCTGTTCCGGTTTGACATCGATCTCAGTGAGCGAAAGCGAACGGAGGCGGAGTTGCGGGTGGCGGCGACAGCATTCGAAGCCCAGGAAGGCATGATGGTGACCGATCCCCAGCGCCGGATATTGCGGGTCAACGAAGCGTTCACCCGAATTTCGGGGTACGAGGATATTGAAGTCATCGGCAATACCCCGACCATGTTCAGCTCGGGCTGGCACGACAACGCCTTTTATGCGGAGATGAATGTTTCGCTGGCAAGCACAGGTACTTGGCAGGGGGAGATGTGGAACCGTCGCAAGAATGGCGAGATCCATCCCCAATGGCTGCACATCACGGCAGTCACTGACGATACCGGGGCAGTGAGCCATTTTGTGGCCACGGTGACGGACATCACCCAACGCAAGGCAGCCGAAGACCAAATCCGTCAACTCGCTTTTTACGACCCGCTGACCGGCTTGCCCAACCGTCGCATGCTGATCGATCGCTTGCGGCATGCCTTGGCCAGCAGCGCGCGCAGTGGCCAATGCGGTGCGCTCCTGTTCATCGACCTCGACCATTTCAAGAACTTGAACGACACCCTGGGGCATGACAAGGGGGACTTGCTCCTCCAGCAGGTTGCTCAACGCTTGCTGGACACTGTCCGGGAGGAAGACACGGTGGCCCGGCTGGGGGGCGACGAGTATGTGGTCATGCTCGAAGGGCTCGATGAGATGCACCATATTGCAGCCTCCCAAGCCACGGCGGTCGGCGAGAAAATCATCGCCAAATTGAACTGGCCTTACCAACTCGCCGGACATGAGTTCCACAGCACACCCAGCATGGGGCTGACGCTCTTCAATGGCCACGAGGTCGAGGTAGAAGACCTCTTGAAGCAGGCGGACCTTGCCATGTACCAAGCCAAGGGCGCCGGACGCAATGGACTGCGCTTTTACGACCCACAGATGCAGGCGGCTGTGAGCCGGCGCGCCGAGTTGGAAGCGGACATACGACAAGCTATCTTGTTCGGTCAGTTTGTACTGTTCTTTCAGCCACAGGTCGATCAAACAGGTCATGTGATAGGGGCAGAGGCGCTCTTGCGCTGGAACCACCCAACGCGTGGCATGGTCTCGCCGGCAGAGTTCATTCCGGTAGCAGAGGATTCGGGCCAGATTCTGACTCTGGGCAGCTGGATTCTGGAGGCCGCATGCGCCCAGCTGGTCGCGTGGGCCGCGGACCCGAAGACCCGTGCGCTGACGCTGGCTGTCAACGTCAGCTCCCGGCAATTCCGGCAGCAGGATTTTGCGCAGCATATTCTGGACATGCTGGACTACACCGGTGCCAATCCGCACTGCCTCAAGTTGGAGCTCACTGAAAGTCTTTTGGCCGACAACCTGGACGATGTGATCGTGAAAATGTCTGCATTGCGCGCCCGCGGTGTCGGCTTTTCGCTCGATGACTTCGGTACGGGCTATTCATCTCTTTCGTACCTCAAGCGCTTGCCGCTGGATCAGCTCAAAATTGACCAGTCTTTTGTACGGGATGTACTAACCGACCCGAACGATGCCGCCATTGTTCAAACCATCTTGGCACTGGGCAAAACGCTGGGCCTGAAGGTCATCGCCGAAGGGGTTGAAACCGGTGAACAGCGCGACTTTTTGGTCGTAAACGGATGCAACAGTTACCAAGGCTATTTGTACAGCCGGCCGCTGCCTGCCGATGAATTTTTGCGCTACGTCCACTCGTGCCCTGACCGGGGAGCCATGCCATGAATCCCGATGAGCTCAGTTCCAGCATCCACCGTCACCGCATCCGCCGCATACTGTGGGTCAGTGCCGGATTGCTGATGGGTTTGGGTGCAGGGTGGTCGGTTTTTTTTGCCTTGACGGGGGAATATGTAATCGCAGCAGTGGAGTTCGTGCTGCTGGTGGCTGGTGGCAGCGTGTTGTGGTTGACGCATCTGCAACTGACACGGCTTGCTTTCTTGTTGGTGACCTTGGTGACCTACTTGGCCATCGGCCTCTTTTCATTGTATTTCGACGTCCCGGATGCGGTGGCTCCGCGGACTTCCCATCTCTATCTCCTAGTCTTGACCTTGGCATCCATGCTGGTGCTGCGTAAAGAGCCACCCCTTCTGCGTTGGCCCCTGACTGGCGTGCTGATACTGACCTTTGTGGTGTTCGCCAGTACGTCCTGGAGTATTCCTTCCGAACTCAGTATCCCTGCTTCCGTGCGCCAAGTCGGGGTCTGGATCAATGCCGCCACCGCCATGCTGGGCATGCTGGCGCTGGTGCACATCACGCTTATGGAGACCGCCGAGGCGAATTCCCTGCAGCGGGATATTGAGCGTGGCATGGCGCGCCGTGAGTTCTTTCTGGTGTTTCAGCCGCAGGTGCAGGCAGACGGGAAAGTGGTTGGTGCGGAAGCACTTTTACGCTGGCGCCATCCCCAACTGGGGATGGTTTCGCCCGGCGATTTCATCCCTGTAGCGGAAGAGTCCGGGCAGATCCTGCCCTTGGGCAGCTGGGTATTGCAGGAAGCATGTCAAACCTTGCAGCGATGGGCGCGTACACCAGCGATGGATGGGGTCAGCCTTTCTGTGAACGTGAGCGCCAAACAGTTTTTGCAGCCTGACTTTGTGGGGCAAATCGCCAGTGCCATGCAACAGCACGGCGTGGTAGCCGCCCGCCTGAAGCTGGAGTTGACGGAGAGCATGCTGGTCCATGACATGAGCGACATCATCGCCAAGATGCACAGTCTCCATACGCTGGGCGTGGGCTGCTCTCTGGATGATTTCGGCACCGGTTTTTCTTCGCTCAGCTACCTGAAAAAACTGCCCCTGGACCAGATAAAAATCGACCAAGCTTTTGTGCGCGACGTGCTTACCGATCCCAGTGACGCTGCCATTGCACGTGCCGTTCTGCAGCTGGGTGAGAACCTGGGACTCGCGGTCATTGCAGAGGGGGTCGAGACGGAAGGCCAACGGGATTTCCTGCTCGCCAACCACTGCCGGCTGTTTCAGGGCTATCTCTACAGCCGTCCGCTGGCCGCCATTGATTTTGAAATGTATGTTGCCGATAACTCAGCCATGAAACTTTGATGACATACTGACAGCGTCTCGCGCCCCCGCACCCCTCTACACGGATTTTCATGCCAGATACCCAGACAGCCCGAAGCGGCGATGACAGCCGCAGCCGCCAAGTTGCCAAGAGCCTGTTGGGAAGGTTCGAGTTGATCCGCATTCTGGGCAAGGGCGCCCAAAGTACCGTGTGGCTGGCCTTTGATCCGCGCATGGAGCGCGAGGTGGCTGTCAAAGTGATGCGTCCGGGTGCCGGCGTCGATGGGCAGGCGGTTGCACAGTGGTTGCAAGAGGCCCGCAGTGTGGGCCGTGTCACCCATCCCAATATCGTGCCTGTCTACGAAGCCGACATCCATGAGGCGCAGCCCTACCTGGTGTTTGAGTACATCGCTGGCAATACCTTGGACCAGCACCTGAAACAGAATGGGGCGCTGCCAGCCAGTCAGGCGGTCGCACTCATGATGGATGTGCTGGACGCCGTAGCAGTCGCCCATGCTTCCGGCGTGGTGCATCGGGACCTGAAGCCTTCCAACATCGTGATCGATGGCGCGGGGCGCGCGCGGGTCATGGATTTCGGTATAGCGGCCCGCATCCCTGAGGCCAACAGCAAGGACCCCCACCCCGGCAGCGGGGGCACTATCGGCTATCTATCACCAGAGGCCGCCAATGGCGCCGCGCCCAGCCCTGCCATGGACATTTTTTCGGCTGGCTTGGTGCTGGCAGAAATGCTGATGGGCCGCCAGCTGGTGATGGAATCTGACCCTTACCGGGCCATCTACCGCGTCACCAATGAGCAACTGGATCTCCCCAAGGTCATGCCGGCGGGTGTGGATGACCAGCTGCGTGCCATTGTGTTACGGGCCCTTGCCAGAGATAACAGCAAGCGGTTTGTCAGCGCACGGCTGTTCCAGAGTGAGCTGGAGCTATGGGTGAAGTCCCTGCAAGGACCTGCTGCAGGCAGTGAAGCGTCCAACAACGCCACCCTGGAGTTTTTGCTGCGGCGCATGCGGCACAAGAGCGATTTTCCCGCCTTGTCGGATTCCGTGACCCGTATCCAGAGCATGGCCCGCTCCGATAAAGAGAGTGTGGGCAGCGTCACCAACGAAATCCTCAAGGATGTGGCGCTCACCAACAAGCTCTTGCGCCTGGTCAACAGTGCGCACTACGCACGTGGCGGCAGCATCAGCACCGTGTCACGGGCCGTGCACCTGGTGGGCTTCAACGGCATCCGCAATATGGCGCTCAGCCTGGTATTGCTGGAGCACATGCAGGACAAGGCCCATGCGGCCCAGCTCAAAGAAGAGTTTCTGCGCTCGCTGATGGCCGGCTCCATTGGTGGAGAGCTATGCCCGCTGGTGCGCGACAGCGAGGAGGCATTCATTGGCTCCATGTTCCAGAATCTGGGCCGGTTGTTGGCGCAGTTCTATTTCCCGGAAGAGGCCAACAACATCCGGACCCTCACCCAGTCAGCCCGTGATCGCAAGACCGAGGAGGCCGCTTCCATCAGTGTCTTGGGCCTGAGCTATGAAGAACTGGGGCTGGGTATCGCCAAGAGCTGGGGTTTGCCGCCGGGAATCCAGCGCTGCATGCGCAAACCTACAGGAACGCCGCCGTCCACGCCACCGTCCGATGCGGCTGAACGCATTCGCTGGATTGCTCTCGCGTCCAACGAAATCGCCGATGTGCTCTTGCGCAGCGATGCCAGAGAGGTGGATGACCGCATTGCCGCTGTCACCAAGAAATACGCCAATGTGATGGGCAGCAGCATCAAGCTGGTGAATGAGGCCACGGCCAAGGCCCGCCTCAAGCTGGTGGACCTTGCCAATGCCATGGACATTCATGTGGCGCCGGGATCTGCAGCTGCCAAGTTGCTGCAGCTGCCGGTAGAGCTCAGCAGCCGCGCCGCGCCCCTGCAGGCGGAAACAGACGGCAATCTGGGCAGCTTTGCGCTGCAAGCCACTCAGGCCGCCCCCTTGGATGAACCCGGTGCGCCGCCTTCTACCCGCCGCAACAACCTGGTAGCCGAAACACTTTCCGCGGGTATTCAAGACATCACCAACGCCATGGTGGATGACTTCAAGCTCACCGATGTGCTGCGCATGATCCTGGAGACCATGCTGCGCGCGCTGGAGTTTGACCGCATCATTTTTTGCATGCGCGACGCCAAGACGGAAATGATGACCGGACGCTTCGGTTTGGGGCAGGGCGTGGAGGCGCACATCAAAGGCTTCAAGACCCACCTCAAGGCTGCTTCGCCGGATTTGTTCGGGGTGGTGTGCATCAAGGGCGCCGACACCATGATCAGTGACGCTGCCGAGTTGCGCATCGTGCAGCGGCTGCCCGCGTGGTACCGCAGCGGCCTGAATGCAGCGGCATTTTTGCTCTTGCCCTTGCAGATCAAGGGCGCGCCTTTCGGCCTGATTTACGCCGACAAGCTCAAACATGGCGCACTGGAGCTGGACGAAAAAGAACTGGCCTTGCTGCGCACCTTGCGCAACCAGGCCGTGATGGCGTTCAAGCAGTCCAGCTGAGCGTGTGAGTCTGAATGAGAAAAGCCCCGGCAGGACCCTGCCGGGGCTTTTTTGCTATTGAATTCATAGCTGCTCGCGCATATCCATCGGGCGCCAGAGCCCGATTTGTTCGAAATTACTGCGCTGTCCAGCCACCGTCCATATTCCATGCCACGCCGCGCACATTGTCGCCAGCGGGGGAGCAGAAAAACACGGCCAAGGCGCCCAGCTCCTCGGGCGTGGTGAATTGCATGGAGGGCTCTTTTTCGCCCAGGAGCTGTTTGGTAGCGTCCGCGTTGCTGATGCCTCGCGCGGCAGCTTTGGCATCCACCTGCTTTTGCACCAGCGGGGTCAGCACCCAGCCGGGGCAGATGGCGTTGCAGGTCACGCCGGTAGTGGCGTTTTCCAGTGCCGTGACCTTGGTCAGGCCCACCACACCGTGTTTGGCCGCCACATAGGCCGACTTTTCGGCCGAGCCCACCAGCCCGTGGACGGACGCCACGTTGATGATGCGGCCCCAGTTCTTTGCTTGCATGCCGGGCAGGGCCAGGCGGGTCGCGTGGAAGGCGCTGCTCATGTTGATGGCGATGATGGCGTCCCATTTCTCGATGGGGAAGTTTTCGACCCGCGCCACATGCTGAATGCCCGCATTGTTGACCAGAATGTCCACGCCGCCGAAAGTGGTCGTGGCGTGCTCGATCATGGCTGCGATCTCGGCAGGCTTGCTCATGTCCGCACCGTGGTAGCTCACTTGCACGCCCAGAGCGGCCACTTCGGCCTTGGGACCCTCCACGTCGCCAAAGCCGTTGAGCACGATGTTGGCGCCTTGTGCGGCCAGTGCCTTGGCGATACCCAAACCGATGCCGCTGGTGGATCCGGTAACGAGGGCGGTTTTACCTTTCAACATGCGTCTTCCTTCACAAAGTGGTGGGGGGATTCCATTAGGATGTGGTCATTATCAAACGAGTGATTGCACCATGGCTGAACCTACGCTGAATTACGTACCCTGCGCTGACGCCAACGGTCCGCGCCGCATGGCGTATTGGCAGTGGGGCGCGGCAGACGCCGCCCACACCGTGGTGTGTGTGCATGGCCTCTCGCGACAGGGGCGCGACTTTGACGTGCTGGCACAGGCCCTGGTCGCCCGCGCTTCCCAGTCCATCCGTGTGGTCTGCCCCGACGTGGCTGGACGTGGTCAGAGCGATTGGCTTAAAGACCCTGTCGGCTATGGCGTGCCGACCTATGCCGGCGACATGTTGGGCCTGCTGGCGCACCTGAAGCCCGCCACTCTGGATTGGGTGGGCACCAGCATGGGCGGCCTGATCGGCTTGGCGGTGACTGCGCATGCCGCCTCCGTGGGCTTGAAAGTACGCAAATTGGTGCTGAACGACGTGGGCCCGGTGATCCAGTGGTCGTCGCTGCAGCGCATAGGCACCTATCTGGGCCGCGCCGTGAGCTTCGACAACCTGCAGCAGGCCGCTGACGCCATGTTGGCGATTTCGAGCAGTTTCGGGCCGCACACACCGGCGCAGTGGCTGGAGTTGTCACGCCACATGGTCAAGACCCTCCCGGACGGCAAGTTGGGGCTGCATTACGACCCTGCGATTGCCATCCCGTTCAAGGCAGTGACAGAGGAGCTGGCGCTGGCCGGCCAGGCTCAGCTGTGGCAGCTGTATGACGCCATCACGGCAGACACTTTGTTGCTTCGCGGCGCGGAGTCCGACCTTTTGTCACCCGAGACGGCACTGGCCATGACGCAGCGTGGCCCCAAAGCCCGCCTGCTGGAGTTTGCCGGTGTGGGCCACGCCCCGACCCTGATCGCCCAAGACCAACAGGACGCCGTGACTTCTTTTTTGCTGGGGTAACGTTCCCCGCCTTGTGAGCCTTCCATGAAAAGTTTGTACGCCGGGGACATTGCCACGGCCACCCCGCAAGTGATTGCGGCCACCGCAGACAGCCTGCCCGAGCAGGCCGGAGCCCTGCAGCGCGCTCGCGCCTTTGCCGAGCCTTTGTTGGCGACGGAGTCGCTGGATACCGGCGAAAACGTGCTTCAACACGCGGATGCCGTAGCCGCTATTCTGCGCACCATTGGCGGCTCCGAGGCCATGCAGGCTGCCAGCTACCTGGTGTATGCCTGTGACCACCTGAACAAGCCCCACGAAATCATCGCCAAAGCCTTCGGCGACAACTTTGCCGACCTGGCCCTAGAAACCACCAAGCTGGTGCGCCTGCAGCGCATGGCACGGCTGGCCCAGCAGTCGGCGAGCCACAGCAATAGTGCGGCACCCATGGCGCAAACCGCCGGACCCGCCGGGCCGTCCCAAGGGGCCGATAGCCCCCATGGGGGGCAGCGACTCGCGCAGCGATGGAGCGTGGGGGCACCTGGTTTACAGACGGAGAGCGTTCGCAAGATGCTGTTGGCCTTCAGCAAGGACCTGCGTGTGGTCATGCTGCGCTTGGCGTCGCGCTTGCAGACCTTGCGCCACTTTGCGGCGACCAAGTTGCCGGTGCCGCCGGGGCTGGCTTCTGAGGCCCTGCAGGTGTTTGCGCCCTTGGCCAACCGGCTGGGCATCTGGGAAATCAAGTGGGAGATGGAAGACCTGTCGTTCCGCTTCCTCGAGCCCGACACCTACAAGCAGGTCGCCAAACTGCTGGACGAAAAGCGGGCAGAGCGGGAAGCCTCGGTGGAGCGACTGCGCCAGCAGCTGGCGGACGAGTTGGCAGCGCAGGGCGTGCAGGCTATCGTGCAGGGTCGGCCCAAGCACATCTACAGCATCGTCAAAAAGATGCGGGGCAAGTCGCTGGGCTTCGATCAGGTGTACGACATCCGGGCGCTGCGCATCGTGGTGCCCACGGTGCCGGACTGCTACGCGGCACTCAGCCTGGTGCACACCCGCTTCACACCGATCACTGAAGAATTTGACGACTACATTGCCCGGCCCAAGCCCAATGGGTATCAGTCGCTGCACACCGTTGTAAGAGAAATGGACCCCCAAGCTCCGCCCTTGCAGGGGGCGCTGCCCCCCGAGGGGGCTGTCCCGCTTGGGGGCGGCCCGGCAGCGGGACGATCGGCAGGGCAACCCATAGAGGTGCAAATCCGCACCCAGGCTATGCACGACCATGCAGAGCATGGTGTGGCCGCCCACTGGGCCTACAAAGAGGCGGGCGCCAAAGGCTATGGCGGCAGCGTGACGGCCGCCGGCGAGTACGACGCCAAGATTGCTGTGCTGCGCCAATTGTTGGCCTGGGAGCGCGACCTCTCCGGCGCCCATGCGTCCGACGGGCAGGGCATGTTTGACGACCGCATCTATGTGCTCACGCCAGATGCCGCCATTGTGGAGCTGCCGCAGGGGGCAACCGCGGTGGACTTTGCCTACAGCGTGCACACCAACCTGGGCCACCGTTGCCGGGGTGCCAAGGTGGATGGCGCCATGGTGCCGCTGAATACTCCGCTCAAAAACGGCCAGACCGTGGAAGTGACTGCCGTGAAAGAAGGCGGCCCCTCACGGGACTGGCTCAACCCCGAGCTGGGCTATCTGGTCAGTCACCGGGCGCGCGCCAAGGTGCGGGCCTGGTTCAATGCGCTGGCCATGGGTGAGACCATGGCCAAGGGCCGCGAGGCGGTAGAAAAGCTGCTGCAACGTGAGGGCAAAACCGCCATTAAGCTCGACGACCTGGCCAGCCAGCTGGGCTTCCACAATGCCGACGCCTTGTTTGAGGTGGTGGGCAAAGACGAGTTTTCACTGCGCAACATCGAGCTTCTGCTGCGCCCGCCCGAGCCCGCCGGCCCGCAGGACGACTACATGCCGCTCAAAAAGCCGCGCGGTGTGTCCGGCGGCAAGGGCGGGGTACTGGTGGTGGGCATCGATTCGCTGATGACCCAGTTGGCCAAGTGCTGCAAGCCGGCACCGCCGGATTTGATCAGCGGCTTTGTGACCCGGGGCAAGGGCGTGAGCGTGCACCGGTCGGACTGCTCCAACCTGCGCAACATGGTGCAACGCAGTGGCGACCGCCTGATCGAGGTGGAGTGGGGCGCCCCGGGCGGCAAAGACGGGAACGTGTATCCGGTGGACGTTGCAGTTGAGGCTTTGGACCGCCAGGGCCTGCTGCGCGACATCTCGGAGGTATTCGCCAAAGAAAAGATGAATGTCATCGGGGTGCAGACCCAGTCTGTCAAAGGCACCGCCTGGATGACATTCACCGTGGAAGTGGCCGAATCCGGCCGCCTGACCCGGGTGCTCAAGATCGTGAACGAGCTCTCCGGGGTGCGCTCTGCGCGGCGGCGCTAACCGGTTCCGCGCTCATCCAGCGCCACCTCGTGCAAAGGGACACCGCAAAGCTCGGCCAGTGCTTTGATGGCCATGGCGTGGTCGTCCCGCTGCGGGATGCCTGAAACGGTCACCACCCCGACCACACCCACGCCGCGCACCCGTATGGGCACGCTGCCACCGTGCGTGGCGTAGTCGCGCAGGGGCAGGCCCTGTTTGGCCTCCAGGGTGCTGCCTTCTTTTTCCAGCTTGAGGTTGAGCGCGTAAGAGCTGGTGTGCAGCAACTCCACCGAGTTGCGCTTGCGCCGCGCCCAGTCCGCGTTGGTGGGGCCGGTTCCGGGCATGCCGTAGAAGAACACGGTGTCCTTGCCCAGGCGAATTTCTATCGCCAGCGCCACGCCGGCTTCTTCGCTAAGGGCCTTGATGCGGCTGCCCAGCGCCCATGCGGAGCGCTGGTCAAAGGCGTCAAACTGCAGGCGCTCTTCCTGGAGGGCGAGGCGGGCGAGGTCAGTGTCTATGGTCATGGTTTTTGCTATCAATTCAGGAGCTCTCCGCGCATATTTCATGGGCGCGAGGTGCTCGTTGGATGATGAATGGGTCCCTCAGGCCGCCAGCAGTTGAAGGGCCATCCAGAGGCAAATCACCAGCTGTACGCTCCAGAAACTGGCTCGTACAAACACCTGCAGCGGGCCTGTGCCCCACAAATGCGCCAGGGTCTGGCCGATGCGTGCGTAGAGCACGAAGGGTGCGATCGTTTGGATGGTGTTGGACTTGTCCATCAGGCTGGCCGCAAGCACCAGCACCGCAAAAACCGGCAGGTTTTCCATGCAGTTGGCGTGGGCGTCTTCGAGGCGTTTGACCAGGCTGGCGTCGTCCTGCGGTTTGTTGCCCCGCGGCCAGTGGTTGATGGGTGTGCCGCGCAGAAAGCGCAGCCCGCGGTACAAAAACACCAGCGTGATCAAGGCCAGTGTCCAAAGTGCAAAACCCACCAATGCTTGCAATGCAGTCATGAAACATGTCTCCTTAGTTGTGATGTGAAACCATAGCAGACCGCCCCCTAGGGGCAACCCGCATTACATGGGGGCAGCCTGGCGCGGCATGTTGCTGCGGTACTGACCGGGTGTGCTGCCGGTCCAGCCCTTGAAGGCGCGAATGAATGAGTTGCCGTCCTGAAAGCCCAACAGCCACGATACCTCTCCGGGCGTGATGGCATCCTGGCGCAGGTAGTGCTCGGCCAGCTCCCGGCGGGTGCGGTTGAGTACATCCTGAAAGCTCAGGCCTTCTGCGAGCAACTGCCGTTGCAAGGTCCGCCGGCTGGTGAGCAGTTTGGTGGCCACATCGTCAATGCCGCTACACCCGCCGGGCAGCAGCTCCAGCAAGGCGCTGTGCACCCGCTCAGAGGCTTTGGCCGTGTGGTCCTGATCGGTGATGCGCTTCATCAAGGCGGGCTCAAAGCTCTCCCACATGGCGTTGTCTTCGGTCAAAAACGGGTGTGCTGCGTCTTGAGGGCTGAAGGTGATGCGGTTACGGTCGGCGGCTTGCAAGGCACAGCCGAAGAAGGCCTCGAGCGGGGCGCAGTCATCCGGTAATTGCACCAGCTCCACCCGCAGGGGCACCACCTGTTTGCGGGTGGCCAGACGCGCCAGCTGGGTAAAAAACACCATTTCGGTGGCCGCAAGGCTGCGGGGCAGATGCCCCTCATAGCCGTAGCAGCTCAAGTCTGCCGAGGTGCCGTTGGAGGTGACTTGCACTTCCAGAATCATGGGCCCGATAAGGCGCTTGAAGCTGGAGAGCCGCTGCAGTGCCACATTCATGTTGGGGGCACACAGGCTGGCGAAGATGGGCGGATCAAACGCCTCGACCGAAATGGCCCGGCCGAAGCGCAGGGGCAGGTCGTCGCCACCGGCCACTTGCTCCATGCCGTTCCAGAGCTTGAAGAAGTCTGCCGGGCTCAGGCTGGCATCCGGGCGCGAAAACATGTCGCCCGGCAGGCCTGCCCACGCGAGCACCTCACCCACGGGGAGCGCCATGTCAGCCAGAAGTAGCTTCCAGCCGCGTTGGATGGCAAATTTGCTGGCGTGTTTCACCGGGTGCTCCTGTCAGGTGGCGATGATTACTTCATCTGGCTCATGACCGCCATGTCAAAGAAGCGGTCACCGAACCATTTTCGGATGAACATCAGTGGCTTGGCCATTTTGCCTGCCACGTAGCGGGTTTTGGGCTTAGGGGCGGCGATGGCTTCGGCGATCACGTCCGCAATCACGGAAGCGGGGGACGCAGCATTGGGCTTGCTGTAAGCGTCGCCAGTGGCCTTGGCCACGATGTGTGCCAGCTTGGCGTAGGGGCCATTGCCGGAGCGTTCCAGCAGCGGGCCGGTCATCACGTCGCCGAACTCCGTGGCAATGATGCCGGGCTCCACGATCACCACCTGAATGCCGAAGGGAGCCAGCTCCAGGCGGAGGCAATCGCTCCAGCCTTCCAGAGCATGCTTGGTGGCGTGGTACCAGCTACCCAGCGGGGTATACATCTTGCCGCCCATGGACGAGATGTTGATGATGCGCCCGCGCTGTTGGCTGCGCATATGGGGCAGCACCAGCTGGGTCATGCGTGCCAGGCCGAAGAAGTTCACATCGAACTGGTAGCGCGCATCGGCCATGCTGGTGTCTTCCATGGCACCGTAAATGCCGAAGCCGGCGTTGTTCACCAGCACGTCCACGCCGCCATGGGTTGCGGTGATTTGCGCGATACCGGCTTGCATCTGGGCTTCATCAGTGACGTCCATTTTGAGGGGATGTGCGCCCAGAGCCTGCAGGTCTTGCATCAACTCGATACGGCGCGCAGCGGTGTAGACCACATGCCCTTGGCGAAGCAGCAACTTGGCGGCTTCTTTGCCCATGCCGGAAGAAGCACCGGTGATGAGGACGACTTGGGGGCGAGTGTTGGTAGTCATGGCGTTTTCCTGTGAATGCAGAGTGGGTTGTTGACGGAATGGCTGAATCGTAGGCGGCAAGACGCGCCACGTCACTCGCCATTCGCGCCAAGGCACATGCAAATCGCGCCTGCTCTCGTCCGGAATCAGCGGGGCGCCGGGGTGAATTCCATGCGCACCCAGGCATTGCCGGTGGCGGCTTGCAGGAAGCGGATGGCGGTGCGGTTGAAGGTCAGACCTTCTTCTGTCACCGTCTCGGTTTGGAACTCGAAGGCCTGCGAGGCGCTGATGTGGGCCCGCAAGTGTTCCCGTTTTTGCCAGAAGTCCAAGGTGCCGTCCGCCAAACGCTGGAACTGGCCGGTGCTGATGATGGCCGACTCAAAGGTCTGAGGGGTGCTGAAGCGGAAGGCATCCTCAATGATCACCTTGGGCTCTGGCCCTCGAATATGCTGCGCGGAGCGCTCCAGTTTTTGTAGCGAATCCAGTGCATAGGCGGGCTTCATGTCGATGCGCACCATGCTGCCGTTGGCGTCGCCTCGTTGCTCGAGAACTGGCGCTTTGACCTTGGTGGACTCGCGTTGCAACTGGCCCGCCACCACGGGAACCGGGTGGCCCCAGGAGTTGATGCCGCGGATGGTAAAGCGGTCTTTGCTGAAGGTTTTGGAGGAGTACACCGTGGCACCCGCATCGCCCACCGGCTGCTCGGCGCCAAGGGCAATGGCGTAGGAGCCCACATCGTTATGGCTGTGATTGCCGTTGCCGCCCGCCTTGATGGCAAAGCCCAGGGTCTCGCCCGGCCCAGGGCGGGACACCAGCACGCCCACGGTGTTGAAGTAGGTCTGTAAGCCCACTGCCGGGGCGCTGCCATGGCCTGCCGGCGCAGGCTTGCTGAACAGCTTGATGGATGCCTGCACCAGCGGACTGGAGTTGGCCGGGGTATTGACGCTCACGCTTTGGCTGAACAGGGTTTGCGGCTGGCCCAGACCATAGGCCTCGTTGGCATAGGCGCGGGTGGTGTCATCCATGCGGGTGTTGCGCCCTGCGTCTCCAAACAGCGCCACATTTCCCGGCGTCATCTCAAACCGGTACCCGTAAAGTGCTACTTCGCGCACCAGCGGGTGGTCAAACAGGTCGAGCCGGTTCGCCGTGGCCTGCATCAGCATTTCCCGCAACTCTGTGTAATGCGAGAAGCCATAGTTCCAGTAGCCGGGGCCCTCCAGCGCGTAGCCGTCCGGCGGGAAACCACCCAGATAGTTGCGGATGTAATGCTCCGCGCCCGCCACAAACACTGCACGGTCTTCGCGGTCGGGCAACAGCGCCAATGCAGTGCCTGTTACCCCTTTGAGGCACACCGCGTTCCAGTTGTGGTCTGCCTTGAGCCACCAGTGGTCTTTGCCTCCCGACTCGTAGCTGGCGCGCACCGGGGCGAGTACGCGTTGCACCACGGCATCCCGCACCATCCTTCGGGTCGAGCCATCCAACTTGTCGCCCAGCAGGTAAAGCGCCTGAGCCAGTTCGTTGGCGGTGTCGGCGGCAAACAAATCCACCTCAAAACGCTGCCCGCGGAAATTGCGCAAATCCTTGTCATGGGCCGGCCACGTCCAGGTGGGCTGTGTGCTCAGGGCTTGGAGCAAGCGTGAGATGGCGGGCAGGTAGCTGCCCGCCCACTGGCTGCATTCCGCCAGCACCAGCACATGCAGCCCCGCTTTGCGCGCATTCATCATGCGTTCACCATCGCCACGAACGCCATTGCGGCTGTATTCGAGGTAGGCCTCGTCGTCCCACGGAGGCACGGTCTGCGCGGCGATTTTTTCAGCGGCTTTGGTGACTTCTTGCAGGCGCCGTTGAACGTCCGCTTGCCCCCAGGCGGAACGATCCTGACAAGCTGGCCCCAAACCGGATGGCTGCTCTGCCAATTGTTGGGCGAGGCTCGCCACCCGCGCGTGCGCAATGTCTGCGAAACGACCGGCATGGGCACTGGAAAGCAGCGCACCTGCCAGCCAAAGAACGCACGCCCACAGCTTCGGAAAACACGGCCTCGGCATCACTCAGACTCCCGGATGCCCGAGCACGCTCACGATGTGTTGCCAATGCGCAGGCTCCACCGGCGTGATGGACAGCCGGTTGCCTTTTTTGAGAATGAGGAGATCGGCGAGGGCCGCATCAGCCCGAAGCTCCGGCAACGTGAGGTTGCGCGTCTTGTGGACTACCTGGACATCGACCAGGAGCCAGCGGGGCGCTTCGGGCTTGCTCGCCGCATCGAAATAGGGTGACGCGGGGTCAAATTGGGTGGGGTCTACCTTGATGCCGGACGCGACCCGCGCAATGCCCACCACACCGGGCTGCGCACAACTGGAGTGGTAGAACAGCACCCCATCGCCCACCTGCATGCTGTCGCGCATGAAATTGCGGGCTTGGTAGTTGCGCACGCCGGTCCAGCCCACGGTGGCGTCGGGCATGGCCAGCACGTCGTCAATCGAAGCCTCGGCGGGCTCGGCTTTCATGAGCCAGTAGTGGGGCATTGTTTTCCTATCGCACTTTTTCAAGCATGGATAAAGCCTGTTGCTGCTTTCCTAGTGCTTCACTGTATGCCATGGCTGGCTTGTTGACATTTTTTGGCTGATTTTCGCTGGGTCAATGTCCAAGATCGGATCGCTTGGCAGCAGTGGCATCGGCCCCTCGTCATTCACTTGTGTCAACTCCATGACTGCAACATGGACTAATTTTTATGTTGGATGATTGAATAATTTGCTTAAATCATTTTTATTAAGCATAATTAACAAATACAATTTATTCAATTTTAAGGAGATGCGTAATGCGTCAAGGCAAGCTGATTCAAATTTTCACGTTGTCTGCCACAGTGATGGCGCTTGCGGGTTGCGGGACGATCACGCCCAGTCCCTTGACGCAAGACGAGCTCAACCAGACCAACCGGACTGACAAGTCCATGGCCTCCAGCGCGGTCGAGCCGATCGATGGACCGTTGACGCTGGACGAGGCCATGGCCCGGGCGCTCAAGTACAACCTTGATCGCCGAACCCGGTTGATGGAGGAGGCCCTGTCCATGAACCAGCTGGAGATGGCTGAATTTGATGCTCTCCCCAAACTGGTGGCCCAAGCGGGATATACCGCTCGGGACAAGGAGCGAGCCACCTACAGCAGCCAGTACACACCGAATCAGGTGGTGTCCAGTTTTCAGACTTCTTCCTATTCGAGCGAACGTAACCACGGAACCGCCGATCTCGGGTTGACTTGGAGTCTGTTGGATGCCAGCGTGGGCTACTACGGAGGGAAACAGCAGGCAGAGCGGGTGCTTATCGCTGCGGAAAAGCGCCGAAAGGCGATGCATGTACTTATGCAGGATGTACGCACGGCCTATTGGCGAGCAGCAAGCGCCCAACAATTGCGTAGCCAAGTGCAACAGACCATTGCGAATGCCGAAAGTGCCTTGGCTGACTCCCGAAAAGTTGAGGCTGAGCGGGTCCGCAACCCCATGGATGCACTGCGCTACCAGCGGCAGCTCCTGGAGAACCTGCGGCTGCTGGAATCCATAGAGCAAGAACTCGCAAGTGCCCAAGTCGATCTGGCGGCACTGGTGAACGCGCCTTTGGGCCAACCCATCACTATTGCGGAGACCTCTCTGGCCTTGTCGGAGGACAGCATGCTTACTTTGCCAATCCAGCGATTGGAGGATTTCGCGCTGGAGAACAACGCTGACCTGCGTGAGCAGCACTACAACAGCCGAATTGCCAGGCAAGAAGTGCAGAAAACCATGGCCCGCATGTTTCCAAACTTGAACTTTAACTACGGCTTCAAATACGACGCTGACCAGTACCTCGTCCACAACAACTGGAATGAAGCTGGTTTACAGCTTTCATTCAATCTATTCAACATTCTGACGGCTCCTACCCAGACCAAGCTGGCGGAGGCGGGGGTGAAATTGGCCGATCAACGCCGGGTTGCTTCCCAAATGGCCGTGATTACGCAATTGCATCTCGCTCGTCTGCAATTGATCAACGCGCGCAAGCAGTTCCTACGAGCGGACAGTGTGTACGAAACGGATGTGCGTATTGCGTCTTTGGTACGTAGTCGTGCCAACGCCCAAGCACAAAGCAAACTGGATGAAGTGGCGAACGACACCGCTGCGATTCTGAGTCTGCTTCGCCGTTACCAGGCTCTCGCCCAGGTCAATGTGGCAGAGAACCGTTTGATCGCAAATCTGGGGCTCGAGCCTCGTCTGGGAAGCACTGATGCTCTGAAATTGAAGGAGTTGACGCAACAAATTTCCATGAATAACCGCCAGCCTTGGGCGCCACTTCTCTCCGGAGCCGAAAAGCCATGAGAGTCACCCTCAAGTCTCTGACCGTGTTGTGGCTGGGCGTTTCAGCATGCGTCTCAGTATCCGCACAGGTCCCGCCACCGGCGCCTGCTCGCCCCGCCGTGGAACGGCAGGAAATCCGCGCACAGCTGATGCCCAGGCGCTTTACGACCTTGGCTGCAGAGCTTCCTGCAAAGGTGAGCAATGTCCATGTTCCAGAGGGCGGAGCCTTCAGGGCTGGTCAGGTCCTTGTTAGTTTTGATTGCACGCTTCCCCAGGCCCAGCTGAAGAAAGCGCAAGCCGAGTTGGACGGTGCTGAACAAACCCTGCAATCCAACAAGCGCTTGTTGCAACTCAATGCCGTAGGCCAATTGGACATGGAGCTGTCCGCTTCAGCAGTGAATAAAGCCAACGCGGAAGTCAGCACCCAGAAGGCCATGCTTTCCAAATGCCATGTCATTGCACCTTACGGCGGTCGCGTGGCTGAGCAAAAGGTGCGCGAGCAGCAATTCGTGCAAGCGGGTCAGCCGCTCATGGACATCCTGGATGACAGCGTTCTTGAATTGGAGTTTCTGGTTCCTTCGGCTTGGCTGGGGTGGTTGCGTGCCGGTGGGAGTCTGAAAGTCGACATTGACGAAACCCGCAAGACATACCCTGCAAAGTACATCCGTATAGGCGCAAGGGTTGATCCTGTGAGTCAGTCTATCAAGGTAGCAGCGGCAATTGATGGCAGATTTCCAGAGCTCATCGCGGGAATGAGTGGCAGAGTCAGTGCCAATCCGCCGCAACGTTAGACATCGCCGCCAGCCCTAGTCCCCCCCCCCCACTTATTTTCCGATTGACGGAGACATCATGAACCGCATTTATCAGAGCATTTGGAATGCCATCACTCAAACGTTTGTGGCGACGCCTGAGTCGGCTCGTTCGAAAGGCAAGAGTGGCAGCAGCGTCTGCGCCGCATCGCCAAATGTGACGGGAGTGCCCGCTTTCAGTGGCTTTCGTTCCATGGTCCTGGAGCAGCGGTTTGTGTTTGACGGCGCCGCCGTCGCGGATTTCGCATCCATGAGCGAGGTGACAGGTGTGAACGCACCGTTGATCAGCTTCGCGCTGGCAGACAAGTCGGTGGTAGCTCCCAATTTGCTCGCAGCCCAGGCTACTGCAGAGAGGCTGGTCACTGACTTCATCAGCCGTGGTGATGCCAAAGAGCAATTGTTCGCACTGTTTAACGGCGGTTCATCGGGTGCGCCGTCGGTCCAATGGACCACCGCTTTTGATCAATTTATCAAGAACATGGACTCCATGGACTCGCCAGTTCGTGTGGAGTTGCGGAGTGCGCAAGACATGGGCGGTGCAAAGGGGGCGTTTGCCCTGGTTGGTGTGGATGAAACTCCCACCATCTTTATAAACGCCGATTGGTTGTCGGGGAATCCGGCCACCGGCACCGCAGCGGCCGACGCTGCATCCATCACCAAAGTGCTGGTGGAAGAGTGGGGCCACTACATGGATTCGACCTTGAATCCCGAGTCTGACACACCGGGTGACGAGGGCGAAATGTTTTCGCGTGTCGTTGTTGACGGGGTTGACACCCAGACACTGTCCTATTTGTCCCAACAAGACGATCACGGAACCCTGTCCATCGATGGGCAAGACGTACAGGCTGAGTTTGCGAATTTCAATTTCAGCAACGCCTATGAGATGGTGTATGACCTGAACAATAACGGGGCCATTGATAACACTGAGCGCTGGGCTGACAAAGAGCAGAACTTGCACTACTTCAATTCGAATAACAGCCTGGGAGCGGTGCAGGTTCTGGATGGAACAAACAACCAGAATTTCAGTGGCAACGACGTATCGGCAACATCCATCGTCATCGGTGGCACCACTTACCACGGTTGGATCAGTCGCCCCATCAAGGCCAATGGCGACGTCAAAGGTTTCTATTTCTGGACCGATGTGGGCGGCAGTTTCGGTGGCAAGGCGGCGTTTACCAGTCTTACCATTGCGCAGGCTGACGGCAACATGGACGGCGACAGTAACTCCAGCGACAACCGGGGTTTCTTGTTGGTAGTGGATCAGTCATGGTTCGATTCGCAAATCCAGACCAACAGGACCCAATTCAATATCAACAATTCCAAGGACGGTGCCTTGGGTAATGTGTATGTGGCCAACGTCGGGTCGTCTTCCGATCGGGTGGACTCCGCCATCAATAGCCTCATCGTTCCCAACAGCGGTCCGACACCAGCCAACGACATCGGCACCGTGATCGAAGACCAGACACTGACAGTCAGCGCTGCCAATGGGCTTCTGGCTAACGATACAGACCCCAACCATGACCCGCTCACTGTGACGTCCTTTTCAGTCAATGGAGTGAGTGGAACGGTCGGATCTGCATTGCCGGTGACAGGCGGCAGTATCACGGTGAATGCGGATGGCAGTTACTCCTTTGTTCCTACTCAGGGATACACTGGCCCCATTCCGGTGGTGAGCTATACCATCTCTGATGGCCACGGAGGCATAGCCACCGCGTCACTCTCTCTCGTTGTGACCCCCGTGAATGATGCCCCCTCGGGGACAGACAAGACGATCACTACAAGAGAGGGGATTGCCTATACCTTTGGTGCGGGTGATTTTGGATTTGCTGACCCCGATGACAGTCCCGCCAATACACTTTCATCGGTCATGATCACCACCTTGCCGGGTGCCGGTTCCTTGACGCTCAACGGTGTAGCCGTGACCGCAGGACAAGAAATCTCTCTGGCCGACCTGAGCAAGTTGAAATACATATCCGCGGCGAATGCCAACGGCGCAGGATACGCAAGTTTTACGTTTCAAGTCCGCGATAACGGCGGCACCGCCAATGGCGGCGCCGATCTGGATGCGTCACCCAACACGATCACATTCAATGTGACCAATGTAAATAGCGCACCTGTCGCATTGGCGGACACGTCCAGCTCCAGTGGCGCGGTCGCAGCGGTCGAATCAGGGTACGGGGTTGCGGGCAGCAACGCCACGGGGAATGTCCTGAGCAATGACACCGATCCCGATAGTGGGGACAGCCAAACCGTGGTGGGTGCGACCGGCACCGGCGCGACCTCCGGAACCGGCCCGTTTACCGTGGTGGGGCGATACGGAACTCTCACCATCAATGCCGACGGTAGCTACAACTATGTGGTGGACGATACCAATCCGGCGGTGCAGGCTTTGCGCTTGACCTCCAACACGCTGACAGACCATTTCGGTTACACGATGGAAGATGGTGGCGGACTCCGGTCCAGCAGCACTTTGGCGGTGACCATTACCGGTACCAATGATGCGCCGTTCGCCAATCCGGACTTCAATCGTTTCACTATCAGCACCACGAGCAACGTCACTCTGACCGGCAATGTGCTCACCAATGACACCGACGTTGATACCAATGGCGAAACCAAGTCGCTGGTGGGGTTGGAAGCGACCGGCACCTATGTGAGCTACGCTGCAGGGGGCTCCAGCACGTCACTGGCCTTTGCCGCTTCCAACAACAGCTTTTTCAACGGCGTTGCGGTGGGTGATTTTGTCTACTTCCAAACCAGCGCAAGTCCCGCCCGTTACTACCACTTGCTCACGAGCGGTGATGCCAAGATCACGGTGACCTCCAAAGCGACCAATGCAGACGGAACCTTTGCGATCGGGCTGAGTGGAACCGTAGCCAAATACGGAACCACGGCTATCACCTTGTCTACCCAGACGCTGGTGTTTGCGACTAACGACGTTGCAGACAACTCGAATATCACAGGAACGTCGAAGGAAGCTTCCATCACAAGTTCCACAACGATCACCAAGTCCACGGTGACGCTGAGTGGAACTTCGGGGGAAATTGCGGCCGGCATGACCGTTTCAGGCACCAACATTCCTCCGGGCTCCAAGGTGTTGGACGTGACCAGCAGTGGTGGCAACCTGATCGTGACCCTCGATCAGTCGGTTACGAGTGCGCCCTCGGGGACGATCACTTTCACTGCCCTAGCGGGCTCGACCGTAACCGGCAAATATGGAACCTTGCAAATCAACGCCGACGGAAGTTACACCTATACCTCAGACGTAAACGCCTCCGGTGGTGTTTCGGGTGCCGACGCGTTTAGTTACAAGATGCAGGACGCCGGCGGTGTGACATCCGCGTCTACGCTGACCATCTATGCCCAATCGTCAGCCAGCGGCGCAGTGGTCGCCAGCACCGATGCCGCCACGGTGACGGAGGACACGACGCTGAGCAGAAACGCAGCGACGGGATTACTTGCCAACGACACAGCGAGCTCGGGCACGAAGTCCATCACGGCGTTCACATGGGGTGGAAGCAGCGGCACTCTGGGGACCCCCATGACGATCAGTGGTGTGGGTACGCTCACCATCAATTCCGATGGAAGCTACAGTTTCGCGCCCGCCGCAAACTACACAGGTGCCATTCCGGTGGTGGGTTACACGATGACGAACGGCACTACCAGTGCATCTTCCACCCTGACACTGACTATGTCTGGCGTCAACGATGCACCGGTCGGGGTTGCTGATACAGCACAGGCATATGAGGCTGGCGGTTACGCGAATGGTTTGGCGGGAATCAACCCCAGCGGTAATGTCTTGACCAACGATTCGGACCCTGACGGAAACACGCTCACGGTATCCGCAATATCAGGGGGCACCGTAGGTCAGGCCAAAGCCGGTTCGTATGGATCAATCACCCTCAACAGTGACGGAAGCTACACCTACACGGTTAACAACAGCAACAGTTCTGTTCAAGCCTTGGCTGTAGGAAGCACTCCACTGACCGACACGTTTACCTACACAGTGTCAGATGGCAGCTTGACTTCAACGGCCACATTGACGGTTTCCATCCGGGGAGCCAATGATGCACCTGTGAACACATTGCCGGGTACATCGCCCAGTATTGCGGAAGGGGCGACTGGCTCCATCAGTGGTCTCTCAATGGCAGATGTAGATGACACCAGCAACATGACCATCACGCTCAGCGTGAGCAATGGCACCATTTCTGTGAGCAATCTCAGCGGTACGTCCGTGTCAGCCGGAAGCAATGGAACAGCAACACTGACCTTGTCTGGCAGCAAAGCTGACCTCAATACCGCTCTCGGTTTTCTTACCTACACCGGTGCGGCCGGCTTCAGCGGCACAGATACCTTGAGCATGGAGACTATGGATGCCGGTGGACTGCTGGATCTGGATACCCTTGATATCAACGTGACCGCCGATAACCGCGCCCTTACCGTATCAGGTACGACGGTCAACGAGGCCTCCCCCTACGTGTTTTTCACTGTAGGGGGCGCGACGGGGCAGCAAGTGACGCTGGCTATCAACAGCGGCACGGCGACTCTGGCGGCTGACTTTTCACCCAATTTGGAATATTTCGATGGTACGAGCTGGCAGCCCTATGGTGGTGGCCCTCTGACCATGCCGGGAGCGACGCTTTTGGTACGCACCGCGGTGTACAACGATGCGGCCTTCGAAGGTTTGGAGTCCCTGACGCTGACAGCCAACAACAAATTCGGGACCTCAACCATTGGAAATTCCTACATCAAGGACGATGGGACCGGTGATGTGTTTCTTGCGTCAAACACTTCAGGAAATCCTGACACCTCAGGTACAGGCTTTCCCGCGAGCCTGGATGATGACCGGCCGGTTACAGTGAATAACGTATCTGTCAACGAAGCCTCTCCTTACGCCGTATTCACGGTAACTGGCGCCTCCGGCCAGGTGATTCAACTTGCGCTGGGCAGTCAGACCGCGTCGGTGGGGACAGACACAGGTAACACCCCTTCGGGCACAGAGCTGGAGTATTTCGATGGCTCTGCCTGGGTAGGCTATACACCATCCTCCAACATCACCATGACAAGTGCAACTCTGTTGGTTCGCACTGCCATTACGAATGACGGAACGTTCGAGGGGCAAGAGGCCTTTTACTTGGCGGTAACCAAAGCCAGTAACAGCAATGTCTCCTACGGAATTGGCAGTATTTACGACGACGGAACGGGTCAGATCTTCCTGGAGTCGAATACTTCCGGCAATGCAGATATATCGGGTACCGGTTACCCCGCCGCCTTGGATGATGACCGTTCTTTGAACATAGATTCGCCCGTTGTCAACGAAGCTTCCAATTACACGGTGTTCACGTTGGGCGGCAATTCAGGACAAACTGTCTCACTGGCTTTGGTAAATGAAAGCAGCAACGGGACCGTAACCGGCAAAGCCAATGTCAACGCCCTTCAGACGCTCAAAGTGTGGGATGGACAGACCTGGGCGGACTACAGCGCCGGCAATTTGCCCACATTCGACGCTTTCGGCAAGGTTTATGTGCGTGTGGACATCATTGCAGAGCAAGACAGCCCTTACGAGGGCGCGGAGAGCTACACACTGAATGCCACCTTGTCAGGTCGGGCGGGTGCAGTGACTGGCGTTGCAACCATCATGGACGATGGCACTGGAGTCAAACAGGACGGCACGTTCTCAGGTAGCGGCAATACTCTAAGTGTCAACACGAATACGACGGGACTGGATGACGACCGGACCATTTCCGTCGGGGATGTGGCCGTTGTCGAAGGCACGGACAACTACGTGACTTTCTCTGTGACGGGTGTGGCGGGGCAGCAGGTCGCATTGGTGTTGGTGTCTACTGGCAGCGCCAGCCTGGGTGTGGCGGGGACCAATGATGTGAGTGATGTCATCGAGATCAATGATGGTAGCGGCTGGGTGACTTATACCGGTTCGCTCGCTCTGCCGTCCAGTGGGGTCCTGCAAGCGCGTGTGGCACTCAGAAATGATGCGACCGTTGAAAGCACTGAATCGTTCAAGTTGCGTGCTACCAATCTCGGCGGGGCCACTTTTGACGGAACCGCGACCATTCTGGATGATGACGGGCCCGCGACTTTCAGCATTAACGACGTTTCGGTCAACGAGGCGGCAGGAACTGCCACATTCACTGCTACCCGCAGCGGAAATACATTCAGTTCAGTGAATGTGGACTACGCTACGTCGGGCGGAACGGCCATCTCTGGTACGGATTTCACCGCCGTTTCCGGCTCGCTCAACTTCGGGCCGGGTGAAAACTCCAAGACGTTTACTGTGGCAATCACGAATGATGTTGTCTTCGAGGGTTCTGAGGCATTTACTGTGACGTTGAGTAATCCAAGCGCTGGAGCAACCCTTACCCGGGCCACCGGAACTGGCACCATTCTTGATGACGGTAGCGGGGCGGGAGGTTCCGACGACGACAGGCCGACCGTCACAGTCAGCAGCGTGACGGTTAGTGAGGCCTCGCCGTATGCGGTATTTGAGATCAGCCTGAGTAACCCCAGCTCTTCGACAATCAGTTTCACTCCTACTTTGAATTCGGGTTCGGCGACCGTGGGTAGTGATACCGGAAATTCAGGTGCGCTTCAGTACTTTGACGGCAACCATTGGGTGGGGGCCAGTGGTGGGATCACGCTGGCGGCGAACACCACGAGTGTCCTGGTGCGCACGGCCATTACGCAAGACTCTGACTATGAGGTCAGCGAAAACTTTACCTTGACTACCGGCCTGATATCAGGCGGAGTCGCGAATACCTCTGGTGCTACCGGCACCGGTACCATCAAGGACGATGGCACCAGCACCAACATCTTCGACGAGAACAACCGCAGCCCGATCCCGACGGTTGGTCCCGCGGACAACGATAATCTGAATCCGCAAGCGGAAGCTGATTCTGCGCGCTACACCCCGGGTAGTGCGAAAACAATTTCCATTCTGGACAATGACACCGGAGGTGATGCAGTCGTACCGTTGAGCGTTGTGTTTGTCTCAGCCAATGCAACTGATGGTGGCAAGACATTGGTGGTTGCGGGCCAAGGAGTCTGGGTAGTTCAAACCAACGGTAGCATTACTTTCACACCGGAGGCCGGTTTCTCCGGTGATCCGTCTCCCATAACCTACTCGGTATCCAACGCGCAAGGCAACACTTCAACGGCGACCGTAACTCTGAAAGCAGAGCCATTGCCGCCAGCGGCTTCGCAGCCTCCTGCTCCCGTACCACTGCCGACTCCAATACCAGTTGCACCTGCAATCATTACCGAGCCACCCGCTCCGCAAGTTGCCAGCTTTGATTCTGCGACTCAGCTGATAGAGCGTACACCGCTGGCTGCGGTGGCATTCAGGGAGTTTTCAGATACCTTGACCAGCAGTTCAGGCTTCCGCGTGGCAGTGGAATCTGCTTTGGAGTCTGCAAGTGAGCCCAGGCTGAGTGTGTTCAATGGCGTTGCAAACCAGTTTGCGCTATCGGGCCGAACGACTTCGTTCTCCCTGCCATTTGACGCTTTCAGTCATACCCGCTCAGATGCTGTGGTGTCGCTCAAGGCCATGCAGCTGGATGGTTCTCCACTTCCCCCGTGGATTGCCTTCGACGCCCAAGCCGGCAAGTTTGAGGTCGATGCTCCCAACAACTTTACAGGTGAACTCAAAATCATCATTATTGCGACGGATGGCGCCCGTGAAGCAAGGGCACAGTTCACCTTCACCATTGGCGATGCCCAAAGCCAAGTCAAGCCCTTCGTGAAAGGGCGTCCGGGCCTGACAGAGCAAATGCTGAAGATGGGACGTGCGGAAAGTAGTTTCCACCTCGCAACAGGCAAGCCTGTGTGGTCTGACGGCAAAAACGCCACACGTATTGAGCGCTCTGCAGCTGAAACCGTAGAGGCACGACGAATTTGATCCTGAATCAGTCCAATCCGAACGCCACGCTGCCCACGTTGTATGAACTCGTCAGGCGGGCGAGGGCTGCAGCCAGCACTACTGAGCTGGGTTTTTTGTTAGTCAATGAAACCCACCTTTTGACGCCCTACAGGCAGGGAATGCTGTGGTTTGCAGATCAGGGGCTTCAAAGCCACTCTGGTGTGGTGGTGCCTGACGAACATGCGCCCTATGGCCAATGGGTCAATAAGGTATGCGACGGGATCGTCAAACGGGAAGAGCTTGCAAAAGTCTCCGCTGTGCGAGTGGGGCCTTCAAATGTCCCTTCCGAAATGGCGGCGGATTGGGCTGCGTGGTGGCCTGTGCATGGATTGTGGGTCGGCTTGCCCGGAACCCGAGGACTGAAGCCGGGCGGATTGTTGCTGGTGCGTGAGGAAGCTTGGTCTGACGATGATCTCTTGCTTCTGACGGAGTGGCTAGACGCCTGGTGGCATGCTTTCAGGGCGCTCCGTCCGACAACCCCTTGGAACTTGCGAAGCCTAGGCGCTCTTGTCGCAGATTGGTTCCGCCCCAAAGCGGGGCAAGCGTGGTGGAAGCAGCCGCTTGTGCGATGGGGGGTGGTGCTCTTGTTCGTTATGGTTTTTCCAGTGCGACTGAGTGTGTTGGCTCCCGGTGAGTTGGTGCCCGCGCACCCTACGGTCATACGTGCGCCGCTGGATGGCGTGGTCTCGGTATTCCACGTACAACCCAACCAATTGGTGAAGCAGGGACAGTTGTTGGTCGGCTTTGACGAGGCTTTGATTCAAAGCCGCGTGGATGTCGCCGAGCAGAATCTGGCAACGGCAGAAACCGAATACCGGCAAACTTCGCAGCAGGCGCTGCAGGACGCAAAGCTACGCGGTCAGTTGGCTTTGAGTACTGGAAAAATTGAAGAAAAACGCGCAGAAGTGGCGTTTTTGCGAGGGCAACTGGAGCGCTCGCGGGTGACTTCCCCCAGAGATGGGGTAGTGCTTTTTGATGACCCAGCAGAATGGATAGGCAAACCGGTTACCGTGGGTGAACGCATCTTGCGTATCGCAGAACCAGAAGATAGTGAAGTGGAGGTTTGGCTTCCGCTGGCAGATGCTATTGATTTATCCCCTGGCGATGCTGTGACGATGTATCTGAATGCTAGCCCACTATCACCCGTATCAGCGCGCGTTCGCTATGTGGCTCACGAGGCGATGCCGCGACCTGACGGCCTTTTTGCTTACCGGTTACGCGCCACCTTGTCAGAGAAAACAAGTCATCGGGTGGGCCTGAAGGGAACGGCTAAAGTTCAAGCCGGCTGGGTGCCATTGGGCTTCTGGATCTTGCGACGACCCATCGCCTCCTTGCGCACCACTTTGGGGATTTGATTGATGCCGCTTCCCAGCTTGCGAGAGGAGTTGGATCTGTTGGCAGGTCCCGTATTGGGAGATGGGCAGCCGAGCTGGACGCTGCATGACCCGGTGCGCAATCAATTCATACGACTTGATTGGCCCATGTATGAAATCTTGTGCCGATGGTCTTTGAACGATCCTGCACGGATCGCAGAGTCGGTAAGTGCTGACACGACCTTGAAGATAAGCTGCGCCGAGGTGGAGCAAGTCGCCGGGTTTTTACAAGATAACCAGCTAGTACATCTTGGCAGCCATGCAAGTGCCAGCCAATTGGCTGAGCGCAAAGCACGAATCTCAGGCGGTGTCTTCCAGTGGCTTTTGCATCACTATCTGTTTTTTCGTATCCCTTTGGTCCATCCGGATGCGTGGCTGACCCGATGGCTCAAAGTTGCAGGCGTTTTCTTTACACCAAAATTTTTGTGGCTGACTTTGGGGGCACTGGCGCTGGGCTTGGTACAGGTTTTCAGGCAATGGGATTTGTTCGTGACCACCTTGGTCGATACCTTCAGTTTGCCAGGTCTTTGGTCGTACGGCGTGGCGTTGGCATTGGTGAAAACGGCGCATGAGTTGGGCCATGCGTTTACGGCCAAGCGGCTGGGGTGCAAGGTTCCTGCGATGGGGGTGGCTTTTTTGGTGATGTGGCCGGTGGCGTACACCGATACCAATGACACTTGGCGTTTGACCGATCGTCTGCAGCGACTGCAGGTAGCCATTGCTGGTATTGCTACCGAGCTAATGATCGCTGCGTGGGCAACTCTGGCCTGGGCGTTGTTGCCCCATGGCGAGCTGCGATCGGCCGCCTTTGTACTGGCCACAACAAGTTGGATCACCTCGGTGGTGATCAATGCCAGTCCTTTCATGCGTTTCGATGGTTATTTTGTGCTGTCGGACTGGTTAGACATGCCGAATTTGCACTCACGTTCTTTTGCTCTTGCACGTTGGCATTTGCGAGAGGTGTTGTTTGGCCTCAATGAGCCCCCGCCCGAGCATTTTCATTCGGGAAAGCGCAACGGCCTGATTGCCTTTGCCTGGCTGGTCTGGTTGTACCGCTTGACCTTATTCTTGGGTATCGCCGTACTGGTCTACCACTTTGCCTTCAAGTTGCTGGGCATCTTTTTATTCTTTGTAGAAATTATCTGGTTTGTTTGGATGCCTATACGTCAGGAATTTTTGGCATGGTCCAGCCGCTGGCCGACCATTCGCCTCAGCCGGGTTGCCCGCCGGCGAGCCATTTTCGCTGCTTTGATCTTGTTGTTATTTTTTGTGCCTTGGCCGACACATGTGACCGCAAGCGGCATGTTGAAACCCGTAGACGTTTGGCCTGTGTACGCGCCCTCCGGTGCACGCGTTGAGGAATTACCTCTGCGGGAAGGCGTAAAAGTGGTGCCCGGAACTCCGCTAGTCAGACTGTTTGTTCCGGATCTTCAGCTCCGCAAAGAGGCGCTGATAGTCCGTATCGAGAATCTAAGGCTTCAGGCTGCTGCCTCCAATTTTGACGAAAACGCAAGGCAACGAATGCTTGCAACTGAGCAGGCACTGACAGGCGCTCAAGCAGAACTTGCAAGCCTGAACACAGAAATGTCGACATACTCACCCGTTGCACCATTTGCGGGCACCTTCAGGGACACAGATCCGGATCTGCATGTGGGCCAATGGTTGGGTCGTCGGGAGCGTATCGGTGTGGTAGTGCGCGATGACGGTAGATGGTTGGTTGAGACGTGGCTTGATGAGGAAGCAATTCAACATATCCACCCGGGTGATGCAGCCAGCTTTTCTGCCGATGGCTCTGGTATTGGGGCTTTGAACATGACGGTGAGCAGTATCGACAAGGATGCCAGTCATACGCTGCCACGACCAGAGTTGGCAACGGTAGCGGGGGGGCATATCCCTGTGCGCGAAAAGGCGGGGCAGTTGAACCCGGAGCGGGCCATCTTCAGGGTGGTGCTGGCGCCCGTCGAGGAAATTCCTGAGAGTGCGTCGCTGATGTCGCGTCGCGGAGAAATCAGTATCCGCGGAAGCTGGCAGGTTCCTGCATGGCGTTATGTGCGGCAGGCAGCCGCCGTACTTGTCCGTGAAGTGGGTTTTTGAGCTGGTAGAGAAACTGCTTCCGGGATGCCCTCAGTCGCGGCTGGCGATGACCAGGCAGTCTCCGGTACCCCTTGCCACGGCGAGTAATTCCCCTTGTGAATCCCATATTCCGCTTCTCCCTGCCGACAAATAGCCCCCCGATGGTCCCCCATGGTTGGCGATCACAACCGTCATCGCGTGTTCGCGCGCGTAGCGGGCCCACAGGGGTGCTTCGGCGGCATAGCCATTGGCAGAAGTGAGGATGCCCGCTGCGTAGACGCAGGCGCCTGCAGCAGCAGCTTGCGCTGCATGGCTGGGGTAATTAGTGTCGGCACAGATCGCACTGGCGATCTGCTGTCCTGCCCATGCCTGCAGGCCTACCTGCGCTGAGCCGGCGGTGGCGAATCGGGTTTCGCTGCCATGCAGGTGGTACTTCGCGTATACGTAGTGTTGGCCATCCGGTCGCAAGGTGATGGCGCCAACAAAGGGCAGGGCGCTGCCACTGTCCACTGGCGCGCCCACGGTGATGGCCATGCCCGTGCGTTGGGCTGCTTCGCGCAGGGGCGCCAAGAGCGCGTGGTCCGCGTGCAGCACCAAGTCGGGCATTGCGGCCAACTCGTAGCCGGTGAGGGACAGTTCCGGGAAGACCAGCCACTGCACGCCATGCTGCGCAGCGGCTTCCACAAAGCGCAGGTGGTTTTGCACATTGGCCGCCACGTCCAGCGGGACCGAGGTGCTTTGCGCAGCAGCTATCGCGAATGCTATGCTTTTGCTAGCTGCTTGCGCAATATCCATGAGCGCTAGAGACCTATTTGGTACGTAAGAAGGATGTGCTCGCCGGCCGGCCGGGCAGAGTCAACGTTGCTGTCCGCGCCGGTGTTTGTGCCACTAGAGTACCCCGCCGCCAGACCTTGAGGCGGGTGGCTTTGAGGCGGATGGCCTCGATGGGGTTTTGCGCTTGCAGCAGCACCAGGTCGGCGTGGCAGCCTTTTTCCAGGCCATAGCCCTGCAGGTGCAGGATGCGGGCGGGGTTGGTGGTGACGGCATCAAAGCACTGCTGCATGGCGGGCTGGCTGGTCATTTGCGCCACGTGCAGGCCCATGCTGGCGACCTCAAGCATGTCGCCGCTTCCCATGCTGTACCAAGGGTCCATGCAACAGTCCTGACCAAAGGCGACGGTCATGCCGGCTGCCATGATTTCAGGCACGCGGGTCATGCCGCGGCGCTTGGGGTAGCTGTCGTGCCGGCCCTGCAGGGTGATGTTGATGAGCGGGTTGCTGACCACGCTCAGTTGCGCCTCCGCCATGAGCGGCAGCAGTTTGCTCACATAGTAGTTGTCCATGCTGTGCATGGAGGTCAGATGACTGCCAGTCACGCGGCCGTGCAGGCCCAGGCGGTTGGCCTCAAAAGCCAGGGTTTCCACATGGCGCGAAAGCGGGTCGTCCGACTCGTCGCAATGCATGTCGACCAGCTTGCCTTGCTCGGCGGCCAGCTCACACAGCAGTTTGACGCTGGCAGCGCCGTCCGCCATGGTGCGCTCAAAGTGGGGAATGCCACCGACCACGTCCACGCCCAGCGCCAGTGCTTTTTTGAGGTTGTCTATGCCGCCTTTGCTTCTCAGGACACCGTCCTGTGGAAACGCGACCAGCTGAAGATCGATATAGGGCGCGACTTTCTTTTTGACAGCCAACAGGGCTTCCACCGCCAGCATGCTCGCGTCGCTGGTGTCCACATGGCTGCGGATGGCCAACAGACCGTTGGCGACGGCCCAGTCGCAGTAGGCCAGCGCGCGGTGCACCAGCGCATCAAAGGTCAGGTGCGGTTTGAGCTCGCCCCACAGCGCAATACCTTCCAGCAAGGTGCCGCTCTGGTTCAGCCGCGGCAAACCCAGGCTGAGCGTGGCGTCCATGTGGAAGTGCGCATCCACAAATGGGCTGCTGAGCAACATGCCGCCGGCGTCCACCACCTCCGCCGCCGCAGCGGCTTCTGGCGTGAGCCCTTGTGTCACCTCGGTAATGCGGCCGCTTTGTACCGCCACCGACATGTGGCTGCGCCCGTCGGGCAAGGTGGCGTTGTGGATAAGCAGGTCGAGCATGGTGAAAACTCCCGCACCCCGTGAGGCAGAGTGCTATCAAAAACCTAGCTGCCCGTGCAGATTCCACGGGCGCTAACGGTCATTTTTATTGTTTATCGCCTACTGGGTACCGAAGATGCGATCGCCCGCGTCACCCAGCCCCGGCATAATGTAACCATGGTCGTTCAGGCCCCGGTCGATGGCCGCGGTGAAGATGCGAACATCGGGGTGTTCCTTGTACATGGTGTTGATGCCCTCGGGGCAGGTCAGCAGGCACAGGAATTTGATGGACTTGGGCTTGCAGGCCTTGAGGCGCGTGACGGCCGCAGCCGCTGAGTTGCCGGTGGCCAACATGGGGTCCACGACGACAACATCGCGTTCTTCCATATTGCTGGGCATCTTGAAGTAGTACTCCACCGCCTGCAGGGTTTTGGGGTCGCGGTACAGGCCCACGTGGCCTACGCGGGCGCCCGGCACCACGGAGAGCACGCCGTCCAGAATGCCGTTGCCGGCACGCAGCACGCTGGCAAATACCAGCTTCTTGCCGTCAATAACCTTGCCGGTGGTGGTTTCCAACGGGGTTTCAATTTCCAGATCTTGCAGCGGCATGTCGCGACAGACTTCGTAAATCATCAGGCCGGCCAGCTCGTTGAGCAGCCGACGGAAGCTGCTGGTGCTGGCTTCCTTTTTGCGCATCAGGGTGAGCTTGTGCTGCACCAGCGGGTGGTCGATGAGGGTGACGTTGGCGCGTGCTGCGGGATCGATGGTGACCATGTTTTTGTTCCTTGTAGTGGTTATCGCTTGCTGCCGCCCAGAATGCTGCCCAGCACTCCTCGGATGATCTGGCGGCCCACTTCGCGGCCGATAGAGCTGGCCGCACTCTTGATGAGCTGCTCGCCCACGCTGGCGCGTGAACGGCGGGCGCCGCCACCCAGCATGTCACCAATGCTGTCCAGGATGCCGCCGCCAGCCGGCGCTGCCTCCGGCTCCGCAGCAGGCGCTGCGCGGCCGGCACGTGTACGCGGAGTGGCAGGGGCGGCATCGCCTTCAGCTTCCGCTTCCGCTGCAGCCGGCGCACGGTTTTGCGTGCGGCCTTTGAGTGCCTCGAAGGCCGACTCCCGGTCCACCGCCTTCTCGTAGACACCCGCGACGATGGATTCGGTGATCAGCGTCTTGCGTTGCTCGGGGGTGATGGGGCCGATCTGGCTGGCCGGTGGAATGACGAAGACGCGTTCTGTGAGAGAGGGGCGGCCTTTTTCATCCATCAGGCTCACCAAGGCCTCGCCCACCCCCAGCTCGGTGATGGCGGTCGCCACATCCAAGCCCGGATTGGCGCGCATGGTGTCGGCAGCGCTTTTGACGGCCTTCTGGTCGCGCGGGGTGAAGGCGCGCAAGGCGTGTTGAACGCGGTTGCCCAGCTGGGCCAGCACGCTGTCGGGAATGTCCAGCGGGTTTTGCGTCACAAAGAATACGCCCACGCCCTTGGACCGAACCAGTCGCACCACCAGTTCAATGCGCTCGATCAGCACCTTGGGCGCATCGGCAAACAAGAGGTGGGCCTCGTCGAAGAAGAACACCAATTTGGGCTTGTCCAGGTCGCCTACCTCGGGCAAAGCCTCGAACAGTTCGCTCAGCATCCACAACAAAAAGGTTGCATACAAGCGAGGCGACTGCATGAGCTTGTCTGCCGCGAGGATGTTGACTACCCCTTTGCCCGAGCCATCGGTCTGCATGAAGTCTTCGATGTTGAGCATGGGCTCGCCGAAGAATTGGTCGCCACCTTGCTCTTCGATCTGCATCAGGCCACGCTGGATGGCGCCAATGCTGGCGGCGCTGATGTTGCCGTATTCGGTGGTGTAGCTGGCGGCGTTGTCGCCCACGTCCTGGCACATGGCGCGCAGGTCTTTCATGTCGAGCAGCAACAGGCCGTCGTCATCCGCAATCTTGAACACTAGTTGCAGCACGCCGGCCTGGGTTTCGTTCAGGTTGAGCATGCGGGCCAGCAGCAACGGGCCCAGGTCGCTGACCGTGGCGCGCACGGGGTGGCCTTGTTTGCCGAATACGTCCCATAGCGTGGTGGGGAAGGCGGAAAACGCGGGTTCCTCAAACCCCCGTTCCTTGATGACTTTGGCCAGCTTCTCGGTCAATGCACCTTTTTGGGAGATGCCGGTCAAGTCGCCTTTGACGTCGGCCATGAACACCGGCACGCCTAAGGCAGAAAAGCCTTCGGCCAGGCTCTGCAGGGTGATGGTTTTGCCGGTGCCGGTGGCGCCCGTGATGAGGCCGTGGCGGTTGGCCTTGTCGGGCCGGAGGAAACATTGCACTGCAGACTTGCCTGCAGCGTGCTGGGCAATCAGGATGCCTTCGTCTTGGATGGAAGCCATGGATGTCTCTCAAGTAAATGCTGGGCCGCCCCAAGTTTACTTGCACCCCCTTGGGGGGCCAGCCGCAAGGCCGGGGTGGGGGCGCTGAACTTACAATCGGCGGGGTAGCGTAACGAATTTTTAAAGGGTTTCGTGTGGCAGGACATAGCAAATGGGCCAATATTCAGCACCGCAAGGGGCGTCAGGACGAGAAGCGAGGCAAGATTTGGACCCGCATCGTCCGTGAAATCACGGTAGCGGCCCGACAAGGCGGGGGCGACCCGGCCATGAACCCGCGTTTGCGCCTGGCCATCGAAAAGGCCAAAGCCGCCAACATGCCTGCAGACCGGGTGAAATACAACGTGGACAAGGCCACCGGCTCACTGGACGGCATGAGCTACGAAGAAATCCGCTACGAAGGTTACGGCATCGGTGGCGCGGCCATCATCGTGGATACCATGACGGACAACAAGGTGCGTACCGTGGCTGAAGTGCGCCACGCTTTCAGCAAACACGGCGGCAACATGGGCACCGAAGGCTCGGTGGCCTTCCAGTTCAAGCACGTGGGCCAGCTGATTTTTGCCCCCGGCACAAGCGAAGACAAGGTCATGGAAGTGGCGCTGGAAGCCGGTGCGGAAGACGTGATCACGGATGACGACGGAGCGATTGAGGTGATGACGTCGCCAGCTGACTTTGAGGCCGTCAAGGCCGCCCTGGAGGCCGCTGGACTCAATGCCGAGGTTGCCACAGTGACCATGCGCGCAGAAAACACGATTGAGCTCTCCCTTGAGGACGCCGAGCGCATGCAAAAACTTCTGGATGTACTGGAAGACCTGGACGACACCCAGGACATCTTCCACAACGCAGCACTCTGAACCATAGATATGAACGTACTCGTAATTGGCGGCGGTGGCCGTGAACATGCGCTGGCCTGGAAACTGGCCCAGTCCCCCAAGGTGCAGATGGTCTATGTGGCGCCCGGCAACGGCGGCACGGCCACCGACCCGCGCCTCAAAAACGTGCCCATCACCGATGTGGTGCAACTGCGCCAGTGGGCGCAGGACAACAAGATCACCTTGACCCTTGTGGGCCCCGAAGTGCCTTTGGCAGCCGGTGTGGTCGATGAGTTTCGCGCCCACAACATGCGCATCTTCGGCCCGACCAAGGCCGCCGCTCAGCTGGAAAGCTCCAAGGCCTTCAGCAAGGCATTCATGCGCCGCCATGGCATTCCGACGGCCGAATACGCCACCTTCTCCGACCCGGTGGCCGCCCACGCCTACGTGGACAAGATGGGCGCACCCACGGTGGTCAAGGCCGACGGCTTGGCTGCCGGCAAGGGCGTGGTGGTGGCCATGACCGTGGCCGAAGCCCATGAAGCCATTGACTTCATGCTGGTGGACAACACCCTGGGCGTGGCCCATAACGACGGTGGGGCCAGAGTCGTGATTGAAGAGTTTCTGGAAGGCGAAGAAGCCAGCTTCATCGTCATGGTGGATGGCAAAAACGTGCTGCCCCTGGCTACGAGCCAGGATCACAAGCGCTTGCAGGATGGCGACCAGGGCCCCAACACGGGTGGTATGGGTGCTTATTCGCCCGCACCGGTGGTCACCCCGGATGTGCATGCCAAGGCGATGCGCGAGATCATTCTCCCCACGGTCAAGGGTATGGAAGCCGACGGCATTCCGTTCAGCGGCTTTTTGTACGCCGGGCTGATGATCGACAAGAACGGCCAGCCTAAGACGCTGGAGTTCAACTGCCGCATGGGCGACCCCGAGACCCAGCCCATCATGATGCGCCTCAAGACCGATCTGGTGGACGTGCTGATGGCCGCCACTGAGCCCGGCCCGCACGGAAAGCTCGATGAGGTTGAGTTGCAGTGGGACCGTCGCACTGCGCTGGGCGTGGTGCTTGCTGCTCACGGCTACCCGATGAACCCGCGCAAGGGTGATGCCATTACCGGTATCCCCAAAGAGAGCGAAGACGCCGCCGTGTTCCATGCCGGTACCACCCTGCAAGACGGCACGGTGTTGACCTCAGGCGGTCGCGTGCTTTGCGTGACGGCTTTGGCCGACAGCGTCAAGCAGGCGCAGCAGCGCGCCTACCAAGTGATCGACGAGATTCAGTTCGACGGCATGCAATTCCGCCGTGACATCGGGTACCGCGCCGTCAAAGGCTGATCCGGTGGCATCCGCCGGACATGCGCCACACCCCGTCCAGCTGCGGGGCAGCCCTTTGGCCCGAAAAATTCTCGGGCTCCTGGGCTGGAGGGTCGACTTTGAGGGGCTTCCGGCGCTGCAGGGCGTGATGGTGGTGTACCCCCACACCAGCAACTGGGACTTCATCGTGGCCATCCTGGCCAAGTGGGCCGTGGGGCTACAGCTCAACTTTTGGGCTAAGGACACCCTGTTCAAATTCCCGCTGTTCGGCCGTTGGCTGAAATGGGTAGGGGGCATACCCGTGCACCGGCATTCGCCCCAAGGGGTGGTAGGGCAGGTGGTGGAGGGCGTTCAACGCGCCCGGCTGCAATCTGAACTCTACTGGCTGGGCCTGTCGCCTGAGGGGACCCGTAAACGCACCGAAGGCTGGCGCAGTGGTTTTTACCAGGTGGCACTCAAGGCAAATGTGCCTGTCGGAGTGGTCAGTTTGGACTATGGCCGCAAAGTGGTGGATGCCACCCGGTTCATGACCTTGAGTGGGGACCCGCAGGCAGACCTCGCCCACATGGCCGGCCTGTTGCAAGGCGTGCGTGGCAAACATCCCGAAGCAGCTGCGCCTGTGACATTTCTGGCAGCCCAACGGCCGGCCCCGCATGAAAGAAAGCAAGACCATGTCTGACACTACAGCGACCCCTGAGCGGGTGCGCGCCTACCTGATAGGTTTGCAGGACCGCATCACAACCGCTATCGCCGCGATGGATGGCGGCACCTTCCTTTCCGATGCATGGGAAAAAGCGCCCGGGGAGCCGTTGCAAGGCAATGGCATCACCCGCATTCTGGAGGGTGGCACCGTGTTTGAGCGCGCCGGCTGTGGTTTCTCACATGTGCGGGGCCCCAAACTGCCGCCCAGTGCGACTCAGCATCGTCCGGAGTTGTCCGGCGCGCCTTTTGAGGCCATGGGTGTTTCGCTGGTCTTTCACCCGCGCAACCCTTATGTGCCCACAGTGCATATGAATGTGCGCATGCTGGCTGCCAAGAACCCGCAGGGTGACACCGTATGCTGGTTCGGTGGCGGTATGGATCTGACGCCTTATTACGGTTTTAATGAGGACGCGGTGCATTTTCATCAGGTGTGCAAGGGCGCGTTATCGGATTTCGGAGACGACAAGTACCCCCGGTTCAAGAAGTGGTGTGATGAATATTTCTTTCTGAAGCATCGCAACGAACCCCGTGGTGTGGGCGGCATCTTTTTTGATGACTTTTCTGAGCTGGGGCAGGACCGCAGCTTTGCGATGCTGCAGTCGGTGGGCGATGCCTTTTTGCATGCCTACTTGCCCATTGCTGAGCGCCGCAAAGACATGTCGTACACCCAGCGCGAGCGGGACTTCCAGTTGTACCGCCGCGGGCGCTATGTGGAGTTCAACCTGGTGTGGGACCGGGGCACCCATTTCGGCCTTCAGTCAGGCGGGCGTACAGAGTCGATTCTGCTGTCCATGCCGCCGCACGCCAGCTGGTCCTACCAGCATGTTGCTGCTGCCGGCTCGCCGGAAGAAGCGCTGACCTCTCACTTCCTCACGGCGCGGGACTGGGTTTGACAGCTCCTGCCACCCGCTCCCTGCGCATTGGCGTGTTCGGGGGCGCATTTGATCCCCCACACCTCGGGCATGTGGCTCTGGCCAAGGCCGCTATCGCCGAGCTGTCGCTGGACCGGCTGCTGGTCATACCGACCGGGCACGCGTGGCACAAGGCTAGGGCCTTGAGTCCTGCGGAGCACCGCTTGGCCATGGCTACCCTGGCCTTTGCCGGTATTCCGGAAGTGCAGGTGGATGCGCGCGAAACCCGGCGCATTGGTGCCAGCTACACCGTGGACACCTTGCGCGAACTGCATGCGGAAAATTCGGGTGCGGCGCTGCATTTGCTGATCGGCGAAGACCAGGCGCGAGCCCTGCATACTTGGCATGAATCCGAGGCGCTGCCGGCACTTGCTATAATTTGTGTAGCTGCCCGCGCAGATTCAACGGGCGCCAAGGGTCAGTTTGATGCCTTGAGTGCCGAAATCCCCGGCCTGACTGTGCTGCACATGCCTCCCATGGCTGTCAGTGCCACCGAAATCCGACAACGTGTAGCCTCCGGCGAGAGCATTGCCCCACTGGTTTTTGAACCGGTTGCGCGTTATATTGACCAACACCTTCTTTACCGACCTCACTGATGACTACTTCCACCGTTGCCAAAAATACCCAGAAACTTCAACGTGCCGTCGTCGATGGTCTGGAAGATGTGAAGGCCCAAGATATTGTGGTGTTCGACACCGAGCACCTGTCTGCCTTGTTTGAGCGCGTGATCATCGCCTCCGGCACCAGCAACCGCCAAACCAAAGCCTTGGCTGCCAGCGTGCGCGATGCGGTGCGCGAAGCCGGTTTTGCCAAGCCGCGTATTGAAGGCGAAGGCAATGGCGAGTGGATCATTGTGGATTGCAACCAGGTCGTGGTGCACATCATGCAACCCAACTTCCGCCAGTACTACCACCTCGAAGAGCTGTGGGGCGAGAAGCCCGTTCGCCTGAAGCTGGGTGCCGCCAAACCCGTGGTCGCCAAAGCCAGCGAAGAAGCCAAGCCTGCTGCCAAAAAAGCCTCTGCGAAAACTGCTGAGCCGAGCATGCGCCGTTCCAGCGCGGCCAAGAAGGGCGTGGAAGAAGCCTTCCCGTCCAAAGCTGCTCTGAAGAAAGCTGCAGACAAAGCCGCTGGCGTGAAAGCACCTGCCAAGAAAGCCGCCTCCAAAACCAGCGCTGCAAAGCCCGCCGCCAAACCCGCGGCCAAGGCGGCGGTGAAGACGGTGGTGGTCAAGCCCGAAGTCAAAAAGACGGTCGCCAAAAAAGCTGCGGCCAAGCCCGCTGCCGCCAAGAAGGCGCCTGCGAAGAAAGCCGCTCCCCGTAAAGCCTGAGGTTCTGCGTGAAGCTGGTCATCGTCGCTGTCGGTCAGCGGGTACCGGACTGGGCGCAAACCGCGTGGGACGACTACGCCAAGCGATTTCCCCATGAACTCAAAGTAGAGCTCAAAGCCATCAAGACGGAGCCGAGAGGCTCCAAAACGGTGGAACAGCTATACGCAGCTGAACGCAAGCGCATAGAAGAAGCCATCCCCAAAGGGGCGCGAATTGTGGCGCTCGACGAACGCGGCACCAGCCTGCGCACCACGGCGCTGGCCGATCGTCTGAAAGAATGGCAGTTGGGCGGCACCGATGTGGCGCTCATCATAGGCGGCCCGGACGGTCTGGACCCCGAGTTCCGCCAGGCCTCGCACGAGCGCATACGCCTCTCCGACCTGACTTTGCCCCACGCCATGGTGCGGGTGCTGCTGATTGAGCAGCTGTACCGGGCTTGGTCGGTCAACGCCAATCACCCGTACCACAGGGAATGACCATGAGTGCCCCGGATTACATCTATCTCGCCTCCCAGAGTCCGCGCCGTCGCGAGTTGCTGACCCAGATCGGCGTTGCGCACGAGTTGCTCTTGCCCACCCCAGATGAAGATGCGGAGAGCCTGGAAGTGGTGTTGGAGGGCGATACGCCTGCGGTCTATGTGCAGCGGGTGACCACTCTTAAATTGATAGCTGCTCGCGCACGTCTGGCGGGCGCTAGAGGCCAAAATCGTCCTATTCTTTGTGCAGATACCACCGTCGCCTTGGGGGACACCATCCTTGGCAAGCCGGAGGATGCAGAAGATGCCAAGCGCATGTTGCGCGCCTTGGCTGGCGGCACCCATCGCGTGTTTACTGCGGTGGCAGTGGCATGGGGCGAAAAAACTGCGCAGGCATGTTCGGAATCGGTAGTCACTTTTTCGGCCATGAGCGAAGACGACATTGCCGCTTACGTGGCCAGTGGCGAGCCTATGGGCAAGGCCGGCGCGTACGGTGTGCAGGGCAGGGCGGCCGCGTTTATTGCGCGCATTGAGGGCTCTTACTCTGGCATCATGGGCCTCCCTTTGTTTGAAACAGCGCAGGCCTTGCGCGAGGTGGGCTTTGCATGCAACAAGACATCCTGATCAATTGGTCCCCGCAAGAGACGCGGGTCGCCATCGTGGAACACGGTGCAGTGCAGGAACTGCACGTGGAACGCACGCTGGAGCGTGGTCTGGTGGGCAATGTGTACCTTGGCAAAGTGGCGCGGGTGCTGCCCGGCATGCAGTCGGCGTTTATCGACATTGGCCTGGAGCGCGCGGCCTTTTTGCATGTGGCTGATGTGTGGCATCCCCCGGCAGAAGGTGAGTCGCTGAGTTCCTCCCGCGCATCGCAGCCCCAGATTCCGATTGAGAAGCAGGTGTTTGAGGGCCAGTCCCTCATGGTGCAGGTGATCAAGGACCCGATTGGCACCAAGGGCGCCCGCCTGTCCACGCAGATCAGCATTGCCGGCCGCCTGCTGGTGTTCCTGCCGCAGGACGACCATATCGGCGTGTCCCAAAAGATTCCTACCGCTCAGCGTGATGAGCTGCGCAGCCGCATGCAGGCGCTTGCGGGCAAAGAAGGCGGTGGATTCATCTTGCGCACCAATGGCGAGGATGCGTCGGACAAGGAGCTGGGCGACGATATTGCTTACCTGCGCAAGGCGTGGGCCCGGATCAAGGATGCATCGCTTCGTCTGCCGCCGCAAAGTTTGTTGCACCAGGACTTGAACCTGTTGCAGCGCGTGTTGCGTGACTTGGTGGGCGAAACGACGCAGACGATTCGCGTGGATTCGCGCGAGCAGTTTGATGCGCTAAAGACCTTTGGAGCGGAGTTCATGCCCGCAGCGGCTGAGAAGTTGCAGCACTACAAGGGTGAGCGCCCCATCTTCGACCTGTATTCCATTGACGAAGAAATTGCCAAAGCGCTGGCGCGCCGGGTGGAGCTCAAGTCGGGCGGCTACCTGATCGTGGACCAGACCGAAGCCCTGACTACGGTGGATGTGAACACGGGTGGTTTTGTCGGTGCGCGCAACTTTGACGACACCATTTTCAAAACCAATCTCGAAGCGGCACAGGCAATCGCACGTCAATTGCGATTGCGCAATCTGGGCGGCATCATCATTGTTGACTTTATCGACATGGCCCGCGAAGACCACCGCGAGGCCGTGTTGGCGGAGTTCCGCAAACAGCTGGGGCGTGACCGGGTGAAGACTATGGCGGGTGGCTTCTCGCAGCTGGGTCTGGTGGAAATGACGCGCAAGCGCACGCGTGAATCGCTGGCTCACATGCTGTGCGAGCCGTGCCCGACCTGCGAAGGCAAGGGCATCGTCAAGACGCCGCGTAGTGTGGCATATGACATCCTGCGTGAAATCTTGCGTGAAGCCCGACAGTTCACTCCGCGTGAGTTCCGGGTGGTGGCGTCACCCAAGGTGATTGAACTGTTGTTGGACGAAGAAAGCCAGCACTTGGCAGGCCTCTCTGAGTTCATCGGCAAACCTGTGTCGCTGCTAAGCGAGGCAGCCATGGCCCAGGAGCAATACGACATTGTGTTGCTGTGATGGTGGCTTGTGACTGAGCGTTTGCGTATCGCGGTCTTGAGCCGCAATTTTTCAGTGACCGGGGGGGGGGCTGAGCGCTATTCCATCTCGGTGGTGGAGCAGCTCGCGCAACAGCATGAAGTGCATGTGTTCGCGCAGACCATTTCGCATGATTTTCCCGGAGTGACCTACCACCAGGTGCCCAAGCCCCTGGAGCGCCCGCGCTGGATTAACCAACTCTACTTTGCCTGGAAGACCTGGCGCGCCACGCGCACGGGTTTTGACATCGTGCATTCCCATGAAAACACCTGGCACGGTAATGTGCACACGGTGCATGTGTTGCCGGTGAAGCACACACTGTTTGCCGGCAAGCAGGGGTTTGTGTTGGCTCTGCGGTGGTTGAAAGTGCTGACCAGCCCGCGACTTCTGGCTTACCTGTGGCTGGAAGAGCGGCGATTCGCTTTTGCCTACAAGAAGAAGGTGGTGTGCGCTTCGATCACGCTGCAAGAGGTCGTGGAGCGCGCATTTCCAAAATCGCGCCCCATGCTGGAGGTCATCACGCCAGGCGTGGATTCAGTGCCGGGCCCGGCCACACCAGATGCCAAGGCCCAAGCGCGGCGAGCCCTCGGCGTGTCGACAGACGTGCCCATGCTTCTATTTGTCGGCAATGACTTCGTAAAGAAAGGCCTCAAAACCTTGCTGGAAGCGATGGCCCATATCGAAGGCAAGGTGGAATTGCTCGTGGTCGGCCGCTCGGAAAAAACAAAAGAATATGAGCAACAGGCGGCGAATCTAGGACTACGTTCACGCATTCACTTCTTGGGGAGCCAGAAAGACATGTCGCTGGCCTACAGGGCCGCTGACATGCTGGTGCATCCCACCCTGGAAGACTCCTACGGCATGGTGGTACTGGAGGGCATGGCACATGGACTGCCCGCGGTGGTCAGCGACGCTCCTTACAGCGGAATTGCTCCCGATTTGACGGATGGCGTAAACGCATTTTTGCTCTCTGTTCCTGATAACGCCGCTCACCTCGCTGCCAAAGTTGCTTCGCTCTTGCAAGACAAAGACACCTGCAGGGCTCTGGTCGGTCATGCGACTGAATTTGCGAGAGGCAGGCAGTGGGCCCAAGCGGCTTTGCAGTATGACGGGCTGTTTGCTGCGGTGGCTCGCAAATACAAGCAACGCTGGCTAGTGCTATCCCATGCGTTCAACATGGACGGACGAGCGGCCAGCCAGACGATTACTGACAAGTTGCCCCATCTTGAAGCAGCTGGTATCGAGTTGGTAGTGCTGAGTGGTGTGTCCGGCAGTATCGATCGCCATTACGAACATTACCAGCTGTGGCCAGCAGGGCCAGCAGGAATACGGTTTGAAATGCGCCATGTATTGCGCCGGCGCATCGCTGCTCCAAGGGCGTACAGATGCGTCATGGTGTTGCTCTCGCTGCCACTACTGCCCTTCATGTTGGTGGAGAAGTTGCTTCGTCCTGTGGAAAGCTCGTGGTCATGGTGGCTGTCTGCTTATGTGAAGGGCCGGCAGCTGGCCCAGCAGCGCACATTCGACCTAATCTACTCGACGGGTGGCGCTTTTGCAGCACATATCGCCGGAAACGCACTAAAGCGGAGCTTGGGCGTGCGTTGGCTGGCTGAAGTGCATGACCCCTTGGTTATGCCCGGCAGTGAACCGTCTACCGCGCAAGAGAAGATGCAGGCGGAAGTGGAGCGGGTGATTTGTACGTATGCCGACGTTGCCATCTGGTTTACGGATCAGGCCTTGGCTAGTGCTAAGCGCCGCCACCCGCAGCTGGGGGACCGCGGCAAGATGATGCTGCCGGGCATTGATGCTCCGTTCAAGGAAATGCCTCCTTACGTCCCGGGCCCCAAAATGGTCATAGGCCATTTCGGTTCGCTGTCTGCCACACGCAACCTCACGCCCATCATCAGCGCATTGGAAGCTTTGATAGCGGAACGGCCTGAATTGAAGGAGAAGATCGAACTGCAACTCACAGGCGGGCCCTTGGACGCAGTGTCTGAGGCTGCAATCTCTCAATCTTCTGTGCGTACTATGGTGCGGCATCTTGGCAGAGTGGAAGCAGACCCGGTCACCGGATTATCGGGCCGCGAGCGGATTCTGCGGCGCATGCGCAGCGCAGATGTACTTCTGCTTCTGCATGGCACGGAGCCCATCTGCGCGGAATACATCCCGTCCAAACTGTATGAGTATCTTTGGATGCAGCGGCCCATCTTAGCGACTGTTCATATGAACACTCAAATGGTGAACCTCTTGCATTTACACGGACATACTGCGATTGAATCATTGAATGATTCGGGGCAGGACCAATTGATCGCAGTGATCGAAAGCTTAATTGCGCGGTGGAAAAATAACAATCTTTTGGACAACGGGAATGAAATTACCCTTACCACGCGAGCATCTGTTAGTCATCTGCTGATGGCAGTCGCTCCCGTGGATAGTCCCTGCGATGAGCTGGCCACCGAGTGAAAAAATGTTGAGCAAAAGGGCTGTTTTTTCCGAAGAAATCGATTGAAGCCGGTTCGTGTGACCTTTTAAAACGATAATTCACGTCACACTTCGACCCCCAATCCGCCAACCTAATTACACCCACCAAAGCTGCTAGGCTAAACAGCGTGCACCGAAATAACCCGTGTACAACGTGAGCGTCAGCGTAGAGTAAACCCCATGAAGATCGCAATAGCAGGAACCGGCTACGTAGGCCTGAGCAACGCGGTGCTGTTGGCGCAGCACAATGAAGTCGTTGCAATCGACCTGATTGCTGCCAAGGTGGACATGATCAACCAGCGCATCAGCCCCATTGAAGATGCAGAACTGCAAGACTACCTGAGCCACAAGCCCCTGAACCTCAAGGCCACACTCAACAAACAAGAGGCCTATTCGGGGGCTGACTACGTCATCATCGCCACCCCCACAGACTACGACGTTGAGACCAACTACTTCAACACCAAAAGCATAGAAAGCGTGGTGGCAGACGTCATGGCCATCGCCCCCGACGCGGTCATGGTCATCAAAAGCACCATCCCCGTGGGCTACACCCAGCGCCTGCGCGAGCAAACCGGCAGCAAGAACATCATCTTCAGCCCCGAATTCCTGCGAGAGGGAAGGGCGCTGTACGACAACCTGCACCCCAGCCGCATCGTGGTGGGCGAACAATCGGCCCGCGCAGAGAAGTTTGCCCAACTACTGCAACAAGGCGCCATCAAGCAAAACATCCCCGTCTTGCTGAGCGGCAGCACAGAGGCAGAAGCTGTCAAGCTGTTTGCCAACACCTACCTGGCCATGCGAGTGGCGTACTTCAACGAACTCGACACCTACGCGGCCATCCACGGCCTGGACACCCGGCAAATCATCGACGGCGTGAGTCTGGACCCGCGCATCGGAAACCACTACAACAACCCCAGCTTTGGCTACGGTGGCTACTGCCTGCCCAAAGACACCAAACAACTGCTTGCCAACTACAACGACGTACCGCAAAACATCATGCGGGCGATCGTAGAAAGCAACACCACCCGCAAAGACTTCTGCGCAGCAGACATCTTGAAGCGCAAACCCAAAGTGGTGGGCATCTACCGGCTGGTAATGAAAGCGGGGAGTGACAACTTCAGAAGCAGCAGTATCCAGGGCATCATGAAACGCATCAAAGCCAAGGGGGTGGAAGTGATTGTTTATGAACCGGCACTTAAAGAGGCCACCTTCTTCAACAGCAAGGTGCTGACAGACCTGGAGCAATTCAAGCGAGAAGCGGATGTGATTGTGGTGAACCGCAGTGCCGCTGAGCTTGCAGATGTTCCGGGGAAGATTTACACACGTGACTTGTTTGGTCAGGATTGATGGGTGATATGAGAAAGTACAACGCGCGAAAGCGCATTCTTGTGACGGGCGGTGCTGGCTTTCTAGGTTCACACCTTATTGACCGTCTCATTGCGCGCGGTGACGAGGTGCTGTGCGTCGACAATCTATTTACAGGGGCGAAACGAAATATTGAGCACCTGTTATCGCACCCACACTTTGAATTCATGCGACACGATGTAACTGTGCCGCTTCAAGTGGAGGTGGATCAAATCTATAACTTGGCGTGTCCCGCTAGCCCCATTCACTACCAGCACGACCCAGTGCAGACGACCAAGACCAGCGTGCATGGTGCCATCAACATGCTGGAACTGGCCAAACGACTGAAGGCCCGGACCTTCCAGGCCAGCACCAGCGAGGTATACGGTGATCCCAGTGTGCATCCGCAAACCGAAGCCTATTGGGGAAATGTGAATCCCATCGGCATTCGGAGTTGTTATGACGAGGGCAAACGTTGCGCTGAAACGCTTTTTTTTGACTATCACCGTCAATATGGGCTTGACATCCGTGTCGCCCGCATTTTCAACACTTATGGTCCCCGCATGCACCCCAACGATGGGCGTGTAGTCAGCAACTTCATCGTGCAGGCCTTGCGCGGGGAAGACATCACCATTTATGGCGAGGGCCAGCAGACTCGCAGCTTCTGCTTTGTGGACGACCTCATCGAAGGCTTCATCCGCTTCATGGACCTGCCGCGCGGTGAGAATGGCGCGCCAGGCTTCCCGGGGCCCATCAACCTGGGCAATCCGGGCGAATTCACGATTCGTCAACTGGCGGAGATGGTCATCGAACTCACGGGTGCGAAGTCGAAACTCGTGTTCCAACAGCTGCCGTCTGACGATCCCATGCAACGTCAGCCTGACATCTCCCGGGCACGGGAATATCTCAATGACTGGGAGCCTAGGGTCCAGTTGCGCGAAGGGCTGCAAAGGACCATTGCGTACTTCGATGGTCTGCTTTCCGCGGGCTGAGGGTAGTGTGTTGGTCCTTTAACCCAATCCGATTCAACTG